>CAWICI010000011.1:0-141534 GCA_963834635.1 uncultured Solirubrobacterales bacterium | reverse complement strand
CTCGGCATTGGGGTCGGTCGTTCGGCTGATCGAACAGTCGATCAGGCCGTCGCCGGAACTGCAATCTGCGCTGTAGTACTGCTTGGTCGCCGGGCTCCACGCCGATAGTGCGGCCGTGTCCCCGCCGTTCTGCGTGGCCTCGAAGTATTCATAGAAGACGTTGCTGGCCAGGCCACATGAGACGGATTCGGTGGTGGCGAGGCCATGCGAGCATTGATTGGCCATGCTCGTTAGCGTGCACGGGCCTTCATAGCACTGGGTGCTTGTAGTGCTCGCCTGCGACGTGGTGGTGTCTGTGACGGTGCTCGTCGCAGCGGTCGATAGGGTCGGAGCACTCGCCGTCGCGCCTCGTAGTGACCACTGTCCAGTTTGATTCGCGAACCCAGAGTCGAGCGTGAACTGGAAGCTGGCTGGGAGTTCTGCCCGTTCGGCATCTCGAACGGGATGCGGGCCTTGCTCGCTGTCACCGGGCGCGATGTTTGCCGACGACTGGAAATCATTACCGCACAGTCCGCCGGTCACGATTTCCCCTTGGGCCTGCTCGTCAGTGTTGGAGCGCAGGGTAGCGCCGTTGGATGGCGAGTCTGAGTAGGGCGACGGACCCGATGTTCTTGAGGGTGATCTGGATACCAACGAACCGCTGACCTGAGTCGGCCTGGTCGTCTGGCCCGACCTGCAGCGGGTCCATGACGCCATCGACGGTCACTGCCATCGACTCGCCGCCATTACCGGTCAGAGTGAGCGTGTCGCCCACCTTTGCAGTCCGGGAAGCGGCAGTCGAGGTTTGCCGAGCGCCCGCTGTCGCCGCCCCGGACAGGCGAGCTACCTCTCACTTCCGCAGCGGGCCAGCGTCGCGAACCTCGGTGGCGCTCACCCAACGGCCAAACGGGGTTCGCCGACGGCCGGTGGGTATAACGCCAAGTCATGGAGATCCCCGCCGGCTTCGCTCCGTTCCCAGACCAGGGCCCGTTCCTCGAGAGCCTCGGCCCGATCCAGGTGCTCGAGGGCAGCGACGAGCTCATCCTCGCGCTGCTCATGCAGGAGCGCCACACCAACCACCGCGGCACAGTGCAGGGTGGAGTTCTGACGTCGTTCGCCGACTTCGCGCTCGGGCGCGCGATCGAGACCGACGCCGACGATGGACGCGATCGCGCGACTGTGAGCTTGACGGTCGACTTCCTCAAGCCGGTGATGCCGGGCGACTGGGTCGAATCACGCACCCGCGTCGAGCGCGTCGGCTCGACCCTGTCCTTCGCTGACTGCGCCCTGCGGGTGCAGGACCGGGAGGTCGTCCGGGCGCGTGCAGTCTGGGTTAAGCGAGCTGAGACGCTCGGCAGATACACGTGATCATCCGGCGTGCTTCGTCGCCTGATGCTCAGGCTGTGACGGAGCTGTACCTGCGAGCGCGTCGTGCGGGCGCCGCCGCCGGGACCATTCCGCCGCCGATCCACGACGATGAGGAGGTCGGGGTCTGGTTGGCGGATTTCGTGATCCCCGAATGCGAGTGCTGGTTGGCTGAGCAGGCACCGAGCTCCCTTGTCGGGATGCTGGTGCTCAAGGACGACTGGATCGAGCAGCTGTACGTGGATCCGGACCTAACGCGGGCTGGGATCGGCGCGCTGTTGATCTCCGTGGCCAAGCGCGAACGCCCAGACGGGCTCCGGCTCTGGACGTTCGTCTCGAATCAGGGCGCACAACGCTTCTACCTGCGTCACGGGTTCCAGAAGTTGAGCGGACTAGCGGCAGCAGCAACGAGGAGCGTGCTCCGGATATCCAGTACGCATGGCTTCCCGCGTGAGCAGCCCGGACTAAGCCACCTGGCTTCCGCCTCGCGCTCCGGGCGTCGGCCGACCCAACGCCATCAGCCTGGAACACCGGGGCCGCCCTTCAGCTGTCAAAGCCCAATCCGAGCCGGTCGAGCGTCCGGAGCCACAGCCCGCGACGGCCGTCGTTGCGATCGGCAGCTTTCAGGCGGTTTCTGGTGAGCTGGATGACGGCGGTGCGCAGCGGCTCGGGCGGAAACGGGACCGGCTTGCTGCGCACATAGCGACTGCGGGTGGCCTCGGTATCACGGCCGTCTACGAGGTCAAGCGCGACGCGAGCTCCAAATCGGGCGGCGGCGACTCCGAGCCCGGTGTAGCCCGTGGCATAGGCGACACGTCCGCCGCGGGCGGTGCCGAAGAACGCCGAGAAGCGGCTGCATGTGTCGATCGCACCACCCCATCGATGACTGAAGCGCAGGCCTTCCAGTTGGGGGAAGGTGGTGAAGAAGTTCTGGGCAAGCCGCTCGAATGTCGGCTGGTGGTCGTCAAGGGAGTCGTCAACGGGACCGCCGAAGCGGTAAACCGCGTCGAAGCCGCCCCAAAGAACGCGGTCATCGGCGGTCAACCGGTAGTAGTGGAATTGGTTGCCGCCATCGCCGATCCCCTGCCGTCGACGCCACCCGATCTCGTCGCGCTGCTCGGGGGTCAGCGGTTCGGACATGAGCGCGTAGTCGTACACAGGGGCGATGTAACGCCGGATGGCGCGTAGCAACGGCGGGAACGCGCTCGTCGCGAGCACGACTCGTCGCGCGCGGACGCGACCATGTGTGCAGCTCACAATCACAGTGCCGGCTGGTCCATCACTCAGTGAGCGGGCCGGGGATTGCTCGTGAACGCGGACGCCGGCGGCGATCGCCGCTCCCAACAGACCCTCGGCGAGCTTGGCGGGATCGACGATGCCGCCGCCGTCCTTGACCCAGAGCCCGCCGCGGAACAACGGCGAGTTGACCTCAGCCCGCATCGCCGCGGCGTCGAACACCTCCACCTCGTACCCGAACCGCTCGTAGAGCGCCTTGCCAACGCGGGGCCAGTCTTCTTGGTAGGCGGCGATTGCGGGCGTCAGCTCCCCGGTGAGCTCCAGATCACAGGCGATGCGGTGGCGGCTGATGTCGGCTTGCAGCGCTCGGAAGTTCTCTCGGCCGAGGCGTTCAAGCAGTTGGATCTCGTCCTCGAAGCGGTCCAATCCGTTCTCGAGGCCGTGGGTCAGGGAGTTCACGCAGAAGCCGCCGTTGCGTCCCGATGCGCCGGACCCCACTCGTCGACCTTCGACTAGGATCACGTCACGTCCGGGGTCGTCGGCCTTGGCATGAAGCGCCGCCCACAGCCCGGTGAACCCACCGCCGACGATGCAGAGGTCGGCGTCGACGGTCTGGGTCAGTGGGGGATGCGGGTCACGAGCCGGAAGCCGGTCAAGCCAATAGACGCGCCGCGCGGCGTCGGCGATGCTGGCGCGGTGCGTGGCGGTGGGCGATGTTGTCGGCCACGGAGACGGCATCAGGCGAGCCCGGTCAGGCGAAGCCGATCATCGCGTACTGGGTAGGCGTTAGCGATCGCCATCACTGTCGAGGGGCCGTGGCACAGAATGGCTCCCAGTCCTACCAGCTTTGGGAGCGATCGCCGCTCACGATTTGAAGGGGTCCCGGGCGCGCGGACTACGAAGAAACGTCGTGGCTGGGTGCAAAACTCGTGGTCGCTATGAGCCAAGAGGCTATTCAGTACGTGGTTCCCCGAGAGCTGGGCGTCGAGGGGCTGGCAGAAGCTTTGGCTTCGTCGTTTGGCCTCCGCGCGGAGCCGGCTGAAGCCGGGGAGCGGATCTTCTACGACACGTTCGACGGCCGGCTGCACCGAGCGGGGATGTGGCTTGTGTATTCCGATGGACGGTTCGCGCTGGGCAACGGCAGTGGCAGCGAGATCGCCGGATTGGACTGGCCGGCGGCGCCGGACGAGATGCTGGCGGCGGCGCTTCCGGACGGTCGGCTGCGGGTGGCCTTGCAGCGGGTAACGGACGTGCGCTCGGTTTGCCGTCTGGCCCACGTGCGTGTCCGGCGACGACCGCTGCGGGTGCTGGATCGGCGACGCAAGATGGTCGCCCGGCTGGTGCTCGAGGAGCCGGCGCTGGTCGGCGTGACCGGCGGGCAGCTCGCACCGCGCCTGGTGGTGACTGGCATCAGGGGTTACGACAAGGCTCAGAACGAAGTCCGGCGGTTGCTGGCCAAGCGACTCGGACTCGTCGCGGCCGAGGTGTCGCTCAAGGATGAAGCGGCCGTGCGGTGCGGTCACACTCCGGGCGGGGTCAGCTCGGACATCGACATCGCGCTACGAGGGGACGAGCCGATGGCGACCGTCGCGACGAAGATCGGTGAGCGCTTGCTCGAGGTGATCGAGGTCAACATGCCGGGGGCGCTGGCCGGCAGCGATAGTGAGTTCTTGCACGACCTACGGGTGGCCGTGAGGCGCACACGCGCTCTACAACGGGGGTTGCGCGACTCATTTCCCGCCGAGCCGCTGGCGCAATTTCGGGCGGAGTTCCGCTGGCTGCAACAAGTGACTGGAGCCTCGCGGGACCTCGACGTGTACCTGCTGGAGTTCGAGGCATTCGGCTCGACGCTTCCCGAACGACAACGGGAGGGACTGGGCGTGCTGTTGAAGGTGCTCAGAGAGCGCCGCAGTCGAGAACGTCGACGGCTGGTTAGCGCCCTCAGGTCGAGTAGGGCGCAGGCCGCGTTGAGCGGGTGGGCGGAGCTGCTGGCCGACGTGGCCATGAACCCTGGGACCGATGCAGTCCGTCCGCTCTCGGAGGTCGCTGGTGGCCAGATCAAGCGGGCCTACGGTTCGATGGTGAAGGCTGGCGACGACATCGACGGCGACAGCCCGCCGACGGCGCTGCATGAGCTGCGCAAGCAGGGAAAGGAGCTCCGCTATCTCCTCGAATTCTTCAGCAGCCTGTATCCGCCGGAACTGGTCAAGCCGATGGTGCGGGCGCTGAAGGCGCTGCAGGACAGCCTCGGGCGTTTTCAGGACCGTCAAGTCCAGGCGGATCTCGTTCACTCGCTTGGGGAAGAAGTGCGGTCGCGCTCGGCCGCGGTTTCGGGACTGATGGCCATGGGACAGCTCGTGGAGCGTCTCGATGACCAGCAGGCCCAGGCGCGCGCTGAATTCGCCGCCCGGTTTGCCGACTTCGCCTCGCCCCAGCAACGGCTGCTAGTGCGGGACGTCTTCACGTGACCCACGTGTTGGCGACGTACAACCTCAAGGGCGGCGTGGGTAAGACCTCGGCGGCGGTCAATCTTGCCTACCTGGCGGCGAGCGAGGGGGCTCGCACGCTGCTGTGGGATCTCGACCCCCAGGGGGCGAGCACGTACCTGTTCCGGATCAAGCCCAAGGTCAAGGGCGGGGCGCGCAAGCTCGTGCGCGGGCGCAGCACTGCTGACCGACACATCAAGGGCACCGACTACGACCGTCTTGACCTCCTTCCGGCTGACTTTTCCTACCGCCACATGGACCTGGTACTGGACGCGACGAAACGGCCGACGCGGCGGCTCTCGCGCGTCCTGGCTCCGTTGCGAGACGACTACGACTACGTGATGCTCGACTGTCCGCCGAGCATCTCGGTGGTCTCGGAAAGCGTTTTTCAGGCCGTCGACGCGCTACTCATCCCGCTCATCCCGGCCACTCTTTCAGCGCGCACGTTCGAGCAGATCGCTCGGGTGGCCGACGACGACACCCGGCTGCTCACGTTCTTTTCGATGGCCGATGCACGCAAACGAATGCACCGCGAGGTGATGCAGCAGATGGCCAGTCAGCATCCAGAGATGCTCCGCACGGCTGTCCCTTTCGCGGCAGACGTCGAGCGGATGGGATCTCAACGGATGGTGCTGGAAGAGTTCTCGCCTCGCGGACGCGCGGCGAAGGCCTACCGGCAGCTCTGGCAGGAGATTCGCGAGCGCTTGCATGGCACCAAGCCGCAGCATCTGACGTAGCTACGTCAGTGGGCTTGACATTTGCCACCTTTGTCTTAAGTTAGGCGTGTCCGGTATCCAGCCGGCAGCGCGGGCGTGCTAGGCCAAGTCTGGGGAAGGTCGTCATTGTGGGATTGCGGGGATTTATCGTGGGCGCGTTTGGTGTCCGGCGATCGATCTTGCTCGCGTTCGTGGTGGTCGTGGCCGGGAACGCCTCGATTGCGAGCGCTAGCGCGCTGACCGTCAGCACGACGCCGTCGAACTATCCGTCGTTTTCGAGCTCGGTCAGCGACTATGTGATCAGGGGTTGCCCGAGCACCGGGGGGGTCTCGGTCAACGTGACCACGGATCCGGGGGACGACGTCTCGGTCGACAACCAGACGCCGCAGACCGGGACGTTCACGGCCACGGCCAACGTGACGACGGGGCAGGAGTTCACGATCGTCGAGACGAGCGGCTCGACGACGACGGGCACGTGGTACATGCGCTGTCTGCCCTCCGACTTCCCGGACTTCACCTCAACCGTCACCGGGACCCCGCAGTCCCAGTTCTACCTGACGGCGAACACTCAGGTGCTGCCCGGTGGGAGCGATGCCAGCGAGGGCTACGCCATGTTCTTTGATGACAACGGTGTCCCGATCTGGTGGCACTCGACCGCCCCGAATGTGGCCTTTGCCAACACTGACGGCCATGGCGACGTCGCCTGGACTTCACACCTGGCAAAAGTCCCGGTGGTCACCCTGGCCGGAAAGCAAGAGGCGTTGATCTCGAGCCCCGACGGCCCGATCGATCTCCACGAGCTGCAGTTCCTCGGCGGAGGTCGCGTGCTGCTCGAAGTCCTCGAGGAGAAATGCTGTGTGGATCTCAGCTCGTGGGGAAGTGGATTCCCGACGAACGCGAGCATCCTCGATCAGGTGATCGAGGTGATCGGGCCGGGGAACAAGGTCCTGTGGTCCTGGGACGCGTTTGCGCATCTCAACCCGGTGGTGGAGACCAACCCGCAGTGGTACTCGACGATTCTGGCGAGCGGTAGCGCCTACGACGTCTACCACATGAACTCGGTGTCCTATTACAACGGGAGTCTGCTCGTGTCGTTCAGGTACCTGGATGCGATCTATGGCATCAACGCAGCCACCGGGAACATCTTCATGAAGATCGGCGGGAATCAGGATCCGGAGAGCTATACGGTCTTGAACGATCCTGTGTTCAGTGCCGGTGGCACGTTCTGCGGCCAGCATGACGCTCGAATCCTGTCTGCGACCTTGATCACGCTGCACGACAACGGCAGCAACTGTGGGCGCCGGCCTCGGGCGGTCGAGTACTCGATCAACCCGGCTGCGAAGACGGCGACCCTGCTCACCTCGGTGACAGACCCGAGAGCTCCGTGGTCGGCTTGTTGTGGGAGCGCACGGCTGCTGCCGAGTGGCGACTGGGTGATCGACTGGGGTGACGATCCGCTCTTCACCGAGATGACCCCGACGGGCTCCCCCGTCTACACGGTGTTCTGGACCGATCCCACTTCCTTCGCTTACCGGGTCACGCCAATCCTTCCGGGGACCTACACCGCGGCCGAGCTTCGGGCGGGCATGGACGCCCAGTATCCGAACCCTGCCGCGCGCACGCCGTCCGCCACCAAGTAATCGGTCAGCCCGGCTCGGGATCAGCCCGGCTCCGCGAAGGTTACGTCGGCTCCGACCAGACTTCCGCGAACACGTTTCCCACGGGTGCTCCGTCGGCGGTAGGGTTGCCGGGTCGGGGACATGGACAGGACAAGGATTGGAGGAGCAGTGCTGGATCAGGGTGTGTGGATCAAGCAGGTGCGGCGAGTCTCGATCAGAGCGGCGGTGGGGCTGTGCGCGCTGGCGTTCTTGGTCGTCCCAGCAGCGGCCCAGGCGGCGATCGGCCCGTACGTGTCGCTCGGTGACTCGTATACCTCGGCGCCCTTGGTGCCGACGCCGACCGGCTCGCCCATCGGCTGTGGAAGGTCCACCCACAACTATCCATCGGACGTTGCTGGGACGCTCGCCCCGAGTTCGTTCACCGATGTCAGCTGCGCTGGCGCGACCACGGCCAACATGACGCAGTCGCAGTCGGTCCCGTTCGGCGGCACCAACCCGCCGCAGTTCAACGGCCTGGCGACGGGGGACGCGCTAGTCACCGTCGGGATCGGGGGCAACGACGCCGATCTGATCGGAGTCGTCGAGACCTGCGCGGAGATCGATCTGACCCACCCGTTCGGAAGCGCGTGCAAGAACCACTACGAGTCGGGCGGCAGCGACCCGAACGTGGCCGCCGTCAAGGCCACCGCCCCGAAGGTTGCGGCCGTGCTCCAGGGCATCCAGACGCGCTCCCCAATGGCACGGGTGATGATCGTCGGCTATCCGGACGGGCTACCGGTGAACGGCTCCAACTGCTGGCCACTCGTGCCCCTCTCCTCAGGTGACATCAAATACATCAACTCGCTCGAGACATTGCTGAACTCGGAGATCGCCAAGGAGGCCGGGGCCAACGGTGCGACCTACGTCGACACGTTCACCTCGAGCATCGGCCACGACGCCTGCCAGCCGAGCGGCACGGCATGGGTCAACGGGATCGTGCCGACGTCGGTCGGGTTCCCGCTGCACCCGAACGCCGCCGGCGAGCAGAACATGGCCAACCAGGTGGTGGATGCTTGGCGAGCGCTCGGGTAGCCACCCGTCCGCGGCGCTAAGGCGCCCACTACAACCCATTGAAGTATGTGTTGGCGTGGACCGTGCTGCCCACGAGGGCGCACTGGCCGCTCTCGCCGCCGACTGTAGACAAGGCGAGGTCGACGTCGGCCCGGAGGGTCTGCGGCTCGGTTGCCTGGTAGATCTGGGCGTGAAGCGGCGTGGTGGTCGGGACGGACATGGCCGTGGCTACGCCCCTTCCCTGACCAACCGGAGGAACGAATCGATCCGCTGGCTCGTGGGTTCTGGCCGCATCGGGAACGAGGTGGATCGCGATGGCGGCGGCCGGTTCGACGTTGACGGTGCGACTGGCGCCCGTGCCGACCCGGTAGGACAACGTCTCCGTGGCCTCGCCGGTGGCGACAAATCGCAGGTTCCACGAGCGCGCGCCCCGCGGGCATCGCCCCACGAACATCCCAAGTCCCGAGACTGACAGGACCCCGTCCTCACCCGCTCCGGGCGCCGCGACGGTCGAGGGCCGACGCTGGTGGCTGGACCCGCATCCCAAGAGCAGGCAAGCGAACACGGCGATAACGGGGCCAGTGCGGCCTGGCCGCCTCATCCCAGGTGCTCCAGCATCATGACGCGCAAGACCGCCACATCCCGATAAACCTCTACGTCCAGGTGCCTGCTCCGAGTCCCTTCAGGCGGTCCGGGCAATCCTGTTCACCTCGATCGCCCGAGCACACGGCAAGGAGGAAGTGACATGAACATAGAGTTCCTCTCCAGCGTGGCGGTGATCGCGCCCGACCTTCCCGCCAGTCGAAAGTTGTTCGTCGGCACCCTCGGGCTGCCGCTCGAGGGCGACGGCGACGGCTATCACCACAGCGAGCAGATAGGCGGCTGCAAGTCCTTCGGAATCTGGCCGCTGTTCCAGGCTGCCGAGGCGTGCTTCGGGACGGCCCGATGGCCGGCGGAACGGCCGGTCCCGCAGGTCAGCATCGAGTTCGACGTCGCAAGCGCGGCGGCGGTCGGGCCGGCGGCGCGGGAGCTCGAGCAGGCAGGCTACGAGTTGCTGCATCCACCGCGTGAAGAGCCGTGGGGCCAGACGGTGGCCAGATTGCAGTCACCGGAGGGAGCGATTGTCGGGATCTCCTACGCCCCGGTTCTTCACGACTAGTCCACGGTCCTACGCGCGCTCGCCGGATAAGGTTGCGCCAGCCTCGAGAACCGGACTGAGGAGCACCGAGCTGTCGATCTCCCGAGACGAGTTGGTCAGGCGCTTAGCGGAGGTTTCCCACCTCACCTACGTTCGCCAAAAAAGCCGGGATCAAGGACTCCCGCTCGAAGAGCTGACCCTGGAGGTCACCGATCATGATCGGGAGCGGGCAGAGGACACCGTGGCTGAGCTCGAGCGGCTGGGCGTTTATCCGCCGCCTCTTCCCGGCCGCGAGCCTGAGGACCCCGCACCCTCCCAGCCGCCAGAGACCACCCGTGCGTCACCGCGATGGAAACGCCAACCAGTAACGGATCTTTGGGGCACACCCATCACGAAGCGCAAGGAACGGAAGCGCTAACACTGACTGGCGGTGCGCACCGTCTGACGCCGCTGCCATCCTGGGCGCCGGCCGTCTCCGTTGGTATTGAACGCTCGGCGTTTGCCGGCGGGGAACCGTGGCGAGGACGCAATCACGATGCCCGAACCATTCGCCGAAATTTGCGCTGCTGACGAGTGCCTGGAGCCCCGCTGGAAAGACGGGTGGTGCCACGGCCATTGGTACGCGCACAAGGCCCGACTTCATGCGGAGGGCGCGGCCGAAGCCAACCCCGAGTCGCTAGCCATCTGCGAGGCGATCTGGAACGCCTCCTAGGGCGTGCCCGACGCTCACGCGGTTGCTGCTACCTCGCGGACCTCGCAGCGGACCACCGATGCGCTGGCGGTCGGACTGCTTCCGGGCCCGAAGCGTTCGGCCATGGACTGGGCATCGCCTTCTGTCTCCCACAGCGTGAGGGAAAGACCCCTGCCGTCAGGACCGCCAGGCAGCCAGGTGCCGGAGATGAATCCTGGTAGCTCCTTGATCGCCGGCACGATGTGTTCGCGTAGGACCATGAGCCCCTGCTCCGGATCGACATCGGCAACATCGACTTCGACCAGCACTGCAAACATGACGCTCCTGACGATCCCAGTCAGGCGCCCATGATGCCAGCTAGCCCGAGCTGGCCTTGGCCTGCTGGACGACCTGTGCGGTGATGTTGGCTACCTGCGTCTTGGGCGGCGGAGCGAGCTTCAGCGGGCCGCCATAGGAGAGAAACTCCATCGTCAGCGACACGTCCCGGGGGTCTACCGCGTCTCTGGGCGGCGAAACCAAAATCCAGATCATGGCCGGCAGTTGGTCATCAATGTGACACCGGCCAGCGGTACGCCCCGACGCCGTCGGGGGCTCGAGCACGCCGGGAACCGGTTGATCGCGGCCTTAGATTGGCCGCCACACTGTCCGACGTGACCTCTCGACGAACCGCAGGGGCGCTGACGCGCCGGGGTGCCCTGAGGGTGCCCGAAGTCACCGCGCTCTTCTGGGTGATCAAGGCACTCTCGACGGCGCTGGGCGAATCGACATCGGACTGGAGCGTCCACGCGATGAACCCGGTGATCGCCGTGCTGCTCGGGTTCTGCGCGTTCGTCCTGGCCTTGTCGCTGCAGTTCTGGGTCCGGCGCTACATCGCCTGGACCTACTGGCTGGCCGTGTGCGCGGTGGGCGTATTCGGGACCATGTGTGCGGACGTGCTGCACGTGCGCTTCGGGGTGCCCTACATCGTCTCGACCGTGCTCTACGGCATCTTGCTGGCGGCGGTGTTCGTGTCCTGGGACCGGACCGAGAGCACGCTGTCGTTTCATGAGATCAACACGGTCCGGCGAGAGATGTTCTACTGGGCTGCGGTGGTGGCGACGTTTGCGATGGGGACTGCCCTCGGGGACCTGACCGCCGTGACCTTCAACCTGGGTTACTTCGCCTCCGCGATCGTGTTCGCGGCCGTGATCGCGGTCCCGGCGGTCGGCTATCGCTGGTTGGGGTGGAACTCGATCTTCTGCTTCTGGTTTGCCTACGTGGCCACGCGGCCGCTTGGTGCCTCGATCGCCGACTGGCTTGGCAAGCCGTCGTCGCTACGAGGCCTGGGCCTCGGCGACGGGCCCGTGGCGCTTGTCCTGGCCGCGCTCATCTTCGGGCTCGTGGCCTACCTCGCGGTGACGCGCCGCGATGTCCAGGGGGCCGAGCGGCAGAGCGATCTGCGCCCCCCGGCCGCGGCTCCGGGCACCGCCCCCGCTCAAGGGCGAGGCTTAGCCCTACCGGTCGGCCTCGCTCAGGGCGCCGCCGAACCCCAGCTCGTTGCCGTCGGGATCGAGGTAGACGGCCTTCCGCACGCCGTTGGCGTACCGCTCCCACCTCTCGGGCTCGAGCCCGCGGGAAGCGATTCTGGCCACGTGCTCATCGAGATCGTCGACGAACACCGTCAACACACCGTGACCGGCGCCGTGACTCTCCTCCACGACGTACACGGATCGTTCCTGGGCCAGGGTCCACACGGCCTCGGTGGCGTGGGGGAAGAAAGCCGGCTCCCCGAGCAACTGCTCATACCAAGGCTTCGCCGCTTGGAAGTCCCGGACGCGCAGACCCGCGAAGAGGTGCAACGACACCGCCGCGAGTGTATGACGCCACCGGTCCGCCTTCGCTCCTATCATTGGCCCGGTGCCGCGGGAGCGAGCCGTAGCAGTGGCGAGGGTGACGGTCGCGCGGCCAAGAGTATGGGCGGCCGTGATGGCTGCCGTGATCTCGACGACGTTCATGGCGCCGGTCGCCCATGCAGGGGTGGCCAACGCCGGGCTCCCGGGCGCATCGGCAACCAATCCGCTGGCCGGCATGAAGTGGGGCGTGTACAAGGGTCCGCTTGACGGGATCTATCCGGCCTACCGGGCGGCCCACGGCCGGGACCGCAGGCTGCTGGCCAAGATCGCCCTGCGTCCCACCGCTCACTGGTTCGGATCCTGGGACACCGACTCGACGGCCGCCCAGCTGGCTCAGGGGTACATCCAGGACTCGACCCACGGACGCTCGGATGTCCTCACCCAGGTTGCGGTGTTCCGGCTAGATCCCTGGGAGGGGCAAGCCTGTAAGCAGCTGCCGACCCCCGCCCAACAGGCGAGCTACCGGACGTGGATCAACAACTTCGCTCAGGGGATCGGGGATTCCCGCGTGGCGCTCATCCTCCAGCCCGATCTGCCGTTTGCCTCGTGCGCTCCGGGCGGCTCGCTGCTCCCGCTGCAGCTGGTCGCGTATGCCGCGCGCGTGTTCAGCGCCCTTCCCTACACGACGGTCTACATCGACGGTGGCGCCCGAGACTGGGAGCCGGTGAGCAAGGCAGTGTGGCTGCTCAGCAATGCGGGTGTCGCCTACACGCGTGGCTTCGCGCTCAACAACACCCACTACGACACCACGGGGAAGGAGCTCGATTTCGGGGCCGCGGTCGTCCACGGCCTGGCCCGAGCCGGCATCCCCGGCATGCACTTCGTGGTCAACACGGCCGAGAACGGGGCGGGCTTCGAGCTCTACAAGTACCACGGCGACAGGATCAATCCCGCCGTGTGCCCGACGCGGCACTCCCACTCCTGTGCCACGCTGGGAATCCCGCCCACTACCAACACGTCATCGCGGCGCTGGAAGCTGTCGCGGCGGCATCGACAGATCGCCGCCAGCTACGCCGACGCTTATCTGTGGATCGGCCGGCCGTGGCTCAAGGACGCCGCCTACCCGTTCGAGCGCCAGCGCGCCCTCGGTCTCGCCGCTGGCACGCCGTTCTGAGCGTCGGGGCGCAGACGGACTACTGCTTGCGCAGCGTGGCCACCGAGACGTGGGGCCAGCTGAGCCCGTTGAAATCGAGCTGAACCAGCTGCGTGTACTGGAGCTGGAGGATGTCCGGATGGCCCGAGCCGCCTGGAAGGGTCTCGATCCAGAAGGTCGCGTCGACTTCCACCGCCCTGGCATTTCCACCGGCCAGAAAGGCTGTGTTCGCGGTGCCCCCGCCGAGCGAAACCGGGTGATGCTTCGTCGAGATTTGGATGAACGTCCTGTTCTTCATCGGCTTGCCCTGAATCTCTGACTCGAGCACGCTGTTCGGATTGCGGACCATCTGCTGGGTCACCCCCGGCGAGGCATGCCTGAACGAGCTCGGGATCGACAGGTTGAGTTCGGGAAACTCGGCCTCCCCGCTCGGGAAATCCGAATTGGCCGGCGGCGGGCTCCCGATGAAGAAGGGAATGATGTTGTTGGCCGGGATGTTCGGCGGCCCGCCCCCGAGGAACTGGGTTGTTCCCTGCGCGAGCACCGATGTGCCGTGAGGGATCGACGCCATGCGAACCACCGTGGAGGGCTCGTGCGGGTCGCTGGTCGGCGGAATATTGGCCCAGATTCCCGGCTCGATGTGCAGTCCGGTCCCGCTGCTCGTCTCAGAGATCTGCTGCATGTAGGTGATCCCGAACATGTTGATGTCGTGCATCAGCAGTCCTCGGTTCGGGATGGCGCCGTTGATCTTGGTGAACACGAGCTTCTCTGTCGTCAGGTTGAGCTCGAGGAAGCGGTCCTGAGGGCTCGAGGGATGGTGTGGGCGCCAGATCGTGTTGAAGCCGTGGCCGGTCCAGGTACCGGGAAGCTGCGCTAGCGGGCCGAGCTGGTTCGCCATGACTAAGGCTCCTCCGGGTCGTCCTGGATCGGCGGGATCCCCTCGAAGGCGAAATCCGGGTCGGTCTGCGTGCCGGCGCCGGTCGGAGCTCCTGGCGCGGCCGGAGCGCTTGGCACCGCAGGAGCGCCGGGTCCCGGTGGCCGCCGGAGCGCCCGGCGCGGGCGCGCCTGGCGCCGGGCCGCCAGCCGGGGGCGCGTGCGTCCCCGCCGCTTGCGGAACCAGATCGCCCAGGACCGAAGCCAGGGCGGACTTGTGCATGTTGCGCGCAACCCCGTACAACGCGGCCAGCACGGCGGGCGCGAGTACGGCGGCCACGTGGGTGGCGTTCGACGAGCTGACATGAACCAGCGCCAGGACGGTGGAGAGCGCTCCCGCGATGATTGTCGTCCACCACTCGGTGGTGAGATAACCGCGACGAACGAGCGTGTTGCTCACGGCCGCGACGACCTGCCCCGCTACGTCCTGATCGGGCGATATCTGATCGCCTGGAGTCACGACCCACCCCCAAAGTAATTAAGTGCCCTGACTCGACGCTAACCCCGTCTTGGAGTAAGTGTCAAGATGCGCCTTGGTCAGGATTGGTGCACAAATAGTCACCTTGGGTCAGGTTGCGATGGGGCGGTTGGCCCGCTTAGAGTGGCGCCGCCATGACCCAGGACGACCCATCGCCGCCTCGGACCCGAACGGCCGGCAGCCTGCCCTTCCCCGATCGGCCGGTCGGCGCGGTCAACGAGGAGATGCCCTTTGACCACGTCGTGGTGGTGATGATGGAGAACCACTCCTTCGACAACCTGCTCGGCGCGCTCGCGCGCATCGCGTCCCGACGTCGATGGGCTGACGTTCGATGCGGAGGGCAACGCGACCAACTCGAACCCGGGCGCCGACGCGCCGTCGCGGTGACGGCGTTCCCGCTGACGAGCACCGCCCAGGCCACGCACGTCACGCAGAGCTGGAGGGCCACCCACGAGCAGATCGACGGCGGCGCGATGGACGGGTTCGTGCGGTCGGCGTCGGGCAACCCCGAGCCGATGGGCTACTACACCGCCGAGCTGCTGCCGTTCGCCTACTCGCTCGCGAACACCTTCACGCTGGCCAACCGCTGGTTCTGCTCGGTCCCCGGACCGACCTACCCCAACCGGCGCTTCCTGCTCGCCGGCACGGCCTATGGCGGGACCGTGACCGACCTCGGAGCGCTGCTCGACCCGGCCCCGCCCCACGGCACGATCTTCGACCGGCTCTCGCACCAGCACATCAGCTGGAGCGACTACTTCACCGACGTGCCGATGACGGCGGTGATCCCGACCATCGTCCTCAAGCACCTCGACCATCACCACCGGATCGAGCAAGTTCTTCGACGACTGCCAGGCGGGTACACTGCCGGCGGTCAGCTTCGTCGATCCCGGCGATCGGGCGTGCTCTCGGCGATCGCCTCGCCATTCAGCGCGCTGCCGGCGGTCGTCAAGGAGCCGCTCAAGCTGCTCGGTGCCGCCCTCGGGGCCTCCGTCCGAGACCGAGGAGGACCCCGAGAACATGTACTACGGCGAGGCGTGGGCACACAAGGTCGTCGAGGCGGTGCTGAGCTCCCCGCATGGGCGCGCACGCTGCTGATCTACACCTACGACGAGCACGGCGGCTACTACGACCACGTCCCGCCCCCGCCGCGATCCCGCCCGACGACATCGCGCCGAAGCTCTCAGCCGGGCGACCCCCCGGGCGGCTACGACATCTACGGCCCGCGCGTTCCGGCCATCGTCGTCTCGCCCTACTCGAAGCCGGGCGGCGTCACCGACGTCGTCCACGACCACACCTCGGTCCTGGCGACGATCGAGCACAAGTGGAACCTGCCCGCGCTGACCAACCGCGACGCCAACGCCGCACCGGTCATGGACTTCCTCAACCCTGACGATGCCGCCCTGCTGACTCCACCGCCGATCGCGGCGCCCTCCAGCACGGGCCCATCGGGGCCAGTTTCGCCCCAGTCGTAGTCGCGCAGGTGCTCCCGGACCGCCCGTCGCCCGGAGCGGTCCGCAATGCCCTCATAGTCACGCGCGTACGGTCATCCGTTGCACCCGAGTCGTAGGCTTAGCCGACCATGATCAGGTGCCTGGCCTGCGGACAGGAGAACCCCGACGGGGCTCGGTTCTGCAACGGCTGCGGCGCACCCCTCCCAGCCGCCGCGGCCAGCCAGCACGAGGAGCGACGAATCGTCACCGTCGTGTTCGCGGACATGGCGGGCTTCACGGCGCGCTCAGAGCGTCTTGACCCCGAGGACGTGCGGGCGATTCTCAGTGGCTATTACGCGCGGCTTCGAGGGGAGATCGAAACCTTCGGGGGGACGGTCGAGAAGTTCATCGGCGACGCCGTGGTGGCGATCTTCGGGGCACCGATCGCTCACGGGGACGATCCCGAGCGTGCCGTGCGGGCTGCGCTGGCGATCTGCGGCGCGGTCGCGGACATGAACGCCGCCGATCCCTCGCTTGACCTCGAGGTGCGCGTCGCGGTGAACACGGGCGAGGTGATCGTCTCGTTGAGCCAGACCGAGTTGCACGAGGGGATGGTCGCTGGCGACGTCATCAACACGGCATCGCGCATGCAGGGAGCGGCCCCCACGAACGGGGTCCTCGTCGGCGAAGAAACCTACCGGGCCACGCGGGGCCTCATCGTCTACCGCGAGGTCGAGCCGCTGGTGGTGAAGGGCAAGCGCGAGCCGGTCCGGGCTTGGCGCGCCGTGGCGGCGAAGGCCAGCCCGGGCGAGCGCGCGGTCAGCAACGTGCCGATGCTGGGACGGATCCACGAGATAGCCACCCTGCACCGCACCTTCGAAGGGGTGTTCGCCGAGCGGCGTCCGCACCTGGTGACGGTGCTGGGCGAGGCCGGGATCGGCAAGACCCGGCTCGCGGCCGAGTTCACGAGCCAGCTTGAACAGCAGGGCGTGCGCATCCTGCGCGGCCGGGCCCATCCCTATGGCTCGAGCACTCCGTACGGTCCGTTCACACAACAGGTCAAGCAGTTCGCGAACATCTTCGCCAGCGACGAGGTGCCGACCGCGCAGGAGAAACTCCGGTCCGCGCTGGCCGAGATTGCTCGCACCGAAGTGACGGAACAGATCACTTCCTCGCTGGAGTTGCTGATCGGGCTCCGCGCCGAAGGCGAGGTCGCCGAACGCCAGATCCTGTTCTTGGCCGCGCGACGGTTCGTCGAGCTCCTGGCGCGCGAGCGGCCGGCCGTCCTGGTCTTTGAAGACATCCACTGGGCTGAGAGCGGGACGCTCGATCTGCTCGAAGTACTGGCCTCGCGCGTGCGCGACGTCCCGGTGATGTGGCTTGGCCTCGCCCGGCCCGATCTGCTCGTCACGCGCCCTTCCTGGGGTGGCGGGCTCCCAGGCGCGACCACGATCTCGCTCGACGCACTCAGCCCCGCGGACGCCGCCGAGCTGGCGTCACGCCTGCTTCACCGCCAGACTGCCGGAGACCAGGAAGCCGGGGTCGCCCGGACAGGGGAAGGCAATCCGCTGTTCATCGAGGAGCTCGCGGCGGCCGCGATCGAACGTCCGAGCTCATCCGGCCAGTCCCTTCCCACCACGATCCGGGAGCTCATCTCCGCCCGCCTCGACGGACTCCCTCACGACGAGCGGACCACCCTGCTGGACGCCGCGGTGGTGGGAAAGGTCTTCTGGCGAGGGACGCTCGAGCGGATGCAGACGAACGGCGTAGTCCTGTCGGATGCGCTCGACTCACTCGAGGCGCGTGACCTGATCCGCCGTGAGTCGCTTTCGTGGATCGAGCGTGAGGAGCAGTTCACGTTCAAGCACGGGCTCATTTGCGACGTCGCCTACGCCACCTTGCCGCGGGCCAGGCGAAAGGAACTACACGCGGTCGTGGCCGAGTTTCTCGAGCGGGTGACCAAAGGCGCGGGCGCCACGGCCAGCGCGCTCGCCCGGCATTGGCGAGAGGCCGGGGACGAACAGCGCGCGCTCGAATATCTGCTCCAGGCCGCCGATCAGGCCGGGCGGGGCTGGGCCAAGGAGGAGGCGGCCCGCCTTTACGGCGAGGCGCTCGAGCTGTGCGGGCCCGATCCGGTGCGGCGTCGCGAGGTCGCACGCAAGCAGGCGCTCGCGCTGGTCGCGCTCCAGCACGTGTTCGACATGCACCTCCAAGCCCGTCGCCCCGAAGCCGAGGCGAGCTCGGCCGCGGACGGAGCGCCGCGATCAGGAGGGGAAGTCGTCGGGGGTGACGTCGCCGACGATCTCGGCGATGCGGAGGATCTCGTGTGACCCCAGTTCGCGCGAGTGGCCGATCAGGTCGTCCTCGTTATCCGCCTCATAGACGCAGAACGTCTGCACCAGACCGTCCTCGGCCAGCGCCACGTGGCTGTGCTCCCAGGTGATACCGGGATAGCGCTCTTCCGCAATCTCCCGCGACCGCTTCCCGAGCGAGTTCATCTGCTCCGGGCCCACACTGAACTGCCTTTCAATGAGATACCGCGGCATTCCCATCTCCTTTGCCGATCCCCAATGCCCGATCTCAAGAGTACGCAGCAGACCTTGGTCAATCAAGTGAACCAACCCCCTAACATCCCGGCATGGACCGGGATCAGCTTCAGGCTGTCCAGGGCCCGCTCAAGGAGCGCTACCGGGCCGAGCCGCAGGAAGCTGTGGTCACGCTGTCCGCCGAGGGCGCGCTGGGCGAGGGGGTCAGCTGCTCGGTGCGGACGGCCAAGACGATCGCGGACGCCGGCCTGCACCCGGCGACGGGCGGCGATGGCACGCTGCTGTGCAGCGGCGACATGCTGCTCGAGGCGCTCGTCGCGTGCGCGGGCGTGACCCTCCGGGCGGTGGCGACATCACTCGGCCTCGCGGTGGCCGACGGGACGGTCAGAGCCGAGGGAGAGCTCGACTTCCGCGGCACGCTCGGTGTCGACCGCGACGCGCCGGTGGGCTTCCGGACGATCCGGCTGAGCTTCGAGCTCGACACCGAGGCCGACGCGGAGCAGATCGCGCTGCTCAGGCGTCTGACCGAGCGCTACTGCGTCGTCTATCAGACGCTCAGCAGGGGAGCGCCCGTCTCCACCACGATGCAGATCGCTCAGGGATAGAGCCGGCGTTTCAGCGCTGCCGCGATCGGCCGAGGAGCCTTCTCAATCGCGCGCAGGGCGAAGGGCATCGCCCGCAGCTGGGCTGAAGTGAACATCGTCGGGATCACCACCTCGATCAGATGGGGTCCCGGTTCGCCCACCGCCTGGCGCAGCGCATCGCTCAGCGCCTCGCAGGTTTCGACGCGCTGGGAGGGAACACCGAAGCCGCGCCCGAGCGCGACGAAGTCGACATCGGGGCGGTCAAGCTCGAGCTGCGACTTGGCCTTCTCCCCCGAAGCCTTGGCCCCGACCCGAGCGAGCTCGATGTTGAGGATCGCGTAGGAACGGTTGTTGAAGATGACGACGGTGATGTCGAGCTGCTCCCGCGCCATCGTCCACAGCGACTGAATCGTGTACATCGCCGATCCCTCGGCCTCAAGCGCGAACACGGGCCGATCCGGGCAGGCCAGCGCCGCGCCCACCGCCACCGGCAGGCCCTGGCCGATGGCTCCACCCGTGAGCGTCAGCCAGTCGTGGCGGGGACCTCCAGCCGTGGCGGCGGGCAGGGTAGCCCCTGAGGTCACCGCCTCGTCGGACACGATCGCCCCTTCGGGTAGGACCGCGCCGATGGCTTGGCAGACCTTCTCGGCAGTCAGGTCGCCGGTGGGTGCCGACGGTCGCGATGGCGCTTGGCGCTCGGGCTCAGCCCCGCTCCCGCCCACAGCCTCCGCCAGCGCCTGGAGTCCTCCGACCGCGTCGTCGCTGGGGGCGGCCAGCTCGTGCACCTCGCATCCCCGGGGGACCAGATAGCTCTCCTTACCGGGATAAGCGAAGAACGAGACCGGTGCCTTGGCGTCGACCAGGATCAGGTGGCTGAGCCCGGACAGCTGGACCGAGGCCAGTTCGGGAATGTAGGCCAGGCGCTCGGGGGCGGGTAAGCCCGCCCCTCGCTCCAGACGAGTCGGGAAGACTTCGGCCAGCAGCTTCGCCCCGGTGGCGGCAGCGATCCGACCCGCCGCGAGCAGTCCGGGCTCGCGCAGCGCCCTGCCCCCGAGCAGGAGAGCGCTGCGGCCACCGCCGCGCAGCACCTTCGCCACACCGTCCACGACCTCGGTGGAGGGCATCGGAGGCGGGGCTGGCTCGCCCACGCGAACCGGCTCGGCGCCATCTCCCCACGACACATCGGCGGGCAGGATGAGCGTCGCCACCTGACCGGGTGGGCCGATCGCCGCGGTGATCGCCTCGGCGGCATCGCCGGCGAGCGACTCGGTGCGCTCGGATGTGCGGACCCAAGCCGAGACGTTACGCGCGACAGTCTCGATGTCGGACTGCAGCTGCGCGTCGTACTGGCGGTGGTAGGTGGCGTGATCGCCGACGATGTTGATGATCGGAACCTTGGCTCGCCGGGCGTTGTGCAGGTTGGCGAGGCCGTTTCCGAGGCCCGGGCCGAGATGCAGCAGGGTCGCCCCCGGCAAATCGGACATGCGGGCATAGCCGTCGGCCGCGCCGGTGGCCACGCCTTCGAACAGCGCCAGGACAGCCCGCATCTCCGGTACCGAGTCCAGGCCGGCAACGAAGTGCATCTCCGAGGTGCCCGGATTGGTGAAGCATGTCCTCACCCCCGCCCCGATCAGCGTGCGAAGCAGGGCCTCTGCGCCGTTCATGCCCGCACTCTTTCATGTGCGGCGATTTCTTGGCGGTTCAGTACTCGTCGTGCTTTCGCCACCATCCGTAGGGCGGGGTCTGCGGCCGACCCTCCGGGGAGTCCTCCCACTCCTCCTGGCGTCCAAGCGGAGTGAGGTCGAGAAGGCTGAAATCGAGGCGCAACCGATCGACGCCCCGGGAGGAGGTGACATAGCTGCGGTACACCGCATCCTCGTCGCGCAGGAAAACGCTCAGAGCGAACATCTCCCCCTTGTCGCTGCTGAGGCCGAAGTCGTAGTTGAAGTCGCTGCCGTAGGAGGAGTACCACGGCACCGTCCAGCCCATCCGCTCCTTGAACCGCGCGAGATCCCGGTAGGGGGCTCGGGAGATCAGCGCGAACGAGGTATCGCGGGCGTGGAGGTGGGCCAGGTGGCCGACGTTGTCGGTGAAGGACGAACAGCCCGTGCATGGCTCCTCGCCGGGGGCGAACATGAAGTGGTAGACGATGAGCTGCCGGCGCCCGTCGAACAGGTCGACCAGGCTCGCGTCGCCCTCCGGTCCCTCGAACTCGTACTGCTTCTCGATCTGCACCATCGGGAGTCGCCGCCGCAGCGCGGCGAGTGCGTCCAGGGCGCGAGTCGCTGCCTTCTCCTGGATGAGCAGAACGTGGCGCGCCTCCTGCCATTCGCGCTCGGAGACGACGGACGGAAGATCCTGGGTCATGTCGATCCTTCCTGGGTTCGGTTCTGCCCCTTATGACGGCGCCGGGCGGCGAAACTCATCGCCCGCCTCGAAACCCGCTGGGTGGATCAGTAGCGGCGCCGGAGCAGGCGGCGCACCGGCGGCCGGCGGAAACCGACCTGCGAGAGCGAGGCGTTGATGACCGCGAGCGACACCTCGGCCAGGAGATTGAGCGCCCCCAGGGTGTTGACCACTTGCTTGGTCCGCGTGACCCGTGCGGACGCCTCCGGAGCGGTGTCGTGGCCGGACTCCATTGGCACGGCGCCGTTCGAGCCCTGCTGGGCGAAGGCAACGCCCCCGGCCGCCGTCGCCAACCCAGTGACCACCACGGCTCCTACGGCCACGTCCTTGGCCACGGCGAGCCGGCGCTCCCGCTCGCTCAGCCAGCGGGCGCTGGTCTCGTTCAGCCGTGCCGGAAGCCATCCGGCCACCAGGCCGACCAGGGCCAGGGAGTTGACCGTCCCGTACCGGCGCCAGGCCCGGTTGAGGACCTTTCCCCGCTCCCCCTTGTCGCTCACGTCCTCAAGGGCGGAATTCATGGCCACGCGCCCGAACAGGTTGCCGCCCAGCAGTGCCGCGAGTGCCACATCGTGGGTGGCGCGACCGGCGCTGGAAGCGAGGTCGCTGGGAACGCGAAGCGTGACCATCGCCATATTTCATACCCCTCGGAGCGGGCGTCAAAGCGCCCTTCGCCTGGTCGCTCAGACGGTGGCGACGATCACGTCCGAGGCCTTGATCACGGCCGTGACCTCGCTTCCGGTTTCCAGCCCGAGCTCCTCCACTGCCTCGACCGTGATCGAGGCGACCAGCCGCTGGCCGCCGACGTCGATGGTCACGTTGGCGATCGCCTCGCCCCGGTTGATGCTCGACACCGTCCCGCCGAGTTGGTTCCGTGCGCTCAGTTTCATCTGCGATTCTCCTTTCGATCGAGGTTCCTCAGTAAAGCCCATCCTCCGTGGCCGATCGTCTCAAGCGTTATCCCCGATTCGTCATCCAGAAGCACGCCGCGTCGAGCCTGCACTACGACTTTCGCCTCGAAGTGGACGGCACGCTCCGCTCCTGGGCAGTCCCCAAGGGCCCCTCGACCGACCCGCGCGAGAAGCGCCTGGCGGTTGAGGTCGAGGATCACCCCCTCGAGTACGGGGATTTCGAGGGCTTGATCGGTCACGGCAGCTACGGGGCCGGCGTGGTGATCGTCTGGGATGCCGGCACGTACCGCAACCTCGACGAAGCGCGGTCGATGGCAGAGGCACTGGACGCCGGTCACGCCAAGGTATGGCTTGACGGGCACAAGCTCCAGGGGGGCTGGACGCTCCAGCGAACGCGAGGCGGCGTCAAGCCGCAGTGGCTACTGATCAAGCGGCGGGACGAGGGAGCCGACGCTCGACGCCGGCCGCAGACCACCCAGCCCGAGTCGGTGAAAACGGGCAGGACGGTGGAGCAGGTGGCAAAAGGACAGAAGGCTCGCGAGCGATGAACGATCCGTTCGAGCTGCTCGACCCGACCGAGCGGGACGCTTTTGCGGGAAACGAGCGCACCCCAGCATGCCGCGCTGATGAAGGCGGTTTTGACCGATGACCGCTTCAGCGACCCTCAATGGATCTTCGAGCGCAAGCTTGACGGGATCCGCTGCCTGGCAATCCGCTCCGGACGACGGGTGCGACTGCTGTCCCGCAACGATCTCCCTCTGAACGGACGCTACCCCGAACTCGTAGCGGCGCTGAGCACTGGCCAGCGCCGGCAGTTCGCCATCGACGGTGAGGTGGTGGCGTTTGAGGGCCCGAGAACGAGCTTCGCCCGCCTGGCCGCGCGGGGGCGGACCCACGTCCCCGTGTTCCCTACGTCTTCGACGTCCTCTGGCTCGACGGACAGGACACCCGGGCGCTGCCGCTTCGCGCGCGCAAACGCCTGCTCCGGGCCGGCCTGCGCTTCGGCGACGGCCTCCGCCTCACCCCGTACCGCAAGGAGGCCGGCGAGGAGCTGTTCGCCGAAGCCTGCCGTCGCCAGTGGGAGGGCGTAATCGCCAAGCGCGCTGACAGCCGCTACACGAGTGCGCGTTCGCGTGACTGGCTGAAGTTCAAGTGCGAGCAGGGCCAGGAACTCGTGGTCGGCGGCTACACCGCGCCGCGAGGCTCGCGCTCGGAGCTGGGAGCACTGCTGGTCGGCTACTACGAGCGAGGCCAGCTCCGGTATGCCGGCAAGGTCGGCACCGGCTTCGACCAGGCCACGCTCCGGATGCTCGGACAGCGGCTGCGGACCCTGCGCCAAGAGCACTCGCCGTTCGCCGATTCAGAGACGATCCGCGAGCGCCACGTCACCTGGGTCGAGCCCGAGCTGGTCGCTCAGGTCGGGTTCACGGAGTGGACGGGCTACGGCCGCCTGCGCCACCCCCGCTTCCAGGGACTGCGCGAGGACAAGTCCGCGCCCGAGGTGGTGAGAGAGACCGCCCGGTAAGGGCTTATCCTTCGCACCCATGTCCCCCTGGGACGATGACGACGACTGGGTCGGCACCCCGCCGGAGGGTCGCTACACCCGTGACCGGGCCAAGCCCGAGTTCTGGCGCCACCAACGGCCGCTCAGCATCGCGGCGGCGGGCCTGACGCTGGTCATCGTCATCCTGCTGGTGATCGCGCTGGTGCACTGAGCAGCTTCCGCTGCCCGGCGGGGTGAACGTCACCGAGCGAACGGTAAATGACTAACCTGGCGAGCGATGGCGGCGCTCACTGGCAAGGGGACCTCGAGCGCGGGCGCCTTCATCCGGCAGGACAGCCGCTTCCGCGACCGGGTCGAGGCTCGCTCCGACGCTCCGTTCCCGGTCGCGCCAAAGCGTTATCACCTGTTCGTCTCGCTCGCCTGCCCGTGGGCGCACCGGACCATCATCGTGCGCATGCTCAAGGGGCTCGAGGATGCGATCGGGATGTCGATCGTCGATCCCATCCGAGACGAGCAGGGGTGGGCGCTCCGCGGCCGTGCCGGGTGCGACCGGCGATCTCTCCGGCAATGGCTTCCGCTTCCTGTCCGAGGCCTACGCGGCATCTGACCCGGGTTCGAAGGCCGCATCACGGTTCCCGTCCTGTGGGACCGCGAACGCGGACGGATCGTCAACAACGAGTCCGCCGACATCATCCAGATGTTGGACACCGCCTGGAACGACTGGGCCCGCCGGCCCGGGCTCGAGCTCTATCCCGCGCGCTGCGTGCCCAAATCGATTCGCTGGCCGCGCAGATCTACGACGACGTCAACAACGGGGTGTACAAGGCGCGGATTCGCCACCACGCAGGCGGCGTACGAGGAAGCCGTGATTCCCTTGTTCGCCAGCCTCGACGAGCTCGATCGGCGGCTCGGCCGACCCGCTTCCTCCTCGGCGACCGCCAGACCCTGGTCGACTGGCGCCTGTTCACGACGCTGGTCCGCTTCGATGCCGTCTACCACGGCCATTTCAAGTGCAACGTGCGGCGGATCGTCGATTACAAGTACCTCTTCCCCTACCTGCGCGACCTCTACCAGACGGCCGGGCGTGGCGGACACGGTGGACTTCGACCACATCAAGCGCCACTACTACATGACCCACCGCTCGATCAACCCGAGCGGCATCGTGCCCGTCGGTCCCGCCCAGGATCTGACGGAGCCGCATGGGCGCGAGCGGAGCTACCCGCGAGCGGCATGACCAATCGCGGATGAAGCGCCGCGTCGCTGTGTGGGGGCGGGCGGCGGGACTGATCGCACTGGTCGCGCTGGCGGGTGCGCCGAGCGCGGGCGCCACGGCTCCCTACGCGCGCAAGCCTCCGGCGCTGCTCACCCCGTGGACCGACTCGGTCCCGACCGCTGACCCGCTGCCGGGCTACCCGCGTCCGCAGCTCGAGCGCCGGCAGTGGAAGAACCTGAACGGGCTCTGGCAATACGAGCAGGGGCAGCTCGGGCAGCGGCCGCCCTTCGGTCAGAACCTCGCCCAGACGGTCTTGGTGCCTTTCCCGGTTCAGTCGCCGCTCTCGGGAATCGAGCGGGGTGACACGCGCGGTTGGTATCGGCGCGCGTTCACCGTGCCCGCGGCTTGGCGCTCGCAGCGCGTCATCTTGAACTTCGGAGCGGTCAGCTGGGCAGCCACTGTCTACGTCAACGGGCGGCGGGCCGGGACCCACTTCGGTGACTACGAAGCGTTCTCGTTCGACATCACCCGGCTGTTGCGTCGACATGGTCCGAACGAACTGGTGGTGGGGTTCTACGACCCGGTCGGCGGCGCCGGCGAGCCGGTGGGGAAACAGATCCCCGGCACGCCGCATGGCATCTACCACACCGCCTCGAGTGGGATCTGGCAGACGGTGTGGCTGGAACCGGTCGCCGTACGGCACATCACCGCCCTCGACCTCACGCCCGATCTGGCCCACGGGCACTTGGTCGTCGACGCTTCCGCCACCGGTGGCGGGGGCGCGACGGTGGTGGCACAGGCGCTGGCGGGAAGGCGCGTGGTGGCGAGCGCGGATGGCCGGCCCGGACGGCCGTTCGTCCTCACCATCCGTCGTCCCCGGCTGTGGTCGCCGTCCGATCCGTACCTCTACGGACTTCGGGCCCGGCTCGTCTTCCGGCACTCCACCGCGGACCGGGTCAGCAGCTACTTCGGAATGCGGTCGATCGCCCTCGGCCGCATCAGGGGCGTGACGCGAATCCTGTTGAACGGGAAATTCGTGTTCGAGTCCGGAGCGCTCGATCAGGGCTACTGGCCAGACGGGCTCTACACCCCGCCGAGCGAGGCTGCCATGCGATTCGACATCCTCGCCGCCAAGCGGCTGGGCTACAACCTGCTGCGCGAGCACGTGAAGGTGCAATCCGCCCGTTGGTACTACTGGGCCGACAAGCTGGGGATTCTCGTCTGGCAGGACATTCCCAACCTGCCGATCGCCGGCCATCCCGCGCCGACGCGCGCCGACAAGGCCGGGTTTCGGCGCGAGCTGCGCACGATCGTGGTCCAGCACCGTTCGGATCCGTCGATCGTCACCTGGATCCCGTTCAACGAGGGATGGGACCAGTTCGACGTCACCCCGATCACCCGGGAGGTGAGGCGGCTCGATGGCTCGGCGCTCGTCGACAGCGACAGCGGTAGTGCCAACTGCTGCAACGCGGTCGAGTCGCGGGCCAGCGACATCCGGGACACCCATCTGTACTCAGGCCCGTTCGCCGTCGCCCCGGACCGGCGAGCGTCGGTGATCGGCGAGTACGGAGGCGTGCTGCCCTTCCCGCCCCCGGCGAACGCATGGCCGGGGATCCTCACCAGCATCGGCTCTCCCGCGCTCGCGTGGCCCGTGCCCACGGTAACCGCATTCTTGCGCCAGCAGTACGACGAGCTCACCGACGAGATGCGCATCCGGGGCCTGTCCGGAGCGGTATTCACCGAGCTCGGCTCCTACGAGCAGGAGCTCGGCATCCTCACCTACGACCGGCGCGTCTACACGATGCCGCCGGGTCTGGTCAGGCACCTGAACCAGTCGCTCATCCGCGCCTCCCAGCAGATCGCCGGGGCGCGGCCCAGCCGACCAGTGGTCCCCCGCGGCACCACCGGGCTGTGGCGATTCGACGAGGGTAACGGCGACACGACCGGCGACGCCAGCGGTCATGGTCAGACCCTCTTTCTGCGTGGTGGAGCATCGTGGACGCGTGGCATCCACGGCACGGCGCTCGCCATCACCGGGGCGGGTCAGTCGGCGGTAGCCGATGCGCCGGTGATCGACACCGCACGCTCGTTCACCGTCTCGGTATGGCTGCGCTCGGACCGGCCCGGACAGTCTGGATCGGCGGTCACCGAGCCCGGGCCCGACGGGTCGAGCTTCTCGCTCGGTATCCAGACGGCCGAGCAGGGCCAGCAGTCCCTGTCGGGCGAGGTCGGGCGACGGACCGTGCTCTCGCCGGGCTACGGCACGTGGTGGACGTTCGTCGTCCCGGGAGCGCCGAACTGCTCCGCTTGGGCGTGCGGTGTGAGGGCCAACATGCGCTACGACGACGGTCGAGACGGGCCGCGCGTCGGCACGTGGCATCAGCTGACCGGCGTCTACGACACTGGCACGCAAACGATCACCCTGTACGTGGATGGAGTTCCCGAAGATGTCGAGCACGTGGACGGGGTGCCGCCTGCGACCGGGCCGCTGACCGTCGGCGCCGGCAGCCGGGATTACGAGCCGACGGACACTTTTTTGGGTGCCATTGACGAGCTCCGCACGTTCGAGCGCGCGCTCAGCCCGAGCCAAGTTTGGTCGCTTTACCGGGCAGAACGCGTCCGCGGGTGAATCGAACCAGATGGTTCCGGACGTGCACCCGGGGGTAGTCCTGGGTCACAGACCTGCTTGACATTTCCAAACGCTCACGCAGGTGAAGAGGAAGAGAAGGAGGTAGATATGGCCGTGGCAAGCGAGCGCGGAACATCCAGCCGTGGCACCACCCGCAGCCGTACGTCCAACGGCTCCGGGTCGGGCTCATCGGCGCGCGGAAAGCAAACCGGAAGCACCCGAGGACGCTCGGCGAGCCAATCGCGCTCGCAGAGTCAGCGGAGCACCAGCCAGCGCAGCACTGGTCAGCGCAGCACTGGTCAGCGCAGCACTGGTCAGCGGAGCGCTAGCTCCGCTCGTAAGCGGTCCCAGTCAAAGCCCCAGAGCACCAAGAGTCGCGTGCAACAGAGCACGCAAGCGTCGGGTCGGAGCTCCGGGAATTCCCGGGGTGCCCTCGCGAAGGTTGTTGTCCCGGTGGCGACGGCGACGATCGGCGTAGCCGGTGGCGTGCTGCTCGGCCGCAACGCCCGCGACCGGAACCGCAAGCTCTTTGGGATGCCGTTGCCGTCGGTCAACGTCGACTTCAGCGATCTCTCCCAGCAGATTGGCCAGGCGGGCCGGCAGTTCGGAAAGCTGGCGCGTGAGGTCCAGGCCGTGCGCGAGAAGGCCGAGCAGGTCGGTCGGGCCGTCAGCTAGAGCGAGGACACCATGGCGACGACTGCAAAGCCGCGCAAGTCCTCTTCCTCGAGCCGCACCAGCCCGACGCGCCGTGCGCGGGCTGAGGCCGGGCCCCCCAAGCCCTCGGCCAAGGCGGCCGTGAAGAGGAAGGCGGCCACGAAGGCGATCAAGGCGAGCACGGGCGCAGGCGGGATCGGATCCAAGCTCGCCGGCAAGGCTGCGCGCAAGAGCCTGAAGCTTGTCGCCCGCAGCGCGCTGCGGGCTGGCACGCGCACGTTGCGCTCAGCCGCAGAGCGCGGTGCCGAGCTGACCGCGGGAGGATTGGGCGAGACGCTCGGGACGATGGGAACCAGGCTCCCGATCCAGGTTTCGGTCGACGTCGCCGCGCCTCTCGAGGTCGTATGGGACGAGTGGATGGACTCGCGCTCGCTGCCCGAGGGTGTGCATCACGTCGAAAAGATCAAGCGCAAGGGGAACCGTCTCAAGGGCAAGATCGCGGGTCCGCGCCCATCCGATTGGGCGGCCGAGATTCACGATGAACGCGAATACGAAAGCTTTGCCTGGCAGTCCATCAAGGGGTCGGACTGCGCCGGCCTGGTCACCTTCCACGAGCTGAGTGAGCGCCTGACGCGGATCGAACTCGATCTCGACGTTCAGCCCACGAAGCCGACGGAGGCTCTGACCCTCACCCTTCACGTGGCCCATCGCCACGCGGAGGCTGACCTGCGCCGCTTCAAGGCGAAGGTCGAGTTCATCAGTCCAGACGTGTACGAAAGCAACGGAAACCACAACGGCAGCGCCCAGGACGACACGGGCGGCCAGCGGTAAGGAGATATACATGTCGACCATGGCAATGCAGCGGCGCGGGGGCGGCGGCGGGGGTTACGCACAGCGGTCGGGTTCCTCCGGCCTCTAC
Organism: uncultured Solirubrobacterales bacterium; assembly: GCA_963834635.1. Lineage (GTDB taxonomy): Bacteria > Actinomycetota > Thermoleophilia > Solirubrobacterales > Solirubrobacteraceae > Palsa-465. The sequence continues at coordinate 112,065 of CAWICI010000011.1, read as the reverse complement.
GACGTGCTGGACCTGCTCCTCGACAAGGGCCTGGTCATCGACGTCTTCCTTCGCGTGTCGCTCGTCGGCATCGAGTTGCTCACAGTGGACGCTCGGATCGTGATCGCCAGCGTCGACACCTACCTGCGGTTCGCGGAGGCGGTCAATCGGCTTGACCTCGGCACCGCCGAGGGTGAGGGACTCCCGGACATCGTCGAAGACGTCACCTCCGGCGGCGCCTCGAGCAAGACGAAGGGCATCCTGGAAGGTGCCAAGGAGTCGCTGTTCGGCTCCAGCGACGACGAGGACGAAGACGAAGGCGAGAGCAGCGGCTCCAGCCGTAGCTCCAGCGGCAGCTCGCGCAGCTCCGGCCGCAGCTCGGGTGGAAGCTCGCGCAGCTCAGGCGGCAGCTCCGGCTCGTCGCGCTCGCGCTCGCGTTCCTCCTCGCGCGGGCGGAGCAGCAGCTAAATCCGCTGCACCCGAATCGAGATCGTGGCGAACTACGTCTACGGGATCATCGAGGACGCGACGGAGCCACCGGCGACCCGCGGCATCCTCGAGGCACCGGTGGAGGTCATCCAGACCACCGGCGCCGCTGCCTTGGTCAGCGAGTTGCCCGGAGCGGATCAAGTCGAGCTCGGACGAGAGGAGTTGCTCGTTCACGCCCGGGTACTCGAGCAGGCACTCGAGCAGGGAACGGTCCTGCCGATGCGCTTCGGCGTTGTCCTCGACGGAGCCGAAGCCGTCCGGCGGGATCTGCTCGAGGCCCATGCCGATGAGCTCCATCGTCAGCTCCAAGACCTGGGAGGAAAGGTCGAGATCCGGGTGCGTGCGACCTATGAGGAGGAGCAGCAGATGCGGGAGGTGGTGAGCGAGAACCCCGAGATCGCCCGGCGGCGAGCCGCGCTCGCCGGGCGGTCCGAGGATGCCACCTACTACGATCGCATCGATCTCGGCGAGCTCGTCTCCGACGCGCTCGAGCGCAAGCGCGCGGCCGACGCCGAGACGATCGTCAACGCTCTCGGCGCACAGGCCGCCGCGGTCCACGTGGCCGAGCCGGCTCACGAGCGGATCGCGCTCAACGCCTCTTTCCTGGTCGACCGCAAGGGCGTCAAGCAATTCGAGGACGAAGTGGAGAAGGTCGCTGCGGAGCGGCACGGCCGGCTGAGGATCACTTTCAGCGACCCGATGCCACCACATTCGTTCGTCGAGTTCGCGGGAAGCGGCTGAGATGGGTTTGTTCACCGGTTTGCTGACGCTTCCGCTCGCGCCCGTGCGCGGCGTGGCGTGGGTGGCGGAGCAGGTCGTAGATGAGGCCGAGCGGCAGCTCTATGACGAGGGCAACATCCGGCGCGAGATGCTGCAGCTGGAGCTCGACTACGAGGACGGAAAGATTGACGAGCAGGAACGCCGTGAACTAGAGGACGGTCTGCTCGAACGGCTGGCCATCAGCCAGTCACGGAAATCGGACTGGGAACAGGAGGAACACGATGGCTGAGCAGCAAAAGCGCTCCCGGCGCAAGGGTCTAACCGGCCGCGAAGCGATCGAGCGGGTCAAGAGCGACTTTCCCGAAATGCTGGGCCGTCCGATCGAAGCGGTGCTCGGGCTCGAGCAAGCCGACGACAATGGCTGGAAGGTGGTCGTCTCCGTGGTCGAGATGGGACGGATTCCACCCACCACCGACATCCTCGGGGCCTACGCCATCACCCTCGACAGCGACGGAGAGCTCGCCGGCTACCGCCGTGAGCGCCGCTATCACCGCAACCAAGCCGACGAGGACTAGTCATGACCGCCCGCGATCCGCTCAGCTCAGGCCCGCTCTCCACCTACGGGCGCGCCGACGTGCGCCCGCGCGAGGGCGGAGGTGGCCCCGCGAACCTTGCCGACATCCTTGAGCGCGTCCTCGACAAGGGCATCGTGATCGCAGGGGACATCCAGATAAACCTGCTCGAAATCGAGCTCCTGACGATCAAGCTCCGGCTCCTCGTCGCCTCGGTCGATCGCGCGCGCGAGATGGGGATCAACTGGTGGGAGTCGGACCCGACGCTCTCGACGAGCGCCCAGGTGCTCGAGGACGAGAACCGCGAGCTACGTGAGCGGCTTGACCGGCTCGAGCGCCGACTCGGACCTGGAGACGGCGGCGACGATGACGGCGGATGATCCACTGCGAGAGCTGCGCGCTGCCCTCGATGAGCTAGCCGCAGCGGACGCCGCAGAAGTTCTCGGGCAGGCCCGTGCCGACGCGCGGCAACGTGTGCGAAAGCTCCTGGCGGACGCCCTTGCCGATGCGATGGTCAAGCGGTTGTCCGGTCCCGCCTCGTCTATCGGAGCCTCGACGCCCGACCCGTCCCCCAGGGCCTCGACGTCGGCCGCCTCCCCCCGGCCTCGACGCCTGCAGCCTCTCCCGAGGCCTCGATGCCCCCGCCGTCACCCGCCCCCCCAACACCGAGCGGCGAGAAGGCCTGGTACGTCTACGGAGTGGTCGGGGCCGAGGACTTGCCTGCCGACCCGCTTCCCTCCGGCGTCGAGCCGTCCTATCCACCCCACGCGGTGGGCGATGCGGGGCTCGCCGCCATCGTCAGCGAGGTCGCGGTGGAAGACTTCGGCGAGGCCGAGCTGCGGGCTCACCTGGCTGATATGGGTTGGGTCGAGCGAATCGCCCGGGGGCACGAGGACGTCCTTGACCAGCTCCGTCGCGAAGCGACCGTGATCCCCATGCGGATGTGCACGGTCTATCGCACGCAGGAGGGGGTGCGCGAGATGCTTCACCGGGACGCCGAGGACCTCCAGGCAGCGCTGCTTCACCTCAAGGGCAGGACCGAATGGGGAGTGAAGGTGTTCGCGGCGCCGGCTAGATCACGATCGGAGGATGTGGCCACGGCGGCGTCAGGAACCGCCTACATGGAGCAGCGACGGCACGCGCGCGACGAGGCCGACCGGGCTGCGGCCGAGCTCGAGGAGGCGGCCGGAAGAGTCCACGAGGAACTGTGCGGGATCGCCGCCGACGGTCTCGTGGTCCCGTCACAGCGCCAAGAGGCCAGCGGTCACAGCGCACAGATGGTTCTCAACGGCGTCTACCTCGTGGACGACGACACCGAGAGCGCCTTTCACGAACGAGTCCACTCCCTGCAGGCCGAGTTCGCCACCTCAGGTCTCGAGCTCCAGATCACCGGTCCGTGGCCGGCCTACAACTTCGTTCCCGGAGCCATCGGAGCCGGCTGGTGACGGGCACGACGCTCTACGCCTCCGCCTCCCTCGAGCCGACCCGGACCCGCCAGATGACCTTGCTTGACCTGCTTGACCGCTTGCTCGCCGGGGGCGTCGTGATTCACGGCCGCATCACCCTCGCGGCGGCCGACATCGATCTCGTAGAGGTCGATCTGGGACTGCTGGTGGCCGCAGTCGACAAGGCGGCCGGAAGATGAGCCTGCTCCTCTACGCCATCGCCGACTGCCCCCCAGAGCAAGTCGAGGGGGTGGGCCTGGGCAGCGCCCCGCTGCGCGGAATCGGCGAGCACTCGCTGGTGGCCGTGGTCAGCGAGCACGGCGCTGCCTCCACCCGGCCGAGCGAGGATCAGATGTGGGAGTACGAGCGGACGATCGAGTCGCTGATGGAGCGGTGGGCGATCCTCCCGGCCCGGTTCGGGTCACGCTTCCAGGGCGAGGGCGAGGTCAGGGAGATGATCCGTGCGCGCCGCGAGCAGCTGGGCGCGTCGGTGCAGGCGGTGCGCGGCGCGGTGGAGCTGTCGGTCACGGCCAGCTGGAATCGGGGCGTGGACCCGGCGATCGAGCCCGGGCCCGCAAACGGCACCGACTACATGCGCGGGCGCGTGGAGCAGCACCGGCGCGCCTCGGCGCTGGCCGATCAGCTCGCAGGGTTGGCTGAGCTCGCTCGGATGAGCACTCACCGGATCCTCCCGCAGCCCTCACTGCCGTTCGTCGGCGCCTATCTGGTGCCTGGCGATCGGGTCGATGGCTTCGCCGCGCTCGTCGGCGAGCTCGACGCACAGCTCGAGGAGGCCGCGCTCCTGTGCACCGGCCCATGGCCGCCCTACAGCTTCACGGGAGAGACGACGGGATGAACCGGATCGACGCCGACCCCGAACGACTGGAGAAGGGCCTCGCGCAGCTCGTGTTGACGGTGGTAGAGCTCCTGCGCCAGCTGATGGAGCGCCAGGCGATCCGGCGGATCGAGGGCGGCTCGTTGACCGACGAAGAGGTCGAGCGACTGGGCCAGACCTTCATGGCTCTGTCCGAGCGGATGGAGGAGCTGAAAGCGGAATTCGATCTCGGTGACGACGACCTCAACCTGAACCTGGGACCTCTCGGGAACTTGATGTAGAACGGAAAGGAGCGCCGATGGCAACCCCACTACAGCAGCGCTACTACGACGCCCTGATGGAGCGCGTACGCAACGATCGCTTCCCCAGCCACCAGCTGCTGGACCGCATGGAAGCGAGCTTCTCGACTCCCGAGCAGGTGATCGAGTACGTCTCGATGCTGCTCGACAAGACGGACGAGTCGTGGTACCCGAGTCATCAGCTCCTGGAGCGGATCGAGCGGGTCCTCTCGCTCGTGGTCGCGACATGAGCATCCCGGGGATCGGCGCCGTGCAAAAGGCGGCCAAACAGAAACTCTCCGGCCAAGAGCCCGGGCGCTGGCAAGCCTTCGTCGCCTCCGTGGCGGCCGGGACCGCCACGGCCGTGTTGACCTACAAGCTGCTTCGCGGGTAGTAGGGAACCAATCAACCAAACACCGGGTCGGCAGATTCCTGCTCCCCGAGGGAGGCTTCACCCATGTCCACGGGACTAATCATCGTGATCATCGTCGTCATCGTCCTGCTCATCGCCGTCTTCGCCTTCGTGCTGCCCAGGATCAGGGCGCGCGCGGCCGAGCGGGCACGCCAACGTGAGCTCGAGCAGCGTCGCGAGGCGGCCGTGAGCCAGCATCGCGGCGAAGCCGAGGAGCGCGAACGCGCGGCCGCGGCAGCCGAGCAGCGAGCGAGAATCGCCGAGCAAGAGGCAGCGCGCGACCGCGCTGAGGCCCAGCTGCACCAAGAGCGCGCGTCGGCCCACGAGCAGGGCCTGGCTGACCACGAGCTGGTGAATCGCGAGGGCGAGGGCGCCGGGGCGGAAGGCGCTGGCACTGCTGAGGGCGAGGCGGGCGTTGGCAGCGGCGGTGCGGGCGTTGGCAGCGGCGAGGCGGGAGTCGGCACCGGCGGCGAGGCGGGCGCAGCCCCAGGCGTCGGTGGGGCCGGCGAACCCGCGAATCCCGAGCGGCGCTAGGGGCGACGGTGCGCTTCGGACTGGGAACCCTGATCTATCTGATCGTGGGCGTGATCATCGCCTCGTCCCACAAGTACCTGAGTCACGCTAGTGCGCTGAAACCGGTGGTCTCGGCCGTGCTGGCCATCGGTCTGTGGCCCCTGGTCCTACTGGGTATCAATCTGCACGTGAAGTAGCGCTGGGCGGCTGGACTCGGCCCCACCGGGCGCGGATTTTCGTCCAGCCGTCCAGAAAAACCAACAAATTCCGCGAATCGCGTTTACACCCCTCAGTGCGCGGATATATTTCTCCCGACCGGTCAAGGAACTGCGCCCCCACTTCCTTGACCCTCCGGGGGGATCCGGATGGAGCCGGGTCCCCCCGGGGACCCCTTTTCTCTCACTCGGCCTCGGGTCCTCGCCTTTCGGCTCAGGTCCCCGGCCTCGAAACCAATAGCCTGATCGCCTCGTGGACGCGGCCCCGACATTCGACCTGCAGAGCCACTCGCGTCAGTCCGACGGAGCGCTCGCCCCGGCCGAGGTGGTCGTGGCCGCCGCCCGGGCGGGCGTCGAGCTGCTGGCTCTGAGCGACCACGACACGGTCGACGGCGTGCCGGAGGCCGCGCGCGCCGCGGACCGAGAAGGCATCCGGCTGGTCCCGGCGGTCGAGATCTCCGCCATCGATTCCGGCAAGACCGACCTGCACATCCTCGGTTACCGGGTCGACCCCGACGACTCTGTCCTGGCCGAGCGGCTCGTGAGCTATCGAGGCGACCGGGAGCACCGGGCCGAGCGGATGGCGGCTGCGCTGGCCGAGCTCGGCTTCGAGCTCGACCAAGCGCCGATCCAGGCCCGCCTTGCCCAGGGCAAGTCGGTGGGTCGTCCGCATCTCGCCCAGGCCGTGGTATCCCACCCCGCCAACGCCGAGCGCCTGGCGGCCGAGGAGCGCACCGATGCCACCGCCTTCCTCGTCGGGTACCTGATCGAGGGCGCGCCCGCCTTTCGCCCCCGGCTTCACCCGACGATCGAGGAGGCGATCGAGACGATCCACGACGCGGGCGGCGTCGCCGTGTGGGCGCATCCTTTCTGGGATGTGTCGGAGAGCCAGGATGTGCTTGACGCCATCGATCGCTTCCGGGCCAGCGGTCTCGACGGCGTGGAGTGCTTCTACCCCACGCACGGTCCCGAGCAGGCGAAACAGCTCGCCGACCGCTGCCGTGAGCTCGAGTTGCTGAGCACCGGTTCTGCGGACTTCCACGGCCCCGGCCACCCTCACTTCGGGCGCTTCCGGGCCTTCAGCACCTACGGCCTCGCCCCCCGGCTCGGCCCGATCGGCTAGCCCACGCGGGCGGTGTGGGCCCGGACCCAGGTCCGTCCCGGGCCTTGAATCACGACCACGCGCTGCCCTGCGCTCAGCGCACTCAGCGATGCCCGCTGTCGGTTGTCCCGAACCCGGGCCGAGGCCGGAATCGTCAGCGTCACCACGTGGTAGCTGGCCTTCCTCGTGCCGTCCCTGACCGTTAGCTGCTGGCCGTTCACGCTCTGAACGAAGCCGCGGTTGATGGTGAAGGTCTGATAGCCCGACGCGGTGTGGACGACGAAGGTGCCGTGGACGCCCCGGCGCAGTAGCGATCTCAGGTGCCGGCCCAGCCGGCCATGCCGGAACTCCCAGGCTCGAGCGGCGCGCGGGGTCGAGGCGCCCGCGGTAGCGATGGCGCTGATCGCCGCGCCCGCCGCCGCGCAGGTGGCCGCGACCACGATCAAGGTGAGATGCTTGCGCAGGAAGGCCATCGCCACCTCCTAGAACCGCCGGCAGCGGCTGAAGTAGCGGTCGCGCCCGTCGCCGGGCGCGACAAACCGGAGGCCTACGCCGGAATGCTCCGCTCGGCCAGGTGCTGGCCGACCTTGCGCTTGACTCGCTGGAGCGCGTTGTCGACCGTCTTGCAGTCGCATCCAATCCGCCGACCGACCTCCTCGTAGGAGTGGCCGTCGAGATACAGCGCGAGCACCCGCGACTCGAGCTCGGACAGCGCCGTCGAGATGCACGCCACCAGCGCGCGCAGCTCCTCGGAGGAGATCACCTGATTGATCGGGTCGTGGATCGGCGAGCCCGGGAGCATCTCGTCGAGCGTCGGCTCGGCGTCCGCGCCGTTGCCCGACGGCGTGCTCGAGAACGAGACGTACTGATTGAGCGGGGTGTGCTTGTTGCGGGTGGCGGTCTTGACCGCCGTGATGATCTGCCGGGTGATGCACAGCTCGGCGAAGTTGCGGAAGCTCGATTCGCGGTCGGTGCGGTAGTCGCGAACCGCCTTGTAGAGGCCTACAAGCCCCTCCTGGATCAGGTCGTCGGAATCCCCGCCGGCGAGGAAGTACGAAGACGCCTTCAGCCGCACGAAACCGTAGTAGCGGCGGACAATTCGGTCATAAGCGTCGGGCGACCCCTGCTTGGCCAACGCGATCAGATAACCATCCTCAACCTGAAGTTGAGAGTTAGGAGAAGCAGACAATCGAGCCACGTCGTGTTCCTTTCCCGACTCCCCATTGGCGGGGAATCGACGGAATCCGTGACGCGCTACCTCCCGTGGCGCCGCATCTATTGGTTTAGTTTGGTGCGGGTCGTTGTCGGCCGCACCCCCTCCTGCTCTCGAGCCTTAAGCTCGAGTTGAACCTGATCTCCCGGCGCGAGCTTGACATAGCAACGCTCCGCTGTCAAGCAAATCAGTGGGTGCGGGCCGCGGCGTAGAGCAGCACGGCTGCGGCAGCGCTCACGCTGAGCGATTCGATCCGCCCGCGAACCGGGATCGCCACCAGGTCGTCGCACGCCGCCGCCACCCGCGGCCGCAGGCCCCGGCCCTCGGAGCCGAGGACGAGCGCGACCCCACCCCGGTAGTCCACCGCCTCGTAACTCGTCCCGCCGGCCGCATCCGCCCCGTAGCACCACATCCCCGCCGCCTTGGCCTCCCCCAGGAAGTCGGCGACGTTGCGTACCTTGGCCACGGCGATGTGCTCGACGGCGCCGGCCGAGGCCTTGCACACGGCCGCGGTCACGCTCGACGAGCGCCGTTCGGCGATGACCACCCCGGCGGCGCCCGCGCACTCGGCGCTGCGGCAGATCGAGCCGAGGTTCTGGGGATCCTGGATCTGGTCAAGCACGACGATCAGGGCGTCTCGCGAGCCGAGCAGCTCGGATGCCTCCGCGTACCGGAACTCGGACACCTCGGCGCAGATCCCCTGGTGGCCAGCCGACCCGCAGCGGCTCTCGATCTCCTCCGCCGCTGCCACCGCGACCCGCCTGCCCGACAGCCAAGGCTCCCGCGAGGCGTTCTTTGTCGCCCACACCTGAGTCACCTGGCGTGGCCCGCGCATCGCCTCCCGGACCGGGTTGCGGCCGTAGACGATCACCGCAGCGGCAGCAGCTGGGGGCCCTCCGGGCTGTCCCTCACCTCCCAGCCCCGCGCTCTGAGCACCTCGCGCAGGCGATCGGCCTCGTCGAAATCACCCGCCGAGCGCGCCCGCTCGCGAGCATCACGGAGCTCGATCAGCTCCGCGGGCGCCTCCTTAGCCTCCTCCTCGAGCAGGTCCTCGAGCCCCAGCACGGCGAGCATCTCCCGCAAGTCCTCGCTGCCCACGGCCTCCTCGGCCCGATTGGCCTCCCGGACCCATTCGAACAGCCGGGCCAGCGCCTCGGGCGTGTTGAAGTCGTCGGCCAGCGCGTCGAAGCACGCGTCCCGGAGCGGCCGTGACCACTCCGGCGAGGGACCGTCGACGAGCCGTCTGGCCGCCTCGCGGATCCGCTGAACCCGGGCTGCGGCCTCGACCAAGCGCTCAGAATCAAAGTCGAGCGGCTGGCGGTAGTGGCCTCCGGAGAAGTACATGACCAGCGCATCGCGCCCGTACTGCTCGGTGGCCTCGTGGAGAAGCGAGATGTTGCCGACGGACTTGGCCATCTTCGCCCGGTCGAGGCGGATCATGCCGTTGTGGACCCACAGCCGGGCCAGCGGCGCATGACGGGCGGCCCCGGTCTGCGCCGCCTCGTTCTCGTGGTGGGGGAAGATCAGGTCGCTCCCCCCGCCGTGGATCTCGAAGTCGACGCCGAGCAGTCCTTCGGCCATGGCCGAGCACTCGATGTGCCAGCCGGGGCGCCCCGAGCCCCAGGGCGACTCCCAGGCCAGGTCCTCCCCCGGTTTCTGGCCCTTCCACAGGGCGAAATCGAGCGGGTCGCGTTTGAGCTCGGCGCCCTCCACGCCCTCGCCCTGATCCATCTGATCCACCCGCTGGTGAGATATCTCGCCATATCGGGGGTAGGACCGGACCGAAAAGTAGACGTCACCGTTTACCGCATAGGCATGCCCACCCTCGATCAAGCTCTCGATCAAGTCGATGATCCGGCCGATTGTCTCGCTGGCCAGCGGCTCGGCGTCAGGGCGGCCCAGGCCCAGCGCCTCGGTATCAGCGAAGTAGGCATGAGTCATTTCCCGCGCCAGCTCGGCGCTGGGAACCCCCCGCGCTCGGGCCGCGGCATAGATCTTGTCGTTGACGTCCGTGACGTTTGCCACAAATGTGACGTCGTATCCCTCGTGTTCGAGGAACCGCTTGAGCAGCGAGAACACCACGAACGGACGGGCGTTGCCGACGTGAATACGTCCGTAGACGGTCGGTCCGCAGGCGTAGATCGCGACCTTCCCCGGCTCCCTGGGCTCGAGCTCTCGCACCTGCCCGGTGCGCGTGTCGTGGAGCAGAATCTGGCGCAGAATCCGGCAACCCTAGCGCCCCCTGGGGCGTCGTTCCGAGGCGGCCGGTAGGCTGCCGGGGGTGGAAGAGGTGCTCGCGCACAAGACGCGGCTGGCCCGTGTCGATGAGGCCTTCCGCTCGCTTCCCGAGCGCTACCTGGGGGCCGAGAAGGGGTTCGACGCCACCTACCACGTGCGCCTGTGCGATCTCGGCCACATCTGGGAGATCCGCTGCACCACCGAGACGGCGCGGGTCCGGAAGGGGGCGACGCGACGGACTCCCGACGTGATCCTGTCCACCGATTCGGAGACCTGGATGCGGCTGCGCGAGGGCCAGTTCTCGGGCGTCGAGGCGTTTCAGCGCCGTCAGCTCGAGGTCAAGGGCAATCTCGATCAAGCCGTCGCCTTCGAGGGCATGTTCCGGCTTCCCGGCGGCCGGCCGCCGCTGCTTCACATCCGCGACGTGCCGGTGGGCCGCCATCGCATCTCAACGCTGACTATGGGTCAGGGCCGGGACGTGCTCCTGCTCCACGGACTCGGCGGCACCCGGGCCTCGTTCTTCGACACTGCGGCCTCGCTCAGCCGCCACTACCGCGTCCACGCGCCCGACCTTCCGGGGTTCGGCTCTTCGTGCAAGCCGGCGCTGGGGGCCTACAACGCGCGGTGGTTCGCCGAGATCATGCTGGGCCTCATGGACGAGCTCGGGATCGAGCACGCCCACCTCGTGGGCAACTCGATGGGCGGCCGCGTGGCGATCGAGACCGCGCTGATCGCACCCGAACGGGTGGATGCACTCGGACTGCTGTGCCCCGCCGTGGCCTGGATCCGGCGCGGGCTGCACCCGATCGTGCGCCTGTTGCGACCGGAGTTCGGTCTGCTCCCCCACCAATTCCGGCGCTCCCTCGTCGCCTCGCAGTTCTGGAGCATCTTCCACGACCGGGACGTGATCGACCCCGCCGTGGGCGACCTCATGGTGGACGAGTTTCGCCGCATCTACCACACCGCCGGCGCCCGCTACGCCTTCCTCGCCTCGGCTCGGAACATCTATCTCGAGGCGCCCTACGGCCGCCACGGCTTCTATCCCCGGCTGGCTGAGCTGCGACCGCCGGCGCTGTTCATCTGGGGCAGCCACGACTCGCTCGTCCCGGCCAAGTTCGCCCGCCACGTAGCCAAGTGGCTTCCGCAGGCCGAGCAGGTGACGGTCGAGAGCTGCGGCCACGTGCCCCAGGTGGAATGTCCGGAGCAGACCAACCGGCTGCTCAGCGACTTCTTCGCCCGGGCCGAGGCGGCGGCGCCTCGCTCGCGTCCGGCCGATGCGGCGGCCGCTTGAGCAGCGAGGCTTAGAATCGTCTCGCCATGGCACAGACGATCGCCGGCAGACCGAGTGAGAACGGCCGCGGCACCATCCCGGACCGCACCGAGGAGACCAAGAACGGCCAGCAACCCAGCCTGCTGAACCGGGTCCTGCGCGAGCTCGCCGATCAGGCCCAGCGGCGGATCCCCCGCGCCGACCTCGACGAACGCGACGCCGACTTCATCCGCGAGCGGCTTCCCCGGCTGTGGCTGATGGCGAGTATCTGGTTCCGGGGCGAGGTCCGCGGCCTCGGCAACATCCCCGACTCGGGCCCGGTGCTGCTGGTCGGCAACCACTCCGGCGGCAACCTCACCCCGGACACGATCGTCTTCACGCTCGCCTTCAACACTTACTTCGGGGTCGAGCGGCCCTTCTACCAGCTCGCCCACAACCTCGTTCTCTCGATGCCCGCGCTGGCGCAGCTGCGCAAGTTCGGGACGGTCGCCGCCTCACCGCAGAACGCCAAGAAGGCGCTGCAATCGGGGGCGGCCCTGCTCGTCTATCCAGGCGGGGACTACGAGGTGCATCGCCCGAGCTGGCAGCGCAACCGGGTCGACTTCGACGGGCGCAAGGGATTCATCCGGCTGGCCCTCGAGCAGGACGTGCCGATCGTCCCGGTGGTCTCGATCGGCGGGCAGGAAACCGCCCTGTTCCTCAGTCGCGGCGAGCGCCTGGCGAGACTGTTCGCGCTGGACAGGATGTTCCGCCTGAAGGTGCTCCCGATCTCGCTTGCCCTACCCTGGGGACTGAACTTCGGCGACATGCTCGGGCACATCCCCCTGCCGGCAAAGATCACCATCGAGACGCTTCCCGCGATCGATCTCCGCGCCGAGTTCGGCCGCGATCCCGACGTGGATGAGATCTACGACCACTTGATGCGGCTGATGCAGGACACCCTCGACGCGCTCGCCACCGAGCGCCGGCTGCCCGTCCTCGGATGAGGGTCGCCGCCAAGACCCACATAGCGGCCCCGATCGACAAGGTCTGGTCGGTTGTCTCCGACCCCGAGCGGGCGCTGACTTTTCTTTCGGGCGTGACCCGCTGGGAGGTGGCCGACGATCAGGCGACCGGTCTGGGAGCCCGCTACCGGATGTTGCTCCGGGTCGGCTCGGCCGAGATCGGCGGCCTGATCGAGGTGGTGGAGTGGGATGAGCCGTGCGAGCTCGCATGGACCTCGGTCACCGGGGTCGACCAGCGCGGCCGTTACCGGCTGAGGAGCACCGGCGCCGGCCTCACCCGCGTGGAGTTGAGGCTGGCCTACGGCGTGGCCGGCTCTGGGTTTTTCGGCTGGCTGGCCGAGCGGATCGCAGCGCCGACCGTCGGCGGCCACCTCCGGCGCAGCCTCCAGCAGCTCAAGCGGCTGGTCGAGTACGAGCAGTTGCGTGAGCGCGCCGCCGAACGGCGGGCGGCGCGCGCCGCTTACGCGGGCGGCGCGCGCCGCTTAGGCCGAACGGCGGGCGGCCGCGCGCCGCTTAGGCCGAGCGCCTAACTCTCGCTGCCGGCCGGCTGGGGAACGATCCGGATGTAGGGCCGGGGCGACTCCCACTCGCCGAAGATCTCCTTGGCCTGGTCGTCGGACACCGAGCCCGAGATGATCACGTCCTCGCCCTGCTTCCAGTTGACCGGGGTGGATACCTGGTGCTTTGCCGTCAGCTGGAGCGAGTCGATCACCCGCAGCACCTCGTCGAAGTTACGACCGGCGCTCATCGGATAGACCAGGATCAGCTTGACCTTCTTGTCCGGTCCGATCACGAACACGTTGCGCACCGTCTGGTTCTGGGCGGGGGTGCGCTGGGTGGGGTCGCCCGACACATCCGCCGGCAGCATCCCGTATGCCTTTGCCACCGCGAAATCGGCATCGCTGATGATGGGGTAATTGACTGCCGTGCCCTGTGTCTCCTCGATGTCCTGCGCCCACTTCTCGCTGTTCTCGACCGGGTCGACCGAAAGGCCGACGATCTTCACGCCGCGCCGGTCGAACTCGGGCTTGAGCTGCGCCATGTAGCCGAGCTCGGTCGTGCACACCGGCGTAAACGCCCTCGGATGCGAAAACAACACCGCCCACGAATCGCCGATCCAGTCGTGGAAGGAGATTTGTCCTTCAGTCGTCTCGGCCTCGAAGTCGGGGGCCGTGTCGCCAATCTGTAGCGCCATGTGGTTCCTCCAAATCTCGATCAGGTTATGGGTATTAGGGTAGCCGACCGCTTCATTCGCCCTGCTGACTCAGGCTCGTTCCTCCACTGTGGCCACCGCCAGCGCCGCCGCCCCCTCCCCGGTGCCGACGAACCCCATCCCCTCCCCTCGGGTGGCCTTGACACTCACGTGCTCGACCGCCAATCCCATGGCCTCGCCGAGCGAGGCGCGGATCCGCTCCCGCACGGGCGCGAGCTTGGGCTGCTCGAGCATGACCGTCGCGTCGACGTGGCAAATGTCGAACCCCTCCCTTGCCAGCAGCTCGACCGTCGCTCGCAGCAGGTCGAGCGAATGCGCGTCCCGGTAGCGCTCGTCGGTGTCTGGGAAGTGCTGCCCGATGTCGCCCAGCGCGACCGCTCCCAGCAGCGCATCGATGATCGCGTGGGTGAGCACGTCCGCGTCCGAGTGGCCCTCGAGGCCGCGCTCGTGGGCGACCTCAACCCCGCCCAGCACCAGCCGCCGGCCCTCTGCGAACCGGTGGCAGTCGTACCCCAGCCCCGACCGGGTGCTCACCGGCTTCGCCCCGCCAAGAGCCGCTCGGCGACGTGCAGGTCCGCCTCCGAGGTCACCTTCATGTTGCTCGGCTCGGAGGGCATCACCCGCACCGTTCCCCCGGCCCGCTCGATCAGCCAGGCATCGTCGGTGGCGGATGCCAGCAGCTCGGCTGAGGCCTCGTTCAGGGCCCGCTCGAGCGAGGCGCGGCGGAACACCTGCGGCGTCTGCACCGCCCACAAACGGCTCCGCGTCAACGTGCGCGCCACCGTGCGGCCATCCTCGCCCACCTCCTTGATCGTGTCCGACACCGGTGCGGCGGCGACCACCGCGTCCGCCCCCGAGCGCTCGAGCTCGTCCACCGCCCGCTCGAACAGCTCCGGCGAGGCCAGCGGCCGCGCCGCATCGTGGACGATCACGGGATCGCCGGCGCCGCACGCCGCGAGCGCAGCCCGCACCGACTCCGAGCGAACCCCGCCTCCGGCGACGACGGTCGTCCCGCCCGGGGCATCGTCGAGGTGGTCCGGCGGTAGCGCGACCACGATCTCGTCGATCGCGGGCACCGCGCGCAGCGCTTCGGCGCTCCACTGCCACATCGGACGCCCCGCGAGCGAGACGAGCGCCTTGGGCCGATCGAGCCCAAGGCGCTCTCCTCGTCCTGCGGCCACGATCAACGCGACCGCCATCTCAGACTCAGGTCGCTGACCTACTTGGTCGCGACGGCCACCTTGCCATTGCCGTCCGCGGACTCGGTAAGCAGCACATACAGGTGCTCCTCGACCTCCTCCTCGTTCATCTCCAGCGCATACATCAGCTCGGAGGCGAGGATCTTCTTGGCCCGGGTGTACATCTGCTTCTCACCCGTCGAGAGCCCCTTCTGCGCTTCCCGGATGGCGAGGTTCCGCACCACCTCGGCCAGCTCGTAGATGTCCCCGGTCTTGATCTTGTCGCGGTTGTGCTTGAACCGCCGGTTCCAGTTCTTGGGCATCTCCGAGCACTCGTCCTGTAGGACGGCGAGCACCTTCTTGACCGTCTCCTCATCGATCACGCGCCGCAGCCCCGCCAGGGCCGCGTTCTCGGTCGGGACCATCACGGTCATGTCGTTGTGCAGGATCTTTATGGTCAGGTATTCCCGCGACTCGCCGAGGACTTCCTTCATGTCCTTGCGTAGCACCTTCCCCGCACCGTGATGGGGATAGACCACGCTGTCGCCGACCTCGAACTCGATGTTCGGAAGCGGGTCGGGGCCGTCCAGATCCTCCTCCAGGTGCTCTTCCATTAGCTCTGTGATGGTGTCCTCCTCTGTCCAGGCCGGGGGCGAGGGACCCGCTGTGCCGTTTTCACTACGTCTGCAGGTAACGATCAACTAGGTTGATCTCCTGCTGACGACGAAGGCCCTCGCGGATGTCCTTCGCCCGGATCTCGCCGACTCCGTCGACGGTTTCCAGCTCGCCGTCAGTGGCGGCGAGCAATCCCTCGAGTCCACCGAACTCGTCGACGATCCGCTGCACTACCAGCTTGGGCAGCCGTGGAATGCGCCCCAGAATGCGGACCCCGCGCGGAGATACGGGATAGTCGAGGGTGTTCACCTTGCGGTCGTAGCCGAGCAGCTCGGCCAACCGACCGAAGTCCAAAAGATCTTGATGAGGCAGACGCACCAGCTGGTCGAACGCCTCCGAGAAGGTCTGGTCGTCGTCCTCGATCACGTAGTCGTGGACGAGCGCCGCCTTGTCCGCCGAGACACCGACCATCGTCTCGTCGAGCTGCATTTCGATCAGCCGTCCCTCGGTTCCGAGCTCAACGATGTAGCGCTCGATCTCGACCGCCATCCTGGTGACCAGCTCAGCCCGCTGGAGCACGGTGAGCACGTCATGGAGCGTGACCCCGCCCTCGAACTCGAGCGCAGTGAGGCGGGTGGAGACCTGGTCCAGCCGGCTGCGGTACTTGTCGAGCGTGGCCAGCCCCTGGTTGGCCTTGGCCAGCACCACCGGGATGTCCTCGAGGATGTACTTGACCCCGTCCACGTACAGCGAGACGATCTCGCGCCGCTCGGAGATCGCCACCACCAGCGCGTCGGTCTGCTTGGAGACGCGCTCGGCCGTGCGGTGCCGGGTGCCCGTCTCCATCGTGAGGATCGTCGGGTCGGGCGTGAGCTGAACGTTGGCGTGGGCGATCTTCGTGGCGTTGGCACTCAGGACGATCGCGCCGTCCATCTTCGCCAGCTCGTAAAGGATCGCGGGCGAGTAGTCAAGGTCAAGCTTGATCCCGCCCGAGAACAGAAAGGCCAGCTCCTCCGCATCGCCGATCACGATCAGGCCGCCGGTGCGGGCATCCTGAATGTTGTCGAGCCCCTCTCGCAAGGCCGTCCCGGGAGCCACCATTTCCAGGGCCCTTACGATCCGGGACTCTTGTCGAGATTCGAGCTCTTCTTTGAGCTCTTCCCCGGAGCGAGACGGCATCAGGGCTGATTTTAGCCGACCTGGGCCTGCCGCGCCCCGGCCCCCGGGGCCTGGCACGCCTCCACGCTCCGGCGCGCTTTTGGGAGCTTTTGGAGGGATGTTCTGCCCGGGGCGCGACGGAGCGTGGTGGCGTGGTCAGGCCCTCCGGTGGGGTGCCGGCGGCGGACCAGATCTCGCTCTCTCTCTCCGTATTGCCTTGCGCACCGTTAAGGAGTAGGTTGGCCGCTGAGGTGCGGGGGTGGTTGATCTGTTTGGGGGTCATAGTCGCGGCGTTGGCGACGGCGACTACGGCTGACGCTGCGGGCTGGGCGATTCAGCCCACCCCCAACCCGACGATCCCACAGGCGACATTGTCGGCGGTGTCGTGCACGTCCGCGTCGGCCTGCGTCGCTACCGGTTCCGCCCCTTATGAGTCCGGAAGGATCGCGGCACTCGCCGAACACTGGAACGGCTCGAAGTGGACGGTTCAGTCGACTCCCGAACCCGCCGGCGCAGCGGAGAGCGAGCTCGACGGCGTGTCGTGCAGCTCCATGAGGGCCTGCGTCGCCGTCGGGCATTACATCGATAGTGCCGGGACCACAGTGACGCTTTCGGAGACCTGGGACGGCACACGGTGGAGTATCCAACCGACCCCGAACCCCGACGGGGCGACGTTTAGCGTGTTGAGCGGCGTCTCGTGCACATCCGCCGCAGCGTGCACCGCGGTCGGCAACTACAACCAGGGCTCCCAGGATCAGCTGAGCCTCGCGGAGCGCTGGAACGGCTCGAGCTGGACAATCCAATCGACGCCCAACCAGCCGGGCTCGGGTGGATCCCTCAGCGGTGTGTCGTGCACGACGGCGACGTCCTGCGAGGCGGTCGGCGGCGACGTCGGCGGCGACTTCGAGGCACCGAGCTTGGCCGAGGTGTGGGATGGCACCGTCTGGACGATCCAGCCGACGCCAAACAACCCTCGCGATCCTCATGCCCTGGCCAGCGTGTCGTGCACGTCGCCGACCGCCTGCACCGCCGTCGGCCCTGGTCTGGCCGAGCGCTGGGATGGGACCAGCTGGACGATCCAGTCCACGCCCGATACGAGCGATGGATCGCCGGGTTCCCTCCTCGGCGTGTCGTGTACCACGACCTCGGCATGCACCGCTGTCGGGTACTACTGGACCGGCCCCGACAGCACCGTGACGCTCGCCGAGGTCTGGAATGGCATCGATTGGACGATCCAGCGCACGCCTAGCCGGCGTGTCGGGCCTTTCAACATCCTGTACGGCGTCTCGTGCGCCTCGTCTCCCGCGTGCGTCGCCGTTGGCACATTCGACGCTCGTCCGAGCACGTGGTCGATTGCCGAGCGCTGGGATGGATCCCGTTGGACGTTCGTCGCTGCGGCCAACCCCCCTGGCGACTCCGACACCAGTCTGGTCGACGTATCCTGCAGCAGCGCCAGACAATGCGTCGCCGTGGGGAGCTACGTCAACCCATTCGGCCACAACGACCTCGTGGCTGAGGGTTGGAATGGTTCGCGCTGGCGGCTGCAGAGAACTCCCATCCCCAACGGGGCCGTGGGTGACTCGCTCCACGGCGTTTCGTGCCCGCGCGCGAGGGCCTGCGTAGCCGTCGGAGAATATAAGGACAGCATCAGAGGCCCATGGCAGCCAATGGCGGAGGGCTGGAACGGCCGCCGCTGGTCGCTGCAGCCCATCTCGTTACCGGCCGGCGCGAGGGGCGGCGGGCTCCTCGGCGTGTCCTGCACCAGGCGGACTGCGTGCATCGCCGTCGGCATCTACTTCGACGGCACCGGCACGACTATGACGCTCGCCGAGGGGTGGAACGGAAGAAGATGGACGATCCAGTCCACGCCCAACCCCGCTGGCTCGAAGCACACCGCACTCAACGGCGTTTCGTGCTCGACCGCGCGGGTGTGCACCGCTGTCGGGTCCTATACCAACGGCGCCGGGAACGTCGTGCCCTTGGCCGAGGCCAGGAGCATCAGTGGCTGGGTGATCCAGATCCCCCCACTCCCGGCCGGGGTGCAGAATGCCAGCCTCGGCGCGGTGTCCTGCAGCGCCGCGACCGCCTGCACCGCCGTCGGGGGCTACACGGGCGGCCAGCTCGCAGAGCGTTGGGACGGTTCGCGCTGGACTGTCCAGCCGATGGCAAGCCCCCCGGGGAAAAGTCCGTATGAATGGGGGGTCTCGTGTCCATCCTCGACGGACTGCATCGCTGTGGGCTCGTACCGCAGGGTTACGAAAGGTTTCATCTACTACCTCACTCTCGCCGAGGCGTGGAACGGCTCGAACTGGACCGTTCAGCCGACTCCCAATCCTCCGGGCTCAGTCTTCAGCTCGCTCTACGGGACGTCGTGCCCGACGAAGACGTATTGCGCTGCGGTTGGGTCGTCATACGGTCTCGGCCTGAACGGGGGCGACGGTCCGTTCGCCGCGCTTGCGGAGAGCCACCACTGACGGCGCCACGGCAGCGCGTACAAGACGTGCTGCTTCGTATACGCGCACAAGGCAGCTCGGAGGATGGCCGCTACAAGCAGGCTAGCTGAGCTGGACGCGGCTCCCTACGGGCGGGCGCGTGCCGAGCTGGGCGATCGGGCTCCCAGCGCGTGCGGAATGTGCTGCTAAACATCCTCGTTCTCGGCGGCCAACCGTGCCGCAAGCGCCCCTCGCGAATTGACATCCAGCTTGAGGTACACGTGCCCCAGGTGGGTCTCTACGGTCTTTCGGGTGACGAACAACCGTTGTGCTATCTCCGGGTTGGACAGCCCGCTGGCGGCGAGTTCCGCGACGCGGCGTTCGCTGGCGGTCAGCGATGCGACGCCGGAGCGCATGATGCGTCGAGGCCGAGCCCCTGCAGCTGCGAGTTCGGTCCGGATCGTTTCGAGAAGTGGTTCGGCTCCACAGCGATGGGCCAGCTCGAGTGCAGCCCGAAGGTGCTCGCGTGCCAGGGCTCGTTGATTGGCTCGGCGCAGTCTGGCGCCAAGCTCCGACCGGGCGTGTGCGAGCTCGAGTCGGCAACCGGCCGGCTCAAGCACGTCGATCGCCTCATGAAGGAGATCGATTCCCTGGGACCCCTCCGTGACCGTACCCGCCGCGCGTAAGGTCATTCCCAACGCCCATGGCGCGGAGAAAACACGGGCCCGCTTGATCGCGGGCGAGATCACGACACGCGCCTCCTCGGCACGTCCGGCTCGTGCCAGGGCAGGAGCGGCAAGCGCCCGCCACGGGTTCACAGCCGGATTGCTCCATCCGCGCTCCTCGAGCCAGAGGCCAGCTCGCACGAGCCGTTCAATTGCCTCGTCGGTCTCCTGCTCGACAAGCGCGAGCTCTCCGAGCACGACCGGTCCCGGCGGTGCAGCGACGAACGCGGACAGTCGCTGAGGCGGTTCGGCCTCCATCTCGACGGTCTGCACCAGTTCGCGCGCTTCGGCGAGCTCTCCTCGCGCGATGAGAACCTGCAGCAGCTGGGCTGCAGACCACCAGTAGAACGCTGCCGCACCGTGGCGTTGGCCCTTGAGCAGCTCCCATGACGTCCGTGCGTCGACCTCGGCCTCGTGGAGCGAGCCGCGCCGCAATTGGATCTGGGCCATCTGGGCGCTCGCGATCCCAGCGTTGGTGTATCGCCCTCGCCGAGCTGCTTCCGCGCCGGCGCGCTGGTGGCGCGCCAGTGCCTCGGGATCGTCGGCGATGATGCTCGACTGGCCGATCCCCGCCGCAGTTTCCACCCCTTGGTCGGCGTCAAGCCAAGTAGCCAGGGCAACTCGCACGCGATTGGCGTATTCGATTGCCTGGGCGGCCGACAGGTCGCCGGTTCTCGCAATGTCGAACGCCGCCACCGCGAGTGCCCGCCGCTCCCCCGGAGTCTTGCCCTGTAGCTCCCGGGCGCGCTGTTGAACGTGCCGACTGCGCGATCTCGAGCTCGAATCGGCGCCCGGGAGGGTATAGAAGTCGCGAGTGGTTTCGAGCAGCAGCCTTTGCTCGGGATCGTCATCTGCTGCGTGGAGCGCCTCCTCGACCGCAGCCACCGCAGCCGCTGGGTCGCCGCCAAAACCAAGCGCCTGCGCTCGCCAGCGGTAGGCCCTGACCCGGAGCGCTGGGTCTCCGATCGCTGCGGCTTCGGCGAACCGCTGGCCAGCTTCCACGACGTTGATACCCACTAGAGCGTGGCCCAGCTCGTAGGTCAGTTGCGGCTGGTCTGTCACCACGGGTGGTTCTTCGAGCGCGCGTTCCAGGTAGCGGGCCGCGGCATCGGGTGCGCCTGAGTTCAGCGCATGCTCCCCGGCCGCGCGTAGCCACTCCACGATCAGCGCGTCCCCTGCCGGCTCGCAAGCCAGCGCATGCGCGCCGATCTGCTCCGCCGGTGCACTCTCATCTGCGAGCAGCTGGGCAGCCCGCCGGTGCGCCTTGCTGCGTGCCCCGGCCGGCACCTGCTCATACACGGCGGCCCGGGCGATCGGATGGATGAACGTAAGGGGTCGGCCCTCACGGAGGATCTCGGCACCTGTCAGCACGTCTGCCGCGCTCAGTCCTTGCTCTGGTTCTAAGGCGGCGATAGTGGCGGCCCGGCGAAGCTCGGCATCCGGGCCCAGCACAGCCACGGCCTCGGCCAGCCGCCGGGCGGCTCCCCCTAGCCGACCCATGCGGGCCAGGATCGACCTACGCACCTCCGCCGTGGTGAGCTGGGGGATCAGCGTCGCGTGCTCGGCGTCAGGCTCGATCCCAGCGTTTGCCACGACCCGCGCGAGCTCGGTGATGAAGAAAGGATTGCCGCCGGTGGAAAGCGCACACGCTTCAAGGAACGCGGCGTCTGGCGAAGCGCCAAGGCCTCGCTCGATCAGAGCCTGCACCCCCGCGCGGTCGAGCGGATCCAGCTCGAGTTCGCTCACCGCCTCTTCGGCCGCGAGCAGCCCTAACAGCTCCGCCTCGCCCCCTGCCGCCACCGGCCGGCTGGCGACCAGCACGAACACGGGGACCTGGCTCATCCGAGCCGCGAGATACGCGATCCACCGCAGCGTCTGGTGATCGGCCCAGTGGGCGTCGTCGACCAGAAGGGCCAACGGAGTAATCCCACCCAGATTCGAACATAACCAGTACAAGCCGTGCACAACGGCGTCAAGATCGCCGCCCGCTCGATCCGGCGTCGGCGCAACCACAGGAAGCGCGAGCTCGGCCGCGCCGCTGAGAGTCAGCTCGCGATCAGAGTCAGGCAGCGTCGCCAGTTCTTCTTCAAATAACTGCCGAGCGACGCCGAAGGACATCTGACGCTCAAGGTCGCTCCCTCGAGCCTTCAGCACTCTGAACCCGGCTTCCTTGGCGAGCCCCTCGGCCGCCTTCAGCAGTGCGGTCTTGCCTAATCCCGCACCGGCCACCAGAAGCGCCGTCGCGCCCCGGCCGTCACGCGTTTGCTCAAGCCACAGCCGTAGCTGTCCCAGCTGCACGTCGCGCTGCAGCAGCGTCGGCTCGTCCCTTCTCGGTAAGTGATCAACCACGGCCGTTGCGAGCCGTCCAGGACAGGAACGTCGAGGTCAGCCGGCCCAGGGCTGCCGGCTCCGCTCGCTCAAAGCTCTCGCGCGAGCTCAAGTCAAGCGCGCTCAAGTCCTCCAAGAAAGGCTGCAAAGCCGCCGTCATCGCCGCAGCCAACGGGCCGTTGGCCTTGTCCCAGCTCGCTAGCTGCATCTCAAAGTCCTCATCTCCGACACGAGCCCAGCCTGCCTCTTTCATCGCCTCCGCAGCACGCTCCCCAATGTCAGTTACTGATGCCTCGAACATGAAGTCTTCCGGCGGCGTCGGCCGCGGCGCGGATCCGATCTCCCGCACGGCGCGGCAGGCGAACTCGCGAATAGCCGCGCTGCTCTCCGCCGCGTCGCGATGTACCGGGACCGCAGAATGCGGCGCGTCTCCCTCCTGCACCACCAGGAACGGAACCGCCGCCAAGGAGCCCAACGTGCGCCGGTGCGCAGCGTGACCCACGATCCCGAGCAGCGCCGTACGAGCTGCCCAGATCCGACCATGACTCTCGCTGATCTCCTCACCATCGACCCGCAGACGAAGCCCGGGGATATAGGAATGCGGTACGAACCCCGCGACACCCGCCCGCGGGTGGTAACCCAGCTGGAGCATCCCATCGGTCTTCTTCGCAGGCAGATCGAACACATTCCAGCTCTCGCAGCGAACCCCAGCCGGGAGTTCGTCTACTAGAACGTTCCACGGGTTTCCCGAACCATGGTTGTCCAACAAGATCACCTCGCCGGCGCCTCCCTCGAGCAACCCGACGGCAGCGGCCACAACGTCCTGCGTCAGCTTACGGCGGCCCGTCTCCCAGTACTCCCGGCGGCAGGCCAGCACCTGCCGCACATCCGTGATCTGCGCAACCGCCTCCATATCGGCGCTCAGCACGACTGTCATGGTTACTCCCATCCGCTGCCGGCAACCTGAAACTGCAACGTGAGCACCCCGGCCGTGCCGGACCGCGCGTCGAATTCACCCACGCCGGTGATCCTGACGGAAGACCCCGCGGGAGACTTCATCGTCCGTATGAGATGCCCCGCGCCAGTCAGCGACAGCATCCCGTTCCGACGGCGAAGGTGAAAGGAGCTCGTGAACTGGACCGGCGACGCGTGAAACCACCCAAAGCGCGGCACAGTCCCCCACAGCCGACCTTCACCTCCGACCACCTGCTGACGGACAGCTCCACCAAACCGTCCGCCGCGGAGATTCAACCTTCCGCTGGCGCTCGACGACCCGGGCCGGCCGCCCATCAGCCATGGCCCCAGGTTCCCGGTACAAGAGACCGAGCCCGTCTTCGAACTGAACTCGCGCACGGACGCACCATCGCGATGGGATGCCGAGATCGCAACCCGTAGGGAGAGACGACACGACCCGACGCTCGGCGCCCCCGCCGCCGGCGAGGCTCCAAGCCCAGCCAGTACGGCAACCGAAACTAAGGCCACCGGGCGCCTCAAGATCACCATCCGCATAACCACTCCTTTCGCTCGATGCAGCAGTGGCCGACAGACTGGCGGGCCGCCTGGTCCTTCGCCTCGGGGAGCCTCCCTGAACTTTCGCGCGGGCTGGGCCCTCGGTTAGCGTGACTCCGCCGTGAACTCAACCCCGACATCAGAGCGCGTCCAGGATGTGCTGCTTCGGATTCGCACCGAGGGCAAGCTTGAGGACAAGCGCTACAAGGAGCGGGTGGCTGAGCTCGACGTCGCTCCCTACGGCCGAGCGCGAGCGGAGCTTGGCGTCCACGCTCCCATGGCCGTGAGCGAGGCGGTGGGTCAGGCGCTCCACGCGCTGACGCTGGCGGCACGGCCGGGGCTGGCGGTGGAGTTCGGGACCTCGCTTGGCGTCTCGACGATCTACTTGGCCGGTGCGCTGCGCGATCTCGGGTCGGGTCGCATCGTGACCAGTGAACTGCTGCCGGAGAAGGCATCCGTCGCGTCCGAGAATCTCTCGGCAGCCGGCCTCCTGGACCTGGTCGAGGTTCGGGTGGGCGATGCGCGCGAGACGCTCTCGGACCTCGACGCCGAGATCGACCTGCTGTTCCTCGATGGGTCGAATGACCTTTACGTCCCGCTGCTCGAGCTCCTCGCGCCTCGGCTTTCGCGTCGCGCGTTGATCTTGGCCGACATGAGCCACCACGATCCGCACCACGACAGCTATCGCGAGTACGTCGCCGCCCGGTACGTCACGAGCGAGCTCCCGCTCGACGCCGGGCTCGTCGTCTCGGCCCTCGGCGGCTAGGCCGCGCGGGACATCAGCAGGTGCATCTCGCGCTGGATGTGGTCGGGGCGGATGCCGAGCCGTGCCAGCCCTGCCGCGACTGGCTCGTCAGCAGGAAAGTTCACCAGCAGGACTGGTCCGCCCGCCGCGGCCTCGGTTGCGCGTAGTCCCTCGGCGGCGGTCGATTCGTCACGGGCGACCATCTGCAGGATGCGCGTCCCCGCGGGTCCGCTGGCATAGATGAGCGCCGCGGCAAGCCCACTCGACCCCGGGATGCCGACCGCGGCCAGCGGCCGACGGCTCGCTGTCATCCGGGCCAGCACAGGGTCATCTCGCTGCCATGGCTCCCGGCTCGGACGGTGCTCGGCGATCCACCTCCGAGCATCCTCGATGCGCATTGGCAGCCAATCGCTTCGTGGGGGGGCAGAGTCCCGAAGCGAACCCACGACCAGCCGGCGCGTCACCTCAAATCCGAGCCGTTGGTAGAGAGATAGCGCCGCTCGATTTGCTTCGAGCACCTCGAGCCCTGCCACCTCGGCGCCGTTCCGTTCTGCGGCCTGGAGCGCCGCGCCCAGCGTCCACTCTCCGAAACCGCGACGACGCCACCCGGGCACGGTTCCCATCCCCCCGATCCATGCCTCCACCCCTCGCCGGCCGATCAGAGCGAACCCGACCGGGTCGGGCGCCAGCGCCACCCGCGAAACCCCGAGGTCGATGTCATTGTCGATGAGATAGCGGTGAAACGCATCCTCGTCGAACGCCAGCGGGATCAGGTAATCGCTGTAGGCCGCGTTGAAAAGCGCGGTGAGCTCCGCTAGTCGCAGCGAGCGCGCCGAGATCAGCTCCACATCACCGATCCGCTCGATGCTCATCGGGGCTCATGTGCTGCGGAAGATGGCAATAGGATGGGCTGGTGGAGGGGCGCTACCGAATCCGATCGCCAAAGGCAATCGTCTGGCGATACGCCGGCGAGGATGGCAGACGGACGTGGCGACAGCGTGTACACCGTGACCTCGACCTAACGCGCCGTACCGTCGACCCGATCCGAGTCACGTGATCGATCCGAGCCAGCCGGCCACCACGGACAGACTCGTCCTCGCTCGATAGGCTGCGATGTCCGACTCGAGGGGGTTCATCATGACGTCTCACGACGCTACTTCAGCCCGCGGCCGCAGCCTGCGATCCACCATCTCCTCCGATGGCGAGCTGCGGCTGGAACTGATCGAGGGCGACGTTCCCGAGCCTGCCGGCAACGAGCTGGTCGTGGCTGTCGAAGCCTCGCCGATCAACCCCTCGGATCTAGGCGTGCTCCTGGGTGCGGTCGCCCCTAGCGCGCTGCGCGCGGATGGGCCAGATCTGGTGGGCACCGTTCCCGAGGCGGCGCTCCCGCTGTACCGCGACCGGCTGGACAAGGCGCTGCCGGTTGGCAACGAGGGCGCAGGCACCGTGATCGCCGCCGGCCCGGATGCGGCCGGGCTGATCGGGCGTCGCGTCGCGCTGTTTGGCGGGTCGATGTGGGCCGACTACCGCGTGACCGACGCAGCGGCGGTCGTCGAATTGCCGGACGATGTGAGCACCGCCGAGGGCGCAGCGCTGTTCGTCAACCCGCTGACCGCGCTATCGATGGTCGAGACGATGCACGCCGAGGGCCACAGCGCTCTTGTCCATACCGCC
This sequence comes from uncultured Solirubrobacterales bacterium, assembly GCA_963834635.1. Classification (GTDB taxonomy): domain Bacteria; phylum Actinomycetota; class Thermoleophilia; order Solirubrobacterales; family Solirubrobacteraceae; genus Palsa-465. The sequence goes on along the minus strand of CAWICI010000011.1, from coordinate 86,203 downwards.
GCTGCCTCCAATCTCGGGCAGATGCTCGTCCGGATCTGCGGCGCCGACGGTATCGGCCTGGTCAACATCGTCCGGCGCACCGAGCAGGCACAAGTGCTGCGCGACCTCGGCGCGGTCCATGTCGTCGACTCCTCCCAGCCGGACTTCGCAGACCGGCTCACGGAGGCCATCCGCGACACCGGAGCAACCCTGGCCTTCGACGCCATCGGCGGCGGCTCGCTGGCCGGCGACATCCTCACCGCGATGGAACGCGCGCAGCCGCCGTTGACCTCGTGGACGCCGTATGGAACGACAGTGCTCAAGCAGGTGTACATCTATGGCTCGCTCGACTTCTCCCCCACCGTCATTGACCGCAAGTTTGGACTGACGTGGAGCGTCGGCGGATACCTCCTGACGAACGCCATGGCCCGTCTAGGCGGCGAGGCCATCGGCCGCATGCGCGCCCGCGTCCTGGCCGAAGCCAAGACGACGTTCGCCTCAGGCTACGCGCAGACCATCGGGCTGCGCGACGTCCTGCAGCCCGATGTGCTCGCCGTTTTCGCGCGGCGCAGCACCGGAACGAAGTACCTCATCGACCCATCACGCGACCGCTGACGCCTATTCCACCACGACCGGCGCAGTTCTGGCCGGTGCGGTGAGTGGGCGCCGCCAACCCGAGAGGGCCATGCCGACCGCGGGGATGAGCGCGACCAGGATCAGCGCGAGCGCCCAAAGGAAGGTTGAGCCGAAGGCGTTGGCGAGCGGGCCAGCGATCGCGGCGTGCGCGTTCGCGGGCAGGTGCTGGAGGGTGGCGATCCCGCCGGAGTGCGAACCCGAAGCGCGGTGCCCGAGGATGGCGCCGAGGTTGCTCGTGATCGCTGAGGCAAGGATCACCGACAGCACCGCGGTGCCGATCGAGGCTCCAGCCTGGCGGATGATGTTCATCGCCGTGCTCGTGCGGGCGATCGCTGCGGCCGGCACCGCCTGCATTGCGGCGGTCATGTTGGGCATCATCGCGAGCCCCATCCCCAGGCCCTGGACGAAGTTCGCGACGCACAGCAAAACGTAGGAGGTGTGGGCACCGACGAACACGAACGGGATGAGCCCGATGGCCACGAGTGGCAGGCCCGTGGCGGGCAGCCAGGTGGGCCCGTACCGGTCGGTGAGGCGGCCCGACAGGGGCATCATCAACATCGCGCCGAAGCCGCCCGGCGCCATCAGCAGGCCTGCCTGTAGCGCGGACGCGCCGCGCACGGACTGGTAGTAGAGGGGAACGAGCAGCATCGATCCGAACACCGAGATCGCGAACAGCAGGAACGTGCCGGCGGCCGCTCCCGCGCGCGTGTGAGCGAACGTCCTCAGATCGATCAACGGATTCGGGCTGCGCCAACTGTGGACGAACCAGGCAGCGATCAGCAGCACGCCGGCGAGCGTCGGACCCCACGAGCGGCTCGACCCGAAGCCGTAGGTCGAGGACTCCGCCAGACCGAAGATGAACACCGCCAGCCCGGGGGAGAGCAGCAGCATCCCGAGCCAGTCGAGCCGGTGGGCGGGCTGCGGCTGGTCGCGCTCGAGCACGATCAGCGCAAGGATGAACGCGACGATCCCGATCGGCACGTTGATGAAGAAGATCCAGCGCCAGGAGGCGTTGTCGACGAGCCAACCGCCGAGGATCGGGCCCATGATCGGCGCGATCAGCATGGGCACGCCGAGCACGCCCATGACGCGACCCATGCGGTGGGGACCGGCCTTCTTGGTCATGATCGTCATGACCGCCGGCATGATCATCCCGCCCCCGATGCCCTGCAGGACGCGGAACAGGATCAGCGAGCCGGCGCTCCACGCCAGACCCGACAACACCGATCCGAGCGTGAACAGTACGAGCGACGTCATGTAGATCCGCTTGGTGCCGAACCGATCGGCCGCCCAGCCCGTCACCGGGATGACCGCCGCGAGCGCCAGCGTGTAGCCGGTGATGACCCACTGGATCGTGGTCAGCGGGGAGTGGAACACGACCGCGAGGTGATCGATGGCCACGTTGACCACGGTCGTGTCGAGGATCGACATCACCGCCCCCAGCATCACCACGCCGGCGACGATCAGAGTCTCGCGGTCAAGCCCTTCGGGCTGAGTTGCGGGGGCGGGTACCTCGGCCACGCCCCCATCGTAGCGGACCGAGCGGTCCGGTTATCTTCCGGGGCAACCGACCTAGACGGGCCGATTAAGCTGCGATCGTGCGCGACCGAAGCCACAACGCGGTGTCCCCGACCTCGCCATCTGAGAGCCGATGGCCAATGGACTAGACCCCCAGGATCTGCTCCAGCGTCACATCCCCGTGCTCCGGTACGACTCCCAGGAGCCGTACTTCGCCGACGCGGCGTCTGAGTGGACCGACAACCCCGGCAACCAGCTCCGGCGAGCGGACGCAACGGTGATCGCGGCCGCCAGCCCCACCGGCAACCAGCCGCTGCTCTCGCTGAGCTTCCTCGATCCGGCGCAATACCCAAACGGCGAGGCTGTTGCGCACGACGACCGCATCGCCGATCCGTCGCACGACTACGTGGCGCAAGCGCAGGCGCTCCACGCTCAGCCCCAGTACGCCAACCGCGTCTACGGCCACTGGGCGACCGGGAGCGACGGCCGACTGTGGCTCGCCTATTGGTTCTTCTACTTCTACAACGACTACAACCTGATCGGGCCGCTGATCAAGGCAGGGCTGCACGAAGGCGATTGGGAGATGATCCAGCTTCGGCTCGACGCCAACGGCGAGGAACCCGATTTGGCGGTGTACGCCCAGCACAAGCACGCCGAGCAGCGACCGTGGAACCAGGTCGAGCGAGTCGGCGAGCAGCCCGTCGTTTACCCCGCGCGGGGCTCGCACGCTTGCTACTTCTCAAGCGGGGTCCACTGGACCGGCGCCTGGTTCGACAACGCGGACGGGCAGAGGCCCGGCCCAGCTCTCACCCTCCAGCCCATCTCCGATACGTCCGCCGCCGACGCGTGGGCGACCTGGCCGGGCATGTGGGGCGGCACCCAGCCTCCCACCGGTGACGTCAATCCGCTCGACGATTCGAGCCCCCGAGGCCCTGGGGGGCACGCTCAATACCGGCAGCCCGACGCGCTGCTGCAGACCGCGGCCGCGCACCAGGCTGCGCTCGCGCCACCACCGCCCGCCGCGGCGCCACCGCCAGCGCCAGCGGTCACGGCGACCGCAGCCGGTAACGACCTTCACATCGCCTTCGACACTCATGTCGCGAATCCCGCAGGCCTCGTAGTGACACTAGGCGATCCGAACCAGGCCAAGCCGCCGGAGATTTATCGCCTCCCCGTCGATGCCGGCAGCGGGTCGGTAGTGATCCCGGGGGCAGCGGCCCCCCAGCAAACCATTCAGGTCAGCGTGGGCGTTCACGACGGCGGCGCCTCGCCTGCGACCCAGACGAAGCTCGGCTGATACCGGGCGTCGGCGCCGACCGCTCAGAGCACCTCACGCCGCTCGCGCGACGGAGGACCCGTCGCGCGAGAGCACCGCCTGCAACGCCGCCCGCAAGGTCCCAGCGCTCTCCGGACTGACCACCGGCGCGAGCCCGAACTTGGCCGCCTCCGCCAGCCGGCGATCGGCGTGGGCGACGGTGCGGAGCTCTCCGGTCAGGCCGAGCTCGCCGAAGCAGGCCAGCGGGCCGCCGGGGGGGCCGGCCAGGGCGACGCGCTTGGCCGCGCTGGCCACCGCGAGGGCCACCGCCAGGTCGGCGCCCGGCTCGTCGGCACGCACGCCGCCGACCACGTTGACGAACACGTCGGCGGCGCCGAGCCCGATGCCGCCGTGGCGGCCGAGCACGGCGAGGACGAGCGCCACGCGGTTGCGATCGAGTCCGCTGACCACCCGCCGCGGCGGAACCAGCTCGGACGGGCTCACCAGCGCCTGGACCTCGACCAGCAATGGACGCGATCCCTCCATCGCGCACAGCACCACGCTGCCGGAGGCTTTCGTGGCCTCGCCCACGAACCGGGCTGAGGCGTCGAGCACCTCGACCAGGCCGTGGTCGCGCATCTCGAACACGCCGGCCTCGTCGGTCGAGCCGAAGCGGTTCTTGATCGCCCGCACCGTGCGGTAGGTCCGTTCGCGCTCACCCTCGAACTGAAGCACGCAGTCGACCAGGTGCTCGAGCACCCGCGGCCCGGCGAGCGCTCCGTCCTTGGTCACGTGGCCGACGAGCAGCACCGCCACCCGCAGCGCCTTGGCCACGCGCATGATCTCGCCCGCCACCTCGCGCACCTGACCGACGGACCCGGCGGCGCTCGACAGTTCGGCACTGTGCAGGGTCTGCACCGAGTCGATCACGCACACCTCGGGGCGCACCGACTCGAGCGTGGCCAGCACAGTGTGCAGATCGGTCTCCGCGATGACCGGGATGTCCAACGCTGAGCGGTCGTGCAGGCGCTGGGCGCGCAATCGGATCTGGGCCGCCGACTCCTCGGCCGAGACGTACAGCGTCCGCCGCCCCGCCGCCTGGAGATTGGCCAGCGCCATCGTCGTCAGCGTGGACTTGCCGATTCCAGGCGAGCCGCCGATCAGGACCAGCGACCCGGGGACGATGCCGCCCCCGAGGACGTTGTCAAGCTCGCCGATCCCGGTGCTCAGCCGATCGTGGTCCTCGGCGGCGATGCTGCCGAGCGCGACCGGGGTCAGAGGGCCGGCGGAGCGGGTGCGCTTCGCCGAGCCCACAGGCGCCCGCGCCTCCTCGACCATCGTGTTCCATTCCCCACAGCCCGGGCACTGTCCAGCCCACCGCGCGGTCTCGTGCCCACAGGCCGAGCAGACGTGGATCGAGGTCGGACGGGCCATCGCCCCGCGAGGCTACGCCGCCGCCCCGACGGCATCGCGACTTGCATCGCTTTTGTTACGTGCGCCGGGAGAGGGCCAGCGCCTCGAGCGCGTAGCTCAGGCCGAAGCTGAGCTCGCCGCCGTTGAACCACTGGCGGTGGGCTCGCTCGTTCAGCTCCTGACCGCTCAGCAGCCCGAGGGGCGGGCGGGGCGAGGCGTATCGCCCGAGCGCGGCCGCGAGCATCGCGTGCGAGAGGCCGGTCCAGCGGGCCGCTTGCGGGCACGCATGCTCGAGCTGCCGGCACGCCTGGGCGAGGTGGAGCAACCCAGCCGCGGTGATCGTGCCCGCCGACACATCGACGGGCGCTCCGACGCGGGCGTCGTAATCCCACCGCGGCACGTCGGTCGAGGGCAGATGGCTCGACACGTAGCCGGCAACGCGCTCAGCGACACGCAGGAACGCCCGGTCGCGCAGCTCCGACGCCGCCTGGGCGAAGCCGTACAACGCCCAGCCCTCCCCCCGCGACCAGGTGCTCTTCGCCGAGATCCCCTGGTGGGTGGCGAACGACACCACCCGCCCGGTTGAGCGGTTGAAGTTGACGGCCTGGATGGTCGAGCCGTTGGGCCGGACGAGGAGCGTGGCGATCCGGTCGGCGTGGCGCTTGGCCAGGCTGGCGTAGGCGGGATTGCCGGTGACCTGCGTCGCCCAGGGCAGGATCCCGATGTTCATCATGCTGTCGACGATCGTGTCCGCCTCGGGACCGGAGGAGTTGGTCGGGATCGTTCCCGCGCGCGCGTTGGTCTTGGCCAGGGCCACCAGCTCGTTGGCGGCGGCGAGGGCGCTCCGCTTCAACCGCGAACACAGCGCCACCGACGTACGGCCCGAGTGGCAGAGCGCCCTATAGGCCGCCAGCGACGATTGGCCGTACGTGAAGCCGACATCGTGGGTGTCCGCGCGCTCCTGGCCGAAGTGGTGGGTGGTCGCCCTCAGCGCCCAGGACTTGAAGAACGGCTCGAGTTTCGCCGCCTGCCACAGCGCCCCGGGCCAGAACCCGCTCGTCCAGTAGGTGAGCGAGTTGTGCAGGACGTCCTGGCGGCTGGCCCCGATCGGGAACTGCCCTGGCTTCAGGCGCGCGTGGAGCTCGGCCAGGCGGTGGAGGAGCAGGGCCGCGGGTTCCGAGGCCGGGCTGATGATCAGCGCGGTCACCCTCGAGCTTGAGCGCACCGGCTGGAGGACCAGCTGTCCGGTGGTCGGCCAGTCGGTGGCCACAGTGCGGCCATCGACCGCGACGCGGCCGCCGGCCATCTCGACGTGGCCCGGATGGATGATGAGCCTCCGCGAGCCGACCCTGACCTCGACCGGGGCCTCGGCGATGTCGAACGAGACGACCGCGCCGCCGGCGGGCAGGTTCACCCGGGTGGCCCGGGCGAGGCGTGGGATCACCCGCAGGCCGGCCAGCGACAGCGAGGCCGGGGCTGTGGAGGGCGGTGGGGTTGCGGGGGCCGCGGCGAAGCGGCCACCGCAGGCGCCCAAGAACAGACCCGCCGCGACGATCGCCGCGGCGAGCCGCATCGGCAACGGCTGGCTGCTACTCAGCGTCTGACGGCGCGTCGGGCGAGTCGGTCTCCGGGGCCGGTTCCTCCTCGGAGGGACCGTCGGTAGCCCCGACCCCGACCGGCGTCGGCTTCGGCGCCGGCTCGATGACCGTCAGCTTGACGTCGTCCTGGGATGCGCCGTCCTCCGGCTGCTCGGGCTTCTCGACCAGGACGGTCGAGCCCGAGGGGACCTGGGCGCGCAGGACGAAGTCGGCCAGCGGGTCCTCGACGTAGCGCTGAATCGCGCGGCGGAGCGGCCGTGCTCCCATCGCCGGGTCCCAGCCCTTGTCGACCAGCATGTCCTTGGCGTCCTCGGAGAGCTCGAGCTGGAGCTCGCGCTCGGCCATCGACTCGCGGATCCGCCGGAGCAGCAGGTCGACGATCTCCTTGATCTCGTCCTTGGCCAGCTTGTGGAAGACGATCACCTCGTCGATTCGGTTCAGGAACTCGGGCCGGAAGACCTTCTTCAGCTCGCCCATGATCCGGTTCTTCATGTCGTCGTAGGTGATCCCGGTCTCGTCGTCGGAGACGGCGAAGCCGAGCGGCGTGTTGCGCGCGATCTCCGCCGCCCCGATGTTCGAGGTCATGATCACTATGCAGTGCCGGAAGTCGACCGTCCGTCCCTGAGCGTCGGTCAACCGCCCGTCCTCCAGGATCTGGAGGAGGATGTTGAACACGTCCGGGTGGGCCTTCTCGATCTCGTCCAGCAGCAGCACGCTGTAGGGCTTGCGCCGCACGGCCTCGGTCAGCTGACCGCCCTCGTCGTAGCCGATGTAGCCCGGGGCGAGCCGACCAGCCGCGAAACCGCGTGCTTCTCCATGTACTCGGACATGTCGATCCGGATCATCGTGTCCTCGTCGCCGAACAGGAACTCGGCCAGGGTGCGGGCGAGCTCGGTCTTGCCGACGCCGGACGGTCCCAGGAAGATGAACGAGCCGGTGGGCCGCTTCGGATCCTTGAGGCCCGCCCGTGAGCGGCGGATCGCCTTGGAGACGACCTCGACCGCCGGGTGCTGGCCGATCACGCGCTTGTGGAGCTCGTCCTCCATCCGCATCAGCTTGGCCGTCTCGGCCTCGGTCAGCTTGAACACCGGGATGCCGGTCCACATCGAGACGATGTCGGCAATCTCCTCCTCGCCGATCGCGGGGCGCTCGGTCGACTCGCCGGCCTCCCACTGCTCAGCCAGCTCGCGCTTGCGCTGGGTCAAGCGGCGCTCCTTGTCGCGGAGGTTGGCGGCCTTCTCAAACTCCTGGGCTTCGATCGCGGCCTCCTTGGCCCGCCGGGTCTCCTCGATCTCGTCCTCGAGCTCGCGGTAGATGGGCGGTGAGGTCATCGACTTGATCCGCATCCGGGACGCGGCCTCGTCGATCAGGTCGATCGCCTTGTCAGGCAGGAAGCGGTCGGAGATGTAGCGGTCGGCCAGGTCGGCGGCCGCCTCAAGCGCCTCGTCGGTGATGTTGACCTTGTGGTGCTGCTCGTAGCGATCGCGCAGCCCCTTGAGGATCTGAACCGTCTCCTCGGTGGTGGGCTGATCGACGGTGATCTTCTGGAAGCGGCGCTCGAGGGCGGAGTCGCGCTCTAGGTACTTGCGGTACTCCTCGAGCGTGGTCGCGCCGATCGTCTGCAGCTCGCCGCGGGCCAGCGCCGGCTTGAGGATGCTGGCGGCGTCGATCGCGCCCTCGGCGGCACCCGCGCCGACGAGGTTGTGGAGCTCGTCGATGAACAGGATGATGTCGCCGCGCTGGGTGATCTCCTTCATCACCTTCTTCAGTCGCTCCTCGAACTCTCCGCGGTACTTGGAGCCCGCGACCAGAGCCGCGAGGTCGAGGGTGTAAATCTGCTTGCCCTTGAGCAGCTCGGGCACGTCGGCGTTGGTGATCCGCTGGGCCAGACCCTCGACCACGGCCGTCTTGCCGACGCCCGGCTCCCCCACCAGGACGGGGTTGTTCTTGGTCCGGCGGGAGAGGATCTGCATGATCCGCTCGATCTCCGTCTCGCGACCGACGACCGGATCGAGCTTGCCCTCGGCGGCGAGCTTGGTCAGGTTGCGGCCGAACTGGTCCAGCAGCTTGGAGGACTTCTTGCCCTCGCCCTGAGCGGCCGGCGAGCCGGTGCCCGCGCCGGAGCCGCGCTGGCGGCTGCCGGGGCCGGAGAGCATCCGGATCACCTCGTTACGGATCTTCTCCGAGTCGGCGTCGAAGTCGAGCAGGATCCGGGCCGCAACGCCCTCGTTCTCACGGACCAGGCCGAGCAGGATGTGCTCGGTGCCGATGTAGTTGTGGCCCAGGCTCAGCGCTTCGCGCAGCGCGAGCTCGAGGACCTTCTTCGCCCGGGGTGTGAACGGGATCTGACCGCTCGTGACCTCCTCGCCCGAGCCGACGATCCGCACCACTTGCGCCCGCACACGCTCGACCGTGATGTCCAGCGACTCGAGCACTCGGGCTGCCAGCCCCTCCTCCTCGCGCAGGAGTCCCAGCAGGATGTGCTCGGTGCCGATGTAGTTGTGCTTGAGCGTCCGCGCCTCTTCTTGCGCCAGGACGACCACCTGACGGGCTCGCTCTGTAAATCGCTCGAACATGATTCTTCTCTCGGGCCGGGGACTTCGGGCTGGTCGGTCGTTTGGGTTTTCCTGTCTTATCTCCCTACGCTGCCAGAGAGCCGCTCAAGTGACCAAAGGCTGCTTGCAGGGACGCCGATAATCCCGCTCTCCCCATCTATTTCGACCGCGTGGCGGCAAATGATGAGCGAAACGGTCTCGTACTCGGGCCATAAGCAAGTCTAGCAATCGCCCTCCTGCCCCCTTTCGGTACGGCGGCGCTGTTTGCGGGCTTCGCAGGGACATCTTCTGGTCAGCGTAGCGAGGGGGATGGCGGCGGCCTGGGGCTCTGGGTTTTGGCGGCGGGGTTTGGTGGGTTTGAGGCACCCCCCGGGCGCTCCGCGCGCCCGGACAAGCCCCCCTCAGTCCCGCATCGCCGGGAACAGCACGACCTCGCGGATCGAGTGGCGCCCGGTCATCGCCATGACCAGCCGGTCGATCCCGATCCCGATCCCGCCGGTCGGGGGCATCCCGTGCTCGAGCGCCTGGATGAACGCCTCGTCGTAGGGCTGCGCTTCCTCGTCGCCCGCCTGGGCCAGGGTCCGCTGCTGCTCGAAGCGCCGGCGCTGCTCGTCAGGGTCATTGAGCTCGGTGAAGGCGTTGGCGAGCTCGACCCCGCCGACGTAGGCCTCGAAGCGCTCGACCAGCCCCGGGATCGACCGGTGGCGCTTGGCGAAGGGCGAGAGCTCGACCGGATAGTCGAGCAGGAACGTGGGTTCGACGAGGGTCGGCTCGACGTGCTTTGACAGCAACTCGTCAACCAGCTGCGGCCAGGAGTCATCCGGGTTGACGGCCAGCCCCCGCGCCGTCATCTCCCCCGCCAGCGCGTCCCGCTCGGCAAACCTCATCACGTCGATTCCGGTCCGCGCCTCGATCGCCGCCACCAGCGACTCCCGCCGCCAGGGCGGCGAGAAGTCGAGCGGGCCCGAGTAGCCGATCTCCGCGGCCACGGAAGCCACCAGCCGCTCGCAGCGGTCGGCCACGACCATGTAGTCGGCGTAGGCCTCGTACCACTCGAGCATGGTGAATTCGGGGTTGTGGGTCGAGTCGACGCCCTCGTTGCGGAAGTCCTTGCCCAGCTCGTACACGCGCTCGAGCCCGCCCACGATCAGCCGCTTGAGATAGAGCTCGGTGGCGATCCGCAGGAACAGCTCGCGGTCGAGCTGGTTGTGGTGGGTCGTGAACGGCCGGGCCAGTGCGCCGCCGTACAGCGGCTGCAAAACCGGCGTTTCCACCTCGATGAAGCCTTCGCCGTCGAGGAATCGCCGAACCGCGCTCACCACGCGCGCGCGTGTGACGAACAGCGCTCGCGCCTCCTCGGAGGAGATCAGGTCGAGCTCGCGGTGGCGATAGCGGGTCTCCACGTCGGTCAGGCCGTGATGCTTCTCCGGCGGGGGCCGCAGCGACTTGGCCAGCAGCTCGAACGCGGTCACCCGCAGGGTCAGCTCACCCCGGCGCGAGCAGAAGGCGATCCCGTCGACGCCGAGCAGGTCGCCCAGATCGAGCCCCAGCAGCCGTTCCATCCCGTCAGCGCCGAGTTCGTCCACGCGCGCCTGGAGCTGGATCCGTCCCGAGCGGTCCACCAGGTCCAGGAAGGCCATCTTCCCCTGCCCGCGCCGAGCAGCCAGCCGACCCGCCACGCGGTGCGAGACCGTCGTCTCCTCGCCCGCGGTCAACGATGCGTGCGCAGCCCGCACGGCCGCCACAGGCTCGACCCCGGCAAACGCGTGCGGGAACGGCTCGACCCCCGCCGCGCGCAGCGCGTCGAGCTTGGACCTCCGCGCCGCCAGCAGCTCCGAGGACGCGACGCCTTCGTCCCCCACCGCGCCGGCCCCTACTTGGAGGCGACGTCGATCTTGGTGATCTTAAGCTTGCGCTCGCCCCGGGGAGTCGTGAACACGACCTCCTCCCCGCGCTTGCGGCCGAGCAGGGCCTTGCCGATCGGCGACTCGTTGGAGAGCTTCAGCTCGGTCGGGTTGGCTTCGGCGGAGCCGACGATCGTGTACTTGGTCGACTTGCCACCAGCCTCCTTGACGTGGACGAGCGAGCCGACCCGGACGACGTCGGTGCCGAGGTCGGTGGCGTCGACCACGGTGGCGGAGCGGAGCTTGTCCTCGAGCGCGGCGATCCGCGCCTCCAGCATCGCCTGTTCGTTCTTGGCGTCGTCGTATTCCGCGTTCTCGGAAATGTCTCCGAATTCGCGGGCCTCCTTGATCCGGGCGGCGACCTCGCGGCGGCGGATGGTGGAGAGCTGCTCGAGCTCGGCCTTTAGGGTGGCCAAGCCTTCAGGGGTGAGGATGACGTCCTTGGGCATCTTGGGAGACCTATGTTCGGGGCGTTTGGGTCAGAAAAAACCCGCCCTACCAGCGGGAAAGACACGCGACCGGTTTGGGGGGGCGGATGAGTATAGACACCCGCCCGGAGCGGCTAAAAGGGGGCTCTGAACCGAGGGTCGAACGCGAGTGGCGCTGTGTATCGCCGGGCACCCGCCGGGCTAACGCGGGCCGTGCCCCTGGATCTCGTCCGCCTGCTGGAAGGTCGGGCGGTTGATCCACTCGATCAGGGGCTGGCTGATCGCCCCCACGGCCCGGAACTGGATCGAGTCCGAGCACATCTGATCGCCGGCCTTGCATACGCCGTCGGCCGGATAGACCTGCTGCGGGGACTCGGCCATGGCCTGGCGCAGCGAGGCCCTGAGCGCCGCTCGGCAGCGTTTGAGGGAACCCCGCCCACAGTAGATCCGGTTCAGGGGCCCTCGCACCCGCTTGCCCAGCACCGTCCGCAGATCCTTCTGGACGATGCCGTAGAAGCCCACGTCCCACGAGGAGCCGAGGTGCGCGCCGGAGGTGCCGTGGCCGGGCTCGTCGTTGATGGCGAACTCATTGGAGACGTCAGCGAGGAGGGCCTGCCCGAGCACGGGATCGAACTCGGCCTGGACCAGCAACGGCCACCAGGCGTCCATGATCCGGACCGCGGCGCTCTGGTCGTAGTCGCCCCCGGCGCCGGGATGCTCGCGATTGATGCGGTGAGCCCCGGAATTGCACCCAGGTTCGCAGCTCGCGCACGGCGTCGGCCAGCGGCCCGCTGCGCACGCGGCCGATGACCTTGAGCGCATAGGGAAGGACCTCCACGCCGCGCAGGTCCTGCGTCCCGGCATTGCCCATCGCGTTGATCAGGTCGGCCAGCGTCAGCTTGCCGTGGCTGACCGCCAGGTAGTGCTTGATGTTCTTGTCGAGCAGCTGCGAGCGGTAGACCGAGGCGAACTCCTGCCCGGTGGCGGGATCCTTGTAGGCCGGGGCCTGCTGTTGTTCCAGCTCGTCAGGTAGGACTGGTCGACCACGTGGGGGTGGGAATGCTCCGGCCGTCTGATTCTCGGTCAGGCTGGCCGGGGTCAGCTCCGCGCTGGCGTGATAGCCCCGCCAGGCGTACCGCGACCAGGTCGGGAACAGCGGATCGGTGTGGCGGGCGCGCACCGGGTTCAGGCCCGAGTTGAAGTAGGCGATGTGCTTGTCGTCGGCGTAGAACCAGTTGAACGTGTAGCCGATGTTGTAGGCGGCGTTGAAGAAGTCCTGGGGATTGCGCATCGCACTGGGGTCGTTGAACAGGTAGAAGCCGACGATCGAGTCGAGCTCGTGCATGTAGGTCGAGCGCAGGTTGGTGTAGATCACGGGGCGGTGGTGGATGGTGGCGCGGGCGATCACGATCCCGTACGCGGTTCGCTGCGTCTGCAGGGTGATCGCGCCGGGCGGCGTCGAGTCGGCAGCGTTGGGATGCCAGGACTCGTGGTCGGTCAGCGTCTGCATTGCGACGCACTGGCCCCCCAGCAGGTAGTAGTCGGACTTGGTCGAAACCGCCCCGCCACTCGGGTTGCACAGCGGCACGGCGAACGTGTCGATGATGTTCTGGCCCGAGGAGGTCGCCGACCACGCGTAGTCGCGCCCGTGGCCGAGCTCGACGTACAAATTCGCGCCCGGGAACGCCGCCCCGTCAGCATCGATTCCCGGCCCGTGGATGTCCTCCTCCATGAGGATCTCGGGCGAGAAGTACGCCACCTGCGGCCCCATCACGGCCAGCGGATGACCGCTCGCGCTGTGCTTGGCGCTGATCAAGCAGCGCGTTCGACATGTCGCCCGGGAAGGCCAGCATCCCGGGGCCGGCGTTGGCCGCCGGGCCGAGCGCGTTGGCGATCGGATGGGCGGGACGGCGCGAGCCGCCCCGTTTCGCGCCGGGGATCGGCAGCCCGCCGAGCCCTGAGCCCGCCGGCGGCGCTCCCGCCACCACGTGGTTGACGAATTGGACCGAGCCCGCATCGGGGAGCGCCAGGGTGCGCCGAACGGCCTTGCTCGGCCGCGGCAGCGTCTGGTAGCGGAACTTCTTCCCGTGGACGGTGGTGGGCGACTCGGGATCGTTGGGATCGTCGAAGCTGAGGAAGGTGGCGAAGCCGGAGCGATCGAGAATCGTCCGCCGCCGCTTGTGCCGCCCGCGCGAGAACGAGACGATCCGCCGCCGGGCGTGGCGGACGCGCTCAGGGGAGCCGGCCACGTTCGCGTGCTCGCGGCCGAACTTGCGCTCCATGTCCTCGTACAGGACGGCGTTCTGGAGCTGGTCGCCGCCACCGTTGCCGAAGATCCCGCCGACCAGCGTGGCGATCGAGACCAGGTCCTCGAGCGTGAACGGCTGCGGCAGCCGGCCAATCGCCGCATATTCGCCGGGGAGGTACTGCACGCGTGGTGAGCGGGTTGGTGGCCTTGGCGATGTAGGCGTTGATGCCGGCGACGTAGTTCGTGCGTCGCTGTAGATCTGCGGGCCGTAGGGGCAGTGCGTGAGGCCGTAGTTGACCTGGTTGGTCAGGTCCTGCTGGGTGTAGGGCTCGCTCGCCCAGACGCTCTCGTCCATCGAGACGTTCGAGCCGCCCGCGAACGAGGCCAGCGTCGCCCTCGCCGGCGTGGCGCAGCGCGTCGATGAAGAACAGCCGGTCCTCGGCAGTCGCGTAACCGATCCCGAACTCGAGCTCCGCCCGGGTGTCGCCGTAGATGTGGGGAACGCCGAACTGCTTGTCGCGGACGATCGTCACCCCGGGCTCGGGGCTCTCGGTGCTCTCCGCGCCGCCGGACCGCACGCCGAAGGTGGCGTCCTTGAAGAAGTCGCCGATCTGCGAGGCGCTGATGTTGGGCGCGGCTGTGGTCAGGTTCGAGTACATCCCCAGCTGGTCGTTGTTGTGCGGCGGCCGCGCGCTTGGTCGCCTCGAAGGCCGAGCAGCTGCGCGAGGTTGTCGAACCCGTTCGTCCCCGGCGGCAGGATGTTGCGGAAGCCGCCGTAGTCGTTCGTCCCGTACGGCTGCACCTGCGCGCCGGCGGTGGTCGGGCAGCACGGCGAGCGCGATCACCGCGCAAACCGCGGCAGCACTGCGGCGCGACCCCGCAGAGAACCACGCTCATCTCTCCTCGCGAGGCCGGCGCAGCCCGCGCGCTGACGCTCTACACCGCCACGGCGCAGGCCGCGTTCGGTGAACAGCACCCGCGCCTGCGGCGACGCCGTCGCGCCTGCTGGAGGGCCGCCTGCACGGCGCGCCCACACCCGAGGCGCTCCACGTACCAGGGATAGAACTTGCGCAGATAGCGACCCGCCCGCTCTTCGCCGAGGTGCTCGCACGCCCGCTCGATCACCCAGTCGAGCTCGGCCAGGATCTCCTCGGGGCCGGGCTCGCCCGCCGCGCCGGCCGAGCAGCTGCTCGAACAGCCACGGGTTGCCGAGCGACCCGCGCGCCAGCAGCACGCCCGCCGCCGCCGTCTGCTCGAACGCCTGGCGCGCCGCTCGGACGCTCTGAAGGCCGCCGGAGACGAGCACCGGCACGGGTAGCTCCTCCACCAGCGAGCGCACGAGCGCGTAGTCGGGAGCGCCCTTGTGGCGCTGGGAGGCGTGGCGAGGGTGGATGGCGATGCCGGCCACCGCCGCCGTCGAACGCGAGTCGCCGGGCCACCTCGATGCCGCTGAGGTCCCCCGGGCGCTGGCCGCTGCGCAGCTTCACCGTCACCGGCAGCCCGCTGCCTCGCGCGGCTGCGCGGGCCAGGCGACCGCCTGCGACGGGCTCCGTCGAGCAGCGCTGCGCCGGCGCCGGTCTTGCACACCTTGGGCACCGGGCAGCCCATGTTGATGTCGATCAGGTCCGCGCCCGCGGCGGCCACCCGCTCGGCCGCCGAAGCCATCACGTCGGGGTCGTGGCCGAACAACTGCACCGAGACCGGGTGCTCTTCGGGATGGATGCGCAGCAGCTCGCGGCAGGTGCGCTCGTTGCGGTAGTGCACGGCGAAGCTCGAGACCATCTCCGAGACCGCCAGTCCGGCGCCGTAGCGCTTGGCCTGCAGGCGCACGAACCAGTTGCCGATCCCGGCCAGCGGCGCCAGCACGACGCCGGTTGGCGATCGGCACCCCGCCGAGCTCCCAGCGGTCGGTCAGCGTCGGCGATCATCGCGTTCATGGTACGAATCCAGGTCGCATGGATCTCGACGACGCGTTCTGCAGGCCCTGGACCGAGCTCGTGCTCGACCAGGTCCCGGGAATCGAGCTGTTCGACGTCCACACGCACCTCGGGCAGAACGATCCCGACGGGATGAAGCAGACCCCCGAGGAGCTGATCGAGATCGCTCGAGCTGTCGCCGACGCCCGCGGCGCGTTCGTGTTCCCGATGCACGAGCCCGACGGCTATCCGCCGGCCAACGACGCGGTGATCGAGGCCGCCCGCGCCGCGGACGCGCTGCTGATCCCGTTCTGCCGCGTGGATCCCAACGAAGACCCGGTTCCGGAGGCCGAGCGCTGCCTCGACGCCGGCGCGAAGGGGATCAAGCTCCACCCCCGGGCGGAGAACTTCACCCTTGACCATCCCCAGGTCCGCTCGATCGTCGCCCTCGCCCACGAGCGCCGCCTTCCGGTCCTGATCCACGCCGGCCGGGGGATCCCCGCTTTGGGACTGCACGCCGTCGAGCTCGCGGGCGATTTTCCCGAGGCCCGGCTGATCCTGGCCCACGCCGGCATCTGCGATCTCTCCTGGATCTGGCGGGTCGCGCCTGAGCACCCCAACCTGCTGTTCGACACCGCGTGGTGGATGCCGGCCGACCTCCAGGCCCTGTTCTCGCTCGTTCCCCCGGGCCAGATCCTGTTCGCCAGCGACGCCCCCTATGGCCACACCGCGATGTCCGCCGCGATGCAGCTCCGCTCGGCCCTCCAGGTCGGGCTGTCGGCCCAGCAGATCCGCTCGATCGCCTCCGAGCAGGCGCTGAGGCTCGCCGCGGGCGAGCCGCTGCAAGCCGTCGGGCCCGCCGTCGGCGAGCGCGAGCGCGCGCCGCATGTGCTCCTCGACCGGGTCTCGGAGTTCCTCATGCTCGGAGCGATCGCCACCATGCGCGGCCACGAGAACGGCCCTGAGATGGTGGCCCTGGCCCGGCTTGGCCTGCGACGTCCCCCCCGAGATCGACGACGCCCCCACCTTCGCCGCCATCCGCGAGCTGATCGACGTCTTCGAGCAGCTGTCCGTCGAGGAACCCACCAACCGCCGCCGGATCGGCCCCCTCATCCTGGCGGCGAGCGTGGCCCGCACGCCCGAGGTGCCGATCCCGGAACGGGCCGCGGAGGAAAGCGCCACGGCCTGAGGGGTGAACGGCAGCTCGCCGGGCGGCTACGCGCCGGCGTCGTGGATCCGGAGCGGCACTTCTCCGTAAGGATCGATGCGATAGACCAGTGACACGCGGTGGAAGCCGTCCGCGATGTCAGCGCCATCCACGTCTCTGATGAGAAGCACGGGGCTCAGTTTCTTGCCCTCGATGGCCTTGATCAGGTCCTTGATGACGCCCGGATCTTCGAGCGGCGCGGGGTCGAGTCTGGCCGCCCGCAGAATGTCGTTCGCCCGGCGCTTGGTGAGTGGGGCCTTTCGCAGCCGGCTGATGACCTTGCTCGCTCTCTGCTCGTCGAGTCTCAGCGAGAGGTAGGCCTGCGCAGCTGCGTAGTCGTGCTCGGCGACGTCGTCGAGCCAGCGGATTGGCACGTTGCCTATCTCGGGCTTCGCTGCCTTTGCCTTGGCCATGGGTTCAATCGACTCCTTGATGTCGTGGACTGACCAAATCCTCAAGGCTCCCCGATGCCGCGGCCCTCGCCGTGGCATCGCCGCCCGGGCCTCGTAGCAACCTCGCGCAGCCCAGAGCGATGCCTGCTCCGATCGCCGGCCCCGCGACGTAGACCCAATACGCCGTCCAGTCCCCGGCGACGAGCGCCGGACCGAACGAGCGCGCCGGATTCATCGATGTCCCGCTGACCGGCGCGGCCCAGAGGCCGGCCAGCGCGATGTACCCACCGACCCCGAACGCACCGAACACGCCAACGTTCTGGGCCTGAGAGGCCGTTCCCAGGATGACGCTCACCAGACCCCCGGTCAGCGCGATCTCCATCAAGAACGCCTGCCAAGCTCTGTATCCCGGGCCTGGCAAGGTCGCGCCGAGATGCTCGACGTTGCCGAACACCGCCAGCAGGAACAGGCAGGCGAGCGTCGCCCCGGCCAGCTGGGCGACGATGTAGCCGAGCACTCGTTGCCACGGGAAATCGCCCCGCAGCGCGAACGAGACCGATACGACCGGGTTCAGATGCGCGCCCGAGATGGCGCCCATGAACAGGATCACTCCCATCACCATCAGCGCTGGCGCGACCACGGCCGCGGAGAGGCTGATCTGGCCTTTGCCGTGGAGCAGCCCGCCGCCGGCCGCCGCCAGCACGAGCAAGAACGTGCCCAGCACCTCCGAGAACAATCGGCGGTACTCGAGACGCGGGTCCCAGAACTCGGCCAGCGAGCCGAACCCGAGCCCAAGCCGGTAAAGCGTCCGCTGCTCATGGGTGGCCAGGGGTTGCCGTCTCGGCTGTGACATGTCCACGTTGTGTTCGCCGCCAACTGCGGTGAACCTGCGAGCCCTATGTCGGGCGCTTGTGCACGATCAGCACCGTATGCCCGGAGTGCGCCGCGACGGACCCCGCCACGCTGCCCAGGAAGATGTCTGGGAAACCGCTCTTGCCGTGGGATCCGAGCACGATCAGGCCCGCGTCGTGTTCGTCGGCGACGTCAGCGATCCCCTTCCAGGTGGGCGCTTCCTCGACGGCGAGGCTGCGGGCACGGAACCCCGCGGCTTCGGCTTTCGACGCTCCGTCCGCGGCGGTTTGCTCGGCAGCCTGTCTAACCTCGTCGGGCGCCGCCGCGTCGAACCTGGCCTCAGGCTGCGGGATGAACCCGACGACGTACGGACGCCATACGGTCAGCACGATGGCATCTCGTCCCGGCGCGAGCTGGCGGCCGGCCTCCTCCACGGCGAGCCTGGCCAGCTCGGAGCCGTCGTAGGCGAACAGCACAGGTCCAAGCTCGCCGGCGCTCATCTCAGTGCGTCAGCCGGACGGTCGGCCACGGCCGCCGGCGAGTCTCCGTCGCGCGGGCCGCCGTACTCGCCGCCCACATCACAGGCGAGTGGCTCGGTGAGAACGGTTGCGCCGGAGGAGTCACGGATTCGGTCCAGCAGCGGCGGGGAGTACCAAGCCGGGGCCTCACCGCTCATCCACACCTCCACCGACGGGGCCGGCGGCCTCACGCCACCCAGCGCATACAGCGCGACGGCGACGAGCGTGCCGGCGGTGGTGATGCCAAAGCAGATCCACAGCGCGGTCTTGGTGCCGGCAGCGGGGCCGGCGGCGGCGTTGGGCCACGTGCTCGAGGATGGGCGCGACCATGAACGCGGCCACTGCGCGGATCAGCTCGATGAGCGCGAAGACGCGTTGCAGCGTTGTCGGAGCGGAGCGAGAAGCCGGCGATGAACAGGGCCGGGCCACCGCGGCCCCCACGCCGATCCCGATCAGGCCCGAGCCCACGGCCAGAAGGACGGCGGTGGGCGGCACGGCGCCGTTCACGACCACGATTCCGGCGGTCAGCAGGAGCATGCCGCTCAGGGCGTAGTAGTGCAGCGCCCGGGTCTCGAACACGATCCCGAAGACGACGCCGTGATCACCGCGCCGCGCGAACTCGGGCAACTAGAGCAGCCCCAGGTGCACGGGCGTGAACCGGTCCTTGAGCAGGTTCCCGGCCACCGAGGTGGCCGAGACGGATCGGCCGCCGCGCACGCGGCGGCGACGATTCCGGCTCACGGGCAGGGTGCTGACGAGGGTCCGCACGCGCAGCAGCGGACGCTTGCTCGTGTACTCGTACTACTAGTAGGACGATCAGCGCCAGCCCGCCGAACAGCGGCGCGCACATCACGGGCTCGCCGAACGTATGGGTGAGCAGTTCCGAGGCACCGTAGAACGCGGCGACGCAGCCGACGACAGCCAGGCCGAGCGGAAGGGGTCACGTGGCGCGCCGGGATCGACCGGCGGATCGTCCTCGAACGTCAGGAGCGAGAGCACCAGCGCCGCGACGGCGATGCCCGCGACGATCCAGAACAGCGGGCGCCAGCCGTGGCAGAGCCTGGATTCCGCCGACCGTGGGTCCGAGGGCGACCGCGCCGAAGATGCACAGGTTGATGATCATCGGCCGTCTTGCGCAGCTTCGGGCGGAGGAATACGCCAGGATCAGCGGCGGGACGGCGGCGATCAGCAGCAGCTTGTGCTCAGACCCTGCAGCACGTGACCGACCGTGAACATCACGGCGCCGGTCGCGGCGGCGGTGAGCACCGAACCGATGACCAGCAGGCTGCCGTAGACGAGCAGCATCCTGCGCTGGGGACGGTGTTGGGCGAGCTGCACGGCCAGGATCGTTCCCACCGCGTAGCCGGCGTTGGCCAGTCCGGAAGCCAGGCTGATCGTCTGCCGGCTCGTGTGCAGCTGAGCGGCGATGAGCGGGGTGATGGGAGCGATGGCCGCCGACAGCGCCAGGTAGGGCACCAGAGCGAGCACGACCATGGCCGCCGTCGCGACATAGCGGCCGGCCAGGGGGCCTCGCATCAGCCGATGTCCCAGTCCACAGCGACCACCCCATCATAGGCCCGCGGCGATCCGGCGAGCGATCGGCTGCCCAGCCATGCGCTCCGGACGACGACCGCCGCCCGAGCGCGTCAGTTCGAACGCCCGAAGATCTGCAGGAACAAAAGGAAGATGTTCAGGACATCGAGGAAGATCCCGGCGGCCAGTGGGATCGCTTCGTCTGTCCCGGCGTGGCGCAGGCGATTGAAATCGACCACCGTATACAGGCCGAAGATCACCAGCCCGAGCAGCGCATAGACCGTGTAGGCGCTGGTATGCGAATGAAGATCAGCACGATGCCGGCGACGATCAGTCCGAGCAGCAGCCAGAACAGCGTGCGATATAGGAACGACAGATCGCGTCGGATCGCGTAACCGCCCGCGCCGAGGACGCCGACGAACAGCGCGGTGGCCCCGAGTGCCTGACGGACCGCGGTCGGATCAGTAGCGGAGTAGTAGTTGACGGTCATCGAGACGCTCACGCCGATCAACAGGCCGAAGGCGAACAGCAGCACTAGCGCGAGTCGGTGATTGCCGCGCGCGTTTGCGAATTGAGGCCGAACAGGCAACCGATCGCGACCAGCCATGAGATGAACCAACCTCGCACCGCCCATTTCGCGGGCGAGTAGACGCCGAGTGTCGCGAAGCCGCCGTCAGCGCCACGAGCCCCATCACCTTGCCGAACAGCGCCGGGGTGGACGTGGCCGGCCGAGCTGCATAGGCGCTCGCGCTCATCGCGGGAAGCCTAACGCCGTCGTCGGGCCTAGCGCCGGTTGCGCTCCCAGATCAGCCGCAGCCCGTCGAGCGTCAGCAGGTCGTCGACCTCGTCGATCGTCTCGCGGATGAACGGCACGAGCGCACGGGCCAGGCCGCCGGTGGCGATCACGGTCGTGTCGGCGCCGAGCTCGCCGCGCAGCCGGCGCGACGATCCCCTCGACCTGGCCGGCGAAGCCGAACACGATCCCGCTGCGGATCGCGTCGACGGTCGACTTGCCGATCAGCGACCGCGGCTCGGCGCAGCTCGACCTTGGGCAGCTTGGCCGCCCGGTCGTAGAGCGCGTCGATCGAGATCTCCGCCCCCGGGGTGATGATCCCGCCCAGGTACTCGCCGGCCGCCGACACCGCGTCGTAGGTGATCGCGGTGCCGAAGTCGACCACCACGCAGGTGTCCCGCACGCGCTCGTAGGCGGCCACCGGCGTTGACCAGCCGGTCGGCCCCGACCTCGCGCGGGTTGTCGATCCGGATCGGCATGCCGGTCCGGATCGACGGGCCCGACCACCAGCATCGCGTGGCCGAGGTAGCGCTCGGCCATCGCGCGTCCACTGCTCGGAGAGCTGCGGCACGGTCGAGGAGACGATCGAGGCGTCGACGTCGCTCGAAGCGACAGCCCGCGCAGCGCCAGCAGGTTCGCCAGCGCCGCGCCGAGCTCATCGCCGGTCGACTCCCGCACGGTGGCGAACCGCCAGTGCTCGGCGCAGCGACCTCGTCGCTCGGCGAACACGCCGAAGTGGGTCTGGGTGTTGCCGACGTCGACGACCAGCAGCATGCGCGCGGATTATCGCCCAGGCGGCAGTGCGCAGCGGCGGCCCCACGCGGCCCACCTCCTGGACCGTCGCCGAGCGCGGTCGAGCGCATCGGCCAGCGACTCGCCGTCGGGCAGCGTCAGCTCCGGGTCGAGCTCGAGCAGCGGCACGAGCACGAACCGCCGCGAGCGGACCTCGGGGTGGGGCAGCGTCAGCCGCGCGGAGCGGTAGCTCGAGATCGCCGAGCAGCAGCACGTCGACGTCGATCACCCGCGGACCGTGGCGGACGCCGCCGGCCGCGCGGCCCACCGCCCGCTCGACCGCCTTGCACGCGTCGAGCAGCTCCTCGGGTCCGAGCGCGGTCTCGATCCGCAGGCAGGCGTTGAGAACTCGCGCTGGTCGAGCACCAGCCCGACCGGCTCGGTCTCGTACACCGACGAGGACGCCAGCACCGCGACGCCGTGGCGCGGCAGCGCGCCGACCGCCGCCTCCAGATGCGCCCGGCGATCGCCGACGTTCGACCCCAGCCCGAGGTAGCCGACGCCGTCGGACTCGCTCCGCCTCGCGCCACACCTCGACCGACACCTCGCTCACCGGCAGGGCAGCGGCGGCTCGGGCTTGGCCGCCTTGACCCACACCGCCTGCGGCGTCGTACTGCGTCGAGCAGCCGGTCGGCGATCGCCGCGCACAGCCGCTCGAGCGTCTTGTAGGAGCGCTGCTGGGCGACCAGGTTGGCGCTGCTCGCACACCTCGCGCGTAGTCGACGGTGTCCTCGATCCGGTCGGTGACCGTCGCGTCGCACTCGCCGACGTCGAGCCGCAGGTCGAGCAGCAGCCGCTGGCCGACCTCGCGCTCGGCCGCGGTCACCCCCACGTGGGTGAACAGCGACAGCCCGCTGACCTCGATCGTCGACCTCGGGCTCGGAGCGCTCCTCGTCGTCCTCGTCCGCTCGTCTACGTCGTCGTACTCGTCGGCGTCGTCGGCTCCATGGCGCGGCTGACCGTAGCAGCCGCCACCGTGAGCGCGTCACGCACCGGGCCACCTCGTGCACGCGGAAGACCGCGCGCGCCGCGCGCGTAGGCGAGCACGTTGGTGGCGATCGTCCCGGGCAGCCGCTCGTCGACGCTCGCGCCCGGTGAGCCGGCCCAGGAACGACTTGCGCGAGGTCCCGATCACCACCGGCCGGCCGAGCGCCACGAGCTCGTCCAGCCGGCGCAGCAGCTCGAGGTTGTGCTCGACCGTCTTGCCGAAGCCGATCCCGGGGTCGAGCATGATCCGCTCCTCGGCGATCCCGGCCGCGACGGCGAACTCCATCCGCTCCTCCAGGAACGCCTTGACCTCGCCGACCACGTCGTCGTAGCGCGGATCCGTCCTGCATCGTCCGCGGCTCGCCCAGCATGTGCATCAGGCAGCACGCGGCGCCGGCTCGGCGACCACGCCGGCCATCTCCGGATCGCCGCGCAGCGCGGTCACGTCGTTGACGATCGTCGCGCCGGCCGCCAGCGCCGCCGCGCGCCACCGCCGCCTTGGAGGTGTCGATCGAGATCCGGCGCGCCCGCGCCCGCGGCGACCAGCCCCTCGATCACCGGCAGCACGCGGCGCAGCTCCTCCTCGGCCGCCGACCGGCTCGCGCGCCGGGCCGGGTCGACTCGCCGCCGATGTCGAGGATCGCCGCGCCCTCGCGCCTCGAGCTCCAGCCCGTGGGCGATCGCCGCCTGCGCCTCCAGGTACGGCCCCCGTCGGAGAACGAGTCGGGCGTGACGTTGACCACCCCCATCACCTGGAACGTCGCTCACTCGCCGCTCCTCGTCCGGCCACCGTCCGTGCTCGTCGAAGTACCGCCGCGCCTCCTCCTCGCGCTCGCGGTCGCGGTTGCTCTGCACGCTCATCCGGAACATCCAGTTGATCATCCACACGGTCAGCGCGACCAGCAGCAGCGCCACCCCGGCCGCCGGAGAGCACCGTGTGCGAGTCGCCGCTGGTGGACACGCTGGCCATGCCCGAGCACGATCAGCACGCCGCCGGCCACCGCGATCGCCACCGGCAGCCACACGCGGGTGGCCGACAGCAGCCAACGCGAGAATCTGCCACGTTGCCCAGGCATGCTCGACCAGGCACGTTACCTTGCCGACTTCGCCCGGTTCGTCGCCGCCAAGGGTGGCCAGGAGCGCGATGACACGCAGGCCCTGCGCGAGCTCGAGCGGCGCCCGCTGCCCTCCCGAAGGGGCTGGAGCTCCAGTGGCTCGGCGTCTCCGGCTACCGCCTGACCTACGAGGGCCACACGCTGTTCATCGACCCGTACGTCTCGCGGGTGCCGCTGCGCTCGTTGCTGGCGCGAGCGCCCGGCGGTCCCTCGAGCCGGAGCTGATCGACCGCTACATCGGTCGAGCCCGACAACGTGGTCGGCGTGCTCGTCGGTCACACCCACTTCGACCACGCGGTCGACGCCCCGGCGTCGCCAGGCGGTTCGGCTGCCCGCCTACGGCTCGCGGTCGCTGGTCAACCTGATGGCGCCTGCACGGGCTGGCCGAGCAGGCCGTCGAGGTGGAGCCCCACACGGCCTACGAGCTCGGGCCGTTCACCGTCCGCTTCGTCCCCAGCCTGCACTCGAAGCTCGTGCTCGGCCTGGCGGTGCCGTTCGACGGCGAGCTCACCTGCGAGCACCTCGACGCGCTCACGCCGAGCGCCTACCGCTGCGGCCAGGTCTTGGGGATCCAGATGGAGGTGGCGGGGACGACGCTTCTACCACCAGGGAAGCGCCAACCTGATCGACGACGAGGTCCCGCGCGGCGGCGTGGATTTCTTCCTCGCCGGAGTGGCCGGGCGCGGGTTCACGCGCGACTACTGGTCGCGGATCTTGCCACGGCTGCAACCTCAGACCGTGGTCCCGACACACTACGACGACTTCTTCCGGCCGCTGGATGAAATGATGGGCTTCACCACGAATGTGAACCTCGCCCACGTCCCCGATGAGATCTGCGGCGGTCAGCGCGGACTTCGAGGTGGCCGCCCTGCCGCTGCTGGAGGCGCAGACCGATGACCGACGCACTGAGCCGCCGCACGTTCCTTCAGGGCGCCGCCGGGAGGCGCGGCGCTGCTCGGCCTCGAGCGGCCTGCCCGCCTGGGCCAAGTCGGCGCACAAGCGACCACACCACGCGCCAGCCCGACAGCCTGCCCTTCCCGCACCTGCCCGCCGGCACGCCGAGCATGCCCGAGATCCAGCACATCGTCGTGCTGATGATGGAGAACCACTCCTTCGACAACCTGCTCGGGATGGTTCCCTACCAGGTGCCCGGTCGCCGGCACGTGGACGGCCTGACGCCGCCACCACGCATCGGATCGTCAACTCCAACCGCGACGCCACCGGGCAGCGCGGTCTACGCCAGCACGCGGCCTCGCCCTGCCAGCTGGGCGGCGAGCCGAGCCAGAGCTGGAACGCCAGCCACGAGTCCTACGACAACGGGCGTAACGACGGCTTCGTCCGGGCCAGCGGGCCGGTGGCCATGAGGTACTGGGACAAGGGCGACATCCCCGTTCACCTACTCACTGGCCAAGCACTTCCCGATCGGCGAGCGCTACTTCTGCTCGGTCCTCGCCCAGACCTACCCCAACCGCCGCTTCTTCTTCGCCGGCACGGCCTCGGGAACGATCGCTACCGACAACAGCACGCTTCATCACCCCGGCCGCCAACGGGACGATCTTCGACCGCCTGACGCTCACGGGATCAGCTACGGCACGTACTACCAGCAGGTCGCCGAGCGTCGCTGATCCTGCCGAACTTACGGCGACAACGCCGACCAGCTGCGCCAGCAACTATCGACCAGTTCTACGCCGACGCCGCCGCCGGCAAGCCTGCCGTCGTTCACCTTCATCGACCCGAACTACAGCAACACCTCCGAGGAGAACCCCCAGGACATCCAGGTCGGCGAGGAGTTCGTCGCCGAGGTCGTCCAGACGCTGATGAGCGCTCCGACCTGGAAGCACACCGCGCTGTTCATCACCTACGACGAGCACGGCGGCTACTACGACCACGTCCACGCCGCCGCGCGCGATCGCGCCCGACTCGATCCCGCCGATGACCAAGGCCGGCGACTGCCCCGGGGGCTATGACCGCTACGGCTTCCGTGTGCCGCTGATCGTCGTCTCGCCCTGGGCCAAGCGCAACTACGTCTCCCGCGTCGTCCAGGACCACACCTCGATCACCGCCTTCATCGAGCGCAAGTGGAACCTGCCCGCCATGACCTTCCGCGACGCCAACGCCCACCCCATGACCGACTACTTCGACTTCCGCCACGCCGCACTTCCGCAAGCCGCCGAAGCTGCACGCCGGCTCCGGGGTTGGACAACGGCCTCGCCGCCTGCCACAAGCGCCGGGCTCTACCCGCCGCTGCCCGGGCAGCCGACCGGGCTGCTGCCGCAGTCAGACGTGGCGCGGTACCTGCTGCGCTAAGGCGCGCTGACGCGGCGCGGGTGCGGGTTACTCCGCGGTGCCGCCGGCCAGCCCGGGCCGCGGCAGCGGCCGCGGACCCTCGCGGCCCGGCGCCCGCTCGGGCGAGGCGGGCGGCAGCGGGACCTCGGGCGGCGGCGGCGCCTCGGCGCCGAACACCTCCTCCTCGGTCTGGCCGCTCGAGCAGCGCCTCGAACTGCTCGCGCTCGATCGTCTCGCGCTTGATCAGGATCTCCGAGAGCTTCTCCAGCGAGGCGCGGTGGTCGGTGAGGATGCTCCTTGGCCTGGACGTGGGCGGACTCGACGATCCGGCGGATCTCGTCGTCGATCTCGCGGGCGATCTCATCGCGAGTAGTCGGGCTCGGCGCGAGAACTCGCGGCCCAGGAACGGCTGGCCGTGGTCGTGGCCGAACACGCGCGGGCCGAGCTTCTCGGACATCCCGAAGCGCATCACCATCTGCTTGGCGGTGGCGGTGACCTTCTCCAGGTCGTTGGAGGCGCCGGTCGTGACCTCGCCGAAGATGATCTCCTCGGCGGCGCGGCCGCCCAGCGTCATCGCCATCGTGTCCTGCAGCTCGGCGCGCGTGGTCAGGAACTTGTCCTCGCCGGGCAGCGAGATCGTGTAGCCGAGCGCCTGGCCGCGGGAGATCACCGAGATCTTGTGGATCGGGATCGGAGTTCGGCAGGTAGTGGCCGACGATCGCGTGGCCCATCTCGTGGTAGGCGGTGATCTTGCGCTCCTTGCCCGACATCACCCGGGTCTTCTTCTCCGGGCCCGGCGATCACCCGCATGATCCCTTCCTCGAGCTCGATCCTGGGTGATCTCGCGCTTGCCGTTGCGCGCGGCCAGCAGCGCCGCCTCGTTGACCAGGTTCGACAGATCGGCGCCGGTGAAGCCGGGCGTCTGGCCGGCCAGCGCGTCGATGTCGATCTCCCGCGCCAGCGGCTTGCCGCGCGTGTGGACCTCGAGGATCTTCTTGCGGCCCAGTCCGGTCGGGACGGTCGACGACGATCTGGCGGTCGAAGCGCCCGGGCCGCAGCAGCGCCGGGTCGAGGATGTCGGGCCGGTTGGTGGCGGCGATCAGGATGATGTTGTCCTTCATCTCGAAGCCGTCCATCTCGACCAGCAGCTGGTTGAGCGTCTGCTCGCGCTCGTCGTGGCCGCCGCCCAGGCCGGCGCCGCGATGGCGCCCGACGGCGTCGATCTCGTCCATGAAGATGATGCAGGGGGAGTTCTGCTTGGCCTGCTCGAACAGGTCGCGCACGCGCGAGGCGCCGACGCCGACGAACATCTCGACGAAGTCCGAGCCGGAGATCGAGAAGAACGGGCACGCCCGGCCTCGCCGGCCACGGCCCGCGCCAGCAGCGTCTTGCCGGTGCCCGGGCGGTCCGTACAGGAGCACGCCCTTGGGGATCCGCGCCCCCAGGGCCTGGAATTTCTTCGGGTTCTCGAGGAACTCCTTGATCTCGTGCAGCTCCTCGACCGCCTCGTCGACGCCCGGCCACGTCGCGGAAGGTGATCTTGGGCGAGTCGACCGACATCCGCTTGGCGCGCGACTTGCCGAACGACATCACCTTCGAGCCGCCGCCCTGGACCTGGTTCATCAGGAAGATCCAGAACCCGATGAAGATCACGAACGGCAGGATGTAGGTCAGCAGCGAGAGCCAGCCGTTGGAGGCCTTGCCCTGGACGTCGAGCAGCCGCCGATGGCCTGGGACGTCGCTCTGGGCCTCGTTGATCAGCGTCGCCGCGTAGTCGTCGGGATAGCCGACCGAGTACTTCTGGCCGCTGCGTCAGTGGTGACGTCGACCGTGTTGTCCTTGGTCTGGATCGACAGGCTCTTGACCTGGTCCTGCTCGAGCTGCGTCGAGCAGGTTGCCGAACGTCGTAGCTGCGGCTCGTGGCTCGAGTTGCCGATCAGCTTCTGGGCGAAGAACGCCAGCACGACCACGATCAGGATCGGGAAGGCGGCGCTCTTGAAGAACCTGCTCATAACGGGTTCCCGCGCGTCCGGCGCGAGCGCTCGAGGCCGGGGAATGGTCAAGCGTAGCACCTGGCTTTGGGCCGCCTGAGACGGGTTGCACGCGCGCCGTTCACTGCTTCAACGCCGCCACGTAGGGCAAGTTGCGGTAGCGCTCGGCGTGGTCCAGGCCGTAGCCGATCGCGAACCGGTTGGGAATCTCGAAGCCCACATACCGCGTCGCAGATCGACCTTCCGGCGCTCGGGCTTGATCAGCAGCGCGCACACCTCGAGCGAGCGGGGGTTGCGCCCGGCCAGGTTGCGCAGCAGGTACTGCAGGGTCAGCCCGGAGTCGACGATGTCCTCGACGATCAGCACGTCCCGGCCCTCGATCGACCGCGTCGAGGTCCTTGAGGATCCGCACCACGCCGGAGGACTTGGTCGCCGAGCCGTACGAGGCGACCGCCATGAAGTCGACCTCGCACGGGATCTCGAGCTGGCGCATCAGGTCCGAGAGGAAGAACACCGCGCCCTTGAGCACGCCGATCAGCACCAGGTCCTTGCCCTGCGTAGTCGCGCGAGATCTCCGCCGCCAGCTCGCGCACCCGGCGCGCGAGATCCTCGGCGGGGACGAGGATCTCGCCGATCGCGTCGTCGTCGCCCGTCACGGACGGAGTTTATGGAGTCGGCACGAGCGGCGCGCGCTCGAAGCGCAGCACGCCTCGTCGACTATCGCCCGGACGCCGTGGGGAAGGTCGAGCGCGGCGCGGCCGTGCTCGGGCAGCGCCGCCACCTCGTCGGCCCGGCGGGCCACCCCGGCGGCCGGGCCGCCGGCGGCGCCGTCGGCCAGCCGCTGGACGACCAGCGCGCGCAGGGCCGGCGGCAGCTCGCGCAGGCGCGCCGAGCGCGATCTCGGTCGCGCCCGTCGAGCCGTCGTCGACGAGCCCGTCGAGCACCTCGGCCTCGTCGCGCAGGATCTCCGCCAGCGCCAGCACGTTGCGCTCGGCGGCCGGATGGATGTCGCGCAGCGCCGGCACCAGCCGCGAGCGGATCCGCGCGCGGACGTAGGCCTCGCTGTCGTTGCTCTCGTCCTCGCGCCAGCGACAGGCCCGCGCTCCAGGCAGTAGGCCGCCGGTCTGCTCGCGCGTGTAGCTGAAGCAGCGGCCGGACCAGCCTGCCGTCGCGCGGGCGCATCCCCAGCAGCGCGCGGCGGCTGGGCGAGGAGGCCAGCCGGTAGAGGATCGTCTCGACCTGATCGGTGGCGGTATGGCCCGCCGCGACGTCGGCGTCGCGCCGGGCCGCGATCTCCGCCGCCGCGCCGTAGCGCTGCTCGCGCGCCCAGGCCTGGAGGTTGCCCCGCTCCGGACGGCTGCGGGCGGCGGACCTCGAGCGCCACCCCCAGCCGCTGCGCACAGCCGCGGCGCAGTGGCGCTCGTCCTGCGTCGGCCGCCGCCCGCAGCCCGTAGTTGACGTGCAGCGCGCTGACCGCCTCCGGCCCGGCGATCCGCACCGCCAGGTCGAGCAGGCAGGTGGAGTCGCGCCCGCCCGAGAACAGCACCACCACCGGCCGTCCGGAGGCCAGCAGCCCCTCGTCGCGGACCGCTTCGAGCACTACCCCTCTTCCTTCTGCGCGGGCGAGGAAGATCTCGGTCGACTCGGTGAAGCCCTTCAGCGTGATCTCGCCGATCCGCTCGAAGCTCAGGTGCGATCCGCCCTGCTCGACCACCGGCCGCGTGACCAGCACCTCGCCTCCCGCGGCGCGAGCCGCCACGCGCGAGGCGATGTTGACGTCGCGGCCGTAGTAGTCGCCGTCCCGGTACAGCGCCTCGCCGTAGTGGATCCCGATCCGCGGCTGCGGCCGGCCCTCGTGCAGGCGCTGGAAGCCCACCGCCCAGTCGGTCAGCGCCGAGCGGGTCCGAGCCGACGATCATCACCTCGTCGCCGATCGTCTTGATCACCCGCGCGTCGTCGGGCAGCGTCACCTCGACCGCCTCCACGAACCGCTCGACCGCGTCCACCGCCTCGAGCTCGCCCACCTCCTCGGTCAGCCGCGTGTACCCGGCCAGGTCGGCGAAGGCGATCGCCACCCGCATTCGCCCCAGAGCCGGCCCCTGACCGTCGGATTCGACCTCCATGTGGCCGACCACGTCCTGCTCGATGAAGTGCTGGAGGTAGCGCTGGTGGACCCGGTCCATCACCGGCGAGGCCAGCGGCAGCAGCTCACGGGAGAGCGAGAGCATCTGCTCGGCCATCTCGACCCCGGTCGAGCCCGAGCGCATCAGCGGCTCGTGGACGTAGATGTGAAACAGCCGCACCTCGGCGTCGGCGACCTGAGCCAGGGCCTGGCCGTAGACACGCACGAGCTGGAGCATGGCCACGAGCGGCAGCCCCGCGTCAAGCACGTCGGAGACGTAGCGCAGGAGCTGGAGATCATCTTCGGTCAGCGCGTCGGCCTGGTCGGCGCTCACCCCGAGCGTGGTCACGATCCGCTCGACCAGCGCCGGCTCGAGTCCCGTCTCCCGAGCCACTTCCTCGCGCGTGTAACTGGTGGTGCGCGGTTGGGAACAGCTCCTCGACGTATCCGAAGGCCAGCCGGCCCTCCTCGGTGGCCCGGCGGATCTCGCTCAGCGAATGGCCTCGCTCGCGCATCCGCACGATCATCCGGGCGTGGCTCACCGCGGCCGGCGTCCACTCGCCGTCGTACTGCGGGATCAGCCCGGTCCGGGCCCACCGGCGCAGCGTCGCCGGCGTGACGCCGGCGCGCTCCGCGGCCTCGGCCAGCGAGGCCGTACGGCTCCCATGTTCGCTGCGGCTATCGGCCATGTCCATAGTCTTCCCGGCGAGCAGGAACGACTCTATGCCCGAGGCCGGGGCGATCGGTGCGCCGCGTCACAGTCGGCAACTCGGCAGCGGGACCCCGATGAGAACGAGGTCCCGCCACCCGCGGGCATCACGGCCCGCTGCGTCGGCCGTAGGCGCTCGTCACGTTTCCGGCGGCACCTCGCGGGGGGCGCCCGAACTCACCCGAACGCTCACCCACGCTCCGACCTGTTGCCGTGCTTAGGTGAGCTAGGTCTACTCGCCCCTTGCCGGGTTGTCAACCCGATCGTTGTTCGCAAACTCGGCCATTCCGGCGTTTGAAGGTCGGGGTCGGCGGCGGTCAGACCTCGAGGTGCGGGTAGTCGGCGGCGATCATCTCCCGGTAGCGCGCGAACAGCGGTTTGGTGATCGGCAGGATGGCCAGCGCCGCCTTGACATCGCCGCCGGCCTTGATCCGCCGGCGGGCGATGGCGATGGCCACGTTCTCCTTGCCCTGGAAGTAGCGATTGGCCGTGTCCGCGCTCATCGCCATCTTCACCTTCGGCTCCCAAGAGATCTCGTCGCTCCACTCCCAGGCCAGGTTGGCCTCGTTCGGGGCGCCGGGGCGGATGTTGACCACCATGTCCACGTCGGTGAACTCGAACCGCTGCGGGGTGTCGGCATCGCGGAGCTTCGGGCCGATGTCGGGATCGTCGCGCATCAGCCCGAACGTCCGGTCCATCACCTCGCGGAACTCCTGGCTTGATTTGAAGGGGCTCATCAGGGCCGCGTGAGTCTAACCTCGCCACCCTGACCGCCTCGATCCACCTCCGCCCGACGGCGCCCGCTCGCCCCGCGCGTGCTGCTGCCCGGCGATCCCGGCCGCGCCCTGCTGCTGGCCCAGGCCGCTGCTCGCCGAGCCGCGGATGTTCAACCACAACCGCGGCCTATGGGGCTACACCGGCACCGCCGCCGACGGCGAGCCGCTGACCATCCAGAGCACCGGGATGGGCGGACCGAGCGCGGCCATCGTGGTCTCGGAGCTGGCCGACCTGGGCGCCAGCCGGCTGATCCGGGTCGGCACCTGCGGGGCGCTCAGCGGGAAGCTCGCCCTCGGCCAGCTATTGGTTGCCGCCGAGGCCATCGGAGCCGACGGGACCAGCCGGGCGCTGGCCCAGAACGAGCGGCTGGCCGCCGACCCGGAACTCGTGCGGGCCCTGAGCGCCGGCGGCGAGGCCATCGCGGACGACCGTGGTGAGCACCGACCTCTTCTACGAGCACCGCAACGGCCGTGAGCAGCGGTGGCTGGCCGCCGGGGCGCAGGCGGTGGAGATGGAGACCGCCGCCCTTTACGCCGCTCGCCCGCCGCCGCGGGGTCCAGGCAGCATCTCTGTTACTCGTCACCGATCTGGTCCTGCCCGCACCGAGAGCGGATCGACGATGAGGGGCTGCGCGCCGGCGAGCGGCGGATGGGCGAGGTGGCCGTGGCGGCGCTGGGCCGGCTGTTAGGCCGACGAGCGCTCGCCCAGGGCCGACTCGATCTGGCTCAGCCGCTCCTCGATCGCCGCCAGCCGCTGGCCGATCGAGCTCGAGGCGCCGAGCCCCTCGATCCGCTGCTCCACCCGGTCAAGCGCGTCCTCGATCCCCTCCAGCCGCTGCGAGACGCCGCGCAGCCGGCGAGTCAGCCGCTCGAGGTCGCTGGCGGAGGGAAGGTTGAGCGCGCCCATCGCCACCTCCTGGGCGCGGGTGGCCCGCTCGCGGGTCTCGAAGGCACGCGAGAGCGCGCTGCTGACCATCGGGTTGTCGAGCAGCTCCTGGGCGAAGCGCCCGATCGCCTCTTCGCCCTGCCGCGTCACTCGCTCCTTCAGACTCTTCTCGTCGCTCATCCTCGTGGCACCTTCCTCGGATCATCGCATGGGTCGCTCGCCCTGCTTACCCGACCCCGGCCCGGTCTACGCGATGACCCCGATTTCGGGCTAATCTAACCCTCAAGTTTAGGGTTATCCGGCGCCGCCACCGGATTATGTACCCGGTCGGGCAACGGACGCGGTGCTGAGTAGCCCCGACTCGGGCTACAGTCGCGGCTCAATGGCGCCGATGCGGGGTTCATGGCCCGATTCCCGGCGTCGGTGCGCCTGCGCGCGAACGAATTCCTCGTCGTTCATTTCGGCGATCCTGGACGCGACGGTTCCGCGTTGCAAACCGCCCGAGCAGTCAGTAGCGTCCTTCCCCTGCCGCCCTGTGGTCGCGGCAATATCCAACGTGCGTACGCCGATGGCGGGAGGAGTTAGGCCGCAGTGCTGAGGAGCCGTAAGCGTTTGGTCGTGGTTGCCATGGCGGCGTTGCTTGCCGTGGTGGGCATCGCTGCCTTGCCGAGCGCGTCCTCGGCCGACACGTGCGTGGTCACGGTCACGCTGCTGACCGGCCAGACGGAGACCTTCACGGTGAACGTCCCGGCGGGCACACCGCTGTCGGCGATTCACCTCCCGGTGACCGGAGCGGTCAAGTCGGTGTCCGAGTCCTGCCAGGCCACCCCGACCACGACCACGACAGCTCCCACCACGACCACCAGCCCCACGACGACGAGCGGCGGGTCCTCGCATAGGCACACGCACACGACCACCACCTCCCACAAGACCCCGGCGCCGAGCAGCCCGAACACGATCACGGTCACCACCCACCACAGCAAGTCGGGGTCCAAGCACAAGAGCAAGTCCAGCTCCAAGCACCAGGCGTCGGTCGAACTCGACCAAGCCGCCGTCGGCCAAGAGCACGGGTGGCGTCCCCACCCCCGCCAACCCGACCTACTCCTTCGCCCTCCCGGGACCGGCGCCGATCGGCGTCCCGAACTTCTTCATCGACTCCTTCCAGATCCCGCCCTTCCTGCTGCCGATCTACCAGGCCGCGGGAATCGAGTACGACGTCCCCTGGCAGGTGCTGGCGGCGATCAACGAGATCGAGACCGACTACGGTCGCAACCTCTCGGTCTCGAGCGCGGGCGCGGTCGGCTGGATGCAGTTCCTGCCCTCCACCTGGAAGACGTGGGGGGTCGACGCCAACGGCGACGGCGTGGCCGACCCCTACAACCCGGCCGACGCGATCTTCACCGCCGCCCGCTACCTGCACGCCGCCGGCGCGTCGAAGAATCTGACCCAGGCGGTCTTCGCCTACAACCACGCCACCTGGTACGTGCAGTCGGTGCTGCTGCGGGCCAAGCTGATCGGCGGCATGCCCAACTCGCTGGTCGGCGCGCTCACCGGCCTGGTCCAGGGTCACTTCCCGGTCGCCGCGCCGGCCAAGTACGCCGACTCCGCCGTCGACAAGCTCGCGGGCAAGAAGGTCCACTCGGGGAACGCCGCGATCGCGGTCGAGTCCGACCCGAAGGCCAACGCGGTCTCGATCTTCGCCAAGCAGAACGCGCCGGTGATCGCGGTCAACGACGGCAAGATCCTCCAGATCGGCCAGAACGCCCAGTGGGGCAACTACGTCGAGTCTCCAGGACGCGACCGGCAACATCTACACCTACTCCAACCTGGGCTCGGTCCCCAAGCTCTATCCGGTGCCCAAGCCGGTCAAGCTGACGGCCAAGCAGCTGGCCAAGGAGCTCTCGGCTCCCGGCCCGAGCGCCAAGCCGACCGCGCCCGCGAGCGCCGGCACGCAGAGCAGCTCTCCCGACGCCGAGCACCGAGCAAGGCGACCAAGGAGGTCAAGTCCTCCGCGCCGCTCACGCTGCCGGTGACGCCGGCCCCCGCCGCTCAGTCTCAACCTCAGGGTCAGCAGCAGCGGCATGGTCAAGGAGCGGCTGTTCGCCAATCCGTCCCGGCCCGCCTCCTACGCCGCCGGCGGCTGATCCAGATCAAGAACGCCGCGGCGCAGATCTCGAGCTTCCGCAACTACTTCTCCGACGTCCTGCACCTGGGCAAGAACCAGTACACGCTCGAGCCGCTCAAGAAGGGCTCGATCGTGGTCGCGGGCACGATCCTCGGCCGGATCGGCGCGTCCACGGCCTCCACGGCCTCGCACATGGTCTTCATGATCCAGCCCGCGGGCAAGAACGCCCCCTACATCGATCCCAAGCCGATCCTCGACGGCTGGAAGCTGCTCGAGGCCACCGCGGTCTACCGCGCGGCCGGCGTCGATCCGTTCTTCGGCCCGGGCGCCAAGAACCCGACCGTCGGCCAGGTCCTGCTGATGTCCAAGGCGCAGCTCCAGAGCCGGGTCCTGGTCGATCCGCACGTCCAGATCTACGCCTGCGGCCGCCGCGACATCCAGGCCGGCCTGATCGACCGCCGCGTCCTGGCCACGATCGAGTTCCTCTCCGCCTCCGGGCTCTGACCCGACCGTCTCGGCACTGGAGTGCGGCACGCCACGGCAACCCCGCCGACGCCAACGG
The DNA here is from genome assembly GCA_963834635.1 of uncultured Solirubrobacterales bacterium. Taxonomy (GTDB): domain Bacteria; phylum Actinomycetota; class Thermoleophilia; order Solirubrobacterales; family Solirubrobacteraceae; genus Palsa-465. The sequence goes on along the minus strand of CAWICI010000011.1, from coordinate 51,107 downwards.
GACCGAGCCCGTCGACATCTCGAAGATCAACAACGTCCCGATCCAGGGCCACCAGGGAGCCGGCTCGATCACCGACATCGCCGTCCGCCGGCTGCTCACCCTCCAGGGCGCGATGGCGCCTGACCAGATCATCTCGCTGATGAGCTACAAGGGCCAGCCCATCACCCTGGCCCTGCCCGATCACGCCAACCGCATCCAGGTCACGTTCACGCCGCTGTTCGGCACGAACAAGAAGCTCTCCGGCGAGCTCAAGCAGATCCTCCAGCCCAAGCAGTGGATCCAGCTGATCAACCGCATCGGCCAGATCCCCGAGCCGGTCGTGCCGACCGCCCCCAGCAAGTACGCGATCCGCTCGGGCACCGGCCACTGAGGGACCGCCGACGAACGCACCGGCCTGTTCCGCTTCGTCCAGGTCGAGCTGCCGTGGGCGCTCGGCCCGCCGGACGGCCGCTACCTGCTCCGCCCGCCCGGCGCGCAGCCTGACGCGCCGCCCGAGCCACGTGCTGGTGCTCGCCACGCTGGGCGCTCCGGAGCGCCGCCGGCTGCTCGCCGGCCGCCGGCGCACCGTCGATGCCGAGCCCGAACCCGAGCCCGCGCCGGTGACCACCGGGCGGGCCACGGTGATCGACGTCGGCGACCCGCTCCCCGGCCAGGACGAGGCGGAGCAGTGGCTGCCGGGCCGCGGACGAGGACAGCTCGTGCGCCGGGCTCGAGGTCCTCAACCGCGCCCTGCACGCCTTCCGGCTGGTCACCGCCGACCCCTACCTGGCGCCGGTCGGCCGCCAGGCAGACCCTGGTGGCCCGGATCGGCTTCGGCGCCGGCGAGCAGGTCGCCGACGGGCTGTGGACGGAGGCGCGCGAGCTGCTCGAGCATCGCCCCGCGCCAGCGGCGGGCCAAGGTCCTCCAGCCCCAGGCCCGCCTGGCGGCCGTGCTCGGCGGCCGCGAGCGGCCGCTGGCCTGCGAGGAGCTCGCGCTGCGCGCCCGGCTCGACCTCGAGCACGGCCGCCAGCGCGAGGCCGCGCTCCAGCTGCTGGTGGCTCTCGACGCCGCCATGGCCGAGCTTTCCGCCGACCCGACCGCCGCAGCTCCTGGCCGAGCGCCTCGACGGAGCTGCGCGGACAGCGCGAGCCGGTGGCGCCAGGCGGCCCAGGCGGCGCTCTCGGGATCGCTCGCTGCGTCCGAGCATGGAGACGGTCGAGTTCACGCTGGGGCGGATCGAGGCCGCCCTGCGAGCCCGCGCGGTGGCTAACGCGTGAGCTCGAGCGCCGCCAGCACCAGCGTCGAGCTCGTCCACCACATCGCCGCCCAGCGGACGGACGGCCCGGCGTCATAGGGCGTCGGTCCCTGGGTGAGGATCGCGATCTGGCCGCCGGCGGCCAGCGTCATGGCCGGCAGCTGCGCCACCGGGTAGACCTCCAGCGAGGAGCCGATGCACAGCATCAGGTCGGCGCCCTCGGCCAGCCGCTCGGCCTCGACCAGCGCCTGCACCGGCAGGTAGCTCGCCGAACAGCACCACGTCGGGCTTGAGCGGCTCGCCGCAGTCGCACCGCGGCACCCGCCCCATCGGCCTCCAGCCGCCGGCGCACGTCTCCCAATTCGTATCGTGTCGCGCAGACCAGACAGGAGGAGTGGGCGATCGTCCCGTGCACCTCGATCAACTCGCCGGGAGCCGGCCCGGGCGTGGAGACGGTCGATGTTCTGGGTGATCACGGCCTCCAGCAGCCCCGCCTGCTCGAGCCGGGCCAGCGCCCGGTGGGCCCCGTTGGGCTGCTTGCCCTCCAGCGTCTGAAAGCGCTGCCCGTAGAACTGCCAGAACCGCTGCGGGTCGCGCCGGAACGACGTCGATGTGCGCCACCTCCATCGGGTCGACCTTCTCCCACAGCCCCGTGCCCGGCGAGCGGAAGTCGGGGATCCCCGAGGGCACCGAGATCCCGGCGCCGGTCAGCGCCACGACCGAGCCGGCGCCCCGGATCAGCTCGGCCAGGCGCGCCGCGTTGTCGGTGGTGACGCTCACTTGGCGCGGAAGCTCGCGCTCACCTGCCGCGGAAGCGGGCGGGCCGCTTCTCCAGGAAGGCGGAGATCCCCTCGCGCGCGTCCTCGGAGCCGAAGGCGCTCAAGAAGGCCTGCTTCTCGGCCTCGATCCCGGCGTCGAGGTCGCCCGCCGCCGAAACCCGCTTGATCTGCTCGACGGCCAGCGGCGCCTGTTCGGCGAGCTTGCGCGCCCACGCCAGGGCGGTGTCGAGCAGCTCGTGGTCGGGCACGACGCGGTTGGCCAGCCCCAGCTCGTAGGCCTCCTCGGCCCCGATCGGATCGCCGATCAGGTTCAGCTCGAGCGCCTTGGCCTCGCCGATCAGCCGGGGCAGCCGCTGGGTGCCACCGAAGCCGGGGATGATCCCCAGGTTGATCTCGGGCTGGCCGAAGCTCGCCGACTGGGCGGCGATCCGGAAGTCGCAGGCCATCGCCAGCTCGCACCCGCCGCCGAAGGCGACCGCGTTGACGGCCGCGATCGTGACGATGCTCGAGCGCTCCATCGTCGCGCAGCAGGCCGTGCATCTCGTCGAGCAGCGCCCGCCCGGCCGCCTCATCCATGCTCGTGAAGGCCTTGATGTCGGCCCCGGCGCAGAACAGCATCGGGTTGGCCGAGGCGAAGATCAGCGCCCGGACAGTGCCGTCGCTGCCCACCGCCTCCCAGGCCCGCTTGAGCGCGTCCACGACCTCCGGGGAGATCGAGTTGGCCGGCGGGCGGTCAAGCCAGGCGATCGCCACCGTCTCGCGCGTCTCGAGCTTCACCGGGCTGTCCTCCCAGCCGGTATCCGGGCGGGCGTAGGGGAAGAACCCCTGGCCCGTCTTCACCCCCAGCCGTCCCTGAGCCACCAGCCGCCGGAGGATCGCGGGCGGCGCGAAGTGCTCACCCCACTCCTGGCGCGGCCCGCTCGAGCTTGGCCAGCAGCTCGTCCAGCCCGATCTGGTCGGCCCGGGCGAACGGCGGCGGGATGATCCCCGCCCCGGCCATCATCCCCAGGTCGATGTCCTTCATCGAGGCGAGGCCCTCCTCGAGCACCAGGCAGCTCTCCACCAGCGCCTTGAGCGTGAAGCGGTCGACCAGGCCCTGGGTGTCGGCGGGGCTGTCAACCGTGCTCATAGAAACCCTTTCCGGTCTTGGCGCCCAGGTCGCCCTCGGCCACCAGCTGCTGCATCCGCCGGTGGACGGAGAAGCGATCGCCGTAGGAGTCGTGCAGGTGCTCGGCGACGTGCAGCACGGTGTCGAGCCCGAGCAGATCGGTGAGGAAGAACGGACCCATCGGCGCCGCCTTTGACTCGGCCACGATCCGGTCGAGCTCCTTGACGTCGATCCCGGTCTCCTCCTGATAGCGCCACAGCTCCGAGACGCTCGAGTTGAGGATCCGGTTGACCACGAACCCGGGGGCCTCGCCGCAGCGGATCGGCATCTTGCGGATCGCGCTGGGCGAAGCTGATCGCGGCTGGTGATCGTCTCCTGCCGCCGTGTCGTCGCCCTCGATCACCTCGATCAGCCGCATCACCGAGGCCGGATAGAAGAAGTGAAAGCCGACCACCTTCTCCGGCCGGCTCGTCGCCTCGCCCATCTCGGTGATCGACAGCGACGAGGTGTTCGAGGCGAGCATGGCGTGACCGGGAGTGACCTCGTCGAGCTCGGCGAACACCGCCTGCTTGATCTCCATGCGCTCGGGCACCGCCTCGATCACGAAGTCGACGTCGCCGAACTGGTCGTAGTCGGTGGTCCCGGTGATCAGCGCGAGCTTGCGCTCCAGCTCGTCCGGCGCCATCTTGCCGGCGTCCACCCGGCCCTGCCACAGCGAGCGCGCCTTGTCCAGGCCGGTTCGCACGAACCGCTGCTCGACGTCCTTGAGCACGACCGGGATCTCGGCGTTGGCGATCGTCTGCGCGATCTCGCCGCCCATCGTGCCGGCGCCGACCACCGCGGCCTTGAACACGAACATGCGCCGCGAGGCTACCCGACGTTCGGCTCGGCGCGTCGCCGTCAGCTCGGCCCCGAACCGGGCCAGGGTCGCGGCCAGCGAACGCTCCATCGCCCCCCGGATGAACACCAGGTCGACCAGCGGGGTGAAGATCGAGCGGCGGCGGATCTCGTACTCGAGGCTGAGCCTGACCTCGACCTGCTCGCCCTCGGGCATGAAGGCGATCGTCTGACGCCCGCGGAGCGTCTGGTCCTCGACCTGCACCGTCTGCCCGGCGAGCGGCTGGTAGGCGAGAACCCGCTCGGTCACGCTCCCGCGCCCGGCGGGGCCGGATTCCCAGCTCACGACCGCGCCCGGCCCCGGCCATTCGCCGGAGACCGCGGTCACCCGTGCCAGCCCGTCGACCCAAGTCGGCCAGCGGCTCGTGTCATACCAGCGCTCTCGGCTTCGTGGACCGTTCCGGGGAGCACCTGGGCGACACTGACAGTCCGCATCGGCGGCGATTATGGCTCGCCCGCACGCCGCACGCGGGCCCACGGCCAGGCGCGCGACGCCGGCGGAGTAGGCTCCGATCCCGAGGCCATGCCCGAGACGTTGCCCGACCACATCGAGCCGTACCGCAACATCTCCTCCAAGGCCTACGAGCATCCCGCGGACCGGGCGGCGACGGCGGCCCTCCAGGCGGTGCCGATGCTCGAGACGGTCGTGCGCAAGCTGATCGAGTGGCGCTACGAACGCGCCCTGCGCCAGTTCTACCTGGGCAACTCGTTGCGGGTGGGCGAACAGCAGCTGCCCGAGCTGTGGAGCGCTCACCTCGGCGCCTGCAAGGTCCTCGACATGCCGCGCGTCTACGACCTGTACGTCACCACCGGGGTGCCCGGCGGCGCCCAGACGATCGGCTCGGAGAACCCGATCGTGGTCTTCGACTCCGGGCTGCTGAAGAACCTGGGCCACGGCGAGCAGCGCGTTGTCCTGGCCCACGAGCTCGGCCACATCCTCTCCGGGCACATGATCTACGTGACCGCACTGAACATCCTGCTGAGCGTCGGCAACGGCCTCCCCTTCTTCCTCGGCATCCCCTTCCGGGCCGTCAAGGCGGTGCTGCTCGAGTGGTTCCGCGCGACCGAGCTGACCTGCGACCGCGCCGCCGTCCTGGCCGTGCGCGATCCCCAGATCGTGTGCCGCACGCTGATGGTGACCGCCGGCGGCCTGCCCGCGGACGAGCTCAACCTCGACGCCTTCATGACGCAGTCCATGGACTACGAGACCTGGGATGACCCGAGCGACCGCGTCCGGCGCTTCTTCAACGAGATCGGCCAGACCCACTCCTACGCCGTGCGCCGGGTCTCCGAGGTGATGAAGTGGGTCCAGAGCGGCGAGTACGACCGGATCGTCCGGGGCGAGTACCGCACCCGAGATCAGGATTCCGACGTCCGCGAGGAGGCCGGCGAGGCGATGGAGTACTACGCCGAACGCTTCCGCGCCTTCTTCCGGGAGGCCGGCGACAACGTCACCAACCTGGGTGGCCAGCTCGGGGATATGAGCCAGCAGATCGCCGACTGGCTCCGCTCGCGGGGCCAGTAGCCGCCCGGCGTCCGCGCCCTGCGGACCCGAGTGACCGATCGCGTAACCTGGACTCGAGTGAGGACGAGCGCTGACAACGGTGGGGGCGCGAAGGGCCGCTCCGCGATCGAGGTGCACGAGCTGGTCAAGCGGTTCGACGAGATCGAAGCCGTTCGCGGCGTTGAGTTCGAGGTCGCTGCGGGTGAAGTCTTCGGCTTCCTCGGTCCCAACGGCGCCGGCAAGACGACGACGATCAACATGCTCTGCACGCTGGTCAAGCCCACCTCGGGGTGGGCGACGGTGGCCGGGCACGATGTGGTCAGCGAACGCGACGATGTCCGTCGCAATATCGGACTCGTCTTCCAGGACCCGACGCTCGACAATTACCTGACCGGCGCTCAGAATCTCAAGCTGCACGCGGAGCTCTACGGGATCCAGTCGGACCTGGTCGCGCCGCGGATGCGCCAGGTGCTCGAGATGGTCGGGCTATGGGAGCGCAAGGACTCCCCCGCCGGGACCTACTCGGGAGGGATGCGCCGGCGGCTCGAGATCGCCCGGGGGATGATGCACTCGCCGCGCGTCCTGTTCCTCGACGAGCCGACGATCGGGCTCGACCCCCAGACCCGGCGCTCGATCTGGAGCTACATCGCCGAGCTCAAAGAGCGCGAGCAGATCACGATCTTCATGACCACTCACTACATGGACGAGGCCGAGTGGTGTGACCGGATTGCGATCATGGACCACGGCGAGATCGTCGCGCTCGACGCCCCCGCCAAACTCAAGGCGCAGGTGGCCAAGGACCGGGTGACGATCCACACCGACGACGACGATGCAGCGATCGCGGCCCTGGCCGACCGCTTCGGGGTCGAGGCAAAAATGTCCGAGGGGGCGGTCACGTTCGGCGTGGCCAGCGGCGAGGAGTTCGTTCCCCGGCTATTTGCCGAGCTGGGCGTGCCGATTCACGGCGTCAGCGTGTCGCGGCCGACGCTCGATGATGTGTTCATGTCCTACACAGGCACGACGATCAGAGACGCCGAGGAGGACGCGGCCAAGAATCGCAACCGGATGATGATGCAGATGATGCATGGAGGTAGGCGTTGAGCACGACCACCGAGCGCACTCCAGCGCAGGCCGCCGAACCGTCGGCGCCGGTAATCCAGGTCAGCGTCCCCCGCACAGCCTCACCTCGGAGCTGCGCGCGATCCGCATCGTGTGGCGCCGCGATCTGATCCGCTTCGTCAACGACCGGATCCGGATCATCTCCTCGCTGGTCCAGCCGCTGCTCTTCCTGTTCGTGTTGGGCTCCGGGCTCCAGAGCCTGTCGCGGGCCAGCACCCACGGGGTCAACCTCAAGACCTTCATCTACCCGGGGGTCCTGTGCATCGCGGTGATGTTCACCGCGATGTTCTCGGCCGCCTCGATCGTCTGGGACCGCGAGTTCGGGTTCCTGCGCGAGATGATGGTCGCGCCGGTCAGGCGCAGCTCGATCGTGATCGGCAAGTGCTTCGGCGGCGCGACCGTGGCCTGCACGCAGGGGATCATCATGATCCTGCTCGGGCCGCTGGTCGGCGTGCCCTACAACGTGATCGTGATCCTGGGGATCTTCGGCCTCCAGCTTGTGCTGGCCTTCACGATCACCGCCTTCGGCGTGATGATCGCGGTCCGGATCAAGCAGATGCAGGCTTTCTTCGGCGTCATGCAGATGATCGTGATGCCCATGTTCTTCATCTCGGGCGCGCTGTTCCCGGTCGCAGGCCTGCCGGGGTGGCTGGCCGTGCTCAACCGGCTCGATCCGCTCACCTACGCCGTCGACCCGATGCGGCGCCTGGTCTTCAACCACATCAATATCTCCCCCGTCGCCCGCCATGTCCTCGCTCCCGGGGTTACCTGGTGGGGCTGGCACGTTCCCGCCGTGCTCGAGGTGGGCGTGGTCCTCGCACTCGGGCTGCTCATGCTCGGCATCGCGATCTGGGAATTCAGCACCACGGAGTAGGGCCGCCCCTGCGGGGGGCGGCCCCGTTGATCGGCTAGGCGGCGGCCGCTGCCGGCTGCTCCACGCGGCGCGGCAGCAGCGTCTCGCGGGCGATCACCAGTCGCTGGATCTGGGCTGTGCCCTCGTAGAGCTGGAGGATCTTGGCGTCGCGCATCAGCTTCTCGACCGGGTACTCCTTGATGAAGCCATAGCCGCCGTACACCTGGACGGCGTCGGTGGTGATTTCCATCGCGCTGTCGGCCGCGAAGCGCTTGGCGTGCGAGGACTCGAGCGTGTTCCGCTTGCCTTGGTCCAGCAGCACGGCCGAGTTCCACGTGGCCAGCCGGGCCAGGTGCACCTTGGTGGCCATGTCGGCGATGATGAACTGAATCGCCTGGTGCATGGCGATCGGGACGCCGAACTGGACGCGCTCCTTGGAGTAATCGATCGCGAACTCCATCGCCGCGCGCGCCACACCCACGGCCATCGCGGCGACGCCGGGCCGCGTGCGGTCGAGGGTCATCATGGCGATCTTGAAGCCCTTGTTCTCCTCGCCCACCAAGTGGTTGAGCGGGATCTCGACGTCGGGGAAGGTGATCGTCGCGGTATTGGAGGCGCGCTGCCCCATCTTGTCCTCGTGCTTGTCGACGACCACGCCGGCGTCGCGCGGGACGATGAAGCAGGAGATGCCGCGGTGGCCGGCCTCCTTGTCGGTCTTCGCGTACACCGTGTAGTAGTTGGCGTACTCACCGTTGGTGATGAAGCACTTCGAGCCGCTGATCACCCACTTGTCGCCCTTGCGGGTGGCGGTGGTCTTCATCCCCGAGACGTCGGAGCCGGCGTCGGGCTCGGTCAGGCAGAAGGAGGCCAACAGGGGCTCCTCGCTCAGGCGGCCCAGGTACTCCTTTTTCAGCTCGTCGGAGGCGGCGAGGACGATCGGTGCCGTGGCCAGGCCATTACACGAGAGCGAGGTGGCGATGCCCGAGCAGCCCCATCCATCTCCTCCTCGATCAAGGCGCCGTCGAAGAAGCCGAGTCCCGGACCGCCGTATTCGGCCGGGAGGTGGTTGTTCATCAACCCCAGTTCCCACGACTTCTCGATGATCTCCTGGGGCCAGGTCCCATCGCGGTCGTACTCCCAGGCAACCGGGCGGATCTCCTTTTCGGCGAAGTCGCGCGCCATCTCGCGCATGCTCTTCTGCTCGTCTGTGAGCGTGAAATCAACCACTTGCGGTGTCTCCTTCAGCTGAGCGCGCCGTGTCGGTCCGCGACGCGGGGATCGATTGACTAGTCAGTCAACTGGTCCTAAAAGGGTACCCGATCGGCTCGCGGTCAACCCCCGGAGGCCCTCCCACGCCCCGGTGGCCATGCGCCACACTTACCCCATGCAGTCGGCCTTTGCCACTGTGATCTGGATCGTCTGTGGGGTGGGCATCGTGCTCGCCTTCGCCGCGCTCGTCACCGCCCGTAAGACCTGGGAGGACTACGGGCGGCACCGAATGGTCTCGGATCGTGAAAGCGGTTCCACGTCCCGGCCGGGATCCGCGGCCGCGCTGGCCGAGCGGGACACCGAGATCCGCCAGATGCTCGAGGCCCGGAACGCCCGTCGGGTGCGCCGCGGCGAGGAGCCGCTCGACATCGAGCAGGAGCTGCGGCAGCTGGTGGGTCCACGGATCGACTCCGAACTGCGGGCGGAGATCCGCGACCTGGTGGTGGCCCGCAACCACCGCCGGACGATGCGCGGCAAGCCGCCCCTCGACGTGGAGCGCGAGATCGAGCGCGAGATCGCCGAGCTCAGCAACCTCCAGATGTAGGCGCGGCTCGCTCCGGACAAGCGATAGGCTGCCGCCCTGCAATGGCAGATCCTCGGCGCGTCGAGCTCGACGACCTGGTCAACCGGCCGGGCACCTACTTCAATCCCCAGACGGAGATCCTGATCGTGGTCGACGACTCGCCCGAGCTCGACTCCGAGATCTTCAACATGGAGGACTACGAGGGAGCGGACTGGGTTCTGATCGCCGACGACACCCCGATCGACGAAAACCGCCGCGACGAGCTCCTCGAGACCTTCCAGGTCCATCACCATCCGGGCGGCCTGGCCAACGCCGGGGACGAGGAAGCGGAGGAGTTAGAGGAGGACGAGGAGGACGTCGGCCGCGAGTAGCGCCGCTACTGCGCGTTGATGAGGGACGCGCACTTCTGCATCTTGGTCACGTCGTTGTGCGCATTGGTGATGCAGGTGGTGTAGTTCTGGATGGCGGTGGTCGAGCCGGTCGACCCCGTCGTCCCTGTCGTCCCGGATGAGCTCGACGAGCCCGTTCCCGACGAGGTCGTGCTCGTCCCCAGCGACGAAAGGCCCGAGCCTACGCCGCTGGTGCTCCCGCTCGCCGTCGCCTCGAGGCCGCTCAGGAACGTGCGCAGCTTGGACTGGAACTGGCTGAACGGCTGGACGTTGGTGGGCGTCGAGATGGTCTGTGGCTGGTTCAGGTTGGCGTAGCGCATGGTCAGCGAGATCGCGGCCGAGCTCAGTCCGCCGAGCAGGCTGGACACCTGTCCGCTGACCGGCAGGGTCAGGCGGATCGTCAGCTGGCGGACGGTCTTGTCGCTGTTCCCGGTCCACACATCGAAGGTCGGGTTCTGAACCTCGCTGGCGATCTGCTGGCGAGTCGAGGGCGAAAGACTCGTGGGGATCTTGCTCGCCCCGGACACGCCCACCGAAGAAGCCTTGGACAGGAACGTGTTGAGGTCCCCGAGCAGGCCGGCGACGTTGATCGTCGGCGCGGATGTGGGTGGTGGTGGTCCCGCCCACGGACTCGCTGCCGACCACCGAGGGGTTGCTCAACCAGTGCAGCGGCTGGATTCCCAGCTTGCCGAGGACCCCGGTGCCGGAGCCCCCGCCGGGCGAGGCGGTCAGCCCGGCGAAGCTCGACTCGAGCTTCTGGAAGGTGGCCGCGGGCATCTGGTAGCTCGACCCCCTGCAGGGTGACGTAGCCGGCGCTGCCCGGTCGAGAGGATCCCCAGCGAGCTGGTCTTGCCCGCGGCGCTCACGCCGACGTCGAAGTTCGACTTGGGCAGCTTCCCGGTGCCGAGGCTCTGGAAGGGCCCTCCGAAGTTGATGCTGATCGGGCTCTTCAGCGTGCTTGACCCCGACGGAATGATGGACAGGCTGAAGCTCAGGTTGCCGCTGTTGACGCGGATGGCTGCCGCTGAACGTCTGCTTCAGCAGCGAGCTCGCCTGCTGGGAGCCGTTGCTGCTGCCGCAGGCGGCCAGCGCGACCGCGAGTCCGCCGACAACCACGAGCGCGCCTAACGCTCGGACCCGGTCACGCCATGTGCAAGCTCACTCCACCTTCGCAAGGCGCGCCCGAATGTAGCATCGGCGTCGGTGCGATGGCGCCACTTCGGCCTGGTGGCTGGGGCTGGCCCTGTTTCCCAGCAGCGCAGCAGCGGATCCGGTCGTCGCCGTCGGGCCCGGCGGGACGTCCAGCGTGCGCAACGACCCGTACCTGACCGTCCCGGCGACGACCCCGGGCCCGGCTGCGGCCCCGGCGGGCGTCGCGCCCCGGCTGCGCATCGCGCTCCGGCTGCGCATCGCGCTCCCGCTGCGAGCGCTCCCGCTGCGAGCGCCGCCGCGGCCAAGCGCAAATCGCGCAAGCGGAAGAAGACCGTCCCCTCCGAGCTCGCCCGCCTCCTCCACCGCGGCTCGATCAGCCAAGCCCAGTACGACGGCTATCGCGCGAGCTGGTACGCCGCCGTCGGTACCGAGCGCCGGCTGCACGGCATCCGCAAGGCGCAGATGCAAGGGGTGATCGCCAATCTCGACATGGCCGCGGCGACCGGGCTGCTCACGGTGTCCCGGCTGCCGGCGCTGTTCTTGACCCTCGATCGAACAATCAGTACTGGCCCACCGGGCAGCTGCTCTCGTTCGGGCACCGGGTCGAGTTCTCGGGCTCCCAGCTGGTGTGGGAGTACTACCCCGGCCAGGGACTCGAGCTGACTGTGCTGGGCACGTTCGGCAGGGCGGACGGCCTCTACACCGCCGGGCGCTCGCAGTACCCGGCGCTGGCGCAGCTGCTGGGCGAGATGATCCCGCTGGCCTCGAACCGGGCGGGCGGTGTCACCTGGGAGTACTACTTTGCCTGGGAGGGCGGCAAGCCACCCTGGACCAGCGCCATGTCCCAGGGGACCGCCCTCGAGGCGCTGACCCGGGGCTACGAGGCATTCCGACAGAGCTCGCCCTCGCAGGCCGCGCAGCTACCTGTCGGTCGCCCACCAAGCACTGGCCATCTTCAACCGCAAGCCTCAGCTGGGCGTGGGGACGCCCACGCGGCTCGGCATGCGGTTCGTCCAGTACTCCTTCGCCCCCTCGCGGAGCGCCGAGATCATCAACGCGTTCCTGCAGACGCTGATCGGTCTCTACGACTACGCCCAGGAGAGCGGTGACGCTCAGGCCAGCACGCTGTTCGCCGCCGGCAACGCCGAGGCCGAGTCAGAGGTTCCGCACTTCGACACCGGCGCGTGGTCGCTGTACCAGCCCGGCCAGGAGGACGACCTCAGCTACCACGAGCTGGTGACCGGCTTTCTCCAGCAGCTGTGCTCGCGAACCGCGGCGCCGGTCTACTGCACGACCGCCCAGCACTTCCAGGCCGACCTGGTCACCCCGCCGCAGCTTTCGCTCCTCACCGACGCGCGCGCGTGCCCAGCGGCGGGTCACGATCCGCTTCCGGCTCTCGAAGCTCTCGCACGTCGGAATCGTCGTCTTGCGGGGCAGTAGGACGATGTTCAGCACCAGTGCCTCCTTCGCCTACGGAGCGCGGAGCTTCTCGGTGGACAACATGGACCACAAGGGGACCTACACGATCCACATGAGCGCGACCGACCTCGCGGGAAACTTCACCCGCACGGTCGGCACGCGTCGCGCTCACTCGCTGACGCCGTTTCGCCGCGGTCACGATTGTGGTCCTAGACTCGGCCCTTCATGAGGCCGCGTACGATCCTGTACACCGGCAAGGGAGGAGTCGGGAAAACCTCGGTAGCGGCCTGCACCGCCCGCCGTTGCGCGGCCAGCGGGCAGCGCACGCTGGTCATCTCGACCGACCCGGCCCACAGCCTGTCGGAGTCGCTCGGAGTCGAGCTCGACTCCGAGCCGCGTCAGGTCGGCGGGCGGCTGTGGGGGCAGGAGGTCAACGCCCAGGAGGAGATGGAGCGCCACTGGTCGGGCGTTCAGGACTGGCTCGGCGAGCTGTTCATCGAGCGCGGGGTCGACCGGATCTCGGCCGAGGAGCTGACCGTCCCGCCAGGCATGGACGAGCTGTTCTCGCTGCTGCGCCTGCAGGCCCACCACGACTCCGGCGAGTGGGACACGATCGTCGTCGACTGCGCCCCGACCGGCGAGACGCTCAGGCTGCTCTCCTTCCCCGACGTGGCCCGCTGGTGGATCGAGAAGGTGTTCCCGATGGAGCGTCAGATCCTGGCCGCTGCGCGGCCGATCGCGCGCTCGCTGCTCGACATCCCGCTGCCCAGCCAGGCCGTGTTCGCCGACATCCAGCGCCTGTCTCAGAACCTGATCGCGATGAACGAGATCCTCCGCGATCGCCGAACGGGCGACGATCCGCCTGGTCATGAACCCGGACAAGATGGTGATCGGCGAGGCGATGCGGACCTTCACGTATCTGAACCTCTACGGCTACCTGACCGACGGCGTGATCGTCAACCGGATCTTCCCCGCCGCGGTCGGGGACTACTTCGCCACCTGGCGCCAGGTGCAGGAGGAGCACCTCGAGCTGGTGCGCTCGGCCTTCGGCCCGGTCCCCGTCCTATGCGCGCCCTACTTCGAGCAGGAGGTCGTGGGCGGCGACATGCTGGACCGGCTCGCCGACGCCCTGTTCTCCGAGCACCAGCCCGCCGACGTCCTGCATGACGCGATCACCCAGGAGCTGGAGCTGGGCGATGAGGGCGCGCGCCTGCGCCTGGCGCTGCCCTTCGCGCGCAAGGGCGACATCTCGCTGAAGAAGATCGGGCTCGAGCTGATCGTCGGCGTCGACGGCCAGCGGCGGACGATCATGTTGCCGCCCGCGCTGGCGGGGTTCGAGCCGTCCGGGGCGATGTTCGAGGACGGTGCGCTGGAGGTGAGGTTCGATGGAGTCGCAGCCCAGTAGCGGGCAGGCCCGCGCCAGCGCCGCGGAGGACGCGCTCCGCCGCCTGGAGGAACGGCTCGGCCGCGCCTCAGAAGCGGCCGAGCGACTGATCGCCGAGACCGCCGGGTCGGCGCTGGCGGCCGCGGCGGCGCGGTCGGGTGCTGAGCGCACCGAGTCCGGCGGTCCTCCCGGTGGTGGCGAGCCGCATACCTCCGGTGGCGCTCCCCCTGGGGGCGGACGGCAGGCGCCCGGTCAGGCTCCCCCCTCCGGGTGGCAGACCCCAGTGAACGAGGATGAGCGGCGGCTCAGCGACGTCGAGGTGGTCATGCAGGTGGTCGGCGCGCTGCGAGATCTGGTCCCACCTGATCTCCAGCGCCGGCTCGCCGAGGCGCTGCGTGAGCTGCTGCTGGCGATCCGGGCGCTGATCGATTGGTACCTCGAGCGCAGCGAGGAGCGCCGCGCCCGGCCAAGCCAGGTGCAGGACATCCCGATCCTGTAGCGTCGGCTCGATGGCGCGCACCTGGATCCTGACCGGCTCGCCGGAGAACTACGCCGCCACGCGCGAGCACGGCTTCAAGGTCATTGGTCTCAAGGAGCGCAACCGCAACCGGGCGCTCGAAGTCGAGCCGGGCGACCGCATCGTCCTCTACCTGACGCGGGTGATGGCGTTCGCCGCCAGCATCCGCATCGAGAGCGAGATGTACGAGGACCGGGAGAAGATCTGGCCCGGCAAGCCCGGCAAGGTCGACGCCTATCCCTGGCGCTTCCACGCCTCGCCCGAGGCGGTCCTCGACGAGCCCGAGTGGATCCCAGCCGAGTCGCTGGTCGATCAGCTGGAGCACATCCAGAAGTGGCCCCGCGAGCATTGGAAGCTCGCCTTCCAGGGCCAGATCCGCCCCGTCTCAGAGCACGACGCGCAGATCCTGATGGAGCGCCTCAGCCCGGTGGCGACCGGCGCGTAAGCGCGACCGCGATCCGGACCAGCACCGCCTCGGGCTGGGCCATCAACTCGCGCCAGCCGATCCGGATGACCATGTAGCCGGCAGCCTGCAGCTCCGCGTCGCGACGATGGTCGCGCTCCAGCGCCGCGCGACTCGAGTGAAAGGCGAACCCGTCGATCTCGACGATCAGCTGCTGCTGGCGCCACATGAAGTCGACCTCGTAGCGCCCGACCTTGACATTGGTGGCGGGCTCCGGGAGTCCCGACTTGCGGATCAACTTGTAGAAGCACTCCTCGGCCTCGCTGCGCGTCATGGTGGCCTTCCGTTCCGGCTGCGCGAGCGCGCGAAGGCGGCCGACCGCAGGACGCCGCGGATAGCGCTCGAGCATTGCGATGACGTGACCTCTCGTCATCAGGCGGATCGCGATCGCCTCGTCGAACGCCCGCTCAAGCTCCCGGTCGGTGAGATCGGGGGCGATGTCGAGGAGGGTGCGGGCCGGAGCGGTCGTCGGTACGCCCTCGACCACGCGGACGTCGCGGCGGTCGAGGGTTGCTACGCGATGCGGGCGGATGCCGCTCCGACGGCGGCCGCAGTCGCTGCCGACGGCTGTCACGTGCACGATCTCGTCGGCGGGCGGCGGACGGAGTTTCCACACCACGGCCGCCGAGTGGTGGCTCAAAACCGCGCCGAGGCCGCAGGCCAGGATTGCGGCGTGTTCGCGGGCCAGCGGCCTTAATGCCTCAAGAGGCACCAGCGAGTAGACGGTGTGATGGATCCGAAAGAGGCGGCCGTAGCCGAGCGCGTGGCGAACCATCCCGCGTGAGGCCCCGACTTCGATGAGCTGCCGGTGCGTGATCAGGAGGTGCTGCCGAGCCGCGCGGGTCGTGATCTCTTGCCCGGGCCAGAATCGCCTCGGAGCCCGCTGTCCTCCATCACCGTCCTGCTTTTCGAACCACTCGGGCCGCTCCAGATCCGGTTCTGTGCGATGTGCACCTGGCAGGTGCACATCGCACCGCGCTCGGTTCTCAGCGGCTCCCGTGGTTCGTTGTGCACGATTGGCCCCGGCCACGCCCACAGCATCCCGCCAAACCACCGCCCCCCCACACTTCGTCACACACTTGTTACCGCGCGGGTTGGAGCACGAACGAGTAGTAGGCGCTCACCAGCCCGATCACGAGGATTCCGGTCAGGATCAGCGTCCGCGACCGGATGATGTGGCCGAAGACTCCGACCACCAGCCCGAAGATCAGCGCCCCGATGATGGGGCCAGTGTTGGAGGACTGGAGTGCGAGGATAAGGATGGCCACGGCGCGAACCCTATATTTGAGCCATGCCGGACCAACCCACATCGGTCCAGGACGTCGCCGAGGGCCTGCGTGAAGTCGGCTATCTCCCGGGCGACCGGACCGCTCTCGTCTCCTTCCTGGCCACCAAGCTCGGTAAGCCCGTCCTGGTCGAGGGGCCGGCGGGTGTGGGCAAGACCGAGCTGGCCAAGGCCCTGTCCCGCTACCTGCAACGACGCCTGATCCGCCTGCAGTGCTACGAGGGGCTCGACGAGGCCAAGGCCCTGTATGAGTGGAATTACCGCAAGCAGCTCCTGCGGATCCAGACCGAGTCCGATGACGCCGGCTGGCGAGACGTGCAGGACGACATCTTCGGCGAGGAGTTCCTCCTCCAGCGGCCGCTGATGACGGCCATCGCCAGCGCCGAGCCGGTCGTCCTCCTGATCGACGAGATCGACAAGACCGACCAGGAGTTCGAGGCGATGCTGCTCGAGCTCCTCTCCGACTTCCAGATCTCGATCCCGGAACTGGGCCGGATCGAGGCGCGGACCCAGCCCGTCGTGCTGCTCACCTCCAACAACACCCGCGAGCTGACCGAGGCGCTCAAGCGCCGCTGCCTGTACCTGTGGCTGGACTACCCCGGCCTCGAGCACGAGCTCGAGATCGTCCGCCTGCATTCGCCTGAGCTTGACGAGGAGATCGCGAAAAGGCTGGTCGAGATCATCCACCAGGTGCGTGAGCTTGACCTGAAGAAGCCGCCCAGCATCGCCGAGTCGATCGACTGGGCCCGGGCACTGCTGCTGCTCGGCGCCGACAGCATCGACGGCGACACGTTCCGAGAGACGATGAGCGTGATCGTCAAGCACCGCACCGATCTGGACACGGTCGCGGCGCGCGTGGGGGTAAAGCTTGACCCGGCGGCCAGCGATGCCGCCGCCTAGCGGTCCGGTCGGCAAATCGATCTACGGCGGGATCCCGGATCGCGTGCCCGGCGGCTTCGAGGGCCAACTGCTGGCCTTCGCCGAGGAGCTGCGCGAGGAGGGGGTGGCGCTCGGCACCTCGGAGATGCTCGACTCCTTCGAGGCCCTGACCCACATCCCCTGGACACAACCCCAGGACTTCAGGGAGGCGCTGGCCGCCACCGTGGCCAAGTCTCCCGAGGACCGCCGGATCTTCGAGCTCGTGTTCGACCGTTTCTTCTTCCGGGCCGCTGAGGCGGAGGCAACACGCCGGGAGATCAGCGAAGCGGCCGACGGAACCGAGCCCGGGGAGATCAACCTCGACACGCTCCGCCAGCAGATCGCGGCCGCGCTCCGGGACGGATCTGACGCCGCCATGCGCGACCTGGCCCGGCTCGCGATCGCCGCCTTTGGGCGCGGCGAGGGATCGGGCGTGCTCGGCGTCGACGTTCAGCGCATCCGCCGTGCCCTGGGCCTGCGGACAGAGCCCCAGCCCGAGCTGCCCGAGGACGATCCCCGGCGTCGGGGCGTGCCTCGCGAGCAGCTGCGGCGCTTCGAAGCCCATCTGCGCCGCGAGCTCGAGCGCGACCTGATCGAGCGGACCGCCAGCCTGCCTCCCAAGCGGCCGCTGAGCGAGCTTGACCGGGCGCTTCCCAGCGGGCCGATCCAGGACCTGGCCGCGGTGCACCGGGTGGTGGCGCAGCTCAAACGGCGCTTGGCCACCCAGGGCCACGAGCTCAAGGGACGGAAACGCCACGCCCACGTAGACGTACGGCGGACGATGCGCGCCTCGCTCGAGACCGGCGGGGTCCCCATCACCCTGAAGTACCGCCCGCAGCGCCCTCGCCGCCCCGAGATCTTCGTCCTCTGCGACGTCTCGACCAGCGTCACCAGCGCCAGCACGTTCTTCCTCAGCGTCCTGCACGCCCTGCACGACGCCTTCCGCAAGCTGCGCTCGTTCGTGTTCATCGAGCGGATCTCCGAGGTCACCGAGGTGTTCGAGCGCGAGCGCGACTTCCGCGCGGCCAGCGAGGCCGTCTCCCGGGACGCCGGCGTCGCCGACATCTCCGGCTACACCGACTACGGGCGGGTGTGGACCGAGTTCCTCGCCCTGATCGAAGACGAGCTTCACCCCCGGGCCACGGTGATCGTGCTGGGCGACGCTCGCACAAACGGCCGCCCGCCGCGCGACGACGTGTTCGCGGCGATCACCGCCCGGGCGGGCCGGACCTTCTGGCTGAACCCCGAGCCCCGCCTGTACTGGAACTACGGCGACAGCGTGATCGCCGCCTACGAGCGCTACTGCACCGCGTTCGAGTGCTGGCGGACCGACCAGCTCGAGGAGTTCGTCAAGGCGCTGACCAAGCCCATCGTCGCTTAGTCGGGCCGCACCGTAAAAGCGCTGCTACATCATGAGCATTCACGGCCACCCTGCCCTCACTCGCTGTCCTTAGCGCGCGACGAGGGTGAAGAAGTCCCGGCCCCACGGCGCCAGGAATTCCCCGGGGATGCCCTGCTGGCCGGGCACGACAGGCACTGGCCTGAGCGCAATTGAGCTGGCGAGGTGGTCGTAGAGGTAGCCTGCGACCCATTCCGGATTGATGTCGAGCTCGACGGCGCGCACAACGCGGGCGGCGAGGAGTGCGTCGGCGAGCGCCGTGACGGTCACATTTTCGCCACCAGCCCAGACCAACCGACCGTCTGCGGTGACTCCTAGTGCGGAACGTGCGGGATTGTTAACGCCGCCGAGCGTCGCCCCCCAGCAGCTCAGGCAGTCCAGCGTCGGCGCGGGCCTGCCGCGGTCGATCAGCAGCGTGAGGTTCTGGCGAACGGACACGACCGTTCGCCCGGTGCTCGGCACTTCACCGCGCCACGCGCCGACGTCCGTAGTGCCGTCGCTGTAGGTGACGATGGAGCCCAGCCCATCCCGTAGCGGTAGCGCGACCCGGCCGTAGGACTCGAAGCCACCGGCGCCGGTGGAGAATTTGAATCCTCCGTTGAATGCGGCCACCAGGCCGGTGCGTTCTGCGCCGGCGATCAATGGTCCGAACCTCCAGCCCGCCGCGCCTGCGTCTAGCGTGCCGGAGTGGAGGTGCAACTCGAGCAGCCGCTGGTCGAAGGAGAGCAGCGCGACCCCGGGGGTAACGTGCGCGATCGAGGCCGCTGTTTGTCCACGCCAACTAAGCACCGGCGCGAAGCGAGACCCGGACGATTGGGTGACAGCCCCGATCAGCAGCCGCGGATGGTCCGGCTGAACCCGCTTCGAATGAGATACCTTCACGCGCCGCGTGCGGGCGGAGACGGTGGTTTCAGGGCTACGATGCGCGACCGGCCGTGTCGGCGGACTGCCGCAGCCGCCAACCGCGATCATCGCGAACGCTGCGGCTGGGATCGCTCTACGGCGGAGAGCTCGCCCTCGCCGATGATCGGCTGGCCCCATCGGCGCCGATCATGCGCCAGCCACCGAATACCGCGGTAAGCGCACCGTGAGAATCCACTAACCAGCAGCCTTGCCGTCGTCGTCGCGCTCGGGGCGGTCGCTGCGACCCTCCGGCTGCGGCCCTACCGGTGCCGGGGCGCTCCACCGGCGTGGCGCTCGAGACTCCGTCTCCCTCGCCCCTGCGCGGTGCGCCGGCGGAGCAGGAATACAACGCCGACACTGAGCGCCAGCGCGATGAGCCCAATCGCGACGATCGCCAGCCCCGGGACCAGTGCGAGCAGGATCCCCGTCACGGCAACAGCAATTACGACGTCGACGAGCAGCGGATGCGCCCGCGCTGACGCCAGCGTTCGCTCGACCACAGCGACCACGATCGCCACTGTTCAGGCTCCGTGGAAGGCGTACACGGCGAAGAAGTCTCGATCGTCGGGAGTTAGATAGCGCGTCGCATCACGGCTCATTCCCGGCAACAGCTTCTGCGGCTGCGCCGCGCCCCAGCGACCGTAGAAGTTGAACGTCGTCCACTCGTAGTTGATGTCGAGCTCCATCGCCCGCACCGCGCCGGCTCGCTGGAGGATCCGGGCGAGGCTTTGCGCCGTCTGCAGATCGGCGGCGGCATAGATCAGATTCCCGTGCGCATCGATGCCAACCCCGGAGCGCCACACGCGCACGGCATTCCCGAGCGTCAGCCCCCAAAGCGAGTCGTTCGAGAGGCTCGGGTTGAGCTGGCCGTTTTCGAGAATCAACGGGAGGTTCTGGCGCGCGAACTCGATGTTCCGGCCAGGCAGGGGCCCTCCGGTCCAGGTCGTGATGTCGGCCACGCCGTTCCACCCGCGGATCAACGTGGCCTGGCCCTCGGCCAGTGGCGCGTAAGAATGCCCGAAGGCGACGAAGCCGCCATGGTCGTCCTCGAGCTTGAAGCCGCTGTTGAACGTCGCCACGAGCTTGCCCCGCAGCGCCTCTGGCACCTGGGCCACAGGGCTGCCGGAGTTGGGCGGCTCGTAGCGGCCGGGGTAGAGCTGTAGCCACGTGCGCGTGTGGTCAATCCAGGCGACGCCGGCCACCAGCTGGGGGTAGTTGGGGTCGGGTCGGAACGTGGTTACGAGCACAGGCGGAGCGCCGTTCACCATCAAGCCGGTCCCGTGCCACGCACCCTCACCGGGAAGCGCCGGGGTAATCAGCGGCGGGATCGGCGGCGGACGATAGGACGAGATGCTCGCGGCCGCGGCGGTGCCTACGTGGGGGAGGCGCTTGAGGGCCGGGCCGCCGGTGGCGGGCGCGGTCAGGCTGTAGTAGGCGTTCTCGACGCTCGAGACCAGCCCGGCCGCACCGTTGTTGCGCAGCCACTCGACGAACTGCACCCCCGTCGGGCTGTTGGAGGGGGCGGTCACCGTCGCGACGAGCGACAGGAGCACCTCAGCGGTCAGCATCAACAGCACGAGCGCGACGATCCGACGCACCCGAAAGCGCGCCCCTACCCGGCATCGCACCCGCGACGAATGTGGCGGACGAGCAGGACGGCCGACCAACCTGAGGGGCGGCCGAGCCGACTCGGGCTCGGCAGAACGAACTGGACGCGGGCTCAATCTGACTCCATCGGGACGCCTGCGGACGGCTTCAACATCTGACAGCCCAGTCCTTCCCCGGCACGATCCAGTGCTGGCGCACCGAGCGGCTCGAGGGGATTCGTCAGCTTGACGAACCCCGTGACCTCCTAGGCGGCGGGGTGATACCTGAGCAGGACGGTGTCCGCCGCCGGCTTTGCCTCGACCAAGCGCAGGGTGGTCTGGGCGCCTGACTCGGCGAACAGGCGCTTACCGCCGCCGATGACGATCGGGAAGACCATCAGCCGGTACTCGTCGATCAGGCCATGCTCGTGCAACGCTTGCACCAGCTGCTGGCTGCCGGCGACGAGAAGCTCGCCGGCCTCGTCCTTCAGCCGGCCGACTTCCTCGGCCACATCCCCGCTGAGCACCGTGCTGTTCGTCCAGGTGGCCTCGTTTAGCGTCTTGGAGATCACGTACTTCGGCATCGAGTTCATCTTTTGCCCGAACTCATCCTGGTTCATCTTCGGCCAGGCCGCCGCGAAGCCCTCGTAGGTCCGGCGCCCGAGCAGCATCGCGTCGGCGGCCATCAGCTCCTCCACCTTGAACTGGGTGCCTTCCTGGCCCCGCTCGAACTTGAACGCCCACCCGCCGTACGGCGACTGCTCGGCCCCACCGGGGTCCTCGAGCACGCCGTCGAGGGTGACGAATTCGGATACGACTAGGCGTCCCACTGATGTCCTCCTGTCCTTAGCTTGCGTTGTCTCTTGGACCGCTCTGGCCTCAGAGACTAAGCGGAGCGGTAGCATGGTTCCTCGACCAGTGACAACCCAGGGGTGCTGGCGGGAAAGCCGGCTGAGATAGCGCCCCACGCGAAAGCGACCCGGCGCTGACCCTTCGAACCTGTGGGGTAATGCCCGCGGAGGGAGCAACCAGGACCATGATCGAGGCTCCCGCGAAGGAGCCTCGCGATCTTTCCGGAGCCGACGGCGTCCGGGTGGAGGTCGTGAGCCGCACGTTCGCCACCAAGCGCGGCCGGGTGACTGCGCTGCAAGGCATGTCCCTACGCGCCGACCGCGGCCAGGTCGTGGCCGTGGTCGGGCCGAGCGGCTGCGGCAAGTCGACGCTGCTGGAGCTGATCTGCGGACTCCAGGCCCCCGACTCCGGAGCCGTGACCTCTGCTCCGGCCGCGCTGATGCCCCAGCGTGACCTGCTGCTGCCCTGGCTGAGCGCGATCGACAATGCGGCTCTGGCCTTGCGCGCGGGGGGCGTCGGCCGTGAGCAGGCGAGGGAGCAGGCGCGGCCGTGGCTGGAGCGGTTTGGGCTGGCGGAGTTTGCCCGGTCCCGGCCGGCGGAGCTCTCGGGCGGCATGCGACAACGCGTCTCGTTCCTGCGCTCGCTGCTCGCCGGCAAGCCAGTGTTGGCGCTCGACGAGCCGTTCGCGTCGCTCGACGCGATCACTCGGGCGGAGATGCAGTCGTGGCTGGCACACGCGTTGGAGCTCGAGTCGCGCACCGTCGTGTTCGTGACCCACGACGTCGAGGAGGCGGTCGTGCTGGGCGACCGCGTGGTGGTGATGTCGCCACGTCCCGGCCGAGCGGTGGCCGAGATCAAGATTCACCTGCCGCGCCCCCGGCGCCGGACCGATTCGTCCGTCGTGGCCCTCCGCGAGCAGGCCCTCGAGGCCCTGGGGATACCGGAGTGAGCAGCTATTGGCGCGCGGGATTGGTGCTGCTGGCGCTGCTCGGGATCTGGGAGCTGTATGTGGACCTCGGCGGGGTCGACCCCTCGATCCTGCCACCGCCGCATGCCGTCGCGCAGTCGCTGTTCACCGACCGCGGACTGCTGTGGAGCAACTTCTTGGTCACCGCGAAGGAGGTGTTGCTGGGGATGGCGCTGGCGGCGATCGTCGGGTTCGTGTGCGCGGTCGCGATTCATCTCTTCGTGTCCGTGCGGCGCTCGGTGTATCCGTTGGTCGTCGCGTCTCAGGCGATCCCGATTCCAATCTTGGCCGCGCCGCTGGTCTTCTGGCTGGGCTTTGGCATCCTGCCGAAGCTGGTCATCGTCGCGCTGGTCTCGTTCTTCTCGATCGTGGTGACAACCCTGGCCGGACTCGCGGCCGTCGATCCCGACCTGATCAAGCTGATGCGCACGTTTGACTCGCCCCGGCTTCGGACCTTCCGCCACGTCGAGCTTCCAGCGGCCCTGCCGGGCGTGTTCACCGGGGCGAAGATCGCGATCGCGGTGGCAGTGATCGGCGCCGTGTTCGCCGAGCAGACCGGCTCGAGCTCAGGGCTCGGGTACCTGATCTTCGTTTCGATCCCGCAGCTCCTGGCCGCCCGTACCTACGCGGCGGTGGTGATCCTGTGCCTGTTCGCCATCGCCCTCTTCACGCTTTTGACCGTGGCCGAGCGGCTGGCTTTGCCGTGGGCCTACCAACCCAGAGGAGAACGATCGATTTGAAACGGATAGCCGCCGTGATTGCTGTGCTCGGACTGGTGCTCGCGGGCTGCGGAGAGAAGACCGAGACGCTCAGCGCCTCGTCCAGCACGTCTCAGGGGCTGAACGTGATGCTCGACTGGTTCCCCAACGCCGATCACGTCGGGCTCTACGAGGCCCTGGCGAACGGCGACTTCGCCCGAGCGGGGCTCAACGTCCACGTCGAGGTGCCGTCAGACCCGTCGCTGCCGCTGAAGCTGCTGGCGGCGGGGAAGGTCGACGTGGCGATCTCCTACGAGCCCGAGGTGATGCTGGCCCGGGCGCAGGGACTTGCAGCTCGTCTCGGTCGCGGCGATCGTGCAGAAGCCGCTGACCTCGATCGTCTCGCTCGGCTCCAAGCACATCACCAGCCCTGCCCAGCTGCGGGGTAAGAGCGTCGGCGACGCCGGGATCGCCTACCAGCACGCCTACCTGACGACGATCCTTCAGCACGCCGGCGTGCCGGCCTCCTCGGTCAAGGAGGTCAACGTCGGCGCCAACCTGGTCCCCGCCCTGATCTCCGGCCGTGTCGATGCCGATGCTAGGCGCCTATTGGAACTACGAGGCGATTCAGCTGCGAGCAGATGCACAAGCGGCCGAACGTGATCCGGATGGATCAGGTGGGGGTTCCCCCCTACAACGAGCTCGTGGTCGTCGTCCGGGCGAGCACGCTCATCGAACCAGCCCGACGTGATCCGGCGATTCGTGCAGG
This sequence comes from uncultured Solirubrobacterales bacterium, assembly GCA_963834635.1. Classification (GTDB taxonomy): domain Bacteria; phylum Actinomycetota; class Thermoleophilia; order Solirubrobacterales; family Solirubrobacteraceae; genus Palsa-465. The sequence continues at coordinate 27,119 of CAWICI010000011.1, read as the reverse complement.
CCCTGGCCCGTGGGTACGAGGCCACTCGCAGCGATCCCACGACAGCAGTCGCCAATCTGGTCAAGGCCAACCCGGGACTCGAACACGAAGCTCCAGCTGGCGAGCGTCCGGGCGACGCTTCCGGCCTACTTCCCGAGCGGGCCCGCATCCGTGGGGGTGGCAGGATCCGGCCCAGTGGAACGCCTACGGCCATTGGATGCTGAGCCACCACCTGATCTCGAACTCCCAGTCACTCGTGGGCGCCTCGACGAACGAGTTGCTGGCCGGACAGGGCGTCGGTTAGAACACCCGGTCAGTGCTTCTCCGCCACGACGACCGAGGCTCGCTGGCCATCGGCCAGCAGTCGCACGCCTGGATCTCGGGCCAGCTCGCGCGAGCCTGGGGCAACGAGCGGTTCGGGGCGGTCGAGCCGTTCGAGGAGGTGTGCCTGGCCGCCGAACAGCACGACGTGGGAATGAGCGCGTGGGACCTGAGCGCTCCCCTGAACCCGCGCACCGGACTGCCGCAGACCTTCCTCGAGATGCCGCTCGCCTCGCACATGGTGCTGTGGCGGCTCGGCCCGCGGCGCGTCGAGACCCAGAGCCGGTATGCCGCGCTGCTGATCTCGATGCACGGCTCCGGCTGTACGAGCGCCGCGACCTGGACAGGCTGTCCGAGAGCGATGCCGACGCCGTCCGCGCCTTCCTGCGCGAGCAGCGCGAGTACCAGCAAGGCCTGCTCGGCTCGCTCCGGGCCGATCCGGCGACCGCAACCGCGGCTGCCCCGCAAACGGTCTCGCGCAACCAGCGACCTGATCTCGACCTGGGACTCGCTCTCCCTGGCGATGTGCCTCGACTGGGCTCCGCACACCATCGAGGCCGTTCCCGCCGCCGACGGTCCGGCCAGTCTGCACCTGACACCTGAGCGCACGCTCGAGCCCTGGCCGTTCGCGTCGGCGCACGTCGCCGTCCACTGCGAGGGCAAGCGCCTGACCGAGCGCTTCGACAGCGACGAGGCGCTTCAGAGCGCGTTGGCGAGCGCGCCAACCGAAACCGTCCGGTTCGAGCTACGCAGCGCGTAGACGCCGGCCAGGCCCTCCCACGGCGCGTAGGGCGGCGAAGAACTCGTTGCACCTCCTCCTCGGTGGCCCGCGCCTCGGGGTCGGCCGGTGCGCAGCCGGCCCGACCAGCTTCAGGTAGGCGAGGTCGCCGGCCGGAAGCTGGTCGAGCCGGCCCTGGCCGGTCAGCGCCAGCTTCTGCAGTCGTCCAGCTGCCGATGCCGCGGATCGCCCGCAGCCGCCGCCAGCCCCGCTCGTGGTCGGCGCTCGAGCAGGTCGACCCGCCCGGTCGCGACCTCGCGGGCGGCGCGGACCAGCGCCAGCGCGCGCGTCTCGGACAGTCCGCAGCGACTCGAGCAGCGCCGGCGCCTGCTCGGCGACCACCCCGGCCGCGCGGCGAGTCGCGCAGCCCGGTCTGCGGGCAGCGGCGGCCGAGCCGCGAGGTCAGCCGGCGCTGGATCGCCGCCGCGCGCTCGACCTCGATCAGCTGCTCGCAGATCGCCCAGGCCAGCGCCTCGAAGGGCTGCGGGCGGCCGGGCACGCGCAGGCGCGGATCGGCGCGCACGGCGCGCCCGATCAGCGGGTCGAACCGGAAGCGCTCGTAGAACTCGCGCAGGTCCTGGTCGACCCCGAGCGCATAGCGCATCCGCTCGATCCCCCACTCGGCGCCGCCTCGGGTTCGGCGGCCTCGGCCCCGAACAGCACCCGGTCGCGCCGCCAGCTGGGCGACCCGCACCACGACCGGCTGCTCGCCGCGGTGCAGCAGCCGGTGCAGGACGCCCCCGCGCACGCGAGTGAGCCCGTCGAGCCCGCCGCGCCGGGGCAGGCGAAACGGCCAGCGGCGGTCGGACCTCCGTCCGGAGTCGATCGCTGCCGCGGCAGCGCTGTTCACTCGCCGGGCTTGGCGAGCAGGTGCACGTCGACCAGGAACGTGCGGCTGCCGACGATCGGCAGCATGTCCACGGCGGCGCGGCGCGCCGCTGGGCGCGCGTCAGCCTGCGCGGCTGTGGCGGCGGACCAGCGCCACCGTGGCGGCGCCGGCCACGAAGCCGGTGGCCGCCACGGCCGCGGCCTGCACCGCGGGCAGGGCGGGCCGGGTGGCTGGCTCGATCGGGCGGACCTCGGCCAGCACCGGCAGGCCGTCGACCGTCTCCTCCTCGGGCGGCTCGCAACGGCCCCGCCTCGACGGAGACTCCGAGCGCCGCAGGGCCTTCGGCCGTGGCATCGATCTCGTCTCACGGGCAGACATGGTGACAGCGCGCGCGGTCGATGTTCAAAGCAGCTTTCTCGTACACCCGGTAGGTGCGCACGATCCTGCCCCCCATGCCCTCCATCGCCCGGTTCATCGACTTGTTGTCTCGAGGATCCAGCCCGTCTCGCCCGCCTCTGGGGCGTGCGCTCGGCCGAGTCGTAGTGCAGCTCGTAGAACTTGGCCGCGATGCCGGTGTGCTGCCACTCGCGCTTGACCCCCAGCGCGAACACGCGCACCCGGTCGATCTTGCGCCGGTACCACAGCGCCTTGGCCCAGCCGAACGGGCAGCAGCCGGCCGTCCAGGTGGATCAGCACCTCGTTGTAGTCGGGCAGCGTCAGCGCCGCCCCCACGGTCTCGCCGTCCTTCTCGGCCACGAACGCCCAGTTCTCGTCCAGGATCGGCTTGAGGTCCTTGGCGTAGTGGCGGACCTCCTCCTCGGTCAGGGGCACGAACCCCCAGTTGCGCTCCCAGGCGGCGTTGTAGACCTCGAGGAAGCGCCCGATCTCCGCCTCCATGTCGCGCTTGCGCATCGGGCGCACGGTGATCCCGTGCTTTGACTCCACCTCGGCGGCCGCGCGCCAGATCGCCGGGTGGACCTTGTCGCGGTCGTGGACCTTGAGGTCCCACATGTACAGGTCCATCGCCTTGACCAGCCCGCGGCCCTCGATCAGGCTCGGGGTAGTAGGGGTGATGCCAGTTGGTGAGGATCGTCGGCAGCAGGTCGTAGCCGTCGATCAGCACCCCGCACTCGTCGTTGGTGGTGAAGTCCATCGGCCCCACCATCCGGTCGCGGCCGCGCTCGCGCAGCCACGCCTCGGCGCGTCCAGCAGAGCGCGCGCCGCCTCGGGGTCCTCCTCGCACTCGAAGAACCCGAACATCCCCCAGTCGTGGTGCTGGAACTCGTTGAAGTGCCGGTCGACGTGGGCGGTGATCCGCCCGACCGGCCGCCCGTCGCGCCAGGCCAGGAAGTACTCCGCCTCGGCGTGCTGGAAGAACGGGTTGCGCTCGCGGTCGAAGAAGCGCTTGCGCTCGAACAGCAGCGGGGGCACCCAGTGGGGCTCGTTACGATAGAGCCGCCACGGCAGCTTGATGAACGTGTTCAGCTCGCGCTTGCCGGCGACGGGACGGACTTCGAGCGCCATCGGCCGGGAAAGCTACATGCCCACCTCGATCGACGTCTTCGCCAAGGCTCGCGAGCACGAGCGGCTCGAGCAGCTCAAGGCCGCCCGCGAGCTCGACGCGCTGCCGTACTTCCGCGTGCTCGAGGGCCCCACGCTGCCCGTGGTGGAGATGGAGGGCCGGCAGCGGATCATGCTCGGCTCCAACAACTACCTGGGCCTGACCGGCGACGAGCGGGTCAAGCAGGGCGCGCTCGAGGCGCTCGACCGCTACGGCACCGGCCTCACCGGCTCGCGCTTCCTGAACGGGACGATCGACCTGCACCTCGAGCTCGAGCGCGAGCTGGCCGACTGGTTCGGCACCGAGGCGGCGCTGGTGTTCACCACCGGGCACCAGGCGAACCTGGGCGCGCTGGGCACGATCCTCGGCCCGGGCGACACGGTGATCGCCGACTCCGGCGACCACGCCTCGATCCTCGACGGCTGCATCCTCTCGCGGGCCAAGCTCCGGCCTTCCGCCACAACCGCATCGATCGCCTGGAGCACACGCTGGAGAAGGCGGCCAGGCGGACGGCGGCGGCATCCTGGTCGTGGTCGACGGCGTGTTCTCGATGGAGGGCGACGTCGCGCCGCTGCCCGAGATCGCCGAGCTGTGCGGGCGCTACGGCGCGCGGCTGATGGTCGACGAGGCGCACGCGCTGGGCGTGCTCGGGGCCCGCGGCGCCGGCACCTGCGAGCTGCTCGGCGTCGAGGACCGGGTCGATCTGCGGATGGCCACCTTCTCCAAGTCGCTGGCCTCCTGCGGCGGCGTGATCGCCGGGCCCGCGGACGTGATCGAGTACCTGCGGATCCAGTCGCGCCCGTTCATGTTCACCGCCTCGGCGGTGCCGGCGGCGGTCGGCGCCGCCCTGGCCGCGGTGCGGATCTGCCGCTCGGAGGAGGGGCCGGAGCTGTTCGCGCGGGTCCTCGAGAACGCCCGCTACCTGCACGCCGGGCTTGAGCCGCGCTCGGCTTCCGGGTCGTCGCGCCCACCCGGCTGGCCGACGGGACCGAGGTCCTCACCCCGGTGGTCCCGGTCGTGGTCGGCGATGACTGGAAGGCGGTGTTCCTGTGGAAGGCGCTCTATGAGGCGGGGGTGTTCGTCAACGTGGCGCATCCATCCGGCGGTCCCCCCGGCGGGGCGCTGCTGCGCACGCAGCGTGATGGCCACGCACGACCGCCCGACGCTCGACCGTGCGCTCGAGGTGTTCGCGGCCGCCAAGGGGGCGTTCGAGGCCGAGCACGGCGCCGCTCGCCCACGCTCAGCGCCTGACGACGGCCTCAACGCCGACTGCCGCTGCCTTGTCCACTCCTGCACAAGCGCTTGGCGCGAAAAAAAACACGCTCTAGAGCACATCCTCCGCGGTTGTGACCTTGCTGTGAACAGCCGGAGGCCGATAGGTTCCGCATCGCACGGCGGCGGCTCGAGCACACGCCAGAGCGAGTCGCAGTGGTCGAGGCGCCGCGGGGCGCACATGGGCCCGGAGCAGTAACCAGAGTGTCGAGAGCAGGAGCGGCCGTGACGCGACGCACGGGATGCGCGTCGCGCCGGTGCAATGGTCAACGATGTCCGCTGCGGCGGACCGGACGCAGGGAGAGAGAGCGACTATATGATGCAGACCGACGGATGACCCCGGAGCCGCAACGGCTGCGCGCGCTGGAGCGAGCCAACGAGGTCCGGCTCGCGCGCGCGGAGCTGAAGCGCCGGATCGCAGACGGAGACATCTCCGGCCGCGGAGGTCATCCTCGCCTGCCCGCGCGAAGCGAGCAGCTGGCCGGTGGGCGAGCTGCTGATGAGCCAGCGGCGGTGGGGAACCACCCGCTGCCGGAAGTTCCTGGCGCGCAACCAGATCAGCGAGATCAAGCCGATCGGCGAGCTCACCGAGCGCCAGCGACGGCTGCTGGCCGCGCAGCTGCGGTCATGCGAGACGCGTCGCCGCGGCACGATCGCGGTGGTCCCGACTCGCGAACTCGAGCTCGCAGCTCGTCGGAGCCTGAGCGCCGTCATCTGTCGGCCCCGCCGGCAGGTTGCGGGGCCGACGCCCGGCGCACTCCGGGCCCACGCTCGCGGGCCGGCACCAGGCCGGCACGCGCCCTCTAGAGCTGGATCCCGATCGGCACGGGGCTGGCGCCGGCGAAGAAGAAGAACCAGATCACGAACGCGACCAGCGTGAACGCCGGCGCTGACCACCAGCACGCCCTCGAGCACGAAGTGGCCGGGATCCTCCAGGCCGCGGGCCAGGCAGTTGGCCCGGTAGACGTCGCTGAGCTTGCCGAGCAGCGAGGCCACCAGCGCGATCGTCAGCACCACGCCGATGAACATCGCCCCGAGCGCCGCGCCCAGCGATGCGGTGGCGCCCTGGATCTGCGAGCCGACCCACAGCCACAGCAGCGGCGTCCGATCCACAGCACGAGGCTGCCGATGAACATGATCAGCACGACGAGCAGCGCGCCGTGCCGGTTCGCGCAGCTAGCGTGCTCAGCATCCGCTTCACGGCGTCTAGCAGGCCGCGAACGGAGACTCGGTCGGCGGGCCGCGGCTAGCGCGCCGCGGCCCCCGGCTAACGGACAGCCGGAGGAGAGCTTGACCTGCCACCAGCCCATCAGCATGCCGATCAGGCCCGAGCCGGGGCCTGACCTGCCAGACGCCGCAGCCCGGCTCGCCGATGTCCTGGCGCGACATCGCGCACGAAGCGATACCGGGCCGGCTCGAGCAGCATCCGCTCGAGCGGAGCCGGTTGGCCTCCTGCTCGTCCGCGCGCTCGGCGATCGTCACGCGAGCCGGTGCAGGCGCTCGGCCAGCTCGTCGCGGACGCGCTCGAGCTCACCCAGGTCAAGCAGCCGGGGCTCGCCGGCCCTGGCCGGAGGCGCGGCCAGCGCCACGCATCGGGTACGCGGTCACGAAAGCGTCGGCCAGCTCGCGCTCGAGCCGGGCGATCTGCGCCGCGCAGCGACCGGCGGGCGGCGCGCTCGGGCTCGTCCTGGGTCGAATGCGCGCTGCGCCGAAAGCGAGTTCGGGAGCGCTTGTGACCTGCTGCGCAGGAGCTCCATGGCCTCCTCCCAGTGGTGGCTGGCTCAGCTTAGCACCGGGCTGGGCATACGATCCCGGCTACCCGCGCAGCGAGCGCCTCCACGCACAGCCACAGCGCCTCCTCCACGTGGATCGCCGGCACGCCGTCCACCGCCGACCGCGAACAGCACGATCCGCGTGCTCCGCGGGGCTGACCGCGTGGCCGGGCGCGACCTCGCCGAACAGCACCGCGTGCACGCGCCCGGCGTCGGCCACCACCAGCTGCCCCGGCGCGAGCGGGCGCGCCCGTCTCGGCGCTCCAGCCGGTCGCCCGCCCGCGCGGTCCGGATGCCCAGGCCGCCCGGCGTCGACCCGGTCGGCGTCGAGCGCCCACACCGGGACGCCGGTCTCGACCAGCGCGATCAGCAAGGCGTCCGCCACCAGGTCCTGGGAGCGGAACTCGCCGTGCAGCAGCCGCGCCACCGCCGCCTGCTCGCTGGGGATCCGGGTGGCGTCGGGATCGAGCCCGATCTGGCGGAAGAAGCCCGGTAGGCCTGCGGGATGGGCTGTGGTGCGCATCGCCACCACGCTGGCGCCGCGGTAGCGGTTGGACAGGCCGCCGCAGCCGGCTGCTGGACCTCGGGCGGGCTGGGCGCCAGCGCGCCCTCGGACGGTGAGCCAGTCAAGGCGCAGGCCGGGAACTCCTGGCGCACCGCGGCGATCGACGAACCCCGGCGCGGCGAGCGAGGCCGCGTCGGCTCACCGCTCATCGCGCTGGCTACCGGCAGCAGCGGCCCGCACCTGCGAGGCGCCAGCGCCGCCGGCGCCAGCCAGTGCTCGCCGATCAGCCGGTGCGCGACGACCCCGCCCGATAGGCCAGCTCGACCATCGGGCAGACGTCGACGCCGTAGAGCGGCCCACCGCGCCGTCGGGTCGTAGGCCACCGGAATCGTCCAGTGGTGGCGCGGACCAGCGGCCGCGTCGCGCTGCGGCTGGCGTCGGACCGCCACGGCGGCGAACTGCATCGACCGGGCGCGGAACTGGCTGCGAGACGCGCCTGCAGCGTGTCGACCTCGCGCACGCAGGCGCTCGAGCCGGTCACGAAGAAGGCCAGCACCAGCGGCGTGCGGCCGCACACGTTCAGGCCCGGCGGGTTCGGGTGGGCGGGGTCGCAGCGCGGGTTGACGTTGGCATCGAGCCGTTCGAGCGCTCGAGCTGGCCAGCGGCGCGACGAAGCGGTGAGCCGCTTGCCCGGCGGCACGCCGGCGTGCCGACCCCTGCGCGGCGAACTGTAGACCGAGAAGGCGATCACAGCACCAGCCCGAAGACCCCGATCATCCACCGGTAGCGCCGGGTGTCGATCGACCGGCGGCGGCCGGGGCGGCCGGCGGTCCGGCTCCGCGGCGGCCGCCTCGGCGCGAGGCGGCCTCCGGCCCGGGGCGGCCTCCTGTCGCGGCGCGACCCGGGCCTCGGCCGCCGCCGGTCGGGGTCGAGCCGGTAGGGCTCGTGCGGTCGCCCTCGTCGGGCGGGTGCTCGCTCACGCCACCCGGGCGCGCCGGCGCAGCCGCGGCCGCAGCAACGCGCCGGGCCGACACCAGCCGGCCGACGCTCGCCAGTGGCTCCTCGCGCTCGGCCAGCACGAGCACCGCGGGCAGCACCAGCAGCACGCCGGCCAGCGACACGCGTCAGGTCGATCAGCGTGACGAAGCCGAAGTCGCGCAGCATCGTGATGTTCGAGAACGACCAGCACGCCGAAGCCGGCGATCGCGGTGATCCCGGAGGCCAGCACGGCCGCGCCGGTCGAGCGATAGGTCCGCGCAGCGCCTCGCAGATCGTGCCCGGCGGCGCGCTCCTGCCGGAAGCGCTCGGAGAGCAGCACGCTGAACTCGGTGGAGATCGCGATCACCAGCGCCCCGAGCGTGGCCGACATCGGGTTGAGCGGGATCCCGATCAGCGAACAGGATCAGCGCCGACCAGCCGGTGGCCAGCACGATCGGCACCAGCGGCACGAGCGCCCGGCGCGGCCGGCGGAACACCGCCAGCAGCACCAGCCCGACGGCGACCAGCCCGACCAGCAGCGTCAGCAGCCGGCGGCCGGCGGAGGACAGCGCGGCGTTGGCCTCCGCCGCCAGCACCGGCAGGCCGGCCAGCTGCGCGGTGACCCCGGGCGGCGGGTGCAGCTGCGAGCGCATGTAGTCGATCACCTGCTGCTGGCGCGAGAGCGGCATCAGCCGGATGCCGAAGGCCAGCGTCGCGTCGCGGTGATCGGGGGTGATCACCGCCTGCGAGAAGTACGTCGGCACCGCGCCGAGCAGGCTGCGTTGATCGACGCTGTGAGCTGAGCGATGCGCGCTGGAGCGCAGCGTTGCCGCTGCCGCCGGAGAACAGGTCGGGCAGCGACAGCGCCGGGCACAGCGTGGAGTGGCGCGCAGCCCTTGGTCTCCAGGTAGCCGTAGTGGGCGAGCAGCGCGTTCTCGTAGCTGATCATCCAGCCCACCGTCTGCGGGGTGGCCACGTTGGCGGCGTGGACGATCACGTCGATCTCGCCGGAGACGCCGGTGACCTGCTCGAGCGTGTTCGGAGGTCGCGCAGCGCGGGCATGTTCGACGGCACGAGCTTGGTCACGTCGGACTGCACCGCGGTCTGGGTGTCGGCCACCCAGCCGACCACGGCCAGCACGGCGCCGACCGCCAGCACCCGGCCGGGGTGCCGGGCGACGGCGCCGCGCTCAGCCGACCACGGGCCGCCGGAGCCGGCTCGACCGGCCGCCAGCCGGGTGCGCCGCCGCACCCGCGCGTCGCGGCCGCCCCGGCAGCGGGATCGCACCGCGTCGCGCAGCGATGCTCGCCTGGCTCCGCGCAGCGAGGCCAGCGACCCCGCCCCGCCGCTGCCGCGCGTCGCGCCAGCGACGAGCGCCGCCGAGCCGGCGGTGAGCGCGCAGACCAAGGCGACCGCGATCCCCACCACCAGCAGCAGCCCGAAGCCGCGGACCATCGGCACCGGCGAGAGCAGCAGCACCAGGAAGCCGGTGGCGGTGGCCAGCGCGGCGGTGGCGATCGTCGGGCGCGCCCGACGCGCCGGCCGGCGCGACGCACCGCTCGCCGTGGCCGCGCGCGCCCGCCGCGCCTCCTGGGCGCGCGACTGGAACTGGATCGCGTAGTCGACCGCCAGCCCGATCAGGATCGGCAGCACGGCGATCGAGGCCATCGTCAGCGTGGCGCCGAGCCAGCGACAGCGCGCCGAACGTGATCCCGGCGGCGGCCAGCGCGCAGCCGCCAGCGGCAGCAGCCGCAGGCCGGCCGCGGAACACGACAGCAGCACGCGCGGCCATCACCAGCACCGCGGCGAGCAGCAGGCCGGCGATCGAGCCAGTGATCTGCGAGGCGAGGTCGTTGACGACCACCGGCTCGCCGGTCACCGTGTAGTGTGCCGCCGTAGGCGAAGCGGAACATCGGCATCTCCACCGCCTGCCGGATCCAGGAGATCGCCTGCGCCTGCTGCGCGTCGCTCAGCGCACGCCTTGAGCCGCACCTGGATCAGCGCCGAGTCTTGCCGTCGGGAACAGGTAGGCGAACCGCGCCTTGGGCTGGTTCACGCCGCGCGTCTGGTCGAACACGATCTGGGGGATGAACTGCGGGTCGTCGATCCGCGGCGTGCCGCTGATCCCGGAGTTCAGCTACAGCTGCTCGAGCTGCTGGTCTGCTGCTGCTGCTCGAGCTGCCCGGCCGCCTTGGCCGCGGTCAACGCCTGCTTGTGGCTCAGTGCCGGCCGAGCGCCAGCTGGTAGGCGGCGCTCTCGGCGTTGCGCACGCTCGCCTGCGATGCTCGTGCAGCAGCGCCTGATCTGCGTGTTGACCGCGGCCACGGCGCGGTTCAGGAACGTGCCCGGGCCGTAGACGACCTGCACCGGCTTGGTCCTTCATCAGCTTGCCGCACGGGCTGCGCGTAGCCGCCGTAGGGCGGCTTGCGTGCCGGCCGGGGCGGGCTCGAACGACTGGAGCTGCTGGTTGGGCACCACGACTGGCCGGCCAGGCACGCCTCGAGGTAGGTCAGCGTGGCCAGGTCCTTGGTCTCGACCAGATCGGTCAGCGGCTCGCGGATCAGGATCGACCACCGCGTCGCCGCCGAAGTGGCGGTAGTCGTCCTGCGGTGGCCTGGTAGCTCGGCGACGAGCTGCCGACGAACGTGTCGTCCCCGCCGAGGGCCTCAGCCCCAGCGCCAGCAGCGCCGCCGCCGAGCGCCAGCCGCGAGCACGATCGCCGACCGTCAGCGCCGGCCGCCGAGCCGCGACCGCGCAAGCCCCTCGAGCCTCTCCTTCATGCCGCTGAGGCTACCGCGGGCAGCAGTCGCGTCAGCGCCACCGCCGGGCTGAACGCGGTCGCGGCGCCCGCGCGTCAGTCCATCGTCAGCGGGCCCTGCGACTCCCCGGCCAGGAACTGGCGGATGAACGGGTTGTCGGAGTTGAGCATGTCCTCGGCCGGCCCGGCCTCGACGATCCGCCCCTTCCACAGCACGTTGATGTAGTCGGCCACGCGGCGGGCGCTCATGATGTCGTGGGTGATCACGCAGAAGGTCGGCAGGTGCTCCTTCTCGCTTCTCCTTGGCGTCCTCCATCATGTCGCGGTGGATCTCCAGGATCAGCTCGCCCAGCAGCGCGGTGCGGACCGGATCGAGGCCCGAGTCGGGCTCGTCGAACAGCACGATGTCGGGCTCGAGCACGAGCGCCCGGGCGAACCCGGCGCGCTTGCGCATCCCGCCCGAGAGCTCGTTGGGCATCTTCTCGCGCGCGTCGCCCAGACCGACCTCGTTGAGGCGGCGCATGACGATGTCCTCGACCTCGTCCTCGCCCTTCTCGGTGTGCTGGCGCAGCGGGAAGGCGACGTTGTCGTAGAGGTTCATCGAGCCGAACAGCGCGCCGTCCTGGAACAGCAGCCCGAACTTCTTGCGCATCTCGAACAGGTCGTCGTCGGCCATGTTCGGCACCGACTCGCCGTGCACGAGGATGTCGCCCTGGTCGGGGTACAGCAGCCCGACCATGTGCTTGATGCACACCGACTTGCCGGTGCCCGACGGGCCGAGGATCATCGAGACCATCCCCTCGGGCAGGCCCATGTTCAGCCCGCGCAGGATCCGCGTTGCGCCCGAACGCCTTGTAGGTGTCGATGAACTCGACCGCGTCGGGGCGGCCGGACGGATAGACCTTGTAGGTGTGCCACTTGTACTCGTCCTCGGAGGCGCCGTCCGGGCGGCGCCGGCCGCGGCGGCTGCTCGTCGACCACCGACACGCGCGAGCTCGCTGGCGCTGCTCCTGCGTGTCGCCCTCTGTCGCGAGTGCGCCTGCTGCTGCTCCTGGCCACCGGCCGTCGTCGCCCTGCCGCCTGGTGCTCGGGCCGTCGCCTCGATCCTGCTCGCCCCGGCGCGCTCCTGCCGCCGAGCCGTCCTCGACCGCCGCGAGGCCGGCCCTCGCCGCCCGAGCGCGCCCGGCTCGTGGCCGCCGGAGCCTGCCCGCGCGCCGCGCCGCCATTCGGGCGACGAGCTCTCGGCTCCTCGGGCCGTCGACTCGCTCGCCGGCCGACCCTGCGGCTGCATCGGCTCGGTGCGGCTGCGTCGCCGTCCTCCTGGTCGTCGCTCGCTGCCGTCCGAACCCGAATCGTGCGCATTGTCATCCTCCGATTGGTGCTCTCGGGTTGGCGCCCCAGAAGAGCTGCGTGCCGAGCATGCCGATGAGGTGGACGCCGACGATGTTGACCACCATCGATTTGGCCGTGGCGGTGCCCACGCCGACCGGGCCGCCGCTGGCGTTGTAGCCGTAGTAGCAGCCGACGAGCACGATCACCGTCGCCATCGACCATCGCCTTGATCAAGCTGAATAAGAGATCCGGCGGGTTCTGGAATTGCCAGAAGATCAGGAAGAACCCGCCGGAGGAGACGTCTCCGATCTGCTGCACCACCGCGATGTAGCTGGCGAAGAAGCCGGCGCCGATCGAGCACAGGTAGACGAACGGCAGCACCAGCCACGCGGCCAGCAGCCGGGTGGCGCACAGGAAGTCATGCCGCTGATGCCCATCACCTCGAGCGCGTCGATCTCGTCGGAGATCCGCATCGAGCCGAGCTCGGCCACGATGCCGGTGCCCACCTTGGCGGCCATCATGTAGCCGAAGCACGAGCGGCACGAGCTCGCGCAGGTCGCACCAGGCCGCGAACACGCCGGCGTATGCGGGCACGCCGTTGGCCGCGGTCGAAGTAGGCGCCCTCGATCCCGCACTCCAGGCCGATGATGAACACCAGGCCCCAGATCACCAGCGTCGAGGAGACGATCAGGATCCCCGCCTGGCGCAGCGCCTCGCCGAAGAACTTGAGCACCCGCAGCCGGACCACCTCGCGCGACCATCCGCGCGGCGAACTTGACGATCTCGCCGAAGGACTCGATCCAGCCGCTGCGGTGTGGCGACAGATCAGCCCTGTCCATCTCCTCACTTGACGATCGTGGTGATCTCGGGATGGGTGGCCAGCAGCACCTGCGTGAACACGTAGTTGAACGCGAACACGCCCAGGAAGGCGATCACCACCGCCTGGTTGACGGCGCGCCCCACCCCCTCGGCCCCGCCCGAGGCGGTCATCCCCTTGTAACAGCAGACGATCGCGATGATCGCCCCGAACAGGGTCGTCTTGACCACCGAGCCCCACAGGTCGGTGGTCGAGGCGTTGTTGAAGAACGTGGCCCAGAACGGGCCGAGCGGCGCGTGGTTGACCAGCGTGGCCAGGATCCCGCCGAAGATGCCGAACAGCAGCGCGTAGATGTCGAACAGCCCGGTCACCAGCATCAGGGCCAGGAAGCGCGGCACGACCAGGTTCTTGATCGGGTCGACGCCCAGCACCTGGAGCGCGTCGAGCTCCTCGCGGATCTTGCGGGCGCCGAGGTCGGCGGTGATCGCCGTGCCGGCCACGCCGGCCAGCACGATCGCGTCCACGAACGGCGCGAACTCGCGGATCGAGGCGAGCACGAAGAACCCACCCAGTCGGTCGAGCGCGCCGAACAGCACCAGGAAGTTCGCCGCCTGCAGTCCCGGCGCCTCGTAGCCGAAGGCGACCGTCGAGATCAGCAGCGGGAACCAGCACAGCCTCATCGCGAACATGAACTGGCCCACGAACTCGCTGCCGTACGGGTACGGAGGCCGGATCGCCGACGACGATCGTCTTGCCGGTCAGGATCATCATGTTCCCGACCTCTTCGAGGACGTTCTTGGTCGGCAGGAACGCTCGATCGGCGGCTGCTCGGATCACCTGCTTCTGGTCCTCCCGGGGTCGTGTGCCGCGCTCGCGGCCCGGCTGAGCGGCTAAGCCTACGGCACAGGCAACGGCAAAGACCAACTGGGAACCGTCGCCTCGGCGGGCTCCCGGCGCGCCTTCTGAGCCTTCTGGTAACCGTCGCGAGTGCGACCTGCCCCGTGGTATGTTCCGCCGCGCCGTTGAGCGGGTGGAGAATGAGGAGCTGCGGGATCCTGGCCGGCGATCGCGGCCGGCGCTGACGCTGGCCGCGTGCGGCTGTGCCGGGCAGCCGCAGGATGCCCAGCGAGCCCACGGGCACGTTCCCGGTCCAGGTCGACCAGCCGCCGCTTCCCGACCACGCAGCACCTCTCGCAGCACACCCACCTGGTGATCTCGGTCCGCAACGCCGGCACGCAAGACGATCCCGGACATCGCGGTGACGATCTGCAACGTCACCTGCGCCTACGGGCACCTCGGTCCAGGCGTTCGGCCAGCTAGCGCTCAACAACGCCCGAGCCGGGCTGGCCAGCTCACTCGCGCCCGGTGTGGGTCGTCAGACCCGCCCCCCGGCGCCCGTGCAGTGCTACAGCTGCCAGGTGAACGGGCGGCGGCGGCGGCTCGGCGGCGCGGTCACCGCCTACTCCAACACCTGGGCGCTCGGCCGGCTGAAGCCGGGCCAGACGGCCACGTTCGACTGGGCCGTGACCGCGGTCAGCCCGGTAACGCACCCGATCGCGCTACGAGGTCGCGGCCGGGCCTGAACGGCAAGGCCAAGGCGCGGCTGACGCGGCGGCGGAATCCCGCACGGGACGTTCACCGTCAAGATCACGCGCAGCGCCGCCGCAGTCCTACGTGAACAACAGCGGCCAGATCGTCACCACGCACGAGCTCCACGACCCGCCGCGCCGACCTCGCACTAGCGGCCTAGCCGCTGCTCGACGGCTCCCACAGGTTGAGTGCACCGTCGACCGCGTAGCGGTCGATCTCCTCGAGCTCGTCGGGATCGAACTCGAGCCGCCCGAGCGCGGCCACGTTCTCCTCGAGCTGCGCGACGCTGCTCGCGCCGAGCAGGGCCGAGGTGACCCGCGGGTCGCGGAGCGCCCAGGCGATGGCCAGCTGGGCCAGCGTCTGCCCGCGCGCTGGGCGATCTCGTCCAGGCCCGGACCCGCTCGAGGTTCTCGTCGGTGATCAGCTCGGCGGAGAAGTAGTTGCCGCGCTTGACCCGTGAGTCCTCGGGCATGCCGTCGAGGTACTTGTCGGTCAGCAGGCCCTGGGCCAGCGGCGAGAAGACGATCGCGCCCACCCCCTCGCGATCGAGCACGTCGAGCAGCTCCGGCTCGATCCAGCGGTTGAGCATCGAGTAGGACGGCTGGTGGATCAGCAGCGGCGTGCCGAGCTCGCGCAGGATCTGCACCGCCTCCTCGGTGCGCCGCGGGCGTAGGAGGAGATGCCGACGTAGCAGCGCCTTGCCCTGCGCACGGCCGTGTCGAGCGCGCCCATCGTCTCCTCGAGCGGGGTTTCGGGGTCGAAGCGGTGCGAGTAGAAGATGTCGACGTGGTCGAGCCGCATCCGGTGCAGGCTCTGGTCGAGGCTCGCCAGCAGATACTTGCGCGACCCCCACTCGCCGTAGGGACCGGGCCACATGTCGTACCCGGCCTTGGTCGAGATCACCAGCTCGTCGCGGTAGGGCGCGAAGTCCTCGGCGAAGATGCGCCCGAAGTTGATCTCGGCGCTTCCGTAGGGCGGGCCGTAGTTGTTGGCCAGATCGAAGTGGGTGATCCCGAGGTCGAAGGCCCGGCGCAGGATCGCCCGGCTGTCGCGCCAGCGGGCGGTCGTCGCCGAAGTTCTGCCACAGCCCGAGCGAGATCGCGGGCAGCTTGAGCCCGCTGCGGCCGCAGCGGCGGTAGGGCATCGGCTCGTAGCGGTCCCCGGCTGGCGCGTAGACCGTCGGGGCGAGATCGGGCGTTGAACGGCACCGGCGCGAGTATTTCACCGGAAGGCGGAGCGCGCGATCCGGTCCAGGCTGTCGGCAGCGCGGCCCGGGCTTCGACCTGGGTCGAACCGGAGAGCTCGCTTTGGCCACTCGGATAGTGACCGCCCCGGCGATCGATCGCCTACTCTTGGCCCTTCACGCCCGGGTCCCGAGGCCCGGGTCACTAGCGTGCCTCCGCCGCCGAGGCGCTCACAGGAAGGAACTACAGAACCGCATGCCCCGCATCCGTCAGCAGAACGTCCTCGCCGCGCAGTGGGCGCCCAACGGCGGCGCCCTCGGCGCGCCCGATCTGACCGTCGCCGACAACCAGGTGTTCGGCGAGAACGTGTTCAGCCCGGCCGTGCAGCGCCAGCGGCTGCCCAAGGACGTCTTCCGCCGGCTGCAGCAGACGCTGGCCCGCGGCGAGGCGCTCGACACCTCGACTCGCCGACGCCGTCGCGCTGGCGATGAAGGAGTGGGCGCTCGAGAAGGGCGCCACCCATTACACCCACTGGTTCCAGCCGCTCACCGGCTCGACCGCCGAGAAGCACGACAGCTTCTACGGCCCCACCGGCGAGGGCACGGCGCTGGCCGAGTTCTCCGGCAAGGAGCTGATCCAGGGCGAGCCCGACGCCTCGAGCTTCCCCACCGGCGGCATCCGCGCCACGTTCGAGGCCCGCGGCTACACCGCCTGGGATCCGACCAGCCCGGCCTTCATCCTCGAGAACCCGAACGGCGCGCTGCTCTGCATCCCGACCGCGTTCGCCTCCTGGACGGGTGAGGCGCTCGACCACAAGATCCCGCTGCTGCGCTCGATGGACGCGCTGTCCAAGTCCGCCATCCGCGCGCTGAAGCTGTTCGGCAACGACGCCGCCCAGCGCGTGTTCACCACCGTCGGGCCCGAGCAGGAGTACTTCCTGATCGACGAGCAGTACTACTTCGAGCGCCCGGACCTGATCACCACCGGCCGCACGCTGTTCGGCGCCAAGCCGCCCAAGGGCCACGAGCTCGACGATCACTACTTCGGCTCGATCCCCGAGCGGATCCTGGCCTGCATGCTCGAGACCGAGCGCGAGCTGGTCAAGCTCGGCGTCCCGGTCAAGACCCGCCACAACGAGGTGGCGCCGAACCAGTACGAGATCGCGCCGGTGTTCGAGAACTCGAACGTCGGCTCCGACCACCAGCAGCTGACCATGCAGATCATGCAGAACGTGGCCCGCCGCTACGGGCTCGTCTGCCTGCTGCACGAGAAGCCGTTCGCCGGCGTGAACGGCTCGGGCAAGCACAACAACTGGTCGATGGGCACCGACACGGGCGAGAACCTGCTCGAGCCGGGCGACACCCCGCACGACAACCTCCAGTTCCTGTTCTTCTGCGCGGCCGTGATCCAGGCCGTCAACAAGCACCAGGGCCTGCTGCGCGCCTCGATCGCCTCCCCTGGCCAGGACCACCGGCTCGGGGCCAACGAGGCGCCGCCGGCGATCATCTCGATCTTCCTCGGCGCCGAGCTCGAGAAGGTGTTCGGGGCGATCGAGCGCGGCGAGGCCGGCGAGTCCACGCCGGAGTCGTTCCTCGGACTGGGCACGCCGGTGCTGCCGCCGCTGCCGATGCACGGCGGCGACCGCAACCGGACCAGCCCGTTTGCGTTCACCGGGAACAAGTTCGAGTTCCGCGCGCTGGGCTCCAGCATGTCGCTGTCGCTGCCGAACACGGTGCTCAACACGATCGTGGCCGAGGCCATCGACGATCTGGCCGAGGAGCTCGAGGACGCGCTCCAGGGCGGCAAGGACGTGGAGTCGGCGCTGCGGCCGATCCTCCAGCGCAGCTACGTCGGCCAACAAGCAGATCGTGTTCGGCGGCGACAACTACTCCGAGGAATGGCATGCCGAGGCCGAGCAGCGCGGGCTGCTCAACCTCAAGGCCACCCCGGACGCGCTGCCCTACCTGGTCAGCGACGAGACGGCCACCCTGTTCTCCAACTACGGCGTTCTCTCCCAGCGCGAGCTCGAGTCGCGCTACGAGGTGTTCGCCGAGCAGTACGTGACCAAGCTCAACATCGAGGCCGAGACGGCCGCCTCGATCGCGCGGACGATGCTGCTCCCGGCGGCCGCCCGCCACCTGGCGCTCCTGCGTGAGGCAGCGCTGGCCGAGCTGGCCTCCGAGACCGAGGGACTGATCGACGAGTTCATCGACCGCGATCAAGGCTCTCGAGTCGGCCAACCTGGCCGAGAACCAGCCCCACGGCGACGTGCTCGAGCACGCCAAGTACATGCACGACGAGGTGATTCCCGCGATGGACAGCGTCCGCCTCGTGGCCGACCGGCTGGAGAAGGTCGTGGCCGATGACCTGTGGCCGCTGCCGAAGTACTCGGAGATCCTGTTCATCAAGTGAGCGGGGTGGGGGCCGCCTCGGCGTACCGCGCGGGCTCGCGCTGGTCGTAACGCAGTCGCGCTTCACGCGACGTACGCCGATGCGGTCCCCACCTCCGCCAGCACCAGCTACCGCCCGCGTGGCGCTGCGTAGGCTGAGCCCGACGGACACCGGCGCCAGCTCCGGCCTCGTCTGGGCGGGGCTCGGCGTGCTGGCCTTTTCGTTCACGTTCCCGGCCACGGCGCTGGCGGAACGGGCGTTCGACCCGCTCGTCGTCGGGGCCGGCCGCTCGGTCATCGCGGTGGCCATCGCGCTGGTCTGCCTGCGGGTGCTCCGGGCCCCGCTTCCGGCGCGCGCCGACTGGCCCGGCTTGGTCGCGGTTGGCCTCGGCTGCGGCATCGGCTTCGGCGTGCTGACCGCGCTCGCGCTGCGGCACACCAGCTCGAGCCACGCCGCCGTCGTGGTCGGCCTGCTTCCGGCCGTGACGGCGGCAGTCGCGGTCATCCGGGGCGGCGAGCGGCCGGGAGCGATGTTCTGGACCGCGAGCCTGCTCGGAACCGCCGCGGTCACGGCCTACGCCTTCTCCCGCGGTGGCGGAACACTCCATCCCGCCGACGTGCTCCTGCTCGGGTCGGTGGTGGTCGCGGCCGTTGGCTACGCCGAGGGGGGAAGGCTGACCCGCCGGCTGCCGGGCTGGCAGGTGACGGCGTGGGGCCTGGTCGTGGCTCTCCCGATCGCTCTGCCGATCACGGTCGTCGCCCTTCTGGACCATTCGCCCGCCGCCCAGCCAGCCGCGTCTTCGATCCTCGGCTTCGTCTACGTCGGCACGATCTCGACCTTCATCGGCTTCTTCGCCTGGTACCGCGGCCTGGCCGAGTCCGGCGTGGCCCGGGCCAGCCAGCTACAGCTGGCGCAACCGCTGCTCACGATCGCCTGGTCCATTCCCCTGCTCGGCGACCACCTCGACGGGCTCGGTCTCCTCACCGCCGCCTTCGTCGGCCTCTGCGTGCTGCTCACCCAGCGGGCGCGCTTCTACGAGACAGGAACTCGGTGATCGCGTCGGCAAACGCCCGCGCCGCCCGCTGCTGGAACGAGGCCCGTTCCAGCATCGCGGCGTCGGTGGCGTTGCGCATGTTCCCGCATTCGATCAGGACCTTGGGCACGGTCGTCAGGTTGAGACCGGCGAGATCATCTCGGTAGGAGATGCCGTCCGTTCCGTCGTAGGTGCTCAGCGGCATCCGGGTGACGGCTCGGTAGCCCGCCCGCAGCAGCCGGCCGAATCGTCGCGAGCCGGCGAGCGCGCGATCGTTGCGGCCGTCGGCGACCGGCTCGAGGATCGCGAACCCGCGGCCACCTGCCGGACCGCCGTCGGCATGGATGTCGATCGCCACGTTCGCCCGCGCCCGGTTGAGGATCTCGGCCCGCCGGTCGACGCACGGCCCGACGCCGTCGTTGCTGTGCCGGGTCAGGACGACCTTCGCTCCCTCCGCCCGCAGGTCGGCGGTCAGGTAGCGCGCGACGTTCCAGTTGAACCGCGCCTCGGTGTAGCCGCCGTCGGTCTCGGTGCCGGTGGTGTCGCAGGCTTCGTGCTCGCGCCCGTTCCAGATCAGATGGTTGATGTAGGACGGGTCGGTGTAGTTGCGACCGTTGTGCCCGGGATCGATCCCGATCACCTTGCCCGCCAGCGGCCGGTCGCGCCCCGCCGCGGAGGCCGTCACGTGTGCGGCGCCCCCGCCCCCCACAGCCACCCCGAGCAACGCCAGCACGATTGACAGGGCCCGAAGCATCGCTGCACCAGACTAATCGGCCCGCGAGACCTGGGTCGCCGCCCGCGCCTGCTCCTCATACGGGTTCTCGGCGTATCCGTAGCGCAGGTAGGAGAGCGGCATCCGCACCGGGTGCTGCTGCATCTGCCAGACGTGACAGAGCTCGTGACAGATGAGGTCGTCATCCGCCGCCAGCGCCCGCGTCCGCAGCAGGATCAGATTCCACATCGTGTAGCCATCGAAGCGGCGAAACCAGGGCAGGCGAAACAACCAGGGCGTGCACGCCACCCGGACACGCCGGATGTCGACCGGCCGGGGATACAGATCGAGGCGATCGAGGCGCGCCTTCGCGCCGACCACGGTCTCCTCACCGAACCGCAACTTGCAGGCACTTTCCGGGTTTTTGACTACGGTGAGAAGCCGTATGTTGGAGGACCGCGTGGGGCGGGGTCGTCGGTCTGCAGGCAAGCGCCAGTTGCACCCGCGCCTGGTGGCGATGCTCGTCGCCGTGTTCGCGCTCGGCCTGAGCGCGTCGGCGGTCGCCGCCTCGGGAGGCGCGGGCACCGGCGGATCCAGCACGAGCAAGCCGAGAACGCCCCGCCGCCCCGGCAAGAAGGCTCACGTCGTCCCGTTCTCGGGCCGGGGCATGTGGATCTGGGAGCTCTCGAGCTCGAACCGCGGCAACCTGGCCTCGATCATCGCCCAGGCCAAGCACTACGGGGTCTCCACGCTGGAGATCAAGAGCAGCGACGGCGGCACCCCGTGGTCGCAGTTCAACCGTCCGCTCGTCTCCGCCCTGCATGCCGCCGGGCTGCGGGTGTGCGCCTGGCAATACGTGTATGGCAACCATCCCGTGACCGAGGCCCAGCTCGGAGCGACCGCCGTCAAGGACGGTGCCGACTGCCTGTTGATCGACGCCGAGAGCGAGTACCAAGGCAAGTACGTCCAGGCCCAAACCTATATCCGCAAGCTCCGAAGCCTGATCCGCCGGAACTTCCCTGTCGCGCTGGCCGGCTTCCCGTACATCGATTTCCATCCTTCTTTCCCCTACTCGGTGTTCCTCGGTCCGGGCGGCGCTCAGTACAACGCACCACAGATGTACTGGAAGGACATCGGCACCACGGTCGACGCCGTCTACGCGCACACCTATGCCTACAACCGGGTCTATGAGCGCCCGATCTATCCGCTCGGACAGGTCTACGACAACACGCCGGCCGCGGCAGATCCGCCGCTTTCGCGAAGTCTCCTACGCCTACGCGGCCGGCGGTGTGAGTTGGTGGGATTGGCAGCAGGCCCCCGGCGGCGCGTGGCGCGCCATCTCTCAGCCCGTCGGCCCGATCAAGGGCTACCTCGCCGACCCCACCGACGCGACGCTGGCCACCGGCTCGCAGGGCGATCCGGTGGTCTGGGCCCAGGAGCATCTCCTCAGCGCCGGCCAGCACATTGCCATCGACGGCGGCTTCGGCCCAGACACCCAAGCGGCGGTGGAGAGCTTCCAGCTCACCCACGGCCTCGCCGTCACCGGGATCATCGACACGGGCACCTGGCAGGCGCTCTTGCGCTATCCCGCCGCCCCGGTCACCTGGGTCGTGCGCAAGCACCAGCTGACCGCCTCGGCGTCGGCGGCCGGCTTCAGGCCCGTGCCGAAGTCGGCCTCCCTACGCGCCAAGCGCTACGAGATCCCACGCTCCTTCGGCGCCGGATCCCCGTAGCGATCTGACCAGCGGCTCGAGCGCCGCCACCACCTCCGGGTCGAACTGGGAGCCCGCGCAGCGGCGCAGCTCGGCCACCGCCGCGCCCACCGGCATGGCCGGGCGGTACGGGCGGTCGGTGGTCATCGCACTGAACGCGTCGCAGGCGGTGATGATCCGCGATTCGATCGGGATCTCGGCCCCGTGGAGCCCGTCGGGATAGCCGGTGCCGTC
This sequence comes from uncultured Solirubrobacterales bacterium, assembly GCA_963834635.1. GTDB lineage: Bacteria > Actinomycetota > Thermoleophilia > Solirubrobacterales > Solirubrobacteraceae > Palsa-465. The sequence continues at coordinate 5,361 of CAWICI010000011.1, read as the reverse complement.
GTAGCGCTCATGCGAGGAGCGGACGAAGCCCCCCACGAAGGCCAGGATCCCGCCCGCCTGGGTCAGCATCCGCTCACCCTCGATCGTGTGGCGGCGGATGATCTTCCACTCGTCGTCGTCGAGCTTGCCCCGCTTGTGGATGATCTCCTTGGGCACGCGGATCTTGCCGATGTCATGCAGCAGCGCGGCGAACTCGATGTTCCGCCGGCGGTCGGGATCGAGCTCCGAGCGCGTCGGCCACGGCGAGCGAGAGCTCGAGCGACGTCGCGGCTGTGGATTCCCGTGTACTCGTCGTCGGCCTCGAGCACTGTCCCCAACAGCAGCGCCGTGCCGCGGTAGGCGGTGCTGAGTGCGACCGTCTGGTCGAGCCGCTGCTGGCGCTCGCGGGCGAACCAGATGAGCATGGCGGCGGGTGAGAGCGCGATCAGGAGCAGGCCCGGCCGCTGCACCGCCGCCGCCGCCACGAGCAGCCCAACCGGGGCGAGCGCCGCATCGACCCAGTACGTCCAGGCCAGAAGCGGCGCGTTCACCCGCGGGCTCGTCCCCTCCCCCAACCAAGACCAACTGAGCGTGATCGCCAGATCGAAGGCCACCTGCACGAGGAAGGCGACCACATAGAGCGGCCAGTGCGACCAGGCGAAGGCCGGCGAGCCGGCGAGCACCAGCACGAGCGCTGGGCCGATCGTGAACCAGGCGTCGGTGATGAACGCCGGGACCATGGTCAGGCTCACCCGCCCGGCCACCAGCTCCGGGGCGGAGCGGAGCAGGATCGCCACCATCGCCACCAGGGGCACGATCGGCGTCGGCAGCATGAACAGCGCCGGGACGAACACGAGCATCGTCGGATAGGTCCAGGCGCTCGCCACCGGGAATCTGATCCGCTCGACGATCACCCATCCCGCCAGTACCAGCGCCAGGTTGAGGAGGGACAGCGAGTGGGGCCAAGGGGCGAGAACGGCCAGCAGCGTGGCCGCGATCAGGAAGCTGACCGCCCCGATCGTGTTGGTGATCAGCTCTCGCCGGATCACCCGCCGTCCGGCCAGCCTCTGCTCGCCCGCGCTCAGCAGAGCCTGCGCGGCCGCGCTGTCGTAGGAGTCGATCAGCATTCAGCGAGCGAGATCAACCGGAGCGGCCGTGGGGGTCGACGAACACATCGTCGATCCGGACCGAGCCGCCGGATGCGGTGAAGCGCAGCTGGAGCTTCGCGGTGCCACCGGTGCGGGCGCTGGCCAGCACGGCCTCGGTCGGCAGCGGCGCTGTCAAGCGCCAGCCGGCTCCGAGCTTCAGGTGGGCCACCCGGATCGTCGTCGAGCCCGAGGCGGCGTGGTAGACGACCGAGACGGTCAGCGTGGCCCGCTTGGCGACGGCGCGAGCGAACAGCCGGAAGGTGCGGTAGGAGGGGTCGACGCAGGTCTGGGGCGAGGTGGCCACCGCGCCCTCCGGCAGCAGCAGCGAGTGCCGGCCGACCGAGCCGTCGATCGCGAACGGGGCGCCGCCGCGGACGCGCTGCGCCCCCCGGCGCAGCGACCACCCGCCGAGCGAGCCGTCGAAGCTGCCGCCGGGCATCGGCTTGTACAGGTCGTGATCGGCCCACCGGGTGAAGGGCTCGGTGAGCAGCGGCTGCCCGCAGTGCTTGGGCGTGGGGGCGGCGGCGAGAGCGGTGCCGGGGGTCGCGGCCAGCAGCGATGTGAATGCGAGTGTTCCGATGACCCGACGAGCGCTGCCGAACACAGTTCCCTCCGTGCGTTTGCCGACCTACCAACCTCCGGTGGTGTCGGCTTACGCGCGTCGACTGAGCATTTTGGAAGAAAAGGTGTCGAATCTGTTCAAGAAAGCCACCAAAGTGCCGGAAAACCTACATTTGCTCAAGCGTTGTTGAGCGCTCAGGCTCGATTACGCGTCCAGGCGCCCGATAAGGGGCTCTGCCTCTCAGGTCGAGAGCCGGCCGCGCTGTGTATCGCCGGCTACCCGAGCTCCGCCCCGTCCTCGAGCGTCATCGGCTCGTCGACCTCCAGCTCGACCGACCCGCTTGACCACCACACCGTCCCCGAAGGTGACGTCCCCGTGGACGACCAGCCGTTCGGCCTGGCGGAGCGAAGGCGGCCCGGCCGGGAACCGGGATTCGAACTTGTCGAGCAGGCGGTAGTAGCGCTTGTCGAGCTCGACGAACGGCAGGCGTCCCCGCCGCTCGGAGACCGGGGCGACGAGGAACTCGTCGGAGACCTCGTAGACATCGGAGCGCAGCACCAGCAGATCATCGGTCGTCTTGACCGGGGCGAACCGGGTCCGGGGGACGCACAGCAGCCGGGCGTCCGGGAACTGGCCGATCGCGGCGCCCATCGCGCTCTCGAGCTGGATCACCGGGGTCGAGTCGGGGTCCCTGGGTCGACCGTCTTTCGGTTGACGATCAGGGGCAGCTCGAGGACGCCGTCGCGCTGGTCAAGCGTTTGGGCGACCGCGTTCAGGTCGATCCAGATGCTGTTGGTGTTGTAGTAGCGCCAGCGGCGGTAGTCCCGGAACGAGTCCTCGTCCTCGGGGGGGGTCTGGGCGGTCTCCCGCAGGATCAGCTGTCCGTCTTCGCGTCGGCGGGCGATGTGGCCGCCCTTGCGGTCGGCCTCGGTCCCCTCGACCACCTCCATCAGGAACGGAATCTCCTCGGAGGCGACGAAGGCAGCGATCCGTGGGTCCAGGGCCGAGCCGAGGTTGTCGGCGTTGGAGAGCATGGCGTAGCGAAAGCCCCGCTCGAGCAGCGCGTCGAGCGTCCCGGAGCGGCGGAGCGCCCCGTACACGTCCCCATGGCCGGGCGGACACCATTCCAGTGCCGGGGCCGCGTTCCCAGCGCACCGGGCGCAGCGAGTCCTCCTCGAGCTTGGGAATCATGCTCTGGAGGAAGTCCAGCGGCAGGCCGTCGCTCTGCACCTCGGGGTGCTCGGCCAGCGCGGCCAGCGTGTCCTCGCGGGTGGCCTCGCTGTCCATCAGCACGAGCGGCAGGCGAATCCCGTGCCGGCGTCGCAAGGCCAGCGTCTGGCCGACGATCACTTCCAGAAACGAACGCCCATCGCGTGCTTCCACGAGCGACTTTGGCCGCTCGAGCCCCATCGTCGTGGCCAGGCCCCCGTTCAGCTTGATCACGGCGAAGTCCTCGAGCACGCGGGGATCGGACGGCGTCGGGAGGTCGTCCAGGGTGGGAACGTCGGTGGCGGGCTCGAGCTCGTCGCTCGCGATCAACCCCTCCTCCCCCTCGACCAATCGCTGGTAGGCGGCGGCGAAGCTGCGGATCGCCTCCTCGGGCTGACCCGCGGCCCGCATCTTCTGCTCGCATTCTCGGAGGCCGTCGTTGCTCATCGACCCGGGAGTCTGCCCATCCCGGTTCGCCCCTACTCGGCGGCTCGGCGGATCCTCAGGTTCCGGCCAGGCGGTTGCGGCGCACCAGCGCGTCGACCGCCGCCGCCACCAGCAGCACGATCCCCGTCGCGATGTACTGGCCGGCGGCGCTGATCCCCATCAGGGCCAGGCCGTTGAACACGACGCCGATCACAAGTCCGCCCAGCAACGCGTGCAGCGGCCTGCCGCGACCACCGAACAGGCTCGCCCCGCCGATCACCGCCGCCGCCACGCCGTACAGGGTGTAGTTACCGCCGGGCACGTCGGTCGAGACCGACCCCAGCCATGATGCATATACGAGGCCGGCGAGGCCTGCCGTCATCGCGCACAGGGTGAAGGCCACCCGGCGCACCCGCTGGACGTTGATACCCGGCGCGGCGAGCGGCCTCGGGATTGGCGCCGATCGCGTACATGTAGCGCCCCATCCGGGTGCGTCCGAGAAAGATCGAGTAGATCAGCAGCACGATGCCCACGAATGGCACCACCCAGGGCACTCCCTTGAGTGAGATCAGCAGGCCGCGGTTGAGGTTGCAGATATAGACGACGACAATTCCGGCGATCGCGGTCACGGCGATCGTCAGCAGGGTGATGCTGAGCGGGGGGGCGCTCAATCCCTTGGCCGCCGGCGGGCTGCCCGGGAGAGGGTCAGCGCGGCGAAGATCGCCAGCACGACCACGAGCACGATCCAGGACAGGGCGACGCTCATGTTGCTGTTCACGAGCTTGTAGACGACGCTCGTGTTCGAGACCGAGATCACGCCGCCTACCGCGGATTTGTCGATCGTCGCCAGTTCGATGCCACCCCTCCCAGACCAGCAGACCGGCCAGCGTGACGACGAACGAGGGGACATGGAGCCTCGTGATCAGGCTGCCCTGGACGTAGCCGATAAGCGCGCAGACACCGATCCCACCGATGATCCGACCCACCAGGGGAGGTTGACCGGGGGCGCGATCAGCTCGGCGACCACGAACCCACCGATGGCCAGGACCCACCCGACCGACAGGTCGATCTCCGACAGCACAGGACGAAGATCTCCGCCGCGCCGAGCAGGATGTAGATCGAGGCCTGCACGAGCAGGTTGACCAGATTCCCCGCCGAATCGAACTGCGAGCTCTCGAGCTGGAAGAAGATGAGGATGACGATCAGGCCGACGATGATCGGCAGCGCGCCGCTCTCGCCGCCCCTGATCCGCTGTCCCCACGCGCGCACGTATTCGCCCAGCGAGTCGGCCAGCACCTCCGGGCGCCGCCGCCTTGGCCGCCAGGTCGCTCTCGGGAGCGGCCGTCTCGTCCTCGGCCGCTCGGTCGAGAGCGGCGGCTCTTGGAGCTCGGAGGGGGTCCCGGTAGAAGAGGACTCGTCGGGCATCATCCCTCCTGCCTGCTCTGCGCCGGGGCCGTCCGGCACCAGGGCGGGGCGCTCAGAGCGTCCTGTGGTCATGTAGTCGACCACCGAGCTGGGGTCGAACTCGGAAGCCGGCCCTGGGCGACCATGTGACCGAGATGGAGGATCACGATCCGGTCGGCCACCGCGAACACGTCGTTGAGGTTGTGGGAGACCACGATCACCGCCACCCCCTGCGAGGCCAGGCGCTTGATCAGGCTCAGCACCATCCTCGTCTGGGCCACGCCCAGCGCGGCCGTCGGCTCGTCCATGATCACCAGCTTGGCCTTGGACATCACCGCCTTGGCCACGGCGACCGACTGCCGCTGACCCCCGGACAGCGAGGCCACCGGCTGGCGGATCGAGCGGATCGTCCTGACGTTCAGGTCGTTCAGCGTCTCCCGCGCGCTGATCTCCATCGTCGCCTCGTCGAGCAGCCCCGCTGTAGCGGCTCTGGCCCAGGAACATGTTCTGGACGATGTCGAGGTTGTCGCACAGCGCCAGGTCCTGGTAGATCGTGGTGATACCCGGCCGCTTCGGCGTCGCGCGGGCCGTCGAAGTGGACCGGCTTTCCCTCCCACACGATCTCGCCCTCGT
>CAWICI010000010.1:0-288675 GCA_963834635.1 uncultured Solirubrobacterales bacterium | reverse complement strand
CGAGGAATTCGGCGAGAGCGCTCGGAAGCCGCGGGCAATACTCGAGGGTCACATATGTGAGCCACGTGGTCCCGTGCTCGGTGGTCGGACGATGCGCTCGCCACATACACATCCCCAGTGACTTCGCGCGCGGCGTAGGCCATCGCCCAGAGCATGTCCTTGAGCGGCTGCCATAGGCGGTCCGTTGGCTCCAGGTAATTGCGCAGGAAGTCGTCGAAGTTGTTGACGTCGGCCATGCGCTCCGAGAAATCGTTTAAGACGGCTCGAAGACCTCCCGGTTGCTGGGCGTGACCAACACCGCCCCCCACTCGGCCTCGGTGTCGAAGCGCTCAGCGGGGCCGTCGTAGGGCATGCCCGTGAGGAGCAGCGAGACCCGGTCTCCGGTCTCCACCGTCGCCAACTCGGCCCGCACGGCTTCAGCGGCTCGGCGGCCTACGCGGTAGCGGCCAAGCCGGTCCTCAACGGTCGCAGCGAACTCGTCGAATTCGGAGTAGGACACGTCGTCCAACCTGGGCCGGAGCGCGTCTGAGATGTCTTGATAGAGCCACCGCTGCTCCCAGTGGTAAGCCAGGGCTGACTCTTTGAGCTGCACGACGGTGGCGCGCTGCTTGCCCGGCATGTAGCGCATGCACCTCCCGGCGGCCTGCATCAGCTGGATCAAGCTGCCGGTGGCGTAGGTCACGACTACGGCATCAACGGTCGGGTCGTCGTATCCGACCGAGGAGGTTGTTGGTCGCAATCAAGATCCCGCGAGGGCGGCCAGCGAACTCGTCCAGAAACGCCTGTACCGAACGGCACCCGAGGAGGAGCCGCTGCCGTGTACGAAGGCGATGTCGTCCTCGGTGAGGATGTGGTTCTGGTAGTCGGAGAGCTGCTCAGTGAGCATCCGGTGGAGGATCTCGACGTGCTCGACACGCGAGGTCACGACCAGCGTCTTGACAAAAACGTCGTTGGCCTGGCCCAGCAGGTAGTCAGCGAGGTCGCGCAGATCATCAGGCTCCCAATTGAAGCCCTCGATGGTGAGCTCGTCCAGCTTCGGTTCGACGATCACCCCGCGCTCGAACAGATCGCGATAGGTGATCGTGTAGGCGATGCCGTCAATACCGATGGGCAGCCCGTCTGTGCGGTTGGGCGTCGCCGTCAAGAACAACCCGCGTAGGGACCTACGCTCGAAGGGGCTGATAGGACGGTGCGGCGGCGTGGTGGGCCTCGTCGACGACGACGAGCGCAACCTGGTCACCCAGCGCCTCAAGCCGGTCCGGAGCTCAGAGAGCATGCAAACCTGCACCCGGGCCCCGAGCAGAGCAATGGCATCGTCGGGCAGGTCGGGCGTGCCGGAGGCGACCGCGCGCTGCAGTGCCCCGGATCGCTTGATTCTTCAGGTGCGAGCGGTGGGTGACCCACAGGCAGACACTGTCTCTAGGGCTCTCGGCCAGGATCTTCAGCGAGATCCTGGTCGCCACGCCGGGTCTTCCCGGCGCCGGTGGGCAGGATGAGCCCGAATCCTCGGCACCGGCATCTCCCGTTAGCCCGGCCACGCAGGCGGCATAGGCCTCGTCCTGGAAGGACCAGTCGGGCTCGCGGGCCAGGGGGGTGGGGTCGGCTCGCCACGGGACCCGCCTCATCCTCCAGAACACGACCCTCCTCGAGTAAGAGCCGCACGGCCGCCGGAGGCAGTCCGACCCGCTCGGCCACAGCCTGGAGGCGCTCGGGCCCTGAGGGCTCAGGGGCTGCCGACCACAGGCGCGCCGCCTGCTGGCGCAGCTCCCCCACGCGCGCGGTATCAGTGCCGTCGGCCGCGCTGGCCTCGACCCGGGCCAGCGCCTGCTCCAGCGTGGCGATCGTCTCTGTGTTTATGCCCTTGGTCGGGTCCTCGCTGAGTAGAGCGTGAAGGCGATTTGGGTAAAGCCAGCCCTCGGTGCGGTCACTCGCGAGCCGGTCCGTGAGCCGCTTTTGAAGGCGATTGACGCTGCCCGTCTCGATCGCTAGCGCCGCCACCCGGTCGATCAGTGGCCGGAACTCGGGCTCATGAGGAGTCGCCTCGCCATCAGGCCGCCTCGGCCTGCTCGGCGGCCGTCAGCATCGCTAGCAGCTGAGTGACCCGCTTCTCGACGCGCTCCAACTGATGGCGCAGGAACTCGCCCTCGGTGGCCAACTGGGTCGCCTTGAGATCGTCGAGTTGGGCAGCAGCTGCTCTAGAACGTCAGCGGGCTTGCGCCGGGCCTTGTGTGCGATGAAGTCTGCCTCGACCTCTCGCATCGTCGGAGCGTTCTCGGGGGCGTCGACGTCGAAGCGAGTCGCGAACGAGGTGCCGTGCTTCTCGTCGTAGCGCTTCATCCGATCCGCGACACTCGACGTTGTAATGGCGGTAGAAGACGTTGGGGTTGTCCTCGGCGTCGTTGGGATTACCGCGCGGCTGCTCAAAGACCCACTTGAAGATGACCTCTTCGCGGTCCGAGGGGATGTGGACATCGTCGTCGCCGAGGTCGAACTTGCCGCGCACGAAGGGCCGCTTGACGATGTCCTCGAAGAGGAAGTAGTCGGTCGGCCTGAACTCCTCCCCCTCGGGGAGCCGGTCCTCGAAGTCGCGCTTGAAATGGCTGAAGCAACTCGCCGCGCGCAGCTTCCGCTTCGCCGTCATCTGGGTCAGCGAGGCTTCGTTGCCGACCTGGCGGACCAGGTCTGGAACCCAACCCAGCTGGTCCGTGTTCTTGAACTCGTCGTAGAACAGGTCCTCGTAGCGCGTCAGCAACCAGATGTCCTCGGCGTAGTTGACCCACTGCTTCGCGCCTGTCACGTGGCGCACGGCCAGTACGCGCGGAAGCTTGTGCGCGAGCTCTTCCGGCGTGTCAGCGTCAATGGGCACCACGTAAAGGGGGTCGGTGTCGACGATCAGCCGGTCAAGGTCGGCTACGCAGTGCTCCTGCTCGCGCATGTCGTGCTGGGAGTACTTGCGCCCGCCGCTGCGCATCCGGTCGAGCTTGGCCTGCTCGCGGCCGCGGCGGATGCGGACCTTGCGCAGCGTGGCTGTTCGCCGGTTGCCCTCCAGCACCACCCATTTGTCAGCGACAGCGGGATGGCTCCAGACGACGACGTTGTCGATCGGCAGCCAGCCTTGGGCGAGGAAGGCCTGCTCGAGGCTGCCCAGTTCAAACTCCGCCTCAGCCCTCGCTTCGAGTTCGGCCTGCAACTCCGGGCGAACAAGGCCGCTGCGTCGGCGTAGCCGGGCGGCTCCTCGGGGGCCAGCCGCGGGTTGTTCGCGTCCAAATAGAGCTGATCAAAGGGGACATGGATGGGGTCACGCAGGTACTTCTTCATCGGGGCTCCTGAGGTGGTGGTAGTGGTTGAGGTTGGTGGCCGTGGTGGTCGAGGTCGTGGTGGCCGTGGTGGTCGAGGTCGAAGTGGCCGTGGTGGCATCCGTGGTCGCGATCGTCGTCTTGATCGTGATCGCGGTCGGGGCGCTGTTGGCGGCGGTGGCGGTCATCTGGGTAGAGATGATAGCGGCTGGTCCACAGAAATGGAACAGGTACGATCGTTGTTCTCTTTCCGTGGCACACGCTGATATGCTCCGGGTGATGAGCGTCCCGGACCGCCGAGCTTCCGAGATTGAGCCGAGGAACCCGCAGTGGGTCTTCGACCGGCGCGCTCCGCGCGGCGCGATCTCGTTGCTGGTCGGCGCCGACGGCAGCGGCAAGTCGACGCTGATTACGAGCCTTACGGCTGGCTGGACGACCGGGGAGCTGACCGGCCGGGCCGAGGAGGTGCACCTCTCCCTGGTCGAGGACGACGTTGCGGCGGTCACGGTCCCGCGCCTGATCACCGCCGGCGCCGACCTCGAGCGCGTCCATCTCCTGGAGCGGCGGGACGCCTGGGCCTTCCCGCGCGACCTCGAGCGCTTCGCCAGCTATCTCTCCGAGCACGGCATCACGATCGCCGTGCTCGACCCGCTTGACCACCACGTCGACGACATCGCGGGGCAGGCCGGCCGGCAGACCCTCGGTCAGCTGGCCGGCGTGGCCGAGATGACCGGGGTCGGCCTGATCATCGTTCACCATTTCACCAAGGCCGGCACCTCGATCGGGATCGCGATCGGGGGCGGCCGTGGGGTCAAGGGCGTCGCGCGCTCGATTCTCATCTGGGGCAGGAGCCGCTGGCGAGCGTCGTGCCGATACGCCCGACCGATGCCGAGGACGGCGACCAAGAGGCCGCCGCCCCATGCTCGGTCCTCGCCCATTTCAAGTCCAGCTACGGACCGCCGCAGCCAAGCCTGCTTTTCGAGCGGATCGAGCATCCCCATCCGGCGGATCAAAACCTGACGGTCACGGGCTATGAGTCGTTGGCGAGAGCGACTACAGCCCTGAGCAGATCTTCGAGGGCGGCTCCGTGGCGAGCAGCGAGCGGGGCCACAAGCGCCGGATGGCGCGGAGCTCATCCTCCGCCAGTTGGCCTCGGGACCTCGCCCGGCCGACGACCTCCTCTCCGACATCGTTGCGGCGGGCATCTCCGAGCGGACGTTCACGCGCGCCCGCGCGCAGCTTGCCCGCGAGGGCGTTATCGAAGAGTTCCAGGCTCAGGGACGCCACTGGTGGAGGCTCTCGGTCCCGCCCGTCCCGCCGGCGGCGTAGAGGCGCCTGGCCCGGAGCCAGTTCGCCACTTGGCCACTTCGCCACGTGGCCTGGGCAGCCCCGAGAGCTTTAGCCGCGGGGCTCGTCGGGCTTCAGACTGAGGGCGGAGAGGATCCGATCCGCGCGAGCCTCAAACGCGGCGCGCTCGGAAAGCCTGGTGCGGCGCCACTGCTCAATCAGTGCCGAGCGCAGCCACAGCTTGGTCGAGAACACGCACGATCTCCGGGGTCGGCGGCATCGCCGATAGGCGCTGCTCGAGTACCTCTGCGGTCGAGAGCCCCATCATCAGACGAACCTCACTGCCCGCGGGTCTGTCGGGCGCCGCCAAGCGGGCGGTCGGGTGCTTCCGCACGGCCGCCTTTCGCGCTCGCGGCTTCGTGGCCCTCGCGCCCTGCCCGGTCTTCTGCCTGGGCGTGATCGGGGGTGCCGCGGGCATCTCGCGTGGCGGCTTCGCCGCCGGCAACCTCAGCCCTCCCCCTGGGGGCGAGAGTGCAACCTCATGATCGGGGCGATGCGCCCGGCGTCCATCAGCTTCGAGTCCATGGCCATGTCGCTTGCGATCGACCGCCAGAGCCGTCGCCGCTCGATTGCGCCGATCCTATTAGATTCTATTGCCCACATGGTCAACACAGCGGGCCTCGTGAGCGCCGGACGCGCGTGGCGCGGGGGCGGCACGGCCGAAATCTGCGGAGGTACCCACATGCGCGAGAACGACTTGTCGGATTTGGACGCGGTGCGTGGACGCACCACGATCAGCGTCAGCGAGGCCGCGAAGCTGCTCGGCATCGGTCGCACAGCTGCCTACGAAGCCGCCCGCCGAGGCGAGCTACCCACCCGTCGCCTTGGACGCCGACTGGTGGTGCCTGTGCCCTGGCTCCTCACCTGGCTTGAGGGCCGCTGATGCGGGGCCACATCCACAAGCGCGTGCACACCTGTCGTGATGGCCGGCAAACGATCCAGTGGTACGTGGTGGTCGATGCGGAGCGGCTTCCCGACGGGCGCCGGCGGCAGAAGTGGCACGGCGGCTTCCAGACCCGTCGCGAAGCTGAAGTGGCTCGGGCGCGGTTGGTGAATGACATCCACAACAACCGCTATGTCGCTCCTGCTCGTACGAGCTTGGATGAGTGGGTGCGAGAGAGTTGGCTGCCGATGATCGCCACGCGCGTGAAACCAACGACCTTCCGTGGATATCGGCAGACGATCCAGCAGCACGTCCTGCCCACGATCGGCCCCGGCATCAGAAGCGAGAGCCCACGAGCTTGATGCGCTCTACTCGCAACTCCTGCTCGGTGACGGCTCGTCGCGGTCTCTCAGTCTCAGGACCCTCAGCAATATCCACCGCATCATCCACAAGGTGCTCGCCGACGCGGTAGATGCCGGCGTCGTCATCGACAACGTGGCGGCTCGAGCAAAAGCCCCCCGCCCGTCGCGCGTCCTGAAGCGCCGCATGACCACGTGGCGCGCAGCCGAAGGCCCGCGCGTTTTCTGGATGAGCTACGGGGCGACCGTCTGGAGGCGGTCTGGCGGTTGGCCGCGATGACCGGGATGCGGCGCGGCGAACTCCTTGGCCTCCAGTGGCCCGATGTGGACCTTGACGGAGCCAGGCTGCACGTGCGCAGGACGCTGGTGGACGTCGACTACAAGGTGTACGAATCGACTACCAAGGGGAACAACGCGAGAACCATCGACCTGGATGCAGGGACGGTGGCCATGCTCGCGGCGCATCGCGAGAACCAGCAACGGGAGAAGGTGCTCTGGGGCCTCGACTATTCCGATCACGATGCTGTGGCGGCCTGGGAGGATGGCTCCTCGATCCATCCCCACCAGCTGAGTCGCATCTTCCGAGAGTCTGGCCCGCTCGGCGGGCGCGTCTGCCACGGATCAGGCTTCACGATCTCAGACACACGCACGCTACGCTCTTGACGACAGGCGGGCGTGCCAATTCCGGTAGTCAGTGAGCGGCTTGGCCATCACAGTCCTGCGTTCACCCTGAGCCAGTACGCCCATGCGGTGCCGGGGATGCAGGCGGCTGGCGCGGCGGCGCTCGAGGAGTTGATCGACCGGGCAGCGAGGACCACGTAGGAGAGCGACCGCGTCAGGGTCGCAGTTGCGCTCACCGACGAGTAGCGCACGTCAGTCAAATGGGGCGAGTTGACGCGGCACAACCGAGCTTTGTTGGAGATGCCCGACCAGTTCGAGCCCGTTCTCGGAACTCGCCGGGGTGCCACTCGCACCGATGAGCGCAGCGCCATCGCCGATGCTCTGCTCTTGGCTTAACAGCGATCCGCACGGCAGCGTTGAGGAGATGAACGTCGCCCTTGCTCCCGCCGGTCTACGCGTGAGCGGCACGCATCCGCTCTACGGCTACATCGTTGAGCGCTCCTCTAGCAAGCATCGGCGCGCCGGCTATCTGCAGCCCCGTCCCCATGGGCATACACCGGACGAGGTGCGTGCCAGCCTCGCAGCCGGTGGGCGCCCGTGGTCGTTTGCGGACTTCCGCAGCGTACACCGTCGGTAGGGGACGTCGGCAGCCATGGCCACGTCCTAAGCAAGTAGCTCGCGTTCGCCAAAACTCGGGGCGAGTGGCGAGGCGCTGTCGAGGGCAGCCCAACCACGTCGCTCGAGGACAACCTGCGTGAGGACGTCAAGTTCGAGGTGGCGCTCACCCGCCCGCAGGCACGCCTCAGCGATGTCCGCCCGCTGCTCGGCAAGGCGCCGCTGGGGGCGAGTTCGAAGCCAATCAGGTCCACTCCGGAAAACTGGTTCCGCCAATGCTCAACCGCCCACTGGAGCCGGTCCTCCATGAGCGTGACGTCGGTGGACGTTCGCTCGCAGAACTCCCAAAGCTTCGGCGGGATCGGCCACGTAGGCCGAGGGCGTCGGCGAAGCTGAGTTCCTCTTGCCACTCGTCATCGTCGGCATCGAGCGTGATGAGGAGAGGCTCGGGCTCCAATCCTGAGCCGATCTCATCGAATTCGGCCCGCTCGGCCAGGAGCCGCCTGGCGGCCCCGTTTTGAACGGATTCATAACTAGGCATAACGGCGTGCGCGCCCTTATGCTCAAGGCCCGTGTTCATTGACATCGGGGCGCCCGGATTTGAACCGGGGACCTCACCGACCCGAACGGTGCGCGCTACCAGGCTGCGCCACGCCCCGATCGGCCCAGTATCGCACGAAGCTGCTGAGCGCTTACTGCGAGCTGCCGGGCGCTTGCTGCGAGCTGCTGGAGCTCGGCAACGGGAGCGTCGGCAGCGAGAGCTTCGGAAGCGACGGCAACTGGACGCCGCCGACCTTCGGCAGTTGCGGGAGCTGGACGCTTCCCCCGAGGTCAGCGTCTTGCCGGCCTTGGCCAGGCCCGAGACGCCGGGCAGCGCGGAATGTCCCGACGAGCCCGTATGCGGGATCGAGATCCCCAGCAACCGCGGGTTCTGCGAGCCGGCCGTGCTCGGCGCGCTCGTGGACCCGGTTGACGCCGCGCCCGAAGAGGAGCCGTGGCTCGGCAGGCCGCTCGAGCCGCTCGTCGATGACGTCGCTGGCCCTGCGGCCCGGCCGGCAGCCCGGTGCGAGGCGCAGCGCGATCCTCGCGTTCGGGGCCGAGGCGGAGCTAGTCGCAGCAGGCGGCTGGTGGCGGGCCGCCGCGAGGACACTGGGTCCGCGCGTGGCCGGCCGGGGCGCCGGAGCGATCTGGGCCGCAGCTACCGGTTGTGTGTGGCTCGTGACCGCTTCGACGACACCGCCGCCGAGTCCGGCCAGCACCACAGCGGTGGCTGCAGCCGCCGCCCGTCCCAGCCCGCTGGCCGGCGCGACCCAATCGGCGAACCGGGCGACGCTCTGAAGCGGCTGGAGCACCCCGGCGAACGAGTGTCCGTCGGTGCTGCCCGAGCTGTCGCTCCGGCCGCGGCGCAGTCGAAGCCATCCGAACGGCAGCAGCGCCGCCACCTTGCTGGCGATCCCGGGTGCCTGGAAAAGCGAATCGTCAACGCCGGCCATCCGGGCACAGCGGCGACACGGCTGGCAATGCGAGAGATGACGGGCCAGTTGCCGTCGCTCACGGAGACCGAGGCGGAGCAACATCTTCGGCTCACCGGCATTGATGAGGGCCATCACGTGGTCGCAGCGCCGGCCGCTGACCAGCTCGTTGTACTCCTGGGTCAGACGGCGCCGGGCCCGGAACAGGGTGCTCTCGACGACCGGCTTGGTCATCCCCAGCTGCTCTCCGATCTGGCTGTAGGAGAGACCCTCGAGCTCGCGCATCACGATCACCTTGTGGTGGTTCTCGGAGAGCGAATGGAAGGCGCCGCGGAGATCGTCCAGCGATTGCTTGGTCTCGATCACGACGTCGGGAGTGGGGGTGCTGGAGATCAGCCGGTATTCGGCGCTCCGAGTCGTCGTCGTGCTCGAGCGGGACCTCGCGCGTGCGGCGCGAGCGGCGAAACTCGTCGATGCAGGCGTTCTTGGCAATCTCATAGATCCACGGCTTGAAGGCGACCTGACCGTCGGTCTTACGCAGCCGACGCAGGGCCGAGATGAACACGTCTTGCGCGATGTCCTCAGCCCGAGCGTGATCACCGACCATTCCGTGGATATAGGAGGCGATCCGGCTGCGGTAGCGCGAATAGAGCTCTTCGAAGGCGCGATCGCTGCCGCCTCGAACCGCGGCCACCAGCTCCTGCTCGGTGAGCGTCGGCCTAATTTGGGGGGCGCTCAGCGCTGACATCACCCGCGGTCCTCTTCCTGCACGATTGAACAGTGCCGTTCAATTAGCAAACGGTCCAGCAGCGTTTTTCCCGCTATCAGCCTCCACTAAGCCGAATATTTGTTGAGAGCATCCGCCCCAGAGGGCATACTCTTGGCTATGTAGTCACCGCCAAAGGAGGAAAGGACCGATGGCCAATCACCTGACGCCCAGCGAGCTTGCACGTGAGTCCGGGTTGGAACGGCGAGATGTGATCTCCAAGTGCATCGAATTGGGCGTCCCGATCTTCAACGGTCGGATCGACAAGACCCTTTTCCTCTCCAGCCTCCGGGAGTACTCCGGCTCCTCGCAGCAGGCGCAGGTCGCCAGCGCCTGAGACAGGCCGCCGGGGTCTGAGACCCGCCGGCGCCTGAACGTCGTTTCCGCTCTACTCCTGGGCTGACTGACGCAACAGCGTCGAGGTCGTCTGCTCGAGGATCTTGCGCCACGCGCGCGTCTTCTCGCGTTCGGCTTCGAAGTGCTTGACGACCTTGCGCACGCGGGTGGCCGAGATCTCGATCCCGTGCCGGGCGCAGATTCGCTTGAAGCGCGGGTAGTCCTGCGCCAGCTTGAGGGTCACCGACTGGAAGCCGTGCCGGGCGATCTCCACCCGTGAGCTGTAGTTCATGATGCTCGTCTGGAACATCAGCTCGTCGTTGGGCTCGGGCTCGATCAGGATGATGTCGACGCCTGGATAGCGCTCTTCCCAGCGGCGGGCCATCTCGTGCAAGCGCTGATAGGCGAGCAGCTTGAACGCCTGGTAGCCAATCTGTGGGAAGCCCATATCCGACACGCGGCGCGCCCGCGAGCCGGTGAGGGACGGGATCCGCTTGTCGAATTCGTTCACGTAGGGCACCAACGGATTGACCACGACGATGAACTTGGCCCCTGCCTCGACAGCGATGTCGAGGTTCGTGGTGGAGAGGATGCCGCCGTCGATCAGCTCGCGGTCCTTGACCTTGACCGGCTTGTAGATCATCGGCAGTGCGCGTCGAGGCGCTGACCGCGGTCGAGATCGGAACGTCATCCCAGCCCTCGGCGCCGAACACGATCCGCTCACAGGTATCCAGGTCCGTGGCCGCGAGGTACAGATCGTTCGAGAGCAGGCGAAAGTCGTCGGCCCGATCCGGATCTGCGAGCACGGTGCGCACGTAGCGCTCGATCCCCTCGCCCGAGTACAGCCCGGACGGCAGGGCCTCCGCCAACCCCACCCCGATGTCCACGGCTGAGATCTGGCCGAGGTCCCGGACCAGCGTCCGCACCAGGCGGGCCAGGCGAAGGGGCAGGAGCAGGCCCTTGCTCAAGAACTCGGTGTAGTTCGGCCGGAGCAGCGAGCTGATTTGCGCATCCGGAAACGGCGTGGGGACCTGTTGCACGATCACCCGCATCATCTCTTCCGGAGTGACGCCGTTGGCCACAGCGGCGGCGACAAACGACCCGGCGCTGGTGCCGACATAGACGTCGAACTCGTTCACCGTGCGGTTGACCGACAGGAGGTCGAGGGCCCGCAGGGCTCCAATCTCGTAGACCCCGCCGGTAAAGCCGCCCCCGCCGAGGACCAGCGCCGACCGGGAGCGACGGCGCGCTGCGGAGCCCCTGGTTGTGCCGCTGGGCCGCTCCGCCGCCACGGCGTCGAGCTTTACGACCTTGCCCATCCGGCGACCGATTCTAGGACGGAACTTCCGCTGGCGGACCGCAACATCCTCCGCCCTGAGCGGTTAGATACCGCTAGATGCGAGGGTTCG
Organism: uncultured Solirubrobacterales bacterium; assembly: GCA_963834635.1. Taxonomy (GTDB): domain Bacteria; phylum Actinomycetota; class Thermoleophilia; order Solirubrobacterales; family Solirubrobacteraceae; genus Palsa-465. The sequence goes on along the minus strand of CAWICI010000010.1, from coordinate 277,571 downwards.
TGGCGGCGCTTATCGCAGCTGGGGCAGTGTTCACCGTATTGCCGGCGCAGGCGAGCGCCCAGTCGACCCCCGCCGCCCAGCGGTCGCTCAGCCGCTCGCTTCGGCGCGAGCTCAAGGCCGGAGGCCGGCATGAGGGCGCCCTGGTCGTCGATATGACCACCGGCCAGACGCTCTACAGCGCCTCAGCCACCGTCGGCCGGCTGCCCGCCTCGGTCGAGAAGATCTACACCACCTCCACCGCGCTGCTGCGCTTCGGCGCCGATACCCGGCTCAGCACCCGGGTGCTAGGGGTGGGCAGCTACCTCAATGGCAGCTGGAACGGGACGCTTTACCTCAAGGGGGGCGGCGATCCGACTTTCGGCTCGAGCACGTTTGACCACCGCAGCTACGGGACCGGCGCGACCATGCAGCAGCTCGTCACCCACTTCGTCCGCAGTACGGGGATCACGTCGATCACCGGCGCAGTCGTTGGCGATGAGTCGTATTTCGATTCGCTGCGGGGCACCCCACCCTATGGCTTCCATTCCTCGTTCGAGATCGAGGGGCAGCTGAGCGCGCTCAGCTACGACCGTGGGTTCACCAGCCTCGCCGAAACCGCCTTCCAGCACCGTCCGGCGCTGTATGCCACCCAGCAATTCGTGAGCGCGCTCAAGGCCGCTGGGGTCAAGGTGGCGAGCGGCACCAAGGTCTACACGGGCTACGTGCCCAGCGACGCCACCCAGCTGGCGTCGGTCAACTCGCCTCGTATCGGCTGGCTGATCAAGCTCACCAACACCCCCTCTGACAACTACCTCGCCGAAATGCTGCTGAAGGGGATCGGCGCTGGGTTCGGCGGGGCCGGGACCACGGCCGCCGGGGCAGCGGTGGTCCGCTCCGAGATGGCCACCTTCGGCATCCACCCTCGGCTTGACGACGGCTCGGGGCTCTCGCGCTCCGATTCGACCAGCCCCGCCCAGGTGGTGACCGCCCTGGAGAAAATGGCCGGCAATCCGGACTTCACCAACTCGCTTGCCATCGGTGGAAGGACCGGGACGCTCTCGCACGAGATGCGCGGCACCCGGGCTCAGAACAACTGCATCGGCAAGACAGGCACGCTACGCGACGTCGCCAGCCTGGCCGGCTATTGCACGGCGCGCGACGGCCACCGGCTCGTATTCGCCTTCCTCATGAACAGCCTCGGCAATCCTGACTACGGCCACGAGCTGGAGGCCAACATGGCCGCGTCGCTGGCCAAGTACGACGGCTAGCTTCCGCCCAGCAGGTTCCTGAGACCGTCCTCGTCAAGCACGGGCACCTCGAGGCGCTCGGCGTTGGCCAGCTTCGAGCCCGGGCTGTCGCCGGCCACCAGATAGGCGGTCTTGCGCGACACCGATCCGGTCACCTTGCCCCCCGCGGCAATGATCATCTCGGTCGCCTCCTCCCGCGTCAGCGTGGGAAGCGTGCCGGTCAACACCAGCGTCTTGCCCGCGAGCGGTCCTTCGCCCGGCGGCGGTCCCTCCTCCTCTAGGCGCAGGCCCTGCTTCCTGAGGTCCTCGATCAGCTCGAGCATCTGCTCGTCGTGGAGTTGCTCGTGGATCGTGAGGGCCATCTTCGGCCCCACTCCCTGGGTTTCTTCGATCTGCTCGGGCTCCGCCGCCAGCAGTGAGTCGATCGTGCGGAAATGCTGGGCCAGGTTCCGGCCGGTCACGTAGCCCACCTCCTCGATCCCGAGGGCGAACAGCACACGGCCGAACGACTGGCGCTTTGAGTCCGTGATCGCCGTCACCAGCTTTTCCGCTGACTGGCGCCCGAAGCCCTCCTCCGAGGCGATCCGATCGGTGTCCAGGCGATAGAAGTCAGCCGCCGTCCTCACCCAGCCGAGCTCGGTGAACAGCCGCACCCGCTTCTCGCCCAGGCCGTCGATGTCCATCGCGCCCACGAAGTGGTCGAGCAGCTGCTGGCGCCGACCGGCGCAGTCGCGGTTCGGGCACTTGGTGAAGACAGACCCCTCGGGCTTGACCGTCGGGGTCTGGCAGACGGGACAGGCCGCCGGAGGCGCGGGCGGCGGCGGGCGGTCGCTCCGCTCGGCCACGTGCGGGGCGGGCGAGAGCACCTGCGGAATCACGTCTCCGGCCCGGAGCACAATCACCTCCTCGCCCTCCCGGAGGTCCTTGCGCGCGAGGTCCTCCTCGTTGTGGAGCGTGGCGAGCTTGACCGTGACTCCGCTCACATGCACCGGTTCGAGCATCGCGTAGGGGTGCAGGTCGCCGAACTTGCCCGGGTTCCAGCCGATCTGGTTGAGCTTGGTCACCGCCGTCGTAGGCGGGAACTTCCAGGCGATCGCCCATCGCGGCTCGCGGCCTACCACCCCCAGCCGGCGCTGGAGCTCCGCCTCGTTGAGCTTGACCACGACGCCATCGATCTCGAACTCGAGCGATCCCCGTCGCTCCTCCCACTCTCGGCAGCGCGCGACGACCTCTTCCTCGGTCGTCAGCTTCACCACATCGGGATGCACGGGAAAGCGGTGCTCCCTCAGCCACTGCAGCGCGTCCCAGTGGGCGGTGAAACTGATGCCCTCGGTCGCGCCGACCTGGTAGGCCCAGAACGACAGCGGCCGATCCGCGGCCAGTTTCGGGTCGAGCTGGCGGATCGTCCCGGCGGCCGAGTTGCGCGGGTTCATGAACGTGGACAGGCCCGCCTCGGCCCGGCGCTCGTTGAGCTTGGCGAAGTCGGGCAGGGACATGTAGACCTCGCCGCGGACCTCGAGCAGCGCGGGCGGGTTCTCGTCCTCGATCCGCATCGGGATCGACGGGATCGTCCGCAGATTGTGGGTGACGTCCTCGCCGACCTGCCCGTTGCCCCGCGTGGCGCCGCGCTCGAACTCACCGTTGCGGTACAGCAGCGAGATCGCCAGCCCGTCGATCTTGGGCTCGGCGACGTACTCGAACTCCGGGTCCTCGATTCCCTCGCGCGCCAGGAAGTTGCGCATCCGGGCGATCCACGCCCGCAGCTCTTCGGCGCTGCGGGCGTTGGCCAGCGACAGCATCGTCTGGGGGTGGCGGACCTTCTCGAGCTCGGACACCGGCTCGCCGCCCGTGCGCTGGGTGGGGGAATCGGGCGTGATCAGTTCCGGATGAGCCGCCTCGATCGTCCGCAACTCGTCGATCAGCGCGTCGTACTGGTCGTCCCCTATCTCCGGGTCGTCGAGGACGTAGTAGCGGTAGCCGTGGTAGTCGAGCTGCTTGCGAAGCTCGGTCGCGCGGGTTGTGGGGTCGGGCTCCGGCTGGGCGGCGGCCGCAGCTCGGCTCACGGTTCGGCCACCTCGGTGGCCGCCGGGGCTATCAGCCGCGCCAGGTCGTAGCGCTGGAGCGCCGACAGGCCGTCCTGATCGGTCAGGTTGAAGTGGATCGGCGTGACCGCGATCTTTCCCTGCGCGACGGCGGCGAGGTCGGTCCCCGTCTCGTCGCGCTCGTAGCTGGCATCGCCGTAGATCCGGTACAGCCGCCGGCCCGCACCGGCCTCGTCGATCAGCGCCAGTTCGTCCCGGTAGATCCGCTTGCCCAGGCCGGCGACTTCGACCCCGTCGGGCTGGCCGCCGGGGACGTTGATGTTGAGCAGCGTCCCGTCGGGCAGCGGTACGTCCTCGAGCTCCGCGACCAGTCGCGATGTGAACGCCGCCGCGGCCTGGAAGTGAAACCTCTCGCCGGCACGGAAATCAAGCTCGAGCGCGCTCGACTGCTGCGAGACCGCGATCCCCGGCAACCCGAGCACGATCGCCTCCAGCGCCGCCGCCACGGTGCCTGAATAGGTGATGTCGTCGCCCAGATTCGAGCCGTGGTTGATGCCGGACACGACCAGCTCGGCCTCGAACCCCTCGATCAGCCCAAGCCGGGCCAGCCGAACGCAGTCGACCGGCGTCCCGTCGGTCGCGTACCCAACCGTCCCGTCGCCGAAATCGACCTCCTGCACCCACAGCGGTCGGCGGGTGGTGATCGAGCGCGCCATCGCCGAGCGGTTGCCGTCGGGGGCAATCACCGCGAGTTCGATTCCCGGCAGCGCGAGCAGCGACCGCCTCAGGGCCTGCAGCCCGGCCGCCTCGATCCCATCGTCATTGGTGAGGAGAACGCGCATCTGGGTTGATGCTAGTGAAGGGTCAGGACCCAGTTGTTAGGGCTTGGGCGAGCTTGGCGGCGACCAGCAGCGCCTCGTGGAGGAGCTGCATCCAGGTGATCCGGATCACGCGGTACCCGGCCGCGGCCAACGCCAATTGCTTGCGGCGATCGCGCTCGAAGGCGGCGCGATGGCCGTGGAACAGAAAGCCGTCCACCTCGACGATCAGCCGCTGGTCAGGCCAGAAGAAGTCGACCTCCCAGCCCTCGACGCGTACGTTGGTTTGCGGCCCGGGCAGCCCGGCCGCCCGGATCAGCCTCCGCATCAGCCGCTCGGCTTTGGAGCGAGTGAGCGCCGGGCCTTGTTCGGCCTTCAGGAAGCCGCGCATGCGACCCGTACCGGCGCGGTGGCCGGCGCGCTCGAGGGCGCGTTTGAGCTCTCGGTCGCTGACGAGCTTCTTCACCCGCGCCCCGGCCAGCATCCGCTCGAGCACGTCGTAGCCAGTCTCTGCCGCCAGGTCGATCAAGGCGCGGGCGGGGGCAGTGAGCGGGATGCCGTCTTTGACGCGGACGTCGCGGGGATCCAGAGCTTTGACCCGGTGCAGGCGGATGCCGTTGCGGGAGCGGCAATGTCTGCCTGGGGTTGCCACATGGATTTCGCTCGGCGGGTTCTCCATCAAGCCCCAGAGGTATGCCGCCGACCAGTGGCTAATCAGAGCGCCTTCACCGCAGGCCAGCAGTGCCGCGCGCTCGGCGGCGTGGGGCGCCAGGGCCGTGTGCCCGACGAAGTAGACGCCGCGGTGGGCGCGGTGAAGATGGCCGTTGGTAGCGCGGTGATCGATCGTGTGGCCGCTGATCCCGGCAGCGAGCAGCTGCGCTCGGCTCACCGCCCCGTCTTGAGCGGTTGCGAGCCGCGCGGCGACCGTCGAGGGGGCTTCCGTAGGCGGGCGAACGTGACGCGGACGAAGGCCACTTCCGCGCGCGTCACCTTTCCCCGCGTCAGGCGGGTCAACGTGACTCCCTCCGGAGCCGGACTCGTCCGTGGCACGTTTGCCCGGTTTGCCAGGCGGTTCCGATGACACTCGCGCGTCCGAGACATCCATCCCCCAAGCATCCCGCCCCCAGCCGCCCCCCAGCCCAACTTTTCACAAACTCAGAACACGTTCCCCGCCGTACCCCACGCCCGCCAGATACAGACCATGTGCCGGGGCGGTCGGTCCGGCCGCCGACCGGGGCCGGCCGCCCAAGAGCCCCACGAAATCGTCCACCGACCGCGTCCCGCGCGCGACCTCGAGCATCGTCCCCACCAGCACCCGGTTCATGTGGCGCATGAAGGCGTCGGCCTCGATCCAGAATTCGAGGACGTCCCCGGACCGCCGCCAAGAGGCCGCGAGCACCTCACGCGAGAACCGCACGTGCTCGGTCTCGGTTGGCGTGAAGGCGGTGAAGTCGTGCACCCCAACCAGCGCGGCAGCGCAAGCGCGCAACGCTTCCAGATCGGCCTCATACCGCCAATACAGGGCGCGCCCCCGCTCGAGGGCGCTGCGACCCGCCCGGGCCAGGACCCGGTAGCAGTACGCCCGCGAGGTCGCGTCCCGCCGGGCATCGAACCCGTCAGGAGCCACAGAGCACGACAGCACCGCCACATCCTCGGGCAGCAGCCCGTTCAGCCCAGACACCGGTGCTGCAGGACCGTCATACGACGCCACCTGCCCCCAGGCATGGACGCCCGCGTCGGTGCGTCCGGCAACCGTCAGCGGGACCGAGTCGGCCTGCAGCAGGACGCAGAGCGCCCGCTCAACCTCCTCCTGCACTGTCCGGACGCCCGGTTGGCGCGCCCACCCGGCAAAGCCCGACCCGTCGTACTCCAGATCGAGCCGAACCGTGTCAGCGACCCCCGCCGCTAGACCAGCTCCAGCAGCACCATCTCGGTCGAGTCCGAGCGCCGGGGTCCCAGCTTCAGGATCCGGGTGTAGCCGCCGGCGCGCTCCGAGTAGCGCGGCGCGATCTCGTCGAACAGCTTGTAGACGGTGAACTTGTCCTGGCCGAGCGCGGACAGCGCCTGGCGCCGGGCGTGGAGGTCACCGCGCTTGGCGAGGGTGATCAGCTTCTCGACCTCGGGCTTGACCGCCTTGGCCTTGGCCTCGGTGGTCTGGATCCGCTCGTGGTCGATCACCTCTTTGGAGAGGTTCATGAGCAGCGCCTTGCGGTGCGAGGCGCTGCGGCTGAGCTGGTATCGCTGACGCTGATGGCGCATGTCCAGTTAGTCCTCCGCGGGTCCTCCGGACCCGCGTATTGATCTCAAAGCTCGGCCTCCGGCCTCGCTTAAGCGTTCGTGCTGCGCACTCACGTTACTCGTTACGAAGCCCGAGGCCCCGCGCGTGCAGGGTCTCGATCACCTCGTCGATCGACTTCTTGCCGAAGTTGGGGATCGCATTCAGCTCAGACTCGGTCTTCGACACGAGATCGCCGACCGTCTGGATCCCGGCTCGCTTCAGGCAGTTGTAGGACCGCACGCCGAGCTCGAGCTCCTCGATCAGGATGTCATCCATCGCGTTGGGTTGCCGGGCGGGTGCTCCGGGCACGCCGACGCCACCCACCAGCCCGGGCTCCAGCGCGCCGGGAATCCCGGTTTCACGCAGCTCGACCACGCGATCGGCGTCGGTGAAGATGGCCAGCTGAGAGATCAGTATCTCGGCCGCCTCACGCAGCGCTGCGTGCGGATCGATCGAGCCGTCGGTCTCGATGTCGAGGGTGAGCTTGTCGAAGTCGGTCTTCTGCCCGACGCGCGCCTGCTCAACGTTGTAGGCGACCCGGCGCACGGGCGAGAAGATCGAGTCGATGGGGATCACGCCGATCGGCTGGTCAGGAGACTTGTTCTCCTCCGCCGGCCGGTATCCGCGCCCGCGCCCGATCGTCAGGTAGACCTCGAGCTTGGTCTTCTTCTCGAGCGTCGCGATATGGGCGTCGGGGTTGAGGATCTCCACCCCGGAGGGCAGATCGATGTCCTTGGCGGTGATCTCGCCCGGACCGGTCACCACAAGGGGAGCTTCGATCTCGGTGGCGTCCGAGTGCATCCGGCACACCACACCCTTGAGGTTGAGGACGATGTCGGTGACGTCCTCTTTGACCCCGCGGATGGTGGAGAACTCGTGCGCCACCCCCTCGATCCGGACGCTGGTCACGGCAGCGCCAGCCAGCGAGGAGAGCAGAACGCGTCTGAGGGAGTTTCCGAAGGTGTAGCCGAAGCCCCGATCAAGCGGTTCGATGGTGAACGATCCGCGGTTGTCGTCGACGGATTCGCTGGAGATTCGGGGGACTTGGAAGTCAAGCATCGAGGTCCTAACGTCGTGGGTTCCTGCCGCCGCCGAGGCGGCTCTCAAGGCCGCGCGTTGCCACCCGGCAGCGCGGCTGAAAGTCTGGGTTTACTTCGAGTAAAGCTCGACGATGAGCTGCTCCTGCACCGGCGCGGCGATCTCCCGCCGCTCCGGCTTGCGCAGCACCTTCGCCGTGAGCGAATCGTGGTCTGCCTGCAGCCACGCCGGCACCTGCCCGGTCAGCTCGGTGGCATCGCGAATCACCTGAGACGCGGTGGAGCGCTGGTGGATCGCGATCACATCGTTGTCGCGCAGCTGATAGCTGGGGATGTTCACCCGCCGGCCGTTCACGGTCCAGTGACCGTGGAGGATCAGCTGCCGCGCCTGGCGCCGCGAAGCGGCAAAGCCCAGTCGCACCAAAACGTTGTCGAAGCGGCACTCGAGCATCCGCAGCAGGTTCTCACCGGTGATCCCGGGCTGGCGGGACGCCTTGTGGTAATAGATCCGGAACTGATTCTCGAGCACGCCGTAGTACCGCTTGGCCTTCTGCTTCTCGCGCAGCTGAACCCGGTATTCGCTCTGCTTCTGGCGACCGCGGCCGTGCTCGCCGGGCGGATAGGAACGGCGCTCGACGCCGCACTTGTCGGTCAGGCAGCGCTCGCCCTTGAGGAACAGCTTCTGTCCCTCGCGGCGGCACTGCTTGCACTGTGCTCCGGTGTCGCGAGCCATCAGACGCGCCTGCGCTTCCGGGGACGGCAGCCGTTGTGGGCCTGTGGGGTCACGTCCTTGACGCCCGTTACCTCGAGACCTGCGGCTTGGAGCGAGCGGATCGCCGTCTCGCGGCCCGAGCCCGGGCCCTTGACGAACACCTCGACCCGCTGGAGACCGTGCTCGATCCCCTTGCGTGCGGCCGCGTCGGCCGTGACCTGGGCGGCGAACGGGGTTGACTTGCGCGAGCCCTTGAAACCGGCTCCGCCGGCCGACTCCCAGGCGATCACGTTGCCCTCACGATCGGTCAGGGACACGATCGTGTTGTTGAACGACGTCTTGATGTGGGCCTGGCCGACCGGAATGTTCTTGCGGACGCGCCGGCGACCGCGCTGAGGTCTTCTGGGAGCGGGACTCACTTCTTGGCCGCCTTCTTCTTACCGGCCACCTGCATCCGCTTCGGGCCCTTGCGCGTGCGCGCGTTGGTCTTGGTGTTCTGGCCTCGGACCGGGAGCCCGCGCCGGTGGCGCAGGCCGCGGTAGCAGCCAATCTCCTGCAGGCGCTTGACGTTCTGGGAGCGCTCCCGGCGAAGATCGCCCTCCACCGTGTACTCGCGGTCGATCGCGTCGCGGAGCTTGACCACTTCCTCCTCGGTGAGGTCGCGGACCTTGCGGTCGGGCTCCACCCCGACCTCGGTCAGGAGCCGGTTCGCGGTCGAGCGACCGATCCCGTAGATATAGGTCAGGCCGATCTCGACGCGCTTATTGAGCGGGATGTTGACTCCAGAGATCCGCGCCATCTCAGCCTTGCCTTTGCTTGTGCCGCGGATTCGAGCAGATCACGAGCACCCGGCCTTGGCGGCGGATGATCTTGCACTTCTCGCACATCGGCTTGACCGACGGTCGTACTTTCACGCTCGTTCTTGCTCCCGTATCTATTGGAAAAGTTGCCTCAGCTCGGCTCTGGCGATCGCTTCAGACCGCCGCTACTGAGCTGAGAACGACCACGCAGCACGACAAAATCGCGCTACCGGCGCACCGGGTGATACTAGCAGGGCGTGTCTGCCTGGTTCGGCCGATCTGCCGGCCTCACGCGGCCGCGCGACCGCCCCCGGCTTCGTGCCAGGGGGTGAGAATCCGCGGGCCCTGGGCGCTGATGGCGATCGTGAACTCAAAGTGGGCCGCCAGCGAGCCGTCTTGGGAGTAGATCGCCCAGTGGTCATCCCCGACCCGGACCCCGTGACGTCCCGCTGTGACCATCGGCTCGACGGCCAGCACCATCCCCTCCTCCAGCGGAACGCCGGTGGCGGGCGTCCCGTAATTGGGGATCTGCGGATCCTCGTGCATGCTGCGGCCGATGCCATGACCGACCAGCGTGCGCACGATCGAGAGACCCGCCTGCTCGACGTGCTGCTGAATGGCGTGCGAGACGTCGCCGAGGCGGTTGCCCACCCGGCAGTGGTCGACCGCGATCAGCAGCGCCTCCTCGGTCGTGTCGAGCAGCTTGTGAGCGATCGGCGTGATCGGCCCGACCGGGAAGGTCCGCGCGGCATCGGCCACCCAGCCGTCGTGGACCACGCCCACGTCGACCGAGATGATGTCGCCGCGCTCGAGCTTGTAGGGCCCCGGAATGCCGTGCACGATCATCGAGTTGGGCGAGGTGCAGATCGACCCCGGGAACCCCCGATAGCCCTTGAACGCCGGCTCGGCGCCCTGCGAGCGGATGAATCGCTCGGCCGCATCGTCGAGCTCTCGCGTCGTCACGCCCGGGCGGATCTTGCCCGCCAAGAGGTTCATCGTCTTGACCAGGATCGCCCCGGCGACGGCCATCCGCTCGATCTCGTCAGGTGACTTCTTGATGATCACGGGCGCGGGGTCTCCGGAAGCCGCTTAGACGTTCTCTTCCATCCGCAGGGTGGCGATCACGGCGCGGATGTGGTCGTGGACCTCAGCCGGCGGGCGCGTTCCGTCGATCCGTCGCATGAGCCCCTGCTCGTCGTAGTACTTGACCAGCGGCGCCGTCTTCTCGTGGTACACCCGCAGGCGGTTGCGGATCACCTCGGGCTTGTCATCATCGCGCTGGATCAGGCGCGAGCCGTCCTGGTCGCACACTCCCTCGCGCTTGGGCGGGTCGAACTCGATGTGGTAGTTGTGACCGGACTTGACGCAGACCCGACGGCCGGCCAGGCGGTGGATCACCTCCTCGTCGGGCACGTCGATAAGCAGGGCGGTGGTGACGCGCCGACCGAGCTCGGAGAGCTGCCGGTCAAGCGCTTCGGCCTGGTCGATCGTGCGCGGGAAGCCGTCGAGGATGAACCCATCCTGAGCATCGTCCTCCTGGAGGCGTTCGGCCGCCATCGCCACGATCACCTCGTCGGGAACCAGGTCGCCGGCATCCATGTACTGCTTGGCCTCCCGGCCGAGATCGGTCTCGTCCTTGACGTTCTGGCGCAGCATGTCGCCGGTGGCGATGTACGGCAGCTGAAAGTCCTCGCGCAGACGGTCGGCCTGCGTCCCCTTGCCGGCTCCCGGCGGGCCGAAAAGGATCAGGTTGAGCTCAGACATGAAGGGCTCACTGTATCGAGCGTGGGAAGCTCGGGGAATGTCCAGCCCAGCTGTTTCAACGCACAGCGGACCGGATTTGGGCCTATTTGAGGAAGCCCTCGTAGTTGCGCATCATCAACTGGGCCTCGAGCTGCTTCATGGTGTCGAGCGCGACGCCGATGACGATCAGGATCGACGTGCCGCCGAAGAAGAAGTTGGCGTTGGTCTGGTTGATGAGGATCGTCGGCAGGGCCGCGATGGCGGCTAGGAACAGCGCGCCGGGGAAGGTCAGCCGGGCCAGGATGCGATCCAGGAATTCCGCCGTGGGTCTGCCTGGCCTCACCCCCGGGATGAAGCCCCCGTACTTCTTGAGGTTGTCCGCCTGGTCGACCGGGTTGAAGGTGACCGCGGTGTAGAAGTAGGTGAAGAGGATGATCAGGATGCTCTCGCCGAGCACGTAGTGCCAGCCCTGGGGACTGAAGAAGGTGGCCAGGCTGGTGGCGAAGTTGTTGCGGTTCTGACCCACGAGCTGGCCGACGGTCGGCGGGATCGCCATCACGCTGGCGGCGAAGATCACCGGGATCACGCCGGCCATGTTGACCCGCAGGGGCAGGTAGGTCTGCCCGCCCTGGGTCATTCGCCGGCCTATCACCCGCTTGGCGTACTGCACCGGGATCCGGCGCTGTCCCTCCTGGACGAACACGATCGGCCGCCACCACGCCGATGGCGATGAACGGCATCACGACGCGGAACACCTGATCGGGGTTGGTCCACCAGGACGTGCACGCCGTTGGGGATCCGGGCCACGATGCTGGCGAAGATCAGCAGCGAGATCCCGTTGCCGATCCCGCGCTGGGTGATCAGCTCGCCCATCCACATCAGCAGCACGCGTCCCGCGGTGAGCGAGATCACGATCAGGAACACCTTGGCCAGGTTGAAGTTCGAGATCAGCGTCGTGCTGGCCTGCTTCTCGAAGCTCTTGAACAGGAACACGTAGCCGATCGACTGCGCGAAGGCCAGCCCGACGGTCAGATAGCGCGTGTACTGGGTGATCCTGGCCTGGCCGACCTCGCCCTCCTTCTGGAGCTTCTCCAGCGAGGGCACGACCACGGTCAGCAGCTGGAGGATGATCGAGGCGGTGATGTAGGGCATGATCCCCAGCGCGAAGATCGCGATCCGGCCCAGGCCGCCGCCCGAGAACAGGTTCAGCAGGCCGAGGATGCTGTTGCCGCCGAAGCTCTTCTGGATCGCCTTGACGGCGGAGGCGCTGATGCCCGGCGCCGGGATGTGGGTGCCGAGCCGGTAGAGGGCGAGCATGCCGGCCGTGAACAGAACCTTGTTGCGGATCTCCGCGACCCGGAACGCGCCAAGGATCGTCGAGATCATGTCGGAGGCCCCCGCCCTCCCCTCGCTCGATCACCTCGCAGGTGCCGCCGGCAGCCTCGATCTTGCTCGCGCGCGGCCGCGCTGAACCCGTGCGCGTGCACCGTGAGCGCCTTGCTCAGCTCACCCTTGGCCAGGACCTTGACCGGCACGCCCTTGCGGGTGGCGAGGCCCTTGCCGTGCATCGCCTCGAGCGTGACCGCAGCACCGGCGTCGAAGCGCGCCTCGAGGTCGAGCAGGTTGACCGGCTGGGTCTGGGTCCGGAAGGGCTCGAACGGCATCGACTTCTTCATGTGCGGGCCGCGCAGCTTGCGCATCCGCATGTGGATCGGGTTCTGGCCGCCCTCGAAGCGGGCGCGGCGCTTGGCGCCCGAGCGCGAGCCCCAGCCCTTCTGCCCCCGGCCCGCGGTCTTGCCGGTGCCCGAGCCCTCGCCGCGCCCGATGCGCTTGCGCGCCTTGCGCGAGCCCGGCGCCGGCTTGAGGTTGTGCAGCCCGATCCGCTCCGGCGTCCTCAGCCATCCTCGCTCACCTCCACCAGGTGCCTGACCTTGTGAATCATCCCCCGAATCTGCGGCGTGTCCTGCCGCTCAACCGATGCCCAATCCTGCCGCAACCCGAGCGAGCGAAGCGTCGCCGCCTGGCGCTTATCCGCTCCGTTCTTCGACCGCCGCTGCGTGATCGTGAGGTGCTCATGCCGAAGCCTCAGGCGGGCTCTCGGGAGCGGCGTCGGTGCGCCTCACGTCCGCTCGCGCTCCGTCGGCTTCGGACTCCCCATTCGGCCCCGGCGCTCCCGCGGACGCGGAGGCGGGCTCTGGCGCCGACGTGAGCCCAAGCACCGTGGTTGACGCTGAGCCCCCGAAGATCAGCCACCTCATCCGGCGTCCGCAGCGCCTCAAGGCCCGCCATCGTCGCCTTGACCAGGTTGATGGGGTTCTGCGAGCCGAGGCTCTTGGAGAGGATGTCGTGGATCCCGGCCAGCTCCAGCACCGCGCGCACGCCACCGCCGGCGATCACGCCGGTACCCGGCGAGGCGGGCTTGAGCAGCACGCGGCCGGAGCCGAACACGCCGGTCACCTGGTGGGTGATCGTCGAGCCGTGCTTGGGCACGCGGTAGAGGTTCTTCTTCGCCCGCTCGACGCCCTTCTGGATCGCGACCGGGACCTCGTTGGCCTTGCCGTAGCCGATGCCGACGACCTCGCGCTCGTCGCCGACGACGACCAGGGCGGTGAACGAGAAGCGCCGGCCGCCCTTGACCACCTTGGCCACGCGGTTGATCTCGACCACGCGCTCCTGGAGGTCGAGGCCGGCGGCGGAGACTGTTCGATCGCGAGCCATCGAGCTGAGCCAGGGTAGCGCTCTAGAACTGCAGTCCGCCCTCGCGGGCACCTTCGGCCAGCGCCCTGACGCGGCCGTGGTACTTGTAGCCGCCGCGGTCGAACACTGCGCTCTGCGACGCCGGCCGCCTTCGCCCGCTCGGCCAGCAGCTCGCCGGCGCGCCGCGCCTGATCCATCGGCGCCAGCGAGCGCAGCTCGGGCTCGATCCAGTTCGACGGCGGCGAGCGTCCGCCCGGTCTCGTCGTCGATCAGCTGCACGAAGATCCCCCGGTTGGAGCGGAACACCGAGATGCGCGGGCGCTCGGCGCTGCCGCGGACCTTGGCCCGCACGCGACGGCGGCGCTTCAGCCGGCTTGGCCGGCTTGGTCATCACGGTCATGCCCGCTTGCCGACCTTCCTGGCGACGTACTCGCCCTCGTAGCGGATCCCCTTGCCCTTGTAGGGCTCGGGCTTGCGCTGCTTGCGGATGAACGCGGCCATCTCGCCGACCTGCTGCTTGGAGGCGCCCTCTGACGACGATCCGGGTCGGCTGCGGCACCTCGAACTCGATCCCGTCGGGCGCCTTCGACCGAGACCGGGTGCGAGTAGCCGAGCGCGAGCTCGAGGTCGCGGCCGCGCAGCTGGGCGCGATAGCCGACGCCCTGGATCTCCAGGCGCTTCTCGAAGCCGTCGGTGACGCCGTGGACCATGTTCGCGACCAGCGTTCGGGTCAGGCCGTGCAGCGCGCGGTGCTCGCCGCGGTCGGTGGGGCGGGTGACCACGATCTCCTCGCCGGACCTGCTCGACCTGGATGTCGCGGTGCACGCGCTCGGAGAGCTCGCCCTTCGGGCCGTTGACGGTCACGCGCTCAGGCTCGATCGCGACGGTCACCCCGGAGGGCACGGCAATCGGCTGCTTTCCGATCCGGGACATGCGCTCGCTACCAGACTCTGGCTACGACCTCGCCGCCGACTCCCTCGCGGCGGGCGTCGTGGCCGGTCATCACGCCCTTGGAGGTGGAGATGATCGCGGTCCCCATCCCGCCCTGGATTCGGGGGATGTGGGCGTGATCGACATAGGTGCGGTGGCCGGGCCGCGAGACCCGCTCGAGCCCCGTGATCACTGGCTTGCGATCCTCGGTGTACTTGAGCGTGACTGCGATCTTCTCGCCGGGCCGCCCGCGCTCGGGCGGATGGACCCCGTAGTCCTCGATGTAGCCCTGCTCCTTGAGGATCCGGGCGAGCTCGCGCTTGAGCTTCGAGGAGGGGATCGTCACGTCGTGGTGCTGGGCCTTGGCCGCGTTGCGCAGGCGGGTCAGGAAGTCGGAGATCGGGTCGGTCATCGACATGGTCGGCTCCCTACCAGCTCGACTTGGTCATGCCGGGGACGTAGCCGTTGTGGGCGAGCTCGCGCAGGCAGATCCGGCACACGCCGAACTTCCGGTAGACCGCGCGGGCCCGCCCGCAGCGCCGGCAGCGGGTGTAGGCCCGGGTCTTGTACTTGGGTGTCCGCTGCTGGCGGACGCGCTGTGAGACCTTGGCCATCCGCTCCTCTAACTCTGTGTGCGGCCGCGTCGCGGCGGCCCTCCTTGGAGAACGGCATCCCCAGCGCCTCCAGCAGCGCGAACGACTCCTCATCGCTCGGGGCGCTGGTCGTGATCGTGATGTCGAGGCCGCGCACCTGGTCGATCGAGTCGTAGTCGACCTCGGGGAAGATGATCTGCTCGCGCACGCCCATCGAGTAGTTGCCGCGGCCGTCGAACGAGCGCGGGCTGAGGCCGCGGAAGTCGCGGATGCGCGGAATCGCGATCGACATCAGGCGGTCGAGGAACTCGTAGGAGCGCTCGCCGCGCAGCGTCACCGCGACGCCGACGGGCATCCCCTCGCGGACCTTGAACTGGGCGATCGACTTGCGCGCGCGACGGACGCTCGGCCGCTGGCCGGTGATCGTGGCCAGCTGCTCGGTCGCGGCCTCGAGCATCTTCGAGTCCTGCTTGGCGTCGCCGACGCCCATGTTGACCGTGATCTTCTCGATCCGCGGCGCCTGCATCGGGGTCGAGTAGCCGAAGCGCTCGATCAGCGCGGGGCGGATCTCTTCCAGGTAGCGGGTCTTCAGTCGGGCGGCTCGCCATCAGTCGAGCCTCGTTCCGCTGCGCCTGGCGACGCGATAGCGCTTTCCCTCGTGCGACCTCGACTCCCGAGCCGGGTCGGCTTGTCGTCCTTGGGGTCGACGAGCATCACGTTGGAGATGTGGATCGGACCCTCTCGCTCGATCACGCCGCCGACCTGCTCGGCGCGCTGGGCGCCGGCCACCTGACGGGGCGCTGGTGGCGCTTGACGATGTTCAGGCCCTCGACGTAGAGCCGGTTCTTCTTCGGCTCTACGCGCAGCACCTTGCCGCGCTTGCCGCGGTCCTTGCCGCCGATCACGATCACCTCGTCGTCGGCCTTGATCCGTGCGGCCATGGCTACAGCACCTCCGGGGCCAGGGAGACGATCTTCATGAAGTTGCGCTCGCGCAGCTCGCGGGCCACCGGCCCGAAGATGCGGGTTCCGCGCGGGTTGTTCTGGGCGTCGATCAGCACGGCAGCGTTCTCATCGAAGCCGATGTAGGTCCCGTCCTCGCGGCCGTAGGACTTCTTGGTCCGCACCACGACCGCGGTGACCACCTCGCCCTTCCGGACCGACCCCTGCGGGGTCGCCGCTTGACCGTCGCCGTGACCACGTCGCCGACGCCGGCGTAGCGGCGGCGGGAGCCACCCTTGACCCGGATCACGAGGATCTCCCGCGCGCCGGTGTTGTCGGCCACGCGCAAGCGTGTCTCGTTTTGGATCATGGCCTCTGCCTCGCAGGTCGGGCGCAAGTGGCCTGTGTATCCGATGCGCTCCTCAGCCTTCCACCACCGCCGCGCCAGCGCTTGGTGCGCGACAGCGGCCGGGTCTCCCGCACGATCACTGTGTCGCCGACGTGCGCGTCGTTGCGCTCGTCGTGGGCGTGCGAGCGTGCGCGAGGTGCGCACGATCTTCTTGTAGCGGCGGTGGCGCCGGGTCGATGTCGATCCTGCACCGTGATCGTCTTGTCGGCGCGGTCGGAGACGACCACGCCCTGGCGGGTCTTCTGGACGCCGGGCCGCGTGCTCGCGCGGCGGGCGTCTCGGCCGTCTGCGGTCCGCCGCGCGCGGGCCTTCTCGCGCGCGCGGCGCACGCTGGTCCGCCGCGGACTGAGCCTTGCGCCCGCCGCTCGTCTGCGCTCGGCCTGCCGCTCCTCGGGCGCTGCGCGGCGGACGCGCAGAGCGGCTTCGCGGCCTTGGCCGCGCGGTCGCGCTGCCGGCGCTCCTTCGGGCGTCAGGGCCTCGACCGCCTCGGCCGGTGCCGCCGGCTCGACGGCCGCCTCCTCGGGCGCGGCCGCTCTCGTGGCGGCGCCGCAGCCTCGGTCTCCGCAGCCTCGGGCGTCGCGCCTCGGTCTCGGTGCCTCGGTCTCAGTCGTGTCGTTCTGCTCAGTCATCTCAGTCTCTCGTTCCCGGGCAATCGTCAGCGCCCGCGCGATCTCTCGCTTGGCGTGCGCCAGACCGGCGGTGTTGTCGAGCTCGCCGGTGGCGTGCTGGAAGCGCAGGCCGAACAGCTCGCGGCGCGCGGTCTGCGATGTGCTCGCGCAGATCGGCGTCGCTCATGTCTCGCAGCTCGCTCGGCTTCATCGCTGTCCTCCCGCATCACGAACTTGCGTCCGCACGGGCAGCTTGTGGCCGGCCAGGCGCATGGCCTCGCGGGCCAGCGGCTCGGGCACGCCGGCCAGCTCGAACATCACCCGGCCCGGGCTTGACCACCGCGACCCAGCCCTCGGGCTAGCCCTTGCCGGACCCCATCCGCGTCTCGGCCGGCTTCTTGGTGAACGGCTTGTCGGGATAGACGTTGATCCACACCTTGCCGCCGCGCTTGATCTTGCGCGTCATCGCGATTCGTGCGGCCTCGATCTGCCGGTTGGTGAGCCAGCCCGCGTCGAGCGCCTTGAGCCCGTACTCGCCGAACTGGACCTTGACCTGGCCGCGGGACAAGCCCGCGCGCCGTCCGCGGTGCTGCTTGCGGTGCTTTACGCGCTTGGGGGAGAGCATCAGCCGCTCCGCCTCCGCTGGAGCCGCCGCTCGCCGCCGCGGGGGCCGCGACCGCCGGAGCCTGGACCTGAGCCGCCACCGCGCCCGCCGCGGCCACCGTCCTGCTCCTCCGCCGCCGCGACCGCCAGGACCGCCGCCACGCCCACCGGGACCACCGGGACCGCCACGGCCACCGGGGCCGCCGCCACGACCGCCCGGACCGCCCGGGCCGCCACGACCGCCGGGACCGCCACGGCCACCGACCACCGGGTCCGCCGCGCCCATCCGGCCACCGCGGCCGCGCCCGTCGCGCCCACCGCGGCCGTCTCGGCCACCGCGTTCGGGCGCCTGCGGAGCGGGCTCGTCCATGATCGTCAGGTCGGCGCCGGTGTAGCCCTCGGGCATGATCTCGCCCTTGTTGATCCAGCACTTGACGCCGATCCGGCCGAACGTGGTCCGGGCCTCGTGGAAGCCGTAGTCGATGTCGGCGCGCAGCGTGTGGAGGGGCACGCGGCCGTCCGAGTAGCCCTCGGTGCGGGCCATCTCGGCGCCGCCCAGCCGGCCTGAGACCTGCACCTTGACGCCCTTGGCGCCCGAGCGCATAGCGCTGGTCAGCGCCCGCTTCATCGCCCGGCGGAAGGCCACCCGGTTCTGAAGCTGCTCGGCGATCGACTGGGCGACCAGGCGCGCGTCGAGCTCGGGACGCTTGATCTCGAGGATGTTGACCTTGACCTGCTTGCCGTGATCCGGTGCAGGTCGCGGCGCAGCTGGTCGACCTCCGAGCCCGACTTGCCGATCACGATGCCCGGCCGCGCCGTGTGGATGTTGACCTCCACCTCGGTGGCGTTCTTCTTGATCGTGATGTCGGACAGGCCGGCGTGCGACAGGCGGCCGATGATGTGGTCGCGGATCTGGGTGTCCTCGTGCAGGTAGTCGCGCGAAGTGGCGCTCGTTGAACCAGTTGGACTTCCAGTCGTGGATGTAGCCCACGCGAATCGATTCGGGATGAACTTTTTGACCCATGGTTATTCCTTCGGCGTGAGCAAGATCGTCAGATGGCTGGTGCGCTTGCGGATCCGGGTCGCGCGACCCATCGCGCGCGGCCGAAACCGCTTGATCGTCGGCCCCTCGTCGGCGTGTACCGCCTTGACGTACAGGTCCTCACCGACGAGCTCGTGGTTGTGCTCGGCGTTGGCGACGGCCGACTCGAGCAACTTGCTCCAATCGCGCGCGATCGCCCGCGGCGTGTGAGCGAGGATAGCTCGCGCCTCCTCCACGCGTCTTGCCGCGAATGTGGTCGCACACCAGCCGCGCCTTGCGCGCCGAGGAACGCACGTACTTCGCTTGCGCCCGCACGACCGGCGGCGGCAGGCCGGATCGCGCTGGCCCGGCGGCGTCGGGGCGCAGGAGCGGGCGGAGAGGCAGCCTCCTCCTCCTCGGCGGCGGCGCCACGGCGACGACGGCTCGGCGCGGAGCCGGCGCTCCTCGGGCTCAGCCGACGGCGTCCTCCTCAGCCTCATCGTCAGCCTCGAGCACAACCTCTCTCGGCCTCGCGTCCGCTTCGGCGACATCAGCAGGCGGCTCGGGGTCCAGCTCGTCGGCTGTCGGTCTCGGCTGCCTCGGACGTGGCCTCGGCGTCCGGCGTCGTCGAGTCCTTGGCGCCGGACGCCGAGGCGGCGTCCGATGCCTTCGAGGACCGGCGGCGACGCTTTGGCTTCTCTTCTTCAGCCATGCCTACCGCCTTTTGCCTGTCCCGGCATGCCCGCGATAAAGCCGCGTAGGCGCAAACTCGCCCAGCTTGTGCCCGACCATCGACTCCGAGATGAACACCGGCACGTGCTTGCGGCCGTCATGGACGGCGATCGTGTGACCGACCATCTCGGGGAAGATGGTCGAGGTCCGCGACCAGGTCCGAACCATCCGCTTCTCGCCCGAGTTGTTCATGCTCTCGATCCGCGTCATCAGGCGCTCCTCGACGAACGGGCCCTTCTTGCTGGAGCGACTCACCGCTTCTTACCTCTCCTCCGTCCGCGGACGATGTAGCGATCCGATGGCTTGCGCTTCTTGCGGGTGCGGTACCCGAGCGTGGGCACGCCCCACGGGGTGACGGGATGGCGACCGGGCGTGGTCGAGCCCTCACCGCCGCCGTGCGGGTGATCGACCGGGTTCATCGCGGTGCCTCGCGTCTGGGGGCGCACGCCCATGTGGCGCTTGCGACCCGCCTTGCCGATCTTCACGTTCTGATGGTCGGTGTTGCCGATCGTGCCCGACCGTCGCGCGGCACTCGCCCGCGGACCATGCGCATCTCGCCCGAGGGGAGGCGCAGGGTCACGTACTCGCCCTCCTTGGCCAGCAGCTGCACTCCCGCTCCGGCGGCGCGCGCCATCTGACCGCCGCGCCCGGGAACGAGCTCGACGTTGTGCACCAAGGTGCCAGGGGGCATGTTGGCCAGCGGCAGACTGTTGCCCACGCGGATGTCGGCGTTCGGCCCTGACTCCACCGTCATCCCGACGCGCAAGCCGCTGCGGCGCCAGCATGTAGCGCTTCTCGCCGTCGGCGTAGTGCAGGAGCGCGATGTAGGCGGACCGATTCGGGTCGTACTCGATGTGCGCGACCTTGGCCGGCACGCCGTCCTTGCGGCGCTTGAAGTCGATCTTGCGGTACAGGCGCTTCGCCCCGCCGCCGCGGTGGCGTGAGGTCTTGCGGCCCTTAGCGTTGCGTCCGCCGGACTTCTTCAGGCCCTCGGTCAGCGACTTCTCCGGTCGCGAGCGCGTCAGCTCGGCGAAGTCCGGATAGGTGACGAACCGCCGCCCGGGGGAGGTCGGCTTGGGATTGCGGATCGGCATTACTCAGAACCCTCCAGACCTCTGAAGATCGGGATCGTCTCGCCCGGGCGCACCTGGATGATGGCCTTCTTCCACTGCCGGGTGCGGCCCGCCGTCTGACCGCGACGCTTGGGCTTGCTCTTGACCGAGGCCGTGCGGACCTCGACCACGTGGACATCGAACAGCCGCTCGATCGCCTGACGGATCTGCGTCTTGTGCGCGCGGTCGTGAACCCGGAAGGTGTACTTGCCGGCCTCGGCGAGCACGAACGTCTTCTCCGAGACGACCGGGCGGATGATCACCTGGCTCGGGTCCATCACGCATCACCTCCGCTCGCGCGCGCGACCAGCTCGGGCAGCGCGGCCTCGGAGACGAGCAGCGACGCCGCGCCGATCACGTCGGCCACGCCGGCGTCGGCGACGGGCATCGCTGCGACCCGCGTGATGTTGCGAAATGACTTCCCGGCCGCGGCTTCGGTCTCGGTGAGCAGCACCAGCGTCGGCGCCGCCGAGCCCCAATCGGCGAGCAGCGAGGCCGCGCGGGCCGTGGCCGGCGCGTCGAAGACGCCGGCGTCGAAGACGGCGAGCGAGCCGCGCTCGGCGTGAGCCGAGAGGGCGGAACGCAATGCGGCTCGGCGCGCCTTGCGATTGACCTTGACCGTGTAGTGGCGCGGCGTCGGTCCGAACACCGTTCCGCCGCCGGCCCACAGCGGCGAGCGCGAGGACCCGGCGCGGGCGCGACCGGTCCCCTTCTGGCGCCATGGCTTGGCGCCGCCGCCACGGACCTGTCCGCGGGTCTTGCGTCGAGGCGGTGCCCTGGCGGCGGGCGTTCAGCTCAGCGCGCACGGCCTCGTGCACGAGGGGCATGTTGAAGCGGGACTCGAAGGCGGCTGCATCGAGGGTGACCTTGCCGCCGCCGAGGACGGGCGCATCAGCCATCGGTGCGCACCTCCACGACGCCGCCGCGCGGTCCGGGCACGGCCCCGCGCACGAGCAGCAGATTGCGGGTCGGCATCACCTCGACCACGGTCAAGCCCCGCTGGGTGATCCGGCCGCCGCCCATCCGGCCCGGTCCGCGAATGCCCTTGAACACCCGCGAGGGAGTCGCGGAGGCGCCGATCGAGCCGGGCGCGCGCACGTTGTGGGAGCCGTGCGACTTGGGGCCGCGCTTGAAGTTGTGGCGCTTGATCGTGCCCTGGAAGCCCTTGCCCTTGGCGGTGCCGGAGACCTTGACCCGATCGCCCGGCTCGAAGGTGTCGACGGTCACCGTCTGACCGACCAGCAGCTCTCCCGCCTCATCACGGAACTCGCGCACGAGGCGGTGCGCGGAGGCGTCGGCCTTCTTGAGGTGCCCGAGCTCGGCCCGGGTCAGCGACTTCTCCTTGCACTGGTCGAAGGCGAGCTGGACCGCCTCGTAGCCGTCGCGATCGACGGTGCGAATCCCGGTCACCGGACACGGGCCGGCCTCGAGCACGGTCACGCGCTCGACGCGTCCGTTGTCGAGGAAGCGCTGCGTCATGCCGAGCTTGCGAGCGAGGATGGCCGCCATCGGAAGCTCTACGAGGCCAGTCTGATCTCGATGTCCACCCCGGCCGGCAGATGGTCAAGCCGCTGGAGCGAGTCGACCGTCTTCGGCGTCGGCTGGTGGATATCGATCAGTCGCTTGTGGGTGCGGATCTCGAAGTGCTCGCGCGAGTCCTTGTCCTTGAAGGGCGAGCGGATCACGCAGTACACGTTCTTCTCCGTGGGCAGGGGCACGGGACCAGAGACCGTCGCGCCGGTGCGCGTGGCGGTCTCGACGATCTCCTTCGCCGCTGTCTCGATCGCCGTGTGGTCGTAGGACTTCAGGCGGATCCGGATTTTGTTTTGAGCGATTGTTGCCACTGGCAGTCAAATAGGGCGACACCCGGGTTGCGGGCCCGCCCCAGAAAGGTCGTATCTCCTGTGAAAAATAAAGGGCGGCGGGCCGTTAGGCCCAGCCGCCCTCTAACTACTGAATGACTTCGGTTACAACCCCCGAGCCGACCGTGCGGCCGCCCTCGCGGATCGCGAACCGCAGACCCTGGTCCATGGCGATCGGCTGGATCAGCTCGATCTCCATCTGGACGTTGTCGCCCGGCATGACCATCTCGGTGCCCTCAGGCAGCTTGGCCACGCCCGTGACGTCGGTCGTGCGGAAGTAGAACTGTGGCCGATAGCCCGTGAAGAACGGCGTGTGACGGCCACCCTCCTCCTTCTTCAGGACGTAGACCTCGGACTTGAACTTGGTGTGCGGGGTGATCGACCCCGGCTTGCAGAGCACCTGCCCGCGCTCGATGTCGTCGCGCTTGGTACCCCGCAGGAGGCATCCGACGTTGTCGCCGGCCTGTCCCTGATCGAGGATCTTCTTGAACATCTCAACCCCGGTGACCACGGTTGAGCTCGTGTCCGTGATGCCCACGATCTCGACCGTCTCGCCGGTCTTGATGATTCCCTGCTCCACGCGGCCGGTCGCGACCGTCCCGCGGCCGGTGATCGAGAACACGTCCTCGACCGGCATCAGGAAGGGCTTGTCCAGATCGCGCACGGGTTCGGGGATATACGTGTCGAGCGCCTCGGCGAGCTCGAGGATCTTGGCCTCGGCCTCCTCGTCGCCTTCCAGCGCCTTGAGCGCCGAGCCGGCGACGAACGGGATGTCGTCTCCCGGGAACTCGTACTCGGAGAGCAGGTCGCGGATCTCGACCTCGACCAGCTCGAGCAGCTCCGGGTCGTCGACCATGTCGACCTTGTTGAGGAACACGACGATGTAGGGCACGCCCACCTGGCGGGCGAGCAGGATGTGCTCACGCGTCTGGGGCATGGCGCCGTCGGCCGCCGAGACGACCAGGATCGCGCCGTCCATCTGGGCGGCGCCCGTGATCATGTTCTTGACGTAGTCGGCGTGACCCGGGCAGTCGACGTGCGCGTAGTGACGGTTGGGGGTCTGGTATTCGACGTGGGAGGTCGCGATCGTGATTCCCCGCGCCTTCTCCTCAGGAGCGTTGTCGATCGATTCGAACGACCGCACCTCGGTTCCGCCGAACCTCTCGTTCAGAACCTTCGTGATGGCGGCGGTCAGCGTCGTCTTGCCATGGTCGATGTGACCGATGGTGCCGACGTTGACGTGGGGCTTATCGCGCTCGAACTTGGCTTTCGCCACTTTGGTGTCGCTCCTTCTACTTTCGTGGTTGTGTTCGCCGGGCTCCGTGGGCCTCGCCCGTGGACGGCGAACCTATTCAGGATATATAAGTTCCGTCCGGCTAGGCTGCTACGTCACTTTTAGGCTGGCTGCAGCTCTCCGACCAGCCGCTCGGTGATGTTCGCGGGAACTTCGTCGTAGCGCTCGAACTGCATCGTGTAGGTCGCCCGACCCTGCGTGTTGGAGCGCACGTCGGTCGCGTACCCGAACATCTCGGCGAGCGGCACGTAGGCGCTCACCACCTGCGCGTTGCCGCGCTGCTCCATCCCTTGGATATGGCCACGGCGACGGTTGAGATCGCCGATCACGTCGCCCATGAACTCCTCGGGAGTGACAACCTCGACAGCGAAGATCGGCTCGAGCAGAACCGGCTTGGCCCGCCTGACCGCCTCCTTGAGCGCCAGCGAGCCCGCGACCTTGAAGGCGATCTCGCTCGAGTCCGTGTCGTGGTACTTGCCGTCGTTGAGCGTGACTCGCACGTCAACCATCGGGTACCCGGCGCGCGGCCCGTTCTCGAGCGCCTCCTCGACGCCCTTCTCGACGGCGGGGATGAACTCGGTCGGGATCGCGCCGCCCTTGATCTTGTTGACGAAGTCGAAGCCCTCGCCGGGCGCCGGCTCAACGTCGATGTAGACGATGCCGTACTGGCCCGAGCCACCGGTCTGGCGCACAAACCGGCCCTCGATCTTCTCGGCCGTACCCCGAATCGTCTCGCGGTAGGAGACCTGCGGTCGCCCGACGTTGGCGTCGACCTTGTACTCGCGCAGCATCCGGTCGACCAGCACCTCGAGGTGCAGCTCTCCCATCCCGGAGATCTCGGTCTGACCGGTCTCCTCGTTGGTGCGCACCTGGAAGGTCGGGTCCTCCTCGGCCAGCCGGCCGAGGGCGGTCGACATCTTCTCCTGGTCGGCCTTGGTCTTGGGCTCGATCGCCACCTTGATGACGGGCTCGGGGAACACGATCGTCTCGAGCTTGATCGGCCGGTCGGGGGCGGCCAGCGTGTCGCCGGTCACCACCTGCTTGATCCCCACCGCCGCGGCGATGTCGCCGGCGTAGACCTCCTTGACCTCCTCGCGGTCGTTGGCGTGCATCATCAGGATGCGCCCCACCCGCTCGGTCCGGCCGGTGTTCACGTTGAGCACGCGTGAGCCGGCCTCGAGCCGGCCCGAGTAGACCCGGAAGTATGTGAGCTTGCCGACGTAGGGGTCGGCCATGATCTTGAACGCCAACGCCGCGAACGGCTCTCCGTCGTCGGCGTGACGGACGGCCGGCTTAGTGTCGCCGTTCTCCGAGCCCTTGGCCGGCTCGACGCCTTCCACCGGGGGAACGTCAAGCGGGCTGGGGAGATAGTCGATGACGGCGTCAAGCAACGGCTGCACGCCCTTGTTCTTGAAGCTGGAGCCGCACAGGACCGGGGTCAGCTTGATCTCGAGCGTGGCCTTGCGGATCGCCGCCTTGAGCCGCTCGACGGGGATCTCCTGCTCCTCGAGGATCATCTCGAGCAGCTCGTCGTCGTAGTGCGAGACCTCCTCGAGCAGATGCTCGCGGGCAGCCGCGGCTACCTCGGCGTGGTCGGCGGGAATGTCGGTTACGTCCTGCTCCTTGCCGAGCTCATCCTTGTAGATGATCGCCTTGTTGGCGACGAGGTCGATGAGGCCCCGGAAGTCAGCCTCCGCGCCGATCGGCAGCTGGACGGGGACGGGGTGCGCGCCGAGGCGATCGATCATCGTCTGCACGCCCCGGGCGAAGTCGGCGCCGATCCGGTCCATCTTGTTGATGTAGGCGATTCGCGGGACGCGGTACTTGTCGGCCTGCCGCCAGACCGTCTCGGACTGCGGCTCGACGCCGGCCACCGAGTCGAACAGAGCAATCGCACCGTCGAGCACGCGCAGCGAGCGCTCCACCTCGACCGTGAAGTCGACGTGGCCGGGGGTGTCGATGATGTTGATCCGGTGGTCCTTCCACTCTGCCGTGGTGGCCGCCGAGGTGATCGTGATCCCCCGCTCTTGCTCCTGGGCCATCCAGTCCATGACCGCGGCGCCCTCGTGAACCTCCCCCATCTTGTAGGTCCGACCTGTGTAATAGAGGATGCGTTCAGTCGTCGTCGTCTTACCGGCGTCGATGTGGGCCATGATCCCGATGTTTCGGGTCTTCTCTAGCGTGAACTTACGAGGCATGAATTTCTTGCGATTCGATCTTGAGTCCCAACCGAAGCGCGAACATGAAAAAGGGCCCAGCGGGCCCCTTCACGACGCAGCTGTCGGCCGGGGGCGTTTCTCTAGTAGTTCGGGGTCTCCATCACTTGGATGTGCCGCGCTCGGGAGCGAGCACAAGTGAACGCGACGCCGCCCGAGGCGAAGTCCGAATATAGCAGAGGGTCCCGCGTTTCCGAGGGGCCTTCCTCGGGCCGCGGTGGGCCTTCAGGACCCGCCCGATCAGGCATCCCGGCGAGGCTCGCCGGGGGGCTCTTCGCCCTTGGTCTGCTCGGCGCGCTGCTGCTCCTCGTGGCCGAGTTCACGACCCTGTTCGATGAGCACGAGGCGGGCCTCAGCCAGCCGTTGCGCTCGGTCACCGGCGGCTCGCACCACTCCTACGCGATGGCGCTGATCGCGGCTTGCGCGGTCGTGCTGGCGATCGCCGTCTGGCGCGCGGGCAGCCGGCCCGCCCTGGCCGGGCTCGGGATCCTGGGGGTCGCCGCCCTGCTGATCGCGCTGCTCGGCGACCTGTCCGACGCCACCGCGAGCGGTCTGATCAGGAGCTCCGGCCACTACATCAATGCCACCACCACCCCCAGCGCCGGCTTTTACATGGAGACCCTGGGGGCGGTGGTCCTGATCGTGACCTCGGTGTGCGGCTGGCTGCTCATCGGCCCGGCCCCGCGGGCGCGGAGGGGGCAGGGCGAGGGCGGTGCGTCTGACCCGGGGCGGCCGGTCTGCCCTGGGCCTGGCGGACCACTGCGCCCGCGGTCCCGGGCGTGCTTGGCGCGTGTTTTCGGGCCTCCGACGGGGCGAACGTCCGTTCTCTGACAGGCCCCCCAAAGAGCGGCCACGAACCCATTTTGATCTCTACCCTTGGGGTCGCGAGGGTTGTCCCGCTGCAGCCCCCGGTCCCGTGTGGTGGGCGGCCCTCGCTTTTCTTTTTGCCCCGGGGGCGGGAGTTCAGGCTGCGACCCGCGGAGGCCCAGGCTCGTCATTTGGGGCCGCTATACGACCACAACTGACGAGCGTGGCCCGCCGCACCGGGACGCCGCCGCGCCCGTGGTCCCGGAACGCCGCCGCCCCCCTACCCCTGATGAATCCCGAACTCGCCGACGGCGAACCCGCCTGGGTCCGGGGGGTTCCTGTGGGGGTGAGCGCGGTCGGTTGAGGTCACGGTGACGCTGGTGAGCACCGCGCCGTCCTTCGCGATGAAGCCAAAGAACTTCGCTCCGCCCTTGCCCCGGACACGAACTGCTCCGGAGCTTGCGCCCAGCGTGGTCGCGGTCACCTTGTAGCGGCCTGGGTCGTTCGGCTCGGCATAGAAGTAGAAGGCGGTGGTGCCGGTCGGAAGGTCGATCGTGGCCCCGGGCGGCGCAATCCAGTAGACGTCACCGTGGTAGCCGTTGCTCCAGGTGCGCCAGTACCCGACCTTCTTCTTGTCCTTGACCCGCAGGTGGGCCACCTGCTCGCTGAAAGCAAGCTGACCGGTGGGTCCGTTGACGGTGGTGACATACCTGCCGAAGGTGCGATGATCGCGCCCGAACTTGAGCATCTCCATGCCTCCGAGGCGCTTCGGCGGCGCCTTGCGCCCCGGCGCCCCGTCGAAGCTCACCGTCGCGGCCGCGGCGGCCACGCCCCCCAGCGAGAGCAGGGCGATCGCCGCGAATAGCGGCACCCAGCCCCGACGAACCCTGCCAGCCTCCCGCGCCATCTCAAACCTCCACCTTGATCTAGACCCAGCACCGACTCCCGGCGAGGCGAGGCAGCTTAGCCTGGGGGGAGGTCGCCCACAAGGATCGCGACCGGGGCGCCCGGCCGCCAAAGCGCGGATCGCGACCGGGGCGCCCGGCCGCCAAAGCGCGGATCGCGACCGGGGCCGTCAGAGCCACCCGGCGGCGACAAGGCCCGGGCGAGCACCGCCGCGCCGAAGCGCAGCCCCTACCAGCGGTAGTGCGCGAACGCCTTGTTCGCCTGGGCCATGCGGTAGACGTCGTCCTTGCGCTTGTAGGCGGCGCCTTGCTGCTGCGTCGCGTCGAGGAGCTCGTGGGCGAGGCGCTGGGACATCGTCTTCTCGCGGCGCTGGCGCGCGAACGTGACCAGCCAGCGGACGGCGAGCGTGCGGGACCGGCGGGGCGGAACCTCGACCGGGACCTGATAGGTGGCGCCGCCGACGCGGCGAGACTTGACCTCGAGCACCGGGGTCAGGGCCTTGATGCCCGCCTCGAGCTGCTCGACCGGATTCTTGCCCGTGCGCTCGGCCAGGATGGCGAGGGCGTCGTAGACGATCTTCTCGGCCACGGATTTCTTGCCGTCGAGCATCACCTTGTTGATGACCTGCTGGACCAGCCGGTTGCGGTGAACCGGGTCCGGCTCGATCGTCCTGATCTGGGCGGCGGCGCGGCGGGGCAACTACTTGCTCTTTACGCCGTATTGCGAGCGGGCCTTCTTGCGGTCCCCGACGCCGGCGGCGTCGAGCGTCCCACGGATCACCTTGTAGCGGAAGCCAGGCAGATCCTTGACTCGACCACCGCGCACGAGCACCACCGAGTGCTCCTGCAGGTTGTGACCCTCGCCGGGAATGTAGGCGCCGACCTCCATCCCGTTGGTCAGCCGGACGCGCGCGACCTTGCGCAGCGCCGAGTTCGGCTTCTTCGGGGTGGTCGTATACACGCGCGTGCACACTCCACGGCGCTGGGGCGCGGCCACCTTCTTCTTGCGCCCCTTGCCCGACTTCAGGCCCGGGGTGGCGAGCTTCTTCTTAGGCGCGGTGCGGCCCTTGCGGATCAGCTGACTGGTGGTCGGCATGCGGCTCCGGAGCGTAGCAGGGGAGGCTCGGAGCCCAATCGCGCAGTAAAAAGGGCCGAGCCCCGGCGGGTGAGAGAGCGCCTTGGGGTCCTCGGCCCTGGACCGTGGGAGGGTCCGGCCCAGAGGTTATGTCTCCTCATCAGGTCGATCCTGTGATCAATGTCACATCCGCGCTCCCACGCCCGCCAGCGCCTCATCGACCTCCACGTACTCGGCGCCGGTCGCGTCGGCCACCGGCTTGTAGGTCACCCGGCCGTCGGCCACGTTCACGCCGAGCTTCAGCCCCGGATTGTCGGCCACTGCACCGGCCACGCCCGCCGAAGCGAGGTGCAGCACGTACGGCATGGTCGCGTTCGTAAGGGCGTAGGTCGAGGTGACCGGGACGGCGCCCGGCATGTTGGTCACGCAGTAATGAGTGATCCCGTCGACCTCGTAGGTCGGGTTGGTGTGGGTGGTGGGGCGTGAGGTCTCAAAGCAGCCCCCCTGGTCGATCGAGACGTCGACCAGCACCGCGTGCGGCTTCATCAGGCCGAGCTGGGGCCGGGTGATCACCCTCGGAGCACGAGCGCCGTGCACGAGCACGGCTCCGATCACCAGGTCCATATCGGGGAGCCGCTCCTCGACCGACAGGGTCGAGGCAAAGCATGTGTCGGCGCGGCCGCCGAAGGCGATGTCGAGCTCGCGCAGGCGGTCGATGTTGCGGTCATACACGTAGACCGTGGCCTCCATGCCCATGGCGATGAAGGCCGCGTTCATTCCGACCACGCCGCCGCCGATCACCATCACGTTGGCCGCCGCCACGCCGGGAACACCGCCGAGCAGGATCCCCCGCCCGCCGAGCGGCTTCTCGAGCATGAACGCCCCCGCCTGGGTGGCGATCTTGCCTGCCACCTCGGACATCGGCGCCAGCAGCGGAAGGCGCCCACGGGCGTCCTCGACGGTCTCGTAAGCAATGCACGTGGCCCCCGAGTCCATCAGGGCGCGGGTCAGATCCGCATCCGCCGCCAGGTGCAGGTAGGTGAACAGCGTGTGCCGCGGCTCGAGCCGGCCAACCTCCTCGGGCTGGGGCTCTTTGACCTTGACGATCAGGTCGCTCGCGGCGAACACGGCATCGGCGTCGGGCAGGATCGTCGCGCCCTGGGCGGAGTAGCCCTCGTCGGTGATCGCCGAGCCCTCTCCGGCTCCGCTCTGGACCATCACTTCGTGGCCTGCGTCCACCAACTCGCGGACTCCGGCCGGGGTCAACGCGACCCGGTACTCATCAGTCTTGACCTCGGTGGGGACGCCAACTCGCATGGTCAGGCCACCAGCTCCCTTCCTCGTAGTGCCAGCCAGAACTCGATTCGATCGCGCGCGGAGCCGAGGTTGCGACCGGTCAGCTCCTCGACCCGGCGGATCCGGTAGCGCAGGGTGTGTCGGTGGCAGTAGAGCCGCCGCGCCGCCCGCTCCCACTGCCCGTTCTCCTCGATGAACGCCTCCAGGGAGCGCATCAGCTCGCCGCCGTAGTGGCCCTCGCTGGCCTCGATCGGCCCCAGGATGGAGTCGCAGAACAGCTTCAGCGCATCATCGTCCTGCAAGGACAAGAGCAGCTGGAAGGAGCCGAGGTCCTTGTACGTGGCCACGCGGGACAGGCCGGGGCCGGCCGCCGCGCCATTGACCCCGTTCTCGCCCACCGCCATCAGCCCCACCGCCTCGAGCGCACAGCGGGCCTCGTGGAAGCTCCGCCGCGCCTCCGTGCCCGCCACCGGGCGCCCGACGGCGACCCGGACCGGCGATCCGAACTCCCCGCTGACCCGGGCTCGGACCCGCTCGGCCAGCCCGAACAGCTCCTCCTCGGCCATCCCCGGCACGAGGGCGCAGGTCAAGGTCTGGGTGGAGGCGACAAGGCCCGGCGCGGCATCGTCGCGGAGCGCGGCCGACACCGCCAGCTCGAGCGGCGCCGGCGAGCCGCGGCCCGCGCTCGGACGCTCGACCACGATCGCCGCCACCCGCTCGGCCAGGCCGAACGGTTCGAGCCGGCGCGAGAGCTCCGGGCCGCTCAGCTCGCCGTGGACGATCGCGGCCAGGACGTCGCCCGCCAGCCGGCGCTCGGTGTCGCCCGCCACCCGGGCGTGCAGCAGCTCGAGCGCGACGATCGTCACCGCTTGGTGAAGGGTGAGACGATCGAAGTCGCTCAGCGGTCCGCTGTCCTTGACCGCCACCAGCCAGGCCTCGGGCATCCGCCCGGCCGGTCCGGCGCCGAACCGGGGCGGACCGTCGGCGGCGACCGGGAAGGCCATCGCCCGCCCTCCGTCCTCGCCCCCGGGCATGAACGTGCGGGACTCGCGCCGCCGCGCCCGCTCCCTGATCTCGGCCCGCAACATCGCGATCGTCTCGGCGCTCACCGGCCGCCGGAAGGCATGCTGGACGAGCGGCTCGCCGCGCGGGTCGAAGACCAGCACCGCGCCTCCGATCAGCGTCGCCAGCGCACTCGCGACGGCGTCGAGGCCTCGCTCGGAGAGCACGATCCGCTCGAGCCGCTCCTGGGCGGCCAGCGCCCGGCGCAGGACCGCGTACTGCTCGTTCACCAACTGGGTGAAAGCGGCCTCGGTGATGGCGATGAACGGCACCTCGTAGGGCACCTCGAACACGGGGAACTTCCGCTCGGCGGCGATCTCGAGGATCGGCGCCGGGACCTCCGAATGGGCGAAGCCGGTGCCGAACCCTAGCGCCGCGAGCTGGTGGTCGGCCAGACGTGTAACGAACTCCTGCTGGTGCTCGGTCGAGTCGAGCTGCATGCCCGTGGTCAACAACACCTCACCCCCCGACAGCCACGGCGTGGGGTCGAGGAGCTCGGAGATGTGGACCCAGCGAACCGGCAGGTCGAGGCCGGCCTCGCCCCCGAGCAGGCGGACGTCCAGGTCCGCCAGCAGTTCACCGACTGTCAGCATGAAGCCACGTTCACGCCCTGTGCACGTGCATCCGCTCGCCCGCCTCGGTCAGCACGGCGCGGAGAATCGACTCGATCTCTTCGAACTGCTCGGGGCCGGCGATCAGCGGTGGTGAGAGCTGGATCACCGGGTCGCCGCGGTCATCAGCGCGGCAAATCAGCCCGCGCCGGTAGAGCTCGCCAGACAGGAAGCCACGCAGGAGGACCTCGGCCTCGTCGTCGTCGAAGGTCTCCTTGGTCTCCTTGTCCTTGACCAGCTCGATCGCCTGGAAGAAGCCCGCGCCACGCACGTCGCCGACGATCGGCAGGTCGCGCAGCGAGTCGAGCGTGGCCCGGAACCCCGCCTCGTGGGTGCGAACGTTCTCGATCACGCCCTCGCGCTCGAAGGCGTCGAGGTTGGCCATCGCCACCGAGGCGCCGACCGGGTGCCCGCCGAAGGTGAACCCGTGGGTGAAGCTGTTCTCACCGACCAGGAAGGGCTCGGCGAGCCGGTCTGAGGCGATCACCGCGCCGAGCGGGGCGTAGGCGCTGGTCAGGCCCTTGGCCGTGGTGACGATGTCCGGCAGGTAGTCGTAGCGCTGGCAACCGAACCACTCGCCGAGCCGGCCCCAGGCGCAGATCACCTCGTCGGAGATCAGGAGCACGTTGTTCGCATCGCAGATCTCGCGGACCCGCTGGAAGTAGCCCTCCGGCGGGACGAAGCAGCCGCCGGCGTTCTGCACCGGCTCGAGGATCACCGCAGCCACCGTTTCGGGGCCCTCGAACTCGATCTTGCTCGGCGATCGTCTCGACCAGTCCGTCCTCGGTCATCCCCGGCGCGAGCCTGTACACGTTGGTGTTGGGCACGTGGTGGGCCCCGGGCGTGAGCGGCTCGAACGGCTCGCGCAGGCTGGTGATGCCAGTCGCCGACAGGGCGCCGAAGCTGGTGCCGTGATAGGCGATCTCGCGGGCGATGAGCTTGTACTTGTTGGGATGGCCGGTGAGCTTGAAGTACTGGCGCGCCAGCTTGATCGCCGACTCGACCGCCTCGCTGCCGCCGCTGGTGAAGAACACGCGGTTGAGGTCTCCGGGGGCCAGCGAGGCCACCCGGGCGGCCAGCTCGATCGCCGGCGGGTGGGCATACGACCAGTTGGTGAAGAAGCCCAGCTCCTTTGCCTGATCGGCACCGGCCTGGGCAATGTCACCCCGGCCATGGCCGATATTCACGCAGAACAGGGACGAGAGCCCGTCGAGGTAGCGGTTGCCGTGCTCGTCCCAGACGTAGCACCCCTCGCCCCGAACGATGATCGGGACCTCCGCCGTGTCGTAGGCCGAGAGCCGGGTGAAGTGCATCCACAGATGCCGCCGGGCCAGCTCCTGGAGGGTCGACTTCTCGCTACCGACTGCAGTCTCGATGCTCGCCATCTCTCTCCTTCAAGGACGATTCGCCATTTTGGACAACGGTATCGGCGATCGGCTCGGTCCTCAATTATCCATCCTGGCGAGCGCCAGGCGCAATCGTGTGCCTTAGGGTCCCGGTCCGTGCGCCTTAACCATCATCGGGTTGGCGCGGGCGAGCCGTTAGTCCTGATCCACGGCATCGGGAGCCGCTGGCAGGTCTGGGAGCCCGTGCTCGGGCGCCTGGCCGAGGAGCGCGAGGTGCTCGCCCTCGACCTTCCGGGGTTCGCCGGCTCGCCGCCCCCGCCCCCGGGAACGCCTGCCGGCATCGCCTCCCTGACCCGGCTCGTGAGCGAGTTTCTCGACGACCTCGGCTGGGAGCGCCCGCACGTGGCCGGGAACTCCCTCGGCGGCTGGATCTCGCTGGAGCTGGCCAAACAGGGCCGGGTCCGCTCGGCCACCGCGCTCTCACCGGCCGGGTTCCAGAACGGGGCCGAGGCCATCTTCCAGCAATCCACGCTGCGGACCTCGGTTGCCCTGGCCAGGGCGCTGGCGCCCCGGGTCGACTCGTTGGTCACCCGCCCCGGGCTGCGGGTGCTCCTGTTCGGCCAGATGATGGCGCGGCCTCAGGCGATCCCGCCCGCCGACGCCGCGGCGTCCGTTCGTGCCCTGGCCGATGCCCCCTGGTTCGACGAGACATTGGCCGCGGCCAACCGCGACCGCTTCCGCGGCGGTGAGCAGATCGCCGTCCCGACCACGATCGGCTGGGGACAGAAGGACCACCTCCTGCTCCCCTGGCAGGCCCGCCGGGCTGGCCGCCTGATCCCGTCCGCCCGGGTGACGATGCTCCGCGGCTGCGGCCACGTTCCCACCTACGACGATCCCGAGCAGGTGGCCCGCGTCCTGCTCGAGGGCAGCAGCTGAGAAAGCGCTCCGCCCCACAAGGGGGCTCCGCGCCGATCCGTCGCCGCCGCGTGCGGAGGTTTTGAGACAGTCTCTAGGCGACCGCTGCTGGTGGCGCGGCCCGGAGCGGCGCCGGCATCAGCCAGGCCGCGGTCAGCACCATCACAAAGGCCGTGCACTCGAGCAGCAGCGAGAGGGGATCGCCGGACAGCGGATCGCCGAACACGCTGATCCCGCCGATGATCCCGGCCAGGTTGGCCGCCGTGCCGGTGACGGCGATCACCGGGACCGCGTCGCCGTCCTGGAAGGCCTTGGCCGAGGCGTAGAAGGCGGCGACCGAGGCGGCGAGGGGGATCAGTGTCCAGGGAGTGAGAAGCCCCATCAGCCCGTGGGAGCTGACCAGGCCGGAGATCGCCTTGATGGAGACGTCGGAGACGCCGAACAGGATCCCGGCCGCCGCGCCGAGCATGAAGCCGTGATGCTCGCGGGGCGCGCCGATCCGCGGCCCCATGATCAGCAGCGTGCCGGCGGCAATCAGCCCGGTCTCGAACGAGATCATCCCGGGCACCGAGAAGTGCGAGTCGGCTCCGTGGGCGGCCGGCAGGGTGAAGCCGAGCAGGATCAGCCCCAGAGCGGTCATCCCCAGCCCACACCACTGCCGCCGGCCGATCCGCAGCCCGAAGAAGCGCTCGGCCATCACCGCCAGCAGCACGACTCCCCCGGCGAGCACGGCTTGGACGATCGACAGGGGGGCCATCGCCAGCGCGCTCACATGGAAGATCCAGGCCACGGCCGCGATCCCCATCCCGATCGCGAACAGCCGCGAGCCGAACAGGGCCCGGCCGGAGCGAAGCGGGTGGCGGATGTCGACCGGCGCAGCCGCCCGGGCGCCTCGGTGCTTGTACAGGAAGCCCACGTTCGTCGCCAGAGCGCAGGCGACCGCGAGCAGAATGCCGAACAGAAGGGTCATGGGTCAATCGGGGCGAGAAGCCGGCGGCCTGACTCGCAGCCTTACGCTGGGTACTCGGCAGTGCTCTGACCAGGCTTGAACTCGCCGGGTCAAGTACAGCAGATCTTCGGCTCGGCACAATCCAGTCGGTGGACAAGCCCCTCCTGCTCGTCGACGTCGATGGCGTCATCTCGCTCTTCGGGTTCGACCCCTCGCGGCCGCCCGAGGGGAAGTTCGAGATGGTGGACGGCATCGCCCACTTCCTCTCCGCCAGCGCCGGCCAGCACCTGCGCGAGCTCGCGGCGGACTACGAGCTCGTGTGGTGCACGGGGTGGGAGGAGAAGGCCAACGACTACCTGCCCCGGGCCCTCGGTCTACCCGGGCCCCTGCCGCTGGTCAGCTTCGATGACTGCGACCGCCCAGCCAGCGCCCACTGGAAGGTGGCCGGGATCGACGCCGGCCTTGGCGGAGCACGGCCGCTCGCCTGGATCGACGACGCTCATGACGATTCCTGCCATGCCTGGGCCACGAGCCGGAGCGCCCCGACGCTGCTGGTCCGCACCGAGCCGGCGGTCGGGCTGACCGCCCGGCACGTGGCCACGCTCCGGGACTGGGCGCAGGGGCTGCGCTGAGGGCTGCTCTAACCGCTCGCGGCGACCGAGTACACCGGCGGCAGCCGTTGGGCCACGGTGAACCAGCTCTGGCCGGCGTCGGCTGAGCCGAACACCTCGCCTGAGGTCGCCCCGAAGTACAGCTCGAGCGACTCGCCGGTTCCGGCGTGATCGAACGCCTGGCGCAGCACGGTCAGGTAGGAGTCTTGGGCCGGGAGTCCCTCGCCCCGCTCCTGCCAGCTCGCCCCGGCGTCCCGGGTCTCGAACACACGCACCCGCCCCTCGGGTGTGACCCGGTCCATGTCGGCATTCAGCGGGATCACGTAGGCGCTGTCGGGGTCGGCCGGGTCGATGGCGAGCGGGAAGCCGAAGTCTGAGGGCAGGCCGGTGCCGATCGCGGCCCAGCTCTCCCCGGCGTCGTCGGAGCGGTACACGCCGCCGTGGAACTGCATGAACAGCCGCTCGGGCGCGGCGGCGGCGCGCTCGACGTGGTGCACGCACAGCGCCGCGTCCTCCGGCTGGGCGTCTTCGGGCAGATAGCGCGGAACAATGCCCGCGTTGCCCTTCCGCCAGGTCTGGCCGCGGTCGTCGGTCAGCCACATGCCGGCCGCCGAGACGGCGACCGCGAGCTTCTCGGGCTCTCCGGGCCAGGGCACGATCGAATGGAGGCAGAGACCCCCGCCTCCGGGCTGCCAGTCCTCCTCGAGCCGGTGCTTCCACAGAGACTGGTTGATCCGCCAGCTCGCCCCGCTGTCGTCGCTCTCGAACAGCACGCCCGGGTCTCCGCCGGCGTACAGCGTGCCCTCGTCCTCACCCGGCTCGATCACCCAGATGCGAACCAGCGCCTCGTCCCCGCCCTCGGGCAGCGCGACACCCTCGGCCTGGACCCATTCCTCGGTGCCGTCTTCGGTGTAGAAGATCTTCGGTCCGTAGAACGGCGAGGTCATCGTCGCCATCAGCCGCCCGCTGCGCGGATCGCGCATGGCGAAGTCGACCGGCTCGCCCGGGAAGGCCCGCATCGTCACCTCGAACGGGCTCCCCGGCTCGCCGTCGAGCACGAACAGGCCCTTCTTCGTTCCCACCAGCAGTTCGGTCATGCCCTCAACCTCCGGTGATCGCCGGGACCACATCGACCCGGTCGCCCGCCGCGACCGCTGTCTCCTGAGCCCCCTGTTCTCCATTTACGAAAACGTTGATGTGGCGGCGCAGCACCCCCCGCTCGTCGAGCACCCAGCCGCTGAGCGCCGGATGGGCAGACTCGAGGGCGCGGAGCAGCTCTCCCACCGTCGACCCGTCGAGTTCGTGCTCGGACTGGTCGCCGGCGAGCTTCTTAAGCGGTCCCCGAACACAGATGCACGCCACCGACGCACATCCTAATCCACGTCCTGGAAGGAGCCGTGACGGCCTGCCCCCGCCCGGAAGCGCTCGAGCCCGGCCTGCACCTCCTGGAGGGAGCGCAGCCCGTGCTCCAGCTCGCCCGCCAGCGCCTCGCCCTCGCTCAGCCCCTCTTGTTCGAGCAGCGACAGCCGGTCTTCGCGCAGGCAGCGCTGCGGAAACGCGGCCAGCTCGCCCGCCAGCGCCTCGGCCGCGGCTCGGCTCTGGCCCAATGGCACGACCCGATTGACCAACCCCATCTCGAGCGCCTCGCGCGCGCCCACCGGGCGCCCGGTGAGAATCATGTCCATCGCCCGGCTGGTGCCGATCAGGCGGGGAAGTCTGACCGTCCCGCCGTCGATCAGGGGAACCCCCCAGCGCCGGCAGAAGACCCCGAACACCGCGTCCTCCTCGGCCACGCGCAGATCGCACCACAGGGCCAGCTCGAGCCCGCCTGCCACCGCGTGGCCGGCGATGGCCGCGATCGCCGGCTTCGAGAGCCGCATCCGGGTGGGTCCCATCGGCCCGTCGCCGTCGGGGGCGACGCGATTGCCGTCTTCGGTCCCGACTGCCTTGAGGTCGGCCCCGGCGCAGAACACGCCCCCCTCGCCGTGCAGCACCGCCACCGCCGCCTCGCTGTCTTGCTCGAAGCTGTGGAAGGCCGCCGCGAGGGCCGCGGCCGTGGCTCTGTCGACGGCGTTGCGCCGCTCGGGACGCGAGAGCAGGATCGTCGTCACCGGGCCGGAATGCTCGATCCGCACCGCCTCGCTCACGACGCCCCCACCGCCCGGCGGACGAACAGCGCCAGCGCCTCGACGATCTCCTGCTGGCCGGGCTTGGATGCGCTCAGTGGCGAGAGCGGCCCCACGAGGGCCTCACCGCACCCGCCGACCAGCGCGGCCGCGGTCAACTCGACGTTCTGCTCCGGTAGCTCCCCCGCTTCGATCCCGGCCCGCAGGGCGTCCGCGGTCAGCCCGCTGTAGCGCTCGCGGTAGGCGAGGCGCTCGGCGTCCACCAGCGGGTCGACCGGCTCGGCGATCAACGCCCAGGCCAACCGCGGCCGGCGCAGGGCGCGGCGGGCGAAGGTGCAGAGCACGGTGACCAGGCGGTCGACGTGCAGGGCCTGGGCCGGCATGCGCTCGGCGGCGCGCTCCATCGCCCGCAGCTCCCGGTCGCACACCCGGCGGAAGACCTCCACGAACAGCTCCTCCTTGGAGCTGAAATGCCGGTACAGGGTCCCGGCCGCAACCCCGGCCCGCCCGGCGATCGCCGCCACCGAGGCCGGGGCGTACCCGCCCGCTTCGATCAGCTCCTCGGCCGCCTGGAGCAGCCTGACCCGGGTGGGGATGAGCACCTCGGTCATCGACCGAAATCCCCGAACGGCTCGTCGCGGGCCCGCACCGCCGCCCGGAATCCCTCGCGCGCCGCCAGCTCCTGGAAGGCGTAGCCCTCGGGAGTGTGGCGGGCGATGCCATCGAACAGCGTGCCCAGCATCTGCGTGGCGTGGAGCCCCTGCGAGTACATCGACTGGTTGACCAGCAGCTTCATCATCTGCAGCTGGTTGACCGGCACCCGCGCGATGCGCTGCACCAGCTCCTCGGTGCGCTCGTCTAGCTCGTCGAGCGGCGGCGCCTCAATCGCCAGCCCCCACTCGAGCGCCTCGGCCCCGGTGAGCGAGTCGCCGGTGAAGAGCAGGCGCTTGGCCCGCTGGGGGCCGAGCCGGTAGGCCCACATCGACGTCGTGGGCGAACCCCAGACGCGGGCCGGCGGGTACCCGACCTTGGCCTCGGCGGAGATGACCAGCAGGTCCGAGCACAGCGCCATGTCGGTCCCACCGGCCACGCAGAAGCCGTGGACCTTGCACACGACCGGCTTGGAGCAGTGAAACAGCGACATGAAGGCCTTGACGTTGCGGCTCATGAAGACGTGGTCGAGCATCGGATCCCAGGGCTGGGACGGGTCGTGGTTGGGGATCTGGCCCTCGGCGTACTCAACGAGGTCATAGCCTCCGCAGAACCCCTTGCCGCGGCCCGAGAGGAGCAGCACGTGGACGTTCGGATCGAGCTCGGCCTCCTCGACGCGCTGCTGCAGCGCGCCGGTCAGGGCGAAGGTGATCCCGTTGCCGCGCTCGGGCCGGTTCAGGGTCAGCCGGGCGACCCGTCCGGTGACCTCGTACTCGAGGTCACTCATGCCGGAAGGGCGCGATCGATGATCGCGCCGGCATCCGTGCCCGGCGGGAGCGTCCCGTACACGCGCCCGCCCTGACCGGCCAGGCGGGTGGCGCAGAACGCATCGGCCACCGCCGGCGGAGCGTGCCGAACGAGCAGCGAGGCCTGCAGGGCGACGGCCAGATCCTCGACGATCCGCCGGGCCAGGAACTGCGGGTCGGGCGATTCGAACGCGTCTGCCAGCTGCTGGCGGGTGCTCTCGAGATGCGCGTCGAGGCGCGGGTCGCCGCCCGCCGCCAGCTCGCACTCGGCCAGGAACGCGGGCAGGCCCTCGGGCTCCTTGACCAGAGCTCGGAGGACATCGAGCGCGGCCACGTTGCCCGACCCCTCCCAGATCGAGTTCAGCGGCGCGTCGCGATAGAGCAGCGGCAGACCCGAGTCCTCGACGAACCCGTTTCCACCGAGGCACTCGAGCGCCTCGGCCGCGTGGGCGGGGCCTCGTTTGGCCACCCAGTACTTCATGACCGCCGTGGCGAAGCGGCGAAATGCCGCGCCCTCGGGCTCGTCGTAGCTGCGCGCCACGCGCATGGCCGCTACGGTCGCCGCCTCGGATTCGACCGCCAGGTCGGCGAGCACGTTGCGCATCGCCGGCTGCTCGGCCAGCAGCGCGCCGAACGCGGAGCGGTGGCGGGCGTGGTGAACCGCCTCCGCCGTCCCACGCCGCAGGCCGGTCATCGAGCCGAGCAGGCAGTCGAGCCGGGTGTGGTTGACCATCCGGATGATCGCCGGCACGCCCCTCCCCTCCTCGCCCAGGAGACGACCGCGCGCGCCTCGGAACTCGACCTCGCTCGACGGCAGCGAGCGCGTCCCCAGCTTGTCCTTCAGGCGCTGGAACTCCATTCCCGGACCGCGCTCGACCAGGAAGCACGAGAGACCGCCGGGCGCCTGGGCGAGGACGAGGAAGATGTCGCACGGCGGATAGGAGCAGAACCACTTGTGGCCGTAGAGCGCGTAGCTGCCATCGCCGTCGGGCTCGGCCCGAGTGATGTTGGCTCGCACGTCCGAGCCGCCCTGGCGCTCGGTCATCGCCATCCCGCACAGCGCCCCGTCCCCGTAGTCGGGCCGGGTCAGCCGCGGCTCCCACTCGGCCGCCAGCTCCGGCGCTCCGTCGCGTAGGGCGGGGACGGCGGCGTAGGTCATCGACACCGGGCACATGACGCCGTCGTTGGCGTTGCCCCAGAGCGAGAACAGCGCCGCGCGGACCACGTGGGCCCCCGGCCGCGTGGCGCCGTCCGGGCCGGTACGCCAGGGCAGGCCGTGGATCTCGCGCTCGACCGCCCCGCGCAGGAGCCAGTGCCAGGACGGGTCGAGCTCGACCTCGTCGATCCGGTGGCCGTAGCGGTCATGCGTGCGCAGGACCGGCAGGTTGCGCTCGGCCCGCCGGCCGTGCTCGGCCGCCTCCACGCTGCCCGCGAGCGCCCCCGCCTCGCGAACGCGGTCAACGCCCCATCCGCCCCCTTCGCGCTCAAGCGCCTCGGTCAGCGCCAGGTCGATCTCGAACAGGTTGACCGGCTGAAGCGGAGGCGGCTGGTTCAGTACCTCGCGGGCGGGGTCAGTGACGTCGATCGTGGCCATCGGCTCTCCTCGGTCCGGGGCGGCTCGCCCCCTCGGTCCGGGACGGCTCGCCCCTCGGGGCGTGTGAATCCGGATTCACATCGTACCGCGGGGGAGGGTGGCTAAGAAAGCCGACTATATGGCGGGTTTCTTCGCCAGGCTCGCCGGAGGGCCGGTCAGGCCTCGGGGCCCCCGGCTACAGCGCCACGCCCGCCAGCGTTTGCTCCGCCACGCGGTCGGTGGCGTCGTGCGTCCCGCCCAGAAGCCGCCGCGAGAGCTGCGCCCGGCGGAAGAAGAGCGGCGCGTCGTGTTCCCAGGTGGCGCCGATCCCTCCATGGACGTTGATCATCGTCCGGGCGGCGAAGTCGAGCGCCTCGCCGGCCACCGACCGGGCTGCGCTCGCCGCCAGCGGGAACTCGTCTGGCTTTGACTCGCGCGCCCAGCCCGCGTAGTACTCGAGTCCCCGCGCGTTCTCGAGCCGGCGCAGGATCTCGGTCAGCTCGTGCTTGATCGCCTGATAGGAGCCGATCGGGCGCCCGAAGGTGAACCGGTCCTTGGCGTACTGAACGCTCACCTCGAGGCAGGTCTGGACCGCCCCCAACGACTCGGCCGCGATCAGCGCCTGGGTCAGGTACCAGGCGTCGGCGAGAACGTCAGCCGAGACCTCGAGCCGCCGGCCCTGCGCACCCTGGAAACGGACGTGGCCGAGCGAGCGGGTCGCGTCGTAGCGCATCACCGGCTCGATCTCGACACCGTCGGCCGACGGCTCCACGGCGACGGCAACCGGCGTCCCGTCCGCCTCCACGGCGACGACAACCAGCAGGTCCGCCCCCGGCGCGTCGGGCACGAACGCCACCTCGCCCTCGAGCACACCCTCACCGCTGACCCGCGGCGCGGCGGCTCGCGCCAGCCCGGAGCGCGGTTCGACGCTCCACGACTCCTCCAGCTCGCTCGGGGGACGCGCCGCCACATAGGCCGCCCGGAGCTCGCCGGCGGCGATCTCGGCCAGCGACTGATCGCCGGCCGCGTTCAGCACCGCCGTGGC
This sequence comes from uncultured Solirubrobacterales bacterium, assembly GCA_963834635.1. Taxonomy (GTDB): domain Bacteria; phylum Actinomycetota; class Thermoleophilia; order Solirubrobacterales; family Solirubrobacteraceae; genus Palsa-465. The sequence goes on along the minus strand of CAWICI010000010.1, from coordinate 236,119 downwards.
CGGCAGCAGCCCGAGCAGCGGCACCGCTGCCAGCACCCGGCCGCACTCCTCGGCCACCAGCAGGGCGTCGAACGCGCCCAGGCCGGCCCCACCCTGCTCCTCGGCGATCAGCAGTCCCGGCCACCCGGCCTCGACCGCGGTCGGCCACAGGTCCGGCAGGGCGGTGCGGTCCTCGAGCGCGGCCCGCGCAGCCTCGACGGTCTTGAAGCGGCTGAGCGTCCCGCGCGCGGCCTCGCGCAGCAGTTCCTGCTCGTCTGAGAGAGCGAAGTTCATCGCGACACCGCCTGCTTCTCGACCGCCCGCAGCTCGCTGAACGGGACCCCCTTATCCAGCCGGGGCTCGGGCGGGAGCCCCAGCACCCGCTCGCCGATCGTGTTGCGGAGGATCTGCTCGGTCCCGCCCGCCGACTTCAACCCCGGCAGGAACGAGATCAGGTAGCTCCACTCGCTGCTCGGCTCGAGCGCGTCCGGTCCGACCACGTCGGCGCCGAGATCGGTGGCCGCGATCGCGGCATTGACCATCGTGACCTTCGCCAGCCCTGCCTCGGGCCCGGGGATCTGCCCCCGGGCGAGCGCGGTGAGCGCCCGATAGCCGTTGAAGCGAACGGCCAGCAGCTCGCTGATCAGCTCGCCCAGCCGTTCGCGGACCACGGGATCGCGTCGCGCCGCCGGATCCGCCGCCACCGTCTCGGCCAGGTGGGCGGGGGAGCCGAACGACTCCGAGCCGAAGCCGATGGTCAGCCGCTCGAACATCAGCACGGTGAGCGCCGTGCCCCAGCCGTTGCCGACGCCGCCCACCACCGCGTCCTCGTCGAGCACCACCTCGTCGAAGAAGACCTCGTTGAACTCGGCCTCGCCCGAGATCTGCCGCAGCCCGCGGACGGTCACCCCCTCGGCGTCCATCGGGACGATGAACATCGTCAGCCCCTTGTGCTTGGGGACATCGGGGTCGGTGCGGGCGAGCAGCAGCCCGAAGGCGGCGAACTGGGCGTTCGTGGTCCACACCTTCTGGCCGCTCAGCGTCCAGCTACCGTCCTCGCGCTGGCGCGCCCGCGTCTGCACGGCGGCCAGGTCGGACCCCGCGCCGGGCTCTGAGAAGAGCTGGCACCAGACCTCGTCCCCGTGCAGCATCGGCCCGAGGTGGCGGCCCTTCTGCTCGTCGCTGCCGTGGGCGATCAGGCAGGGGCCGAGCATCCCGATCCCGATCACGTCGAGGATCCCCGGAACCTCGGCCCGCGACAGTTCCTGGTTGACCGTTACCTGCTCGATCGGACCCAGCCCCCGGCCGCCGTACTCGCGCGGCCAGGTGACGCCGGCCAGCCCGGCCTCAGCCAGACGGCCCTGCCAGGCCCGGCGGGCGTCGAGATAGGCCGGATCGTCGTAGGCGCGCGACCGGGGCGGCGCCTGGTCCTTGTTCTCCTCGAGCCAGGCCCTGGCCTCCTGGCGGTAGGCGGCCTGCTCTGGAGTGTCGTTGAGATCCACGCTCGTCCTCTCGCTCGCTGCCATCGCTCCCGGTCCACCCTCGCCCCGGAGGTGAATCGGGATTCACCGGATTCTAAAGCTCACGGCGGTGGCTGCGCATCCGCGGCCGGTGGACACGGCGGCCCGCCGCCGCGCGCTGCGCCCGGCGTTGCACCCGGGCCAGCTCGCGGTCGCGTTCGCGATCCTCGCTCAGCCCGACCTCGAGGAACACCAGGCTCGTGGCCAGCACCAGGCCCGAGGCGATGAACACGAAGGCCAGCACCGGCCCCAACAGCCCGCCGAACACGAGCCCGCAGGCGATCCCGGCGAGCACGAGCACGCCGGCGCCACCGAAGGCGGTGATACGGCCGTTCGTGCTCATGGGCGCCCTCTACCCGTTGGCGGCGGGCCGCCACCGCAAGAGCGGCGGCGGCCCGGCCAACGCTTGTTACTCGTCCTCGGAGCCGCGGTCGTCGACGGGGACGTCGAGGTCAGCCAGCTCCTCGACGAAGCCGAGCGAGGAGGCACCGCCGTTGCCGATCTCCTCGAGATCGGACAGATCTGGCTCCATGCCGCCAAAGCCCGTCAGGGATTCACCGTCGGTGAGCCCGAGCTCGGCCGCCAGGTCGTCGTGATCGAGCAGGCCGACGTCGTCCATCCCGCGGGGGAGCGGCTCGGACGGCTCGATCTCGATCCGCCGGTACCGCTTGAGTCCGGTGGCGGCCGGGATCAGCTTGCCGATGATCACGTTCTCCTTGAGACCGTTGAGGCGATCGATCTTGCCCTCCAGGGCGGCGTCGGTGAGCACCTTGGTCGTCTCCTGGAAGGAGGCGGCCGACAGGAACGAGTCCGTGTTCAGCGAGGCCTTGGTGATCCCGAGGATGATCTCCTCGGACTGGGCGGCCTCGCCGCCGCCGTCGATGATCGCCTGGTTGACCCGGGCGTACTCGTGGCGGTCGACGAACTGACCCGGGAGCAGGTCCGTGTCGCCCTTCTGATCGACTCGCACCTTCTTCATCATCTGGCGGACGATGAGCTCGATGTGCTTGTCGTTGATGTCCACGCCCTGGGACTTGTAGACCTCCTGGACCTCGCGGACGAGGTACAGCTCGGTGTTGGTCCGGCGCTCCTTCTGGGTCTTGCCGCCGAAAGCCAGCAGCTCGTGCGGGTAGAGGGATCCCTCGTTGAGCTGATGGCCAACCTCAACTTTCTGGGCCTCGCGGACGTACAGGCGCGTCCGTCGCGGGAACGTGTGGCGATGCTCCTCGCCCCCGTCGTCGGTGATCACCACCGTCAGCGCCTTGTCCGACTCCTCTATGGAGACCTTGCCCGCCTGCTCGGCGATCTTCGCCAGGCCCTTTGGCTTGCGGGCCTCGAACAGCTCGACCACGCGCGGCAGGCCGTGGGTGATGTCGGCGCCGGCCACACCACCGGTGTGGAAGGTCCGCATCGTCAGCTGCGTTCCCGGCTCGCCGATCGACTGGGCGGCGATGATCCCCACCGCGTCGCCGATCTGGGCCAGCTTCCCGGTGGCCAGCGAGCGGCCGTAGCAGGCCTGGCAGACCCCGGTCGGGGCGATGCACTTGAGCACCGAACGCACCGGCACACGGATCACGCTGCCCTTGTCGGTGTCGTCGGTCCAGGCTTCGACCAGATCGGCCAGCTCGGCCCGATCGATCTCCTTGCCCTGCTCGACGATCACTCGGCCGCGCTTGGTCGTGATGTCATGCGCGGCGATCCGGCCGATCAAGTCGTCGTTGGGCTCACCGGTCGGGCGCAGCTGCCGGCTCTCGGGATCGACCTCGAGCCGCGAGACCGGCATCTCGATGAACTCCTCGGTCCCGCAGTCCTCCTGGCGGATGATCACGTCCTGAGCGACGTCGACCAGCCGGCGGGTCAGATAGCCGGAGTCGGCCGTACGCAGCGCCGTATCCGCCAGGCCCTTGCGGGCCCCGTGGGTGGAGATGAAGTACTCGAGCACCGACAGGCCCTCCTGGAACGAGGCCTTGATCGGGCGCTCGATGATCTCGCCCTTCGGATTGGCCATCAGCCCGCGCATCCCGGCCAGCTGCCGAATCTGCGAGAACGAGCCGCGGGCACCGGAGTTGGCCATCATGAAGATCGGGTTGAGCTCGTCGAGGTGCGCGTTGAGCGCGTCCCCGACTTCGCTCGTGGCCCGATCCCACAGCTTGGTGACCGCCTCGTGGCGCTCCTCGCCGGTGATCTCACCGGAGTCGTACTGCGACTCGATCATCATCAGCTCCTGGTCGTAGCGCGCCAGGATCTCGGGCTTGTTCGGCGGCGTCTGGACGTCGTTCTTGGAGATCGTCACCCCCGCCTGAGTGGCGTAGTGGAAGCCGATGTCCTTGAACGCGTCCAGCACCTGCGAGATCGTCGGCGCCCCGTAGGCCTGGACCAGGTTGTCGACCAGCTTGGTCGTGTCCTTCTTCTTCATCGAGCGGTTGACGAACTCGTAGGTGGTGGGGTCGAAGTTGTCGCCCAGCGCCTCCACGAGTGCCCGCTCGATCCGGTCGTTGTAGATGATCCGTCCGACGGTGGTCAGCACGTGACCGCCCTCGCGCCCCAGCGCCCGGTACTCCGCCAGGTCGTGGAGCTTCACCACGCCGTGCTCGTATGACCACTCCGCCTCCTGGGCGGTGCGGTACACGTGCGGCCTCGGGTGTGGGTGGCCGGATCGATCTTGGCCAGCTCCGCGGCTTCAGGGCCGTAGGTGAGGTAGTAGGCGCCCAGGACCATGTCCTGGCTGGGCGTGGCCAGCGGCGCGCCGTGCGCCGGCGAGAGGATGTTGTTGGCCGAGAGCATCAGGATCCGCGCCTCGGCCTGGGCCTCCGCCGAGAGCGGCAGGTGCACGGCCATCTGGTCGCCGTCGAAGTCGGCGTTGAAGGCGTGGCAGACCAGGGGATGGACCTGGATCGCCTTGCCCTCGACCAGCACAGGCTCGAACGCCTGGATGCCCAGGCGGTGCAGCGTCGGTGCCCGGTTGAGGAGCACCGGGTGCTCGTGGATGACCTCCTCGAGCACGTCCCACACCTCGGGGATCATCGAGTCGACCATCTTCTTGGCCGCCTTGATGTTCTGGGCCGACTTGCGCTCGACCAGGCGGGCCATGATGAACGGCTTGAACAGCTCGAGGGCCATCAGCTTCGGCAGCCCGCACTGGTGCAGGCGCAGCGACGGCCCGGACACGATCACCGAACGGCCCGAGTAGTCGACCCGCTTGCCCAGCAGGTTCTGGCGGAAGCGGCCCTGCTTGCCCTTGAGCATGTCGGACAGCGACTTGAGCGGCCGGTTGCCCGGGCCGGTCACCGGACGGCCCCGGCGGCCGTTGTCGAACAGCGCGTCGACCGCCTCCTGGAGCATCCGCTTCTCGTTGTTGACGATGATCTCGGGCGCGCCCAGGTCGAGCAGGCGCTTCAGCCGGTTGTTGCGGTTGATCACGCGGCGGTAGAGATCGTTGAGATCGGAGGTGGCGAAACGGCCACCGTCGAGCTGAACCATCGGCCGCAGCTCGGGCGGGATCACCGGCACCGCCTCGAGAATCATCATCTCGGGCTTGTTGCCGGAGTTGATGAAGGCCGAGACGACCTTCAGCCGCTTGACCGCGCGGGCCTGCTTCTGGCCCTTGGCCGTCTTGACCTGGTCCTGGAGATCGGCTGCCTCATCGTCGAGGTCGACCTGCTGGAGCAGGTCGCGCACCGCCTCCGCACCCATGCCACCGCGGAAGTACTCGCCGAAGCCGTAGGGCGAGCCGAAGCGGTCCTTGAGCTCACGGAACGTGGTCTCGTCGTTGATCACGTCCTTGGACTTCATCGTCTTGAACAGCTCCCACACCTGGCGCATCCGCTCGGCTGCGTCCTCGATGTAGGCCTCGGTGTCGTCGATGTCGGCCTGGAAGCTCTTGCGCAGGTCCTTCAGGAGCTTTTCGCGCTCCTCGTCCGAGAGCTTGGCGATGTTGACGTCGAGCGAGTCCGTCCACAGGTGGTCCTCGTCGGAGAAGTCACGCCCCGCCTTGCCGTTCTCCAGGTACTGCTCCCGCCGGGCCAGCGACTCGCGCAGCTCGAGGATGCGCTCCTCCTTCTCCGCGGCGTAGGCGTCGAGCACCTTGTTGACCTCGCCCTCGAGCGTGTCGAGGTCGCGAGTCCGGGCCTCGTCGTCAACCCAGGTGACGATCGAGGCGGCGAAGTACAGGACCTTCTCGAGTTCCTTGGGAGCCATGTCGAGCAGGTAGCCGATGCGGCTCGGGACGCCCTTGAAGAACCAGATGTGCGAGACGGGCGCGGCCAGGTCGATGTGGCCCATGCGCTCGCGGCGAACCTTCGAGCGGGTGACCTCGACACCGCAGCGCTCACAGACGATGCCCTTGTAGCGGACGCGCTTGTACTTGCCGCAGTAGCACTCCCAGTCCTTGGTCGGACCAAAGATGCGCTCGCAGAACAGTCCGTCCTTCTCGGGCTTGAGCGTCCGGTAGTTGATGGTCTCCGGCTTAGTGACCTCCCCCGAGCTCCAAGAGCGGATCTGCTTGGACGAGGCGAGACCAATCTCAATAGCGTCGAAATTATTGATGTCGATCAAGTGAGTTCCTTGCTTCTAGCTGCTTTTAAAGTTTGGGCTGCCCTGGGCGGCCGGCCATGGCAACCGCGCTCGTCGAGGCCACAGGCCTCGCACGAGCGCGGGGTCATGGCCGGAGCGCGCGCTCAACGCTCGGCCTCCTCAGTAACGCCCTCGGCCGCGCCGGCCTCGATGTCTCCATCCAGCATCGGGTCGCCCTCGGACGAGAAGTCCTCCGCCTCGAGCTCCTCGCCCGGCTCGAGGTCGGGATCCTCGGTCTCGACCTCCTCGCCGGAGGCCTCGGCCGTCTCGCCTTCATGCTCCACGGCCTCGTCGGCCGCACCGTCGGTGGCGCGGACTCCGCTGAGGTCGATCCCGAGCTCTTCGGCGGCGCGGAGCAGGTCGTCGTCCTCCTCGCGCATCTCGGCTCGCTCGCCCTCCTCGGAGACCACGTTGACGTCGAGCGCCAGCGACTGCATCTCCTTGAGCAGGACCTTGAACGACTCGGGGATCGAGGGCTCGGCGATGTTCTCGCCCTTGACGATCGCCTCGTAGGCCTTGACCCGTCCGACGGTGTCGTCGGACTTGATCGTGAGCATCTCCTGGAGGGTGTAAGCGGCACCGTAGGCCTCTAGCGCCCACACCTCCATCTCGCCGAAGCGCTGGCCACCGAACTGCGCCTTGCCGCCCAGCGGCTGCTGGGTGACGAGCGAGTAGGGGCCGGTCGAACGAGCGTGGATCTTGTCGTCGACCAGGTGGAGGAGCTTCAGGATGTACATGTAGCCGACGGTGACCTGCTCCGCGAACGGCTCGCCGCTGCGGCCGTTGAACAGCCTCACCTTGCCCGAGGCCTGATCGCCCTCGCGCCGGCCCTTGTCAACGTCCATCTTGATCGAGCCGGTGTGCTCGTCGCTCCAGCGGACCAGAGCTTCGTCGACATCGGCCACCGTGGCCCCGTCGAACACCGGGGTTGCCACGTACACCTTGCCGTTGCCGTCCGTTGCTGCCCTCCGAACGCTTGCGCGCCTCGGAGCCGTCGTCATACCAGCCGTTGGCCGCGACCCACCCGAGGTGGGTCTCGAGGATCTGGCCCAGGTTCATCCGGCTCGGCACGCCGAGCGGGTTGAGGATCACGTCGACCGGGGTGCCGTCCTCGAGGAACGGCATGTCCTGGACGTCGACGATCTTCGAGATCACACCCTTGTTGCCGTGACGGCCGGCCAGCTTGTCGCCCTCGGCGATCTTGCGCTTCTTGGCCACGAACACGCGCACCAGGTCGTTGACGCCCGGCGGCAGGTCGTCGCCCTCGTCGCGGCTGAAGGTCTTGACGTCGATGACGACGCCGCCCTCACCGTGCGGGACCTTGAGCGAGGTGTCGCGGACCTCGCGCGCCTTCTCCTTGAAGATCGCGCGGATCAGCTTCTCCTCGGCCGTCAGCTCGGTCTCGCCCTTGGGCGTGACCTTGCCGACCAGCAGGTCGCCCGAGGCGACCTCGGCCCCGACCCGGACGATGCCGCGGTCGTCGAGGTTGCGCAGCGACTCCTCTGAGCGGTTGGGGATGTCGCGGGTGATCTCCTCGTCGCCGAGCTTGGTCGTGCGGGCGTCGATCTCGTACTCCTCGATGTGGATCGAGGTGAGCTCGTCGTCCTGCACGAGGCGCTTGGAGAGGATGATCGCGTCCTCGAAGTTGTAGCCCTCCCAGGACATGAAGGCGACCAGCAGGTTCTTGCCGAGCGCCATCTCGCCCGCGTCCGTGGCCGAACCGTCAGCGAGCACGTCGCCTGACTTGACGTCGACGCCGACGCCGACGATCGGCTTCTGGTGAATCAGCGTGCCCTGGTTCGAGCGCATGAACTTCTGGAGCTCGTACTCGTCCTGGCCGCCCTCCTTCTTGTCGACGACGATCTGCTCGGCGTCGACATAGGAGATCGTTCCCTGCGAACCCGCGATCACGAGGTCGCCGGTGTCGATCGCGGCGCGGCGCTCCATCCCGGTGCCGACCAACGGCGCGTCGGTGACGAGCAGCGGCACCGCTTGGGCCTGCATGTTCGAGCCCATCAGCGCCCGGTTGGCGTCGTCGTGCTCGAGGAACGGGATCATCGCCGTCGTGACCGACCAGATCTGCTCGGGGGAGACATCGATCAGGTCAACCTGCTCGGGCGTGGCGGTCACGTACTGACCCGCCTGGGTCCGGCAGAGGATCTCCTCGCTGTTGAGCTTTCCGTTCGAGTCGACCGGCGTGTTCGCCTGGGCGATCAGCTGCTCCTCTTCCTGAGTGGCGTCGAGATGCACGATCTCGCTCGTCACCTTGCCGTTCTTGACCACGCGGTACGGGGTCGTGACGAACCCGTGCTCGGAGATCTCGGCGTAGCTCGAGAGTGAGCCGATCAGGCCGATGTTCGGACCCTCGGGGGTCTCGATCGGGCACATCCGCCCGTAGTGGGTCGGGTGCACGTCGCGCACCTCGATCGGCGCGCGCTCGCGGGTCAGGCCGCCGGCGCCAAGCGCGGACAGTCGGCGGCGGTGCCGCAGGCCGGCCAGCGAGTTCGTCTGGTCCATGAACTGCGACAGCTGGCTGGAGCCGAAAAACTCCTTCAGCGCCGCCACCACCGGACGGATGTTGACGATCGTCTGCGGGGTGATCGTGTCGGCGTCCTCGGTCGTGAGGCGCTCGCGCACGACGCGCTCCATGCGGTAGAGACCGATCCGGAACGCCTCCTGGATCAGCTCGCCAACGGTGCGCAGCCGGCGGTTGCCGAAGTGCTCGTACTCGTCGAGGTGATCCTGGATCGGCTCACGCGGCATCGCGATCGCCTCAGCGGCGAAGTCCTTGATCTCCTCACCCGGGTCCTCGGGCATCCCGAGGCGCTGGGGCAGGGAGACGAGCTCCTTGACCAGGGCGATGATGTCGTCGTGGGTGAGCGTCCGGGTGTCGAGATCGACATCCAGCCCCAGCCGGGAGTTCAGCTTGTAACGGCCGACCCGGGTGAGGTCGTAGCGCTTGGGGTCAAAGAACAGCTGGTGAAGGAGCGCCCTGGCGGCGTCGATCGAGGGCGGCTCGCCCGGGCGCTGCTTCTTGAACAGCTCGATCAGGGCGCCCTCTTCGCTGCGCGTCACCTCGGCGTCGGCATCGAGCGTGAGCCGGATGTACAGGGAGTTGTCGAAGAGGCTCAGGATCTCCTCGTCGGACGCGTAGCCCATCGCCCGCAGCAGGACGGAGATCGGCAGCTTGCGCTTGCGGTCGATGCGGACATAGACGCGGCCCTTCTTGTCGATCTCGAGCTCGAGCCACGAGCCACGAGCCGGCATCAGGTTGGCGATGAAGACCTGCTTCTCGCGATCCTTGGGCTCCATCACGTAGGCGCCGGGCGAGCGCACGAGCTGCGTGACGACCACGCGCTCCGTGCCGTTGATGATGAACGTGCCGCGCTCGGTCATCCACGGGAAATCGCCCATGAACACGGACTGCTCGCGGATCTCGCCCGTCTCCCGGTTAATGAAGGCGACCGTGACGGTCAGCGGGCGGGCGTAGGTCAGATCCTTCTCGCGGCACTGCTCGAGGCTGGCGATCGGATCGTCAAAGGTGAATTCGCCGAACTGGACGGCGAGGTTTCCGGTGTAGTCCTCAATCGGCGAGATGTCGTCGATCGTCTCGCGCAGGCCACCACCGTCGGGGTTGGTCAGCCAGTCGAAGGACTTGCGCTGGATATCAATGAGGTTGGGGACTTCAAGGACCTTGTTCAGACGCGCGAAACTCCGGCGCGTCCTGGGGGCATGAGCGGTTGCCAAGACGGCGACTCCTCGGGCGGTCGAGAGGGAGGCAGAGACTCGCTCGCGGGGTCAAGGCGACTTCATCCGATGCCAAGCCGGCTGCCGAGGCCCGGCCCAACTCCAGATGTGGTCGAATCAACTCCCAAGAGCGCGACCAGCAAAGATAGCACACGGCAGCAGTGCCCTGTGCAGGGGCGTTCAGCTCTCACGGACCCCGCCCTCGGCACGCCGCGTATGTGGCGCGGCACCGCATGTTTCGGGCGGCTACGGCTATCGGCTGACCGGGGGAGTGTAGGGGGAAAATCGCCGATGGGCAACTCCGGCGCTTGTGACACGCGTCGAACCCGGACGTAGCATTTGGTGGATGAGACCTCGTCGCGCAGCGCTAACGACGACTGTCCTCGTGGCCATCGCGGCCGCGCTCGTGCTCCCTCTGGGGGCGACGAGCGTCGCGCATCAGAGCTCGGGCGCCGCGCGCCAGAGCTCCAGCGTCGCCCCCGCGCGGTGCCCGATCCATCCCCCGCAGCAGGTCAGGAACCGGTGGTCGGCGACCCGCAGCGAGCTGGCCCCCAAGGGCGCGCGGGAGATCAGGCTGTGCCGGTACTCGAAGGTCGAGCCCGGCTCGGGATCGAAGCTCCTCGAATCGAAGTTGGTCCGCAAGCGCGCCACGGTGGACGAGCTCGTAAACGAGTTCGACCAGCTTGTTGCTGAGAACGGCGCGTACTCGTGCCCGGCCGACCTCGGCTCCCAGATCCTGGCGCGGCTGGCGTATCCGGACCGGCATCGCGACACCATCTCGGTCGACCTCTCCGGCTGCCAGAGCGTAAGCAACGGACACCTGTTCCGGACCGCGGCGAGCGCGCCCGGCTACAACCCGGCGGGGGCGCGACTCGCGAGCCAGCTCAGGAGGCTGACGAGGTAGCGGCCCGCTGTGAGGCCGCGGCGTAGTGAAACCGAGATTGACGGCCACTATGGCCGTAAAACTCGGTTTCACCGCTAGTGGAGCGGACTGGGCCGCCCCACCCTCCTACTTCAACTCGACGCTCGCCCCCGCCTCTTCGAGGTCGGCCTTGAGCTTGTCGGCCTCGGCCCGGTCGATGCCCTCCTTGACCGGCTTGGGGGCCTCGTCGACCAGCGCTTTGGCCTCCTTGAGGCCCAGGCCGGTGGCCGCGCGCACGACCTTGATCACCTGGATCTTCTTGTCGCCGGCGCCGGTCAGCAGCACGTCAAAGGCCGTCTGCTCCTCGGCCGCGTCGGCGCCGCCGTCCGCGCCAGCCGCGGCGCCCGCCGGGGCCGCGGCGGCCACTGCGGTCGCCGAGACGCCGAACGTCTCCTCGAGCGCCTTGATCCGCTCGGACAGCTCCAGCACCGAGATGGTCTTGAGCTCGTCGATCCACTCTTGAGTGTTCGCCATGGTTCCTCCTTACGCGTCCGGCGACTCTTCGCCGGACGGGGTTTCAGTTTCAGTTGTCTCAGTCGGTTGGTCATCGGCCGGCTCGCCCTGAGGCTCCTCGGCCGTCTCGGCCGCCGGCTCCTCGGCCGTCTCGGCCGCCGGCGTCTCGGCCGCCGGCTCCGCGGCAGTCTCAGCCGGCTCCTCGCCGCTGACCAAACCCTGGTCGGCGATCGCCTGGAGCTGGATCGCCACCCCGGCGATCAGCGCATTCAGTCCGCGCACCAAGCCACTGAGGGGCGCGGCGATCGTCCCCACGAGCTGGGCGTTCAGCACCTCGCGGGCGGGGAGCCGGGCGATCGAGCGGACATCGTCGGCGCTCAGCGTGGCCCCGTCCATCAGGCCGCCCTTGAACTCGAGGATGTTCAGCGCGCGGGCCGTGTCGTTCAGCGCCTTCGCAGCCAGCGCGGCGTCGCCCTTCACGAGTGCCAGGGCCGTCGGCCCTTCGAGCATCGCTTTCAGCGCCTCGGCGCCGGCCTTGTCCGCCGCCCGCTCCGAGAGCGAGTTCTTGACGATCCGGAACTTCGTGTCGGCGTCGCGCAGCTTGGCGCGGAGCTCGGCCGCCTGGGGCACGGAGAGGCCCCGGTAGTCGACGGCGAAGATCGCGCCCGCGCCTTGAATCTCACCGGCGATCTCTTCTACAACTGCTGCTTTTTGTTCTCGATCCATAGTCCTCTCACGAACAACGCCCGCAGCTTGGCGGGCGTCGAAGATGCGGACGGTCGAGTCCTCTCGAAGCTCCGCCTACCCAGGTCTTACGCGCTCGGCCGCCGGGGGTCTGGGGCGAAAGTTGTCTCTGTCAGTTTACGCCGCGACCTGGTCCTCGACGATGTCGCGGGTCCGGGTGGGGTCGACCTTGACCCCTGGTCCCATCGTGGTGGCGAAGGTGACTGAGCGGATGTAGCGGCCCTTGGCTGCCGACGGCTTGGCCCGGATCAGCTCGTCCATGACCGCGGCGTAGTTCTCGAGCAGCCGGCGCTCTTCGAAGTCGCGCTTGCCGATCACCAGGTGGACGATCGCGTTGCGGTCGGTCCGATACTCGACCTTTCCGGCCTTGGCCTCCTCGACCGCCTTGGCGACATCCATCGTCACCGTCCCCACCTTCGGGTTGGGCATCTTGCCTGCCGGACCGAGAATCCGGCCGAGCCGCCCTACCACCGGCATCAAGTCGGGGGTGGCGATCGCCACATCGAAATCGTCAAAGCCGTTCTGGATCCGCTCGGCCAGGTCCTCGGCTCCGACCAAGTCGGCGCCGGCCTCCTCGGCCTCGCGGGCCTTGTCGCCCTGAGCGAAGACGGCGATCTTGACGTCCTTGCCGAGCCCGTTGGGGAGGGCAATGGTGCCGCGCAGCTGCTCGTCGGCGTGGCGGACGTTCAGCCCGGTGCGGACATGAACCTCGACCGACTCGTTGAACTTCACCCGGGCCAGCTGCTTGATCAGCCCCATGGCCTCGGCCGGGGAGTACTCGCGCTCTCGGTCGAACCGCTGCTTGGCGTCCTCGTAGGTCTTGCCGTGCCTCGACATCACACCACCTCCACGCCCATCGAACGCGCCGTGCCGGCGATGATCTTCGCCGCGGCCTCGATGTCGTTCGCGTTCAAGTCCTTCATCTTCTTCTCGGCGATCTGGCGGAGCTGATCCTGGCTGATCCTCCCCACCTTTTCGCGGTGCGGCTCCGCCGAGCCCTTCTCCAGCGAGATCGCCTGCTTGATCAGCACCGCGGCGGGCGGGCTCTTGGTGACGAACGTGAACGAGCGATCCTCGTAGACGGTGATCACCACCGGGATGACCGTGCCGGCGTCACTCTGGGTCTGGGCGTTGAACGCCTTGACGAACTCCATGATGTTGACCCCGTGCTGGCCCAGCGCCGGGCCGACAGGCGGGGCCGGGCTGGCCTGTCCGCCGACGGCTTGCAGCTTGATCTCTGTCAGAACCTTCTTCGCCATCTAAACCTTCTTCACCTGATCGAATCCGACTTCCACCGGCGTTTCGCGGCCGAAGATCGAGACCAGCACCTTGAGACGCTGGGCATCCTCGTTGACCTCCGAGATCTCGCCCGAGAAGTCCGAGAGTGGGCCGGAGATGACCTTGATCTGCTCACCGATCGAGAACTGCGCACGACTCCGGGGACGCTCGGCCGTCTCCTGGTGCAGGAGCCGGTCGACCTCGGCCTGAGTGAGCGGGACGGGCTCGTTCGAGGCTCCGACGAAGCCAGTGACCCCGGGGGTGCCCTTGACCAGCGTCCACGAGTCCTCGTTGAGGTCCATGTTGACCAGCACGTAGCCGGGCATGGTCCGCTTCTCGACCGTCACCTTCTGGTTGTCCTTGAGCTCGGACACCGATTCGGTCGGCACGACGATCTGCCTCACGGCACGCTGCTGCCCCAGCGAGACAACGCGGTGCTCGAGGTTGTGCTTGACCTTGTTCTCGTGGCCTGAATATGTATTGACGACGTACCAGCGAAACATGGATGGTTCCTCCGCAGGTCCTCCAGACCGCGCTTCCTACTTGAGGATGAAGTTCACGACTTTGGTGGCGACCTCGTCGGCCAGACCGAGATAGATGCCGGCCACGATTACGAACCCGATCACGACCCCAGTTGCCTGGACCACCTGACGGCGATCCGGCCACTGTACCCGCTGAAGCTCGCGCCAGCTGCCTTGGAGAAAGGTGATCAGGCGGGTGCCGGCCCGGGGACGGTGAGCCGGATGGAGCGCAGTGGCGCCTTCGCCATCGTGGTCGCCGGCGTCTCCGTCGGCATCGCGCGCGGCGAAGCGGCCACCGCCGTCACCGGTCTCGGCTCGCTCGCGCTCCTCCTCTTCCTCCTCGAGCTCGGCCTCGGCCGCGAGGTCAGGGTCGGCCACCAGCTCGGGGCGACCGACCGCCAGCTGGGCCTCCGCCAGCTCGACGTCTGGGGCGGCGTGCTCAGTCGGAGACGGAGCCTCGTCGCGCTCGATGGCCGCGCTGGCCACCGGCGCGGGCCGGCGCGCACGTCGCTCCTTGGCACGTTTGCGGTTGCGAGCCACGGACTGCTCCCGTCAGCTCAGCGCGTCTCGCGGTGCGCGGTGTGACGCTTACACCAGCGGCAGTACTTGCGCAGCTGAAGTCGCTCGGGATTGTTCCGCTTGCTCTTGTTCGTTTGGTAGTTCCGGCGCCGACACTCCTCGCAGGCGAGAGTGGCGGCAATCCGGACGTCTCCACGGGCCATCTACGCGCTTCCCGACTCGGATGATCAACTCGGCGACCGGCCGCGGGCGTGATTACGAACGCCGCCCCGGCGCCGCTTTTGAGTGTAGCGTCATTCCACCAGCTCGACCGGCGAAAGCGCGAGCTCGAGGAACCGATCGCCACGCAGCACCCGGGCCGGCAGCGGCCGTCCGATCGCCTCGTGACTCATCAGACGCTGGACGTCATCCACGCGCTCGATCGCCTGCCCGCCGAGCTCGACGATCAGGTCCTCGGGGCGCATCCCGGCGCGCTCGGCCGGACTGCCCGACGCCACCTCGACCACCTCGACCCCGCCCCGCCTGCCCAGGCGCACGCGGGCGTGCGGGGGCAGCGGGCGGGGGCCGCCGGCGATCCCGATGTAGGCGCGGCGCACGCGGCCGTCACGCATCAGTGCGCCGATGATCTGGCGCGTCGCGAAGTTGATCGGCACCGCCAGCCCCAGCCCGACGCCCGCCACCGCGGTGTTGATCCCGACCACCCGCCCGGTGCTGTCCACGAGCGCGCCGCCCGAGTTTCCGGGGTTCAGCGCGGCATCGGTCTGGATCACGTTGTCGATGTAGCGGACGGTCCGGCCCGCGCGCGCGGGAAGCGACCGGCCGAGTGCGGAGACCACGCCGGCGGTCACCGATCCGGCGAACCCGTTGGGGTTGCCGATCGCCACGACCAGCTGCCCCACTCGCAGCCGCTCCGCCTCGCCCAGGATCGCCGGGACCAGCTGCTCGCCGTCGACCCGCAGCACCGCCAGGTCGGAGAGGCGATCGACGCCGACCACGTGGAAGCCGAGCTCGCGCCCGTCCACGAAGGAGGCGCGCCCGGTCCGCCCGGGGCCGACGACCACGTGCGCCGAGGTGAGGACGAAGCCGTCGGGGGTGAGCGCCACCGCGCTCCCGGCCCCCGCCGGCACCTGCCCGGCTCGGCCCCGGCGCATCACCTTGAGGTTGGCCACGGACGGGGCGAGTCGTTCGGCGACATCGACGACCACGCTCGAATAGGCGTCGAGCGCCTCGCGCTCCCGGCTCTCGTTCTCGGTCACGGTCGGGGTCGCGCTCATCAGAAGGCCACGGTGACCGTCCGCTCGTCGGTGCCGCGGACGATCGTCAGCTCGAGCTTGCCCTCGGCCCGCGCCTGGTCAAGCGCGGCGTACAGCGCTTCGACCCCGGCTAGCTCCTCGCCGCCTGCGGCGACGAGCAGGTCGCCCCGCTCGATCCCCGCCCGCCCGGCGGCGCTGTCTTCCTGGACGGCCCGAACGAGCACTCCATCGCGCTCGGGGAGACCGACCGCGCGACGCAGCCGCCGCGCCACCCGGGGCGGCGCGATCGCCACGCCCAGCCGGACCCGCTGGGGCTCCTCGCCTCGCGCCAGCGAGTCCACGCGCGCGCGAAACGGCTGGTCGGCAGCGATCGCGAGAATCAGGCCACCGTCGACTCGCACCGAGTTGATGCCGAGCAGCGAGCCGCCGGCGTCAAGCAGCGGCCCGCCCGAAGACCCCCGGGGCAGCGGCGCCGTGTGCTCGATGGCGCCGCTGATCCGGCGCCCCCGCGGACCGCGGAAGCTGCGTGAGGTCGAGGACACGAACCCCGCTGTCACCCGCAGGCCGCGACCGCCGGGATTGCCCAGGGCTAGTACCGGCAGCCCGATCGCGGGCCCTCCGGCGTCGTCATCCGCATCCGGCCAACGCACAGGCTCGATCTCGCCCGTATCGACCTCGATCACGGCGACGTCGAGATCAGAGTCCGAGCCGATCACCCGCCCACTGGCCTGGCGGCGGTCGTAGAACGTGACCGTGCTCTCGTCATGGCGGAGGTTATGGGCGTTGGTCAGCACCCGGCCGGGCGCGATCACTACTCCCGAGCCAACGCCCCAGCCCCGGCCGAGCCCGACCACCGCCGGTCCCGTCCGCTCCGCGGCCTCCTGGATCGAGTCTTGTACTTCTTGAAGCAAAGCCATCTCTTCTCCTCTGGGTGGTGTTCGCGGGGGCTGGTCTCACCAAGATCAGTTCGCGTGCCGCGGCTCACCACCGTCAATAGTTACTTGCTAAATGCAAGTAGCTACCATATCACCCGATGGCGGCAATACGATCTGAACCCGCGATGAGCGCCGGCGCCGCCCCCTACTCCGCTCTCGCCGACGCCCTGGCTGCCGTCGGCGACCGCTGGACGCTGCTGCTCGTCGCGGCGCTACTCGACGGTCCACGCCGCTTCGGCGAACTCCAGGAGGAGGTGCAGGGCATCGCCCCCAACGTGCTCACGCAGCGGCTCCGCCAGCTCGAGCGCAACGCCCTCATCATCGCCCGGCCCTATTCCGAGCGCCCGCCGCGGTTCGTTTACGAGCTCAGCGCCGCGGGCCGGGAGCTGGCCGGCGTGCTCCGGCTGCTATCGGGCTGGGGCGCGCGCGAGCTCGAGGGCGAGGGGGCGGCGCCCCGCCACGTCGCTTGCGGAACCCCGATGGAGGCGAGCTGGTGGTGCCCGACCTGCGAGCGTCCTGTGTCTGACGACGAGGGAGAAGAGCTCCACTTCGCCTAGGGGGCGAAAGCTGTTCAAGCGCGGTGCGCATCTAATCTCCCCGGCGTGAAGGGCACCGACCGCGCCGAACGAGCCACAGAGCGTTCGCTCACCCTCGTCGCCTCCGATGTCTCGGCCGCCGGCGGGATGGAGCGGCAGGCGTTTGAAATCGGATCGCGTCTGCTCAGCCGAGGATGGAGGCTGACCGTGATCGCCCGCAGCTGCACCCTCCGTCCCGACCCGAAACTCCGCTTCGTGCGCCTGCGCTCGCCGTCGCGGCCTGTCAGTCTCGCCCTGCTCTCGGATCTCGTCCTCGGGACGATCGCCGTGGCCAGGTACCGCGACGGGGTCGTGCAGACCAACAACGCGATGGTGGCCAATCGCGTGGGCGTGATCCATGCCCACTTCTGCGAGCGGGCCTACCGAACCACCGGCATTCCCCGGGCCAGCCGCCCGACCAAGGCCTACCAGCTCAACTCCTGGCTGGCCTCGCGAATCTCGGGGCTGTGTGAGCGCTGGAGCTACCGAGCCGGGAAGGTGGGGCGCGTGGTGTGCGTCTCGCAAGGTTTGGCCAGGGAGACCGCGGGCTGCTACCCGCAGGCCCGCCAGCTGATCGGAACGATCCCGATCGGGATCGACCTGGAGCGCTTTGACCGCGTGCCCGATCGCCCGGGCATCCGCAACGAGCTGGGGATTGATCAGGCCGCCCTGATCGCGCTGTTTGTCGGCGGGGACTGGCACAGAAAGGGGCTGCGCCACGCGGTCGAGGCCCTGGCCGGCGCGGAGGGTTGGGTGCTGGTCGTGCTCGGCAATGGCGATCGCGCCCAGTTCACCCGACTGGCGGCAGCCGAAGGCGTCGAGGACCGGGTGCGCTTCCTGGGCCAGGTTGGGGATCCGGTCCCGTATTACCTGGCCGCCGACGCCCTCGTGGCCCCGTCGCACTATGAGGCGTTTCAGGCCGCGCCACTCGAGGGTGCGGCCGCCGGCTTGCCCCTCATCGTCCCTGAGATGAACGGCACCGAGGAGCTCGTCGAGGACGGGGTCAATGGGTGGTTCACGGCGCGGTCTGGCACTGCCATCGCCGAGCGCCTAGGTGCGCTGGCCGCGGATCCAGAATTGCGCGCACGGATGAGCGAGGCGGCCCGGCGCTCCGCCCAGCGCTACGACTTCGAACGGATGGTTGACGAGTTCGAAGCTCTCTACGCCCAGCTCTCAGCGCGGGCGTAACCGCCCATCTGCCCGCTGTCGCCGCACGCCACAATGTGCGCTGCCCACGGCCATCGGGAAGGATTGCTCGCATGCTCCGACTGATCGGCGTCGTCATCACGATCGGCCTCGCGGACTCCCTCAATCCGACCACGATCGCCCCGGCCCTCTATCTGGCCACCACCGATCAGGCACGCACGCGGGTCACCGAGTTCACGGTCGGGGTGTTCGTCGTCTACCTGGCCGGAGGGATCCTCATCGCCCTGGGCCCTGGCCAGCTCCTGCTCTCGCTCCTGCCGCACCCCAGCCATGAGGTCCGCTACATCCTCGAGATCTTGGCCGGCGCAGCGCTGCTCGTGTGCGCCGGGCTGCTGTTGGTCCACCGCGACCGGCTATCGCACCGTGAGCCGCCCGAGCTGCGGGCCGAGGGCCGGTCGAGCGCGATCCTCGGGGCCACGATCACGGCGGTCGAGCTCCCCACCGCATTTCCCTACTTCGCCGCCATCGCCGCGATCGTCGGCTCGGGATTCGGGCCGACCCGCCAGCTCTTCCTGCTCGTGCTGTTCAACCTGTGCTTCGTGCTTCCGCTCGTGGGCATCGCGCTCACGCTATGGCTCGCCGGCGACCGGGCAAACCAGATGCTGCTCACGAGCCGGGACATCCTCCAGCGCCGTTGGCCCGTCCTGCTGGCGGGACTGGCGATTCTCGCCGGACTGTTCGTGATCCTGCTGGGGGCGACCGGGCTGGGGGCAACCCGGCCGGGCCATCTCGGCCACCTGATGCGGCGCGTTCGCCACCTCCTTACGCCGTGAGACAGCTCGGCCGGGGGTCCTGAGGGGGTATCGCCCATATGCTTTGAGCGTGGCGAGCGGCGCGCAGGAGGTAACGAGCTTTGATCCCCAGGCCCTGCAGCGCTTGCTCGACGGGCACTACGAAGACCTGCGGGCCCAGCTCCGCGAGGTCATGTCGCGGCCGGAATTCGCGCCTCCGATCGCCATGCCCACGGACGAGTATCGGGAGCGGGTGCTCGAATGGGCCAAAACCCTGGCCGGGGAGGGCTTGACCGCTCCGGGCTTTCCCTCGCAGTACGGGGGAGAGGGCGACCCCGGGGCGAACGTAGCCGCATTCGAGACGTTGGGGCATGGAGATCTTTCCCTGCTGGTCAAGTTCGGCGTGCAGTTCGGGCTGTGGGGCGGCGCGGTCCAGCAGCTGGGGACGAAGCGACACCATCAGCGTTACCTGAAGCCCACCGCCGCACTCGAGCTGACGGGATGCTTCGCGATGACCGAGGCCGGGCACGGCTCGGACGTCCAGCAGCTGAAGACAACCGCCAGCTATGACCCCGAGCGCCAGGAGTTTGTGATCAATACGCCCGACGACGAGGCGCGCAAGGAGTACATCGGCAACGCGGCGTGTCACGGGCGGATCGCCGCCGTGTTCGCGCAACTCGAGGTGGACGGCGAGCACCACGGAGTGCACGTGTTCGTCGTCCCGCTGCGCGACGAGGAGGGTCAGCTGTGTCCGGGCGTCCGGATCGAGGACGGCGGCGAGAAGATGGGACTGAACGGGGTCGACAACGGCAGCATCTGGTTCGATTCGGTCAGGGTCCCGCGGGAAGCGATGCTCAACCGCTACGCCGAGGTCACCGAGGACGGCCGCTACACCAGCCCGATCGACAACGCGAACAAGCGCTTCTTCACCATGCTCGGGGCGCTGGTCCAGGGGCGGGTATGCATCTCGGGAGCGTCGATCAGTGCGGCGCAGAACGCGCTGACGATCGCGGTGCGCTACGGGCTGCGACGCCGGCAGTTCGGTCCGCCGGACGGGGACGAGGTCCCGATCCTCGACTACCGCACCCATCAACGCCGCTTGATGCCGCTGCTCGCCCGGACCTACGCGTTGCACTTCGCCCAGGACAAGCTGCGTGAGGACTTCCACAAAGTGATGAGCGCCGAGGATCCCTCCGAGCGTGATCGCCGGGAGCTCGAGTCGCTGGCCGCCGGGATGAAGGCGACGGCGAGCTGGCACGCCACGCACACGATCCAGACCTGCCGCGAGTGCTGCGGCGGCGCCGGCTACATGGCGGTCAACCGCTTCGCTGCCCTGAAGGCCGACACAGACATCTTCACCACCTTCGAGGGCGACAACACGGTCCTGATGATGCTCGCCGCCAAGGGCCTCCTGACCGACTACAAGGACCAGTTCGGCGATCTGAATCCGGCCGAGATGGTGACCTTCGTGGCCGGCCAGGCGGTGGAGACTGTGGTCGAGCGCCTGTTCGCGCGCAAGATCATCCAGGTCATCGGGGACGCCATTCCCACCGGTGACGATCAACCCGACCTGCTGGAGCGAGAGCATCAGCTCGATCTCTTCCGCTGGCGCGAGGGTCACATCACCGCCTCCGTCGCTCAGCGCTTCCGGCGCGGCCTCGAGGAAGGCTTCGATCCCTTCGAGGTCTTCCGCGCCGTCCAGAACCACGCCGTCAACGCCGCCCGGGCCCACATCGACACGGTCGTCCTGGAGTCGTTCATCGGCGCGATCGAGCGCTGCCAGGACGAGTCGCTGAAGGGCGCGCTGTCGTTGCTGTGCGATCTCTACGCGCTGGACAACATCGAGACGGACAAGGGCTTTCTCCAAGAGCACGGCCGGCTCTCCGGACCGCGCTGCAAGGCAGTCACACGGGAAGTGAATCGGCTCTGCAACGAGGTCCGCCAGCAGGCCGCCGACTATGTCGACGCGTTCGGGATCCCCGACGAGGTGCTGGCTGCGCCGATCGGGCGCAGCGGCTAGGCGCCAGCCGCCTAGCCGTCGCTGGTCTGGCTCGCCTCGCGGGCTTCGCGCAGCAGCCGTCGCATCCCCCGCAGCCACCGCTCGGGCTGAGCCCCCTTCAGCGCCAGGTGGTCGGCCACCTTGGGGTGCGGGAGAATCAGGAACTGCTCGTTGCGGATCCCCTGCACCACCGCTGCGGCGACATCTTCGGGCTCGATCACCTGCTCGGCCAACAGCGGAGCGGCGCCGATCGGATCCTCGAGCGCCGTGTCGAGCATCGGCGTGCGCACTCCCTGCGGGCACAGGCAAGAGACCTTGATGCCGGCGTCGCCGTAGGTGATGGCCAGCCATTCCGCCAGCGCCACCGCGGCATGCTTGGTAACTGAGTAGGCCGCCGCGGAGATCTGGGTGAGCAGCCCGGCCGCCGAGGCCGTGCTCAGCAGGTAGCCCTCGCCGCGCTCCACCATCCCCGGGAGCAGCGTCCGGGCCGCCCACACGTGCGACATCAGGTTGACCTCCCAGGTTCGCTGCCACTCGCCATCGGGCGCCTCCGGACCGCCGGCTGGACCGGGGATCCCCGCGTTCGAGCAGAACAGGTCGATCGGGCCATGCTCGCCTTCGGCCTGGGACACCAGCGCCTGGATGTCAGCCTCGCGACTGACGTCGGTGCGTATGGCCAGCCCGCCGATCTCTTCGGCCACGGCGCGGGCGGAGCGCTCGTCGAGATCGGCCACCACTACGGCCTCGGCGCCCTCGGCGGCGAACCGCCGAGCCATGGCGCGGCCGATCCCGCTGGCGGCGCCGGTGACCACGACATGGCGGCCTTCGAGTTCCATCTGCGCGCTCACCCTAGTTGAATCCGCCATTCATGTCGGGATCGACCAGGAGATGACCTGATGGACTTCGAGTTCAGCGATCGCTGCCGGGCACTGCGGGAGGGCCTGCTCGCCTTCATGGACGAGCACGTGTACCCGGCCGAGCCGGTCTACCACGAGCAGCTCGTCGCCTCCGGCCAGCCTCACTTCCACCCGCCCGTGATGGAGGAGCTCAAGTCGCGCGCCCGAGAGCTCGGGCTCTGGAACCTGTTCCTCCCCCACCAGCACGAAGACGTCCCCGGACTGTCGAACCTGGACTACGCGCCGCTGGCGGAAATCATGGGGCGCAGCCACATCGCGCCCGAGGCGTGCAATTGCGCCGCCCCTGACACCGGCAATATGGAGGTCCTCACCCTGTTCGGCACGCCCGAGCAGCAGGATCGCTGGTTGGCGCCGCTGCTCGAGGGGGACATTCGCTCGGCCTTCGTCATGACCGAGCCCGGCGTGGCCAGCTCAGATGCCACCAACGTCGAGCTGCGAATCGAGCGCAGCGGAGACGAGTATGTCCTCAACGGCCGCAAGTGGTGGGCCTCCGGGGCGATGCGGGAGCGGTGCCGGATCATGATCGTGATGGGCAAGACCGACCCTGACGGACCGCCCTACCGCCAGCAGTCGATGGTGCTCGTGCCCCCCGACGCCCCCGGCGTGACGATCATCCGCAACCTGCCTGTGTTCGGGTACGTCGACCAGGAAGGACACGCCGAGATCGCGTTCGAGGATGCCCGCGTACCGGCCACTAACCTGATCGCCAACGAGGGCGACGGCTTCCTCATCTCGCAGGCCCGCCTCGGACCCGGTCGGATCCATCACTGCATGCGGGCGATCGGCGCGGCCGAGCGGGCGCTCGAGTTGATGTGCGCCCGCGCCGCCTCGAGGGTCACCTTCGGCCAGCCCGTGAGCGAGCGCTCCAGCGTCCAGGACTGGATTGCCGATTCGCGCATCGAGATCGAGATGGCCCGGCTCCTGACCCTGAAGACCGCCTGGCTGATGGACACCGTGGGCAACAAGCACGCTCGCACGGAGATCGCGGCGATCAAGGTGGCGGCGCCGAATGTCGCGCTCCGCGTGCTTGATCGCGCGATCCAGGTGCACGGGGGTGCCGGTGTCTCCGACGATTTCCCCCTGGCCTGGATGTACGCCCACCTCCGAACCCTGCGCCTGGCCGACGGCCCGGACGAAATCCACAAGCGGACGATCGCCCGCCAGGAGTTGCGGGACATCGCGCTGTGAGGCCACGTGCAGCTCAGCGCTCCTCAGAGCAAGCGAGACTTCGCCGCGGGCGAAGGGTTAACGTCCTCCGAGTTGAATCTCAAGCGATTGCTGCGCGGCGCCTTGACGATTCTGGTGACGGCGACTGCCTGCTGTGCCTCGCCGTCGCTCAGCGCCGCCCTCACCAACGCCAATAACACGCCGTTCCCCAGCAGCCCGGCGATCGCCGCCGCGCACTGGGCCAGCCTGCGGCACGGTCCCCCGCGCAATCAGTGGGGCGACATCCTCGCCACCTCGTGGGCCGACGACGACAACCTCTACACGGTGATGGACGACGGCGGCACCGACTCCCCCAAGCACGGGGAGCTGTGGCGCAACTCGCTGGCGCGAATCACCGGGGCACCGCTGCGAAACCTGCGCTTCCGCCGGGTCGGGAATTCGCCTCCCCCCGCGACCTGGTCGCAGATCCACCAGAACGGCAACCTGTGGTCAGGCCCGCTGGGCAACTTCTACTCGACCGGTTTCACCGCCGTGAACCACGTCTTCTACGCCACCCAGGTCAATAACTGGAACTGGGGCGCCAACGGGCCGTTCAACGGCCTGGCCGGGATCGCCTACTCGACCAACCACGGCGCCACCTGGACCTTCCCGGCAAAGCCATTCCCGGCGCCCACCGGGAACCTCAATTGGGTTCAGCGCGGCCGTGACAACACTCCTCCGGACGGTTACGTCTACGCGATCTCCACCGAGCGCGAGTTCAACGCCAGCACCCTGCTCCTCAGCCGCAGCCGCCCCGATATCGCCGACATGACCGATCCCGCCCGCTGGCAGTGGGCCGCCGGCTGGAGGGCGACACCGAGCCCATGGCCTCAGTGGTCAGGATCGGCGAGCGCGGCACAGCCAATCGTCAACTGGCCCGGCCACATCACCTATCCCCGGATGTCGTGGGATCCCGGGATTCACCGCTACCTTTTGACCTTCACCTACTCGTTTGCCCCCACGCCGCCGGCGGTTTGGAAGAACGGCTCTGAGCTGGTGATCCTCGACTCGCCCTACCCCTGGGGACCATTCACGTTCGTGGCCCGGGGCAATTACTTCGGGCCCTCCAACGGCTATGACCCGGCCATCCCGACCAAGTGGATCAGCGACCACGGCCGCACTCTGTGGATGGTGTGGGCAGCGAACTTCGACGGCTGCGCCGCCGGCCTCAACTGCTCGGGCGCCTACGGCTTCAACTACCAGCGGATCCAGCTCACCGTCGCCGGTTCGAAGGCGGCCGCCGCCCGGACCCGGGCTCGCATCCACACCGCAGCCCGGCCAACCCCGCCGGCCGGCTGGCGATCGCTGCCCGCGACGCCGCCTCGGTACAAGCTGCCGCGGCTCTTCCTCAGTCCCTGAGGATCACTGCTCCGGCCGGCCTCGGAGCTCGTGCGCGACCGCGGCGACCTGGCCGAACAGCTGCGCCCGCTCCCGCGCGCTGACGGCTTCCGACGAGCCCCGACGATGCCGCTCGACGGTCGCCACCGTGATTACCATCCGCTCCGGCCCCAGCCACTGCCCCCAGGGAGCGGCCCCGAACTCCTGGCTCTGGGCCAACTCGAGCGCGATCGCCTGCGGGCTGGCACCTGCGCCCAGGCGGGCCAGCGCGGCATCCTCGAGCCAGCCGAGGTAGTCACGCAGCACCCGAACCGGCGCGGTGTCGCCAGCCGGCCCGTGACCGGGGAGCACCAGCTGCGGGTCGAGGGCCACGATCCGGTCGAGAGCGGCGATCCAGTTCGAGGTCGGCCCCGCCCACATGACCGGATGCACGCCGGCGAACATCACGTCACCGGCGATCACCGTCCGGGCATCGGGCACGTGCACGATCAGGTCGCCCGGCGTGTGGGCCGGGCCGACTTCGTACAGGCGGACCCTGCGTCCGCCGACCTCCAGCTCGAGCTTGTCCTCGAACTCGCGCGCTGGGGCGTGGACCTCGACCTCGCCGAACTCGTAGGGCCCGAGCATCCAGGCCATGTAGGCGCCGAACGACCCGACCCGGGGCAACCGTCCGACCAGCGGGGCCACCGTGCGCAGCCTGCGAAGCGGCGCCGGTCCCTCTTCCCGGACGATCCCCGCCGCCCGCCGTGTGGCCACGATCTCCGCCTCCGCCAGGAGCTGATTGCCCCACGTGTGATCGCCGTCGGAGTGGGTGTTGACCACCATCCGGATCGGCACCGGGACCCGCTGCCTGACCTCGTCAAGCATGCGGCGCGTCAGCGCAGGCGTCCACAGGGTGTCGACGAGCAGCGCCTCCCCCTCGCCCACCACCACGGCCGCGTTCGACTCGCCCCAATCGCCGTTGGGTTGAAGCCAGGCCAGCACCCCCTCTGCCACCTCGTGCAGGCCCCCCTCGAAGCGAGCAGGCGAGCCGAGCAGCGAGCGATTCATGGGACGCTGGATTGTATGGCGGGCCGTCGCAACACCGGCCCCCGTTGCGGCTTTTATAACTAAATCTATTGACTTACTTGTTAGTGTATCCGGGCATGAGCCTGACCCTCGATGCCCTGGAACGGTTCGCGTCCGAGCTGGCCGCCGCGCCCGAGCGCTGGCAGCACCTCGTTCGCCACGATGATGACGCCCGGGTCTACGAACTGATCTGGGAGGACGAGGAGGTCAACGCCTGGATCATCTGCTGGAGCGAGGACCAGGACACCGGCTTTCACGATCACGACGTGTCGGGGGCCGGGATCGCCGTGATCTCGGGACAGGTGCGCGAGGAGCGACTCCGCCTCGGCTCCCCGCCGCAGGCCCGATCAATCGAGGCGGGCGAGAGCTTCGCTGTTGCACCGGTGGCGATCCACCGCGTGCTGCACGCCGGCGAAGGTCCGGCGGTCACGATCCACGCCTATTCTCCCCCGCTGGTCAGGACCGGCAGCTACCACCTCGGCCCGCACGGTGAGCTCGAGCGGCGGCTGATCTCGATCGACGAGGAGCTGCGCGCGGAAGCCGCGCTCAGCTGAGCGCGAGCATCCCCGGAACGCGCCGATCGTCCGAGCCGAAGCCCGGACGATCGTCGCTCATCGCTTAGACGACCGGTTCGCCGGGCGCCGCGCCGCGCGGAGCCAACCGCGCGATCAAGCTGGCAATCAAGTTGCCCACGACCAGCCAGACCAGCGCCGCGATGCCCCAGTTAACCGCGATCGATGCCTTCGGATTCTTGATGTGGAACAGGTTGTTGAACGGCCCCACAAGCGTCTTGGCCAAGTCGTGGACGTCCTTGACGATTGTGTTCGTCGGGTTGGCGTTGAACACGCGCAACAGGATCGCCGCGACGATGATCACGAAGACGATGCCGACCAACAGCCGGATCAGCCGAGAGATGGCCAGGAACACGGAGCCGACAGCCCACGCACCGCGGGCAGCGGCCGTCCGCCCACGGCCCGCGGGACGCGCGTCGCGAGCGGCGACATCGTCGCCGGCGGCGTTCGTAGTAGCGCCAGAGCGCCTCGTTGCGGACATTGCGATCTTCCTTCCTAGGGAACAGTGCGGCGATGGCCGCCGAAGAACAGGGCCAGAGCGATGAGTGCCAGCAGGAACAGCAGCGGGTGGATGACAATCCCGCCGAGCACCGCGAGCACCAGTAGAACCACTGCGAGTGCCAGTAGCATCAGCCTCTCCTCATGCCCCCTGTCGGGTTGCTGATCCAGTGCTACCCGGCGCCTAGGCGGCCAAACTGAGGCAACCGTCCGGTCGTGCCCACCTCAGGTGCCCTTCGATGAGCTTTCCGGAACCAGAGTCCCGTCGCCTGGAGCGAGTTCGCCAACGCCAGCTGCGCGCCCGCCGCCGGCGCCTCGCCGGCCTCGGCGCGCTGATGGTGATCGTGCTCCTCGCCGCCGGGATCGCGGTCGCCTCGAGCGGCGGCTCGAACCCCACCACGAGCGGCCAGCTCCCGCACGCGCGCCGGGGCGGCCGGGCGCGTCAAGCCAAGCAACCCCGCGGCACTGGGGTTCCAGGAACGGCCAGGGTGCCGATCCTCATGTACCACGTGATCAACCCGCCGCCCACGGGTGCGCCGTATCCGGGGCTGTACGTGCCGGCGGCGGAATTCGCCGCCCAGATGCGGGCGCTGAAGGCGGCCGGCTGGCACACGGTGACGCTTGACCAGCTGGAGGCGAACTGGACCCGAGGCGTGCCCCTGGGCCCGGGCAAGCCGATCGTGGTGAGCTTCGACAACGGCTACGAGTCGCAGTACACCAAAGCTCTGCCCGTGCTCAGACAGCTGGGTTGGGTGGGGGTCGAGAACATTCAGCTCACCGGCCTCCCGCCGACCCAGGGGGGGCTTACTGTTGCCCAGGTCAAGGGTCTGATCTCGTCGGGCTGGGAGCTCGACACCCAGGGGATCAGCCACGCCGACCTGATCACCCTCGATCGCTCCGAGCTCCACTATCAAGTGGCCACGGCTCGCCAGATCCTCCATCGTCGCTACCACGTGCCAGTGAACTGGTTCTGTTATCCGTCCGGTCACTACAACGCGACCGTGGTGAACGCCGTGCGCGCGGCCGGATTCATCGGCTCGACCACAGTCGTGCCGGGGTGGGCGGCGCCCCACAGCAACCGCTACCGGCTGCCGAGGCTGCGCGTACTGGGCGGCACCAGCCCTTCTGCGCTCCTGGCCCAGATAGCCTCCGCCGAGTCCGCGCCCGTTCCCCCTCCCTCCTATGGTTGATCGCTGACATGACCTCTTACTCCGGACAGACGGTGCTGGTGACCGGCGCTTCGCGGGGCATCGGCCTCGTCACCGCCCAGCAATTCGCCGCCCTGGGAGCGGCCGTCGGGCTGGTCGCCGGCGACCGCGAGCGACTGGAGCGCGCAGCCGCGACGATTCCCAGCCGGACCCATGTGGTGGCTGCCGATCTCACTGACCCCGATGAGTGCCGACGCGCCGTCGAGGAGGTGGAGGCCGCGCTTGGCCCGATCGATGTGCTCGTCAGCTGCGCTGGGGTCCTGCGACGCGACTTCGTCGAGGACGTGACGGTGGAGGATTTCGAGCGCAGCTATCGCCTCCACGCGGGCGCCGGCCTGTGGCTGAGCCAGCGGGTGCTTCCCGGCATGCGCAGCCGCGGCCGCGGGAGCATCGTGCTCGTCTCCTCTGAGTTCGGCCTGATCGGCGGTCCCACCTACGCCTCCTACTGCACGAGCAAGTGGGCGCTCGTCGGCTTGGCCGAGGTCCTCCACCACGAGCTTGCCGGGACCGGGGTCCGCGTCTGCGCGGTCTGCCCGGGCGACGTCCGCACCGACCAGCTGGCCGAGGAGCACGCGTGGGGACCGACCGGTGGTGAGACCTACGAGAAGGCCATGAAGCCCGACCGCGTGGCCGGCGCAATCGTCCGGGCCGCCGGCTCTTCGCGGCCGGTGATGGTGGTCGACAAGCCTCACCTACGCCTTGCTTTCAATCTGATGGGCGGCCCCCGGCGGCTGCGCCTCGCGGTGGTGCACTCCGCCTTCAAGAACCTGCTGCGGGACCGGGCTCCCCAGGCGCGCACCTCAGTCCCGGCCGACGAGTCGGCCGGCCACACCGGCTGAGCGACCGGTTGCCGGTCGTGGCGCTCTCGGCGCTCACCGTGCCCAATCGTGCCCGCTGGTCGGTGATCGTCGCCTATGCCTTGGTGGCGGCGGCGACGCAGATGCTGTGGCTGACCTACGCCGCGATCACCACCGCCACCGCCCGTCGCTACGGAGTCTCGGTCGGCGCGGTCGGGTGGCTGGCGGAGATCTTCCCCCTCCTCTACGTGGTCCTGGCGATCCCGGCCGGAGCGCTGCTCGACCGCTGGTTTCGCCCCGCCCTCGGTGGCGCCGCCGCACTGCTGGCGGTCGGCGCCGTGGTCCGTCTGGGCGGCCCTTCCTTCGCCTGGGCGATGGCGGGCCAGGCGTTGATCGCGATCGCCCAGCCGGTGATCCTGAGCGCGGTCAGCAAGCTGGCGGGGGAGTACCTGCCCCCACCCGACCGCGCCAACGGCATCGCCGCGGGATCCGCGGGCAACTTCGTCGGGATGCTGGTGGCGCTGCTGCTGGGACCGTTGCTCGGGAGCCATGGCCACCTCGAGCGCCTGCTCGCGGTCGAGGCTGGACTCGCCGTCCTCTGCTCACTGGCGCTGATCGCCGCGCTGCGGCGGCCCAGCATCCCCTCGCTTGAGCGCGCCGCGATTGCCGGCAACGCGCTGCGGACCCTGTGGCACGTGCCCGAACTGCGCACCCTGTGCTCGCTCGTCTTCCTCGGTTTCGGCATCTTCGTTGCCATCGCGACCTGGCTTCAGACCCTGATGCATCCGGCCGGGGTCTCGGAAACGATTGCCGGAGTGGTGCTGTTCGGCATGGTCCTTGCCGGTGTCGCCGGCTGTGCGGTGCTGGCACCGCGCGTCTCGGAGCGGCGAGCCGAGCGCTCCTTCATGGTCGTCGCCGTCTCACTCACGCTCGCCGGTTGCCTTCTCTGCGGGCTCACCACCTCGCTCGGTGCCCGCACCGTGGCCCTGGTGGTGGTTGGCGCCGTCCTGTTGTCGGCGCTGCCGATCGTGCTCACGGCCAGCGAGCGGCTCGCGGGATCACTCGCCGGGACGGCAGGGGCAATGGTGTGGCTAGCGGGAAACCTCGGCGGCCTGCTCGTCGCCGTCATCGTCCAAGCCCTCGTCCATCACCCGCTGCTGGCCTTCAGCGCGATGGCGCTGGTCGCGCTCATGGGGTTGCCGCTCGCGCTCAGGCTCCCGCCGGTGAGCCGCTCGGAGGCGGTCGCGGTCAGCTCCTAGGGCGATGTTGTGGTGATGGTGCCGGCGGAGCTCGAGCTCGAGCCCGTCGTGGTCGTCGTCGGAGTCGTGGTCGTCGTCGGAGTCGTGGTCGTGGTTGGAGTCGTGGACGTCGTCGTCGGGGAAGTCGTCGTGGTCGAGATCGAGCTGGTGCCCGAGGAGCCGGTGCTGGATCCCGAGGAGGATCCACTGGATCCGGAGCTCCCCGAGCCGCTGCTCGAACCCCCCGAGGACGAGCTGCCCGCGCCCGTGCCGGTCGAAGAGGACGTGCCGGTCGACGGTGGGTTCGTCAACAGCCCACTCGCACTGAGCTCGGACTGGATCTCCTGCTGCACGGCGGTCACCTGGGCCGTCACCGCGGCCGGGTTGCCGCTCGCGCCCAACGCGGACAGCTCACCGAGCTGGCTGAGCGCCTTGTCGAGCTCTTGTACCAACGCCTTTGAGGGCGCGGAGCTCAGCGTCACCACCATCTGATCGGCGACCGCGGTGGTGGTGCAGGCCGGGCAGTCGTAATTGAGCGTGCCCGCGGCGTTGATCGGAGCGATGATGTTGCTTTGGCCAATGACCAGGATCACCTGGAAGGAGACCGCCACCGTCGTGCAACCCTTGCAGTCGTAGCCGTAGGCGAAGGCGCTGTTGCTCTCGTTCACCGGCGCCCCGCCCGTCACCGTGACCAGCGAGTAGGCGACGTCGTAGGTAACTCGATGCTGCTTGGTGCCGACAGCCACGGCTTGAGTCGAGCCCGGGGGCGGCTTGGAGGGAAGCGTGAACGGGAAGGCCGTCGACTGGACGGGTGACGGCGACTGGGAACTCCCACTCGTCCCGGTTCCTGGGCTTAGAACCCGGCCGCCCGGCGTGACGGTCCCGCCGCTGGCATCGCCGGGATTGGGCGTCGAGGTGGACAGGATGCCCACCGCCGGCTTGCCCTTGCCCTGGCTGATCACGAACAGGGCCGGATGCTGCTTGTTGGCGCCGCCAACCGGGATCATCGAGACGGCAAGGTGCGTCCCGGGCGAGAGCTGGACCGGGGCGGGCTGGGCGGTGGGGCGGGCCATGGGGACGGGATTCGAGACCAATTGCACCAGGCCGCCGATGGTTCCGTTCTGGTCCGCGCGAACCGGCTGATACTGGCCTGACGGCCACCACGCCCAGGCGATCCCGGCCAGGGCCGCTGCGGCTGCGAGCACGACCAGCCCCCGACGAGCGGGCCGGCCGCGACTCCAACTCAGCGCCCTTGTGCCCGTCGTCCGCACGATCTTCTGGCTGATCAGGACGCTGCCGGCCACGGGCAGGATCAGCGCCAGCAGGCTGACCAGTGAGGCAATCAAATCGATGACCTGGCCGTGACTGGCCTGATGCGGGATCGACATGATGATGTGTCGACCGCTCTCCCAGGCCGTCGTGACCAGTCGCGGCAGCAAGATGATCGCGCCCAGCATCAGGCTGAGCAGTACCGGCACCACGACGAGCACCCACACGGTGACGATCAGTCGCGCCCGCCCGGTCAGCGCGGAGGGCTCATGCTGGCGACCCGGGATCAGACGCCGGAGGGTCGGGCCCATGTGGGAGTACAGGTCGGGTACGCCGGTCGCGTCGGAGAGGATGTGGTAGCCGTCGGCCCGGATGATCGGTGAGAGCTGCTTGATCATCTGCAAGACCTGGAGCGCGACCAGGAGCAGCAGCGCGTCGGCTCTGATCACCAACCAGACCGCCATCGTGATCACGGCGACCGCGGCGTTGAAGTACAAACCCGCCAGGTCCACCCGCAGCCGAGCTCGGCGCGGAAGCCGGTAGGCATCGGTCACATCGGTGTAGAACGCCGGCCAGACCAGGTAGAGACCCATGCCCATCCCGCCTGGGGTCGCACCGCCGTAGCGGGCCGCGGCGGCATGCCCCAACTCGTGGATACCGGCGGAGATGACGGCGAGCGCGAACACGAGCAGCAGCAGCCCCGGGCTGTGGAACGCCTGTGCGGTGGCCCCGGCGACGCCCTTGTGGATGAGGACAAACCAGAACACGACGACGAAGCAGACCAAGATCGGCCACATCAGCCAGCCACGGAAGAGGCCCGTGAACGGTGCCGTCAGCCGCCCGGTCAAAGTGGGGTTCGTCACCAGCACCTTCCAGCGCAATGCCAACAGCGGATTGCGGCGCGGCGGCGCCTTGGCTTCGGTCCCAGCCAGCAGCCCTTGGGCGGCGAGCTTGTCGGCCAAGCGGACCACGTGCTCCTGGCTCACCCGGCGTCCCAGCGCCTCGCTCATCGCGTCGGCAACCTCCGAGGCGTCCCGCTGACCGTCGACCGCCTCGAGCAGGGCATACATCAGCGGCCCAAGCTGGACCATCTGCCCGTCGGCCCGCCGCACCAAGGACGCCCCGTCCCGGTAGCCGCAACCGTGGACTGCCCCCAGCAGCTCGACACCCTCCCCTCGGTCGAGAGGAGGGTGTGAAGCAGGCGCCAGTGTCGTGGCGCGGGGTGGCTCGGCGGTGGCCGTCACGGGCGCCGTCCGTTCACGCGCTCAGGGCTCAACCGCGCGTATGGCGGCTGAACCCCAAAGCACGATCGTCGGTCATGAACTCGAGCCCTGGTCGACGTTCGCGTCCTGAGTAGCGGTGGCGTCGGCCGTCACGTTGTCCATGTTCTGCGAGATGTCCACGTTCTGAGGCGCCACTGCCTCTGAGACGGCATCCGGGGAACCGACGTTGGCACCGACCGCGGCGTCGATCGGAGCCGCCACGTTGGCGTTGGCCGCGACCGCGCCGTCGACTGGCGCCGTCAGGTTGGCATTGGCATCGATGTTGATGTTGGCGTCGAGCAGGCTGCCGCCATTGAGCATCGACTCGACGCTGCCAGTCGTGCCCTGGGCGGCGTTCCCGACCTCGCCCGCGGCCCCGCTGGCCGCACTGCCCGCGGCACCTGCGGCGCCGTCGGCCGCACTGCCCGCGGCACCAGCCGCAGCACCGGCGGCGCTGCCGACATCGCCTGCGGCGCCCCCGGCGCCGGCGCCGGCACCGCTGCCCTGCTCGATCGGGTCCGTGACCGGGCCCGAACCGCTGCCCGGCCCGGTGGGGTCAGTGACCGGGCCCGAACCGCTGCCGTGCTCAATCGGGTCGGTAACGGGACCAGAACCAGAGCCGGTTCCGCTATCGGTACCCGAGGGCGCTCCGTGGTAAATGTCGCCACCCGAACCAGGGGTTTCGATCGGGCCGGCAGAATCGGTCGCGCCCTGCGCCGGACCAACGGGCTCGGGCGCGGGTGCCTGGCCGGGAGTCCCTGCCGCAGTTCCACTGCCAGTCGTCTGATCGATGCCCGCGTGCTGCGGAGCATCCGCGTTGGCGCTGCCGCTCAGCGTCTGCTCGAGGCTCCCCTGCTGCTGGGCCTCGCCAACCGCCTCCGAGCCTGGGCTGAGCACATTGGCCGTGGCGGCCGCCTCAATCGGTGCGGCCACGTTCAGGTTGGCAGCCGCAGCCAGGTCCACCGGGGCAGCAAGATCAAGCCCGAGGTCGACGTTGGCGTTGACATCGAGCAAAGAGAGCACTTCCTTGTTCGGGAGCGAGACGGCATCCTCCGCCTCGACCTCATCCATTGACAGCTCGTTGCGGTCAGGTGCCCGGTCGTCCATTACAGCCTCCTTGTGGTCAGCCAGCCGTGTTCGCCTTCCCGAACCGGACAGGAGTCAAACTCGGTCTAGCCGTCTGGACGACCCGCCCGGTGGTCATCTAGGGCCCGCAATTTGCAGGCTTTTTCGGGGGCCGGCAGATATGTTCGGCTACGGCGGCGTAGCTTCGAGGGCGGGCTGGGGAGTTGGGGCCGAAGCGCTGCGCGCGGAGGCCAGAACGCGTAGGGTTGGGCGAGCGATGGACACCGACCACGCCCGAGAACTGCTGGCCCGCGAGCGCGCCCGTGTCGAGGAGGAGCTGGCTGGCCTGGAGGAGGAGGGGCCGCTCGAGGGCGATGAACGGGTCGAGCCCGGCGACGAGGGTTCCGAGGATCTCTACCAGGACGAGCTCGACGAGCGCCGCCGCGAGGACCTCCGCACCGAGCTGGCCGCGATCGAGCGGGCCGAAGAACGGCTAGCCGCCGGCACCTACGGCCTCTCGGTCGACAGCGGTGAGCCGATCTCCGACGCCCGCCTCGAGGCGCTGCCCACCGCCGAACGCACCGTCGAGGAGGAGGAGCGCTACCGCCGCTCGCCGGGCTGATCGGTGACGTTCACTTAGGTCCCCCGGACCCGGTGGACCTCAGCCAAAGCGAATCTTCGGGTCGACCTGCTGCGCGGCCATCAGCGCGGCGACGAACGCCGAGACGAGAAGCTCGCGGAGCTGCTCGCGGGAAACATCTTTGCTGCCGATCCAGTCGAGGATCGCCGCGTCTATGTAGCCGAGCCAGCCGTTTAGCGCGACTCGCAACGCGGGACGCGGCTTGCGTCTACCGGTGAGGCCCTTCATGGCTTTTTCCATCGTGCCGGCGCGGAATGACTCGACGATCTCTCCCGCCTCAGGCAGCGAATTCGCACTCTGCATGAGCTTTGCCCACACGCGGGCGTTGCGTTCGATCCAGTCGAGGTAGGCATCGAGAATCTGGCCGAGCTGCTCCACCGGTTCGCCGGGGCCAGACGGCTGAATCACCGCCTCGAGCTCGGCCGCCTTTTCGGCCACGGCGGCTTTGAACAGGTCGATCTTGGACGGGAAGTAGTGGTACAGCAGCGGCTTCGAGACGCCGGCGGCCCGAGCGATCTGCTGCATCGAGATCTCATCGAAGGCGTGCTCGGCAAACAGCTCGCCGCCCGCTTCGACGATTTGCCGACGCCGTTCGTCGACCTTCAGTCGCGTATAGGCCGGTCCGCTCACGGGAACGATCATACCGCCCTTGTTGACCGACGGTTGACAAGTGCCAGCCGGTGCTCTAGTCTGGCCTTATCAACCGGCGGTCAATAAGACAAGGATGATCAACGTGACTGGTTTGCTGATTCCGGCGGCGCTGTATCAGGCGCCCACCCGCCTCGCGGTGGCTCTCGTCCTCGCCGGCCTGTTTGCCCTTGTGTTGCCCCGGCGCTCACCCCGCCCGCTGGCCGTGGTCGTAATCGGGGTGATCGTCGTGTGCTGGCTCTTCGGCGCCACGCTGATCTGGGGGACGGGCGGACCGTCGAAGCTCCGCTGGGGGCTCGACCTGAACGTGTGGGAAGGAGCTGTCCTGCTCGCCGTCGCCGCCGCCGGCGTCCTCTCGGCCGGCATCGCCTTGCGTTCGTTTGCGCACCGTAAGCCGGGAGTGGGCTGGACGTTCGCAGGCTTCTTCGGCGTGGCCTTCGCGGCCTGGAGCCTCGTCGTGCGCTACCCGACCCTCTTCGCGCTCGTCGTGCTCGCGACCGGGATCGCGGCGCTGGCTTTGGCCAGCCGCCCGCCCGAGACGACGGGCGCTTCGGATGGCGCCGGCCGGACTGCCTCCCCTGCTCTCCCGGCCCCGGCACGGTGGTCGTGGGGCACCATCACCGCGGCCCTTCCGTTGCTCTCTGGCTTCGCCTTTTACTGGTGGCTAGAGCTGAGTCCCAAGTCCTGGGCCGATCCCGCGTGCGGGCTGCCCGGTTGGCTGCCATTCACCGTGTTGCCGTTCGTGGCTGTCCCGGCCATTTCGGCCTGGACCCAGACGCGCGCGCTGGGGAAGAGCCGGGAGGCTGCCGTCGCTGCGATTGTCCTCGTGAGCGCCGTCACGATTGGGGCAGCCATCGTCGCGTTCCTGTGTTGGTTCGGCGTCAACCGGTGCGGCGAATGACGTTCGCGCACGTACTTGGTCTACTCGAGTTCTTCCTCGTTCCTGCGAGCATCGCTTGGCTGTGCGCGGCGCCCTTCTCGCGCTCGCGGCGCTCGGCGCGCTGGTCGATAGGTCTGGCCATCCTGCTGGCGCTGACCGTCGCGCAGCCGTTCGGCATCGTCGCCACGCCGCAGGCCGCGCCGCCCGCCGGGGCCCACCAGGTTGACGCCACGTCGGTTCACGTGGTCCGCGCCGGCGGCTCGCTTCCGGTGATGCCGTTCGTGCTCTACCGCGAGGACTACGTGTGGTCCGGCGAGAACGCACCCACGGCCATGCTCAAAGCCCGTTCGTGGTTCTGGCTGCCGATCCTGACCAATGCGACCACGGTCGACCGCATCTGCGCCGACGACGTCCTCCAACCGTGCTTCGGTAATGCCCACGAGGAGTACGCCGCGGAGAGCAACCTCCGCCTGGCGCAGAGCGGTGGCACGTACTACGCCACTTTGCTCAACCCCGGTGCCTCGCGGGCGCCGAACGTGCCGACGTCTTACACCTGGAAGCTCGCGCCCGGCATCGCATCCTCGTCGGGCGTTGTCTACTGGCTGCTGATCGCGGTCCTCATTCCCATCGTCGTCTGGTCAAGCCGTGGCGACGATGCCGACCGCCTGTTCCGCCGCCTCCCGCGCACCTCGCGCGCGGCCACCTCGATCATGCTGATCGGCGGAGCACTCTGGGGCCTGCTCGGAACGTTCCTGCTCTTGGGTTTGCTCATGAGCAGCTCAACACCGTGAGATGCCCCTGCCGAACCGCTACCCTCCCGCCACCGCCCTCTTAGCTCAGCTGGTAGAGCACTTCCATGGTAAGGAAGGGGTCGTCGGTTCGAGTCCGACAGAGGGCTCTGAAAGCCGTGGGAGCGGCGCGGGTCTAGACACCTCGCCCGGAGCCCGGTCAGCTCCTCACCCTCCGAGCGCATAGGTGCCGATGTCTTGGTCGAGAGTCCCTAGGGCGTCGTATTGGCCGGTGTGGACATAAACGACCTTGCCCGAGCGGTTGATGTAGATGGTCGTGGGGAGTCCTTCGATCACGGCCAGGGAGGAAAGGTTGGACGTGGTCGTCTGGTAGCTGGGATAGCTGACGTGATGCTGCGTGAGGAAGGCGCGGGCGTCACCGGATGAATCGTTGGTGTCGGCGCCGAGAAATGCGACTTGCCGGCCATACCGGGCCGAAGCGGAGGCGAACAGCCCGAACTCGGACCGGCATGGCCCACACCAGGACGCCCATGCGTTGATGACGACGGGGTAGCCGCGCAGCTCGCGAAGCCGCGAGGCGAGCGCGGGCTCTGCACCGAGCAGTTGGTCCGCTTGCTGATGCAATGCGGTCAGTCGTGGTGGGGACCCGGCGAGCTCGCGCTTGACCGCCGCTGCCGTGGTGGCGGCGTTGGGGGCACGAGCAAGCGCCGCGCGGACATCGTGGACGAGGACGCGGGTGCTTGGCCAACCGGCGGTTGAGACCTCCTGGTAGTAGAGGAGCTGCCCGGTCGCGGAAGTGAGCACGAACCAAGGCAGGCCGAGTGCCTCGTAGCCATCGCCGACTCTGCCGCTGCGGTCGATCGCGACCGGATAAGAGAGCGGCTCGGGGAGGCGGCGCAGGAAGCTGGTGAGAGTTGCCGGGGATGGCTCGACGCTGGCCTCGTCTACGGCCGTCAAGCGGGGAAGTCCTGACCGGCCGGCGATCCTCTGGTAGCGGTTGAGCGCGTCAAGCTGACCCGCGAGCCCGCTGGTCTCCCGATCCACGTGGCGAAGAACAGGAACAGACGGGCCGCCTTGCCGGGGCCGAGCTGGACGCTTCCGCCCCCGGCCCGCGGCAGGACGGCCTGCTGGCTTGGAGTGGTTGGAGGCACACGGGCATAGGACAGATCCGAGTGCACCGGCGGATGACCAGGAAGGAGCTTCGATGCCTCCTGCGCGAGCAACTGGCCGAGCTGGCCGGTCGCCGAATAGGACATCTGGGTGATGTAGACGTCCGCCTTACGTCCCGCCGGATCGATCACGAACAACGCCGGAGTGTGGGTGATCTGCCCCCGCTCGACGGCCGCCTCGACCCCGTATTGCTTCCAGACCTGCTTGAGCTGGGGCAGCGAACCAGTGAGGAAGTGCCAGGCGTGCAGCATCCCGTGCAGCTCCGAGTAGGACCACACATCCTCGAGCGAGGTCGCCGCGGGATTGGCGTCGATCCCCAGCAGCTCAACCCGGGAGCCGGCCCTGCCGAGCATCGCCTTGGCGTCGAGCATCGCCGTAGTGGTGAGCGGGCACATCGTCGTGCACTCCGAGTCGTTGAAAGCCAGCAGCACGACCTTCCCTCGGAAGGAGTGGAGCGAGACCGGTCGGCCGAACTGGTCTGAGAGGCTGAAGTCGGGTGCCCCGCCGGACAGCGGCGTGCCCGGATCCAGGTATGGGTTGGTGGCGAGCGCCTCGGCCTGGGATTGAGCCGCCGGATTCGGGCGGACCACGATCACGGTGACGACGACCACCGCGATGAGCAGCAACGCGCCACCCGGAATCGCCAATCCGCGGCCGCGCGAGGGCAATCGCACGCCCGGCCGGCCGGGGAAACGGGGACGCGGAAGGCTTCGCTGGCCGAGCGCTCGGCGGACGCCGAACGCCAGGACCACAAGCGCGATCAGAACCAGAGCGATGATGCCCAGCGTGTTCTCCGTGGCGCGCCTGCGCGACGACGCCTCGGCCGTGGCGTTGCCGGCGCCATTCGACTTAGCCGACGCCCCGGACACCCGAGCGACGGCCGGAAGTTTGACGCCGCTGGAGGAGCCCAGCTTCCTGACCGCGGCCTCCGTCGCCGTGAACAGACCACTTCCGCCGCGCCCGATCGGGATCTTCGCCAGCTCGCTATACGCCGCCTCGTTCGAATGTCCCGGCCAGTTGAACCCGAACCCGTTCGGCATCACGACGAGCAGCCGCTGGCGGTAGGCAAGCGACAGCTCGACCCCGAGGAACTGTGCGTAGCCGCGGGGGTTGTGCCACAGGGCAGTCACCGCTCCGAGGTCGGACGGGGTGGCGATGATCGCCACCCGCACCGGAAATCCGGCGCGCGCCGCCGCCTTCAACAGGGCGCCGAGCTGAACCTGCTGCTGCACCGACAGACCAGCGTCCGATCCGGCGAAGAGATCCTGGTAGACCAACACGTCGCTCCCTGGGTCGCCGTCCGCACGCGCTGCAGGCGCCACCGCCGCCACCGCGACAACCGCAGTCAAGAGCACCGCAGCGAGCAACTGGCCGCGCCGCCACAGCCACGTGCTGCCGCCAACAATCATCGATCTGTGTGTCTCCTCGTCAGCCCACGGTGATGGTAGAACGCAGGCCACGGGCCGTTTGCGACGGAAGATCACCGGGGCCAGGGTTATTCGCGCTTGAGGAAGAGCGCGAGGCTCGGCACGACGAACGAGAGGGCATAGATCGGCCAGATCCTGCCTCCGTAGCAGCGGAAGTTGACGGCGTCGCCGTCGGCGACGTCGAACGACTGCGGCCCGACTCGAATAGCGGCCGGTCCGGACTTGGAGCATGTGGTGTCCTGGCTCGATCGGCGTCTCGAACGTTCCGTGGCGTTCGATCGAGCCGCCGGTCGCGCCATCCAGGGTGATCTCGAACGGCGCGCGCCGGAGCTCCGCGATCGTCCCTTCCCGCTTCAGCGTGAGCGCTGCTGACACTGATGCTCTCCTTTCTTCGCCGGGATCCGCGTCAACTTCGCACGCTGGCGATCAGCCGCTCGCGGTCGAACATCGCCGCCACCGCTCGCCAGCCGAGGGCATCGAGCGCCAGCAGGAGCGGCCGCGAGGCCGATCGCGAGACCGATCGACGGCTTGATTACGTTGAACCCCATCAGCGCGACGATCGCCACCGGTGGCAGGCTGGCGAACACGCTGAGCTGCTGGGCGACGCGGACGTCGGAAGAGCGGGCGGAGATCGCGATCCCGACCCAGATCGACCAGCCGGCGAGCAACGGGGTGAAGATCACCTGAACCGGAATGTGCGAGCCCGCGAAAATCGCCGACTCGATGCCCGGATGGGCGAACAGCGGCCGCCACGGCGAGAAAGACCCCGAACATCGCGTAGGCGACCACCAGCGTTGGGACGACCACCGCGAGCGCTTTGCCGATGAGGAACTCCTCGGGGCTGATCGGGGTGATCAGGATCGGCTCGAGCGTTCCCTGCTCGCGCTCCCCGACCACCGAGTAG
Organism: uncultured Solirubrobacterales bacterium; assembly: GCA_963834635.1. GTDB lineage: Bacteria > Actinomycetota > Thermoleophilia > Solirubrobacterales > Solirubrobacteraceae > Palsa-465. The sequence continues at coordinate 196,309 of CAWICI010000010.1, read as the reverse complement.
GCCGACACCGTAGAGGGAACGATCGCCGGGATCAGGAGCATGTACAGCAGCGAGACGCCGATCCGGGTATCGATCTTGGTGCTGGACGCGGCCGCCGGCGCGGTCAGCAGCTGAACCGTCGGGGCTGCGATGAAGATCAGCGGCAGGATCGTCATCGTGAAGACCATCACGAAGCGGTTGCGGCGGTAGTCGCTGAGTTCTTTGACGAGGATCGCCCGCACGCGCGTCCAACTGAAGCTCATCGCCGCGCGGCCTCCACGTCCTCGTCGATCAGCTGCAGGTAGATGTCCTCGAGCGAGTGGCGGGACTCGGTGAGGGAGAGGATGTCGGCGCCGGCGCCGACCAGCGCACGCGCGACCGCGGGAGCGGCCATCTCCGGGTCCGACACCGCCAGTTCGTAGCCGCCGGGTGCAGAAACCTCCCACCCGTCGACCCCCGGCAGCCCGCGGAACACGAAACCGGGATCGCCGAGCGAGCCGCGGACTCGGACCTCCAAGGCCTGGTTGAACAGTCGCGCGCGCAGCTCGTCGGGGCGGCCGACGAGCCGGAGCGTGGTGTTCAGGATCGCCACTCGGTGGCACAGCCGCTCGGCCTCCTCCAGCCTGTGGGTGGTGAGGAAGATCGTCACCCCACGCTCGCGAAGCGAGACGATCAACTCGTGCACGTCGTGAGCGGCGACAGGATCAAGCCCGGAGGTGGGCTCGTCCAGGAACAGGACCGCGGGATCGTTGAGCAGCGCCCGGGCGAGGGCGACCCGCTGGCGCAGGCCCTTTGACAATGACCCGCACGGATCGTTCGCACGGTCGAGCAGGTTGACCGCGCGCAGCGCCCGTTCGATCCGCCCGGAAATGTCGTCCAGCTCGTAGAGCCCGGCGAAGCAGCGCAGGTTCTCCGACACCGTCAGCCGGAGGTACAGACCCGGCGACTCGGGCATGATCGAGATGCGCGCGCGGATCGCAGGCCCGTTCGCCGCGCTCAACGGGATCCCGGCGACGATCGCCGACCCCGAACTCGGCGCGATCAACGTGCCGAGCGTCCTCACCGTGGTGGTCTTCCCCGCCCCGTTTGGCCCCAGAAAGCCAAACACCTCGCCGTAGCCGACCTCGAACGAAACGTCGTCGAACGCGACACGCTCGCCGAAGCGCTTACTCAGATGCTCAACCACCAGCGCGGCCGGCCGGCTCGAGCCATCGACGGTCGAGGTCAGTTCAGCGATACGGCCCTCCGAGAGGGAATGCATCGTCGAGCCAGTCTGGCGCGCGACCCCTGCACACAGCTCGATCCTACTCTCCGTCCCAGTAGTCCTCGACACCGTCGCCCCGCCGGAACATGTACCCCTCGTCGTCGGAGATGGAGACCAGAACCGCGTCCTCGTCCGGGTAGAAGGCGCTCATCGGCCGACCGGCCGGACTCGAGAAGACGATCAGCTGGCTGGGTTCCTGGCCGTTGTTGACCAGCTGGCGGGCGCCCGTCGGACCCTCCGGGAAGCAGCAGATATCGCCCGCTCCCAGCCCGCTTTCGCCGTCGGCGTGGCGGAGCGTCGGCGCCCCGCTGACCACCAGCGCCCATTGTTCCCGACACCATTCGTAGCGGTAGGGAGCCGTCGCCTCGCCGGGCGCGAGCTCATGCCGCTTCGCCGTCCACGTCCGGCCCCGCGGTCCCGCCCCCGGGAGATCGCCCGGCGCCGCCGGCCTGTCGCCCGCATCCCCCAGCCGGGTTTCGATCGCATCGGCGCGACGGAACATCACCCCGGGGGCCGCACCGATCTTGTCGGAGTCGGGATAGACGGTCACAAACGCCTCCCCCCAGCCGCGAGCGCCGGCCGAGAAGATCACCACCCTGCCCGGGCCCTGAACGGCGTGCGCGCCCTCCGGGCCGTACGCGAACGCCACCAGCTCTCCCGGGTCGAGCGCGCGTTCACCGCTCGGGTCACGCAGGCGCGGCGCGCCGGAGACGACGTAAAGCCACTCCTCGACTCCGTGGTGGTAGTGGTAGGGCCAGCACTTCTGCCCGGCGCCGATCTCGTACACGGCGGCGCCGATCACTTTCGCGCCGAGGCGCTCGGTCAGCTCGAAGGCGGCGAAGCTAACGCGCCCCGCTCGAGTAAGTCGTCCGGCTCGCAGCTGAGGAGGTTGATGACGCGCACCCGCGGCATGCTCTCATGGGTTGGCGCGCGAGGACGCGACCATCATGACCGTCATCTGCCTGATCGCGCGAAGCTAATCGGCGACGCGATCAGCGCCCTCGCCGGCTGATGACCCGGCCTCCCCGGCAGGCTGGGGGCGGGGCGCCCGGCGGCGGGGAAGCCAGCCCTCCTGGCGCCACTTGGAGCCGGGGCGTCCCGGGAGCAGGAGCGACGATGACCAGTCCGATGACCGAAAGGATCAGGCCGAAGGTCAGGCCGACCCGCTCGCCGTAGCCCTTGCGGTCGGACAGCCACGCCGCCGCGGCGGCGGAGATGAGCCACAGGAAGAGGAGGTAGAGCGCCTTGGCGCCGATCGTGGCGAGAAGGATCATTTCGCGTCATCATGTCCCCAGTACGCCCTCTGGACCTCGGGGTCTTCACGCAGCTTCGCCGACTCGCCGGTCAGCACGACCCGCCCTGTCTCGAGCACGTAGCCCCGTTCGCGCCGCCTCGAGCGCGTAGTTGGCGTTCTGCTCGACGAGCAGGATGGCCACGCCGGACCGGTTGATCTCGCCGATCTTCTCGTAGATCCGCTGGACCAGGATGGGCGCGATGCCCATCGACGGCTCGTCGAGCATCAGCAGCTTGGGCCGGGCCATCAGCGCTCGCCCGATGGCCAGCATCTGCTGCTCGCCGCCTGACATCGTGCCCGCCTTCTGCTTCTCACGCTCCTTGAGCCGCGGGAACAACTCGAATACCCGCTCGAAGTCCTCGTCCTCAGCCCGTCGCGGCGGAGGTACGCGCCGAGCTCGAGGTTCTCGCGCACGGTCATGCGCGGAAAGCAGTGGCGCCCCTCCGGAGCCAGCGCCACTCCGCGCCCGACGACCTCGTGGGCTGGAACGCCGGTGATGTCCTCCCCGTCGAACGTCACCCTGCCCGCGCTGGCCGGGCGTGAGCCCCGAGATCGAGCGCAAGCGTCGTCGACTTGCCGGCGCCGTTTGAACCGATCAGCGTCACCACCTCCCCGGGCTCCACCGCCAGCGAGACGCCCTTGAGCGCCTCGATCGCCCCGTAGTAGGTGTGGATGTCGGAGACCTCGAGCAGCGGGCTCACGTGCGCTGCGTTCCCAGGTAGGCCTCGATGACGCGGGGTTCGTTGCGCACCTCCTCGGGCGGTCCCTCGGCGATCTTGGTCCCGTGGTCGAGCACCGTGACGCGCTCGGAGACGTCCATCACCACCTTCATGTCGTGCTCGATCAAGAGGATCGTCAGGTCGAGCTCGTCGCGCAGCTTGCGCATGAAGCGGGTCAGCGCGGCCGACTCCTGGGGGTTCATGCCCGGCGGTCGGCTCATCCAGGAGCAGCAGCTTGGGATCCGACGCCAGGGCCCGTGCCACCTCGACCCGGCGCTGATCGCCGTAGGAGAGCTGGGCCGCCAGCTGGTCGAAGACGCTCTCTCGCAGGCCCACGTAACCCAGCAGCTCGCGGGCCCGCTCGGTCACCGCGCGCTCCTCCCTGCGCACCCACGGCGCGCGCAAGATCGAGCCGAACACGCCGGCGCGCATGCGCGCGTGGCGGCCCACGATCACGTTCTCGACCGCGGTCATGGCGCCGAACAGGCGGATGTTCTGAAACGTCCGCGCCACCCCCACGCTCGTGATCTGGTCAGGCCGCCGCCGGGTTACGTCCCGCTCGTCCAGGAGGATCCGGCCCGACGTCGGCTTGTAGAGGCCGGTGAGCATGTTGAACACGGTGGTCTTGCCGGCTCCGTTCGGCCCGATCATCGAGACGATCGACCGGGTCGGGATGTCGATCGAAACGTCGTCGACCGCCACCAGCCCGCCGAACTCCTTGACCAGGTGCTCGGCCCGCATGACCGCCGGCCGGGTCGAGCCCGGGGAGGGCCGTCGGCCTGCTCGCGGACGTGGTCGCGCTCATGGCAGGCCTCGGAGAGTCACGCTCGTCCCCTTCATGATCCTACCCCGGTCGATGCCGTGGTTCGGCCAGCTCGGCGTCGGCGGATGCGCGCCGATGGCCGCGGTCATCTCGAGCTTGCGCCGGCGCTCGGGGATCAGCCCCTGCGGCCTCAGGATCATCACGATCACGAGCAGGAAGCCGTAGATCCCGAACTGGACCGAGGTGAGCTGGAAGTTCAGCCCGATCTTGCTCGGAGCGTTGTTGAGCACGTCCGGGAGCAGCCAGTAGTTGATGTAGCCGAGCAGCAGCCCGCCGACCATGCGCGCCCCAGATCGAACCGATCCCGCCGATGATCACCATCGAGAGGATCAGCACCGAGAACCCGAAGGCGAACTGCCCGGCGTTCGACGGTCGTGAAGTAGGTGCCGATGAAGGCGCCCGACATGCCGCCGAACGCGGCCCCGATCGCGTAGGCCTGGAGCTTGGTCTTGACCAGCGGAATGCCCATCGAGACCGCCGCCACCTCGTCCTCGCGCAGCGCGATCCAGGCTCGCCCGAGCCGCGAGTCGCGCAGGCGCACGTTGACGAACAGGACGAGGAACAGGATCGCCAGGATCAGCCAGTACCAGGGTCTGAGCTGGAGCAGGTCGAAGTGGCCGATGCCCGGGAAGTACGGCGAGTCGACGGCGCTGATCCCGAGGTTGCCCGCGGTCAGGGTCATCCCGCCGCCGAGGTGGATGTCGGTGCCGTTGACCGCCACCTCGCCGATGATCTCCCCGAAGGCGAGCGTGACGATCGCGATGTAGTCGCCACGCAGCCGGAGCGTCGGCAGCCCGATGATCGTGCCGGCGATCGCGCAGACGATCGCCGCCGCGATCAGGATCAGGATGAAGTTGAGGTGGATCCCGGTCTCGGTGGCGGCGACGCCGTGAGACGAGCACGTGGAGGTTGCGCCTTGAAGAAAAAGTCCGACCCGAACCAGCCGAGCGAGTAGGCGCCGAGGGCGTAGAAGGCGACGTAGCCGAGGTCGAGCAGCCCGGCGAAGCCGACGACGATGTTCAGGCCCAGCGACATCACGGCCAGGGAGCCGCCTTGATCGTGGCGTCGATGAACGCCGCTGTCCTGGGCGAAGGCGAACGGCAGGACGATCGCGAGCACGACCAGCGACGGGCGGCCAGCGGCCCGGCGCCACCACGGCGGCAGGCCGCCGATCGACGGCGGCGCGCCACTCGCGAAGCTGCGCCCGCAGCTCGCTCCAGCCGGAGGTGCCGTCGCCGCCGGCGTCTCCATCAGCCGGCCTCCCGCGTCTCCTCGCCGAGCAGCCCCCGCGGACGCAGGACCATGATCAGGATCAGATAGCCGAAGACGACGGCCTCGGTCCACTCCCCGCCCGGCCAGCCGGTTATCCGAGAAGGACTGGATCACGCCGATGATCAGGCCGCCCAGGACGGCGCCGCGGACGTTGCCGATCCCGCCCATGACCGCGGCGGTGAACGCGATCAGCCCGGCCTTGAAGCCCTGGAAGTACCAGATGTTGGTCTGGTAGAGCGCGTAGACAAGCCCGGCGGCGCCGGCCAGCGTCCCGCCGAGCAGGAACGTCAGCGAGATCGTCTGGTTGACGTTGATGCCCATCAGCCGGGCCGCCTCCGGATCCTGAGCGGTGGCGCGCATGGCCCGGCCCAGCCGGGTGCTGGCGATGAACGAGGCTCGAGCCCGATGACCAGCGGGATCATCGTGGCGACGGCCAGGATGTAGCCCCGCTGGATCGGGCACGCCCGAGATGTTGAAGACGGTGCTGCCCTGCCCGACCAGGTCGTTGACGCTCTGCGGCGAGCCGCCGCGCCACAGCAACCCGACGTTCTGGAGGATGAACGAGAAGCCGACGGCGGTGATCAGCGGGGCCAGCTTGGGCGCGTTGCGCAGCGGGCGGTAGGCGACGCGCTCGATGAGCACGTTGAGCGAGCCGGTCACCGACCATCGAGATGATCAGCGTCAGCACCAGCCCGCCGATGATCGCCGCCGTCCCGGTGGAGAGACCAAGCCCGAACACCCCCCACATGCCCACGGCGACGAAGGACCCGATCATGAACACGTCGCCGTGGGCGAAGTTGATCAGCTCGATGATCCCGTAGACCAGCGTGTAGCCGATCGCGATCAACGCCCAGATCGCTCCGTTGGCCAAGCCCTGGACCACGTTCAGCCCGATCCGGCTCAGGTCGTGCTGGACGACGGCGTGACCGTGGACGAAGCCGGCCTGGTAGCCGGTGGTCAGGTCGTGGATCAGGTAGAAGATCGGCAGCGCGGCCAGCAGCAGCGATCAGCCCCCAGCGGCCGACGTAGCCGCGCAGCCAGGCCAGCGGCCTGCGCCGCGGACGCCGGGATCCTTGGCGTTATCGAACTGGCTTCCATTAGACGGCCCCCGAAGAGCGAGCCTACACGCTGAGAACGGGGAGGGGATGGCGTTGCCATCCCCTCCCCGATTCGCGAGTCAGACGGTCTTGGTCGGCGTGAGCGACTTGTAGAAGACGGGCTCACCGTTGGAGCCCACCTTGTACAGGCCGTAGGACTTCAGCGTCGTGTCGCCGTTCTTGTCGAACCCGTAGGTGCCGAGCACCGAGCTCCGGGACTTGGTCGCGAACAGCGCGTTGAGGACGTCGGCCTTGTTGTTCCCGTTGGATCCGAGGCTGGCGATCGTGTCCAGGCCCAGCTTCATCGCCTCGTAGCCATAGATGGCGTACGGGTCCGGTGGAGTCGGGCCGTACTTCGCCTTGTAGGCGGCCAGGAACGACTTGCCGCCCGGATAGGCCGCGCAGGTCCTGGGTGGCCACCGTGCACTGGATCAGCGGATCGATCGCCGGCCGGCACGCCGCCCTTGGAGGCCGCCGTGTAGGAGTCTGTGCAGACACCGTCGCCGCCGAAGATCTTGGCGGTGGGAAGTGCCGAGTGGACGTCCTTGGTGATCTGGACCGCGCCGTTGGAGACGATCCCGGCGAAGAAGAAGCAGTCGGCTCCCTCACCCTTGACCGTCGCCGCGTAGGAGCGGAAGTTCGGCGCCGTCGGGTCGATCCCGGTGTTGCTGACGATGGTCACGCCGTAGAAGCCCTTCTCGAGCTCGAGCAGCGTGGCCAGGCCCTGTCCGTAGGCCTCCTTGTCGTTGGCCACCGCGACCTTGGTGCAGCCGGCCTGCTTCATCGCCATCAGGTCGGCGGCGCGCCTGGATCGAGTCGATCGGCACGATCCGCAGGTAGGTCCGCTTTCCGGTCGGGTAGTACTTCTGAGGCTCGCCGGGGGCGCTCCCGGGAGGTTGGTGGTCAGGCCGACGTAGGTGTTGGCCGGGCTGACCTGCGGGATCCCCGCCTGGTTGAGGATCGGGATCGAGACCTCGGATGCGCCCGAGTTGAACTCGCCGATGTAGTAGACGGCCTTCGGGTCCGCGGCCACCTTGCGGGCGTTGGCTGCGGTCTGGCCGGGATCCCACTTGCCCGGCCGCGGCCGTCGAGTCATCGAGGACGGTGTAGTTGACCTTGAACTTGCCGGCCTTGCCGCCGGCCTGCGATAGGGCCAGCTTGATCCCGTTGACGAGCGGGACCGTCTGGGCGCTCGAGGCGCCCTGCATGGGCAGGCTCGAGTAGATGTCGACCGTGTTCGAGCCGGAGCTGCCTCCGCCTCGACGGACGACTTGTTGCTCGAGCCGCAGGCCGCCAGCGTCAGTGCCGCGAGCACCACTCCACAGGCCATAAGTGACAACCGGAACCTCATACTCCTCCTTTCGCAGCCCCCAACCTGGGGCTCTTTTGAGCTGCGCAACCTTAATGCGGCCCGGCCTGGCGGTCAAAGGCGCAGAGGCGTTGCTTAATCCAGTCTGAACGAAGGCGCGGTCGTCTCGGCGACCCGGGGGCGGTCGGGCCGGCGTCCGGGCCCGCGATCAATACGCCCCGCGCAGCAACCCGAGCATCGTCTGAGCCGAGCTCGCCGCCGATCGGTGCTCCGCTCGAGTCGGCGAAGCCGAGCTCGAGGTGCGGGCCGGTGGAGATCCCGACGATCCCGGGCCCGATCGAGCTCATCACCTGGCCCGCGCCGACGTGGGTGCCGACCGGGAGCTGGTTTTCCGGGCCCGGCGTGGCCGTAGTAGACGTAGCTGTAGCCGTCGAGCGGGCTGTCGCAGTGGAGCACCGGCGCCCACGGTCCGAAGCCGCCGATGCCGTGCAGGACGATCGTCCCCGAGCACACCGCGTACTCGGGCGTGTTCCCGGGCGCGGCGATGTCGACGCCCTGGTCCGGCGACCACGCGCTCGGCGGCGCGCGGCGCCCTTCGGAAGCGGGAAGACGAAGCCGCCGCGCTCGACCGCGGCGGCGAGCGGACCCGCTTGGCGGCGGCGCCGAGTCGGCGCCGACTCGGCGCGGACTGCCGGCGCGCGCGGCCGCGCGGGCGGCAGCGCAGCCTGGGCGGCCTCGAGTGCGGGCGAGCCGGCTGCGCAGGGCGGCGACCTGGCCGCGGGCACTCGCCAGCTGACCCGCCTTCTTCCGCGGTAGCGCCACAGGGCGATCTGCTCGCTGGACGAGGTTGGCCTGCGTCTGCGCGAGGCGGTCGCGCTGCTCGAGCGACCTGGCCGTCAGGTTCTGCTGGCGGACCGCGAGCGCGCCGAGTCGGGTCGCCTCGCGCGGCGACGGCGCGACGAGCCGCCTTGACCGAGCTCACCACCTCGACGTCCTGCTTGCGGACCCGCTGCTCGAACCCGAGCTGGTCGAGCAGGTCCTGGAAGCCGTGCGCCTCCAGGACGACCGTGACGAGGTCGGGGGATCCGATTCGTAGGTCGCGACCAGCTGCTGCGAGAGCACGGTCTCGGCCCGCGCCTCGAACGCCTCGAGGTGCGCCAGACGCGTCGCGGCGGCGCTCGGGCCGCGCGCAGAGCAGCAGCTGCGCGCGGTCACGGTTGAGCTGGGCCTGGATGCCCGCTGGCTGCTCGAGTGCGGAGATGCTCCCGTCCAGCTGAGCCAGCCGTCCTGAGCCGCCTGGACCGCTCCGGCCAGCGCCGACACCGTGCCCTGATCGGCGCGGATCCGCTGCTGTAGCTGCGCCGGTGCCCGCCGCGCTGGCGACGGAGCCAGACACCGCCACGACGAGCGCCAGAAGCCCAAGTCCACCTGAGCTGGCCCAGCAGCCGCGAGTGCCGCGCATCACGATCCGGGACACGGGCGGGCACCGTAACAAGGCACGCCCGGAGATGACGTTCCGCCGCGCGGGCTGCAAGAAACCGTGCACATGCAGGAACTCCGCGCCAGGCTCCGGGCGACGTCCGTCTCAGCCGCGCGTGATCGGGACGACGTGCAGCTCGCGGGGCGCCCCCTCGGCCTTCAGCCGCTTGCGCCGCCCGCACCGCAGGCCTCGACGTCGATCCGCGCCAGGCCGGCTCCGAGACCATCACCTCCCCGCCTTGGCGGCATCGCCCACCCGAGCGGCGACGTTGACGTCCACGCCGACGTAGTCGCCGCCGAGCTTGCGCGGGCGCCCCCAGTGGATACCCGCGCGCATCCGCGGCCGGTAGCCGTCGACCTCGACCTGCTCGAGCGCGTCCTGGGCCTCGAGCGCGGCGTCGAGCGCCGCTTGGGCATCGAGGAAGGTCGCCATCACGCCGTCCCCGAGCCGCTTGACGATCCGCCCGTCGTGGGCGAGCACCGCACTCTCGACCGCGATCCCGACGTCGCGCAGCAGCTCGAGCGTGGCCGTGTCACCCGCCTGCAGCGCCCAGGTCGAGAACTCGACCAGGTCGGTGAACAGCAGTGCCAGCTCCTGCTCGCCGCGGCCGCGCCCGGTCGCCTCGGAGAGCGACTGCCACAGCTGCAGCCCGGCGAAACCGAGCTCCTGCATGACGCTGTCGCGCTCCGGGCTGAGCGCGGAAATGCCGCGGGCCACCACCTGCACGGGCTCGCGCCCCGCGGTCGACAGCGGGTCGCCGAAACGCGCGTCGCCCGGGAGCCGCTTGCGCATGCGCCGCGCGGCGGCGAGCAGCGACGGGCTGGTGTCGAAACGCTCGGCCGCCTTGCGCAGCCGCGACATCCGGTCCGCGCCGTCCCGCGCCGCCTGCTCGATCTCCTCTCGCTGAAGCTCCTGCTCGTCCGAATGCCATCGCCGGCCGAGGATAGAGCAGGTTTCGACGCCCGAGGTGGCGCTGGGAACGGCGGATGGCGGGACCAGGATTCGAACCTGGGAAGGCAGAGCCACTGGATTTACAGTCCATCCCCTTTGACCGCTCGGGAATCCCGCCGGGGCGCGGTCGAGTCTAGCGCTCGGCCGCCACCGCGTCAGCCGTCTACGACGCGTCCCGCAGCCGCTGCGCCTCGGGCAGCGCCTCGAGCTTCTTCAGCGTGTGGTTCTCGATCTGGCGGATCCGCTCGCGGGTGACGTTGAACGCGCGCCCCACCTCCTCGAGCGTGTACGGCCGCTCGCCGGTCAGGCCGAAGCGCATCTCGATCACCTCGCGCTCGCGCTCCGGCAGCGCGGCCAGCGCGCGGCGGAGGTTCTCCCGCCGCAGGTGCTCGGCCGCCTGCTCGAACGGCGACTCGGCCGTCTGGTCCTCGACGAAGTCGCCGAGCTCGGAGTCCTCCTCCTCGCCGATCGGCTTCTCGAGCGAGATCGGCTGCTGGGCCATCCGCAGGACGTCGCGGACCTCGCGCACCGTGGTCTCGAGCTCGGCCGCGATCTCATCGGGCGTGGGCTCGCGACCGAGCTGCTGGACGAGCTGGCGCTCGACGTGGACGACCTTGTTGAGCTTCTCGACCATGTGCACGGGGATCCGGATCGTCCGCCCCTTGTCGGCGATCGCCCGCGTCACCGCCTGGCGGATCCACCAGGTGGCGTAGGTCGAGAACTTGTAGCCGCGGCGGTAGTCGAACTTCTCCACCGCGCGGATCAGTCCCATCGACCCCTCCTGGATCAGATCGAGGAAGGTCAGCCCGCGCCCGAGATAGCACTTGGCGATCGAGACGACCAGGCGCAGGTTGGCCTCGATCATCTGCTGCTTGGCCAGCATGTCGCCGCGCTCGATCCGCCGCGCCAGCTGCACCTCCTGCTCGGCGGTGAGCAGGTGCACCCGGCCGATCGAGCGCAGGTACAGCCGCAGCGAATCGAGCGACGGCTCGACGGTCAGATCGATCTCCACCTTCTTGCGCTGGTCGGGCTGCGGCTCGCCGGCCTGCCGCGGCGCTGGCCTCGACGCTCCCGCCCTCCGACTTGGCCGGCCGCCCGTCGGCCTCGACCACATCGATGCCCTGCTCGTCGAGGTAGGCGTGCAGCTCCTGGACCTGCTCCTTGGTGACGTCCACCTCCTCGAGGCAGTCGGCGATCTCCTCGAAGGTCAGAGAACCCGCGTTCCTGACCCTCGGCGATCAGCGGACGCAGCTCGTCGAGCTCCGTGATCGGAGCTTCGTCACTTAGCAGCACGATTGTCTTGTCGCTCACGGCCCCTGAGCTCCTCCCCAGACGTAGTTCGAGTCGCCCGACCAGGGCGACTCCCTCTCTCAGTCTTCCCAAACTACGACGGCGCGAGTGATACCACAATCCAGCCGGTTGTCCAGCGCTCGCCGCAGGGCGCGCGATCTCGCCGTCTCTACTCTTAAGGGCAGACCGATGAGCTCCAGCCGCTTCCCGAATCTCCCCGTCGATCGACGTCCAGGCGCAGCTGCCGGCGGTCGCAGCTCGGCCTCTCCCGCGTCGGCGTCACCGGCGTCGAGAAGGTGATCCGGATGCGTCACGAACGGGTCCGAGCAGCTGTTCTCGGCCCGCTTCGAGTGCGTCGTCGATCTCGGCCCCGCCCAGAAGGGCGCGCACATGTCGCGCTTCGAGGAGGTGGTCAACGAGGCGATCAACGACGGTCGTGCTGGGCGAGTCCACGTTCAAGGTCGAGACGCTGGCCGAGCACATCGCCGCAGCGCGTGCGCGAGCGCCAGGGCGCCCGCCGGGCCGAGGTGAGCGTCGAGGCCCGCTTCCCCGAGCACAAGCCGGCGCCGGTGTCGGGGATCCAGCACCCAGGAGCTGTACACGCTGCACGGCTCGGCGATCTGCCAGCGAGCTCGGGCACGCGACGGCTGATCGGCGTCACCGCCCAGGGCATCACCGCCTGCCCGTGCGCGCAGGAGCTGGTCGCCGGCGCGGCCCGCGAGCGCCTCGAGGGCGAGGGCTTCGACGCCGAGGAGATCGAGCGGATCCTCGAGGCCGTCCCCGTCGCCACCCACAACCAGCGCGGCCTCGGCACGCTGCACATCGGCTGCACCGAGCTGTGCGACGACGAGATCGACGCGGCGACGCTGCTCGAGATCGTCGAGCAGTCGATGTCCTCGGAGATCTACGAGCTGATGAAGCGCTCGGACGAGGCCCACGTGGTCGAGAAGGCGCACCGGCGCCCGCGGTTCGTCGAGGACTGCGTGCGGGAGATGATCCGGGGGGTGGTCGAGCCCTTCCCCGCCCTCGACGATCGCGCGTTCGTCTCCGCGCGACAGGTCAACCTGGAGACGATCCACCAGCACAACGTGGTCGCCGAGCGCTTCGGGACGCTCGGGGAGATCCGCCGCGAGATCGAGACCGGCGAGCCATCGCCGCAGCACACGAGCCGCCAGGCCTGGCTCGACGGGCTGGCCTGACCGGCCGCTAGGCCGGCTCGCGTCGCTCTCGCGCGATAAGCCCTCGCCGCAGCCCGAAGAAGTAGTCGGCGCCCGAGAGCACGGTGACGAACACCGTCACGTACACGAGCAGCGACACCCACAGCGGGTGTCCGCCGACCGCGATCAGCACCAGCACCATCGCCACCTGGAAGGCGGTCTTGATCTTCCCGAGCGGGCTGGCGGAAATCACCACGCCCTGCTGCGCGCCCGCCGCCACCCGCAGCGCGGTGACGGCGAACTCACGGCAGATGATCACCATCGCCACCCACGCCGCCAGGCGGTCCAGCGAGACGAGCGCGATCAGCGCCGCGACGATCAGCAGCTTGTCCGCGATCGGGTCCATCAGCTTGCCGAACGTGGTCACCCAGTTGCGCGAGCGCGCCAGGTAACCGTCGATCGCATCGGTCAGCGAGGCGACCGCGAACACGATCGCGGCCAGCAGATCCCCGCCGCCCGTCTTCTCGAGCAGGGCCACGATCAGCACCGGGACGAGCAGGATGCGGACGACGGTCAGGACGTTGGGGACGTTGAGCGGAACCATCGACTCGCCCTAACGCTACCCGGAAGCGGTCATCATCCCCGCATGCGCGCCGTCGTGCTCGAGCAGCCGGGCCAGCCGCTGCGCGCCGACCACGCTCCCCGACCCCGTCCCCCAGCCAGGGCAGCTGCTGCTCGAGGTCAGCGCCTGCGGCGTGTGCCGCACCGACCTCCACCTCCGCGACCGCGAAATCCCGGCGACCAAGCTGCCGGTCGTGCTCGGCCACCAGATCGTCGGCCGCGACCGAGGACGGCCGGCGCGTCGGCGTCCCCTGGCTGGGCTGGACCGACGGCGAATGCCGCTACTGCCGCAGCGGGCGCGAGAACCTGTGCCTCCACGCGCGCTTCACCGGCCGCGACATCGACGGCGGGTACGCCGAGCTGACCGTCGCGGACGAGCGCTTCTGCCTGCCGCTGCCGGCGGAGCTGAGCGACGAGCAGGCGGCGCCGCTGTTGTGCGGCGGCCTGATCGGTTACCGGGCGCTGCGGCTGGCCGGCGACGCGCCGCGGCTCGGGCTCTACGGCTTCGGCTCGGCCGCCCACATGATCTGCCAGGTGGCGGTCTATCAGGGCCGCGAGGTGTTCGCGTTCACCCGCCCCGGCGACGAGCGCACGCAGGAGTTCGCCCGCAGCCTCGGCGCGACGTGGGCCGGCGGCAGCGACGAACGCCCGCCCGAGATGCTCGACGCGCGCGATCATCTTCGCCTCGGCCGGCGAGCTCGTGCCGGCCGCGCTCAAGGCGCTCGGCCCGCGGCGGCTCCGTCGTCTGCGCCGGGATCCACATGAGCGACATCCCCTCGTTCCCCTACGACGACCTCTACGAGGAGCGCAGCATCCGCTCGGTGGCCAACCTGACCCGCGAGGACGGCCACGAGTTCCTGGCCCTGGCTCCGCAGGTCCCGGTCCGCACAACGACCAGCCTCTACCCCCTCGACCGGGCCGAGGAAGCGCTGGCCGACCTGCGCGCCGGGCGCTTCGAGGGATCGGCCGTGATCGTGCCGTAGCCGCCTTAGCTAGGCTGGGGGCATGCCCCTGATCCCCATGGTGATCGAGCGCACCGCGCGCGGCGAGCGCGAGTTCGACATCTACAGCCGTCTGCTCAACGAGCGGATCATCTTCCTCGGCACCCCGATCGACGACCAGATCGCCAACCTCGTCGTCGCCCAGCTCCTGCACCTGGAGTCCCAGGACCCCGACAAGGACATCTCGATCTACATCAACTGCCCGGGCGGCTCGATCTACTCCGGCCTGGCCATCTACGACACCATGCAGTTCGTCAAGCCGGAGATCCAGACGATCTGCATCGGCATCGCCATGTCGATGGGCTCGCTGCTCCTGACCGCCGGGGCGAAGGGCAAGCGCTTCGCCCTGCCCAACAGCCGCCTCCTCATTCACCAGCCATCAGCCGGCTTCGAGGGGCAGTCGACCGACATCGAAATCCACGCCCGCGAGATCCTCAACATCCGTGGTCGGATCGACGAGATCTACGCCCATCACACCGGCCAGTCGGTCGAGCAGGTCCACGACGACATGGAGCGCGACCGCTTCTTCAAGGGCGAAGAGGCCGTCGAGTACGGACTCATCGACCGGGTGATCGACCACCACTAAGACCTTGGGAGGCCCGGCCGCATGCGGCCGGGCCTGGATCGGCGCATGCGCCGATCCGCGGGGGCGCGCATGCGCGCCCCCGAACTACTCCACAACGTGCTCGATCGCGCCCAGGCGCTCGATCTCGATCCGCACCACGTCGCCGGAGGCCAGGAAGCGCGGCGGATCGAAGCCCATGCCGACGCCGCTGGGCGTGCCGGTGAGGATCAGATCGCCGGGCCGCAGGGTGCAGGTCTGGGCGATGAAGTCGACCAGCTCCTGGCAGCCGAAGATCAGACTCGGCGGTGCTCGAGTCCTGGCGCAGCTCGCCGTTGACCCAGGTCCGCAGGCGCAGGCTGCCGGGATCGGGGACCTCGTCGGCGGTGGTGATCCACGGGCCGAATGGGCAGAAGGTGTCGGCGCCCTTGGCCCGGGTCCACTGGGGCTCGCGCTGCTGGAGATCGCGCCCGGTAACGTCGTCGGCGATGCAGTAACCCGCGATCGTGCCGTTCGCGCCCATGACGATCGTCAGCTCGCCCTCGTAGTCGAGCCGGCGGACCGCCTCCGGGCAGCGGATCGGCCCTCCGGGCGGCGCCACCGAGCCGGCCACCTTGACGAACACCAGCGGCTGCTCGGGCCGTTCGCCTCCCGTCTCCCGCACGTGCTCGGCGTAGTTCAGGCCGATGGCGTAGACCGTCCCCGGCTCGGGGACGGGCGCCAGCAGCGTCACCTCCTCGAGCGACCAGGACTGCTCGCCGCGGCGCGGCGGCTCGCGGTGTCCCAGGACGTCGACGGCGCGCGCACCGTCGACGAAAGCCACCACGCGCCCGTCGAGCACCTCCCCGGCCAGCGGCTGCGTCTGGCCAGGCGCGGCGAACGTGGCGAGCTTCACGCGCCTACGCTATCGCCTCCGCCTTGCTCGGAGCGAGCACATGGGTGACGGGGAGCCCGAGCGCCTTGGCCTTGCTCACCAGGTCGAGCTTCAGCCATCGCGAGACCCCGAGCGGGAGGGTCGAGATGATGAGCTCGTCGTAGTGGCCGAGGTTGATCGCATCCTGGATCGCCATCAGCGGCTCGGCGTCGCCGAGGTCGCCGGTGACCTCGCTTCCCGCCGCTTCGGAGAGCTTCGGCAGCGCCGCGTCGAGCACGTGCTGCGCCTCGTCGTCCCCGGCATCCTGTGGATCGACGAGCTTGTGCATCCCGTGCGCCTGCCGCGGCACCACAAGATGGAACGTCACCTCGCGGCGCTGGGCGCGCTCGCGAACGGCCTCGAGTAGCGGTTGCGTCGCCGCGGTCTGGTGGGCGACGACGAGGACGTGAGCCATGACTTCACCTCCGTATCTGAACGCGGTCCGAGTATCCCACCGCGCCAGCGCTAATCCAAGCGGTAGCTCCCCCGCGCGACCAGTACGGCCGAACCTCCCACGAGCACCCGCTCGACCTTCTCCCTCGACCCTTCCACCCGCACCCACAGCACAGATGGCCTTTCGATCTCGGTCCCCTGGCTGAGCTCGATCTGCTGGCCGAACTCGATCCGGCCGTGCCGGGCGAGATGGAGCCCCAGCGGGCCCGCCGCCGAGCCGGTGGCCGGATCCTCGACCACGCCCAGCGCAATACCGAACATCCTCGTCTTGAAGCTGGAGCCCGAGCCGGCGAAGCAGCTCACGCCGAATGTTCCGAGTTTCGACAGCGCCGTGTGGTCGGGCTGCACCGCGGCCACTGCCTCGTCGCTCTCGAGCATCACGTACACATGAACGGGCCCGTTGCGATACGCCTCCACCGGTAGCTCGGAACGCGAGACGCCGAGAGCCGCGAGCAGTTCCTCCTCGCGGTCAAACGGCTCAAGCACCGGGATTGGTTGCTCCATCTCCCCGTAGCCGTCGTGCAGCTCGACCTTGACCTCGCCCGCCCCGGTGCTGAGGATGACGGTATCGACACCGTCGCGCTCGGCTACGACGAAGGCGGTGCCGAGAACGGGATGGCCGGCGAAGGGAAGCTCGGTCGTGGGGGTGAAGATCCGCACCCGGTTGCCCGGCAGCAGGAACACCGTCTCAGACAGGTTGAGTTCGCGCGCCGCGCTCTGCATCGTCTCGTCACTGACACCGCTTCCATCGGTGAACACCGCCACCGGATTTCCTTCCAGCGGCGTGTCCGTGAACACGTCGAGGATCAGGTAGTCGTGCATCGCTCGTGCAGGGCCATGACCGTGGACCAGTTGCGGGCGGTCGCGCTCACGCCGAGCCGCTTGCCGGCGAGCGCCGTCCATAGTTTCGAGCGAGCCACTCCGTCAGGATGCCAGGCGTAGAGCTCGCGCCCGATCGCCACGAGCTCCTCGCCGCGGGCCTTCAGCTCGCCGATCGCGCGGACGACCTCGGGGTCGGGCTCCGAGCTGAGGAAGCTCACCTGATAGCGCTTGGGGTTACGCGCGACTCGCTCGAGCGGATTGGCCGCGACCACCTCGGCCAGCTCATTATCGGTGCGGACGATCACCGGCACCTCGAACCCGAAGGCGTCGCGGATCAGGCGCTCGCTGTCGGTGGCGAGCGCCTCGGGCTCGGCGTCGCTCCCCAGCACGACGTTGCCGCTCTGGAGGTAGGTCTGGACCTGGTCGAAGCCCGCATCCGCGAACGCCTCCCGCAGGCCGGCCATCGGGATGCGCCGGTTCGGACCGAGGTTGATCCCGCGCAGCAGGAGGACGCGAGCGCTCAGAACAGCGCCTCTTGGCCGGCCAGCCCCGCCCCTTCGCGGCCACCAGGGGGCGGCTGCCCGAGCGCGATCGCCACGTCGCGCGCGATCGCCCCCTCCGCGCGCGAGGCCACCAGCGGCTCGACGATCCCCTCCACGTGGACCAGCGTGCGGCGTCCGTCGCCGCGGTCGGAGCCCTGCAGCGGGACGAGCGCGTAAACGCGATCGGCACGGACGAATTTGCCGTAACCGAGGGGGATCAGCGGCGTGGTGCGCGCCATTGGCACGAGCATCGTAACTGCGCTAGGGTGCGCGCGGAGAGGGCCGAAGTCGAGGGAGAGACAATGGCGGAAGCGATCGTAGTGGGCACCGACGGCTCGGAGACCGCGAAGCGCGCGGTGGCGGAAGCGGCCCGCCTGGCTACCGCCCTCGGGGGCGAACTGCACGTCGTCACTGCGTTCGAACCTTTGCGCGGAACCCACATCAAGGCGCCCGAGGGCGCGGTCAAGGTGTGGCAGCCCATGCCCGACTCGAAGGTCGAGTCGACGCTCGGGGAGGCGGCCGCCGCGGCGCGAACCGACGGCGTCGAGGTCACCACCCACGCGGTCGAGAAGGAGCCCGGCGAGGCGCTGCTGGCCGTGGCCGAGGAAGTCGGCGCGACGATGATCGTGGTCGGCAACAAGGGCATGCACGGCGCCCGTCGCTTCGTGCTCGGGAGCGTTCCCAACACGGTCTCCCATCGGGCGAGCTGCAACGTCCTGATCGTCGCGACGGGCGAGTAGCTAGTCCGAGAGAATCACTGCCAGCCGGCGCTCGAGCGCGTCGGCCAGCACCTCGCGCACCGTTCCCCGCTCGAAGCGCTCCACCAGCGCGGCCAGGAAGCCCTCGATCACGAGCCGCTTGGCCACGTCGTCGCCCAGCCCATGCGAGCGCAGGTAGAAGAGCTGCTCGGGATCGACCTGGGCGACGGCCGCGGCGTGCGTGCAGCGAACGTCGTTGGCCTGGATCTCGAGCCCCGGGATCGCGTCGGCGTGGGCGCGCTTTGAGATCAAGAGGTTGCGCGACTCCTGGAAGGCATCCGTCTTCTGCGCTCCTGGGTCGACGACGATGTTGCCCTTCCACACCGCGGTCGAGCGACCTTGGAGGACGCCGCGGAAGGCCAGGTCCGAGGTGGTGTTGGGCGCGGCATGCTCCTGCGTGGTGTCGAAGTCGATGTGCTGGCGGCTGTGGGTGGCGTACGCCCCGGTCACGCGGGCATCGGCACCCTCGCCGCTCAGACGGGTTTCCATCCGCACGCGTCCCTTGGCCGAGCCGAACCCCAGCGCTACCCAGTCCAGGCTGGCGTCGCGACCCACGTCCGCCCGCTGGGCGCCGAAGATCCAGCTCTTCTCGCTCAGGTCCTGGCCGCACACGTAGCGCAGGTGGGCGTTGTCGCCGACCACGAGCTCGGTGACGACGTTGAAGATGCCGTCGAGCTCGGCGGCGGCCGAGCCGTACTGCTCCCACACCTCGGCCTGCGCTCCCTCTTCGAGGATGATCAGGGTGCGCTGGTTGAGCAGCGTCCCGGACTCGGATTGCACGGTGCGGAGCGGAATGGGTGTCTCGAGCACGACGCCCCGCGGCACGTAGACGAGCCAGCCTGCTCTCGGGCCGGCGTCATTGAGGGAGACGAAGACGTCGTCACCCCCGGGGACCAGCGTCCCGAGCTGGGGGTGGTCGGTCAGCCGACTAACGATCACGCCCTCGGGGAGCTCGGGCGCCGGCAGGTCGAACAGCGACCCGACGGCGACCGCGTCGTCGTCCGCGGCCACCGGCCGGTAGGCCGCCAGGTTCAATGCCGAGATGTCGGTGAACTCCCAGCCGGGACGGCCCTTGAACTGCGGGAGCTCGGCGAGCGCTGCCTCAGCCAATCGAGCCCTCCATTTGCAGCTCGATCAGCCGGTTCATCTCGACGGCGTACTCCATCGGGAGCTCCTTGGTGATCGGCTCGATGAACCCGTTGACGATCAGCTTCGAGGCCTCGTCCTCGGGGATCCCGTGCGACATCAGGTAGAAGAGCTGATCGTCGCCGACCTTGGAGACGGTGGCCTCGTGGCCGACGTTGACGTCGTCCTCGCTGATCCGGATCGTCGGGTAGGTGTCGCTGCGGGAGTGCTCGTCGAGGAGCAGCGCGTCGCAGACCACCTTCGAGCGGGCGCCGTGGGCGCCCTTGGCGATCTCCAGCAGCCCGCGGTAGGAGCCCCGCCCGCCATCCTTGGAGATCGACTTGGCGAAGATGTTGCTGGTCGTGTTCGGGGCGGCGTGGATGATCTTCCCGCCCGCGTCCTGGTGCTGGCCCTTGCCGGCGAAGGCGATCGAGAGGATCTCCCCGTGGGCGCGCTCGCCCATCAGGTAGACGCTCGGGTACTTCATGGTCAGCTGCGAGCCCAGGTTGCAGTCCACCCACTCGACCGTCGCATCCTCGTACGCCACCGCCCGCTTGGTCACCAGGTTGAACACGTTGGTGGACCAGTTCTGGACCGTGGTGTAGCGGATCCGGGCGCCCGGCTTGGCGATCAGCTCGACCACGGCCGAGTGCAGGCTGCTACTCGAATAGGTCGGCGCCGTACAGCCCTCGACGTAGTGCACGTAGGAGCCGGGCTCGGCGATGATCAGAGTGCGCTCGAACTGGCCCATCGACTCGGTGTTGATCCGGAAATAGGCCTGGAGCGGCATCTCCACGTGGACGCCCTCGGGCACGTAGACGAACGAGCCGCCCGACCACACGGCCGAGTTGAGCGCGGCCAGCTTGTTGTCGTTGGGCGGGATCACGGTGGCGAAGTACTGCTTGATGATGTCCTCGTGCTCCCTGAGCCCCGAGTCCATGTCCATGAAGATCACGCCCTGCTTCTCCAGGTCCTCGCGGACCTGGTGGTAGACCACCTCGGACTCGTACTGAGCCCCGACGCCGGAGAGGAACTTCCGCTCGGCCTCGGGGATGCCAAGGCGGTCGAAGGTCTTCTTGACGTCCTCGGGCACGTCGTCCCAGGAGCGCTCGGCTCGCTCGGAGGCGCGGACGAAGTAGCGGATGTTGTCGTAGTCGACCTCGGCCAGCAGCGGCGAGCCCCAGGTCGGCTGCGGGCGGGCGAGGAAGTGCTCGAACGCCTTGAGCCTGAATTCCCTCATCCATGGCGGCTCTGACTTGAACTCGGAGATCTTCTCCACGATCTCCTGATTCAGCCCCTTGGGCGCCTTGTAGAGGTAGTTCTCGGCGTCGTGAAAGCCGTAGCGCTCGTCGTAATCGGCGTTGATCGCAGCGAGCTGTTCGTTCTCAGTAAGTGCCATTAGTCGATTTCCACCTTGATCTGTTCGTCCTCGATGATCACCGGGAAGGTGTCCACGGCAATGTAGGCCGGGAGGGTCAACGGCTGGCCGGTCTTCAGGTCGAACAGCGAGCCGTGCCGCGGGCACTCGATCGTGCAATTGTCCTGGTCAAGTTCGCCCTCCACGAGCGGTCCGTCGTCGTGCGAGCAGCGGTCCTCGATCGCATACACGGCGCCGGCGCAGTTGAACACGCCGATCTCGAGGTCCTCGAACTCGACCAGCCGCATCTCACCAGGCCCGAGCTGGCCGACGGGGCACACTTCGATCACTTGCGGCATACCTCTAAATCCTAGCGCAGCGGTTGGATTTGGGTGGCGCCCCAACCGTCGGACTCGGGCCACGCCCGGGGCTAGGCGGCGCGACCGCTCTCGGGAGTGTCCGGCTCCCAATCCACAGCCTGCCCCAAGCTCGCGCTCTTCAGCACCTTCAGCGACAGCAGCGCGCACTTGATCCGGGTGGCGGAGATGTCGATCCCGAGCAGGTCCAGGACGAAGTTGCGGTCCAGCCTGAGCAGATCATCGACCTTCATCCCCTTGACCTCCTCGGAGCTCATCGAGGCCGCGGCCTGGGAGATCGCGCACCCGTGGCCCGAGAAGGCGACGTCCTGCACGCGGCCCTCGTCGTCGACCTTGAGCTGGACCCGGAGCTCGTCCCCACACAGCGGGTTCATGTCGTACGCCTCGAGATCGGCGTGGTCCAGCTCCCCGAAGTTTTGCGGGCGCTTGTAGTGCTCGAGGATGTTCTCGCGATAGAGGTCGTCCATCTCAGTTCAAGCGTAGCGGCGCCCAGAGGCTCACAATGAAGGGCCATGGCTGACCCGTTCCGCGCCCTCCTGGAGACCCGCTCGTCGCTGCTCGCCGACCTCGAGGCCGCTCCCTCCGAGCGCCTGCTGATCCGCAGCGACCTGACGGGGACGAGGCAGCTCTGCGAGCTCGCCGGGGGCGATCTGGTTCCGCTGACTGCGCTGCCCGAGCCGGTCGGCACCGCTCACTACATCCCGGGCACCCGGCGAGCCGTGCTGGCGATCGACGAGCGGGGGAACGAACGCCACCAGCTCTACGTGCTCGATCTCGAGTCGGCGTCTCGGGGGCCGGCCACGGGCTTGGAGGAGCTCGAGCCGCTCACCGCCGACGGGCGCTTCGGTCACCACTTCGCCGGGCTCTCTCCCGACGGCGGCTCGCTCGCCTACGTGTCGAACCGGGGCAACGGCGTCGACTTCGACCTGTGGCTGTGTGACCTGGTGAGCGGGGCGCACCGCTGCGCCTACGCGGGCGGCGCCTACTGTCAACCCGCCTCGGGCTTCTC
Organism: uncultured Solirubrobacterales bacterium; assembly: GCA_963834635.1. GTDB lineage: Bacteria > Actinomycetota > Thermoleophilia > Solirubrobacterales > Solirubrobacteraceae > Palsa-465. Next base: position 174,134 of record CAWICI010000010.1, on the reverse strand, counting down.
GCCCGACGGCCGGCTCGTCTCGGTGCTCCGCCCCGGCGCTCGACCGCAGGACGTCGACCTCGTGCTGGTCGACGTGGAGACCGGGGCGGCCCGCACCGTGCTCGAGCATCCTGCGGAGGCGGCGCTCATCGGCGCGCCGGCGTGGATCGATCCGACGACCTTCTACGTCGCCTCCGACGTCGGTCGCGACTTCGCGGCGATCGTCCGCCACGACCTGGCGGCGGCGACCACGACGCGGTTGGCGGGGACGGGCGAGCGGTGGGACGCGGACGTGATCGCGAGCCAGGACGGGGAGACGTGCGCGATCGTCGAGAATCGCGGCGGCGCGAGCGCGGTGCGGGTGCTGGCGGACGATGGCGTGGGAGCTCAGGTGCCGCTGCCCGAGCCCGGCGTGGTCACCTCCCACTGGTTCGCATCACCCCAGCTCTCGGCCGACGGCAGCCGTCTCTACTTCACGCTCTCGACGCCGCGGATCGCCGGCGACGTGTTCGTACACGAGCTCGACACCGGCGCGACGCGCCGGCTGACCCACAGCCCGACCGAGCTATCGCCGGCCACACTGCCGACCGCCGAGACCACCCGCGTGTCGAGCTTCGACGGAGAGGAGATCCCCCTGTTCGTCTTCCGCCCGCCGGCGGGTGGGGATGCTCGGCCCCCGGTCGTGGTCATGGTGCACGGCGGGCCCGAGGCCCAGGCGATGCTGTCGTTCGACCCCGAGCTCCAATGTCTGCTCGCCTCTGGCTACGCGGTCGTCGTGCCGAACGTACGCGGCTCGACCGGGTACGGCAAGCGCTACGCCTCGCTCGACGACACGACCAAGCGCCTTGACTCGGTCAAGGACCTGGCGGCCGTTCACGGAGCCCTTGCTTCACTCGGCTTCGATGAGTCGCGGGCGGTCCTGTGGGGCGGGTCCTACGGCGGCTACATGGTGCTGGCCGGACTGGCCTTCCAGCCCGAGCTGTGGGCCGCGGGTGTGGACATCGTCGGCGTCTCGGACCTCATCTCCTTTCTCGAGAACACCTCGGCCTACCGCCGCGCTTTCCGCGAGCGCGAATACGGTTCGCTCGAGGACGACCGCGAGTTCCTCGCCCACGCCTCGCCGCTGCGCCACGCCGATCAGATCAGGGCGCCGCTATTCGTGATCCATGGACGCAACGATCCCCGGGTTCCGGTTACCGAGGCCGAACAGCTGGTGGCGATCGTGACCGCGCGCGGTATCCGCTGCGAGCTGACCATTTATGAGGACGAGGGGCACGGCCTCGCCCGGCTTGAGAATCGCCTGGACGCCTACCCCCGCGCCGTGGCCTTCCTTGACGAGGTTCTCAGTCGAGCTGCATGACGCGACGGACTTCGTCGAGGCCCTGAATAAACCGCTCGACGTCGGCCGCCGAGTTGTGGACCGCGAACGACGCCCGCGTCGTCGCCGGGACCCCGAGCCTGCGCATCAACGGCTGGGCGCAGTGGTGGCCGGCGCGCACGCACACGCCTTGACGGCCGAGGATCTCCCCGATGTCGTGCGGATGGGCGCCCTCGAGGGCGAACGAGACGAGCGCGCCGCGGTCGGCGGCGGTATTGGGTCCGTGAACGCTTATGCCGGGGACGTCGTTGATCTTGGTGAGCGTGTCGGCCACCAGCGCCTCCTCGTGCGACCGGATCGACTCGATCCCGACTCCCTGGATCCAGTCGACCGCGGCGCCGAGCCCGATCGCCTCGGCGATCTGGGACGTGCCGGCCTCAAACTTCCACGGCAGGTCGGTCCAGGTGGACTCGTTGGCCGCGACGGTCCTGATCATGTGCCCGCCGCCGATGAACGGCGGCATCTCCTCGAGCAGAGCGCGGCGGCCGTGCAGCACGCCGATCCCGGTCGGGCCGTAGGCCTTGTGACCGGTCCACACGTAGAAGTCGGAGTCGATCGAGCGCAGGTCGACGGGCAGCTGCGGGACCGCCTGGGTGCCGTCGATCAGGGTGGCGGCTCCCGCGGCGCGGGCGCGACGGACGATCTCGGCCACCGGGTTGATCGTGCCGACGACGTTTGAGACGTGGACGATGCCGAGCAGCTTCGGGCCGCGCTCCAGCAGCACGTCGAGGGCGTCGAGGTCGAGCTGCCCGTCGTCGAGCACGGGCACGTAGGCGAGCTCGGCCTCGCGGTCCTGGCAGAGCAGCTGCCAGGGGACGATGTTCGAGTGGTGCTCCATCTCGGTCAGCACCACGAGATCGCCGCGGTTGACGTTCTGGCGGCCCCACGTGTAGGCCACGAGGTTGATCGCCGCGGTGGCGTTAGCGGTGAAGATCGTCTCCTGCGGGGTCGACCCGAGCCAGTCGGCGATCTTTTGGCGCGCGCCCTCGTAGAGCTCGGTCGCCTCGACCGCGAGCGGATAGACGCCGCGATGGATCGAGGCCCGCGACTCGGTGTAGTAGCGGGTCATCGCGTCGATGACCGGCTGCGGCGTCTGCGAGGTCGCGCTCGAGTCGAGATAGGTGAGAGGGTGCCCGCCGATCTGCCGCCGCAGGACCGGGAATTCGGCGGCGAGGTCTCTCAGGGGGGCGGTCGTGCTCACGCGACCGCCTCTATGCCCTCCGTGATCCAGCCGTAGCCCTTGGCTTCGAGCTCGTCGACCAGCTCCGGTCCACCCTCCTTGACGATCCGGCCCTGGTAGATGACGTGCACGTGGCTGGGCTGGACCAGGTGGAGGATCCGCTGGTAGTGGGTGATGATGAGCACGCCCATGTCGGGGCCGGCGACGGCGTTGACGCCGTTGGCCACGACTCGCAGCGCGTCGATGTCGAGGCCCGAGTCGGTCTCGTCGAGGATCGCCATCTCGGGGCGCTGGAGGGCCAGCTGGAGGATCTCCATCCGCTTCTTCTCCCCGCCCGAGAAGCCCTCGTTCAGGTAGCGGGTGGAGAACTCCCGCGGCACGTTGGTCAGCTTCATCGCCGCCTCGACCGTCTGACGGAAGTCCTTGAGCGCGATCGGCTCCTCGCCCGCAGCGTCGCGGTGGGCGTTCAGCACCGTTCGCAGGTACTTGGTGACGGTCACACCGGGCACTGAGACCGGGTACTGGAAGGCCATGAACAGGCCCATGCGAGCGCGCTCGTCGGGGTCGGCGTCGGTGATGTCCTGCCCCTTGAACAGGATCTCGCCCTCGGTCACCTCGAGGTTCGGGTGGCCCATGATGGCGTTGGCCAGGGTCGACTTGCCGGACCCATTGGGCCCCATCAGCGCGTGGATCTCGCCTTTGTTCACGGCGAGGTCAAGACCCCGGAGGATCTGCTTCTCACCGGCCTGGACGTGAAGGTTTCGAATCTCTAGGTCTGCCATACCAAGCTTTCAGTTGTGTCGGTCAAGCGACGGGGACGGGGAGCTCTTCGGCGCCCCGGTCGGGCGCTTCGGCGCCCCGGTCGGGCGCTTCGGCGCCCCGGTCGGTCTCTTCGGCGCCCCGCTCATTCCGGCGCGAGAACTCGACCAGGTCCGCCAGCGTCGTCGTCTGCAGCGAGCGGATGATCCCGCCCTGCACGCGCGTCCACAGCAGCTTGGTCGCGCAGCCGCGGCCCGCGTCAGGCTGATGGGAGCAAAGTACCCGTTCGGTCTGGTCGTGCACGAAACACTCCATCGGCGCGATCGTTCCCTCCAGCGCCTGGACCACCTCGTCCATCGCAATCTCCTCGGCCGGCCGGGCCAGCCAGTAGCCGCCGTGGGCGCCCCGGGCGCTCATCACCAGTCCCGCCTTGCGCAGCCGCGCCACCACCTGCTCGAGGTAGGCCAGCGGCAAGCCCTCGGCGTCGGCGATCGCCTTGAGGCTGGTCGGGTGCTCGAGCGACTGGCGCCCCAACTCGACCATCAGCCGGACCCCGTATTCGGCCTTCGAGGAGAAGATCATCCATGAAATCCTACCATGGCGGTCGGTAATGGCTGGTCGGAGGGGCGGGGCCGTGGCCCGCGTGCGCCGGGCCCACAAACCCATCTCGGCCCGCGTCGATTTACCTCATATTTGGTCAATAATTGGCGCGCAATCGACTCCTTTCCGCGGTAGGGTGTGCAGTCATGGAGGGGCGTTGGGGGCTGGCGACGTCAGCTGAGGTTGCGCAAGTTGCGGCGATCGCCCGCGACCGTGGCCGCGTTGGCCTGGACACAGAGTTCATGTCGGAGGGTCGCTACCGCGCGCTGCTCTGTCTGGTCCAGGTGGTGGTGGACGACCCCGAGGCCCCGGACGGGACCCGCATCATCCTGATCGACGCGCTCGACGAGGTCGATCCCCAGCCCATCGCCGAGCTGATGCCCGACCCGTCGATCGAGGTCGTGCTCCACGCCGGCCGCCAAGACGTGGCCATCTTGCGCCGGGTGTGGGGTCACGACCTCAACAACATCTTCGACACCCAGCTCGCCGCGGGCTTCGCCGGAGCAAGCGCACAGTCCGGCTATGGCAACCTGCTCGGCGCGGTGTTGGGTCGGCGCGTGGGCAAGACGGCGAGCTACACCCGCTGGGATGCCCGCCCGCTGACCACCGAGCAGCTCAGTTACGCGGCCGAGGACGTCGCCCATCTGCTCGAGCTGACCGACGAGCTTCAGCGCCGGCTACGCGAGTCCGGCCGGCTCGACTGGGCGCGCGAGGAGTGCCGGCGGCTCGAGGTGGCCACCGATGAGCGCGATCCCGAGACGGCGTGGGAACGGCTCCCGCGCATCGGTCAGCTCGATCCCGCCGCCCGCTCGGTCGCCCGCGCGCTGGCCGCGTGGCGCGAGCGCACCGCGGCCAAGGAGAACCGTCCCATCGGCACCGTCCTCGCCGACCCGACTCTCGTGGAGCTGGCCAAGCGCCAACCTTCCTCGCGGAGCGGCCTCGAGCAGATCCGCGGCATCCACCCGTCCGGGATCCGCCGGCGCGGTCAGGACATCCTCGACGCGATCGCCGTCGGCCAGCAGGGGCCGCCGATCCCGCGTGACCCGGTGCGCGGCGGCTCGGATTCCCGCGATGCCCCGCTGATCGCGCTCGCCGAGGCACTCCTGCGAGCCCGCGCCCTCGAGGCGGGGCTCGCCTACGAGCTGATCGCCTCGCGCAACGAACTCGAACTGATCGTCGGAGCCGAACGGCGTGGGGAGCGCGAGCCCGAGGTGCGCACGCTCGCCGGCTGGCGGCGGGAGCTGGTCGGACGCGATCTGCGTAACCTGCTCACCGGCCGGAGCGCGATCGCGGTCGGGTCCAACCGGCGCCTCAGGCTGGAGCCGGCGCCCGGCTAGGACGAGCCCGGGTCCAGCTCCACGCTCATCGCCGTGGCGTGGTCGAACAGCGTGCGCGACAGCGCCCGAGCGATCTTCGACGAACGGTGGATCCAGCCCAGGTCGATCCCCTCGAGATCGCCCGAGGCCGTCCCGTAGGTGACCCTGAGCTTGTGCCCCGGAGACTCGGCCGCGCGCTCGTCGCCGGTGTCAGCCCCGACCCCCGGCCACCCCGCGCGGTGCACGACGTCGTGCTCGGCGTTGACCAGATCCATCGAGGTCTTGAAGTGCGGATCGACGACCACGAACTCGAGTGCGCAGAACGCGTTCGCGCCCCGGTCGCACTGCGTGGCCTGGGCGATCACCTTGGCGCCCCTGACCAGCGGAACCTGATCGAGGCGCGGGGCCTGTGCCCCCTTTACCGCTCCGCAGCCGGCGAGCGCAAAGATCAGCGCCACCGTCCCGACGCTTACTCTTCCGAGGCTCATGGGATGCAGTGCAAGCGTAGCCGAGCTACCGCGCTGGGCCCGGACGCTGCTGGCCCGTGAGCGGGTGGCGCGCTTGGGATTGGTCGACGACGCGGGAGCGCCCAGGGTGCTGCCGGTCACCTACGCGCTGGATCAGGGGACGTTCGTCTCGGCCATCGATCACAAGCGCAAGCAGGTCGCGGGTGAGCGGCTGGCCCGCGTCCGCTGGCTGCGCGCGCGGCCCCGAGCGGCCCTGACCGTCGATCACTACGAGGACGACTGGTCGGTGCTGGCCTGGGTGCAGGCGATCTGCGCGGTGACGATCGTCGAGTCATCGGCCGCCGACAGCGCCCTCACCGCCCTCTCCAAGCGCTACGAGCCATATCGCCACACACCCCCCGCCGGCCCCGTGCTCGTCCTCGAACCAGAGCGCCTGCTCTGGTGGCGAGCATGAACGTCACCGTCGGCCGTTACCTGATCGGCGTAGCCGGCCTGCTGGTGATCGTCGGCTCGTTCGCGCTCGCCGCGGTCGCCCTCCGCCGCCGCTTGTTCGCCGGCGCTACCGGCGCGCTGGCCCGCCTGACCGAGCTCGTCATCGGCTTAGCCCTGCTGATCACCACGTTGGAGCTGTTGGGAGCGGTCGGGCTCTTCCGGCTTGTCCCCGTGGTCGTGGCGGCACTGCTGCTCGGGGTCGTCGCCTTCCTGGCGAGCGGTGGGGCTCGAGACCGGGATCGACGAGTGATCCCGGGAGCGAGCCCCACTGACCGCCTTGCCAGCGCCACGGCGCTGATAACTCTGGTGGCCGCGGCGGCAATAACAGCCGTCTGGGCAAGCCCAACCCTCCAGTCCTACGACGTCGGGATTCACACCCTCGACTCGCTGTACTACCACCTCCCCTGGGCCGCCACCTTCGCCCGCACAGGGCGCGTCACCGCTCTGCAGTACGACATCCAATACATGCTGCAGTTCTACCCCGCCAACGCGGAACTGCTGCACGGTCTGGGCATCCTGGCGCTGACCCGGGACACCCTGTCGCCGGTCCTCAACTTCCTGTGGTTCGGGCTCACCCTGCTGAGCGCGTGGTGCATCGGCCGGCCGTGGGGCCGCGGCCCGGTGACCATGCTCGGGGCGGTGCTCGCGCTGGCCACGCCGATGATCGTCTTCTCCCAGGCCGGGAGCGCCGATAACGACCTCGCCGCAGTGGCGCTGCTGCTGGGCGGCGTGGCGTTGCTGGTCAACGGCGACTGGCGCCCGGAGGTCACCGTACTGGCGGCGGTCGCCTGCGGGCTCGCGCTCGGCGTCAAGCTGACCGTCGTCGGCCCCGTGCTCGCCCTGACCGTGGGAGTGATCGCGATCGCCCCGCGCGGCAGCCGGGGCCGCACGGCCGTGCTCTGGCTAGGCCCCCTGATCGCCGCCGGCTGCTTCTGGTACGTACGGAATCTGATCTCCGCCGGCAACCCCCTGCCCTGGGTCAGCTTCGGCTTTCTTCCGACGCCGGCCGCCGCGCTCCAAGCCCACACCGGCTTCTCCGTCGCCCACTACGTCACCGACGCCCGGTTCTGGAGCCACTACTTCGTCTCGGGAATCGCCTCTCAGCTCGGTCGCTGGTGGTGGGCGGTGATCGGGCTGGCCATCGCCGGACCGCTCCTCTGCCTACTGCCGGGGTCCGATCGGCGGCGGCGGATGCTCGGGCTGGTCGCGCTGGCCAGCATCGGCGCCTACCTGCTCACCCCCGAGAGCGCGCAGGGCCCCGCCGGGGACCCGATCGGGTTCGGCTTCAACATGCGATACCTGGCCCCGGGCCTGACCCTGGCCCTCGTGGCCACGCCGCTGGCCCCGGTGTTCGCGGGCGCCTGGCGGCAGCTCGGGGTGGCGGTCGGGCTGGTGGTCGTCCTGATCCCGACCGTGGCCAAGCCCAATCTGTGGCCGAAAGCGCACGTCGTCCCGGCGATCGGCTTGGGCCTGGTGGCGCTGGCCGTGGTCCTCGCGCTCGCCTGGCGTCCCCGCGTCGCCCCGGGCCGGCTGCTGAGGATGGCAAGCCTCGCTGGTGCGGTGCTCCTGCTCGGGGCGGCCACCGCCGCCGGCTACTCCTGGCAGCGCCACTATCTGCGCGGGCGCTATGTCTACCGCCACGGCGTCTCCTACCTCGCTCACGTCTGGGCCATGTTCCGCACCGTCCGCCACGCGCGGATCGGGGTCGTCGGCACCTACGGCGGCTTCTTCACCTACCCGCTCTTCGGCCTGAACCTATCCAACACGGTTCTTTACGTCGCCCACCACGGGCCGCACGGCTCGTTCACCCCGATCACCTCGTGCCGCGCGTGGCGAACGGCGATCGACGCGGGCCGCTTTCGCTACGTCGTCACAACCCCGGGACGCGTGTTCTGGCGGCCCAAGGTGCTATCGCCCTCACCCGAGACCCGATGGACCGCCTCTGACCCCAACGCCGTCCTGATCTACTCGCGCCACGCCATCGGCCAGCCGATCTCCGTGTTCGAGCTCCGCGGCCCGCTCGACCCCGCGACTTGCCCCTAGTCAGGCTGGGCGTCCCACGGCGCCAGCGCCGCGGCAATGCCGTCGCGGTCGAGACCGGCCCCGAGGCAGCACATAAGCGCCATCCTCGCCGCCGGGGGCGAGAGGAACGGAGCGCAGACGGCGCCGCTGGCACGCAGGTCGCCCTCCGCACCCTCGAAGCCGTAGGTCTCGAACAGCATCGACGAGCGTTCGGGGCGGCAGGTGATTACCACCGGAATCCGCGCCAGCGCCGTCCGCAGCTCCCGCATGACGGCCGCCGGCACGTGGCCGGCGCCGAGCGCCACGAGCACCAGACCGTCCGCGACCTCGGCGGCGCTTCGTAACAACCAGCCGTCGTCGCCGAGCGCCATGGTCACGATCTCAACCCGGTGCTCGAGCTCCGCGACCGCCAGCGAGCGCGCCCGGATCGGCTTGGCCTGGAGCCAGACCCTGCCCTCAACGATCCGCCCGAGCGGCCCGGTGGCGGGCGAACCGAATGCCGCCGGCCCCGTGCTGTCGACCTTGCGGACCGTGCCGGCGGCGTGAATCTCACCCCCGAACACCACCACCGCGCCGAGCCCTTCCGCCTGGCGGGAGGCGGCCACGGTCACGGCGTCGACGAGGTTGGCGGGCCCATCCGCCCCGGGGCCGCTGTCGGGGCGGTTGGCCCCGGTGAGCACGATCGGCGCTCTGCCCCCGTAGAGCAGGCAGCAGAGCACGGCCAGCTCCTCCATGGTGTCGGTCCCGGTGGTGATGACCACTCCCGCCCCTTCTTCGGCCAGGGCGGCCGCGCGGCGCCCGAGCTCCAGCGCCTGCGCCGGAGTGATCTGCGCGCTCGGCAGAGCCAGCACGCTCTCGGCTTCGATCCGCATGCCGGCGAAGCGCGGAGGCAGCTGCTCAATCAGCTGCTCGGCGTCGAGCGCGGGCACCGCCCGCTCGCCGCGCATGGCGATCGTTCCGCCGGCGGCCAGCAGGCGTACGGTACGCGGAGCGCTCAAGTTCGGGCTCCCTGCCTCGCCACCAGGTCGAAGAACAGCACCGCCGTGCACAGCGCCACGAAGGAGCGCGCGACGGTCTCAACCGCAATCCCGACCGCAACCGCCACTGCGCCGGCGTGCTCCCCGACGACGGCCAGCCCACCGTCGCGCAGCAACAGGGCAACCACCCCGGTGAGGAGCACCAACCCCAGGATGTGGATGTAGTTGCCCCTGCTCAGCTGGGCGCTGCGGCGTAACGCCTCGATCCAGTTCTCATTGTCGATCGCCGCCGTCTGCGCGACGACCGCCCAGCGCAGCAGGAGGATCACGCCGGGAATGATGAACGCTACGAAGCCGATCGCGATCGCGATCCCGGCGATGATCTCGGCCGCGGCTACCGTCGGCAGCACCCGCAGGCCGGTGAGCACGATCTGACCCAGGGCGGGCCGCTGCCCGGCCGCGATGCCCCGCACCGCGTGCACATACAGCGCCGAGATCAGTGGACCCACGATCACGAAGTCGATCAGGGACAGGATCAGGACGGTCGAGACCTTGCCGGTCTCCTGGCCGAACGGCGCCCTTCCGGTCACGGCGAGGACGATCAGCTCGTAGGGGGCCACCACACCAAGCGCGAGCACCAGGAACAGCAGGGGATAACGCCGGTACAGACCGAGTGCGACCGCGACGATCTGCGTCACGGACCGGGGCGTCTGGAGCTCTACCGGATCGATCGCGGAAGCCTATCTCTGGGGCACCCCATCCCCTGCCAGAATGGACACAGCTGCCGAATTCATAATTTTCGGTGCCAAACTGACCGATCCTTACCTGATGGCCGCCACCACACATCTCTCAGATCCGGAACTGCTCGAGACCGAGTGGGATCTCGACCCCTTGGTCGAGGGCAAGGGTCGCTCCGGAGTCGAGCAGTTCCTCCGCGACTCATCCGAGCTGGCCAGCGCGTTCGCCGAGCGCTACGCGGGCAAGGTCGCCGAGCTTGACGCGCGCGGGCTCGAGACGGCGATGCGCGAGCTCGAGACGATCGAGGAGCTCGTCGGCCGGGCGGCCTCGTATGCCTCGTTGCGCTTCGCCACCGACACCGCCGATCCCGCCCGAGGCGCCCTCCTGCAGGAGATGCAGGAACGGGCGACCGAGATCGAGACCAAGCTCCTGTTCTTCGAGCTGGAATGGGCCGCGCTCGACGATCAGCGGGCGGAGGAGCTGCTCGGAGCCGATGGCCTCGAGTTCTGCCGCCACTACCTGCGCAGTACTCGCCGCTACCGGCCCCACCTGCTGACCGAGCCGGAAGAGAAGATCCTGGCCGAGAAGTCGATCACCTCCCAGAGCGCGTGGGGAAGGCTGTTCGGGGAGCTGGTCTCGGCGCTGCGGGTGTCGCTCGACGACGACGAGGTCCCGCTCGACGTCGCCCTCAGCCGCCTACAGGATCCGGACCGCGAGACACGGCGGACGGCGGCCGAGGCCGTCTCCGCCGCGCTCGAGCCCGGCCTGCGAACCCGCGCCTTCATCTACAACACGCTCGTCCACGACAAGGCGGTTGAGGATCGGCTGCGCTCCTACCGCCACTGGCTCTCCAGCCGCAACCTGTCCAACGAGGCCTCGGACGAATCTGTGATGGCCCTGATCGAAGCCGTCCGCCGTCGCTTCGACATCCCGCAGCGGTGGTATGTGCTCAAGGCCAAGCTGATCGGCGTGGACCACCTGCGTGACTACGACCGCGTCGCTCCGGTCCTCCCCGAGGATGTGTCCTTCTCGTTCGGTGAGTCCCGGGACCTGGTGGTCGATACCTATGGCTCGTTCTCGCCCGAGGCAGGTCGCCTGGTCCGGCGGTTCTTCGACGAGCGCTGGATCGACGCCCCGGTCCGGCCCCACAAGCGTGGCGGGGCGTTCTGCTCCTACACCGTGCCAACCGTCCACCCGTACATCCTGCTCAACTTCACCGCCCGCCGCCGCGACGTGCTGACCATGGCCCACGAGCTCGGGCACGGGATCCACGCCGCGCTCGCTCAGCCCCAAGGGGTGTTTCACCAGTCGACCCCGCTCACCATGGCCGAGACCGCGTCGGTGTTCGGCGAGGCGCTGGTGTTCGGGCGGCTGCTGCAGGAGGCCGAGGACGACGACACCCGGCTGGCGCTGCTGGCCGAGCGGATCGACGGAGCAATTGCCACCGTCTTCCGTCAGATGGCGATGAACCGCTTCGAGCACCTGGTCCACACCAACCGCCGCAGTGAGGGCGAGCTCTCGGTCGACCGGGTGTGCGACCTGTGGGTCGAGACCCAGCGCGAGCTGTTCGGCGACTCGGTCGAGGTGACCGAGGGCTACCGGATGTGGTGGTCCTACGTCCCCCACTTCATCAACTCCCCCGGCTACGTCTACGCCTACGCCTACGGGCAGCTGCTGGCCCTCTCGGCCTACAGCCGGTACCTGTCGGAGGGCGAAGCGTTCGTCCCGCGCTACCTCGAGCTGCTCGCCGCAGGCGGCTCGCGCGCCCCCGAGGAGCTCGGCGCGATCATTGGCATCGACCTCGCGGACCCGGGCTTCTGGGACTCGGGGCTGGCGCTGGTCGAGCAGCAGCTCACCGAGGCGGAGGAGCTGGTCGCCTCGCGCTCAGCCTCCTAGAGCCTCGCCTTGCGGGTGCGGGCCCGCTCCTCCTGGCGCTCGACGACGTTGACGATCAGCTTCATCACCTGCTCGATGCCGGTGGCCTTGGCATCGCCCCGCGCGAACGCCTCTCGCCAGTCGCGCACATGCCCCTTGGTGGCGAGCTCGTTGAACTGCGAGCGGTTGATGGCCAGGTTGATCTTGGCGTCGGCCGCGATGTCCTTGCGCACCTTCGGTCCGGGCAGCTCAACGCGGTACATCTGAACATCGCCGCGGCCCCGCAGCTCGAGTCCGGCGACCAGCTTCAGCGGTTGCAGCGCCGGCACCTCCTCGAGGAACCGGTTGACCGCGGTCTCGATCAGGGACTTGGTGTCGGGGCCACTCACCTAGATCTTGTGGCGCTCGAGCAGCTTGCGGCCGATCACCATGCGCTGGATCTCCGAGGTGCCCTCGCCGATCAGCAGCAGTGGTGCGTCGCGGTAAATCCGCTCGATCTCGTACTCCTTGGAGTAACCGTAGCCCCCGTGGATGCGTAGGCACTCCTCCGCGCACAGACGCCCGGCCTCCGAGGCGAACAGCTTCGCCATCCCGGCCTCGATGTCCGAGCGCTCGCCGGCGTCCTTCATGCGGGCGGCGCGGTGGGTGAGCAGCCGGGCGGCCTCGACCTGCGTGGCCATGTCAGCCAGTTTGAACTGGATCGCCTGGTGCTGGGCGATCGGCTTGCCGAAGGTCTTGCGCTCCTGGGAATACCTGAGGGCGAGCTCGAGGGCCCGCTGAGCCAAGCCGACGCCCCGCGCGGCCACGTTCACCCGCCCCAGCTCGAGCGCGTCCATCATCTGCGGGAACCCCTTGTTCAGGCCCGCCTCCTCGCCGCCCAGGATGTTCTCGGCCGGACAGCGATAGCCGTCGAACACGAGCTCGGTCGACTCGACGCCCTTGTAGCCCATCTTCTTGATCTTCGGCGGGACGTTGAAGCCGGCATATTCCCCGGTGTTCTCGGAGGCTCCGGGCTCCTTCTCGGCGATGAAGCAGGTCAGGCCTCGGTGCCGCGGCTCGGCGCTGGGGTCGGTGCGCACGAGCACAAACACCATCGAGGACAGCAGGCCGTTGGTCACCCACATCTTGGTCCCGTTGATCTCGTAGGCGTCGTCGACCTTCTTGGCCGAGGTCTTGATCGCCGCGACGTCCGACCCGAGCTCAGGCTCGGACAGGCTGAACGCCGCGCGCCATTCCCCGGTCGCCATCTTCGGCAGGAACTTCTGCTTCTGCTCCTCGGTGCCGAACTTCATCAGCAGGTAGGAGCCGATGAAGTGGGTGTTGACGATGCCGGAGATGCTGATCCAGCCCCGGCTCAGTTCCTCGACGATCATCGCGTAGGTCGTCAGGTCGAGGCCCATCCCGCCGTACTCCTCGGGAATCGTCACCCCGAACAGCCCCAGCTCCTTCATCTGCTCGACGATCGGCTCCGGGAACGAGTCCTCGTGGTCGTAGTGCTCGGCCTGGGGGATGATCTGCTCGTCCGCGAACTGGCGGACCATCTCGCAGATCGCTTTTTGCTCGTCGGTGCGGTCGCTGGTGGCGAGGGCCATGGGCTTGCGAGTGTGTCAAAAGTGGGGCGTTGGGGGGTGAGTGGCGGGGGGTTTGGGCCTCAGCCTCGTATATGGAGGCTCAGATCCATAGGGCGATCGTGGCGATCGCCCTGCGACAGCAGAACAACATCACCCGCGAGCAGTTGCTGACGGCCGGCCTGGGGGCGAAAGCAATCGAGCATCGCGCCCGGACCGGGTGGCTCTACCGGGTCCACCTCACCGTCTACTCGCTCGGCCGCCCTCCCCATACGCCCCACGAAAAGGCCTCGGCGGCCGTTCTCGCCTGTGGCCCGGGCGCGGCCTTGAGCCACGCGTCAGCCCTAACGCTGTGGGGGCTGCGAAAGCACTGGCCGAATCGCTACGAAGTCATCACGACCCTCGACCGACGTCCGAAGAACGTCCAGGTCCACCTGTCAAAGACCCTCACCCGCCACGACATCACCCGGCATTTCGCTATCCCGGTGACGACCCCAGCCCGCACGCTCTACGACTGCGCGTCGAGCCAGGACGACGAGACCCTCGCCCGGGCCGTCAACGACGCGCTGCTGTCGAAGTTCCTCACCCGTTCGCAACTCGCAGAGTTCCTCGAGCGCTGCCCCTGCAAGCGACTGGCGCCGTTCGTGGCGACCGACGACGGCCCGACCCGATCGGTGTTCGAGGACGCCTTCGTGACGTTCTGCCGCTCCTACGGCCTTCCGCAGCCGAGGATGAACGTCCGGGTCGCCGGTCACGAGGTCGACGCGCTGTTCGAGGCCGAAAAGCTGATCGTCGAGCTCGACGGCTATCGCTTCCACTCGAGTCGCCGGAGCTTCGAGCGCGACCGAGCTAAATCGGCCGACACCCTGGCGGCCGGATTCGCGACCGTCAACCTAACCTGGAACCGGCTTCATGACGAGCCGGATGCCGAGGCCTTCCGTCTGGAAAAGACCCTTGCGAGTCGCCGCCGCTAGCCGCGCGTCTGGGCCGGCGGCGCGTTCTGCGACTTCAAGCCGTGGCTCCAGGGCGAGTCGGGGCGCGGCTGGAGTTCACCGTCGAGCTCGAGGTCCACCCGCTCGTTGAAGAAGCAGACCAGCCCGGCGATCTTGACCGCGTCGGGCAACGGCTCTTCGTAGACCCAGACGAGGTCTGTCTCCGAGCCCACCGAGTAGTAGCTCGCCGTTCCCTTGTACGGGCAGAGGGTCACGGTGTCCGACGGCTCAAGCGCCGCGACCACGTCTTCGATCGGCAGATACCAGCGCGCCGGGAGGTTCGACTCGAACAGCCCCATGACCCGGTCACTCTCGGCCAAGACGGTGCCGTCCAGCGATATCCGTACGTGGCGGTCGCTGCGGAGGGCGTCGATCCGGTGGTAGGGGTCGCGGGGATGGCCGAAGATCTCCTCGTCCTCCTCGAACCACTGGTCCATCCGCTTGAAGTAGAAGGCGATCAGTCCGGCCAGGGCCGGCGGGGCGTCGGGCAGGACCGACGGGTAGTACCACGCCCCGGCCTCGACGACCTCAGACCCGGCCCGGATCGTGTGGTAGGACGCCTCGCCCTTCTTCGGGCAGCGGGTGCGGCGGTCGCTCGGTTCGAGCAGCTCCGAGCGCACATCCTCCGGCGGGAAGTAGTAGATCGGCTGGTGGCCGGACTCGTGGAGCAGCATCGCCCGGCGGCTGTCGGCCACCGTCTCGCCGCCCACGACGACGCGGATCCGCTTGGGGTCGGCTCGAGGTACAGCGCCTTGCCGGGCGCCGGCGGCTCGAAGTTGAAGCGCCCCGCCGGCTCGCGGCCGAACGGTCCGCTGCCTGTCATCAAGCCCATGCGTCTCAGGGTAGCCCGCTCATCCTGCGACCACGATCCCCAGCCACACAATCGCAATCGAGACGAGGAAGATCGCGGCGTCGAGCACGTGCCACTCGGGGCGGCGCATGTGCGCCCCGATCAGGATCGCCACCAGCACCACCAGGCCGAGCTTGACCTGGAGGGTCGAGTCGCTCCAGCGATGGCGGTGGCTGGCCATCGCGGCACCGGTCGCGATCAGCACGCCGACGGCGATCAGCGTCCCGATCCCGAAACGCCGGGCGGCCGCTCTCAGAGGCCCGCGATCGGAGGCGCCGCGGAGGACCGGCACAACCACCGCGCCCAGCATCAGCTGGCCGCCGACGAAGAACGCCATCGCCAGCAGGTGCAGCCACAGAACGCCGTTCCAGAAGCTCATGAGCGCGGGAGCGTACCCGTTAGGAGGGCCTAATTAGGTTCACCTAAGAATGGGTATCCTGGGGCGAAGTGACCGTCAGCGCGGCCCCAACCCGTCCCCGCAAGGAGCAGTCCCTGAGCCTCTATCTCTGGGTCCTGATCGTGCTCGCCGTTGCGGTGGCGGCGGTGGTTCTCTCCTGGCACGCCCGCGGCGGCACGCCCAATCCGGCCGCGTCGGGGACGCACATGAGCCGGACGAGCGCCGTCGTCGACAGCGGCGTCCTGGTGTTCCGCGAGGGGCTCGAGACGATCCTCGTCCTGGCCGCGATCACGGCCAGCTTCCTGGGCAACAACCGGGCGTATCGCAAGCCGGTGGCGGTCGGCGGAGGTCTCGCACTCGGCGCCTCGGTTGCCACCTGGTTCGCCGCCGTGTGGGTGATCGGGATGTTCGGCCACGGAGGTCTGACCGTGCAGGCGGCCACCGGGATCCCGGCGATCATCGTTCTGCTGCTGGTCATGAACTGGTTCTTCCACCGCGTGTACTGGACCGGCTGGATCTCGCATCACCACAAGCGCCGGCGCCGGTTGCTCGGCTCGGCGGAGGGGACGGCGATCGGGACGACGCTGCTGGGCCTCGGCCTGCTCGGCTTCACCTCGGTCTACCGCGAGGGCTTCGAGATCGTCCTCTTCCTCCAGGGGCTGCGGGTCACGTTCGGCTCGAGCGTGGTGCTCGAGGGACTCGTCCTGGGGCTCCTGTTCACCGCCGCGGTGGGCACGATCACGTTCGTGCTTCATCAGCGGTTGCCCTACCGGCGGCTCCTGATCATCACCGGCGTGATGCTGCTGGCGGTGCTGTGGGTGATGGTCGGCGAGGAGGTCAACGAGATGCAGCTGGCCGGCTGGATCGGCAGCACGGCGATCCCCGGCCTGCACATCCCGGCGTGGGCCGGGACCTGGTTCTCGATCTTCCCCAACGTGCAGACCTTCGCCGCCCAGATCCTCGCCGTGGGGCTCGTCGTCGGCTCCTATGTCGCCGCTCAGTACGTGCGGGTGTGGCGCCCGCGCCGCCGTGGCGAACGTCCCGCCCGTTCTGCCGAGCGCCCACCGGCGCTCCTCCCGCAGCCGTAGCGCACAGCTAACCGGTGCGAGACTAGGGCGCGGTGAACTTCGCCCGCGAAGTAGTCGACGCAGCCCCGCGCGAGCGGCTGGCGATGGTCGAGCTGACCCGCGAAGGAGAGCGGCGGGAGTGGACGTTCGGCGAGATCGCCGAACGGTCCGCCCGGCTGGCGGGCACCTTGCAAAGCCACGGCGTCAGCCAGGGCGACATCGTGATGACCCTCATCGGCAACCGACCCGAGTGGGTCCTGACGATGGTGGCCTGCTTCCGGATAGGCGCGGTCGCCCTGCCCTGCAACGAGCAGCTACGGGCCAAGGACCTGCGGCTCCGCCTGCAGGCCGCCCAGCCGAAGCTGATCCTCGTCGACGCGCGGAATGCACCGGAACTCGGCGCGGCTGGGTCGGGGCGAGCGGACGCGACGGTGCTCCAGATCCCGGACGAGTCCCTGTTCGAGGGCGAGCCGGCGCCGGCCGCCGACCTCCACCCCACCGACCCCTGCCTGATCACCTTCACCAGTGGAACCACGGGGGAGCCGAAGGGCATCGTTCATGGGCAGCGCTACCTGCCGGGGCAGAAGCTTCAGGCCACCCACTGGCTTGACGCGCGCCCGGGGGACCTCGTGTGGTGCACGGCGGCCAGCGGCTGGTCGAAGTCGGCTCGCAACGTGTTCATCGCCCCCTGGATCAATGGCGCGGCCGCGCTCCTGCATGACGCCCGCTTCGATCCCCAGGAGCGCCTCGAGATCCTGCGACGGGAGCGCGTGAACGTGCTGTGCATGGCCCCGACCGAGTACCGGGTGATCGCCAAGCGGGCGACGATCGATCCGTTCCCGGACCTGCGCACGCTGGTGGCCGCGGGCGAGGCGTTGAACCCCGAGGTGCTGAACGCGTTCAAGGAGGCCACGGGGATCGAGATCCGCGATGGCTACGGCCAGACCGAGACCGGTCAGCTGACCGCGATGCCGGCGGGCGAGCCGGCGCGGCCCGGCTCGATGGGCCGACCGCTGCCGGGCGTCCGGCTCACCGTCGAGGACGAGGAGCTCGTGCTCGAGGACCCGACTACCGACCCCACCTTCTTCGTCCGTTATCTCGAGACCCGGGAGCCGGCGCCGGAGACGCGGCCGTGGCACACCGGCGACCGCGTTCAAGCGTGACGAGGACGGCTACCTGTACTTCATCGGGCGGGCCGACGACGTGATCATCTCGGCCGGGTACCGGATCGGGCCGTTCGAGGTCGAGTCGGCGCTCGTCTCCCACCAAGCGGTGGCCGAGGCCGCGGTCGTCGCCGCGCCCGACGACGAGCGAGGCCAGGTGGTGCGCGCGGTCGTGGTCCTGCGCGACGGCTTCGCCCCCGATGACGAGCTGGCCAAGACCCTCCAGGACCACGTCAAGCAGCAGACGGCGCCGTACAAGTACCCCCGGATTGTCGAGTTCGCGCCGGAGCTGCCGAAGACGGCGAGCGGAAAGGTGCAACGGGCAGTCCTTCGGGGGGTACCTTCAAAGTAGTGAGACCGCTGATCGGGATCTGCACCTCGCTCGAGCAAGCGCAATGGAGCGTCTGGGACCGCCAGGCTGCGCTCTTGCCCTACGACTACATGCGCGAGATCCAGAAGGCGGGTGGGCTCGCCCTGATGATCCCGCCCGACCCCCACCTGGTCGAGGATCCCGACGACGTCCTTGACCGGATCGACGGACTCATCCTGGCCGGCGGAGCCGACATCGATCCGAGTTCCTACGGGGCCGAGCGCGACGAGATGACGCGCCACACCGTGCCCGAGCGCGACCGCTCCGAGCTCGCCCTCGCGCGCCGCGCGATCGAGCGCGACATGCCGGTGCTCGGCATCTGCCGAGGCATGCAGCTGATCAACGTGGCCCAGGGCGGGACGCTTCATCAACACCTCCCGGCCCTGGTCGGCCACGAGGATCACCGGCGCAATCCGGGGACGTTCGAGGACACCGACCATGACGTGCGGATCGAGCCCGGCTCGGTGGCGGCCCGAGCGGCCGGCGAGGAGCTCCACGCCACCAAGTCCCATCATCATCAGGGGGTTGACCGGCTCGGCGAGGGCCTCGTGGTCAGCGGCTACTCGGTGCTCGACGATCTCCCGGAGACGATCGAGGCACCCGCTTGCCGGTTCGTGCTCGGCGTCCAATGGCACCCGGAGGCCGACACGGAGAGCCGGGTGATCGGGGCGCTGGTCGAGCAGGCTCGCGAGTACCGCGGGGCCACCGTCAGCTGAGCACCTGCGGCTCGGGATAGCCGGCGGCGCGGATCGCCTCGGTGACCCGCACCGCGTGGTCGTGCCCGCGGGTCTGAAGGACGAGCTGGACCGCGCTCTCGCGCACGTGCAACTCGATCCCCTCGCGGATGTGCTGGACGTCGAGCAGGTTCGCCCCTCCGCCGGCCACCAGCGAGAGAAGCTGGGCGAGCGACCCCGGCCGGTCAGGCAGACGGGCCAGCAACACGAGCCGCCGGCCGGCCACGCTCTCGTGCCGGCGGGCTACCTCGGCGAGGAGACCCGCGTCCACGTTCCCACCGGACAGGATGACCACGGTCGTGCCCGAGCCGTGCAAGCGAAGCCGTCCGGAGAGAAGCGCCGCCACCCCCACCGCGCCGGCGCCCTCGACGACCAGCTTGGCTCGCTCGAGCATGAAGACCATCGCTTCGGCGATGTCGTCCTCGTCGACCACGAGCAGCTGATCGACCCAGCGCTCGATCAGGGGTGACGTCAGTTTCCCGGGGTGCTTGACCGCGATGCCGTCGGCGATGGTCATCGGCGCCCCTGCTCGGTCGACCTGCACGCCGATTACCTCCGTTTCGGGGCAGCGCCGCCTTCAGCGCGGTGGCGACTCCGCTGATCAGCCCGCCGCCGCCGACCGGGGCGATCACCCTCTCAAGATCGGGCACTTGGGCCAACAGCTCGAGCGCGACCCCGCCCTGGCCAGCGATGACTTCAGGGTCGTCGAACGGGTGGACGAAGGCGAGGCCGCTCTCGGTCGCGCGGCGCGCGGGCCAGCTCAAGCGATTCCTCGACCACCCTCCCCCCCAGATGGACGGTCGCTCCCAACGCGGTCGCGGCCTCGACCTTGGCGATCGCGGCCGCCTGCGGCATGAAGACCTCGCAGGGCACACCCCGCGCGCGGGCGGCGTAGGCCACGGCCTGGGCGTGGTTGCCGGCGCTGGCGCAGACCACCCCGTTGGCGCATTCATCGCCCAGCGAGGCGATCTTGGCCAGCGCTCCGCGCAGCTTGAACGACCCCGTCCGCTGCAGGTTCTCGGCCTTGAACGCGACGGTCGCGCCCGCGCGCTCGGTCAGCGTATGGGAGCTGAGGACCGGGGTCTCGCGGACGATGCCGGCACCGGCGGCGGCGGCGCGCCGCACGTCGTCGATCGAGACGAGATCACTCAGGAAGCGCCACCACCGCGTCGATCTCCACCTGCGCGCCGCGCGGCAGGGCTGCGACGCCGATTGCCACGCGGGCCGGGGGGTCGGT
This sequence comes from uncultured Solirubrobacterales bacterium, assembly GCA_963834635.1. Taxonomy (GTDB): domain Bacteria; phylum Actinomycetota; class Thermoleophilia; order Solirubrobacterales; family Solirubrobacteraceae; genus Palsa-465. The sequence continues at coordinate 153,973 of CAWICI010000010.1, read as the reverse complement.
CTCGAAGAACGAGCTGTAGACCTCGTTGACCGAGGCGAATGCGCTCATGTCGGTCAGGTACACGGTCAGCCTCACCGCGTCCCCGAGCGTCGCCCCCGCGGCCTGGCACACGGCGGCGAGGTTCTCGAGGCAGCGGCCGGCCTGCTCGGCCGGCGTGACCCCGACGATCTCTCCGGTGCGTGCGTCAAGCGGGATCTGGCCGGAGCAGAAGAGCAGCCCCCCCGATCGCATCGCGTGGACGTACGGGCCAACGGCCTCGGGGGCGTTCGGGGCGGTCACAGACTCGCGGTGCGCAGACAATCGAATCCCTCCCTCGTCAGAGCGTCAGGCGAAGCGTATTCGGCCGGCGGACCATGGGTAGCCTCAAGTTCGTGCCCAACCGGCTGGCCGCCGAGAGCTCGCCCTACCTGCTCCAGCATCGCGACAACCCCGTGGACTGGTTTGCCTGGGGCGACGAGGCGCTGGCCAAGGCGCGGGAGGAGGACAAGCCGCTGCTCGTCTCGGTCGGCTACTCGGCCTGCCACTGGTGCCACGTGATGGCGCACGAGTCCTTCGAGGATGCGGAGACGGCGGCGCTGATGAACGAGCACTTCGTGGCGATCAAGGTCGATCGCGAGGAGCGCCCGGACATCGACGCGATCTGCATGGAGGCCTGCCAGGCGATGACCGGCCACGGCGGTTGGCCGCTGAACGCGTTCCTCACCCCGGCGCAGGAGCCGTTCTACGCCGGCACCTACTTCCCGCCCGAGCCCCGGCACGGGCTGCCCAGCTGGCGGATGGTGCTCGAGGCGATCGCCGAGGCCTGGCGCGAGCGCCGCGCGCGACGTGACCGCGGCAGGGAGCCGAGCTGGTCCGTGCGCTCGGCGCCACCGCCCGCCTCGAACCAGCGCCGAGCCGATGCGCGAGGAGGTTCTCGAGGGCGCGCTCGGAGCCTTCGCGGCAGACCTTCGATCAGGCGAACGGCGGCTGGGGCGGCGCACCGAAGTTCCCGCAGGCGTCGGTGATCGAGCTCCTGTTGACGCGGGGCGAGCGCGAGATGTCGCTGCAGACGCTGCGCGCGATGGCCGAGGGAGGGATCTACGACCAGGTCGGGGGCGGGTTCGCGCGTTACGCGGTCGACGCCACCTGGACCATCCCCCACTTCGAGAAGATGCTTTACGACAACGCGCTGCTGGCGCGCGCCTACCTGCACGGATGGCAGGCCTCGGGCGAAGAGCGGTTGCGCGAGGTCTGCTGCGAGACGCTCGACTGGGCGCTGCGCGAGATGCGGGGTCCGGAAGGCGGGTTCTCCGCCGCGCTCGACGCCGACTCCGAAGGGGTCGAGGGCAAGTTCTACGTGTGGACGATGGATGAGCTCGAGGCGCTCGTGCCTGAGGCGATCGATTACTTCGGTCCGCGGCCGTTCGAACACGGAACGTACGTGCTCGAGGGGCGAGGCCAGCCACCCCCGAACCTGCCCGAGGTCCGCTGCAAGCTGTACGGCGCCCGTTCGCAGCGAGTGCGGCCCGGTTTGGACGACAAGCGACTGACCGGCTGGAACGCGCTGATGATCAGCGCCCTCGCCGACGCCGGGGCGACGCTCGAGCGCCGCGACTATCTCGACGCCGCGATCGCCTGCGCGGAGTTTCTGCTCTCGGAGCGGCGCGACCCGCAAGGACGGCTGCTGCGCACGGGCAACATCCCGGCCTTCCTGGACGATCATGCCTTCCTGCTCGAAGCGCTCATCACCCTGTATGAGGCCACGTTCGAGCCGCGGTTCTACCACGAGGCGATCACGCTCGCCGATGCGCTGATCGAGGGCTTCTCAGACCCCGAGCACGGCGGCTTCTTCACCACCGCGGTCGACCACGAGCAGCTGGTGGCGCGGCGCAAGGACCTGGAGGACTCGCCCATCCCCTCCGGCAGCTCGGCTGCGGCGTATGGGCTACTGCGCCTGGCCCTGCTTTCGGGCGAGGGCAAGTATGAGCGCCACGCGCTCGGCGTGCTGCGACTGCTCTATCCGCTGGCCGCTCGGCACCCGCCCGCTTTCGGCCACCTGCTCCGGGCGCTCGACTTCTACTTGGCGCCGGTGCGGGAGGTGGCGATCGTCGGGCCCGACCCGGCGGAGCTCCTGCGGGTGGTCCGGAGCGAGTTTCGTCCCCACCTCGTCCTCGCTTCCGGCGCTGCCGACGGCATACCGCTGCTCGACGGTCGCGAGGCCGTCGATGGTCACGCCACCGCCTACGTGTGCGAGCACTTCGTCTGCCAGGCGCCGGTGACCGGTGCCGATCAGCTGGCGGCGGCCCTCCGGGCTTAGAGGACGGGCAGGTAGCGCTCGAGCTCCCAGGGTGTGACCTGGACGCGGTAGTCGTCCCACTCCTGGCGCTTGATCTCGATGTAGCGGTTGAAGGTGTGCTCGCCGAGTGCGCGGAGGACGAGCTCGGATTCGGCCGTGAGCTCGATCGCCTCGCCGAGCGTCTCGGGCAGCTGCTCGATCCCGAGGCGCCGGCGCTCGTCGGCCGAGAGGTGGTAGAGGTTCTTCTCCATCGGCTCGGGGAGCTCGTAGCCGTGCTCGATGCCCTCGAGCCCGGCCTGGAGGAGGACGGCGAAGGTCAGGTAGGGGTTGCAGGCCGGGTCCGGGCAGCGCAGCTCCATCCGGGTGGCCCGCTCGTTGCCCGGGTGATAGAGCGGCACGCGGACCAGGGCGGAGCGGTTGCGCCTGCTCCACGCCACGTAGACGGGCGCCTCGTAGCCGGGCACCAGGCGCTTGTAGGAGTTGACCCACTGGGCGAAGAGCGAGCAGATCTCGCGGGCGTGGCGGAGCTGGCCGGCGATGAACGCCTTGCCCACGTCGGAGAGGAAGTACTGATCGTCGGGGTCGAAGAACGCGTTGCTCTCGCCGCGAAAGAGCGACTGGTGGGTGTGCATGCCGCTGCCGTTCTTGCCGAACAGCGGCTTGGGCATGAAGGTGGCGTGCAGCCCGTTCTTCAGGGCGTATTCCTTGACCGTGATCCGGTAGGTCATGCAGTCGTCGGCCATCTTCAGCGCGTCGGAGTAGCGCATGTCGATCTCGTGCTGGCTGGGCCCGACCTCGTGGTGGGCGTACTCGGTGTGAATGCCCAGCTGTTCGAGCGCCAGCACGGTCTCGCGGCGCAGGTCGGTGCCGGCGTCAAGCGTGGTCAGGTCGAAGTAGCCGCCCTCGTCGAGGGGCTCGGGGTTCTTTGGGTCGCGGAAGTAGAAGTACTCGAGCTCGGGGCCGACGTAGAAGTGGTCGAAGCCCATCTGCTCAGCCCTCTGCAGGGCGCGCCGGAGGATGTACCGGGGGTCGCCCTCATAGGGGGTCTTCTCGGGTGTCTGGATATCGCAGAACATCCGCGCCACCCCCTGCTCGACCGGGCGCCAGGGGAGGACCCGGAAGGTGTCCGGGTCGGGCATGGCGATCATGTCCGATTCCTCGATCGGGTTGAAGCCGGTGATCGAGGAGCCGTCGAAGCCCATTCCGCCCTCGAAGGCGTCGGCCAGCTCGGTGGCGTTGATCGAGAACGCCTTGAGCTGGCCGAGGATGTCGGTGAACCAGAGGCGGATGAACCGGATGTCGCGCTCGGAGGCGAGGTCCATCACGGCTTGCGGCGTCAGCTGCTGGGCTGCCATGGCGCGCGGAACGTTACTTGGCGGCGGCCGCGGTGCTCGGATGGCGGTCGGTCAGCCGACGGGGAGCGCGTCGCGACGGCCGCGCAGCCACCGCTTGGCCCACTGCTGGAGCTCCGCGAGCGCGGGCTCGAGCTCGCGGCCCATCAGCGAGAGCTCGTACTCGACTCGGAGCGGCGGGCCTGGGATCACCCGTCGGGTCACCAGGCCCCTTGCCTCGAGCTGCTTCATCCGCTCGGACAGCAGACGGTCGGAGAGCTCGGGCACGGCCTGCGCCACCTCCGAGAAGCGCATCGGCCCGTCCATGAGAACGCGCAGGATCGCGCCGGTCCAGCGACGCCCGATCAATTCGACCGCCTCGTGGTAGTACGGGCAGCAGCCAGCCGGTCGGTTCCGGACGCTCTCCTCCTGGGCGGCCATCCTCCTGTGAAGCTTACGCCGCCTGAAGCGCGCGTGACGCTTCAGAGGATCCGTCCACCGGCACCTCGCCGGCGACGTTGACCATCGCGGTGAACGCCTCCAGGGCGACGGCGGCGATCGCTTCGAGGATCTGCTCGTCGTCCCAACCGGCTTCGCGGGCCTCCTCGTGGAGGTGCATGGGTGGGCGACCGCCTTGGTCGAGTAGCGCCTTCAGATAGCGCAGCAGCGCAGCCTCGCGCTCGTCCTTGGACGTGAACTGGCGCGCGTTTGCCACCTCGTCGAGGCCGAGGCCGGCCGTGCGCGCGGTTCGGGAGTGCATGGCAATACCCGGCTCTGAGTGGTAGTGCTCGGCTATCGCCAGAGCGATCCGCTCCAGCGTGGCCAGCGTCAGCTTGCCGTGCCGCAGCTCGGAGCGAAAGCGGGCGTAGGCCCGCAGCGCGGCCGGCGAACCAGCCAGCACGCCGAGGAAATTCGGAAGCTGGCCGCCCGACGCGAGCGCGCCGCGCAAAACGGCCGCGGAGCCTTCGGGGGCGGTCAAGTCGTCGTGGATCTGAAACCTGCTCATCGAGTTCTTCATCGTGGCCATCCAGGGGTCTAAGCAAAGTCGCCGTCGGGTCTCGGCGGCGACCGAACCGCTCCGGTTCGTTGGGGCGGTTCATCCTTTACTTTTGGGACCTGCTTACGGTTGATAAGTCTAGCTCCGTCTGCGCGCTCGTACAAGTGGGTGCCGAAGGCTTTCGCCGAGAGGCGACAGCCACTCTTGGGCGGCCGCTTCGGAGCCCACCGCCCGCATAGGGCAGGCGGCTATTTCTTTGTACGTTCGGCGATAAACGCCGGATCAGGGCATTCGACGAGAGTCGTAAGCGCGGTCTCGGTTGAGGCCGCTGCGTGGCCGGGGCGGGGTCCTCCGGCGGCCGCCGGCGGGGCCGCCGGGGCCATGGCTCCCGGGGGCTTCGCTCAGCGTGCGGCGGAGCGGCGCTGCGCGGCGTGGCGCAGGGTGACGCGGGCGGTCGTGGCCGGGGCGCGATGGCCGCGGCTCAGCGTTGCCGCGTGCGAGCTCGTTGCCGCCACGAGCAGGACGAACACGCACAGCAGGACCGCCCACATCCCGGTGCGGTCGGGTCTGAACCCGTCGCGCTCGTGACGGGGCCGCTTCGGCCGTCCGCGGGCGGCCCGGTAGGTGCTCGGGTCATACCGGTCGGCAACCCGGCCCGTGATCGTGATCGTGCGGCGGGTGGGGGTGGCGGACGCGGCGGGTCGCTCGGGTCGCTCGGCCGGGGCGCTTGCTGGGGCCGTGTCGCGGTCGGCCGGGGTCCTGAATAGGTCTTGATCTGGAAAGTCGAGCCACGGTTCGGCGCGACGCGCACGACTGGACCTGGCGGAAACCCCTGCTTGCGACATGGACCGACCTCTTTCTTTCGCTTGCGGGGTTAGCTGTCGGGCTCGCGCCGAAAGAGCGGCGCTACGTGCCTCGGCACGATTAGCCCCAACTACGTGGGTCCCCCGCTTCCCTGTGCCCGGCTCGAGAGACGAGCACAGCGGGAATTCAGCTGTACGGGAGCGGCATCCTAACAACGTCCTCAGACGCAGGGTGGTCGCCATCCCCGCCCGGGCGCAGGGCCCGTCTATTCCCGGCCGGCAACCTTCGCTACGAAGGCGGCGACCTTCGTCGCGTCCTGTGGCTCGAGCACTCCGGCCGGCATCGTTCCGTAGCCCAGGCAGGAGTTGGAGGCGCCCGGCTGCGGGTCCTGCACGCACCCGTTGAGGATCGTGTTGTAGACGAGCGAGGCCGGGGGACGCAGCTGGTCAAGGTTCGGTCCGACCTTCCCTGTCGCATTGGCCGCGGCGAGCGTGTGGCAGACCGAGCAGTGCTGCCCGAACAGCTGCCGGCCGACCTTTTCGGGTGCATTCAGCCTGATTCCGCCCACCTGACTCGAGGCGTTGGCGTGGTTGCCGGTCAGGATGGCGAGCGGGATGGCAACCCCGAAGGCAATGAACATGACCAGGAAGGAGAAATTGATGACCTTGCGGGGCCGCCGAACCTGGGTCTGAAGTGCCGCTCGCGCGCCGCCGAGCCCACCACGACTGGCGATGAAGAACAGGCTCAGCCCCAGCAGGACCCAGAAGGCGGCGAAGAGTAAGACTGCGAGCACGGGGCGGGCACAATATCGTGCGAGGGGCCGGAATGGGCTGAACAGGGGCAGCTCGCGGACGGCTCATCGGCGCCTTCCCGAGGCGAAGCTCATAACCGGAGGAGCGACCGCACGAAAGTCTTCGGCTTCTCGCTCCGAGGCCGGCGCGCGACGCCGAGCGGCGTCGGCTTCCCGAGCCGCCTCGTGCTCCCGGGCGGCATCCTGCTCGGCTCGGCCGCGACGGACCGCTTCGTCGAGCATCGAGAAGTCCTTGACCTCGGCCACGAGCCGGTCTGGGGCAGCGATCGAACCGACACGATCGACCAAGATGTTGGTTGCGCCCCCTGCGGCAGCGAACCGTTCAAGCTTGCCCTCGATCAGCATCAGCGGCTCCGTCCTGACTGTGAGCCGGTTCTGCTCGTAGACCTTGGCCGGGACAATCAGGTTGATCGTCCCGAACTCGTCCTCGAGCAGGATGAACACGATCCCGTTGGCCGTCCCAGGACGCTGGCGGGCGACTACCAGGCCGCCGACCTTGATGCGCGAGCCGTGCTCGAGGTTCTCGAGATCTCGGCTGGTCACGGCATCGGCAGGCAGCCTGTCGCGCAGCAGGGCGAGCGGGTGAGAATCGACGGTCAGCCCCGTCGATCCGTAGTCGGCGAGCATCGACTCCCACGGCGAGAGGTCGTGCAACTTGGGGGGAGCGGGAAGGTCAAGCGGGAGGGCAAGCTGCGTTCCACCCGGAACTGCCCGGCCGGGCGTGGCGACTCCCAGCTGCCACAGCGCGATCCGGCGAGCCGAGCTGCGCTCGCCGCCGGCCAGCGAATCGCATGCCCCCGACCAAGCGAGCAGCTCCAGTGAGGGCGCTCCCGCGCCGGCGCGCGACGCCAGGTCGGAGAGGGTGCGAAACCGCCCCGCTTCCCGGCGAGCGCCCACCAGCTGCTCGACCTCGTGCTTGCGCACTCCGCGGACATAGCCCAGCCCGATCCGGACCTCGCCCGCACTCTCCATCTCGCATTCGGCCGCGCTGTGGTTGACGTCAGGCGGCAGCACCTCTATCCCGCGCCGCTGAGCCTCGTGAACCAGGGCATCGGGCGGATAGAAGCCCATCGGCTGCTCGTTGAGCAGCGAGCACAAGAACTCGGCCGGGTGGTGAACGCGCAACCAGGTGGACTGGTAGGCGAGCAGGCCGAAGGCGGCGCCGTGGGCCTTCGGGAAGCCGAAGCCGGAAAAGCCCTGGACCATCGAGAACACGCGCTCTGCCATCTTGGGATCGACGCCGTGGAGACGAATCGCGCCGGCAACGAACCGCTTGTGATGAGCCTCGATCGCCGCCTCGGAGCGCTTGCGGCTCATCGCTCGCCGCAGCCCCTCGGCCTCGCCAGGCGAGAACCCGGCGAAGGCGATCGCCACCTCCAGCACCTGGTCCTGGAAGATGATCGTCCCCAGCGTCTCGCGCAGCACCGGCTCGAGTGAGGGGTGCTCGTATGGGACCTCGTAGTTGGGATCCGCCCGTATCCGCTGACGGCGCTCGATGTAGGGATTGACGGCGCCCCCCTGGATCGGGCCGGGACGGACGATCGCGACCTGGATCGTCAGGTCCTGCAAGGTCTCGGGCCTCGTACGACGCAGCGACTGCATCTGCGCGCGGCTCTCGATCTGAAAGACACCGGTGGTGTCGGCGGTCTGGATGCACTCATAGGTGGCGGGATCGTCGTAGGGAATCCGCGAGAGATCGATCCGTTCGCCCCGCGTGCGCGCGATCAACTCGACGCAGCGCTCGACCGCCGAGAGCATCCCCAGCCCGAGCAGGTCGATCTTGAGGAACCCGGCGTCCGAGCACGAGTCCTTGTCCCACTGGACGATCTGACGACCCTCCATGGCCGCGGGCACGATCGGGCAGCAGTCGATCAACGGCCGGGTGGCCACGATCATCCCGCCGGAGTGCTGAGAGAGGTGGCGGGGGAGTCCATGTGCCTCGGCCGCAAGGCGGGCAAGCCATGCCCAGCGACCACTCGAGCCGCGCCGGCTGTGCCCGGAGGGGCCATCGACGCCGGCGGCCTTGTTGGCAACCTGGCCGGCGACCTGGCCCGTTCCGAGCCTGGCGACCTCGCCCGCCCCCAGCCCGAACGCGCTCTCGATGTCCCTGGCCACCTCGCGCGCGTCCCAGCCCTCGCTGCCCCGCGCGACCCGCTCGATCTCCCCCGCCGGCAGTCCCAGCGCCTTGCCCAGCTCCCGTATCGCGCCGCGGGCGCGATAGGTGGGAAAGGCCGCGACCAGCGCGGACCGATCATGGCCGTAGCGCTCGTGAACGCGAGGAATCAGCACCTCCCTGATGTCACGGGGGAAGTCGAGGTCGATATCGGGCAGCGCGGTCAGCTCTTCGTTCAGAAACCGCCCGATCAGCAGCTCGTTCTCGATTGGGTCGACGTGCGAGAGACCGGTCAGGTAGCAAACGATCGAGGAGACGCTGGATCCCCGGCCCCGACCCGGTGGCAACAACGCGCGTGCGCTGTCAGGGCCGCGCACCTCGGCCGCGACCTCGCGCGCGAGCTCGAGCAGATCGTGATGGAGGAGGAAGAAGCCAGGAAGGTGGAGCCGCTCGATGATCCGCAGCTCCTCGTTCAGGCGGCTCCGCGCGCCGTCACGGAGCGACGGCGGCGCTCGCTGGTAGCGATCGGCCAGCCGCGCCCCACACAGCTCCGCGAGCTTTTGCATCGCCGCCTCGTCCTCCGCGCCCGGATACCGGTAGCCGAGGTCGCTGCCCAGGTCGAAGCGGAGCCGTTCTGCAAGGCGCTGGGTCTCCGCCACTGCCTCGGGATGCTCGGAAAAGCGCGCTGCCATCGCTGCCGGCGATGCGAGCACGTGGCTGAAGTTGCCGCGGCGCTGGGGCTCGGAGGCATCGAGCGTGGTGTGCAACCGAATGGCCACGAAAGCGTCCTGTAATGGCGCTCGAGCGCGGGCGTGCGCGTGGACATTGCCGGTGGCCACGCACGGCACACCCATCCGCTGCGCGAGTCCGGCCAGACGCCGGTTCCTGGCGCGGTCGTCGCGCAGGAAGGGCCGCTGGAGTTCGATCCGCAACCGGTCTGAACCGAAAGCATCGAGCAGCCGCCTCACCGTGAACTCGTCGTGGATCCCGCGCAGTGCGCACCCGGTCAGGCAGATCAACCCCTCGTTGTGATCGAGGATCTCCGGTAGGGCGACAAACGGTTGCGAAGGCGGCCCTGGCTTCTCGCGCGTATGCGCATGCGCGCGAGTAAGGATCCGACTGAGATTCGACCAGCCCCGCGCGTCCTCCACGAGCAGCGTCAGATGGCGCCCATCATCGAGGTCGATCTCGGCGCCATGAATGGGGTGCAAGCCGAGCGCACGAGCCGAGACGGCGAACTCCATCGAGCCCGAGACCGAGTTGTGGTCGGTGAGGGCAAGCGATTCGTAGCCCAGCGCCAGAGCCGTGGCGACCAGCTCATCCGGAAGCGAAGCGCCATCGAGGAAGGAGAAAGCGGAATGGCAGTGCAGCTCCACGTAACTCATCGAACATATGTTCCCATCGAATCCGGACGGCAACTTTGCCCTTGACAAACTTATTAGCGACTACTAATCTCCGAACCTAGTTAGTGCTCACTAAGTTCCTGGAGGTCAGGGCATGCAATCCGAAGCCACGAAGTCCCCCTCACGAGCCTGGACCTTGACGATCGTCTCGATCGGACTGTTCATGGTTGTGCTCGACAACCTCGTCGTGAACGTCGCCCTGCCGAGCATTCATCGCAGTCTGGGTGCCTCGATCCAGTCGCTCGAGTGGACCGTGAATGCCTACGTGCTCTCGTATGCGGTGCTCCTGCTGACCGGGGCGGCACTCGGCGACCGGCTCGGCCGCAAGCGGATGTTCATGGCCGGGATCTCCCTCTTCACCATCTCCTCCGCAGCCGCCGCGCTGGCCCCGACGATGGGACTGCTGATCGCAGCGCGAGCAAGCCAGGGAGTCGGCGCGGCGATCGTCACGCCGCTGACGCTGACGCTTCTCGCCGACGCCTTCCCGCCGGCGCAGCGCGGCATCGCGCTCGGCGTCTGGTCGGGAATCAGCGGCGTGGCCGTGGCGCTCGGTCCGCTGGTGGGCGGCGCCGTCGTCCAGCTGAGCTCGTGGCACTGGATCTTCTGGATCAACGTCCCGATCGGGATCGCCCTGGTTCCGCTCGCGGCCGCCAAGCTCGGAGAGAGCTACGGCGCCGAGCGGGGGCTGGATCTGCCCGGGCTGGCCCTGAGCTCGAGCGGACTGTTCGGGATCGTGTTCGGGCTGGTTCGGTCGCAGTCGCTGGGCTGGACCAACCTCGAAGTCGTGATCTCCCTGGCCGCCGGAGCGCTCCTAGTGGTCGCATTTGTGATGTACGAGCTGCGCGCACGTGAGCCGATGCTGCCGATGCGCTTCTTCGCCAATCGCGGCTTTACCGTCACCAACGTGGTGTCGCTGGCCATGTACTTCGGCATGTTCGGCTCGATCTTCTTCCTCAGCCAGTTCCTGCAGAACGTGCTGCACAACACACCTCTCCAGGCCGGGATCAAGCTGCTCGTGTGGACCGGGGCCGCGATGGTGGTCTCGCCCCTGGCCGGTTACTTCTCCGAGCGCTACGGCAGCCGCCTGTTCATGGTGGCGGGCCTGTCGCTGCAGGCGGTGGGCCTGGGCTGGCTGGCCAGTGAGGCAAGTGTCAGCCTGAGCTACACGAGCATGATCGGGCCGTTCCTGCTGGCCGGTAGCGGAATGTCGATGGTGTTCGCGCCGGCGGCGAACGCGATCCTGTCCTCGGTGCGGACCGTCGAGGCCGGGCAGGCTTCGGGCGCGACGAACGCGATCCGCGAGCTCGGCGGCGTGCTGGGTATCGCGGTGCTGGCGACGGTGTTCACCAGCAATGGCAGCTACGTCTCGCCGCACGCCTACGTGGCCGGGCTGATCCCCGCGATGTGGGTCGGGGTGACGGTGCTGGCGGCCGGCGCGGCGATCGCGCTGCTATTCCCGTTCAACACGCGGACGGCGGCGGAGAGCCAGGCGGCCGCGGAGTCCCAAGCCGTCGTGGCCGGCGAGCTCGTGCCGGCGGCGGCCTGACCGTCGCGTAGGATCGGAGCTCGAGATGGCAACCACCTCCCCTGACAAGAGCCCCCGTCAGCGCGTTCCGGCGTCGGAGCGTCGGGACGCACTGATCGATGCGGCGGTACTCGAGTTCGCCCATGGCGGACTGCACGGAACGCCGGTGGACAAGATCGCGCGCCGGGTCGGTGTGGCGCAGCCTTACGTGTTCAGCTTGTTCGGGAGCAAGCGGGAGCTGTTCCTAGCGGCGGTCGAGCGGGGCTTCCAGCAGGTCGCGGCAATCCTCGATCAGGGCGCCGCCGAGTTCGACCCGGCGATCGCCAAACCGGACGCGGACGTGCTCAAGGCGATGGGTAATGCCTACGCGCTGCAGCTGCAGACCGCGCGCCACTACCTGATGCTCCAGCACCAGGCGTATGCGGCATGCGACGACGACGTGATCAGAGAGCGTGTGCGGTCCCTGTACGCCGGGCTGGTCGCTCACGTCGAGGAGCTGTCGGGCGCCGACTCCGAGCGGATCGATGAGTTCTTTCGCTACGGGATGTGGATGAATGTCGCCGCGGCGATGGGGGTCGCGGATCTGTCGGCCGGGTGCGACTGGATGCGCACCGAGGCGGCGCTCGAGGACGACTAGGGCCCTACGCCGTCGCGGGGACGAGGTCGCGCTCGGGCTCGATCCCCCACCGCCGGGCCACTGACTCGAGCCGGCCGTCCATGGACCAGCGATCGGGACGCTCCTCACCGTCGTGGGCCGGATTTGCCCCCTTCAGCGTCATGCAGCCCGTGTTGTCTCCAATCGACCGGATCTGATCGACGTCGTCGGGGGACAGCCGGAGCTCCGCCGGTAGAGCGGCGAGCTCCGCCCGCTTGTCCTCGACCGGGGAGGCGTGAGCTCCCACTTCCTGGATCAGCGTCGGAGCCACGCAGAGCACGGCATCGTGGGCGAGATTCCATTGACACGCGAGCTGGATCATGCTCAGCCCGGCCCGGTTGGCGATCGGTCTCATCGCGTCCAGGCGCTCGCGGCCCGCTTCGATCCAGCCGGCAGGGCGGAACCCGCGGTGATCGTGCGGGTGAAGCTCCTGACCCGGAAGCACATCGTCAAAAAAGAGGCCGCCGTAGTCGACCACGCGGGTGATGACCTTCACGTGGTTGGCCCCGGCCGCGCCGAGGCAGAGCTCGCCCGGCCAGGGCTCGAGCGGATTGAGAATGATCATCGCCCAATCGATCAGCTGGCCGAAGCGCTCGAGGCAATCGATCACGTCGAGGGTGAAGCCGTTGGCGGGCCCTGGCGCAACGCCGATCATCCGGGTCAGCCCGCGATCGCGCAGCGCCGCCATCCCCTCCCACACGCGCTCGCTCGTGTACCCGATCCGGTCGGGGTTGTGCAGTAGCAGCAAGTCGAAGCTGTCGAGCCCGCAGCGCGCGAGGCTCTGCTCGGTGGCCATCGCCAGGTAGTCCGCGTACTGCTCCGGTCCTCGCAACCGGGGATCGGTAAACCGGGGGAAACCTTTCGCTCCGTCGCGCTCGCCGGTGTAGAAGTCGTGGCCGACAGCGCCCACGACGCACATCTGGTCCCGATCGCGGCCCGCGAGCGCGCGGCCGAGCATCGCGTCGGCCTCGCCCGTGCCGTACACGTCGGCGGTGATGACGGTCGAGATCGACTCGTCCGGGGTGATGAGGGAGAGGAACCGGGCGTCGTCGAGCGGCTCTCCGAAGCGCATGAACCGTCCACCGCTCCAGGTTCCTACGGCCGCCGGGCCGGGATCACGAGGGGCTAGCGACCCGCCGGGATCGCTCGGATCACGTGATGACCGAGCCGAATCAGGATCTCGAGGCAATGGGGTCGACATCTCACGAGCAGTGTATGTGGCGACTCATGCGCGAGGGCGCGCCTGCCGCGTTGTGTCGTGCTGAGCTAACGCTGTCGCCACCACCTCCCACTTGCCAGATCGTGGAACACGATTTCGTTGCGGCCGCAGGCGGTGACGATCTCCCAGTAGTGACGGCGTAGAGGTCGATCGGTCCACCAGCGGTCCTCGACCAGCCATGACTCGCGGACGGCGTCAACCTCGCGGCTATCGATCGCCACAGGCTGGCCGTCGTCATCGGCTTCGACGACGACACGCGTGGGGACGGACAGGCGTCGCGGCCGCTCACGGGCCCTCATCCGGACGGCTCGCGGGCGCTCCTCAGCCCTCGAACGGCGCCAGCACTGCCCGGCGCTCGGGGAATCGGGATTCGGGGTCGACCTCCAGCACGCGCATCGCCGCGTCCGGGCCGGCGGCCACGCGGGCCTGGCGGATCGCTTCGCAGAGGCGCGCGCGGCGAGCTTCTGCGGGATCCTCGAGGAGGGGGCGTTGATCGCTGGCGGGCGGTCCGAGGCTTTCGATGGCCAGCCGCAGCACCTCGGCGGGAGAGGGAATCTGGGCGAGCCGGGGCGCCAGCGCGAGGCGGATCCTGACCGGGTCGGAGAGCGATTCACGGAAGGTGACCTGCTCACGCCAGGTTCCCCCTTGCTCGACCAGCACCGCCGAAAGTGCCACCGCGCGCAGGGTGCGACCGCGCCGCTCGCGCCGAGCCAGCAAGCGGTCGATCAGCAATCCCAACCCACGCTCTAGCTGTTGGCCCGAGGCAGCCTCCGGCAGCTCCAGCTCCTCGCGCAGGAATTCCCTGGCCAGCCTGGGACGAAGCGCACCATCACCGCCGCAAGCGAGCTCGTGCGCAAGCAATCCAGCAGTCCCAAAGCGATCCGCCAGCGCGGCGGGCGCCAGCGCCGCCAGCTCCCCCAGTGTCTGCACGCCGAGACGCTCGAGCGCCTCGGGAAGCTCAGCCAGTGCCGGCCTCGCCCGCAACAGCGCTACGGGCAGCGGCGCCAGATATTCGCGCGCCTGCGCTCGGTCTCCGGTGACGATCTCCGGTCGGCGGACCCGGGCCCGTGTCGCCGCCGCCACCGCGGCGAAGCGCGAGGGAGCCACGCCGTAGCGGGCGGGCGTTCGCAGCGCTCGCCGCGCAACAGCCAGCACGCCCTTGACCCGCTCGGCTTCCCCCAGCGCGCGGCCTCCATGGAGCCGCAGCATGCCTCGCGCGTCGAAACAGACGAGGCCGGGACGTTCGGGCTCGACGGCGGCGCCGATCGATTCGAGACGGACAAGCAGCCGCTCCCAGGCATCGGCGACCCCGGCCGGGTCAGGTGGGATGAGCATGAGGCGAGGGCAGCGGGCGAGAGCCTCCCCCAACAACATCCCTGGATGCACACCGAAGGCCTCGGCCGCGAGCGACACGTCGCCCACGCGCTGAACCCCGCCCGGCTCAGGCGCGAGCGCAACTGGCGTCTGCAGCAACTCGGCGCGATCAGCGGCGGCAGTGGTGAGCTGAAAGCGGGGCAGCAGGACGCAGGTGATCATGAGCGAACGTATGTTCCCACCGCGGGCGGACAGAAGGCCCGGCCCCCACCCCAGTGCTACGGTCCGCCCGCATGGCCTCCACCAACGACATCGCCGATCTGGCGGTCCGGGGAGCGAAGACGCTGCGCGCGTTCGGGCAGCGGATTCCGGGGGCGGGAGAGGTACTGGCCCGGTCGCTGGAAGATGCGGTCCGCGGGAGAACGGTGCTGATCACCGGCGCCTCGCAGGGCATCGGCGCCTCCACGGCGCGCAAAGTCGGCGAGGCCGGGGGCACTGTCCTGCTCGTCGCGCGCACGAAGGAGAAGCTCGACGAGGTCAAGGACGAGATCGAGGAACTAGGCGGAACCGCCTACTCGCACCCATGCGATCTTTCCGACGTGGACGACATCGACCGGATGGCGGCCGAGGTACTCGAGCGCCACGAGAACGTCGACATCCTGGTCAACAACGCCGGCAGGTCGATCCGCCGTTCGGTCAGCCGCGCCTACGATCGCTTTCACGACTACGAGCGCACGATGCAGCTCAACTACTTCGCTGCCGTCAAGCTGATCCTCGATCTGCTGCCGGAGATGCGCGAGCGACAGACCGGCCACATCGTCAACGTCTCGACGATCGGGCTGCAGACGAACACACCGCGGTTCTCGGCCTATCTCGCCTCGAAGGCTGCGCTGGATGCGTTCTCACGCTCGATCGCGGCCGAGATCATCGACGACGGCGTGCACGTGACGACCGTCTACATGCCGCTGGTGCGGACCCCGATGATCGCGCCGACGAAGATCTACGACCGCTTCCCCACCCTCAGCCCCGACGAGGCGGCAGATTTGATCTGTGATGCGATCCGCAAGCGTCCGAAGCGAATCGCGACCGCGCTGGGCAACCTCGGCCAGCTGACGTACGCCGTCGCGCCGGGCGCGCAGGATCTGGTGGTCAACCGCGCGTACAAGCTGTTCCCGGAAGGCGGCGGCGATAAGGAGAAAGCCGAGCTCGAGCGGGACACGGCGGAGCGGCGGGCCTTCGTGCGGGCCACCCGCGGCGTGCACTGGTAGCGACCGCGCGGGGGCGTCCCGGCAACCCGCGCGGGGGCGCCCAACCGGACGCGCCTAAACCGGCGAGCCTGCGTCCTGCAACAGCCGCCCGACCGGAACTGCTGAGAGGTGGTCCGTCTGGAGGGCGTGGGCGAGCCGGGCGACGAGCAGCTCGGAATCGTTGCTCGATACTGGCCTGAGCTCGACCACCTCCCCAGCATGCAGCGAGCCCACCTGGTCGTCGCGGTCTTGCAAGCGGACGGCTCCGGCCACGAGTCGGCCGCCCGCGCCGTGCGCGAACAACCACTGACCGACGCTCGGCCCGTTCGAGGCGTACAGGAAGTGATGGCCGGATCCCATGGCGCGACTCACGTCGGAGAGCTGGTCACGGGTTTTGAGCCAGCGCACGAGACCGCCGGTGGGCAGCAGCGGGATCGCCTGATCCCCGTATCCGAGCCAACTCCGCTGGCTTAGCGACGGCGCCTGGTCAAGCGCGAAGGACGCGTGGATCCCGTCCGCGGCGAGTTCGCTGGCCACCACTGGCAGCTCAGCCGGCGTCACCTTGACCAGAACCCCGACCTGAGGCCGGTCGGTCAGCGACGGTGGTGGTCGGCCGGATGTGGACAAAGGTCGAGACGAGCTTGTAGGAGACGCCGGCGGTGAGCGCCCAGATTGCGACGGCGGCCGCCACGGCCGTTGTCGTCACCGCCTGGGCGGTGCGCAGCTTCCAGGCGGGAACCTGCCTGACGCGACGCTCATCGTTCAGGATGAGCGACGCCGTGGAAGGACGGCGGGCGAACGAGCTGTCGGGCTCGGGGCGGTGCTCGAGCGCGTGCTCGAGTGCGGGAACGATTTCCGTCTGCTCGTGTGCCACCTGGGCCAGCCCGAACCGCTCAAGCGCCAGGTCGGTGGCCCGGACGTGGCCGTAGCTGAAGCCGTAGGAGATCACCGGGCAGCCGCGGATGATGGCCTCGAGGATGGTCAGGCCGCCGCTGGAGTGGACTAGCGCATCGCTGGCCGCCAGCACGTCTCCCATCCGATCCGTGAAGCCCATGAGGCGCAGCCGTGGCTCATCGCCGAACCGCTTGGCCACCCGGCGGCGGAGCCTGTCGTTACGCCCGCACAGGCACAGGACGAGCGCGTCCGGGATCTGGAGTGCGGCTGCGGTCGCGCCGCCGAGGTCACCCACTCCCCATCCCCCGCCCGAGACGGCGATGACGCGGGCGTCGGGCGGCAGCGCCAGCGCGCGCCGGGCATCGCCTCGTGAGCGCGCGGCCAGGAAGGCAGGCGACGTCGGGGGCTTGGCCCAGACGACGCTGCCCGCGCCGGCAATATGTTCGACCTCCTCGATAGATTCCGGATGGGTCACGAAGTGGCGGTCGATGCCGGGATGGGCCCAGAAGTGCAAGCCGGCCAGGTCCGTGATCGACGAGTAGCACGGCACGTCGAGCTTTCCTCGCCGGCGAAGCTCGCCCAGCACCGCGGTCACACCGGGATACGTCGAGACGATCAGGTCTGGGTTGTGGGCGCGGATCAGGCGCATCAGACCGCGCCGTCCGAGGGCGGTCAGCAGCCGGCGGGCCGCCCAGCGCGTCGGGGCGAAGTTCATGAACAGCGAGTACTGGAAGTGGAACCACCAGGGGATCCAGCGGAACATGAACTCCGAGTTCTCGCGCAGGATCCGGGTCAGTATCGGGCCCATCGCGGGCAGCCCGTTGACGATCGAAATGTGGGCGTCGGGATCCTCGTCGGCGAACTCGCGAGCCACCGCGCGCGCCGGGAGGTCGTGCCCCTCGCCGATATCGGCCGAGATGATGAGGATCTGGCGCGGGCGGGACTCGGCGTCGGGCTCGCCGGCGGGAATCACCTCGGTGTTCTCGCGCGCGGCGGCCGCGGCGGCCTGTTCACGCCGCCAGGCGACGTACCGGCGCACCCCCTCGGTGAACGGGGTCGCGGCGGTCCAGCCGAGCTCGTGCTTGGCGCGCTCGCTGCACACCACCTTGCCGCCGAAGTCGCCCGGCCGAGCCGGCGTGTGGACGATCTCGACGTCTCCGATCAGATCGCGCACCGTCTCGGCGATCTGCTTGATGGTGACGTTCTCGTCGCTGGCCAGGTTGTAGACGCGGTTGGTGGCCACATCGTTCAGGCCGAGGACGACGCCGTCGGCGAGATCTTCGACGTACACGAACCGGCGTGACTGGGACCCGTCTCCGGCCAGTGTCAGCGGGTCCCCGGCGAAAGCCTTGTTCACGAACGCCGGGACCACGGCGGCCTCGCGTGCCCGTGGGCCGTAGGGGATGCCGAAGCGCAGGATCGTGAAGTCGATGCCGTACAGCTCCTGGTAGGCCTTGCAGTAGAGCTCGCCCGCCAGCTTGGTGCTGGTGTAGAGGTGGCTCGGGGCCGGCAGCAGCGTTTCCTCGTCCACCGCCTCGTCCTCGCAGTCCGAGTAGACCCAGATCGTGCTGGCGTAGACGATCCGCTTCACCCCCGCGCGGCGGCAGGCCTCGAGCACCGCAACCGATCCGCGGGCGTTCACTCGCTCGGCGTCCTCGGGAGAGGCGTGAACGTCGTTGACGTCGGCGACGGCGGCGAGGTGGGCGACGGCGTCGCAGCTATGCAGGGCGCGCTCGAGCGCTTCGCGATCGGTGATCGACCCGAGGACGGTTTCGACCGTCCCCTTCTCGTGCCACGGGGACGGACGGAGGTCGTAGATCACGGGCACGTGCCCGCGCGCGCGAAGCTTGTCGACCACGTGTGAGCCGATGAACCCCGAGCCGCCGGTGACAAGGACTCTCATGACTCCACGACCGGTCGGTAGTACAGCGGCACACAAGAGTGGTTTTGGGCCACCCAGTCGCTGTTCGGCAGCTCGACCGAGTGGCCGAGGATCCGGTGGCAGGGCTCGTCGTAGACGCGGCCCGTCGAGCGCTCGAGCCAGTCGAACACGATGTACTTGTAGAGGCCCGAGGTCATCCCATCGGGCAGCTCGAGCCGGCTCGGATACTCCGGATCGAGGTGCTCGCTGGCGACGTTGTTCTTCCACTCGACAATCTCCGGCAGCCGCTCGATCTGCACCAGCCCGAGCGCCGCGGTGAACTCGCTCATCCGGAAGTTGAGTCCCTGCACCTCGTACGAAGGCTTGCCGTAGTTGCGAAATGCCGCGGCGTGCTCGAGCACCTCCGGGCGCTGCGAGACGAGCACGCCACCCTCGCCGGTCGAGATCGTCTTGGTCGCGTACATGGAGTAGATGCCGGTGTCCCCCCACGAGCCTGCCTTGCGCCCGCTCCAGGACGCGCCGTGGGCGTGCGCACAATCTTCGATCAGGAAGATCCCTTGGTCGCGGCAGTAACGCGCGATCGCCTCCACTTCGAAGGCGATGTGACCGCCGATGTGGACCAGGAAGGCCGCCCGCGGCCGGTGCTTCTCAGCCTTGGCCTGGAAATCGGCGAACGACATGCAGAGGTCCTCGCGGTTGCAGTCGACGAACTCGACGCGCGCCCCGGCGCGAATCGCCGCCAGCGGCGTCGCCATGAAGGTGTTCGACGGGCACAGCACCGTCTCCCCCTGCACGCCGGCGAAATGAAGCGCGGCCATCGCCCCGCCGGTCCAACTCGAGGTGGCGACGGCCGGAACCTCGTTCCAGGCCTCCCAGGCGCTCTCGAAGCGCTCGGTCATGGAGGCCTCCGACCACCGGTTCGAGTCGAGCACCTCGTCGATCAGGGCGTGCAGCCGCGCGCGGTCGCGCTGATCGAATCCGATCGCGAAGCGGGCGAAGTCGGGAGTTGCGGAGGCAGTAGTCATGTAGCGGCGATGAAGAAGGAGGGGTTCGCATCGCGCTTTCGCCGGCCGAGCAGCAGCGAACCCGACGCCTCGACTCGCCCATCCTGTCAGGACACAGCGCGCACGGGCAAGCCTGTCAGACGGGCAGGACGGTACCGGTTTGGGCCGCCCCGAGGGTTGCGAGGATGAATCCTAGTGCGCGAACGGTCCGTTCGTGGGATCCGCGGGAGCTATAGAAATCCGCATCGTGCAGCAGAATGACGTCGCCCGGCCGCACGTCGGCCGACGCGCGCGCGGCGATCCGCTCCGGAGTGGTGAACTTGCGCCAGTCCTTGCCCCAGCGCGACCAGAGCAGCGGACGCAGCCCGGCGCCGCGCACGTAGTCGAGGCCGGCGGCGCTGTAGATCCCGTACGGCGGGCGGTGCCAGACCGGGGAGGCGCCGGTTGCGTCCTCGATCGCCGCCGCGCCCCGCCGCAGGTCGTCCTCCACCGCGGCCGAGGACAGGCGAAGCTGAAGCCGATGCCGATAGCCGTGGAGGGCGACGGTATGACCGGCGGCAAGGACCTCGGCCGCCAGGCCGGGACGGCGCTGCACCTGCTCGCCGATCATGAAGAAGGTCGCGCGCGCGCCCGCGCGCGCAAGGACCTCGAGCACGGCCGGGGTGCCGTCCGGATGGGGCCCGTCGTCGAAGGTGATCGCGACCCCGTCCGCGCCCGGAAGCGTCAAGGGGACCCGTAAGGAGCGGGCGGCCGCTGGGAAAACCGGAGCCAACGCATACCGGAGCACTCCGCAATGATCTCCAACCGAGAACGATGAGGCCCGACCTCGACAACTGGCTGCCGGACCCCGCGGTGCGCGTGACCCACCGCCGGGAGAGCAGCGCCGCGCCGGAGCGGCTGTGGGAGGCAGCTCAGGAGGTCACGCTCCGAGAGACTTCGCGGCTGGGACGCCTGGTGCGCTGGCGGATCCCGGGGACAAGGCCTGATCTCTCCTTTGACGAGCTGTTCCGTGGCCCGCCCTTCATCGTCCTCGACGAAGGCGAGCACGCACTGATCTCGGGGATCGTCGGTCGGATCTGGACGCTGCGCCGCGACTATCCGCAACTCGAAGATCCCGGAGAGTTCCGCGACTGGTCGAAACGCGGAACGGCCAAGGTGGTGTTCGCCAACTGGGTCGAGCTGGCCGGCGCCGGCAAGGCGGCGCTCAACTCGGAGGTGCGCGTTGACTCGATCGGCGCCCAGGGCGGCCTTGGGCTACGAGCGGTCAGACCCTTGATCAGGGCGTTTCATCCGCTGGTCGGCAGCGACGGGATCGAGGCGGCTGTCCGCAAGGCAGAGGCCGACGGCAACCCGTGACATCTCTGTCACGGGAACGACAGCCCGGCCTCCCCGACGGCTAACGTCAGCATCCCAATGGAGCAGTTCGACGGCGAGGTGACGGTCAGGCGGACGCGCTACGCCAGCGACTTCGACCGGCTGGGCCGTTCTCGATGCCGACGACGACGGTGGTGATCCGGTGGTCCTGGTCGGCCCGCTCATCCATCTGGAACCGAGCGAGCGCGCCCATATCCTCGGCACCTGGGTCGATGACAGCCGCTACGGGCTCCAGGTCAAGGTGAGCGAGGCGCGGCCGCTTCCGCCCGCGGACACCGAGACACTTATCGCCTATCTACGGCGCGTCAAGCATGTGGGCGGCAAGCGGGCGACGGCGTTGATCGATCGCTACGGCGAGGAAGCCGTACTCGACGCCATCGATCGAGATCCGCAGGCCGCGTTCAAGTCGGTCGGGCTCAGCTACGGCCGCGCGCGGGAGGCCACCGATTCATGGGCCGACCTGCGGGTGATGCGCCAGCTCCACCTGCTGCTCGCCCCCCATGGACTGGCGTACCTGGTCGCCCGGATCAGCGATCACTACGGGCCCACAGCGCATCGGATCGTCGCCGAGCATCCGTACGAGCTGACGAGCGTATTCGGGGTCGGCTTTCTCATCGCCGACCGGATTGCCAGCGCCGCCGGCGCTCCCCGAGACGGTCGCGAGCGAGTCCGGGCGGGCGTCCTGCACACCCTGGCCGAGGCCGAGCGAGGCGGCAGCACATGTATGCCGCTCGCCTTGCTCGAGCAGAGCGCCGGGGAGCTGCTCGGTGTGCCGGTGACCGGCACGATGGTCGCGGAGCTGACCGACCCGGGCGATCTCGTCGACGCGAGGGCTGGATCTATCGCGCCCAGACAGCGGCGGTCGAGGCGGAACTGGCCGAACGGCTCCAGGCGATGCTCGAAACCGCCGCCGAGCGGGCGGCTGCGCGAGCTCGCATCGCGTGCCCAGGTAGGCCCGCGACCTCACCGAGGAACAGCGGGCAGGCGTCCTTGGAGTCTTCGAGCACCGGCTGTCTCTGATCACGGGCGGTCCGGGCACGGGCAAGACCGCCTCGATCAGGGCCATCGTCACCGCGGCCGCCGCGCACGGCGCCCGGGTGATGCTGGTCGCCCCGACCGGCCGGGCAGCGATCCGCATGTCCGAGGCGAGCGGCGTACGGGCGCTGACCGTCCACGCAGCGCTCGGGTGGATCCCGGGCGAAGGACCGACACATGACGAAGACGACCCGCTGAACTGTGATCTGCTCATCGTCGACGAGTCTTCGATGGCCAACCTCGAGCTGATGGTCACGCTGCTCCGGGCAGTGGCGGACCGCACCCATGTGGTCCTGGTCGGCGACGCCGATCAGCTCGCGCCGGTAGGCGCCGGAAAGCCGTTCGCCGAGCTGGTCGCCTCGGGTGCTGTCCCGACCACGCGCCTCACTCACATCTTCCGCCAGGCCGCCGGAAGCATGATCGTCCAGGGAGCGCACGCGATCCGCCGAGGACAGGCTCCGGACTTCGCGCCGGGCGAGGACATGCGCCGCGACCTGTTCCTGATCGAACGCGCCGACCCGCGCCGGGCGCGCGAGGAAATCGTCTCGCTGGTCAGCGAGCGGCTCCCGAGCCATTACGGCATCGATCCCGTGCGCGACATTCAGGTGTTCGCCCCCGTCTACCGGGGCGAGCTGGGCATCGACGCGCTGAACGACGCCTTGCGCGAGGTGCTCAATCCGGACGGCGCGCCGGTCCGCGGGGGACGGCTGCGGATCGGCGACAAGCTGATGATGACCGGGCGCAACCTCCACGAGCTGGGGCTGATGAACGGAACGCTCCTACGCCTGCTCGACGAGGTCACCGGATCCGAGGACGAGGACGGCGCTCTCCTGCTGAGCGCCGAGGAGGCGATCTTTCGCCTCCCGCCCGAGGAGGCGGATCGGCTTCGGCCGGCCTACGCCTGCTCGGTCCACCGCGGACAGGGCATCGAGCTGCCGGTGGCGGTCATCGTCGCCCATCCCGCCGCGGGAGCCTTCTTCTTGCGCCGGGAGATGCTCTACACCGGCGTGACCCGGGCCCGGCTAGCCACGGTGATCGTCGGGACCCGGGAAGTGATCGCGCGGGCCGCCCGCACGCCCGATACCGGCCGGCGCCACAGCCGCCTCGCCCAGCGCCTGAACGGAGCGCGGGCGTGAGCGCTGCGGACCGGCGGATCGTGGCGATGGGCGGCGGCGGGTTCTCGATGGAGCCTGAGAACCCGCTGCTCGACCTGTTCGTGCTCTCGCTCGCCCGCTCCGACCGACCGCGCGTGTGCTTCGTGCCCACCGCGAGCGGAGACTCGATCACCTACGTCCTGAACTTCTACCGCGCGTTCTCGAAGCTCGACTGCAGACCGACCGACCTGCAGCTGTTCGACCGGTCGGTTTCCGATCTGAGCTCGTTTCTCCTCGAGCAGGACGTGATCTACGTCGGGGGCGGCAGCACGGCGAACCTGCTCGTGGTCTGGCGCCGGCACGGCCTCGACGCGATCCTGCGCCGGGCCTGGGGGGAAGGCGTCGTGCTGTGCGGGCTGAGCGCGGGGATGAACTGCTGGTTTCAACAGTCGGTCACCGACTCTTTCGACCTCGGCCGGCTCACCCCACTCCACGATGGGCTGGGCCTCCTTCCCGGAAGCGCCTGCCCCCATTACGACGGCGAGGCGCAGCGCCGCCCCACGTATGAAGCCCTGGTCGGCTCGGGGGAGCTCGAGGGCGGGTGGGCGGCCGACGATGGCGCCGCGCTCGTGTTCGCGGGCGAGGATCTGGTCGAGGTCGTCGCCTCGAGGCCGAAGGCCGCCGCCTATCGAGTCACCCGCGACGGGGATGGGATCGCCGAGGAACGGCTTTCGCCGCGCTATCTGGGCGCCTGAGCTCGCCGAGTCCTACGGGCTCAGCCCGTACGGATAATCGGTCAGTGTCTCGCAACCGTCCTCCGTGACCAGCAGCAGATCCTCGTAGCGCACGCCGCCGAGTTCGTGGTCCCACAGACCTGGTTCGACCGCGAGCACGTCGCCCGCCACGAGCGGCTCTCGGCCGAGCACGCCGAGGCCCGGGTCCTCGTGCACCTCGAGGCCGACACCGTGGCCGAGCGCGAACTGAAAGCCATCATGGGGGTGCTCCCCGGGACCCGTTCGTTGCGTGCGGTAGCCGGCATCCTCGAACAACTCGCAGACGATCCCGTGGAGCTCCCGTCCCGTGATGCCTGGCCGCACGGCCTGCCTCGTTTGCTCGATCGCCTCGCGGACGAGGCCCTCGGCCCGCACCACCTCGGCGGGCGCCTCGCCCACGACGAACGTGCGCGTCATGTCGGTGAAGCAGCCGGTGTCCTCGTCCTCGGGCCACAGATCGATCTCGATCGGGAGACCGGCGGGGAGGGGACCGTGGCCGGGCTCGTGACCGGTGCCCTGCCACACCGAGGCCACGATGCAGGTCGAGGAGAGAAGCGCTCCTTCCTCCCAGCATGCCTGGCGCATCGCGGTGCGGACCTGTTCGGCCGTGAGTGGCTGCCCGTCGAGGCGGAGCGTTCCGTCCGATGGCTCGGCGCCTTTGAGCAGCGCCGTGGCTGCCCGGACAGCGGCCTCGGCCGCCCGCTGGGCGCGGCGAATCCCCTCGAGCTCGGTGGCCGACTTGACTCGGCGGCGACGCCTCACCTCGGGGTCGTCGACGTGCAGCGTGATGCCGTCGGAACGCAGCCGCTCCGCCACACCGAGCGGAAAGGCGTAGTCGACGATCGCGTCGCGCACCCCGGCCCGCGCCGCAGCGCGGGCGGCCAGCTCGGTCCACAGCTCGTCGTAGGGAATGTCCGTTTGCAGCAGCTCATAGAAGCCAAGATCGCTGATGTCGAGGAGGGTGGCGTCGGGGCGGACCGCGGCGATCCGGTCGCCCTCGAGGCTCGAGCTCATGATGTACGTGGTTCCATCGACCTCGGCGTACAGGAACGGGTCGCCGATCAAGACCGGAACCTCGTGGCGGAGAGCGGCCGAGCGCCTGGTGTTGTCGTACAGCAGAAGATCCGGCATCGAGCCCGACCCTAACATCCGCACCGTGCCGCCCGAGATGATCCCCACGTTGCTCGTCGACTACGGCGAGGTGATCAGCCAGCCGCAGCCCGAGGAGTCAATCGCGGCGATGGCGAAGCTCACCGAGCTCGACCCCGAGGAGTTCTTGCGTCGCTACTGGCACCACCGGCCCCCCTACGACAGGGGCGCCCCCGCCGAGGCCTTCTGGTCGCTGATGGTCGATGGCGACGGAATCGATTCCGACAGGCTCGGCGAGCTGATCCGACTCGATGTCGAGAGCTGGTGCTTGTTCAATACCGAGACACTCGAGCTGCTGCGCGATGCCCGTGACCGCGGTTCAGCGCTGTCGCTGTTCTCAAACGCGCCCCACGACCTGGCCTTGGTGCTCGACCGCCACCCCGCGCTGGATTTCTTTGACCACAGGATCTTCAGCTCGTGGATCGGCGAAGTGAAGCCCGATCGGGCGGCGTTCGACGCTGCGGTGCAGCGCGTCGGACGCCAGCCCCGGGACATCCTGTTCATCGATGACCGCCTGGCCAACGTCGAGGGCGCCATCGACGCCGGGCTGCAAGCGGTGCAGTTCACCTCGCCGGCCGAGTTGCGAGGTGAGCTGGCGCGCTACTCCTAGATTTGCGTCCCCGCCCCCTGGGTAATCGTGACCTGGATACACAGGAGGTAGAACACGTCATGGCAAAAGATCACGGTTCGAGCGTCAAGAACGACAAGCAGTACGAGGGGCTGCGCAAGAAGGGGATGAGCAAGTCGCGCGCGGCGGCGATCTCCAACTCACCCGGCTCCTCGAGCCGCGGTGGCAAGAGCAGCGGCTCGAGCCAGAGCAAGAAGAGTTCGGGCTCAGGCAGTGGCGGCAACCGCGCGCAGAAAGCGGCCGCCGGGCGCAAGGGCGGCAAGAAGTCCAGCGGTAGCTAGACGCGCGCTCTCAGACCCTGGCGCGCTCTCAGGCCCCGGCGTTAGGCGTTCGAGCCCTGGGCGGCCGC
Organism: uncultured Solirubrobacterales bacterium; assembly: GCA_963834635.1. Lineage (GTDB taxonomy): Bacteria > Actinomycetota > Thermoleophilia > Solirubrobacterales > Solirubrobacteraceae > Palsa-465. Next base: position 128,097 of record CAWICI010000010.1, on the reverse strand, counting down.
CAGCTCTGCGATCTCCTGTTCGCCTTCGACTGCGGAACTTGGGACCGTCGTACGCCGCCGGCTTGGCCCGGGGCTTGCCGCCGGGGAAGGCCAGCCGCAGGATCGTCCGCTGCACCATCGCCCAGCTGCTTGTGGAACGGGCCCGTGTTGTAGGGAAGGTCGTAGCGCTCGCAGATCTCGCGCACCCGCGGTGCGATCTCGCCGTAGCGCGTGCTCGGCATGTCCGGGATACAGATGATGCTCGACCTGGTAGCCGAGGTTGCCGCTGATCACGTGGAACAGCGGGCTGCCGTCGATGTTCGCGGCACCGAGCAGCTGGCGGACGTACTTGCCGCCCCTCGTCTCGGTCTCGTACTGCTCCCGCGTGAACGTGTAGGTCTGGTCGGGAAAGTGGCCGCAGAAGATGATCGCGTAGGACCAGACGTTGCGCACGACGTTGGCGGTGAAGTTCGCTGCCAGCGTGGTCAGGAACGACGGACCGCTGAGCACCGGCCAGAGGATGTAGTCCTTGACGATCTGCCGGCGCGCCTTGCCGAGGATCCCGCGGAAGTCCTTGGCCACGTCGAGCCACGATTTCTCGCCGGAGCGGACCGCGGTGAAGTCGAGGTCGTGGAGCGCGACCCCCCACTCGAAGAACGCCATCAGCAGGAGGTTGTAGAAGCGGCTGCAGCAGGTAGACCGGATTCCACTCCTGCTCGGGATCGATCCGCATGATCTCGTAGCCGAGGTCGCGGTCCATCCCCAGCACGTTCGTGTAGGTGTGGTGGATGTAGTTGTGGGAGTGCTTCCACGCCTCCTTGGTCGAGGCGGTGTCCCAGTCCCACACCTGCGAGTTGATCACCGGGTCGTTCATCCAGTCCCACTGCCCGTGCATGACGTTGTGGCCGATCTCCATGTTCTCCAGGATCTTGGCCAGCGAGAGCACCACCGTTCCGGCCAGCCAGGCGGGCGGGAACAGCGAGGGAAGCAGCAGCGCTCGCCCGCCGATCGGCAAGCTTTCGATGCAGCGCGATCATGCTGCGGATGTAGCGGGCGTCCCGGTCGCCGAGGCTCTCGAAGACCTCGTCGTGCAGCTGCTGGAACTCGCGCCCGATCGCCTCGATCTGCTCCGGCGTGAGGCGATCGAGCGGATGAACTGGGCTGGTCCCTGACGTGCTCGGTCCTCGCGGTCATCTGAGTACCTGGTCTCCCTCGTTGCCGAATCGCGCTGCGGCTATCTGCCACCGGGACCGTAACATCAAACATGACATATAGTCGCGAACTACCTTTTGGCGCCGATGGCGGACGTCGCCAGACAAGGAACTGACGATCGACGAGCTCGCTCGGGTGACCGGCACGACGGTGCGCAACGTCCGCTCGCACCAGTCCCGCGGCCTGCTCCCGCCGCCCGAGATCCGCGCCCGCACCGGCTATTACGGCCCCGAGCACGTCGCCCGGGTGCGGATGATCCAGGCCATGCAGGCCGAGGGTTTCCGGCTGAAGGCGATCGAGCGGCTGCTCGACCGGCCCGAGGACGCCGCCGAGCAGATCTTCAACTTCGGCCACTCGCTGCTGCATGCGTTCGGGCTCACGCACGCCGAATTCGCGACGACCGACGAGCTCGCGGAGCGCTTCGGCGGAGCTCTCGATCCGCGCCTGCTGCGCAAGGCCGAGAAGCTCGGGCTGATCCGGTCGCTGGGTGAGGAGCGCTGGGAGATCCGCAACCCCACCCTCGTCTCCGCTGGCGAGCAGCTGGTGGCATGGGGATCCCGCTCTCCCACGCGCTCGCGGTGGCCGAGAAGATCGAGCGCCACACGGCGGCGATCGCCAAGGCTTACGTGCGGCTGTTCCGCTCCGACGTGCTCGGGCGGCAAGGAGATCGCCGAGCGCTCCGCCGAGGAGTGGGCGCAGGTCCAAGAGGCGCTCGAGCGCCTGCGGCCGCTGGCCATGGAGGCGATCACGCGCGAGCTTCGAGCACGCCATGGGCGAGCAGATCGAGAGCCAGCTCCGCAAGGCGATGGATGATTGAGCCGCGGAGCGGCCGATACAACAGCCGTTTGATGTCACATCGCCTGGTGGTACGTTCGCGAGGCTCACCATGGCTGCTCCGCCGCGACGCCGCTCCCCGCTCCCCGACTCGTCGGGCGCTCGTCGCCGGCTCGGCTGGGTCGCAGGCCGTGACGGCCTGACGCCAGGCGGCGGCCGCTGGCAGCGGACGCTGCCCGCCGTCCGGCGGCGAGCTCGCCGCCGAGGCCGCGGCGCTCGCCCGCCCCGGCTGTGGATCGACACGATCTGGCTCGCTGGCCTCGACCGGCTGGAAGGTCACCTCAGCAGCCGCACCGGACGCGCCCCTCGCGCTGCTCACCGCCGCGGCCGCCGCGGCGGGGCTGCCGATCGCGCCGCCGCGCGGCGGCCGCGGGACCGTGCGCCGGGCCGAGCGGCTGGTCCGAGCCGGCGGCCCGCCTACATCAAGCTCGGGCAGTTCATCTCGAGCGCGCGCGGGCTGCTCCCCGACGAATGGGTCGAGGCCTTCGCCTGGTGTCGCGACCAGGCGCCGACGCTGCTCGCACCGGCGGTCGAACGAGGTCCTCGACGAGCATCTCGGCGCGCATCGGCGAGCGGCTGCACGAGCTCGATCCCGAGCCGCTGGCCGCCGCCTCGATCGCCCAGGTCCACGCCGCCCGCTCGACGACGGCACCGACGGTCGTGGTCAAGCTGCGCCGGCCGGGTCTGCGCCGCCAGCTGCGGTCCGACATCGAGACGATGGCGCTCGTGGCGGCGGCGGCCGAGCGGCTGCATCCGGCGGCGCGGATGGCCAACCTGACCGGCTTCGTCGAGCTGTTCGCCCAGCTCGTGCTCGAGGAGCTCGACTTCCGGCTGGAGGCGCTCAACCTGGTCGAGCTCGGCGCCGCCTTCGAGGATGCCGGGATCGACTACTGCACGGTCCCGCGCCCGATCCCGGGCCTGGTCAGGAGGGCGTGCTGGTGATGGAGCGCGTCGACGGCGTCTCCTACGACCAGGCGCGCGAGGAGTACGGTGCCGCGGCTCGACGGCGATCGGCTGCTCAGCTGGCGATCCAGGGCGTGCTCGAGACGACGCTGATCTACGGCATGTTCCACGGCGACCTTCACGCCGGCAACGTGCTGATCGACGGCGGCGACCGCTTCTCGCTGGTCGACTTCGGGATCTGCGGCCGGATCGACGCCGAGCAGCGTGCCGCGCTGGTCAGCTTCATGCTCGCCTTCGCCGCAGATGGACGCCGCGGGCACACTCGCGCGCGCTCGACGCAGTTCGGCGCGCTGCCGCCCGACGCCGACCTCGACGCGCTTGGCGGCGGAGCTGCAAGTCGAGCTCGACCGGATCGATCCCCGAGACCGGCCACCGCCTCACCTACGACCAGGTCGGCGAGACGCTGAGCAGCGTGCTGCGGCTGCTCGCCGAGCAGCCGCTTCCGCCTGCCCAAGGAGCTCGTTCTGTTCTTCAAGAACGTCCTCTACCTGACGAGCTTCACCGCCAGCATCGCCCCCGACGCCGACCTGCTCAGCCAGATCGCGCCGATCCTCGCCCACTTCATGGCCAAGTACGGCGATCAGCTGTCCTCGTTCTTCGCCGAGGAGCAGGCCGCCCTGCCGGCTTGAGGCGGGGGACTCAGCGGCGCCAGAACGCCAGCCGCTGCACCGACGCGGAAAGAATGTGCCCCCACGTGATGTGCGCCGCCTGGCGCTGCGACATGGCCTCGAACGGGCTGAAGCGCATCTCACCACCGGTCCCCAGCTTGATCGTGCCGTCGTCCTGCCGGGTGCCGTCGACGATGATCCAGCCGCGCTCGATACGGGGGTTCTCGCTCACCGCCAATAGCGTAACCACGCCCGGGACGGCTTGACATCGCCCGGTGAGCCGGGGACGATCTTCACGCGCCTAACCGGTAGCCAGTCCGGACTCCTCTGCGCCAGGGAAGCGAGTAACCCGAGGCGGGGCGCGCCACGGAGGTCCCATGCTCCTCACCGGACAGGGCGCAGCCGGCCAGCGCGTGATCGCCCGCCGGGCGTTGACGCTGGCGGCACTACTCGCCCTCGCGGTCCCCGCTTCCGCCTCGGCGGCCCAGCACCACCCCTACAAGCGCCCGCCGCATGGGGGCGACTCCTGGTACTGGGAGCTCGACCCACCGCGCGCCGGCCTGACCGGCCTTCCCGCGACGAGCGGCCCCTACCCCACTCCGGGAAGCGCCCACATCTGGGATACCGACCTCTTCCAGGACTCCAACACCTCCTCGGGGAGAGCCCTCCGAATTCCGACTCGGACCTCGCCGGTGGTCCAGGCCATCCACGCGGCCGGCCACTACAGCATCTGTTACGTCGAGGTGGGCGCGTTCCAGACCGGTTATCCCGACAACTCGGACTTCGCCCCCGTCGACTACGGCCACCGGGCTAAGCGCCACCAGATGCAGGGGTACGCCAACGAGTGGTACTTCGACATCAGGGGCTTCAAGAACTACGTCGCCGGCAAGCCGTCAAGCCTCAACGGCGCAGCGCGGAACATCGCGGCCGGGCTGGCCAAGCGCTTCCACTGGTGCAAGCTGGAAGGTCAGGACGCGATCGAGCCGGACGACCTCGACGGCTACACGAATGACAGCGTCACCGGCGCCAAGGGGGGCGGCTGGGGCCTCACGCAAGCCGACGCGGCAGGGTTCGAACGCTGGATCGCCTTCGAGGCCCATGCGCACGGGCTCGCCGTCTTCCAGAAGAACGACCCCGCCCACGAGCGCGCCGACGTGTCGCGCTTCGATGGAGTGATCACCGAGGAGTGCAACTACTACCACGACCCCTGCTCGGGTCCTCACGGGGACTGGAACCGCTATCTGGCCGCGGGCAAGCCGGTGCTGAACGCTGAGTACAAGCAGGATGGCGAGACCACGGCCAAGTTCTGCGCAGCCGATCGCCGCCGGGACATCTGGGGCGCGCTCTTCAACGTCAACCTGAACGGCCCCAGGCCCTATCGACCGTGCTGGGACGTGGAGAACGAGCTGTGAGCGCCTCACCGACCACCCAGATCACGCTCATCGGCGCGGGCAGCGTCGAGTTCACCCGGATTCTGCTGGCCGACCTGGTCGAGTTCCCGGAGCTCGCCGGCTCGACGAATCACCCTGCACGACATCAACCCCGACCGTCTGGAAACCGCCGAGCGGATCTCGCCGCTACACGATCGAGACCACCGGCGCCAAGCTTCGATCTGCGCACCGAGCTCGACCGTCGCGCGGCGCTCGACGGCGCCGAATTCGTCATCAACGAGATCCAGGTCGGAGGCATCGAGGCCACGCTGCGCGACTTCGAGATCCCCAAGAAGTACGGGCTGCGCCAGACGATCGGCGACACGATCGGCGTCGGCGGCGTGTTCCGGGGCCTGCGCACGATCCCGGTGCTGGTCGAGATCGCCGCCGACATGGCGGAGCTCTGCCCCGAGGCGTACTTGCTCAACTACACCAACCCGATGGCGATGCTCCCCTGGGCCGTGTGGGAGGCGGTCGGCACTGCCGCGCGCGATCGGCCTCTGCCACTCGGTGCAGAACACCCACGAGCAGCTCGCCGAGCTCGTCGGCGTGCCCGTCGAGGAGATCGAGTTCCTGACCGCCGGCCTCAACCACCAGGCGTTCGTGCTCCGGTTCGAGCGCGACGGGCGAGAACCTCTACCCCCTGCTCGACGCTGCGATCGAGCGCGACCCCGATGGCCTCGGCCGGCGCGTGCGGATCGAGATCTACCGCCAGTTCGGCTACTTCCCCACCGAGTCGAGCGAGCACAGCGCCGAATACGTGCCGTGGTTCATGCGCCACGACGACCAACTCGAGCGCTACCGGATCCCCGTCGACGAGTACATCCGCCGCTCGCTCGACAACCTCGACGAGTACGAGCGCGATCCGGACCAGCCTGGCCGAGGGGGCGGGCTTCCCGATTGAAGGCGAGGGCGAGCTCGCGCCGCGGTTCATCCACTCGCTTCGTCACGGGCCAGCCGCGGGTCGAGTACGGAAACGTGCGCAACGACGGGCTGATCGACGACCTGCCCCAGGGCTGCTGCGTCGAGGTGCCGTGCCGGATCGACGCCGACGGGCGTGCATCCGATGCCGATCGGCGCGCTCCCGCCCCAGTGCGCAGCGCTCAACCGAACGTTCGTGAACGTCGCCGAGCTGACCATGAGCGCGGCGCTCGAGCAGCGGCGCGACCACGTCTACCAGGCGGTGATGCTCGACCCCAACGCCGGCGCCACGCTCACCATCGACGCGATCCGCGCGATGGTCGATGAGCTGATCGACGCCCACGGCGAGCTGCTGCCGGAGGGCATCCGCACACGAGCTCGCGCTATACGGCCGTGACCTCGATCCCGCCCTCTCGCAGGGCGGCCAGCGCCTCGGCGTCCGCCCCATCGTCGGTGATCAGCTCGTCCACGTCGGCCAGCTGGCAGATCCGGGCGAACGCGACCTTGCCGATCTTCGAGCTGTCGGCGACCACGATCACCTGCCGGGCGCGCTCGAGCAGCGCCCGGTCGGTTCCGGCCTCGATCTCGTGGTGGGTGGTCAGGCCGGCGTCGGGCGAGATGCCGTCGACGGCGAGAAACACGATGTCGAGGTTCAGACCCTCAAGGCTCGCCTCGGCGATCGGACCGACGAGCTCGTAGGACTCCGAACGGGCCACGCCGCCGGTGACCACGAGCTTGAGATTCGGCCGGACGGCCAGCTCCGAGGCGATGTTGAGCGCGTTCGTGACCACGGTCAGATGCTGGCGGTCGACGAGCACGCGCGCGACCTCGGTGGTGGTGGTCCCGCCGGTGAGGCCGATCGCCCAACCGTCGGGCACTCGCGCTGGCCGCCTCGCGGGCGATGCGAAGCTTCTGCTCGTGCTGGCGGGCGCTCTTGTAGCGCAGCGGCAGCTCGTAGAGGACGCCCTGGGAGATGGCGCCGCCGTGGGTGCGCTCGAGCAGCCGCTGGCTTTCGAGCAGGCGCAGGTCGCGCCGGATGGTCGCCGGAGAGACGTCGAACGCGGCCGCCGACTCGCCACGGTGATCGTTCCGTTCATCGACAGCCGCTCGAGGATCGCTGCCCAAGCGCTCAGGCTGCTGCATGAGCGCGCAGTCTAGGGGCGCGCCGACCATACCGATCATTTAGAAGCACTCTTGCTGTTGCATCCTGTTCGGATGTAAGCATATATTGCGCATAAATGAGCGCCACGGTGCGCGAGATCGAAAGTCAGCCCGCCGCTTGGCGCCAGGCGGTCGGACTCCTACCCGAGGTCGCGCCGAAGCTGCCCGCGCGTGGCCAGCGGATCGCGGTCATCGGGCTGCGGGACCTCGCACTACATCGCGCAGGCGGTGGCGGCGATCCGCGAGTCCCGCGGGCTGGGGCGAGAGCGACGCCTTCGCCGCATCCGAGATGCCGGCCACCCGCGACCTATGACTCGGTCATCGCGATCTCCCGCTCGGGCACGACGACCGAGGTCGTGCGGGCACTAGCGGCGCTTCCCGGCGACGCGCGCTCGCTGGCGATCTCGGCGGTCGCCGGCACGCCGGTCGTCGAGAGCGCGAGCGAGGCGATCCTGCTCGCCGTTCGCCGACGAGGAGTCGATTGTTCAGACCCGTTTCGCGACCACGGCGCTGGCCCTCATGCGCGCCCACCTGGGCGAAGATCTTGCGGCAGCGATCGACGATGGCCGAGGCCGCGCTGGCCAAGCCCTTGCCGGTGGACCCGTCCGACTTCGAGCAGTTCGTGTTCCTCGGGCACGGCTGGACGGTCGGCCTGGCCGCGGAGGCGGCGCTGAAGTTCCGAGAAGCGGCCGGCGCTTGGACCGAGGCGTACCCGGCGATGGAGTACCGCCACGGGCCGATCAGCGTCGGCCGGTCCGGGAACGCTGGTGTGGTGGCTCGGACGGAGCCCGAGCCCGATCTCGTCGCCGATGTCCGCGCGACGGGCGCATCGATCATCGAGAGCGAGCTCGACCCGATGGCCGAGCTCGTCACCCTGCAACGCGTCGCCGTGGCGCTCGCGGAAGCCCGCGGCCTTGACCCCGACCGGCCCCGCACCTCAACAGGTCGGTCGTGCTGCCATGAACTGACGGAGGAACAGATGAAGCGCGTATGCCTGTTCTGTCATTGGGATCGCCCTGGTTCTGGCCGGCTGCGGAGGCGGCGGCGGATCGTCGGCTCTTCGGCCAGCGGTGGGCACGTCAACATCGTGATCTGGCACGGCTACACCGGGGCCGAGGCAAACGCGATGAAGGTGCTCACCAAAGAGTTCAACGCGACCCATCCCGAACATCACCGTGACCCCGCAGTTCTACGGCAACTCCGACTACGCGCTTCAGAAGGTCCTGGCCGCGATCGCCGGCGGCAAGCCGCCGGACATCTCCTATCTGTATGGCTCGTGGGCGGCGAACATCGCCACCAACCCCAGCCACGGTCAACCTGACCCCCTACATCGACCAGCTTCGGCTGGAACGACTTCTGGCCCGCCGAACGCCACGTCGCCACCGTCAACGGCAAGGTCATCGGAGTCCCCGCGCTTGGTCGACAACCTCGCGCTCGTCTACAACAAGCGCCTGTTCGCCCAGGCCGGCCTGGCGCCACCCACGCCCAACTGGACGTGGAGCGACTTCGAGAACGCGGCGATGAAATTGACCGACCCAGCCAAGAAGCAGTTCGGTTGGGCCTACGTGAACGACGCCAGCGAGGACACGGTATGGCGTTACTGGGCGATGCTGTGGCAGGCCGGCGGCTCGATCCTCACCCCCGACGGAAAGCATGCGGCGTTCAACTCCGCGAGCCGGGCTGAAGGCCCTCACACTCCTGCAGACCCTGGCGAAGCGACAACGCAATCTACCTCGACAACGGCAGCGACAATTACCTGGGCGTTGTTCACCTCAGGCCACATCGGGATGCTGTACACGGGGCCGTGGGATCTCGGCTCGATCATCCAGGGCAATCAGCCCTACGGAGTGCAGATCCTGCCGGCCAATCTCAACCACCAGACGATCTCAGGACCCGATAACTGGGTCGTGTTCAACAACGGCTCCGCGCACGTGAAAGCCGTCGTCGAGTTCCTGAAGTGGCTCACCTCCCCGGCGATCGATCTGAAGTGGTCGCTGATGACGGGCGACCTGCCGATCCGAGCCGGGGTCACGCAGCTCGCCGGCTACCAGCAGTTCGTCAAGAAGTACCCGGGCATCGGCGACGTGGGTTGAGAACCTGAACAACGCGACCCAGTCGCGGCCGGTGACGACCACCTACCCGAAGATCTCGACCGTCATCGGCCAGACGGTCCAGTCGGTACTTCTCGGCAAGGCGCAGCCACAGCAGGCACTGAGCCAAGCCGCCCAGCAGGTGAACGGGATCCTGGCCGTGCCGAGCTAGGCCGCTCTCGACGTGGCGGCGGACGCGGCTTGGCGATGACGACGCAGGCGCAGGGCAGCCAGGCGCACAGGACCCCGCGGCCGGCCGCCTGGCGAAGGATCCTCGACTCAGAGCATCTCGCCGGCTGGGCGTTCGTGACCCCGGCGTTCATCCTGATCGCGATCTTCGCGCTGATCCCGATCGGCTGGTCGCTGATCCTCTCGCTCCAGAACAACAACCTGCTCGCCCCGGCCCACTACGTCGGCCTGGCCAACTACAAAGCGCTGTCAACGATCCGCAGTTTCGCTCCGCCGATCGGCCACACGCTCGTCTACACGGCCCTGTTCGTCCCGGTCTCGATGGTCGGCGCGCTCGGTCTGGCCGTGGCCCTGAACCGCAAGATCCGCGGCATCCGCTTCTACCGCCTGGCTGTGTTCGTACCGCTGGTAACCTCGACGGTCGCCACCGGGATCGTTTTCCTGTGGCTGCTCGACCCGACGTTCGGCCTCGTCAACTACGTCCTGCACGCGCTGGGCATTCCCCAGCAGCAGTTCCTGCAGGACCCGAACGAGGCGCTCTACTGCATCGTCGCGATGACCGTGTGGGGATGGCTGGGCTTCGACGTGATCGTCTACCTGGCAGCGCTGCAGGGCATCCCGGAGGAACTGCTCGAGGCGTCGGAGATCGACGGCGCCAGCAAATGGAGCACGTTCCGGAGCGTCGTCGTGCCGCTGCTCGGCCCGGCCACGCTGTTCCTGGTCGTGTGGTCGACGATCAACGCGCTGCAGTTGTTCGACGAGGTCTACGTCACGACCCGCGGTGGACCGCTCGGCTCGACCACCGTGATCGTCTACTACCTGTACGAGCAGGCGTTCCAGTTCTTCAACGGCGGCTATGGGGCCGCCGTCGCCTACGTGCTGTTCGTGGGCGATCCTGATCGTGACGCTCGTGCAGCTGTGGGTCGGGTCGGCGCCGCGTCTACTACAGCTCCTGAGCAGTGACCGATACAGGTAGCCACAGCTCCGCGCCTGCTTCCGTTCGAGACGCCGCCCGAAAAGCGACCGCGGGCGGCTCCCGTTCAGCCCCTGGCACCTGTTCCTGCTGCCGGTCGCGGTGATCATGCTGGTGCCGCTGATCTGGATGGTCGTGCTGTCGCTCGAGACCGCACCGCAGGCCCACAGCTTCCCGCCCGTCCTCATCCCGTCCTCGCTTCACTTCAGCAACTACTCCGACCGCGTGGAACGCCGTACCGTTCGGCGACTTCTTCCTCAACAGCGCGATCTACTCCGCTCGCCACGGTGGCCGGCAACCTGCTGTTCTGCAGCCTGGCGGCATATGCCTTCGCACGGCTGCGGTTCTTCGGCCGGAACGTGCTGTTCATAGTGTTCCTCGCCACGCTGATGGTGCCCTTCCAGGTTCTGCTGATCCCGACTCTTCCTGATCGTCAAGAAGCTGGGCATGGTGGACAGCGTCGGCGGGCTGATCGTGCCGAACCTGTGCAGCGCGTTCGGCGATCTTCATGCTGCGCCAGTTCTTCCGCACGCTGCCGATCGAGCTCGAGGAGGCCGCGCGGATCGATGGCACCTCGCGGCTGGGGATCCTGTTCAAGATCGTGCTGCCGCTGTCGCTCCCGGCGCTGGCAACGCTCGCGATCATCCAGTTCATGTGGTCCTGGAACGACTTCCTCTGGCCGCTGATCATCATCGACACGGCCAGCCACGCGCCGCTTCAGCTTGGCCTCTCGATGCTCCAGGGGGCCCACAGCACCGAATGGAACCTGTTGATGGCCGGGACGGTGATGAGCCAGATCCCAATGCTGCTCCTGTTCCTGCTCGCCCAGCGCTGGTTCATCCGCTCGATCGCCTTCACCGGGATCAAGCAGTGAGGCGCAGATGCCCGGAGTGACCCTGGAGCAGGTGACGAAGGTCTTCGACGGCGGCACCGTCGCGGTCGATCAGCTTTCGCTCGAGATCGAGGACGGCGAGTGCGTGATCCTGGTCGGCTCCTCGGGCTGCGGCAAGACGACTGCGCTCCGAATGATCGCCGGCCTCGAGCGGCCGAGCGGGGGCACGATCCGGATCGGGGACCGCGTGGTCAACGAGATCTCCGCGCGTGACCGTGACGTCGCGATGGTGTTTCAGAACTACGCGCTCTACCCGCACATGACCGTTCACCGCAACCTGGCCTATCCGCTCCGCCAGCGGCGCCTTCCCAAGAAGGAGATCAACCGGCGGGTCCAGGCGGTGGCCGAGATGCTCGGCCTCGAGACGCTGCTGAATCGTCGGCCGGCTCAGCTTTCCGGCGGCCAGCGCCAGCGGGTCGCGATGGGCCGGGCGCTCGTGCGCGAACCGGCCGTCTTCCTGCTCGACGAACCGCTCTCCAACCTGGACGCGAAGCTCCGCGTGCAGATGCGCGCCGGGCTCAAACGGCTGCACAGCCAGCTCGGCGTGACCACGATCTACGTCACCCATGACCAAGTCGAGGCGATGACGCTCGGCGACCGGATAGCCGTCCTGTCAGAGGGCAAGCTGCAGCAGCTGGGGACGCCCCAGGAAGTCTACGACCACCCCGCCAACGTGTTCGTGGCCGGGTTCATCGGCAGCCCGCCGATGAACCTGCTCCGCGGCACGGCCCGCGGCGGCCGGGTGAGCGCCGGGGAGCTGGTCCTGGAGCGGCCGGGGCTCGCCGATGGGGAGGTGGTCGTCGGCGTGCGGCCCGAGGCGCTGCGGCCGGCCGTCGACGGGATGCCGTCGATCGCCTTCCGGGTCGATGTGGTCGAGCCGCTCGGCGACGAGGTGGTCGTCCACGGAACGCTGGCCGCAGAGCTGATCACGGTCGATACCGAGACGGCGGACGCCGGGGTGGCGTCGTCCAACGGCACCGGGATCGAAGCCGTGGCACGGCTCGATCCGCGCCAGCGGCCGGCCGAGGGGAGCACGATCCAGCTCGGCATCGAGGCCGGTGACGTGCATCTATTCGACGCGGAGACCGGACTGGCGATCAGTACTTGACCAGCTGGGCCCCGTCGGCCAGTTGCCGCGCCCGCTCTGGATCGAGCTGTCCCGCGCCAGGGGTCTCGGCGTTCGCGGCCGCCGCCCCCAGGCCGAGCGCGATCGCCGCTGGCCAGCCATCCCCCTGATCGAGGGCGACGAGCATGCCGGCCAAAAACGCGTCTCCGCTACCGACCGGATAGCGCCCACGAGCGGCGACCGAGCCGCGCCACAGGTTGCCCTCTGGGTCGGCCATCGTCATACCTTCTTCGCCCGCCGTCACGACGGCGGCGTGCCCATCGCCTCCGGCGAGCGAGCGGACTGCGCTAGCGGCCCTCAGGGCTTCCTCGGGACCGGCGATCGTCTGGCCCAGCACCTCCTCGGCCTCGTGCAGATTGATCTTCACCAGCTGCGGTCCTTCGCCGATCGTTCGTTTGAGTGCGTCGCCCCGGGTGTCAAGCGCCACCGACACGCCCGCGTCCCGCGCGTGCACCAGCAAGCGGGCATAGCCGTCGGGCGGAGCGCCAGGGGGCAGAGAGCCGGCGAGCGAGATCCACGTTGCGCGGCGCAGCACCGCCAGCACCTCGGACTCGAGCGCCTGCCACTCGTCGTCGCTCAGGGGCGTCCCGTCCTCGTAGAACTCGGTCAGCCGCTCCGTCTCCCGATCGGCCACGGACAGGCTCGATCGTGTCTCCCCGGCCGTCCAGGCGAACCGCCCCTCGACTCCGTCGGCGGCCAGTGTCTCGGCGACCCAGCGGCCAGTGTGACCGCCGAGCAGCCCGGCCGCGATCGCCTCGGCGCCGAGCGCGGTCGCCACCTGAGCCACGTGGATGCCCTTCCCGCCGGGCAGCTGAACGAAGCGCTGCGGACGATGGATTTGTCCGGGGTGCAGCTCGTCGACCTCGAACAGCTTGTCGATCGAGGGGTTGCCGGCGACGGCGACGATCATGTCTTCCATCCCAGCGCGCTCATGGCTTCTTCCAGGGTGGGCTGAGCCGCGGTACCGCCGGCGGCGCGGGTCGAAAGCGCGCCGCATGCACAACCCAACGCGATCGCCGCCTCGGTGTCCCAGCCGTTCAGCAGACCGGCCATGACCCCGGCGTCGAACGAGTCGCCCGCCCCGACGGTGTCGACTGGCTCGACCGTCTCGAGCGAGCCCACCCGGATCACGGTTTCATCCTGGTCCACCGCCAGGGCACCCTGGGCTCCGAGCTTGACCGCGACGAGCGGTCCGCGCAGCGCCAGCTCGCGCGCGGCCGTTTCCGGCGCGGCGCGCCGGGCGATCCGCATCGCCTCCTCGGCGTTGGGGAGGAACAGATCAGTCTGGTCCAGCAACTCGGGCAAGCCGCCGGCCCATCGCTCGGCCGGATCCCAATTCGGATCGATCGAGGTGGAGATGCTGCGGTGCCTCGCGGCGGCGAACAGATCGGGAAGACCGTCGGCCAGCAGGATCTGGAGGAAGTAAGAGGAGACGTGGAGATGACGGGTTCGCGTCAGCAGTTCGGGGTCGAGCGCGCCCACGGTCAGAGCGGCGATCGTTCCCGGAAACGTCAGCATCGCCCGGTCCGTGCGACGGTCAAGCACGGCGGTGACACCCGTCGGCCGGCTGGGGTCGACGACAACGCCGCTCGTATCGACGCCGCGCTCTTCCAGCGCCTCGAGCATGAAGTGGCCGAACAGATCGTCACCGACGACGCCCGCGAAAGCCGTCCGCAGGCCGAGCCGAGCCGCCCCGCAGGCGACGATGCTGCCCGAGCCGCCGATCGTCAGCTCCGCGCCATCGATCAACCGCTCCACCTGCCCAAATCGCGGCTCGACATCCTCGCCGGTCAGGATCAGGTCAGGGTTGCAGTCGCCGAGAACGACGAGGTCGAAGGGCGGGCCCGGCACGGCGCAATCCTACGGACAACGAATTAATCACTTGGTGGCGAACCGGCCCGATGTCACACTTCGGCCGCGGCCGATCCCGACCATCAGGAGTCCTCATGAAGCAGTTTCCTCTTCCCAGACGCACCGGCTTGGTGCTCGTAGTCGGAGCGGCCAGCCTCGGCGGCGTACTCGCAGGTGTCTCGTCCGCATCCTCACACGCCACCGCCGCCGCCAGCGGGCCGCAGAAGACGGTCAAGGCCTCGCTGATCAAGCGCCGCTCGGGAACACTAAAGTCAGGCACCGCGGTCAGCTCCCACTCGCTCGGCCAGCGTCTGTTCACCGGTCCCAAGAACGGATTTGCGCTCGCAGACGTCGGTGAGGCCCAGTACCCGGCCGCGACGTTCGACGGGGGCGCTCACTGGAAGACCTACGGGCCGGCCCTCCACATCAACGCCGCGCAGGCGCCGCTGTCGGTCACCGACATTGGCGCCGTCAACCGGCGGGTTGTCTACGCCTACGGCAGCGGCCAGGCGATCGACACGACCAGCGACGGCGGAAAGCACTGGTACGGCGCGCTGTTCAACGGTGAGGTGATGGCAGTGGTCCACCCGATCCAGGGCCGCCTGGTCGCCTTCATCGACGGGTCCTCAGGCAGTCACGGGGTCACATGGCAGTACGTGTCAACCAACGGCGGGCGCACCTGGCGCTACAACCGCGACGTGGGTGGGTTCTAGGGGCGCTGCTCGCGAGGGCTACCGATCGGTGGTGCTGCCGCCGATCGGTACGTGCCGCACAATCAAACCGGGACCTGTGACGAGCGCGTGGGGGTTGCGTGACCGGTCGCGCGACCGGCGCGGACGCCAACCGGCCGCTTGTAGAAGCGACGGATGAGGGCGTAGGCGAGCAGGATGAGCGCGAGAGCACCGTAGGCAGCGAAGGCGATGCTGATGTGGCCGGTGATCGCGGCCTCGAACCCGGCACCATCGACGAGCCCGTGTAGGGCGATGGACGGGTACAGCGAACCGGTGCGCTCGTAGAGCAAGCACGCGATCAGCCCGAAGACCATGCGCGGCGGCAGGGTGTTGAGGGGGTAGGCCATGCCGTGGACCGCGCCAAAGACGAACCCGGCGATCAGGGCGGCCGGAAGGACTCTCATGCGGTTGCGAAGAGCGCGATAGAGAAGGCCGCGGAAGAAGATCTCCTCGACGATCGGCGCCGACACGGCCATCTGGATGCCGATCAGGACCGTTTCGACCGGGCTGGGGTGCAGGGTGATCCCCAGCGAACGGGTCGGCTGGCCGAGAACCCCGTGCAGCCAGAGCGCGTTGGTGATACCGACGAGAAATATTGCCCCTAGGACGAGCCCCACGGCCCGGCCCGGCGCAGTCCGCCTCAGCCCAAGGTCGTAAGCGCGAAGGCGATGCTGACGGTAGAGCGGCGCCAGGGTCAGGAGCATGAACCCGTCGAGGATCAGCCCGCCGACACCGATCGCCAGGTAAACGTTGCCCCTGAGAACCAGCCCGAGCACGGAGGCCACCACCAACACCGCAACGAGCGCGGCCACGGCATAGCGAACCGTCCAAGTGGACGATGGGGGCTTCGGGCGCTGCTTCCGCTTGCCTCGTTGAGGAGCGTGGAAGGCCACGAGGCAATACCTACCCCGGCAGGGCAAGGTCAAGTCCGAGGTACCCGTTCGCCTCCTGAGGCGCTGCCCAGAGCCGGCCCGGGACTCGAGTCCCGGGCCTACTCAGTGGCTTTGGCGCGCGGGGCCGCGGCGTGGGCGCCGCGGCCGCGCAACCCTAGCCGCGGTGCTTGGCGGCCGGCCGATTCTTGGCCGGCCGCGTGCCCGCGGCGGGGTTCGGGAACTGGGCGTCCATCCCCGCCCGTAGGTCAGCCGCGGTGTAGGTCCCCGGAAGGATCGGGGTGACGCGGTAGGCGAACGAGCCGGAGTCGGTCCAGTTCACCGTGTACACGGGGGAGTTCGTCCCGCTGAGCTCGGTGAAGAACGGATTCGATCCCCAGTCGGCTACCCAGTCGCCTCCTGGCAACAGCCGGGCGCTCCCGCAGCAGAACGACGACGGCGCTCTCGAGTCGGTCACCGAGGTGACGAGGGTCGCCGTCTTGGCGGCCGGGTTGAGCGAATACTCGACCCCGCGCGGCGCCCGCCCGCAGTTGCTGCCGTTGTCGTGGACGGTGATCATGCCTCCCGAGAGGATCCGAGCGTCATGCTGGCCGCAGAACGTGCCCCCGGCGCTGAACACCGGATCGTTCAGGACCGTGTAGCTCTCCGGCTCCGGATTGCCGCCGATCTTCATGAGGATCTTGCCGGTCGCCGGGTTGATGCCATAGATCGCATCCATGTGCCGGAACGACACCAGCAGGGCCCCGTTGGAGTAGGACACCGAGTTCATGTGGTAGACGTCGTACGGACTACCGCTCGATTGAATGAACGAGTACCACTGTGGATTGGTCTCCACGACAGGGTTGATATGGGTGAAGGGATCCCAGGACCACAGGACCTTGCCCCCCGTGCCGATGACCTCGATTACCTGGTCAGAGATCGTGGCGTTCGTCGGGAATCCGCTCCCCCACGAACTCAGATCCACGCAACACCTGTTCTCAAGGACTTCGACGAGGACGCGGCCTCCGCCGAGGAACTGGAGCTCGTGGATATCGATCGGGCCATCCGGGCTCGTGATCTGCCCGAGTTGCTTGCCCGCCAAGGTGTACACCGGGGCCGGCTCGAGGTACGTAGTCCAGCCGACGTCGCCCTGGCCATCGGTGTTGGCGAAGGCCACCCCAGCGTAAGCCGAGTGCCACCAGACGGGGACGCCGTTGTCATCAAAGAACATGGCGTAGCCCTCGCTGGCGCCCGTCTGCGTGTTCGCAGTCAGGAAGAACTGGGACTGCGGGGTACCCGTCACGCTGGAGGTGAAGTCGGGGAAGTCGGACGGGAGGCAGCGCATGTACCACGTGCCCGTCGTCGTCGAGCCGCTCGTCTCGACGATCGTGAACTCCTGCCCCGTCGTCACATTCGCCGTCGCCGTGAACGTCCCCGTCTGCGGCGCCTGATTATCGACCGAAACAGCATCCCCCGGATCGGTCGTCACATTGACCGAAACCCCGCCCGTGCTCGGACAACCCCGAATCACGTAATCGCTCACCGAACTCGAGAACGACGGATAGTTCGACGGCGTCGTGCTCACCGAAAGCGCGCTCGCGCTCGCGATCCCCACGTTACCGGCCACCACCGCGAAGAAAGCGACCAGCAAAGATCGCCGCACACTAAAAGCGCCCACGGAAAACCCCCAAAATAGGCCCCCAAACAACTGTCAAACCTAAGCTAACACAAAAGCGACCGAGAATGTCAAGATCGGTCGCAAGCCGAGGCCGGCGGATCGCCAAGGAGCGCTTCACTGTTTAAAGACGAAACGCCCGCATGTGCGGGCGTTTCGTTTCCTTCTGCATCTGTGAGGCTGGGCTGCGGGCCGTGGTTACCCGCCGCAGCCGACCCAGGCACCGGCCCCCTGGCGCGAGTAGATGACCTGGGCACATGCGTCCTGCCCAGCTGCCGTCGCCAGCGAGCAGCCATACGCGGCTGCAGTCGACGGAGTGATCTGGTAGCGGCCCGTGGCTCCGGACGACGCATTGGTGTTCGCGGCGCCGGTCGAGTAGTTGCTCCCCGACTCGGACGCGCACGCGGGGACGCCGCCTGCGCCTGCGCTCGTCGAGTACGTCGTGGACGCTGCGGCGACCGAGCTGCTTGGGCTGGTCACCGCCGCGACCGGCGCAAGCATCCGCTCGAGAACCGCCAGCGACGACACCACTTCGGCATCCGTGGCGGCGCGGTGCTTCGCCACTCCGTCCTTGACGATGTTGCGGCCTGGCACCCGCCGGCCGAATCGGTGAGCGGCCTGCTGATACGCGTGCTCGTATGCCCGAGCGTGGGCGCGGGTCGGCGGCTGCGCGATGGCTGCCGCCGGTGCGATGGCCGCGAGCGTTGCGCCCGCAAGCAGTGGCAAACGTTTCATTGTCGGAACCTCCTTGATCGTTCAGCGTTCGGGATGCGCGCTGTCTCCAAACCGTTGGAGCGCGCGAGCGTCGAGCGTCGAAACCTCCGACACCGATCCCAGCTGAGCCGCGTGCCGTCTCAGCGACGGCGGGAATGGCGACTCATGCAGCCAGCGACACTAGCTGGGGCAATGGCCTCGATGTGTGCGCGGGGGCACACAAGCCGGCGACCGTAAGATCCGCCTCGTGGACGAGGCAGCTCTCGCCGCAACCGTAGAGGCCTGCCGGTCGTTGATCCGCGACCGTTTTCCTGACGAGGACGAGCGCGGCGCGGCGGCCATGCTGCTCGACGACGGAACGATCGTGACCGGCACCTCGCCCAACGCGATCAATGCCTCAGTCGAGGTCTGCCACGAGACCGAGCCCTACTGCGCGGCCTTTCGGCTGGGGAGAGCCATCGTCGCCTCGGTGTGTCTGTTCCGAGAGCCGGGCGGCCGGACCATGGTCCTCAGCCCTTGCGGGGTCTGTCGGGAACGACTGGCCGTCCATGGCCCGAACGTGCTCGTCGCGGTCGCCGGCGATGACGATCCGGAACTCGTCGTCTGGAAGTCACTGAAGGAGGTCTTGCCCTACTACTGGATGAAGGTCTTTCCGGACCACATCGACGCGGCATGGGCTGATTGACAAATGGTCATGAGCGATTCTGGATCGCGCGTTTGCGGACTGATCGCGGGCGCACGGTCGGGGTCGGGTACTGGTCGTTCATGCCCGCTCGCAGCTGGTCGGCGGTGTAGATGCCCGCCAGGACCGGCGTGACGCGATAGGGCCAAGGGCGCGGATCGGTCCAGTTCACCGTGTAGACGGGGGTCCCCGTCGCGGTCAGCTCAGTGAAGAGGGGATTGGACCCCCAGTCGATGACCCAGTCGCCACCCGGCAGCAGCCTGGCGCTCCCGCAGCAGCCTGACGACGGAGCTCTGGGGTCGGTCACCGAGGTGAGAAGAGTTGCCGTCTTGGCGGTCGAGTCGAGCGAGTACTCAGCCGCTCGAGGCGGGCGCCCACAGTTGCTGCCGTTGTCATGCACGGTGATCGTGGTCGCCGTCAGCATCCGAGCATCGTGCTGCCCGCAGAACGTTCCCCCGGCAGTGAACACTGGATCGTTCAAGACCGTGTAGCTCTGCGGATCCTGATTGCCGCCGATCTTCATGGAGATGTTGCCGGTGGCTTGGTCGACCCCATAGAGCGCATCCAAGTACCTGAACGACACCAGCAGCTCCCCGTTGTAGTACGAAACCGAGTTCATGTGGAAGACGTCGTACGGGCTTCCGCTCGCCAGGATCGTCGAGTACCACTGCGGGTTGGTCTCCACCACCGGGTTGATGTGCGCGAACGCGTCCCACGACCAGAGGACCTTGTTCCCTCGGCCGATCACCTCGATCACCTGGTCGGAGATCGTGGCGCTTGTCGGGAATCCGCTCCCCCACGAACTCAGATCCACGCAACATTTCTGCTCGAGGACCTCAACGAGCACGCGGCTGCCCCCGAGGAACTGCAGCTCGTGGAGATCCATCACGCCATCGGGGCTCGAGACCGTCCCCTCCTGCTGTCCCGCCAGGTTAACCGCGTGAACCGGCTGGTGATACCTGGTCCAAGCGACGATCCCCTGATCATTGGTGTTCGCAAAGGCCGCGCCGGGGTACGCCGGGTACCACCAGATCGGGACGCCGTTGTCATCAAAAAACATGACATAGCCCTCGCTGGCCCCCAGCTCAGTCAGCGCAGTCAGGAAGAACTGCGCCTGCGGAGTTCCGGTGACGGTCGAGGTAAAGTCGGGGAAATCCGACGGTAGACAGCGCATGTACCACGTCCCAGTCGTCGAACCGCCGCTGGTCTCGACGATCGTGAATTCCTGCCCCGTCGTCACATCGGCCGTCGCAGTGAACGTTCCCGTCTGCGCCGCCTGATTATCGACCGAGATGTAATCCCCCGGATCGGTGGTCACGTCGACCGGCACGCCACCAGTACTCGGACAACCCCGAATCACGTAATCGCTGACCGAAGTCGAAAACGATGGGTAGCTCGAGGGCGTCGTACTGACGGTGATGGCGCCAGCACTCGCGATCCCCACGTTGCCGACTACGGCCACAACGAACGCAACGAGCGTCGATCGCCGCGCCGAAATTAAGTGCGCCACTGCTCCCAAACGAGCCCCCAAACGGCCGTTCGGTCCAACCTAACACAAGCGCGAGGCCAGATGTCAAACAGTCCGGTTTGCAGAACCGGAGACCCCGTCATGTTCAGGATGGGAGTTCTAAGAGCGCGGCCCGACGCGTCATGTAGCTGAGGTCGGCGACCAAACTTGTGGTCCTTGTCACATAACCCGCCCTCCAATCGGAGGTACGTTGCGAAGCGCCTTCTAATACAGCCATGAGCGGCTCTAGCTTGGGTGACGCCCTCGGGCAAGCCCATCGCTAGTGGAGAGCAACGACAAACCGGGGCCTCGCCGCTGGGTCCCGGTGGGGGTGGAAAATGGTCGTCCTTGACATCGCCTTGATGGCGTTGATCTGCGCCGCGATCGTCGGCTTGCTGGTCTGGAGCATCTATACGCAGCACCGCGACTACGGCTGCGCCGAACTGCGCATCCGCCGTCGGCTGCAGATCAGCGTGCGGCTCGTACCGCTGGACAAGCCCAAGCTCCAGGGCGGATCTTCGATCGTCAGCAAGATCTACGCGGCGGACCGGTAAGCACCCCGCTGGGGGGTCGGGCGCACTGTGCCGGCCTCCCAGCGGCCGCAGGATCGTTTAGATGCTGCTGGTGCTGGGCGCGGGTCGCAGGCCGGCCGCGATCGTCAGGACCTGGGCTCGCGTGAGGTTGTCGGACATGAGGTGCACGAACGTGCCGTCACGTTCGAGTTCTACCTGTGCCTGACCCCATCGTGCGGGTCGGGTCTTCATCTCGATACCGCCGCGTGTGACGGTCTCCCAACCCTCTCCATCGCCCAGCTCTCTGTACGGATTGGCCCCGCCAGCCGGGAACTGGCTGAGCGAGATGCTTTCGTGTCCATCGGTCGAGTGGTAGATCAGTCCGATCTGCATTGGTGAAGGTGGGCGCTCGGAGGGCCGGACGAGCCTGCACTGCACCTGCCAGTTGGCAGGAACGGTGTCGGGCATCAGCACCGTGAAGGGGGCCCGTTGTTGCGCCTCAACGAGCGTGACGTGCTCAACACGCTCCTCACCCCACCTCGATTGGATCTGTTCACCGGCCGGCAGCTCAAACCGAAATGTTTCATCCGGGATCGGCTGGTCGAACGCGGCCGCGAGCGTCGTGATCCTGTGGAACGGCTGCTTATCGCGGATAGCGGTCACAGCGAGCAGAACACCAAGCTGCCGATCGACCTCTAACTCGTAGAAGTCGGCACCGGTGCCGAGCTCGTGGAGTTCGAACGCCCGTCCATGACGGGTGTCTTGCGGCCGCGGGATGCCGTGCGCGCTGATCGTCGGCCTGCCGGCAACCTCGGAGCTCCCCGTCGGCTGAAACCGCAGCGAACTCAGCAGCGGTACCGGGTTCAGCATGACCTGAAGCTCCTCGCCGATGCCACTCCCCACGCTGGGATCGTCCTGGTTGCTGTGGGCACCGTTTCGCTCGTCCCACATCCACCACAGCGGTCCGTCAGTGACGGCGTAGTAGCCGTCCCGCTCGCCGCCGTGATGCTCGACACGAACTCGCTCACCAGCACGCCAGATCCGCACCGTCTCCTCGTACTCGGCCGGCTCAGGCTCCGCCTTGCCCGGCCCGTACGACGTGATCGATGCACCCCGACGCTTCTGCTCCTCAGCATCGGCCAAGAACGCCGCGTGCGCGCGCTCGCGATGCCGCCACACCCGGTAGATCACCTCGACCGTGTCTACAGGTGCGTCGGCACCATGAAGGAGCACAAGCAGAGCCCCAAGCTCGACCGCATCAGAGCTCGCATCATGAGACGGTACGGTCATCGCTGCAGCGTAACCGTTACCGGAACGCTCGACTTAGCGTGTGCCGCATTCCGCGCGAGGCGGGTTCTCGGCAGGCTGTCAGCGAAGTACCGCAGCGGGAGAAAAGCAGGCACGACGCTCGCGTTGGTAGCCGGTAGCGCCGCTAGGTTCAACCTTCACGCCGACCGCGGCCGAAGGTGCAGAGACAGATGACGGCTCGGTCGCGACGGCAGCTTCGTGGGGGATGGATCGATCGTCACCGTGGTGGTTGGAACCAAGATGGTGCCGGTCGTCGCATCCGACAGGGTGAAGGTGAACGATCCCCCAGTCGCCACACCGCAGTTGTTGAGGGGCACTCGGACCGACTCGAGGGTCACCCCGGGGACGAACGTG
This sequence comes from uncultured Solirubrobacterales bacterium, assembly GCA_963834635.1. Classification (GTDB taxonomy): domain Bacteria; phylum Actinomycetota; class Thermoleophilia; order Solirubrobacterales; family Solirubrobacteraceae; genus Palsa-465. Next base: position 105,516 of record CAWICI010000010.1, on the reverse strand, counting down.
AGCGTGCCGCTCTCGGGCTGGAAGAGGTTGTTGCAGGACCCGCCGCCCGAGGTCGCGTAGTTCACCGTGACCGTGCTCGTGCCCGGCGCACTCAGCGTCACGGGCAAATCGAGGTAGCCGTCGGCTTCGCCGACCACCGTGTTCGCGGGTGCGGAGATGCCAGGCGATGAGACCGCAGTCCCCCCGCTCGCTCCGATCGTGACCACCCCGATGTTCTGGGTGATAACAGCGTTCGTCGGGCTGTAGATGCCCACCTTGAAGCTCCGCGACGGAGCGGCCCCCGACCGGTTGAGGATGGGAACGACGACGTTCTGCTCCGTCTGCCCCGGACCGAACGTGAGCTTGCCGCTCGTAGTCGTGTAGTCCGTCCCGGCCGTCGCGGAACCGTTGGCGGTGGTGTAATCGACCGTCACGGTGCTGTTCGACGGAGCGCCCTGAGGGCCACCCAAAAGCACAGGCACCGCGACGGTGCCCGCCGACTTGTCGACCACAGCACTGCGCACGTAAAGACCCGGCGTCGAGACCACGCCGCCATCACCGATAACGTCCACCTGGGTCGAAGGCTCGACGATCGTGCCATTCACCGCCGAGGACAAAGTCAACGTGAAGTCCGGGAAGTTCGCGAGCCCCGCCCACACCGCAGTTGTTGAGGGGCACTCGGACCGACTCGAGGGTCACCCCGGGGACGAACGTGAGCGTGCCGCTCTCGGGCTGGAAGAGGTTGTTGCAGGACCCGCCGCCCGAGGTCGCGTAGTTCACCGTGACCGTGCTCGTGCCCGGCGCACTCAGCGTCACGGGCAAATCGAGGTAGCCGTCGGCTTCGCCGACCACCGTGTTCGCGGGTGCGGAGATGCCAGGCGATGAGACCGCAGTCCCCCCGCTCGCTCCGATCGTGACCACCCCGATGTTCTGGGTGATAACAGCGTTCGTCGGGCTGTAGATGCCCACCTTGAAGCTCCGCGACGGAGCGGCCCCCGACCGGTTGAGGATGGGAACGACGACGTTCTGCTCCGTCTGCCCCGGACCGAACGTGAGCTTGCCGCTCGTAGTCGTGTAGTCGGTCCCGGCCGTCGCCGAACCGTTGGCGGTGGTGTAATCGACCGTCACGGTGCTGTTCGACGGAGCGCCCTGAGGGCCACCCAAAAGCACAGGCACCGTGACGGTGCCCGCCGACTTGTCGACCACAGCACTGCGCACGTAAAGACCCGGCGTCGAGACCACGCCGCCATCACCGATAATGTCCACCTGGGTCGAAGGCTCGACGATCGTGCCATTCACCGCCGAGGACAAAGTCAACGTGAAGTCCGGGAAGTTCGCGAGCCCCGCCCACACCGCAGTTGTTGAGGGGCACTCGGACCGACTCGAGGGTCACCCCGGGGACGAACGTGAGCGTGCCGCTCTCGGGCTGGAAGAGGTTGTTGCAGGACCCGCCGCCCGAGGTCGCGTAGTTCACCGTGACCGTGCTCGTGCCCGGCGCACTCAGCGTCACGGGCAAATCGAGGTAGCCGTCGGCTTCGCCGACCACCGTGTTCGCGGGTGCGGAGATGCCAGGCGATGAGACCGCAGTCCCCCCGCTCGCTCCGATCGTGACCACCCCGATGTTCCGGGTGATAACAGCGTTCGTCGGGCTGTAGATGCCCACCTTGAAGCTCCGCGACGGAGCGGCCCCCGACCGGTTGAGGATGGGAACGACGACGTTCTGCTCCGTCTGCCCCGGACCGAACGTGAGCTTGCCGCTCGTAGTCGTGTAGTCGGTCCCGGCCGTCGCGGAACCGTTGGCGGTGGTGTAATCGACCGTCACGGTGCTGTTCGACGGAGCGCCCTGAGGGCCACCCAAAAGCACAGGCACCGTGACGGTGCCCGCCGACTTGTCGACCACGGCACTGCGCACGTAAAGACCCGGCGTCGAGACCACGCCGCCATCACCGATAATGTCCACCTGGGTCGAAGGCTCGACGATCGTGCCATTCACCGCCGAGGACAACGTCAACGTGAAGTCCGGGAAGTTCGCGAGCCCCGCCCACATGGCAATTATTGAGCGTGATAGTGACTGATTGGGTTGTTACGCCGGGTGAGAAGGTGAGGGTGCCGCTCTTACCCTGGTAGAGGTTATTGCAGGACCCGCCGCCCGGAACGTCGTAGTTCACCGTGACCGTGCTCGTGCTCGCGACGCTCAGCGTCACCGGCAGGGTCACAGATCCGCTCGCCTCACCGACGACGACATTCGGGGGAGCTGAGATGTTCGGCGAGATTGCCGCACTAGCGATTCCCGTCGGGAGCACGACCCCCGACAGCGTGGAGAGGCCGATCACCAGGCCTACCACCGAGAGTCGGGTCGCACCGAACCGACCGCGATACTGGCGTGGACCCATCCAAGAGAGCACGAAGACGCGCAGACGTGCAAAGACGTTCTCTGACTTGCTCATGAGTCCCCGCGTTTCTCCCGTGTTTCTGGCACACAGGTATCGGCTGGTCTTGACTGTCTGAGTCTCAGAACGAAACAGCCTTTGGCCGCCCCGCCAAAGATCATTAGAGTTGAGTAACGCTACGCCCCGGCCGCCCGTGTGTCTATGGCCCGTTCGGACCAGACTGGGGCCCCGAACGGACCACCGCGGCATCGGCGCGCCCAGCTGGCAATTGGAGCGGCGGGCGGTTAGGGTTGGCGTTCACCAGAGGACCTGGCAAGACGCCAGCCGAAGGGGAGCCCGACATCGAGCACCGAGAGCCAACCACGGTCGTGCTGGTCGACGACGAGCCGCTGTTCCGTACTGCCGTGGGCCAAACGCTGACCGGCGCTGGGTTCAAGCTGGTCGGCGAGGCCGCGAGCATGAAAGACGCGATCCGGGTTGTGGTCGACCTGGGCCCCGACGTCGTGCTGATGGACATCAAGCTTCCCGACAGCCTCGGCGTGCAGGCGATCGAACGGCTCGGCCTGCTCGCGCCCGCCTCGCGGATCCTGATCCTCACCCGCAGCGAGGAAAACCGCGTCGTCGAGGCGATCGTCGCCGGCGCCGGCGGCTACATCCTCAAGACCGCGCCACCCAAAGCGATCATCGCCGCCGTCAAAGCCACCGCGGCCGGCGAGGCCGTGCTCTCCCCGCAGATCGCCGGCAAACTGCTCCAACGCATCCGCGAACGCGACATCCCCGTCACCACCACCACCAGCCAGGACGCCGCCAGCGCGATCCGCGCCGCCCTCACCCAACGCGAACTGGAGATCTTCGAGCGGCTCGCCAGCGGCAACAGCAACCACGATATCGCCCTCGAGCTCTCGCTCAGCACCAACACCGTCCACAACCACATCGCCAGCATCCTCGCCAAACTCCACCTCGACAACCGCATCCAAGCCGCCGCCCAAGCAGTCCGCGCAGGAATCTCCTAAACGCCGCCTGACATCGTGGCCCGGATTGGCGAGACACGGAACGCGATCGGAAGCGCGCCGATCGCGATTCCCACTCCTCAGGCGCCTAGCCGGCTTGGGTGACGCCGATGCTGAGCAAGATCCAGAGGATCCCGGCCATGGCGTAGAAGACGCCGACTGCTCGTGTCGTGCCCAGAAACCTCTGTAGCGAGGGCGTTCCGGTGTCGAATGGGTGAGGCGGTCTTATCGCCGCGCGTATCCCCACAACGGTGATGCCGATGCCGAACAGCATCGCGACGTATCCGAGGGCGGCCACCTTCGCGATTCCGCCTACGGCGAGGAAAGCGAAGCCCAGGTAAACACCGACTACGAGCAGCAGTGACGGGACGTCGAGCGCGTTCGCGACGCGACGGTTCATTTCAGACATGGGTGTGGGCTACCCCTAACCCGCCCGCCCTGCTCGCATCGCACAGCGTCGCAAAGACACAGCCGCGCACGGGCAGCTGGCTCCTGGCCATCGATCGAAGGGGAAGCCCGGGACTTGCACGCGCCCATGGTCAACGCTCATCAAGCCGGTGGGTAGACGGGCATCTGATTCTCGCGTATACCAGCCCTTCTCCTGATAGCTGCGAGCGAGCGAGAGCTATGTCCCATCGATGGAGTCCGCCCCGTCTGCTGCGGGATCGGCCCGGTCGAAGCCGGCCTCGCGACTGCTCGGGCCCTCGCTGAGGACGACATATCAGCGGTGCTGCATGTCGGGATCGCCGGCGCGCCAAATCTCGAGCCAGAGACAGTTGTCATCGGGTCCGAGTCCATCTACTGCGACGTCCTAGACCCCAACGCGACGCTCCCCAGGGTCGCCCATCTCATACCCGCCCGCGAACTGGTGGCCGCAGCTCGTCGTGTCTTGCCGGACGCCGTCACGTCGCCCATCGCAACGTCAGGGCGGGTTGGCGGAGGTCAAGGACACGCCGTTGAAGCAATGGAGGGATTCGGCGTTCTGCGTGCCGCCGAGCTCGCGGGAGTCCGTGCGGTTGAGATCCGGGTCATCTCGAACGACCCTGCTAACGCGGATCGCAGCCTGTGGCGCATCGACAACGCGCTCGACGTGCTCCATCGCACCATCAGAACTGTCGTGCCAGCACTGTTGGGGGTCCGGGCGTAACGGGCAGGCTAGGACCAAGAGCGCGAGCTAGAACACGTCTTTCGGCCTGAGCGAGCTGGACCCACTGTTGCCTTTCCCTTCTTCGGGCACGCTCGCCGACCGGCCGGACGCGACCGGTCGAGCTAGGAGAGGTGCGATCATGTGCAGACGACGTGTTTCCACGTCAGGAAATTTATGTTCAGCCGGCGGCTACGAAGAGCAGTCACGACAGTCACAGTCATGGTCGCTGCGGGCGTGTCCGTCAGCTTTCCGCAGCCCGCCAGCGCGTCGCCGACTGCTCTGGCCAGCGTGAGTAGGTACCGGATCGTGCAGCCGAGCAGCGGCGGGAACATCTGCCTCGATGCAGGCTTTGAGTTCTCCAGGTGCCAGTACGGCCAGAGTCCGGACGATCCGCCGTCGCTAGAGAAATGGACTCTCGTCCCCGGGGCGAACGGGAGTGTCCAGATCAAGAACGGCACCTTCTGTCTTGACCTGAGCATGTTCACCCAGCCGTGCGCCACGGGCGACCGCGCTCAGCAATGGTTCCGGGTGAGCGCGGGGAATGGCACCGTTCTTGTCGTGAACGACTCCACTGGCTCCCCTCAGTGCCTTGACAGTTTCTGGACGTTCAAGACGTGCGTGAAGGGCGACCAGCAGCAGATTTGGCGGTTCCGGCCGGCGCTCTGACGGGCACCGCGAAGAAGTCACCGGGCGGAATAATCAGCTAGCCCACCCGCGAGAGCCGTTCTCGGTCGGTGGGCGCGTGGATCCGCCGCTCCAGAAGGGCGATCTGAGCAGAGAGCGAGGGCCATGGCCTGCCTATACCGGACGCGATGCGCACTGTTAGACGGCTCCTAGCCCCGTGATCGCATCGGGCTAACAGCGTCAGTCCGCACACACGATGCCGCGAGCCTTGATCCCTCCAGACAGGGCCCGAGCGCGCTCGACTCGAAGCTCATGCCCGGTGGGCTCCCTCAGACGAGCCACCCGGCGAACGACGCCGAAGGGGGCAGATTCGGGACACGGCCCCGCTTCCGGGAACTCGCCCGACTAGACCAAAACTCCCGATTTGCAGGGGCTTCCCAGAGCCGACGCCCGGACTCGAACCGGGGACCCCTTCATTACGAGTGAAGTGCTCTACCAGCTGAGCTACGTCGGCAAGCTTCGAGCGGCCAGTGTATCGGCGGCCCGGGGCAGTCCTGAATGGGGACCGGGCCTCAGGCCGCCCCGTCGGCCCCCGCCTTCCAGTCCTCGAGCAGGACCGCCCAGCGCTCGTGGTCGCGCCAGCGCCCGCCGATCTTCAGGTACCGGGGCGAGAAGCCCTCGCGCCGGAAGCCGGCGCCGCGGGCGAGGGCGAGCGAGGCCTGGTTGCCGGGCTGGATGTTGGCCTCGATCCGGTGCAGGCGCAGGGTCAGGAAGGCGTGACGGAGCACGAGCTCGAGCCCGTCGCTCATGTATCCCTGTCGCGCGAAGGGCTTTCCCACCGCGTAGCCGAGGTAGGCGCTCTGGAGATAGCCGCGGGTGATCTGGGAGAGGTTGAAGAAGCCGACGATCGCCCGGTCGTCGTAGCGGCACACCAGCATCGCCTCGAAGTCGGGGCGGCGGGCGTCGGCCAGGTAGGCCCGGAAGCGCTCCTCGTCGGTGGGAGCCGAAGCCCAGGGACGGTGGAACGAGCGGCTCTTGCGCATCAGCCCGAGGAACTCGTTCTGGTCGACCCGGGCCGGCGGCCTCAGGTAGACGCGGCCGCGCGGGCTCACCGGGCGAGGACGCGCTCGATCCGGTAAGCGAGTGCCTCGCACGCCAGATCCTCCGACACGTTCAGCTGAAAGCGCATCCGTGTGTCCTCGATGAGCTCAATCGCTTCCCTCAGCGCCCCCGCATCGACCCCGGCATCGGCCCGCAGCTCAGCCAGCCGGTCGACGTTGCGGACCAGGTCATCCCCGTCCCACCCAAGGCAGGCGAGATCGGTGAACCACAGCGATACGAGTTGGAGCCCCAGGTCGAGCGCCGCCGTCTCGGCCCGGCGGCGCATCCGCCGGATGCGCTCGCTCCATTCGGTCTCGACCCGCCGGCGTTCCTTGGCCGGGTAGAGCTCCAGGTCTGCCAGCGCGTTTCGCTCGAGCTCGCTGCGGCGCGCCTCGCCGCGGGCTCGGACTGCCGCCAGCAGGGCCGCCCATGGTGTGCGCTCCGCGGCCTGGCCAGCCAGCGCCGCGCGGGCGAACTCCTCCGCGGCGGCCCGGAGGGCTCCGCCCTCCTCGCTCGCCAGCACCTCGGCGAGCTCTCCATCGCCCAGCGCCAGCCGGGCGCACGCCATGGCCGTATCCGCGGCCACCCCGCGCGCCTCGAGCTCCACCGCGATTCGTTCCAGCGGCTGCGCCTCGAAGCGCACCAGCTGACAGCGCGAGCGAATCGTCGGGAGCACCTCGCCCAACCGATCGGTGAGGAGGATCACGTGCACGAACGAGGCCGGCTCCTCGAGCGTCTTCAGCATCCGATTGGCCGCCTCGTCACCCAACTCGTCCACGCGCTCGACAACGAACACGCGCCGCTCGGATTCGAATGGGGTCTTGCTCGCCGACGCCACCACGGGCTGGTCGATGTCGCTGACGAGGATCTCGTGGGCACCGCTCGGAGTCACCCAGGTCAGGTCGGGGTGCGTCCCGGAGAGAACCCGGGAACGGGCGCCGTCCGGGTCCGGCGATCCCGCCACCAGCAACTCCGCCGCCACCGCCCGGGCCGCCGACCGCTTGCCGGTGCCGCCCGGCCCGTGGAACAGGTACGCGTGCGAGATCTCCGCGTCAAGCGACAACGCTGGCGCCAGTACCGCGCGCGCGTGCGGGTGGTCTTCGAGTTCGGGCAGCACTCGTGGCGATGCTACCTCTCGGTAGGGTCGCGGCTCGGACATGGCCCGCGGGAAGCTGATCACGATCGAAGGCCTCGACGGAGCCGGCAAGACCACGCTCGCGATCGCGCTCGCGCAAGCGCTGTCGGCACGCGGGATCGAGGCACAGGTACTCCGGGAGCCGGGCGGGGTTCCGGTGGCGGAGAGGATCCGCTCGCTGGTCAAGGACCCCTCTCTACGGGTTTCCCCCCGGGCCGAGGCGCTGCTCTACGCGGCGGCGCGCGCGCAGCTGGTCGATGAAGCGATCGAGCCGGCGCTCAGCGGCGGGAGCTGGGTGCTCCTGGACCGGTTCGTCGACTCCTCGCTCGCCTATCAGGGCGCCGGACGAGAGCTCGGGGTCGAGGCGGTGAAGGAGATCAACGACTTCGCCACGGGCGGCCTGCGGCCCGATCGGACTCTGCTTCTGGTCGTCGATCCCGCGATCGGGCGCTCTCGCTCGCAGGCCCGGGCCGAGCCCGCCGATCGCCTCGAGCGTGAGGACGATCACTTCTTCGCGCGGATCGCCGGCGGTTACCGCCAGCTGGCCGAGCGCGAACCCGAACGGATCCGCCCGATCGACGCCGCCGGGGAGCCATCGGCGGTCCTCGCGGCCGCGCTCGAGGCGCTGGCCGACCTAGTTTGAGTACCCGTGGGGGTGGGTGCGAGCGAAGGCCCAGGCATCGCTGACCATCTCCTCGAGGGTCGGCTTCTGCGGGACCCATCCGAGCTCGGAGCGGATCCGATCGCTGGCCGCGACCAGCATCGGTGGATCGCCGGATCGCCGCGGCGACTCCACCGTGGGGATCTCGCCCCCAGTCACCCGCTCGGCGGCGGCGATCACCTCGCGAACCGAGAAACCGCTGCCGTTGCCCAGGTTGAAGATGCGATGCTCGCCCGGAGCGGCGCCGTCAAGCGCGAGCAGGTGGGCGGCGGCGAGGTCATCGATGTGGATGTAGTCGCGGATTGCCGTGCCGTCCGGAGTCGGGTAGTCGGTCCCGAAGATCTCGACCACGGGGTTGATCCCCATCGCCGCCCGCAGGATGTTCGGGATCAGGTGAGTTTCGGGATCGTGATCTTCACCCAGCCCGCCGCTCGCCCCGGCTACGTTGAAGTAACGCAGGCTGACTGCGGCTAGGTTCCGCGCCCGGCACACATCGCCGATCATCCGGTCGACGGCCAGTTTCGAGGCGCCGTACGGGTTGCCCGGCTCAGTCGGTGCGGTTTCGGGGATCGGGATCTCGTCGGGCGCGCCGTAGACGGCGGCGGTGGACGAGAACACCAGCCGGCCGACGCCGGCCGCGGACATCTCCTCCAGCAGGTTGAGCGTCCCGCCGACGTTGGTCCGGTAGTACCGCTCCGGGTCGCTCACCGACTCGCCCACGAGGGACAGGGCGGCGAAGTGCAGGACGCCGTCGAATCCCTCCCGCAGCGTTCGCGCCACCGCCGAGCGGTCGAGCAGGTCGGCCTCGATCAGTCGCGTTGGCGGCTCGACCGCGTCGCGGTGCCCACGCTCGAGGTTGTCCAGCACGCTCACCTCGTGACCGCCGGCCAGCAGCTGGGCGGTGACGATGGACCCGATGTATCCAGCGCCGCCGGTGACGAGGAGCTTCACCGTCGCGACCCTATAACAGACCTAAAATCGGGACCGATGCGACGACGGACCCCAACGCGGAACTCCGACGACGGGCGGGAGGAGCTCGCGCGTCGGCTGAGCGAAGCAGAAGGCACGGTGGCCACGCTTCAAGCCGAGCTCAAGCGGTTGAACGAGCAGACGCTCGCCGTAGCTCGACAGTTCGAGCAGGAAGCCGCGGCCCGGGCCGAGGCCGAGGCAATCTCGGCCACGCTCCGCACCGCGTACGAGCTGCTCTTGGCGGACGCCGACGCGCTACGGGGCAAACTCGAGGAGCACCAGGACGGCCCGTCTACGGCGCCAAGAGCGGGTGGGCAGTCGGGGAATCCCTCGGCGGCGTCTTGATCAGGCTCTGAAGCTGGCCGAATCCGCTGGCCTCGGCCCGGACACCCGGGACGTCCGGATCCAACGCGATCACCCGCTCCCGCGCCCGGATCGCATCCCGGGCATCGCGCAGCGCCGACTCTACGTAGGCCAGCTCGAGCCAGGCCTGCCCGTCGGTCGGCTCACGCCTGACCGCGTCAACCAGATACGCCAAGGCAGTGCGGAGCTGGCCTCGCCTGACGGCGATGGTCGCCTCGACACGAGGACCGGCGTCGGACAACGGATCGAGCTCGGCGGCGAGTTGCGCGTCCGCCTGCCCGTGCGCCACCGTCGAGGATGATGCGCTGGCCGCCTCCACGATGGCCGAGCTTGCATCGCTCGCAGCGATGCTCGGCAACGCGGAAGAGAGCGCGAACGTGCACATAGCCAGCGTCGAGATCGCGATTGCCGCCACCCGCAGCGCCGCTCCGGGTTCCCTCGGCGCGGCTCGTGATCGCGGCCGGACCCGGTCGGCCCCGAGGACCACGCCGAGCAGGACGAGCGCCGGGAGCGTGACGCCGGGAATATTCCAGTCCCAGTCGTAGAGGGAATGGATCATGTAAGCGATCGACCCGGTGAGGAGGGCCGCCGACAGCAGTCGCTGGCTGCCGGGGGCGAGCCGGCGCACGGTCCGGATCCCCGCGATCAGCAGGATCACCAAGGCCCCCAGCCCGAGCAGCGCCCCCACGATCCCCGTCTCGGCGAGGAACTGGAGCGGAACGCTGTGGGGCTGATTCACCGACAGCGTGTCGCGGCGGTAGAGGAGATGGACGACGGCGAATGATCCGGCGCCCCACCCCGCGATCGGCCGTGCGGTGAACGCTCCCGCCGCCTCCTTCCACCACACCCAGCGGTTCTCGGAGTCCACCGAGAGCAGCCGGCCAGGCTGGTAGACGCTCGCGGCCCGGGTGGTGGTGAAGCTGCTCCAGGCATGGGACACCGTTCCTCCAAGGCCACGGGACGAGAAAGCGACGGCCAGCACGCCGACAATCATCGCCGCCGCGAGCGCCCCGGCGAGCATGCGGCCGATCATCCTCGCGCGTTCCGGGCCGACCCGGATGCTCCCTTCGAGCTGGACCACCTTGCTCGCGCCCAGGAGCAGTATCGCTGTCGAGGCGATCAAAATGGACAGCAGCAGCAGCCCCGCGTTCTCCCTCGAGCCAAGCGCGATGTTGGCTGTGGTGAGCGCGTGATCGCTCAACCCGAAGGCGAGCGGCGCGATCAGTCCCAGCGCGGCGATAGCCAGCCACATGAGCGAACGAAGACAGGCCCCGCTGATCGCGACCCCGACGGCGAGGCTCAGCACCAGGGCGATCATCCCGCCGCGGGAGTAGGTGAATCCGACCACCAGAAACATCAGCTCGAGCGCGATCAGGCCGCCCAACCGGTCGCGCTCGCGCCGGCTGCGGTCGACCGCCCGCGCGAGTGCGAACGGAGCGCCCATGGCGACGAACAGGGCCAGCGCGTTCCAGTATCCGAACGGTTCCTGCAGACGAGGGAGCGGACCGGTCTGGTTGAGATTGATGATCCCGGCGAGATGTAGACCGGGGAGCAGCTTCTGGCCGAGGGCATAGACGGTGACGAGAAGCGAGACGGCGAGGAACCCGTCAGCGATCCAGCGCGGGGCCCGCGGTTCGGAGGCGCCGAGCGTGATCGCCAATCCGAGCACGATCACGTAGGCCAGGGCGCGGTTGCACTCAATCCACGTCTGGTTGGGGGCGACGCTCCACAGCACGGTGATCCCGCTCCAGACGGCAAAGCCGAGCAGCAGGGCGACGCCCGTCAGTGCCAGCGGCGGGGCGGAGAACCGGAGCGTCCCGGCCCACAGGCCGGCCGCCGCCGCGAGCGCCGCGACGGCGGCAATCGCCACCTCGATCCGCGCGGCGGCCGCATCCGCGGCCGCGCCATGCGCGAAGGCGGCGTAGAGGACCATCGCGAGCAACGCGACGGCCAGCACCAAAGGTGCTCGCGGCGCGGTTCGCAGGCTTGCCGCCGGGTCGCGCATCGAGCGCGTGCCGCGGCGCGCGAGCGGCAAGGTCGACATCGGCGGCGAAGCTAGCACGGGCCTCTTCCGGGGCAGGTTTCGTCGCGCCGGCGGAGCTAAAATCAAGGTCCGGTGCGGGGCTCCGGGCACCGCCCCGGAAACAGGCTCCGCGACCCGTCCTCGGACAGCTTTTCCGTCCGAGGCATCCGCGAGGATTCGCTGTTACCCCCTTGACCAGCCGGGTCAGGGTCGGAAGCAGCGGAATTAGCGGAAAACGAGAGGAGCAGGACCGTATGGAGCACACCCCGCAAACCCCACTCACGCCCGACACGCAGGCGGGCGAGGGCCTCTCGATCCGTCGTTTTTTCACGCGGCCGGGAGAGCACCCATACGACGCGATTGAGTGGGAGGTGCGGGATGCGCGCATCGGTCACGCGGACAAGATCTCCTTCGAGCAGCGCGAGGTTGAGTTCCCCAAGAGCTGGTCACAGAACGCGACGAACATCGTCGCGCAGAAGTACTTCCGCGGGCAGCCCGGTTCTCCTGAGCGGGAGCGTTCGGTCAAGCAGATGATCAACCGGGTCGCGGGTACGATCGCCGGCTGGGGACGGGAGCGCGGGTACTTCACCACTGCTGAGGACGCCGAGGCGTTCGAGGCCGAGCTGACCCACATCCTGGTGCATCAGATGGCGGCGTTCAACTCGCCGGTCTGGTTCAACGTCGGGTGGCACCCGGTGGGCAGCCCGAAGATGCAGGCCAGCGCGTGCTTCATCCTCTCGGTCGAGGACAACATGGAGTCGATCCTCGAGTGGAACACCAAGGAAGGGATCATCTTCCGAGGCGGCTCGGGTTCGGGAATCAATCTTTCGAAGATCCGGGGCTCGATGGAGCCGCTCAGCCGCGGCGGGACCGCGTCGGGGCCTGTGTCGTTCATGCGGGGAGCCGATGCCTGGGCCGGCTCGATCAAGTCCGGTGGCGGGACCCGGCGCGCGGCCAAGATGGTCGTGCTTGACGTCGATCATCCCGATATCCGCGAGTTCATCTGGTGCAAGGCGAAGGAGGAGGACAAGGCCGCCGCCCTGCGGGACGCCGGGTTCGACATGTCGATCGACGGCGACGGGTTCTTCTCGATCCAGTACCAGAACGCGAACAACTCCGTCCGCGTGACCGACGACTTCATGCGTGCGGTGGAGCAAGACGACGATTGGCACCTGATCGCCCGCAGCACCGGTCAGCCGATCGGCGATCCGGTTCCCGCGCGCGAGCTGATGCGTGAGATCGCCGAGGCGGCGTATCGGTGCGCAGATCCGGGCGTCCAGTACGACACCACCATCAATCGTTGGCACACGAGCCCGAACTCGGGTCGCATCAACGCTTCCAACCCGTGCTCGGAGTACATGCACGTGGACGACTCGGCGTGCAACCTGGCATCGCTGAATCTCATGAAGTTCCGCCGCAGCGACGGGAGCTTCGACGTCGAGTCCTTCGAGCACGCGGTCGACATCGTGTTCCTGGCGCAGGAGATCGTGGTCTCTCCGTCGAGCTATCCGACCGAGCAGATCGCCACCAACGCGCGAGCGTTCCGTCAGCTCGGGCTCGGCTACGCCAACCTCGGCGCCTACCTGATGGCGGACGGCGTCCCCTACGACTCCGACGAGGGCCGGGGGATCGCCGCCGCGGTCACCGCGCTCATGACCGGCCGGGGATACCTCGGCTCGGCGCGAATCGCCGCTGCCATGGGTCCCTACGACCACTACGCCGAGAATCGCGACGCCCACAACGCGGTCATGCGGATGCACCGCGACGCGGCCCACTCGCTTGACGATGACGCCTGCCCGGACGGGGAGCTGCTCCAAGCGGCTCGCTCAACCTGGGACGAAGCCGTGGTGGCGGGCGAGGCTCACGGCTATCGCAACGCTCAGGCCACGGTCCTCGCCCCGACCGGAACCATCTCGTTCCTTATGGACTGCGACACCACCGGCGTCGAACCGGACTTCTCTCTGGTCAAGTTCAAGGAGCTCGTGGGCGGCGGCCAGATGACGATCGTCAACCGGACCGTGCCGCTGGCCCTGCAAACCCTCGGCTACTCAGACGACCAGATCGAGCAGATCGAGGCGCACATCAACGAACACGGCACGATCGTCGGGGCCCGTCAACTGGCCGAGGAACACCAGCCGGTGTTCGACGTGGCGGTCGGCGAGCGCGCGATCTCGCACCTCGGCCACATCAAGATGATGGGCGCGGTTCAGCCGTTCATCAGCGGGGCGATCTCGAAGACCGTGAATTTGCCTCAGACCGCGACCGTCGAGGACATCGCCGACGCCTACGTCCAGGCCTGGCATCTCGGCGTCAAGGCGCTGGCCATCTATCGCGATGGATCGAAGACCGCGCAGGCGCTGCGAACCGACGCGCAGAAGGAGGCGCCGGTTACGCCTGACGCCGCGATCGAGCAAGCGGTCGCGGAGGCGCTGGCCAAGGCGCCGCCGAAGCGCCGGAGGATGCCGCGGGAGCGCCAGTCGATCACCCACAAGTTCTCGATCGGCGGCCATGAGGGCTACATCACGGCCGGGCGCTACGAGGACGGCTCGGTGGGCGAGATCTTCCTGACCGACATCGGCAAGGAAGGGTCGACCCTGCGGGGGATGATGAACTCGTTCGCGACCGCGATCTCGATCGCCCTCCAGTACGGAGTCCCGCTCGAGACGCTCGTGCGCAAGTTCAGCTACATGCGCTTCGAGCCCGAGGGGATGACCTCGAACCCGGAGATCCCATTCGCGAAGTCGATGCCCGACTACATCATGCGCTGGCTCGCCTCGCGCTTCCTTGACGTCGAGCTTCAAGAGGAGCTCGGAATCCTCACCCCAGAGGTGCGGGCGCGCAAGGCCGCCCAGGACGCGGCAAGCTCACACGCCGGTGATACGGCCGGCCCGGAAGGCGCATCTAAGGCGAATGGCGGCAACGGCTCGGCCACGAACGGCGGGAACGGCGGCGCGACCGCCGCACCCCCGTCGGCCTCGGCTCCAGCGGCCACGGCGCTGACCGACGAGCCTCCGGTCCTCCCGGCGGTCCGCCACGGGCTCGACCTCGGTCCGGCCTGTCAGCAGTGCGGCGGCATGATGCAGCGGACCGGCAGCTGCTACACGTGCTCGAGCTGCGGGTTCAACACCGGCTGCGGGTAAGAGAACAGCCGCCGCTACGGCGCGCGGGCTGCGACGGCCATCCGACTACTTCTGGTGGCCGACCGCGGCTGGGCCGCGGGGTTCGGATACTGGCTGTCCATGCCGGCCCGTAGCTGGGCCGCCGTGTAGGTGCCCGGCAGGATCGGCGTGACGCGGTAGGTGTAGTACTCAGTCAGCGACTGAGGATCGGTCCAGTCCACGGTATAGACGGGCGTGCCTGCCGGGGTCAACTCCGTGAACAGCGGATCGTTTCCCCAGTCGATCACCCAGTCGCCACTCGGCAACAACCGGGCGCTACCGCAGCACAATGACGATGGCGCTCTTGGGTCGGTCTCAGAGGCGATGAGGGTCGCGGTCTTCGCCGTCGAGTCGAGCGAGTACTCGACCGCTCGGGGCGCCCGCCCACAGAACGTGCCGTTGTCGTGCAGGGTGATCGTCGTCGCATTCAGTATCCGAGCGTCATGCTGCCCGCAGAAGGTGCCACCGGCGCTGAACACCGGATCGTTCAAGACCGTGTAGCTCTGCGGGTCCGTGTGCCCACCGATCTTCATGACGATGTTGCCGCCCTTCGCATTGATGCCATAGATCGCATCCAGGTACCTGAACGAAACGAGCAGAGTCCCGTCGTAATACGAGACCGAGTTCATGTGAAAGACGTCGTACGGGCTCCCTTCCTTCTGGATCACGCTGTACCACTCCGGATTGGTCTCGACGACCGGGTTGATGTGGGCGAACTCGTCCCACGACCACAGCACCTTGTTCCCCGGACCGAGCACTTGGATCACCTGATCGAGGACGGTGGCGGCTGTCGGGAATCCGCTCCCCCACGAGCTCAGATCCACGCAGCATCTCGTCTCCATGACCTCGACCAGTACGCGACCGTTCCCGAGAAACTGCAGCTCGTGCAGAGAGATCGGGCCATTGGGGCTCGTGAGCGTCTCTTGGGTCTGCCCGTCCAAATTGAAGATCTGGACCGGCTGGGCTTGCTTGGTCAAACCTACGTCGCCCTGGCCATCGGTGTTCGCAAACACAAGTCCGGGGAGGGTCGGGTACCACCAGATCGGGGACGCCGTTGTCATCAAAGAACATGGCGTAGCCCTCGCTGGCGCCCGTCTGCGTGTTCGCAGTCAGGTAGAACTGGGACTGCGGGGTACCCGTCACGCTGGAGGTGAAGTCGGGGAAGTCGGAGGGCAGGCAGCGCATGTACCACGTGCCCGTCGTCGTCGAGCCGCTCGTCTCGACGATCGTGAACTCCTGCCCCGTCGTCACATTCGCCGTCGCCGTGAACGTCCCCGTCTGCGGCGCCTGGTTATCGACCGAAACAGCATCCCCCGGTATCGGTCGTCACGTTGACCGAGACCCCACCGGTGCTCGGACACCCCCGAATCACGTAATCGCTCACCGAACTCGAGAACGACGGATAGTTCGACGGCGTCGTGCTCACCGAAAGCGCGCTCGCGCTCGCGATCCCCACGTTACCGGCCACCACCGCAAAGAAAGCGACCAAGATCGATCGCCGCACACCAAACCCGCCCATCGGCCAACCCCCAAGGAGGCCCGAACGACTAAGTCCCCGGGGTTCCCGCATGCCTCGCGGACTCGACACGGACTTGGTCTCTTGTCGAGGCGACGCTACCACAGGTCTCGGGAGCCGGAAAGAAAACGCTTGATCGTGGGGTCGTAAGAGGAAACCGACCGAATGGAGTCTCTGATGCCCTCACATCGGACGAACACGATCCTCGCTCGCCTCGCACTGGTCGTGGGTGCCGTGGCCGTACTCGCGACCGGCGGCGATCACCTCGACGAATACGCCGCCAACCAATTCTCGACCGTGCCGACGATCGGCACCCTGTTCCTCCTCAACTTCATCGCCGCCACGCTGATAGGGGCAGGACTGTTGCTGCCGCTGCGGAGCCTCATGCGGCGCTACGGCGACCCACTTCAAGCGTTGCTGGCCTGCGCCGGAATCGGGCTCGCAGCGACGTCTCTGATTGGACTCTGGATCAGTGAGAGCTCGA
Organism: uncultured Solirubrobacterales bacterium; assembly: GCA_963834635.1. Lineage (GTDB taxonomy): Bacteria > Actinomycetota > Thermoleophilia > Solirubrobacterales > Solirubrobacteraceae > Palsa-465. Next base: position 88,956 of record CAWICI010000010.1, on the reverse strand, counting down.
GCCTGTTCGGCTTCACCGACCACGGGTTCCGGACCACGATCGTCGTCGCCATCGTCGCCGAGTCAACGGCGATGATCGCCTTGATTGGCTATCTCGCCCTCACCCGCATTCACCTCCGCCCCGTCCCGCGTCTGGCGAGTCGGTGAGACCGGGTCGACGGCCGCCCGTCCGACCAGACGGGCGGCCGCCCGATTACTTGATCGCCGGCCGCTTGCTCGCAGCGGGGTTCGGATACTGAGCGTTCATCCCAGCCCGCAGTTGGTCGGCGGTGTAGGTCCCGGGGAGAATCGGAGTGACGCGGTAGGCGAACGAGCCCGGGTCGGTCCAGTTCACCGTGTAGACCGGGGTACCCGCCGCGGTCAGCTCGGTGAAGAACGAGTTCGACCCCCAGTCAATCGCCCAGTCGCCACCCGGCAGCAGCCGAGCGCTCCCACAGCAGAACGACGAGGGAGCTCGCGAGTCGGTCTCCTGGGTGACGAGGGTCGCCGTCTTGGCGGCCCCGTTGAGCGAATACTCAACCGCACGCGGTGCGCGCCCACAGCCAGTCCCGTTGTCGTGCACGGTGATCGTGGTCGCAGACAGGATCCGGGAATCGTGCTGTCCGCAGAACGAGCCTCCGGCGCTGAACACCGGATCGTTCAGGACCGTGTAGCTCTGCGGATCCGTATGCCCGCCGATCTTCATGACGATGTTGCCGTTCGCGCCGTTGATGCCATAAATCGCATCCAGGTGCCGGAACGACACGAGCAACGCCCCCTTGTAGAAGGACACCGCATTCATGTGAAAGACGTCGTACGGGCTTCCGGCGCCCAGAATCGACGAGTACCACTGCGGAGCGGTCTCCACCGCCGGATTGATATGGGCCAACGCGTCCCAGGACCACAGCACATGGTCCCCCGGGCCGATGATCTCGATGACCTGATCGGAGATCGTCGCGCTGCTCGGGGCTCCGCTCCCCCACGAGCTCAGATCCACGCAACATTTCGACTCCTCGACTTCGACGAGTACGCGGCCTCCGCCGAGGAACTGGAGCTCGTGGATATCGATCGGGCCGTCAGGGCTCGTGAGCTGCCCGATCGACTTGCCCGCCAGGTTGATGATCGGGACCGGTTCCATGAACGCGGTCCAACCGAGGTCGCCCTGGCCATCTGTGTTGACAAAGTCGGCCCCAGGCACGGTTGGATGCCACCAGACGGGCACGCCGTTGTCGTCGAAGAACGTTGCGTAGCCCTCGCTGGCGCCCGTCTGCGTGTTCAGCGTCAGGAAGAATTGGGACTGCGGAGTTCCGGTCACGGTCGAGCTGAAGTCGGGGAAGTCGGACGGCAGGCAGCGCATGTACCACGTGCCCGTCGTCGTCGAGCCGCTCGTCTCGACGATCGTGAACTCCTGCCCCGTCGTCACATTCGCCGTCGCCGTGAACGTCCCCGTCTGCGGCGCCTGATTATCGACCGAAACAGCATCCCCCGGATCCGTGGTCACGTTGACCGCGACCCCTCCGGTGCTCGGACACCCCCGAATCACGTAATCGCTCACCGAACTCGAGAACGACGGATAGTTCGACGGCGTCGTGCTCACCGAAAGCGCGCTCGCGCTCGCGATCCCCACGTTCCCGGCCACCACTGCGAAGAAAGCGACCAGCAAAGACCGCCGCACACTAAAAGCGCCCACGGAAAACCCCCAAAATAGGCCCCCAAACAACTGTCAAACCCAAGCTAACACAAAAATGAGGCCCGATGTCAAGCGTTCCGCGGTTCGCGCTTGCCAAGCCGGCCGCGTGCGGCCGGGTTCGGATACTGGGCGTTCATGCCGGCCCGCAGTTGGTCGGCGGTGTAGGTCCCGGGGAGAACCGGAGTGACGCGGTAGGCGAACGAGCCCGGATCGGTCCAGTTCACCGTGTAGACGGGGGAACCGATCGCGCCGATCTGGGTACCGGTCGCGGCGAGCTCGGTGAAGAGCGAATCGCCACCCCAGTCGATCACCCAGTCGCCGCCGGGGAGGAGCCGGGCGCTGCCGCAGCACTGCGACGACGGAGCTCTCGAGTCGATCACCGAGGTGACGAGGGTCGCCGTCATCGCAGTCGGGTCGAGCGAATACTCAACCGCCCGGGGCCGACGCGCACAACCGGTGCCGTTGTCGTGCACGGTGATCGTGGTCGCAGACAGGAGCCGAGCGTCGTGCTGGCCGCACAACGTGCCTCCGGCGCTGAACACCGGATCGTTCAGGACCGTGTAGCTCTGCGGATCCGCGTGCCCGCCGATCTTCATGAAGATGTCGCCGGTCGCCACATTGACGCCATAAACCGCATCCAGGTACCGGTACGAGATCAGCAGCTGCCCGTTGTAGTAGGAAATCGAGTTCAGGTGATAGACGTCATACGGGTTTGGGCCCGAGATGGTCGAGTACCACTGCGGATTGGTCTCCACCACCGGGTTGATGTGGGCGAACGTGTCCCAGGACCACAGGACCTTGTCCCCTGGCCCGATCAGTTCGATTACCTGATCGGAGATCGTGGCGTTCGTCGGGAATCCGCTTCCCCACGAACTCAGATCCACGCAACATTTCTGCTCCGGTACCGCGACGAGCACGCGGCCCCCGCTCAAGAACTGCAGCTCATGAATGTCGATCGGGCCATCCGGGCTCGTGATCTGCCCCAATCGCTGGCCTGCCAAGGTGAACACTGGGACCGGCTGGAGGTGCACAGTCCAAGCGACGTCGCCCTGGCCGTCGGTGTTGGCAAACTGCACGTCAGGGAGGGTCGGATGCCACCAGACGGGGACGCCGTTGTCATCAAAGAACATGGCGTAGCCCTCCCTGGCGCCCGGCCGCGTGTTCGCCGTCAGGAAGAACTGCGACTGCGGGGTCCCGGTGACGGTTGAGTTGAAGTCCGGAAAGTCGGAGGGCAGACAGCGCATGTACCACGTGCCCGTCGTCGTCGAGGAGCCGTCCGTCTCGACGATCGTGAACTCCTGCCCCGCCGTCACGTTCGCCGTGGCCGTGAACGTCCCCGTCTGCGGCGCCTGATTATCGACCGAGACGTCGTCCCCCGGATCCGTGGTCACGTTGACCGAAACACCGCCCGTGCTCGGACAACCCCTGATCACATAGTCGCTGACCGAACTCGAAAACGACGGATAGTTCGACGGCGTCGTGCTCACCGAGAGCGCGCTAGCGCTCGCAATCCCGACGTTCCCGACCACCACGACGACGAACGCGACCAACATTGTTCGCCTTACCCCAAACGCGCCCACGGCTAGACCTCCGAACATGCCCCTTGTCGGGCCTAGCTTAAGACAAAGGCGAGGGCAAATGTCAAGCCCGTACATTTGTCACGCCGCGTGCCCGCTCACGGCCCTTACGGTCCTGGTCATCGCTAAACGACCTCAAGGAGACGGCGATGGGCACAGCATTCGGCATTTTCCTGTTCCTGATCGTGTACGGACCGGTGGCGTATTTGGTCTACCGCGATGTGTCCCGCGATCGCTCGCTCCGTGCCTCGGGCGCGACCCGCGTGCGCTGGCACCGGCCGGAGCTCACACACCAGAGCGACCCGCGGCGAGTTCCTGCCGCGTAGGCACCGACTCGGCGGCCGGGACGCGGCAACTCCGCTCGCCTCACCCCAGCGAGATCAGCGCGATCCCGGCCACCACGGCGGCCGCACCCGCGAGGCGCTCGCCCGTCACGCGCTCGCGGCCGCCCACGGCCAGGACGATGGTCGCGATCAGCACGCTTGACTCACGCACCGCCGACACCGAGGCCGCGGGCGCGAGACGCAGCGCGGCCAGGGTCAACGCATAGGCCCCGAGGAAGCCGATCCCCGCCAGGGCGCTCGGCACGCTGATCGCCGCCCGAAGCGCGGCCGGACCGCGCGCCCGCCAGGCCCCGATGAGGTACGCGCAGGCCACCAGTCCGAACACCAGCTCCAAGTACGAAAGCGGGTTGCCGTGCACGATGCCGCGCTTGTCGACCAGCGTGTAGGCAGCGATGCAGGCACCGATGCCGAGCGCCAGCAGCAGATCCCTGGGCCGGCCGGCCGAGCGAATCCCGCGGACGAGGACCACGCCCGTGGCAACGAGCACGACGCCGATCGCCGCCCAAACCGACACGCTTGTTCCCAGTAACACGCTGCCGGCGACGAGCACCAGCACGGGAGCCGACCCCCGCGCGATGGGATAGACGAAACTCATCGCGGCGACGGAGTAGCCGGTGGCCAGCGCCACCAGGTAAACCGTCTCGAGCCCGCTCGAGGCAGCGATGTACGGGAGGGCGGCGGCATGAAGTCGCCACGTCAGCGCTGCCACCGGCGCGAACACCAGCACTCCAATCACCGTCGCCACCGCTGTGGCGCTGTACGTGTCCTCAGTGCCGGAGAGCAGCAGGTTCCACGTGGCGTGGATGACCGCAGCGGCGAGCGCCAGCAGCAGAGCGGAGACCGGCATCAACCTGGATCGTGACGGCCCACCCGGCCGCGAAGGCCTCATAGAGGGCGCGGGCGAGCCCGGCTCGGCCGGAGACGTCCGCCGCCAGCGCTACCCCACGCCCGGTCGCAGGAGCCGGATCTCGAGGCGGCCGTCCTCCTGACGTACCTGGAACGCGGGCTGGGGCGCGGTCGCCGGGCCGTGCTTGACTGCGCCATCCCGACGATCGAAGCGCGAGCCGTGGCAGGGGCAGACGATCTCATCGCCCTCCACCTCGCCCTGGCTGAGCGAGCACCCACGGTGCGAGCAGCGGTCGTGGATGGCGAAGAAGCGGTCGCCGTCGCGCAGGAGCAGGACAGGCGTGTCCTGCACGACGACCCGCGTCGGCTGCCCGTCGCGCAGCTGCGAGGCATCTGCGGCTGGCGTCCAATCGGTCGGCCCGGGATCGAACACCGTCTGATCCGGGCCAACGCCTTTGGTCAGGGAGAGGTGGCCGCCGAGGTAGCCGCCGGCCATCAGCACGCCCAGCCCGAGCGTGCCGAGCAGCTTGCCGCGGCTTAGGTGGCCGCGCCGCCGGCTCCGCAGCGACATCGTGTAGAGGGACAACGCGATCCCGTTGGACGCGGCGTGAACCAGGCCCGTCCGGCGCACGGCGTCATCGACCGGCTCGGCATCGGCCCAATCGTTGATCCCGGTGGAGGCGGTGGGGAAGTAGGCGGCTATCCCGATCCCGATCAGCCGCTCGCTCGCTCCGTCGCTCTCCGAGGGACCAAGCAGGTCCAGGAGGGTCGCGCTGGTGAACGATCCGATGACCACGTCGGTGAGCATCGGATGAACCGCGTGACCGAGCCAGGTGCCGCTGACGGCGTCCTTCAGGGCGCCGGGGGAAACGGTGTCGCGGACGGCCGAGCCGACCTTCTCGGCGACGCTGTCCAGCACGTCGGCGGACTCGATCAGCCGGACCACCGGCTCGAGCGGCGTCAGTTGGCGGCGGAGGGCTCCAGTACTTGCCACACCGCGCCCTACCCAGGGGGCGAGCCCCCGTAACGCGATCGGCCCGCGGGTGCGCCCACGCCCCACCGGGTAGGGAACCCAACCATGAGCGCCGACCGCTCCGATTTCGAGCGCCTCATGTCCCAGCTCGACTATTCGCTGTTCATCGTCACCGCCAGCGCGGGCGATGAGCGAGCGGGATGCCTGGTCGGCTTCGCCTCGCAGGTCTCGATTCACCCGCCGCGGTTCATGGTCGGCCTCTCGGTCAAGAACGCGACCTACCGAGTCGCAAAGCACACCCAGACGCTGGCGTCCACTTCGTGCCCGAGGAAGCCGAGGAGCTCGCCGTCCTGTTCGGCGGTGAGACCGGGGACGAGGTGGACAAATTTGCTCGCTGCCGGTGGCGGCCTGGGATCGATGGGACCCCGGTTCTCGAGGAGCTCGAGAACTGGTTCGCGGGGCGGGTGCTCACCCGGATCGACTTCGGAGACCACTGTGGTCACCTGCTCGAGCCGATCGACGGCGAGAGCGGCCGCTCGGACTCGCCGCTGACCTTTCGCCGCGCCAAATGGATCGAGCCGGGACACGAGCCGTGAAAACCGGACCTGATATAGACACGGGCCATGCCTGACCTCACGACACGTCCCCTCGGCGACTCCGGCATGCAGGTCTCGGTGGTTGGCCTGGGGTGCAACAACTTCGGCCGTCGCCTTGACCTGGAAGGCACGCGCGCGGTGGTCGATGCGGCGCTGGAGAACGGGATCAACTTCTTCGACACCGCCGACATCTACGGCGCGCGGGCAGAGCGAGGAGCTTCTCGGCCAGCTGCTCGAGGGCCGCCGCGATCAGGTCGTGCTGGCGACCAAGTTCGGCATGGATATGGGCGACGGCAAGGGTCCGCGGGGGCTCGCGCGAGCTATATCGCGCAGGCCGTCGAGGCGTCGCTGCGGCGCCTGCGCACCGACGTGATCGACGTCTACTGGTATCACCAGCCCGACGGCGCAGACGCCGATCGAGGAGACGCTGGAGACGCTCGACGAGCTGGTCCGGGCGGGCAAGGTCGAGGCGATCGGCGCCTCGAACTTCGACGCCGCCCAGATCGAGGAGGCCGACTCGGTCGCACGCGAGCGCGGCTTCGCCGGTTCATCGCCGTCCAGAACGAGTACAGCCTGCTCAAGCGAGAGGCCGAGCACGACGTCTGCCGCCTGCGAGCGGCTGGGCCTCGGCTTCGTGCCCTACTTCCCGCTGGCCTCGGGCCTGCTCACCGGCAAGTACCGGCGCGGCGAGCGGGGGCCGGAGGGGTCGCGGCTCTCGCGGACGCGAGCAGATCGCCACCGACGAGCAGTTCGATCTCCTCGAAGGGCTGGATGCCTACGCGCGCGAGCGGGACCTGACCATGCTCGACGTGGCGATCGGTGCGCTGCTCGCCCGCCCGGCGGTTTCCTCGGTGATCGCCGGCGCCACCAAGGCCGAGCAGATCCAGGCCAATGCCGCCGCCGGGCGCTGGGAGCCCAGCGAGGACGATCTTCGGGCCCTGGACGAGGTGCTCGGACCACCGCGCGACTGACCCCCCAGCCGTGGTGGCTGTCTCCCGCCGAGCGCCGTAGTCCCCGGCTCTAGGCCCCGGCGCCGTCGTACTCCTGGGCCGCTGCCGTGTAGCGCTCGAACGCCTGCTCGACCTCGTCCCGATTGGTGGCCGGCAGCCAGAACAGGCCGCGGTGGACCCCCGCCCGCTCGAAGCGCTCGATCCGCCGCGGGTCGCGCATCATCCCGGCGACCGTGATCGGGATCGGTCCCGGCCCGCCTCCGCGGCCCGCCGGCCCAGCTCCTCGAAGCGCGGGATGATCTCGCTCGTCGCCGACGCGGTTGGGCATCCACTCGTCGCCGAAGGCCAGCACGCGGTCGAGCACCCGCGGCCCGTTGCCGCCGACGAGCATCGGGCGGATGCGGTCGCTGAAGCGGCTTGGGCCAGCACCAGATCCGCTCGAAGCTCACGTACTTGCCGCTGTAGCTGGCCTCCTCCTGCGCTCCAGATCGCCTTCATCGCCTCGACCCGCTCGCGCATGAGCCCGAAGCGCACGCGAGGCGTCGGTGCCGTGGTTGCGCATCTCCTCCACGTTCCAGCCGGCGCCGACGCCGAACAGGAAGCGGCCGCCGGAGAGCCGGTCGACCGAGGCGACCTCCTTGGCGGTGATGATCGGGTCGCGCTCGATCACCAGGCAGATCCCGGTGCCGATCAGCAGCCGCTCGGTCGCGGCCGCCGCGGCGCTCAGCGCCACGAACGGGTCGTAGGTGCGGCTGTACTCGGGCGGCAGCTCGCCGCCGGCCGGATAGGGCGACTCGCGGCTGGCGGGGATGTGCGTGTGCTCGGGGAACAGCAGCGACTCGAACCCGCGCTCCTCCGCCATCCGGGCCAGCTCGGCGGGAGCCGGCACCTCCTCGGTCGGGAAGATCGCCACGCCGAACTTCATCGCCGTTCACCCTACCGCCCAGGCGACCGCGCTACGCTGTAGAGGTATGACCGATACGACAACGAGAAATGGACACTGACCGACGAGCAGTGGCGCGAGCGGCTGACGCCCGAGCAGTACGACGTGCTGCGCCGCCACGGCACCGAGCGTGCCGTTCACCGGCAAGTACGTGCACGTCAAGGAGGACGGGACCTACCGCTGCGCCGGCTGCGGCGCCGAGCTGTTCAACTCCGAGACGAAGTTCGAGTCGGGCACCGGCTGGCCGAGCTTCTACGAGCCGGCGGTGGCCGAGAACGTCGAGCTGCGCCAGGACCGCAGCCTCGGGATGGCGCGCACCGAGGTCGTGTGCCGGCGCTGCGGCGGCCACCTGGGCCACGTGTTCGACGACGGTCCCGCGCCCACGCGGCCTGCGCTACTGCATGAACTCGTGCGCGCTGGAGCTCGAGCCCGCCGAGCAGCTAGCAGCCTCCGACTCAGCCAGATCGCCGGCAGCTTCGCTCGCGCTGCTCCGCCTCCATCCGGCGCTCCGCGGCCGACTCGGAGCGCGAACCGCAGCCGCCCACCAGCCATCGCGACGCAGCACGATCGCGCCGGCGATCCCGAGCTCTGAGAGCACGTGCGCGCCGCCTTGCCGCCGAAGTAGCCGACCAGCCCGAACGTGATCCCCCAGGTGATCCCGCCGAGCGCGTTCCAGAAGAAGAACTCGCTGAAGCGGCATCTGGTTGATCCCGGCCAGCCAGGCCGCCGCGACGCGGACGAGCGCGACCCAGCGGGCCAGGAACACGGCCTTGCCAGCCGTGCGCTCGAAGAACCGGTCGCCGGCGCCGATCACCATGCAGCCGGCGCTTGTGAACGGCCCCGGCGCCTCGAGCACCTCGCGGCCGAGCCGGCGCCCGAGCCAGGTAGCCGATGTTGTCGCCGATGATCGCCGAGCAGATCCCGATCAGGATCACCAGCCAGATCTGGAGCTTGCCCTGGCTGGCGAGCACCGCCGCCGCACCAGCGCCGTCTCCCCCGGCGAGGGGATCCCCATCGACTCGAGCCCGATGATCGCCGGCAGCAGATAGCCGAGCTGCTGGAGACGCCGATGATGCGCCGCGAGCGCGAGCATCAGATCGTCCAGGCGCAGCCGCCGGGCCTGCGCAGCACGGCCAGCAGCGAGAGCCCGGCCGGCAGCGCGCCGCCCCCGAGCCAGCCAGCGGGCCTCGAGCCGCAGCGGCCGCTCGAGCACGCCGTTCAGCCAGGCGGGCCGAGCTTCAGCTCGGGCGCGTAGGCACCGTCGCGCGCGCCGGCGCGCGCTGAGCGAGCCGGACGGCCGCGGCCGGCGCGAGCAGCAGGCTGTTGAACGAGGTCATCCGCTCGACAGCGCCAGCCGGCCTCCGAGCGCCGCCGCGCGCAGCGCTGGCGCGGCTGTAGCGGCGGTAGTGGTGGTTGGCCTCGTCGTGCGCGGACCACAGCGCCTGGTAGGCCGGCACCGTGACCAGCAGCCACCCTCCCGGCTTGCACACCCGCCGCAGCTCGCGCAAGCGTGACGCGGTCGTCGGGCGTGTGCTCGATCACGTCCAGGCAGGTGATCAGGTCGAAGGTCGCGTCGGCCCAGGGCAGCTCCTCCAGCCGGCCCGATCCGCACCTCGCCGCGGCCGCGGGCGCGGGCCACCTCGGCCGCCTCGGGGTCGAGCTCGATGCCGTGGACCTCGCCGTAGCGCGACGAGCTCCTCGCAGCGTGCGGCCCGAGCCGCAGCCGGCGTCGAGCACGACCGCGGGGCCGGCAGCGGCAAGCCGGTCGAGCTCGGCGCGGATGATCCTCCGCCGGCCCCGGTACCACCAGTGATGCTCGTCGACCTCGAGCATCGCCTGCATCAAGCGTTCGTCCATCGGCCGTGATGCTGTCAGCTGCGCAGGCCGCGGCAGTCGCCGCGCCGGCGAGTGCTCAGACTGGCAGCAGCTCGCCCTCGGGCGCGTGCGCGGCCGGAAGCCGCAGCGTGAAGCTCGCGCCCCGGGCCGGCGGACTCCTCGAGCACCAGCTCGCCGCCCATGCGCTCGGCCAGCTCGCGGCCGATCGCCAGCCCCAGCCCGAAGCCGGCCTGGCCGCCCGTCTCGCGGCCGCGCTGGAAGCGCTCGAAGATCAGCTCGCGCTCCTCCGGCGGCACGCCCGGGCCCTGGTCGCACACGCTCAGCGACGGCGCCGGTCGCCGTTGCGCAGCTCGACGCGTGATCGCCGATCCGCTCGGGGCTGACGCGGACCGCGTTCTCGAGCAGGATCCGCAGGATCCGGGCGACGCTGCCGGGATCGCCCCGCGCCCACACCGGCCCGGTCGAGTCGTCGAGCACCGGGGCTCAGCCCTCGGGCAGCGGTGCCGAGCTCGAACTCGGCCAGCACCGCGCGGCTCAGCTCGCCGAGCTCGACCGGCTCGGAGCGCAGCTGGACCTCGGCGTCGATGCGGGCTGAGGTCGAGCAGGTCGGCGGCCAGCCGCCCGAGCCGGCGCGACTGGGCCCGGGCCCGCGCGAGCAGCGCCCGCGCGTCGTCGAGGTCGGGCTCGGCGCGCTGGAGGTCGTCCTCGAGCAGCTCGAGCATCCCCTCGAGCGAGGTCAGCGGCGTGCGCAGCTCGTGCGAGGCGGTGGCCACGAACGCGCGCCGCGCCTCCTCCTGCTGCTGGAGCCGGCGGCTGCATGATCGCGAACGCCCGCGCCAGGTCGCCCGACCTCGTCGCGGGCCCGGTCGACCGGCACCTCGACCGCGGGCCCGGACTGGGCCACCTGCGAGCGCGGCCTGGCGAGCCGCCGCAGCCGGCGGACGAGCGTCGGCCGACAGCGGAATCGCCGAGGATCAGCGTCAGCGCCAGGCCGGCCAGCGCGGCGTAGATGAACGCCGTGCGCACCGCCGTGACGGCGCCGGGGATCTCGTCGATCGGCTTGCGCACCGCCAGCACGTAGCGTCAGGCCAGGCGGCTGGCTCGTCTCGTCTGAACGGGAGCGCCAGCGCGCGCGTACTCGGTCGCCGCCGATCGTCGCCGAAGCTCGAGACCGGGCGGTTGGTGCGGAACGCCTGGGCGGCGTCGTCGAGCGAGTCGAGCCGGCTGTCCGGGTCAAGTTGGCGACGGCGGCAGCAACGGCTGGCCGCTTGCTCCGGAGCGCTCCGGAGTAGCCCAGCTACGACCACGTACGCTCCGTCGCCGATCCGGCCGGCCAGCTCGCAGTTCGTCGCTGCCGGCAGGGCGGCCTCTGGTCGCGGCGTAGACCGAGCGGAACGCGCCGAGGTCGGTCAGGCGCAGGTTCAGCCTCTGAACCGCGCGGCGGCGACCCTTGCCCAGCTCCTTCTGCAGCGTGCGTCAGCGCCGCATTGCGCAGCGACGTGCTCCAGCGGCCCCAGCAGCGCCACCGCCGCCACGGCCAGCGTGGCCACGGTCGTCACCAGCACGGCGCCGACGATCCGACCGCGCAGACCGAAAGCGCCTCGCCGCGGTCGCCCGCGCACGCTAGGGCCCTCGCAGCCGGTAGCCGGCGCCGCGGACGGTGAGGATGTAGCGGGGCTTCTCGGGCTCGGGCTCGAGCTTCTCGCGCAGATGGCGGATGTGGACGTCGATCGCGCGCGGGTCTCGGTACGCGCTGTCGCCCCAGATCGCGCGCAGCAGCTCCTGGCGGTTGAGCAGCCGGCCGGGATCGGCCATCAGCGCATCGAGCAGCTCGAACTCGGAGAAGGTGAGGCGCACGGGCTCGCCGTCCATCGTCACCTCGCGCTGGGCGCGGTCGAGCACGATCGGGCCGACGACCAGCACCTCGTCGCCCATCGCCCGCGTCCCGGCTCGCCGCAGCACGGCGCGGATCCGGCTGCGCAGCTCGGCCAGGCCGAACGGCTTGGTCACGTAGTCATCGGCGCCGGCCTCGAGCCCCAGTACCGCGTCGGCCTCGGAGTCCAGCGCCGTCAGCATGATGATCGGCACCACGTTGCGGCGGCCGCGCAGCGTGCGGCAGACCTCGTAGCCGTCGGGGCCGGGGCCGAGCGCGACGTCGAGCAGGATGATGTCGAAGTGGTCGGTGCTGGCCCGGTCGATCGCGGCGCGTCCGTCGGCCACCGCCATCACCCGGTGCCCCTCGCGTGAGAAGGATCGGGTGAGCATCTCGCGCAGGTCGGACTCGTCGTCGACGACGAGGATGCTGAGCGAGGCGTCGGAGCTGCGGCCCACCGGGACTGTCGCTGCTGAGCGTTCAGAGGGCATTTGCTTCGACCCGATCGTATCGACCCCCCTATCCGTACTCAGGGGGTCGGAGCTCGTGCAATGGCGCACCCCCGCCCAGGGCCAGCTACGCTCTGCCCGCGATGGGGAAGCGCCTTCGATGTCTGGGGCCTGCTAGGGGCCGTTGATTCTGCTGCCGCGGCCGTGGCCGTGCCGGCGACCGCGCTCGCGGCGCGCCGGCGCGACCACTGGGGCGCCGACGAATGTGACCAGCGCCTCGGCCATGTTTCACGGTCACGGCCTCGAGCATCAGCGGCCATGTACTACTTCCGAGTACGGCCCGGCGTCCGATCCCACGGCAAAGAGCACGCCGCCGGTCGCCTTCGCGGGGACCGTAAACGCCGTCCGCCCACGTCACCGGCCTCTCGCCCGGGACCACCTATCAGCTACCGGCTGGTCGTGGAGCCTGAAGCCGCCCCGCAGGCCTCGTCTGGCAGCTACATGAATTTCACCACGCTCGCCTCCCCGGGCACGTCGCCACCACGGGGCAGGCCACCGACATCATGCCTTCCTCGGCTGAGCTCAACGGCGTGGCCAACACCATGAGCCCAGCTTCGTCCTGGTTCTTCCAGTGGGGACGGACCACGCAGTACGGTCATCAGCCCCGTCCGAGCACGTTGGTCAGGGCTTCACCCTCGTGGCGACCAGGATTCGCCGGCCTGCACCCCACAGACGCGCTACCACTTCCGCCTCGTCGTCTTCCAGGATGGCCAAGCGCGGCGCCGATGGCACCGACTCCTCCTTCAAGACGCGTAAGCCGTTCGGCCGCGCCCTGCTGCCGAGCCACCGCCTGGCGGTCAAGAATGGAATCGTCGCCGTCCCGTTTCGCTGCTCCGGCGCGCGCCGGGCGCCCTGCCGGGGCCGCGTGTCGCTCAGCACGCGTTCAGGGCACCAGACGGTGAGTTGCGGGCGCGGGCGACTGTCGACGACCGCGCGCCATCGCAAGACGATCGACTTCCCGGTCGGCGCCGGCTGCTCTCAGCTGGTGAAGAACGCCCCGCAACGGCCGCCTGGCCGGCCAGGCTCCGGGTCGTCTTCAGCACCCCGCAGCCCACGCTCCGGGCCGGGGTCACCCTCCTCAGGCGCTGACCGCTTCGCGGGCCGGAGCCACCGGCTCTCGCCCCCGTTCGGCGACCGCTACCGGCCGTCGCCGAGGCACCAGCGCACCCGCCGCCGCCACCGCCCACAGCACCGCCAGCCAGGTGAACGTGGCCAGCATCACGTGGACCCACACCATGTCGGTCGGCAGCTTGAGCTCGTACTGGACGCTCCCCACCAGGCCCTGCGCCGCCAGCAGCACGCCCAGCACGGTCAGCGGCTCGAGCGCGCCCTCGGAGGCGCCGCGGTGGCGGCGCAGCAGCCACACGCCGATCGCCGCGATCCCGAACAGCGCCGCGATCGTGGCGTGGCGGTGAACCACCCAGGTCAGCGTGTCCTCGCCCTTGAAGTGGAGCCGGTGGATCCGCTGGCCGGGCGAGCCGCCGGCGTGCGGGCCGGCCGCGGTCGCGGCGGTGCCGGCGAAGATCGTCAGCGCGCCCGAGCGGCGCCAGCGCGCGCACCGACCACACGCCAGCCGGTCGGTGGAGCGGGGGCGCGCCCCGGCTCGTAGCGGCTTCGCCACGCCAGCGCCACCGCCGCGATCAGCATGATCATCGACAGGCCGAAGTGGGCCATCACGAATCCCGGCGCGAGCTTCTCGCGGACCGTGAATCCGCCCAGCACGGCCTGCGCCACGACGCCCAGCGGCAGCGCAGCGCCAGCCAGGCCAGATCGCGCCGGAACGGCCGGCGGGTGAAGGCGAGCACGGCGGCCACCACCGTTATCACCCCGACCACAGCCGACACGGCCCGGTTGCCGAACTCGATCAGGGCGTGGCTCGAGAGCGGCGGCAGCGCGCTTCCGCCGCACTTCGGCCAGTTCGGGCAGCCCAGGCCCGGAGCCGGTCAGGCGCACGGCGGCGCCGGTCAGCACGATCAGCGTCAGCGCCCCAGCGTGCGTAGGCGACGCGGCGGTACTGGACGGGGGTGACGGCTAGGCGATCGCGCACGCTGGACTGGATGCTAACGGCTGCTCGACGGCCGTCGTCGCGGACGCGCTCAGAACGGCAGCCGTCGGCGATCTCGGACAGCCGCGGGGCCTGCGAGTCCCGCGCGGAGGCGATCAGCTCGAGATCCTCGGGCCAGGCGATCCCCACCGTCGGGATCGTTGAACGCGAAGCCCGCCTCGAGCTCCGGCGTCGTAGTACGTCGAGGTCTTGTAGACCACGTCGGCGATCTCGCTGAGCACGCAGAAGCCGTGGGCGAAGCCGTCCGGGCAGTAGAGCGCGTGGTGGCTCTCGTCGTCGAGCTCGAACCCCTCCCATTGGCCGAACGTCGGCGACCCGCGCCGGAGGTCGACCACCACGTCGAAGATCGCCCCGCGCGCGCAGCGGACCAGCTTCGCCATCCCGGGCTGGAAGTGCATCCCGCGGACCACCCCCTGCCGCGAGCGGGAGTGGTTGTCCTGCACGAATCGTCGCGATCCCGAGCTCCGCGAGCCGCTCGCTCCGGTAGGTCTCGAGGAAGAAGCCGCGGGCGTCGCCGTGGACGACGGGCTCGATCAGGACCGGGCCCTCCAGCGGGTTGGAAGCGAGCGCACGGCCGCGCAATGTAACCGGAGGCCTGCGGCCGGTCGGCATAATCGCCGCCCGGTATGCGCGTGCTCGTCACCGGCGGCGCCGGATTCATCGGCGCCAACGTGGCGCTCGGCCTGGCCGAGCGCCACCCCGACTGGGAGATCGCCGCCCTCGACAACCTCCGCCGCCGCGGCGCGGAGCTGAACCTGCCGCGGCTGCGGGCGGCCGGCGTGGCGCTTCGCGCACGGCGACATCCGCGTGCTCGACGACCTGCTGAGCGTCGGCGAGGTCGACGCGCTGCGTCGAGTGCTCGGCCGAGCCCTCGGCGCTGGCCGGGTTCGACGGCAGCCCCGACTACGTCGTGCAGCTCGAACCTGCTCGGCGCCTACAACTGCCTCGAGCTCGCCCGCCGCCGCGGCGCGTACGTGGTGTTCCTCTCGACCAGCCGGGTCTACCCGGTCGCGGCGCTGCGCGCGCTGGCGCTCGAGGAGACCGACACCCGCTTC
The DNA here is from genome assembly GCA_963834635.1 of uncultured Solirubrobacterales bacterium. GTDB lineage: Bacteria > Actinomycetota > Thermoleophilia > Solirubrobacterales > Solirubrobacteraceae > Palsa-465. The sequence goes on along the minus strand of CAWICI010000010.1, from coordinate 73,721 downwards.
GAGCTCGCGGCCGAGCAGCCGCAGCCGGGCGCCTCGCAGCGCGGGATCGCCGAGGAGTTCCCGCTCGACGGCGCGCGCACGCTGTACGGCACGACCAAGCTCGCCGCGGAGCTGCTGATCGAGGAGTACCGCGACGCCTACGGGCTGCGCGCGGTGGTCAACCGCTGCGGGGTGATCGCCGGGCCCTGGCAGATGGGCAAGGTCGACCAGGGCGTGTTCACCTACTGGATGCTCGCCCACCACTTCCGCCGCCCGCTCAGCTACATCGGCTTCGGCGGCAGCGGCAAGCAGGTCCGCGACCTGCTCCACGTCGAGGACCTGCTCGACCTGCTCGACGAGCAGCTGGCCGATCCCGAGCCGCTGGGACGGCGCCACGGTCAACGTCGGCGGCGGGCGCGAGCGCAGCCTGTCGCTGCTCGAGACGACCGCTCTGTGCGCGGAGATCACCGGCAACGAGGTCGAGATCGCGCCAGGAGCCCGAGACCCGGCCGGGCGACGTCCCGATCTACATCTCCGACTGCCGGCGGCTCGGGCCGCTCACCGATTGGCGCCCGCGCCGGTCCGCCCGCGAGGTCCTCGACCGACATCCACGCCTGGATCCGCGAGCACGAGGCGGCGCTGCAGCAGGCGCTGTGAGCGCGGCCTCGGCCTCGAACTGGCTAACCTCCGCCGCGCTATGCCGACAGCGATCGTCACCGGCTCGGGCGGGCTGATCGGCTCGGAGTCCGTGCAGCACTTCGTCGAGGCCGGATATGACGTGATCGGCCTCGAGAACGACATGCGCGCGCACTTCTTCGGCCCGAGCGCCTCGACCGCGCCGACCACCGAGCGGCTGCAGCGGACGCTCGGCGACTCGTTTCAGCCCGCTGAGCTCGACATCCGCGACGCCGACGGCGTCGACCGGGTGTTCGCCGAGCACGCCGCGCTCGCTGGAGCTCGTGATCCACACCGCGGCCCAGCCGTCCCACGACTGGGCGGCATCCGAGCCGCAGACCGACTTCACGGTCAACGCCAACGGCACGCTCAACCTGCTCGAGGCGACCCGCCGCCACGCCCCCGGCGCGACGCTTCATCTTCTGCTCGACCAACAAGGTCTACGGCGACCTGCCCAATCACCTGCCGCTGGTCGAGCTACGACGAGCGCCTCGAGCTGCCCGAGGACCACCGCTACTTCCGCGGCATCGACACGTCGATGTCGATCGACGCCTCGACGCACTCGCTGTTCGGCGTCTCCAAGGCGGCGGCCGACCTGCTCGTGCAGGAGTACGGCCGCTACTTCGACATGCCGACGGTCTGCTTCCGGGGCGGCTGCCTGACCGGCCCCAACCACGCCGGCGCGAAGCTGCACGGCTTCCTCTCCTACCTGATGCGCTGCACGATGACCGGCGACGCCTACACCGTGTTCGGCTACGGCGGCAAGCAGGTCCGCGACAACATCCACTCGGCCGACCTGGTCGCCGCGTTCGAGGCGTTCCACCGCGCGCCGCGGGCCGCCGCGGTCTACAACATCGGCGGCGGCCGGGCGAGCAACTGCTCGATGCTCGAGGCGATCGAGCATGTGCGAGCAGATCGCCGGCCGCGAGCTCGAGCTGGGAGCTCTCGGAGCGAGAACCGGATCGGCGACCACCGCTGGTGGATCTCCGATCTCGAGCCGTTCCGCCGCCGACTACCCGGACTGGGACATCACCTACGACATCGAGGACGTCCTGCGCGAGATCCACGAGCAGAACGCGGAGCAGTGGCTCGGCGGCGACGATGAAGCTGTCGGTCGTGATCCCGGCCCACAACGAGGCGGAGTCGATCGGCGAGACGGTCACGCAGCACGGTCGACCGAGCTCGAGCGCGCCGGCATCGACTACGAGATCATCGTCGTCGACGACGCCAGCGGCGACGGCACCGGCGACGTGGTGCGCGGACGATCGCCGCGACGAACCCCAACGTCAGCTGCGTCCGCTCCCACCTGCCGCCCGGCTTCGGCCACGCCGTCCGGGCCGGGCTCGAGCGCTACACCGGCGACGCGGTGGCGATCATGATGGCCGACCTCTCCGACTCGCCCAAGGACCTGGTCCTCTACTACCGCGTGCTCGAGCAGGGCTACGACTGCGCGCTTCGGCACCCGCTTCGGCAACGGCGGCACGACGCACGACTACCCGCGCCTCAAGCTGGTGCTCAACCGGATCGTCAACGCCGGCATCCGGTTCCTCTTCCAGCACGGCTACAACGACACCACCAACGCCTTCAAGGCCTACCGGCGCTACGTGATCGACCAGATCCAGCCGCTGCTCTCCAACCACTTCAACCTGACCGTCGAGATGCCGCTGAAGGCGGTCGTCCGCGGCTTCACCTACGCGGTCGTGCCGGTCACGCTGGACCAACCGCCGGCACGGCGCCTCCAAGCTCAGGCTCCAGGAGATGGGCAGCCGCTACGTGTTCATCGTCCTCTACGTGTGGCTCGAGTCCCACCTGAGCCGCGGCGACTACCGGCGCACGGACCTTCCGGTGCCGGCCCGTCGAGGACCAGCGCGCGCTGACCGAGCTCTTCGAGCGGCGTCTGACGCCGATGCCGGTCAGGCACGGCCGAGATGCGGGTCGTCGTCAACCTCGTCGGCGACGCCGAGGGCGGGATGCTGGCGGAATCGAGGTTCGTCGAGCGCAGGCTTCCTGTCCGGCGGCGAGCACAACATGTACGACGTTGGCGTTTGCCGCCGCCGCCAGCTGGGCTTCGAAGTCGAGTTGCGGGGATGGCTCGAACGCGACGGCATTCGAGCGGCTGGCGCACGCCGCCGGGACCCGCGCCGATCGTCGATCTCCCGCCCAGGGCGCCAGAGACCGGCGATCTCGTGGTCGTGCCCGAAGGTTGGCGCGACCCGCTTCGACTACCTGCGCCTGCTGCTCTCGCCCGCGCGCCTGGCGCTGTACCTGCTCGCGCCGCCGGGACTTGTTCGGCTGGCCGTTCACGGTCCGGGCTGGACGCTGCCAGACCCGACTAACCGTGCCGCCTCGACGCGTCGCGCGGCCCGAGCACTTCCAGGCCATGCGACGGGCTCGGCATCGCGCTGCTGACGCACTCGCCGGCATCGCGGCCGCGCGCGACGAGGCCGGCGTCGAGTGCACCTTCGTCGGCGTCGGGCGTAGCGACCCGCTGACGCCACGGCCTGGGGGAGAGCGTGAGGTCGACGTCGTCGCGCTCACGGCGAACCGCTGGGAGCCATTCGTCCGAGAGGTGGCCGCGCAGCTCGAGGCTGCGCGGTCGAGCTGCTCGAGGCGAGCCCGCAACGAGCGCGTGCTCGGCGCTTCTCCCATTCGAGGTCCTGCTGTGGCCGTCGCGGATCGAGGGTCACGCGACGATCCCGTGGGAGGCGCGGAGCTGGGCTGCGTGCCCGTCGCGCTCGCGACCAACCGCTTCGCGGTCGGGCTCACCGACGAGCGACGGCGCGGTGCTCGCCGAGCGCGTAGAGGAGATCGCGCCGGCGACCAAGGCGCTGCTGGCGGACGAGCCGCGGCTGCGCGAGCTGTCGACAGCGCGCCGAGGCTACCGCCCCGGGCGAGGTGCGCTGGGGCTCGTACGTGGAGCGCGTCCGGCGGCTTCCTTCGGAGGACGCCGACCCGCTCCGGGCCCGCGCAGGCCGCCCGGGCGAGGGAGGGACGCGCTCTGAACGTCGAGCTCGAGGCGCGGCCGCGCGGAGCGCGCCCAGCAGTGCGCGCAGAGCTGGCCGCCGAGCTCGACGCGCGTCCGCGCCGACCGGGACGGATCCATCGCGAGCAGCACGCGTCGCAGGCCGACCGCGACCGGATCGCGCTCGAGCGCGAGCGCCTCTTACTCGAGCTGCAGCAACTCAGCCAGCATCCGGCGCTGCGGATCGCGCGCCGGCTGGGCGCGACTTCACGGCAGAACGCTGACGTATCCTGATGCCGGCATGAAGCACCGCCCCCCTCGCGATCCAGGTGCAGGCGCTGCACAAGACGATTCCGCGTGCCGCGCCATCGCGTGCACACGCTCAAGGAGCGTGCGCTGCATCCGCTGCGGCGTACAGTCCTACGACGAGTTCCACGTGCTGCACGGGATCAGCTTCGAGGTGCTGGAGGGCGAGTTCTTCGGGATCGTGGGGCGCAACGGCTCGGGCAAGAGCACGCTGCTGAAGTGCCTGGCCGGGCATCTACCGCGTCGACTCGGGCTCGCATCAAGGTTCGCGGGAAGGCTTTCGCCGTTCATCGAGCTCGGCGTGGGGTTCAACCCCGACCTCACCGCCCGTGACAACGTCGATCATCAACGCGGTGATGATGGGGCTCACTCCGGCCGAGGCCCGTGCCCGGTTCGACGAGATCGTGGCTTTCGCCGAGCTCGAGCGCTTCGTCGACATGAAGCTCAAGAACTACTCCTCGGGGATGCAGGTCCGGCTGGCCTTCGCGGTCATGGTCCAGTCGGACCCCGACGTCATGCTGATCGACGAGGTGCTCGCGGTCGGCGACGCGGCCTTCCAGCAGAAGTGCATCGACGTCTTCTACCGCCTGCGCGCGGAGGGCAAGACGATCGTGCTCGTCACGCACGAGATGGGGCTGGTCGAGCGCTTCTGTCACCGCGCGATGATGCTCAGCGGGGGCGACATCACCCACCTGGGCGATCCCGGCCGAGGTCGGGCGCGCGTACCTGAGCGAGAACTTCGCCGGGCAGCAGTCCGATCGCCTTCCGGGCGAGTCGGGCGGCGAGATCCGGCTCGTCGATGCGTGGTCTGGCCGATGCCGACGGCAACCGGGTGGAGGCGATCGGCCATGGCGAGGTGATGTCGCTGCACGTCGTGCTCGAGGCGACCGGCAACATCCGCGAGCCCGGGGTGGCGATGTGGCTCACCAGCCAGGACGGCGTCCGGGTGTTCGCGGCGGGCGCGCGCGAAGACGGCACTTCGCTGTCGATCTCGAAGCCGGCGAACGCCTCGAGTTCGCGATCGAGGCGGTCAACCCGCTCTCGGCCGGACGCTACTTCACTCGGCTGCTCGGTGACCCGGGGAACGGCCGGGCTGGACACGCTGCTGTTCGTGGCCCGCGCCGCCGATGTCGTCTCCTACGGCGCCGACCTGCACGGATTGGTCCGGCTCGAGCACACCTCGGCCCTCACGCGAGCGAAGGCACCGGCCAAGGCGCTGCAATGACGGTGCTCGAGCGAGAGGTGCCCGCCGCGACCCAGGAGCGGCCGCTCGCCGAGGTGCGCGGTCCCTCCGCCCTGGGGGGCGGGTGGCGCCGCTTCTCGCACTTGAGCTGGCTGATCGGGATCACCGACTGGAAGCTGGCCTATTTCGACTCCGTGCTCGGCTACCTGTGGTCGCTGATGCGGCCGATCCTGTTCTTCGGCGTCCTGTACGTCATGTTCGACATCGTGCTCAACCTGAGCAAGGGGGTCCCGGACTTCCCGGTCCTCCTGCTGATGAACGTCGTCTTCATCACCTTCTTTCAGGAAGCCACCGGCCAGGCGGTGCCGTCGCTGGTCATCCGCGAGAACCTGGTGCGCAAGATGAACTTCGCCCGGCTGGTGATCCCGATATCCACCGTGATCACGGCGCTGATCAACTTCGCCCTGAACATGATCGTGGTGCTGGGGTTCATGCTCGTCTATGGCGTGGAGCCGCGTCTGAGCTGGCTGCTGCTGCCGGTCGCACTCATCCCCCTGATCGCCTTCACCACCGGCTTGGCGATGCTTCTCTCGGCCCTCTACGTCCGCTACCGCGACGTCGCCCCGATCTGGGGCGTGATCGGGCAGATCCTGTTCTACGCCAGCCCGATCTTCTACACGGTCGACCGCGTAGCCCAACATAACCCGACGCTGGCCCGCTACTACCTGTTCAACCCGCTGGCCGCGGTGATGCAGGAGGCCCGCCACTGGATGGTGGGAGGCAGCCCGGGCATCGCCTACTGGATGGGCGGGCACATCTGGCTGCTCGTGCCGATCGCGATCGTGGTCGGGATCCTGATCCTCGGCTTTGTCGTGTTCGCGCGGATGGCGCCGCAGATCGCCGAGGAGCTGTGAGTGATCGCCCCGCCGCGATCCCACTCGCTCTTCTCGCGGTGGGCTTCGCCCTCCTGATCCTGGCGTGGAGCTTTTCCACCACCCCGTTCGGCGCGCCTGACGAAGCCGCTCACTACCTGCGAGCCACCAACATCGCCCACGGGCATCTGCTCGGACCACGCGTCCCGGTGTATGCCGCCACCGCCCAGCAGACGGCGTTCGTCGAGCACGACTCACGCGGCGTGCTGGTGTCAGCCGCGATGGCTCCGCCGGGGGCCACGTGCACGGACAACCACCCGGTACCGCGCCACGGTCGCTGCCTCGTGGCGAGCTACGAGGGCAACTTTCTCCCCCTGCCCTATGTCCTGCCGTCGATCGCCATCGGCTTGTCCCATCGCGCGGATACGGCGCTCTGGCTGGGACGGATCGCCTCGGCCCTGCCGTGCGTCGCCTTCATCCTCCTGGCCTTCGCGCTGCTCTGGACCGGCAGCTCCGTGGTCGGTGCTCGGGCTGCTCGCGGCGATCACCCCCTCGACTCTGTTCATCGAGTCCGTGATCAATCCCAATGGGCTGGAGCTGGCGGCCAACCTCGCCTTCATCGCCGCTCTGCTGCGAGTCACCCGCCAGGGGATCGATTCGTCTCGGTGGGTCTGGGGGGCGCTGGCGGTGAGCGGGGCCATCACCATCCTGGCCTGGCAGCTCGGATGGGTATTCGTGGCGGTCGAGCTTGTGGTCGTTGGCGGTCTGCTGTCGATCCCGACGCGTCGCGCGCTGGTGGGCAAGAGGCGCGGCGAGATGGTGCTCGCTGCCGGCGCTCTGGTCCTCGCCTTCCTCATCTACATCGCCTATGGCCTGCACGCCGATCTGCTGCACAGCGGCTTCGGGATCTCCCCCCTTGGCAGCGGGCTCAGCCAGGGCCTGGCCCAGCTTCGCACCAACCTGTTTGGCGCCATCGCCCTGTTCGGGTTGTTGAACGTCGCGCTGCCCTCAGACGCCTACTACTGGATCTGGTTCGTGCTCGTGCTTGGGCTGCTGGCCGGTGCTCTCATGCTCGGAACCACGCGCGAACGCATCGTCGCCCTGCTCGCCACGGCCGTCGCCCTGATCTTTCCGATCCTCTTCTTTGCCTGGGTCCAGCGGCATTCCGGCTTCGGCCTCCAGCCTCGTCACGTGATGCCGCTGCTCGCGCTGATGCCGCTGCTTGGAGCCGAGATCATCTTCCGCCATCGGGACCGCCTGACCCACCCTCGCCTGCGTTTGGTGCCGCTCCTGGCGATCGCCTGCCTCGCCTGCTTTCAACTGTTCGCCTGGCTGATCAATGCGCGGGCCGCGGCTCCGGGCCGCACCGGGCTCTCGTTCCTGAGCCACGCCGCCTGGAGCCCTCCGCTCGGGTGGATCACCTGGGCCGTGGTCGCCGCGGTGGGGGCGGCGACCCTGCTCACGCTTCCGGTCTGGCCGTTGCGCGGCGACCCGGCCCGCGCCCGCTGAGCCTGGCGCTCAGCCGGCGGTGGAGGAGGAGATCACGGGTTCGCGCAGGGCGAGGCTCTCATCCTGCAAGCACATGGCCTGCCACACGCCCTCGATCTGATCCTCCCAGCGGTAGCGGCGGACCTCCTCCAGCCCTGCGGCCACGATCCGCGCCCGCAGCTCTGAATCTTCGACCAGCAACCCCAGCCGCTCCGCCACCTGGGTCGGCGTCGGCGCGGTGAGCAGGCAGTTCTCGCCGTCGCGCAGAAGCCAGGTGGTGGCCGGGTTGTAGTTGGAGACCGTCGCCATGCCCGAGGCCATGAACTCGAACGGCTGGTAGCTGGGGTGCTTGGTGTGCATGAACACCAGCCCGATGTCGCAGCTGCGATACAGCTCGGCCACCTCGTCGAGTGAGCCGAGCACCCCCAGGTTCTTGATCCGTCCCGCCATCCCATACTGGGCCGCGCTCCAGTTCTCGCCCGCGCAGACGATCTCGACCCGCGGGCCGAAGTCCCGCTTGAGCTGGGCCAGTGCGGCGATCCCCAGCCCGAAGGCGTTGCGCGGGGTGCTGGGACGGGCGTAGAAGAACACCCGCACCGGCGCGCCGGGGATGGCCGGTTCGGAGCGCGGGTGATAGCGGTCCAGATCGACCGCCGGCACGAACGACACGGCCGGGTTCCCGTAGGACCGATACACCTCGGCCAGCCCGGGGGTGTTGACGATCCCGGGGTATCCCAGCCGGTAGCTGTGCTCGGCCAGCATCGCCGCGGCGCCGGCGGCGTAGAACTCCTGCTCGTTGTCCTGGACGAGATAGAACTTCGAGCGGGCGCTGCGCAGATGGAGCAACGGATACGCGCTCGTCCACAGCGTGGCGATCGCGGCATCGACGGGCGGAAGCGTGCGCGGGTCGTGGTCGGAGGCGGAGGTGAACGTGCTGCCGGCGAGCGCGGGGAAGGCCTCGGCCACCTTCCGGGCCATCGGCGCAACCGCCCCCTGACCCACGTCGTAGCAGTGGAACCGGTTCTCGACCCCATGGACCCGGGCGAAGTGATCGGCGAGGCGCAGCAGCGTGTGCACACCGCCGAAGTACACGTGATGGAACCAAGGCAGGAACCACAGGACCGAGCGGATCTCGAAGGAGTCCGAGCGCCGGTAACCCTCCACGATCTGCGCGTTTGCCCGCAGTGCCTCGTCATCGGCGTCAAACGCGCCCGAGAGCGCGAGCTGGTCTGACTCGCTCAGCTCGGGCTCGTCATCGGCCAGGTTCCGCCGGCGGCGTCGAGCCCGGAAGTAGGCGTAGCCGACCTCGGTCGGGCCCTTCTGGATCGTCCTCCAGATGTACTGGAGGCGGACCCGGTTGAAGCGGCCGGCCATCGGCCCCTCGGGAACGCTCATACCCCTCCCTCTCCGGGCAGGCGGACTCCGCAGTCGGTCGCCCGCAGGGTCAGATTGGGGTTGTAGAAGGGGTCGCCCAAGGTTCTGAACTCGCCGTAGCTCTCCTCTGATCGTACGAAGTCACCGGTGTCGATATGACTGCCGCGGGAGCGGGATTCGTCGTGGACGAGCCGAGCGTGAGGAACGCACAGGCTGCGGTGGCCCGCTCTGGTCAGCCGCAGGCACAGCTCGACGTCGTTCCCCGCGACCACGAACGACTCGTCAAATTGCCCCACCTCCTCGAACTTCGTGCGCTGCACCATCATGCAGGCCGCGGTCACCGCCAGCCAGTTGCGGGTGCCACCCTCGGCCACCCCGAACGGCGTCTGCGCACTCGGGCTGAGCCCGGCGAACGGGTGCCCGGCGTAGCCGTGCAGGCCGATGGCGGCACCGGCGTGCTGCACCTTGCCGTCCGGATAGAGCAGCAGCGGGGCGACCGCTCCCACCCCAGGACGCAGCGCTTCCTCGAGCAGGATCTCGATCCAGCCCGCCTCCACCACCTCCGTGTCGTTGTTGAGAAACACCAGCACGTCGGCCGTGGACCCCCGGGCCGCGGCGTTGTTGAGCGCGGCGAAATTGAACGGGCGCTCGTCCCGCAGGAGGCGGACACGCGGATCCTGCTCGAGTCGCCCGAGTAGCTCCCGGGTCGCGGGCTCGCGCGAGCCGTTGTCCACCAGGGCCAGACGGAGCCGCTCGTAGCCGCTGCGCTCGAGTACCGAGTACGCGCATCGCTCGAGCAGTTCGGGCTTGTCGCGCAGGCACACAATGACCTCGACCGACGGCTCATCCGAGACGGCCCGGCGGATCCACCGCACGCCCCCGCGGCTGGTCACGCGGGCTCCGCCCTCCCACCGCACCAGCAGCTGCTGCACCGCCCCGTCGGCCAGTGGCGCGGGCTCACCCGCGCCAGGCTGACGGTGGCAGAGCAGCGCCGGCACGTGCGCATGTCCGGCGCCGTCCGGACCCGCCAGGCCCAGGGCCAGCTCGTGCCGCCAGGCCGGGCCGCCGCGCAGCTCAGCTCGCACCGCGGCGGCGCGGTCGCGGGAGATGACCAGCAGCGAGCCACTGTCATCGCCGGCCAGCCAGCGGTCGGGCGAGGGGCCGGGGCGAAACCGCGGCGCCCGGCGGCTGCCGTTGCCGTCGAGCTGGTCCTCGTCGCAGGTGATGACGGCGGCGTCGCCGGCGAGCGTCACCGCCTGGCCCAGGCGCTCGAGCGCCAGCGGCGCGGGCTCATCCCCGGCGCGCAGCAGCACGATGTGGTCGCAGCGTCCCTCAAGGGACAGGTCGAAGGGCTCGCCGCTCCGGATCTCAACCGGCGCGACCGAACCCGCCTCGAGCGCGACCACGGTCCGCTCGGCGGCTTGCCCGGGGCCCTCGATCCACACCTTCAACGGCGCCGGCGGTGTCTGTTCGGAGCCGATCTGCGGTGTGGCGGCGAAGCGGTGAACCCGCGGGGCCGCGGCCACCCCCGGCTCGACCGCGCGCAGATATTGCCGCCAGCGCTCGGCCTCAGTGATGGGCCGTGTTTGGGCCCGTCCGATCAGTCCGCGCAGGCGCGATTTCATCCTTTTCTGATGCTCCAAATCAAGGGCTTAGCCGGGCCGTCATAGGGGAAGCCTCTTAACGGCAGGGAACCACGTACGGCCCGTCAACGCGGGCCGCACAATGCCTCCCGTTGACGGGAATGGCGGGCCCGCACCGCACTTCCGCGGTACGGGCCCGGCCGCAGGACGACCCTGGTAGGGCTGGGGGCCGTCCGAGGCCCGCGAGAAAGGGGGCGATGCTCGCGGGCACGCGACTTCCCTGTCACGGACAGCATATCGCTCTCCCTGCTAAACGTGAGGTAACCAGGCCGGAAAATCAGGCCATTTGCCGAACAAATACCGCAACCCAACACAGTTTTCCCCGTTGCACAACTACCGTTTTTGAATTCCCCATGACTGAAGCCACGATGCGAAGCGAAGTCACCCTTAGAGCCCCGATCCCCGCGATCCAGCCTCCCCGGGCGATCGACGTCCTGGATGTGCCGCTGGCACTCACCGACTACGAGGCGGTGCTCGACTGGAGCGACGCGATGATCGCGCGCCGGGCCCGTGGTTATGTGTGCGTCTGCAACGTGCACACGGTGATGGCCGCCCGCGAGGACGCGGAGCTACGCGCCGCGCTCGAGGGCTCGGCTATGAACGTCCCCGACGGCCAACCGCTGGTGTGGGCCATCAACGCCCTCGGTCACCCGCTCGAGGAGAGGGTGTACGGACCGGAGCTGATGGCCCGGGCGTGTGCGCGGGCGGCCTCGACGGGCCAACGCTTTTACCTCTACGGCGGTCGCAATCAGGGCGCGCTCGTGCAGCTCGCGCTCAACCTCCGCAAACGCTATCCGGGCGTGAAGATCGTCGGCGGTTACTCGCCCCCCCATCGTCCTCTAACCGAGGAGGAGAAAGCCGCGGTGGCCGAGGAGATCAACCACTCCCGCGCGGACGTCGTGTGGATCGGGATCGGCGTGCCCAAGCAGGAGAAGTGGATGGTGGAAATGCGCCCCCGCCTGGAGGCACCACTGCTGATCGGCGTCGGCGCGGCGTTCGACTTCCACGCCGGGCTCGTCCCTCAGGCGCCCCCGAGGATGCAGGAGGCGGGGCTCGAATGGGCCTTCCGGCTCGCGCACGAGCCGCGACGGCTGTGGCGGCGCTACATGCGCTACAACCCTCGCTTCGTGGGCGCGTTTTCCCGGCAGCTGGTCAGGCACCGGCGCGCCAAGCGGTCCCGCTAGCGGGGCACGAGCCGGGGAACCGCTCCCGCCACAATCGCTGGCCGTGGCGCGTACTCCGACAGCTTCGATCGCAATCCCGACGCGGGGCCGCCCCCGCTATCTCGACGTGGCGCTCGCCTCGATCGTCCCCCAGGCCGTCCGCGCCCAAGCCGAGGTGGTGGTGGTGAGCGATGGCGAGGACCGGCCGAGCGCCGACGTGGCCGCGCGCCATGGCGCCAAATTCGTGGCCCTGCCCGAACCCCGGGGAGCCAACGCCGCTCGCAATCTGGCGATCGCCTACACCGCCGGAGACCCGATCGTGTTCGTGGACGACGATGTCGATGCCCCCGAGGGGTGGCTTCAGGCGCTGCTGGCCGGGATCGCCTCCTCGCCTGACCACGACGTGTTCGGCGGGCCGATCCGCGCCCGGCTCGAGGGCGGCGGTCCCCGGGCCTGCGGCCGGGAGTCGGCACCGATCACCACGCTGGAGAAAGGTGCCGTGGATCGCGACATTACGTTTGTCTGGAGCGCCAACATGGCCGTCCGCCGCCGGGCCTTCGAGCGCCTCGGACCCTTCGACGAAGCGATCCACGGGCGGGGCGAGGAAGAGGAATGGGAGCGGCGCTACACGGCCGCCGGGGGCCGGATCCGGTACCTGGCCGCGGCCGGGCTTGACCATCGCCGCGCCGGCCACGACGCCACCGTCCGCGAGCTGTCCAAGGCCAGCTATCACCTGGGCAGAAGCGCTCGTCGCAACGACGTTCGCCACGGGATCGCTCCCTCGCTCGCGGCTGAGCTACGCACCCTGGCGGGCTGCGCCTGGCATATCGCCCGCCGCCGCTGCGCGGTCGGGATCGTGATGCTCGCCCAGGCCGCAGGCAGGTTGCGCGAGGCCGCCACCGAGCCACGGCGATGAGCGAAGAAGACTTCCTCTCGGGCCGCAGCGGCCACGTCGCCGGAATCAGGCACACCTCCTTCGCCATCGCGGCGGACCTCATAGCCGACGGATTCGCCGCCACCCGGCTCCAGGGCATGCGCTTGCGACGCGCGGCTCGCTCCGCGCCACCCCGGCGGGTCTTGGCGCTGGCACTCGAGCGCACCGATGTCCCCAACCTGCTCCCCGCGGCGCGCCGCGAGCTGCTGGCCTCGCGCCACCACGTCGCGTTCGAGAGCGCCCCGGTGGGGGGGCTGGGGAAGTTCGAGAACCTCAACGCGCTGCTCGCCGCCCACCCCGCGCGGAGCCACGATTGGCTGCTGGTCATCGACGACGACGTCGGGCTGCCCAGCGAGTTCCTTGACGTCTTCCTGTTCTTGGCCGAGCGCTTCGACTTCCGCCTAGCCCAGCCCGCCCATCGCCGCCGATCGCACGCGGCGTGGGCGGTGACGCAGCGGCGGGTGGGGAGCGTCGCGCGCCAGACGGCGTTCGTCGAGATCGGGCCGGTCACCGCTTTTCATGCCAGCACCTTCGATCTGTTGCTCCCGTTCCCGGAGCTCCGGATCGGCTGGGGACTCGACGCCCACTGGTCGGCGCTCGCCCGCGAGCAGGGCTGGCCGATCGGCGTGATCGACGCCACCCCGGTGACCCACCGCCTGCGCCCGGTCGCCAGCTCCTACCAGCACGGCGCCGCGGTGGAGGAGGCTCGTGTCTTCCTCAGCGACCGCCCGTACGTGAGAGCGAGCGAGGCCCAGCGAACGCTGGTGGAGCACCGCTCATGGCAATGACAGCTGCTGCGCGCCAGCCCCGCGGCGTACTGCGCGTCGGCTCGCTCGAGGTGAGCACCGATTGGGCGCTTGGGCTGGCCCTGGCTGCCGGCCTGGCCGCGGTCGCGTTCGTCGCGTCGGGCGGGGACGAGCTCGCTCAGAACACTTGGACCGAGATCGCGCTCGTGACCGTCGGCGCCGGACTGGCGATCGCCGTCATCGCGCTCGGCCCGCGCGCGCCCGCCTGGGGCGGCGGAGCGCTGGTCATGTTCGCCGCCCTGGCGGCCCTGACCGCCGTCTCCATTTTCTGGTCCGTGGTCCCCGACAGCTCGTGGATCGAAGCGGGGCGCACGCTCTCCTACCTGGCCGTGTTCGGCTCGGGTATCGCACTGGCGCGACTGTGGCCGGGGCGGTGGCCCGCCGTGGTCGGGGCGATCGCGCTGATGGCGGCCGCGGTCAGCGGGTGGGCGCTGCTGGTCAAGGTGTTCCCGGCCACGCTCGACGCCGGCGACACCTTCGGACGGCTCCAGGCGCCGTTCGACTACTGGAACGCGACCGGCCTGCTCGCTGCCCTCGGCTTGGCCCCCTGCCTGTGGGCCGGGGCTCGGCGCGAGCGGGCACGGGCGCTCAGGGGGCTCGCCGTCCCAGCCATCTCGGTCCTCATCACGGTGGTCGTGCTGTCGTTCTCTCGAGGCGCGGTGCTGGCTGCCGTGGTGGGTCTCGCGGTGTGGTTCGCGGCCGTGCCCCTTCGTCTGCGCGGGGCGCTCATCCTAGTGCTGGGCGCCGCGGGCGCCGCCGTCCTGTGCGGGTTTGCCCTCTCCAGTCACGCCTTGACCCACGATCAGATCCCACTGGCCGCCCGGACCAGTGCGGGCCACGCCTTCGGCCTAGAGCTGGTGCTGGTCCTTGCCGTGGTCACCGCGGTCGGCGTCGTGGCCGCGTTCGCCATGGATCGAGTGGACGTCCCGCCGCTTCTCCGGCGCCGCATCGCGACCGCGCTGCTGGTCGGGGTGGCGTTCCTTCCGGTTCTCGGCGTTGTCGCTCTGGCCGAGTCCTCGCGCGGGCTGACCGGGGAGATCTCGCACGTCTTCTCCACCCTCACCAACACCAACAGCGGCGCCGCGGATACACCGTCGCGCCTGGTGGCGCTCGGGAACACGCGGGGTCGCTACTGGAGCGAGGGGCTGAAGGTGGGCGAGCACGCGCTCCTGGCGGGAGTCGGTGCGCTCGGCTACGGGACCGCGGTCACTCGCTACACGACCGACGCGACGGTCGTCCCCCACGCCCACAGCTTCGTGATCCAGACGTTCGCCGATTTCGGGCTGATCGGGATCGCCGTGATGCTGGCTCTGCTGGTGGCTTGGAGCTTGGCCACCCGCGCGGACGCTCCGGGGCGAGCTCGCCGGGACGGCCGAGCGCGCCGGGACTGCTGACCATGCTCGCCGTGGTCATCACCTTCGGCGTGCACTCGGCCGTCGACTGGACCTGGTTCGTACCGGGGACGGCGGTGCCGGCCCTGCTCTGCGCGGGCTGGCTGGCCGGGCGCGGGCCGGATCACCACGGCGGTGGCCTCGCCGCCACTCGTCCCCAGCTGCTCGACGTTCCCGGTCGCGCCGCGATGATGGTCGCCGTCGTGGCTCTGGCGGTGGCGTGCGGATGGGCCGTGTGGCAGCCGCTTCGCTCCCAGAATGCAGACGCCGCCGCGGTGAGCGCGTTTGCCGCCGGTCACACCGGCGCGGCGATTGGGGACGCGCGCGCCGCTGCCACCGCCGACCCCGTCGCAATCGACCCGCTGCTCCAGCTCTCTGCGCTCTACACGGCGACCGGCGATCCGCAGGCGGCCCGCCAGCAGCTGCTCGAGGCGGTGCGCCGCCAGCCCGAGAACCCGCAGGCCTGGCTCGCGCTCGGGCAGTTCGAGCTCCAGGCCCACCGGCCCCGAGCCGCCCTGCCGGCGCTCGAACGGGCCAGAGCGCTTGACCTCGGCTCGCCGGTGATCAGCCAGGCGCTGGCCCAGGCGCGAGGCCGGAGCGGCGCCTAGGTCTTCTTACGCTGCCAGCGCGTCACGGTCGACGAGAAAGTCGGGCAGCGACCCGTGGCCACCCGCCTTGCGGACCGCGTTCAGCAGCTCCTCGTAGCGGTCGGTGACCGCCTCCCACGAGTACTCCTGGGCGCGCTCGAGCGCCCGCTGGCGATATTGCTCGACCACGTCCGGGCTCTTCGCAGCAGCCACTCGAGCTGCCGCGCCAGGTCGGTCACTCCGGCCGCGCCGGAGAAGTAGATGCCGGCATCGCCGACCGTCTCGGCGTTGGGACGGTGGTCGTTGACCAGCACGCAGTTGCCCGCAGCCAGCGCCTCGAGGATCACCGGATGGGTACCGCCGACCTCGGTAGGGGCACAGAACACATAGGCGTTGCGCTGGAGCTGCCAGTAACCGCGACCGAACACGTAGCCCGGGAACACCACGCGGGGGTCGGCCGCCCGCCATACCTGGCGGATGTACTCGTCGGCGTACGGGGCTCCGCCCACGATCACGAGCTTCATCCCCCGGGCCTGCTCCGCCCCGATTCGCGAGAAGGCCTCCACCAGCAGATGGGGGTTGTTCTCCGGCTCGAGCCGACCGACGAACAGGACGTACTTGCGCGGCTCCAGGCCCAGCCGCTCGAGCGTGTCCGTGCCGTCGTAGCCGGGATCCTCGACCCCGTAGGGCACCACCCCGATTCGCCTGCCGTAGCGCCGCGCGAACACCTCGGCCACGGCGTGGCTATCGGTGATCGCCGTATCGGCCCACCGGGGGGCGGTGCGCTCGGCGAAGCGGAGATAGGCCTTGGCGATCGCGGGCCATTTGCTGCCGGTCGGAGTCGAGCCCGTCGACGTTGATCAGTGACGGGATGGACGCCCAGCGCGTGACCAGGCAAAGCGGCGAGTTGCCGGCGATGAAGAACAGGGCGACGTCCGGCTTGGTCACCCGGGCCGCGTGCACGGCCGAGCGGAAGGTGTGCACGAACGTGTCCAGGTACTTGTTCTGAACGGTCCGCAGATGGACGAGCTGGGCTCCCTTGTAATCGTCGAGCGTGGGGTCGACGACGTGGGAGCGGCAGTACACGATCACCTCGTGGCCGCGCGCGGTCAGCCGCGAGGCCAGCTGCTCCACGGCGGTTTCGAAGCCGCTGTAGGACGCGGGGATGCCGCGGGTGCCTAGGATCGCGATCTTCATCCGCCCACGGCAAGAGAGTAGGCGTAGACGTGCCGGCGTGCACATTCCGCCCACGAGAAGGCGGCCGCCCGGACCGCTCCCCGCCTGGCCAGCTCAGCGCGAAGCGCCTGATCCTCGGCCAGCTCGGCCATCGCCTCCGCGAACGCGGCCGGGTCGTTTGGATCGGCGTATACGGCCGCATCCCCGCACACCTCGATGGTTCCCGGTGCACGCGCCGCTAGCACCGGTGTCCCCACGCCCATCGCCTCCAACGGCGTCATCCCGAACCCTTCGTACAGGCTCGGCTGGACCAGCGCCGCGGCGCCGGCGAGGAGCTCGCCGAGGCGCGCCGGCGACGGGCCGCGCTCGACCCGCACACCGGTCCCGTCCCCCAGCGCCGCGCCGGCCAGGACCAGCTCGAGCGGGCGCGCCGCGCGCTCGCGATAGAGCCGGTAGGCGCTCAGCAGCACGCCCAGGTTCTTGCGCGGCTCGGCGTCGCCCACATACAGGAAGTGAGCCGGCTCGGCGGGGCGCTCCGCGGCGGCCAGCGCCTGGCCAGGACCGAGCGGGGCGACCACGATCCGCTCCGCCGGAACCCCCCACAGCGAGCGGGCATCGGCTGCCGTTGTCTCGCTGATACATATGACCGCGCCTGCCGCTAACGCGGCGGCGCGATGTGTGTGGTGGGCGTAGCGCCGGAAGGTCCCATCGAAGCGCTCGGGCAGGCGTTCGAAGGAGAGATCGTGGACGGTCACGACCTGCGGGGTGTCGACCCTCCGGGCGATCGCCGGAAGCGGATGGTGGATGACCTCGGCGACGAGCTCGCGAGCAATCGCCGGCAGCCGGCGCTGAGTCCACCAGAAATCGGAGGCGAGGTTGCGAGCGCTGCCCAGGCCGCCGCCCGCCGGTCCGCGCCGCCGCGGGTTGTTCGCGATGCTGACCTCGACCTCGGGGAGCCTCGCCAGCTCCTCCTGGACCCGGGCCAGGTAGACGGCCGTCCCCGAGTACGGCGCCCGGCGGGCGTAACTCGTGTCGAGCAGGACCCGCACCGCTACCGCACCGCTTGCGCCAGCAGCATCCGCTTGAGCAGCGGCGGTCCGCCGACAGCACGGACGGCGACCTGCTCGAAGCCGAAGTCCCGCAGCAACCCGGTCAGCGAGCGGCGGGTATAGAGATGAAGGTGGTCCCCCAGGGGCTCGGAGAACCGCTCGACCCCGCCCGTCGCGACCCTCAGCCGCCCGTGCGAGGGCGTGGTCACCAGCAGGGCTCCGCGCGGCACGAGCACGCGCCTGACCTCGGAGAGCCACCGCGCGGTGTCGGCCACGTGCTCGATGACCTCGCTCGCCCACACCAGCTCGAACGAGTTGTCCTCGAAGGGCAGCGGGCCGTCCGCGGGCACGCGGCGAAAATCGAGCGCCGGATGGGCGGTCCGAGCACGGGCCAGGGCAGCCTCCGCCACGTCGGCACCAATCGCCCCTGCCCCTGCCTCGGCGAGGATCGCGGTGAACTCGCCGGCGCCACAACCGAGGTCGAGCGCCCGATCCCCGGGCTTGACCGAGGCCAGCAGGAAGCTGCGGCGGCGCTCGAGATCGGGGGTCGAGCACTCGGCCGGCAGCTCCCGCCACAGCTCCTCGTAGTACTCCTGCACGGGCCGACCGTATCGCGCGACATGCCCGACTGACCGCGACTAGCCTGTGGCCTCATAGGCCATGCACCGCCGCCTACTTGCGATCACGGCCGTCGACCATCCGGGAGGTGCCGAGACGGGACTGCTGCGCCTCCTCGCGGGGCTACGCCCCCGTGGCTGGGCGATCTCGCTCACCACGCCTGGCCTCGGGCCGCTTCGCGACGAGGCGCTCGGGGCGGGCTACGGCTGGCACGCGCTCCCGGTGGGGGGCCTGGGCCGCGGGCGCGGCCTGCGGTCGCTCGCCGGCTGGCCTCGGGCGCGGAGCCTGGCCGCCGACGCCGACGTCGTCTATCTCAACGGCGGCGTATGCGGACGGCTGTTGCCCGCCCTGTGGCCGTTTCGCCGCCGCGGCGCGCCCAGGCTCGTGCTCCATGTTCACGACATGGTCGCCCGCGTCCCCCGCTTCTGGCGCTGGGCCGATGTCGTCCTCGCCGATTCCGCGGCCGTGGCGCGACGGCTGCCCGGCCTTGACCCCCAGGTCGTGTACTGCCCGGTTGATCCCGACCCCCCCGCCGCGACCGCACCCTGGCCGACCGGCAACGGACCGGTGATCGGCTTCGTGGGAAGAATCGAGCCGCGCAAGGGCCCGCTCGACCTGGTCCACGCAGCGCCGGCGATCAAGCGCGGCGCCCCCGGGAGCCGGATCGTCGTCGTCGGCGAGGACCCCTACCGCTCAGATCCGGCGTATACGCGCGCCGTCCTGGGCTCCGAGGAGGTCGAGCATCACCCGTGGATGGCGAATGCGCCGGGCCTGATGCGCCACCTCGACGTGCTCGTCCTTCCCTCCTACGAGGAGCCGTTCGGCACCGTCCTGGCCGAGGCGATGGCGGTGGGAACTCCAGTCGTGGCAGGCGCGGTCGATGGCCTGCCCGAGGTCGTGCGTGACGGTCTCACCGGCCGGCTGGTCGCCCCCGGCGACCCCGAGCAACTGGCGGCGGCCGTACTTGACGTGCTCGCCCACCGGGGCGAGATGGGAGCCGCCGCCCGCGAGCATGCTCGGCGTTTCCACTCCGATCGCTACGTCGAGCGCCTGGAGCAGTTGATCGCCCCGTGAAGGTGGCCTTCGACAGCCGTCCCGCCAAGGACACCGGCGGCGTCGGCCGCTACGCGGCGTCGCTGCTGGCCGCCCTTCGCTCGCTTGACTTAGGGGAGATCGTCGAGTCGCACTCGCCCAAGCAGAGCGACGTGTTCCACGCGCCCTGGATCGAGGGCGCGCTGCTGCACCCCCCGGTACCGATGGTCGTCACCCTGCACGACCTGATTCCGCTCAAGCGCCGCGGCGAATACCTGCGGACCGGGCTGCGCTTCAGGTTTCGCTACCTCGCCGTCCAGCGCGCCGACCGGCTGGTCGTCCCCACGAGCACCGTGGCCGACGACGCGATCGGCCGACTGGGGATCCCCTCCGAGAAGATCGCCGTGATCGGCGAGGCCGCGGCCGCGGCCTTCCGGCCACGCCCGCAGGAGGAGGTGGATGCGGTCCGCACTCGCTACCGGCTGCCCGAGCGCTATCTCCTGTGGGTGGGCGGCCTCCGCACCCCCGATCCGCGCAAGCGGGTGGCCGCGCTGGCCCGGGCCAAGCGCACTCTCCCGCTGGTGCTGGCCGGCCCGACCGGCACCTGGTCGCGCGAGCTCTCCGACGTGATCCTCACCGGGGCGGTCAGCGACGATGAGCTGGCGGCGATCTATACCGGCGCGCACGCGCTCATCTTCCCCAGCGACGACGAGGGCTTCGGCCTGACCCCGGTCGAGGCCCTGGCCTGCGGGACGCCGGTGGTCGCCTTCGACGTGCCCGCGCTGCGCGAGGTGCTCGACGGGCGGGTCGAGCTCACGCCGGTGGGCGATCTCACCGGCCTGATCGCGGCCGCAGAGTCCGCCCAGCGCCCTGCCCCCGCCCCGCTGTCCTACACCTGGGAGCAGGCGGCGCGCGCCACCTGGGAGGTCTACGCCGAGGCCGCGGGGGCGCGCTCGCGCTCGCGCGGACGCCACCGGTAGCGGCCCCGGGCGGCACGATGGCCCTGGTCGCGATCGACGCCCGGGACGCTGCGGCACCCCAGCTCCGCGGGTGGGGCCGCTACACGCGCTCGCTGATCGAGGCCCTTCGCGCCGAGGGCGCCGATGGGCTCCAGATCGAGACCCTCGACCATCCCTTTGCCGGTCCCGAGGTCCTCTACGAGCAGGTGGCTCTTCCCCTCACCCTCCGTCGCCGACGGGCCTCCCTGGTCCACGCCCCCAACTGCTTCCTGCCCCTCCTGCGGCCCTGTCCCGGCGTAGTGACGATCCACGACCTGGCGTTCGAGTCCTGGCCCTCTGACTTCGCCCCGCGGACGCGGATCAAGTACCGGGTCCTCACGCGGCTCGCCGCGCGTTCGGCCGAGCGGGTGATCTGCCCATCTTCCTTCACCCGAGATGAGCTGCTCCGCCGCTACCGGGTCGACGCCGACAAGGTCCGGGTGATTGGGGAGGCGCCGGCCCTGCCGGTGGGGAGTGAGGAACCCCCGCCGGGGCCCTACGTGCTGGCCGTGGGCGATCTGCGGCAAAAGAAGAACTTCGGGGCGCTGGTCAAGGCGTTCATCGCTCTGCGGCAGTCGCTTGGGATCCCGCATCGCCTCGTCCTGGCCGGTCTCGACGGTGGGGAGGGGCCGAGGCTGCGCTCGCTCGCCGGCGACGCACCGGTGCAGTTCACGGGATACGTCAGCGATGCCCGGCTTGACGCGCTCATCCGCGGTGCCGACCTGCTCGTGCACCCCAGCCTTTACGAGGGCTTCGGACTGGTCGTGCTCGAAGCGATGGCCCGCGGCACGCCCGTGCTGATCGCCCGTGCCGGGGCGCTGCCGGAGACGGCAGGGGAGGCTGCAGCGGCGTTCGATCCGGGCCGGCGCGATTCGTTGACCGATCAGCTCAGCGCCCTGTTCGAGGACCCTTCGGCGCGCACGGCACTGGCGGACCGCGGGCGCGAGTGGGTCGCTCAGTTCTCGTGGGGGCGCACCGCGCGCGAGACCGTCGCGGTCTATCGGGAGCTCCTGTGAAGGCGACGATCCTCCTCCTGAGCGTCGACGAGGCGCCGATGCTCGCCCACTCGCTGCCCGGCGCCGTGGCCGCTGCGAGGGGCGCAGAGGTCGTCGTGCTTGACAACGGCTCCACCGATTCCACCCCCGAGCTCGCCGCTCGCCACGGGGCGCGCCACCTTCGGCTTCCGATGCGACACAGCTATGCGGCAGCGATCAACGCCGGCCTGGCCCAGACCGACGGAGAGGCGGTCCTGCTGCTCAACGCCGACTGCTTCCTGGAGCCCGGCTTCCTCGAGGCTGCCCTGCCCAGGCTGGGCGACCCTGCCGTGGGGTCGGTCGCGCCGAAGCTGCTGCGGAGCAGCGCCCCGCCGGCCTCCGCCGCGCCGGCCGAGATCGACGCCGCGGGGATGGTGATCGACCGGCGGCGCAAGAACGGGCTGGTCGGCCATGCCGCACCCGCGGATCACTTCTCACGCCACGCCCCCGCGTTCGGAGCGGACGGCGCCGCCGCCCTCTACCGGCGGGCCACGCTCGAGGACTGCGCCCTCCCGGGCGGCCAGGTGCTTGACGAGGCGATGGAGCTGTGGGGCTCCGATGCCGATCTCGCCTGGCGCGCCCAGCTCTACGGTTGGCGATGCGTCTACGAGCCTCGCGCCGTCGCCCGCCACATCCGGACCTACAGCCCGAGCACTCGCGCCCGCTTGAGCGCGGCCCACCGCCGGCTCCAGTTCCGCAATCGCTACCTGATGATGATCAAGAACGATTCGCTGCGGGAGCTGCTGCGCGATGCCCCGGTGGTCCTCCTGTACGAAGTGCTGGCCCTCGGCTTCGCGCTGCTGCGCGAGCCGGAGCTGCTTAGGGGATATCTCGAGGCGGCGCAGCGGCTGCCAGGTGCCTTACGCCAGCGGCGGGTCATACAAGCTCGCCGGCGCGCCGCGCGCGTCCCGTTCGGGCTCGCCCCTCCGGAGTGACCTTCAGCCCCGGCGCCCGGCGTACGTCCCCAGCAGACGGGCGGCCCGCCGGTGGCTCAGCCGCGCCCGCAAGGGCGAGCGGTAGAAGCGAAGGTCCGACCACCAATCGCTGATCAGATCCCCGAGGCCGTAGGCCGGTAGCTCGAGGAAGCCCGCGTAGCCTCGAGCCTCCCGGCGCGCCCGGCGGTAGATCGCCGCCACCGGGTCATGCGTGTGGTCGTGGTCGACCACCAGGGCGGGGTCGATCACGCACACGTAGCCGCGCTCCAGCCAGTAACGCGCCCACTCCCGGTCCTCACAGCCCGGCAAATCCGCTCGGAACGGCCGCTGGCGCCAGAGCTCCGCCCGGAACGCGCCCGCCGCGTTCGAGTAGCCCCAGTCGGGATGCTCGCCCGCCAGCGAGGCGTCCTGCCGGAAGGCTCGACGCAGAGGAGAGCCGTCGGGGAGGTAGCGATCGGCCGACACGCAGGCCACGGTGGGGTCGTCGAGGCTCGCCGCGAGACCGGCCAGCCACCTCCGATCGCGGGGGAAGGCATGGGCCGAGAGGGCGACCAAGATCCGCCCGCTGGCATTCGCCGCACCGAGGTTCAGCGCCCCCCCGAAGGAGAAGCGGCGCGGTGAAAGTTCCAGGACGCGTGCGCCCGAATCGAGGGCGATCTCGACCGTCCGATCGCGTGAGCCCGAGTCGACCACGATCACCTCGGGCGGTGCAGCGAGCTCCTGTGCGCTCACCAACTCGAGGCAGCGACCGATGCTCGCGGCCTCGTCGCGGGCGCGTACGATCACGCTGATGTCCGGGCGGGGGGTCAACCGAGCCGCATTGTGCCGCCCAGGCGGCCACGTCAGGCGCCCGTGCGGCGTAGGATCCCCGACGTCGTGACCGTCCATGCTCTTCGCCCGATGGGCGACGGCGATGGGAGCCTGGCCGACCTGGGCCGTCAGTCTTCCCCGCTGTTCGACATCCCGATCGACCTGGCCCAGCCGGTCGAGTTGCTCGGGACGATCTCGGCCTGGGCCTCCGAGCGGCGGACCCGCCGGGTCATGTACGTCAACGCCCACGTGGTCAATCAATCCCGGGTGATCCCGGGACTGGCCGACGCGCTACAGCGAGCCGACCTCGTCTACTGCGACGGCTACGGCGTGCGCCTGGCCGCTCGCGTGCTGAACCGGCCCGTACCCCACCGGATGACCGGCGCAGACTGGATCTGGGGCTTGGCCACGCTCGCCGAGCTCGCCGGCCAGCCCGTGTATCTGCTCGGCTCCGAGCCGCCGATCGCCCGCGAGGCTGCGGATCAGCTGCGGCGCTTCTACCCGCGCCTCGACGTGGTCGGCGCCCACCACGGCTTCTTCGACCTCGATTCGCCCCACAACGAACGGGTGATCGAGGACATCAACCTCCACCGCCCTCGGATCGTCCTGGTGGGGATGGGAACGCCCAAGCAGGAGCTGTGGGTCGACCGCTACGCTCACCGGCTCGACGGTGCCGTCGTGTGGACGGTGGGCGCCCTGTTTGACTATGTCTCAGGCCGCACGCCCCGCGCTCCGCGGTGGCTGGCGGACAACGGACTCGAATGGATCTTCCGACTCGCGATAGAGCCCCAGCGGATGTGGCGCCGGTATCTGCTGGGGAACCCGGTGTTCCTCTCGAGGGTGCTGAGCGAAGCCAAGCGCCACCCCGTCGACGACGCCTGACGGGCGGGTTCGAGGGCGGGGGCGGCCGGCCCCGCGCGCAGGCCGCCGTGGCGGCGCTCATCCTGATCGGGCTGGTCGCGCTGGCCTGGCACTTCAACGCCAAGCCGCGCCACGACGCGCTCTCGCCCCTTCCCGACACGCTGCGGGGCCTCGTCGCGACCGCAGTGGTGTTCGGCCTCTCCGGCTTCGGCCTCGTGCGGCTGCTCCTTCCCCAGCCGCTCCGGCGCTACGAGCCGCTGTGGGTGCTCCCCACGGGCGCCTGTGTGGCCGGACTCGCCCTGACCGCGCTGGGCTTCGCCGCCGTCCCCTACCCGGTTTCACTGCCGATCGTGCTCGTGGCCGGGGCGGCGGTGGGCGTGTACGCCGTTCGCCGGCTCGGCTGGCCCGAATTCGACTGGCGCCGCCTGGCCTGGCCGATCTTCATCGCGGGCGTGCTCACATGCGTAGTGCTGATCCAGATGGCGCTTCGGCAGCACTACGCCGCACCGACCGGAAACGGCTCCGACGCCATCATGGCCGCCGGCACAGCCCAATTCCTCAAGCACACGTACCCGACGGGAGTCAACCTCTCTCAGCCCGTCAACCAGATGTGGCCGACCTGGCAGTCGAAGTACCCCATCTACTACGCCTTCGCCGCCGTCTCCTCGGTGTCGGGCCTGGCCACCTGGCAGGTGTTCCCGATCCTCGCCGCGGCGATGCTCGGCCTGACCGCGGTGGGCTTCTTCCTCGTCGCCCGCGAGGTATTCCGTGCCCCCGTGGCGATCGCTGCGGCGGCGATGGCCTTCGCGGCGCTCGACCGCGAAGCCCTGGCCACGATCCTTCACCCCTACTTCAACCAGACGTGGGGCTTCTTCGCCATGCCCTTCACGCTCGCGCTGGGGTGGTGGGTGGTCCAGCCTGGCCTGGGTCGCCGCCAGCGCCAGGGGACGGCGGCCCTGTTCGCGCTGTTCGTGATCGTGCTCGCCTTCGCCTATCCGCTCGCCCTCCCGATCCCGGCCGTGCCGATTGTCGTTTTCGTGTGGTACGAGTGGCGGCGCAAGATCCGGGCCGGCGAGCCGGTGTTCCGCTTCCGCGACCTGTACCAAGGTCGGCGCAGCCTGTTGTGGATGGTTCCGCTCGCCGCCCTGCTCGCGGTACCGGCAGCGGGGGTGATCGACAAAGCGGTGACCGCCGCCGAGGTGCTCGAGCCAGGTCACTCGCTCAAAGGTTGGGCGGCCGACCTGCTGGGCTACGTCCCGTTCAACTACTTCCTCTCGCTGCCGCGCTCGTGGCCGTTCCTGATCCTCGTCGCCGTCATCGCCTACCTCGCCGTTCGCGGCCTGGCGGGGCAGCCGCCGGCACTGGCCTGGGGCCTCGGCGGGCTACTCGCCCTCGGCGTCGCGCTCGCCGCTGTACCTGCGCCAGCGCCCCTACGGCTACTACTTCCACTACAAGCTCCTCTCCTTCATCGGTCCGCTGATCCTCCTGACGGCCGCGATCGGCGCCGGCAAGCTCCGCCGCGCCGGCCCGGTGTGGCTGGCCATCCTGGCCCTCGTCACCGCCGGCGGCGCGGCAACGCAAATCGCCGACACCGGCTTCCAGCTGCCGCAGACCGTGATCCAGCTGAGCTCGTGGGCGCGAGCCCTGCCGAAGGGAGCCTCGATCCGGCTCGACATGTGGCCGCCCGATGAGCTCTGGGTTGCCTACTTCCTCTCCTCACACCCACTGTGCTCGCAGACACCTCTGGTCGGGACGGCCTATCCGCACGTCCCGCCCTCGCGCAAGGCCGACTACATCATCGCCACCTTGGTCACGGGTAAGCCGGCCGATGCCGTCGGGCCGCCGCTGCTGACAAACCAGGAGTTCCGCGTCTACCGAGAGAACTCAGGCGTGCCCGGACCCTCTGACTGCTCCTCTCGCCGCTTGAGCATGGTGTACTCGGGTGCCGGGCATTCGCCCTCGTAGCCGGCGCGGGCTGCGAGCCGCCGAGGCTTTGCGACAGAATCGCCGCCGTGCCGGCCGTCGTTGAGCTCAAGCTCAGAACCAGACTGACCTGGGCTCTGATGCGCCTGGTGCCATTCGAGTCGCTGCGGGTGGCGCACGAACGCGGCTGGCTGGCTCCGCTCGAGCGGATCGTGGCCGGGGGAGAGCTCCGGACGTTTCTCGCCTCGGTAGGCCACCGGGCGAGCCTGTCGGGTGCCCACTTTCCGTTCTGGAGCGCTCAGGCCTACGGCATGCTGAGCGGACAGCATGAGCTGATGGTCCAGGAGGCGATGCGACGCAGCCTGAGCTCGGGCGGCGTGTTCATCGACGTGGGCTGCAACATCGGGACGATCACGCTGGTGGGAGCGGTGCTGGTCGGGCCGACCGGGCGGGTGATCGCCATCGACCCCCAGCGCGAGTGCGTCGAGGCGACCACGGTCAACGCCCGGCTCAACGGCTTCGACAACGTCGAGGTCGTACACGCGGCGGCCGCGGCCAAGAGCGGCGACGCGGAGGTGATCGTCGCGGCGGACTCCCTGTGGACGAGGCTGACCACCGTGGGCGAGCATCCGCTGGAGCGCCGGCGCGACACCGTTCCGGGCGTGGCGCTCGACGACCTCGCGGCCGATCTCGGCGATCTCCGCGTCGACCTGGTCAAGGTGGACGTCGAGGGGGCGGAGCTGGACGTGATCGCCGGGATGTCGCGGTTGCTGGCCGAACACAAGCCGATCGTGGTGTGCGAGATGCACGGGAAGAACTCGGCCTTCGCCGAGATCATGCGCGGCCACGGCTACCGCGTGATCAATCTCGATGGACCTGAGCCGATCGAGCACTCGGGCGGCAACGTGCACGCCTTTTGCGAGCCGCTGTCCTCAGTGGCTGCCGAGTAGCTCGAGCTCGGCCCGAAGCAATGACGCGGTCCGCTCGCGGTTGAAGGCCTCGAGCCGGCGCCTCCCCCGAGCCCGCAGCTCCTCACGCAGCTCCTGGTCCTCGACCACGATTCGCAGCAGTTCGGCCACGGTGGCGATCCCGTCCTCGCGCCCGAGCAGAACGCCGGCGTCCTCCACCACGTCGCCGACGGCGCCCGAGTCACGCGCGATCACCGGCACCCCGTAGTGAAATGCCTCGAGCAGCGGGATGCAGAAGCCCTCGTGCTCGGACAGGCACAGGAACACGTCAGCGCCGGCATAGGCGAGGGCCAGCTCCTGGGCCGAGATCTGTGACTGGAAACTGACCGCCCCGGGGGCAAGCTCGGCCGCGAGCGCGTGCAGTGTCGCTTCGAAATCCGCCGACAGCGGCAGTCCCACCAAGACCAGCCGGGCGTCGGGGCGCGAGCGCCGGTAGCGAGCGAAGGCGCGGATCACGAGGTCCTGGCGCTTGTGGGGGGTGAGGCGCCCGACGAACAGAATCGTCGGCCCAGCCGCCAGCCGCTCGTCACCTGTTCCCGGCGGGAGGCCCGACGGCGCCGGCGGGAGGCCCGCCTCGTCGAACAGCACCGGGATCACCGCCGCCTCGCGCCCGCTCGATCGACGCAGGTCGCGGGCGTTGAAGTCCGAGACGGCGGCCAGGGCGTCGGCGATCGTGCTCAGATCGGCCAGCTGTCGGGCGGCCAGCTCGCAGTGGGCGGCGGTCACGGGGTCGTGGGCCCAGAAGTACCGCGCCGGGGTGACGTTGTGCGACATCAGCAGGCTGCGCGGGGCCAGCTCGAGCAGCGATTCGAGCCCGCGCACATAGCCGGAGTAGTGCACGAGCAGGATCTCGTCCGCCTGCGGTCTCAGCTCGCGCAGCCCGCGCAGCCGTCCGGCCGGGATGCCGGGGGCGACGTACGCGGCGTAGTCGGCGCCCTCCCACCCCCATCGCTCGAACACCCGGCGCCAGGCCAGCCCCTGATTGGTTACCGCGTCCACCGGGCCGGCGGCGCTCAGCACCTGCGCCACCTTCATGGGGAGCCAGCGCGCTCGCGGCGCTCGGCCTCGAGCGTCTCGACCCGTTCCTCCAGATGGAGCACGTGGGCGGCCACGGCCGAGTTGAACCGGCTCTGCTGCGCGCTCACCTCGACCAGGTATTGGCGCAGCAGCCGGACCAGCAGCCGCTTCAGCACGGTGATCGGCTTGCCGTAGGGGCGGGTCGAGTAGACCTTGGCCTCCTCGGGCTCGATGATCGCCCACTCGACCAGCCGCCGCGCCCTCAGTCCCGGATCGTCCACGTCAGCGCTTTGATCTGGCTCGTCCGGGGCCCCGGCGGCGGCTCGCCGGGCCGCCTCGAGCGCCTCCTGGGGCTGCTTCATCGCGCTTCCCTGGCGTCGTCCGCGAGCGTCCGCCAGGACCCTCGCAGGTCGACGATTCCCTCGGCACCGTCCTCACGCGGAACCGAGAAGTGGACGGTGCGGTCGGCCAGCGCCGCCGCAGCGTCGTGGCCAACGCCCAGGGCGAGGTCGTAGTCGCCGCCGAGCAGCGTCAGGTCCGCCACCTCGAAGGCGATCTGGGCCGTCCCGTCGGGACCGAGCGCGAACGGCTCGGCGGTGCGAAACACCCGCGTGCCGTCCTGCGAGATGAGCTCGAGCATGAGCACCGGCTCTCTGACCGGCTCCTTGGCCCGGATCGCGACGATCACCTGGAATGATTCCCCGCGACGGAACACGGTGCTGCGCCGCCCGGCCCTATCCCGGAGCTCGACCTCGGTTACCGCGATCGCGCTGCTCGCCCCGCGCCGCAGCGATTCGCCCTCGCCCCGGTCGGTTCCCATCAGCCGGTGGTAGTGCAGAAGCCCTTCTGCCGTCGGCCCGTCGAAGATGACGCGCCCTCCGTCGAGGACGATGACTCGATCGCAGACCCGCTCGATCGCCCGGGCGTCGTGCGAGACGAGCACGACGGTCGCGCCGGCGGCGATCTGCTCGGAGATGCGTCGCAGGCACTTGCGCTGAAAGCCCTCGTCCCCGACCGCCAGCACCTCGTCGATCAGCAGAACGTCGGCGTGGAGATGAATCGCGATCGAGAAACCGAGGCGCAGGAGCATGCCCGAGGAGTACGTCTTCACCGGCACGTCCATGAACTCGCCCAGCTCGGAGAAGGCGATGATCTGGTCAAGCGCAGCGTCGAGCTCGGACTTGGGAACCCCGTACAGGGCTCCCTGGAGGTAGACGTTCTCGCGCCCCGAGAAGTCGCGGCTGAAGCCCGCCCCCAGCTCGAGCAGCGACATGATCCGCCCGCCGCAGCCCGCCTCGCCCGCCTGGAGGGGAATGATCCCGGCCAGCACGCGCAGGGTCGAGGTCTTGCCGGCGCCGTTTCGTCCCACCACGCCGACGGTCTCGCCCGGCTCGATCCGGAGGCTCACGCCCTGGAGGGCCGGGACCGGCGGCGGCCCCTTGGCGCTCTTGCCGAACAGACCCCGGAGCGTGCGCGCCTGATCGGCCCGGACGCTGAACCAGCGCGTCGCGTCGCGGAGGACGATCTCACCCGGGCGCAGCGCGTTCATACGACCACGGCGAGCTCGCCCTCCATCCGCCTGAACACCAGGGCCCCGATCCCCAGCCCCACCACGGCCGCGCAGACGACGTAGAGCAGGTAGCCCCATTGGGGGGCCGTGCCGTAGAACAGGATCGAGCGCACGGTCTCGATGAACGGGGCGATCGGGTTGACCCACGTCAGCAGCGTGCCCACCCAGGCGTGCCGCTCCACGAAGCCGATCGTGCTCGGCTCGAAGAAGATCGGGGTGAGGAAGAACCACGGCAGCAGCGCCGCGGTCACGATCGGCGCCACGTCGCGGAAGTAGGCGTGCAGCACGGCCACGATCAGAGCGCAGCCGAGCACGAAGCAGAACAGCAGGGCCACCACCGGCGGGAGCAGCAACAGGGCCGGCCCGACGCTGCCCCGCAGCGCGAGCGTCACCGGCAGCAACAGGAGCAGGATGGCCACGAAGGTGATCAGCTGGACGGCGACCGTCGAGCCAGGGATGGCCTGCCTGGGGAAACGGGCTTTGCGGACGAGCGCGCCCTGCTCGATCAGCGATTCGGACGACGCGATCAGCGACTGCTGGAAGAACGTCCACACGATGATTCCGATCATCAGGAAGATCGGATAGTCGGGGAAACGCTGGACCTTGAGGACGTGGCCGAACATCAGCGTGTAGGCGCCCATCAGCACCAGCGGATTGATCAGGTACCACAGCACCCCGAGCGAGGAGCCCTTGTACTTGCGCCGGAGCTCCCGCAAGACGAGCTGGCTGAATAGGTACCGGTAGCGGGCCATGGCCTGAATTATCCGGGGCTTTCGACGAGCACGGTGACTGGCCCTTCGTTCACCAGCTCGACGGCCATCATCGCTCCGAACACGCCGTGCCTGGCGCCGAGCCGCTCGCAGAAGCGTTCGTACAGCGGCTCGGCCGTCTCCGGCGGGGCGGCGCTGACGTAGCTCGGCCGGTTGCCCTTTCGCGCGTCGCCGTAGAGCGTGAACTGGCTCACGCACAACACCTCGCGCTCCCCCAGCGGCTCGTTCATCCGACCTTCGCCGTCCGCGAACACCCGCAGGGAGCGGACCTTGTCGGCCAGCCAGTCGGCGTCGCGCTCGCTATCGGCCCGTCCCACCCCGAGCAACACCAGCAGCCCCGGGCCGATCTCGGATACGACCCTGCCCTCGACCGACACCGAGGCGCGGCTCACCCGCTGAACGAGCGCTCGCACGCCGCTTAGAGCTCCCGCAGCTCGGAGGCGGTCTGCTCGGGAGCGACGATGTTGAGGTTCACGCCCGCCCCGAGCTCCAGCCCAGCCAGGAAGGTGAGCCGGGGCAGGATGTCGATTCGCCAGCAGAAGTGCTCGGCGCCCGCCGGCGCGGTTCGCACCCATAGATTCAGCGGCGGCACACGCCCCGAGCCTCTGCGAGAGCCGGCTGAGCGCGTCGTGCAGCATCGCCCCACCGGAGGGCCCGTCGTCCTCGTAGCGCATCCGCGGCACGCGCGGGGCGATCATCAGCTGGAAGGGCACCCGGGCGCCGTAGGGGGCCATCAGCACCGTCTCCTCGTCGATGGCCACGACCCGCTCGCGCCGGCGGACCTCTTCCTGGACCAGATCGGCGAGCAGGTTGCCGCCCATCGTCCGCGTGGCGTAGGCGCGGAAGCGTTCGCGCTCGCGCGCGATCGCCGCCGGCACGAAATCGAGCGCGTACAGCTGGGCGTGGGTATGCGGAAGCGAGGCGCCGGCTTCGCGCCGCTCGTTGACGATCAGGTGGACGTAGGCGGCATCCTCGTGAGCCCGCATCCGCTCGCGCCACACGTCGGTCGCGCCCCCGACGTCGTCGATCGACAGCTGCGAGAGCGAAATCACCGGCTGAGGGGAATTGATGATCACCTCGTGGGCCCCGCGCGCAGGCCCGGCCCAGAACAGGTCGGGATTGGCCTCACGTTCGGGCTCCGGAGAGTCGGGCCGACAGGGCTGGATACAGGTTCGGCACCACGCGGACCGTCCATCCGGGCGTGTCGGGAGCGCCGCCGTTCGGACGCACGGCGTAGAGCTCGGGCGGAGTGCGGTCCTCGTGCCCTCGGCGAACGGGTCGGTTTCGGGGTCGATCGCCGGGGCCGGCAGCACCTCGAACCCGCCCCCCGGGCGCCCAGCCCGGTCGCCCGCGACGATCGCCCGCTGCCCGCTCAGCGGGTCGACGCGAACTTCCGGCATTCCTCGGGCGCGCCGCTCACAGATGCTTCTCCATGGCGATGTGGTCGATCCCGGCCTCGGTGAAGACCCGGCCGCGCGTCCGGTAGCCGGCGCGCTCGTACAGCTCCTGGGCGTAGATCTGGGCGTGCAGGACGATCCGCCGGCCCCCCTGCGCCCGGGTTTCCTCGTCGGCCATGTCGAGCAGCGCGGTGGCGATTCCGCGCCGCCGGACGTCCGGTCTCACCGCCAGGCGACTGAACTGGGCGGTGTTGCCGATCATCAGCACGCGACAGGTGGCGAGCAGCTCCTCGACCGGACATGGCGACCAGGTGGATCCCGTCCTGGTCCCGGCCGTCGAGCTCCTCGTGCTCGGGCACGCCCTGCTCCACGCAGAACACGTTGTAGCGGAGCCGCAGCGCCTCCTCCATCTCCCATTCCCCGCGCAGGCGGCGAACCTCGTAGGAGACCATGGTCATCCGAGCGCGTACTTCCTGATGTCGCGTGAAAGCTCGGCCAAGCTCAGATACGGGCCGGCCTTGTCGTACACGCTTTTGCCCTGCCGGTTGAAGAAGAAAGTCTGCGGATAGGCCGTATAGGCATGGATGGCCGAGGCAATG
Source organism: uncultured Solirubrobacterales bacterium (assembly GCA_963834635.1). Lineage (GTDB taxonomy): Bacteria > Actinomycetota > Thermoleophilia > Solirubrobacterales > Solirubrobacteraceae > Palsa-465. The sequence goes on along the minus strand of CAWICI010000010.1, from coordinate 41,601 downwards.
CCCCCGTTAGGGTCGGTATAGCTGGGGTAGGTGACGGGGAACCTTCGCAGGAACGCCGCCGCCGCTGAGTTCTGGTCCTTGGCATCGATGCCCACGAACGCGACCTGGCGCCCGAACTGCACCGCCGCCCGCTGGTAGGAGGGGAACTCCGACTGACAAGGGCCGCACCAGGAGGCCCACATGTTGACCACCACCGGGTAGCCGCGCAGCTCGCGCAGGCGGGCCTGGAACGACTTCGACCCCCCGCCCAGGAGGCGGTCGGCCTGGGCATGAAGCGCCGCCAGCGGCGGCGGCGAGCCCTTGAACGAGGTTTGGACCGTTTGGGCCGAGGGCGCGGCGCTGTGCTTCGGCGCACCGGCTCCACCGCATCCCCCGATCACCGCCGCCCCGGCGATCAGAGCCACCGACAAGACGCGCTTTGCCACGGGCGACAGCTTGCCATAGCGGGCTGGCGGGGGAGGCGGGGTGCCCGCGCCCGCGCGCGGCCCCGGATCCATGTGAATGGCGATTCAGTTCCGAACGTTGGAACTCAAACGCCATCGACCGCCCGAGCCCGCACCGGCAGCGACCAGTTCGCCCGCCCCCGGCCCACCCTGGCGCCACCAAATCGGCCCGCCCCCGGGCCACCAAATCGGCCCGCCCCCCGCATCGGCCCATGGATCTGCTTAAATAAGCGTTATCTTCTAAGGGAGAACGGCGAGGGGGCATCTTTCTTGAGGGACCTCGCCTTCCTTGGCTCTATCCCAAGGGCAGTTCGGAGCCGCACAGATCAGTTACCGCGGCTCGCACCTCTAACGCATCTTGTATATCCATGGGTGATTCCACCCCCTTTCCGAGTCCTGCCGCGATCGCGCGCGCTGAGCTCTTCACGCGCGAACGTTTCGTCTATGACGGCGAAACATTGGAAGACGCTCTCTCGCCGGGGTCCGCGCGACGCCGGGCGCTCGACGCTGCGCTGAGCGAGCTCGAAGGCGACGCCAAGCAGCCCTCGATCGAATGGCGCCGGCAGTTCTCGCTCCTGCTCGGCCTCGAGCGTTTGCTCTCCGAGGAGGAGCCCCACCTCGCCGACGGCACCGTTCTGTCCGCTCACCAGGTCGATGCCCTCTCAGGGACGCTCACCGCCCTCCTCGCCGAGGCCCAGCGCAACGGCGCCGGCAACGGCAATGGCGCCGGCAACGGAAATGGCAACGGCCTGGCCCCGGTCCCCACTCAACTCGCCTCCGTGGCCATCCCGGGCGAGGAGGACGCCGAGCTCGACCTGGACGAGGATGAGGACGAGCCCGAGGACGAAGAACCTCAGGACTGGCAGGACGAGCCGCTGGACGAGGACATCGACGCCGGCGAGGCGCCGGAGGATCCGAACGCAGCCCGGCGCTTCTGGTTCGAGCACGCTACGGGCGCCGGCAAGACGGTTGCCGCGCTGGGGTTCGTCGAGGCCTCGCGTACCGGCGGCATCCTGATCCTTACCCATCGCCGCAACCTGGTTGATCAGTTCAACGGCGAACTGCGGGACCGCGGGTACCGCGACCGCCTCTCGGCCCCCTTGCTGAACGGTCACGACGCCGCCAACGGCCCGGTCACGGTCGAGACCTACCAGTGGTTCGTCCGCAACGCCGGCAAGGTCTCCGACGCCTACACGATCGTGATCTGCGACGAGGCGCACACCGCGCTGGGCGAGAAGACCTCGGGCTCGATCCGCGGCTGGGCCGGCCCGGTCTTCATCGGGATGACCGCGACCGGCGCCTTGATCGCCCGCCACGTCACCGACCTGTTCCCGACCCAGACGTCGCGCTTCGACCTCGCGCAGGCGGCGCGGCGCGGCGTCATTTCTCCCTTGCGCTGCATCCGGATCCCACCCGGACCGGGCGTGCGCACGATCGCCAAGGTTCCGCTCAGACGCGGCGAGGTTGACACCGAGTTCGACCAGGAGATGCTGGCCGAGCTGCTGGACCAGACGCCGTTCAACCTGGCCATTGCCGACCTTTACAAGACGCGCTTCAACGGCGTACCCGGCATCGTCTACTCCGCAGGTGTCCGGCACGCTTACAACGTCGCTCAGTCATTCCGTGACCTGGGGATGAAGGCCCAGGCCGTCTCGGGCGAGACACCCAAGCGCCAGCTGGCCCGGATCCTGGCCGACTACGAGGCGGGAAAGATCGACGTGCTGGTCAACGCGCAGCTGCTGGCCGAGGGCTGGAACAGCGCTCGCGCGACGATCTGCATGCATCTGGCGCCGACCGCGTCGAAGCGGATCTACCAGCAGCGTGTCGGGCGGGTGACGCGACGCAACCCGGGCAAGGAAGCCGGGATCGTGGTCGATTTCGTCCACCCCGCGACCAAGCACGACGACCCGGTGGTCACCCTGCACTCGCTGCTCGATCGTGACGTCTACCGGGGCGGGGCGATCGTGGTCGGCCCGGTCCGGCGCGGCCGGGGCCGGCGCGTCCGCGTCGAGCGCCGCGTGCTGCCCGTGACCCCCGATCCTGACCGTCGCGCGGAGGTGTTCGAGCGCGAGCTGTGGCGGATCGCGGTCGAGCACCTCGACTATGGCGAGCAGCATGTGTGGGCCGCGCTTGCCGGCGCCCGCGTCGCCCCCAACGGGTGGCGGCGGGCCAAGGCGATGCTCCACTTCGACCGCGGGGGCGAGCTCAAGCGGCGCTTCCTCCTCACGGCGCTCCAGCGCAACCGCAACGCGCAGCTGCGACTGCGCGCCCTCCAGGAGATCGCCGCCAGCCGCGACGCCGAGGCCTTCGACACCGCGATCGACATCATGGCCGGCTGGCCGCGTGACGAGCGCCGCGAGGGCGTCAAGATCATGCTTCAGGCGCTGGCCGAGCGCCGGATCGGCCGCCGCGATCAGGCCAACGCCTGGATCTGGCGGATGGCCGAGTACACCCGCGAGGTCCACGAGGAGTACGCCGTCCAGCGCTGGCCGGAGACCAAGCGGCTGCTCGGGCTGCTGGTCAACTCGAGCGGCGCCGCCCACGCTCGTAACGCCCGGCGGCTCGTCCACGCCGCCCGCAAGGAGGATCGCCGCCTCTCGGCAGCCCTCCTGGCCGCCGCCCTCGCCCACACCCCGGAGGCCGAGGAGGCTCTGCGAGGCGCGCGGACGCGGATGGCGCGCAAGCCCGCGGCGCTGGCTCGTGAGCTGCTGCGCAACTTCCCCAAGGGCCGGCGCGGCAAGAGCCGCCGCCGGCGCAAGGGCGGCGGCGAGACGCCGTCACCCGAGGCCAACGGAGCGGTAGCCGAGACGGCCATCGCCACCGAGGACGAACAGTTGGACGAAGTCGAAGAGCTCACCCCGCCTGACGACGAGGACGACGACGCCTCCGCCGAAGACGAGCACGACACCGAGGAAGCGGCCTAGGTTTCTGACGCTTCCTCGTCCGGCCGAAGATGGACCTCGCCGGCCTCGAGCCTGACCTCGCCCTCGGCGGTCACGACCATCAGCTTTCCGTCTTCGTCGATCCCCGCCGCGATACCGCTGCCGCCGCCCCACTGAATGCGGCGGTCACGGAGGGCGTCGCGCTCACGGAGGCGCTCGAGCACGGTCTGGGGATCGGCGCCAAGGACGCACCCGAGCACGTCCAACAGTTCGACGAGGACGGGTCCGATCGCCTCGGGCTCCCGCCCGAGCGTCCCCGCCCGCCCGCGCAGCTCGGACGGGAACTCGTTCTCGCGGGCGGCGACGTTGATCCCGATACCCACCACCGTCCAGCCTTCCTGGGGCCGTCCCTCGACCAGAATCCCCGCTACCTTCGCCCCAGCGAGGAGCACGTCGTTGGGCCACTTCACCTGGGCTTCCGGTCCGACCACATCGGCGACGGCCACCCCGGCGAGCAACGGCAGCAGGCGCGGCGGATCACGGACCACGATTGAGCACAGCAGCGCCTTGCCCGGCGCCGCCACCCACGTCCGTCCCTGCCTGCCCCGCCCCGCCGACTGCTCACGCGCCGTGACCAGCGTGCCGTGAGGAGCTCCGCGCGAGGCCAGCTCGCGGGCGCGAGCGTTGGTCGAGTCGATCAGCCGGAAGTGAAGCCGAGGGCTGCCGAGCTTCACGTCGGCGTGATCCGGACCTCGTCGTCGAGGCCGAGCCCGAGCTCGGCCGCGGCACTTCCGTGGCTCACCGCGAGGGCCAGCCGCCGGGAGGCGTCCTCGTAGACGATCAGCTCGCCGCGGGCAACGTCGGCGAAGGTCCGGGCGAACTGGGCGCTGATCTCATCGCCTGAGGGCAGGGTCAGCTCGAGGCGATGGCCGAGCTTGACGCCGGTGTCGGCGAGGTCGTCGTGGGCGACGTCGAGCTGGACGTTGCCGAACCGGTCGAGGTGGAGCGCGTGGGCTGACCAGCGCCCCCTCCTCGCGCCGCGGGCGCGGCAGTTCGAGCTGCACGAGCACGGCGGGATCGCACGGATCGCCGGCGTCGGCGAGCGCCTCACCAGCCGCGAGCCGGGCAGCCACGGGAGCGAAGATGTCACGGCCATGGAAGGTCGCCGAGACGGGCTCGAGCCGGTAGGGCGAGGTGGCGATGTCGACCGCCTCGACCACGCCGCCCGCCTGTCCGGCGGCGAGCGTGAGCAGGCCGTTATCCGGCCCCACCAGCCTGCGGCCGTCGCCCAGCGCGAGCGCCACCGCGCGCCGATCCGCGCCGACGTCCGGATCGACCACGGCCAGATGCACCCCTACCGGGAGATAGGGCAGCGTCTCGGCGAGGACGAGCGCTCCCGAGCGAATGTCGTGCCGGGGGATCCCGTGGGTGATGTCGATGACGCGCGCCTGAGGACACAGCGTGGCGATCACGCCGTGGCAGACGCCCACGAACTCGTCTTCGAGCCCGTAGTCGGAGAGAAAGGTGATTGCCGGAGCGTGCGTCACGGTCGCGGCGACCGATGCTAACGCTGCCGTCGCCCCGGGGGACGTGGCCTTGAGCCACGTCCCCGGAGCGATGAACCTAAGCGGCGGTGACCGTGCTGGTCAGGCTGCCGAGATCCGTCCCGGCCGTGACCACATGCTGGTGGAAGCGGTGATTGATCCGGTGGGCGGCGGCCTTCGACAGCTTCAACTCGCCCGTGAGCGTGCCCCCGGTGCTCGTCAGGGTGCGCGTCACATCGATCAGATGGGCCACCGTGATGCGGTCGCGCCCGACGCGAGCCAACACCCTGACATGCTGGCCGTGACCGACGACCACGAAGTGGCTGAGCCGGATCGAGGCCGAGCCTTGGCTGAGCTTGACGGCGCCGCGGTGGCGCAGCTTGCCACGCTGCCCGTTCTTGGACACGGTACCGCCGGAAATCGGCAGCGTCAGCGTGCGACCCGAGATCGTCGCCGGGGCGATCGCGGTAACGGTCACCTGGTGATTGGTCAGGAACTGAACCGTCTGGGTGCGCAGTGTGATCTGCGTCTGCTGACCGGTGACCTTGTACGCCTTGGCCTGAGCCGAGCCGGCAGTGAACGCGACGAGGCTCAGCGTCGCCAGCAGCATCAAAAGACTTCTACGCGAGATTCGCGACATACATCACTCCTTCGAAAGGTTTGATCACTCGGTCCAAACCCGACCTGGCCTGGGGAGTTGCGCCTCGCGACCGCAGGGCCCGCGGGAGCCCCGCGAGAACCGCAGGGCGCTGCGGGCGCGGGGCCCTAGCCCCGCCGGGCCCGCGCGTCAGCGACCAGGGCCGTCACCAGCCCGTCGATGTCGTGACGCTCGGCCTCGACGTCGGGCTCACGCTCGCGGGCGCGCAGGGCGGAGCTCGTCACCGGGCCGATGCTGACCAGCCGGGCACGTTCAGGCATCCGCGGCCCAGCCGCCTCGAAGAAGAACTCGACCGTCGAGGACGAGGTGAACGTGACGTAGTCGACCCCGGAAATCGCCTCGAGCTCGTCCTCACCGAGCGGCTCGGCCACGGTCTCGTACAGGGCGAGCACGTCGACCTCGGCGCCGCGCTCGCGCAGCGCCTCAGCCAGCACGTCTCGCGCCACGGCGGCGCGCGCCACCAGCGCCCGCTCGACCGGGATCGACTCCAGCGCCTCCGCCAGTGCCTCGGCCACGAACCGCTCGGGGACCACGTCGGCGATCACGCCGTGCTCGCGCAGCGCGGCTGCCGTGCCGGGGCCGATCGCGGCCACCCGCGCACCGGCCAGGGCCCGGGCATCACGCCCATCCTCAGCCAGCCGTTCGAACAGGATCCGGACTCCGTTGGGGCTGGTCAAGCAGACCAGGTCGTAGCGCTCGAGCGCCGGCGCGGGGCCGGCCAGGGGCACGATCCGGATGGCCGGAGCCTCGACGACCTCGGCCCCGAGCGCCCGCAGCGTCGAGGCCAGGCCGCTGGTCTGCGCGCGAGCGCGGGTCACCGCCACCTTCAGCCCGGAGAGGGGCCGGTTCTCGAACCAGGCCAGCCGCCCGCCGCAGGGCGGCCACCGGCCCGAGCACAGCCAGCGCCGGCGGCCGCAGCCCGGACTCGGAGGCGGCTGCGGCGATCGTGCCCAGCGTCGCTGAGACCACGCGCTGGCGCGGCAGTGTTCCCTGCTCGATCACCGCCGCGGGCTCGTCGGCGCTCCGACCCGCGGCGATCAGCCGCTGCGCGATCGCGGGGAGCTGTCTCACGCCCATGTAGACGACCAGCGTGCCCGGGAAGGCGGCCAGCGCGTCCCAGTCGAGCGCCGACTCGGGCTTGTCCGGATCCTCGTGGCCGGTCAGAAACGCCACCGCGCTCGCCAGCTCGCGGTGGGTGACCGGGATGCCGGCGTACGCTGTCGCCGCCACGCCGGCGCTCACTCCCGGCACGACCTCGAACGGCACCGCGGCCGCGACCAATGCCTCCGCCTCCTCCCCGCCGCGCCCGAACACGAAGGGGTCTCCGCCCTTCAGCCTGACCACGGTTTCCCCCCGCCGCGCCCTGCTCGATCAGCAGCCGCTCGATCTCGGCCTGGGAGGTCGAGCGCCCGCCGCCCTCCTTACCGGCGTAGATCAGCTCGGCGTCGGGCCGAGCCCCGGCCAGGGCCGCGGCCGGGATCAGGCGGTCGTAGACGATCACGTCGGCGGTGGCGATCAGGTCGAGCGCCACGGGCCGTCATCAGCCCGGGTCCCCCGGACCCGCGCCCACGAGGTAGACGGTCATCCGCGAATAGCTCCGCGCTCCCGCGCCGGCCAGCATCCGCTCGGCCACCAGCCCCCCGATCTCCGCCGGATCGCCGATCAGGCGATCCGCGAGCCAGGCCGAGCCGTCGGGGCGGCCGACCCACGCCGCCAGCTCGAGCTTCCCCTCGTCCATCCAGCGCGCGAACGCGCCGACCGGGGTCTTGCACGACGCTCCGAGCGCCCGGCGTCAGGTCGCGCTCGGCCGACACGCACGCCGTCGCCTGCGTATCTCGTAGCGGCGCGAGCCGTTCGGCTGCGGCGTCGCTGGCCCTGGTCTCAATCGCCAGCGCCCCCTGGCCGGCCGCCGGCACGAGCTGGTCGAGCACGCCGCCGGCCCGGCCTCGGCCGGCCGAGGCGCTGCAGTCCAGCCGCTGCGAGCACGAGCGCGTCGATTTCCCCCGCCGCGAGCTTGCGCAGCCGGGTGTCGACGTTGCCCCGGACCTCGACCACCTGAACGTCGTCGCGCAAGGCCAGGATCTGAGCCCGGCGGCGCAGGCTGCTCGTCCCGACCTTCGCCCCCGATGACAGCGCCGCCACGGACAGCGCGCCACAGATCACGTCGCGGGGGTCGGCGCGGGGCGGGATCGCCGCCAGCTCGAGGCCGTCGGCCAGGTCGGCCGGCACGTCCTTGGCCGAATGCACCGCGAGGTCGATCCGGCCGTCGAGCAACGCCCGCTCGAGCTCGGACACCCACCGGCGCCTTGTCGCCGTCGGCGCGGTTGCGATCCCCGGAGGTGGTGATCTCCACCAGCTCGCAGCCATCTCCCAGACGCGCCGCCACCGACCGCGCCTGCGCGAGAGCGAGCGCGCTCCCCCGCGTGCCGATTCGCATCAGCGACGGCGGCGGTCAGTCATCGCGCGCACCTCGGCCAGCGTGCTCCGCCGGCTCCACCGCCTCGGGCCGCCGTTCGGCGGGCAGCCCGAACAGGTCGCGCACCATCGCCACCCGCGCGTGGACGCGGTCATCGCGCAGCTCCTTCATCCGCAGCGTCGGCTCGTGCAACAGGCGGTTGACCAGCGCGTGGGCGAGCGCGTCGATGCGCTCGAGGTCGCGGGGCGACGCGCTCTCCCACCGTCCCGCGTTCTCGCGCAGCAGCCCGTCGGCGATCTGGGTCGCGTGCTCGCGCAGCGCCGCCAGCGTCGGCAGCACCTCGAGCGATCCGAGCCAGGCGGCGAAGTGCTGGATCTCCTCCTCGATGATTCCCTCCGCCTTGCGCGCCTCCGCCTGGCGCACCTTGCGGTTGCGGGCGATCACCGCTTGGAGGTCGTCGATGTCATAGAGGGAAACGCCATCGAGCTCGCCGCAGGCGGCGTCGATGTCGCGCGGGACGGCCAGGTCGATGAGGAGCATCGGCCGCCGGTCGCGCGCCTCCATGACCTCGGAGAGCTCCCGGGCCTCGAGCAACAGGTGGGGCGAGGCGGTCGCCGCGACGACGATGTTGGCCTGGGCCAGGGCCTGGGGCAGCTGGTCGAAGCTCACGGTGGTCCCGCCGTAGCGCCGGGCCAGTGCCGATCGCCCGGTCGCGGCGGCGGTTGGCCACGAACACCGTGCGCCCGCCGCTGTCGGCCAGCGCCCGCGCGGTCAGTTCGCTCGTCTCCCCGGTGCCGATGATCACCACCTCGTGTCCGTCGAGGGCACCCAGGAGCTCGACGCGCGAGGGCGACCGCCACCGCGGGCAGGCTCAGCTGACGCTCGCCGATCGCGGTCTCGCTGCGGACCCGCTTACCGGCGGCGAGTGCGGCCTTGAACAGATGGTTGGTCAGCGGCCCGGTGGTCTCCTTGGCCAGCGCCGCCTCGTAGGCGCGCTTGACCTGCCCCTGGATCTCGGCCTCGCCCACGATCATCGACTCGAGTCCGGCGGTCACGCGATAGAGGTGCCGCGCGGCATCGCAGTTGCGGTGGGAGTAGATCGCCGAGGCCAGCTCGGTGGGGCGAATTCCCGCCTGCGTGGCCAACATGGTCAGCACTCGGCTCTCGGCCTCGACCGGATCGCCGACGACCAGGTAGAGCTCGGTCCGGTTGCAGGTCGAGATCGAGACCGCCTCGTGGATGTCGGTTGTGCCGCGGAGCTCGCGGACGAAGTCCGGCGCCCGGGTCTCGGGCAATGCCAAGCGCTCACGGATCTCGACCGGCGCGGTCTTGTGCGAGACCCCGATCGTCAGCAGCTCGCTCATACCGCCTCCCGTTCCCGCTCGCGCTCGTCTCTAGTCGCGTCGACGAGATCCGCATCGCGGCGCAGCTGGGCCAGCTCGCGCTCGGTGCGGCGAAGCCGGCGGGCCATGATCGCCACATAGATCAGGATCAGGGCCACGAACACGATGTACGCGCCGGCCACGTACTTGCCCGCGCTGTGCAGCGGCAGGGCTGGAGCGGCGAAGACGAGCGAACTCATGACGGCGCGGCGCTCCTTCCCAGCGGGCGCACCGCGTCCTCGCCCAGCAGCCTGCGCCGGACGCGACGCAGTTGCATGCGCGCGTTCTTGGCCGCCATCTCGTACTTCCACAGGGTCACGAACAGGAGCGCGATTCCCACCAGCGAGACGAAGAACGTGAGCCGCATCGGCCCGGGAAGGTTGCCACCGCCCAGGGTGAGGACGCGCGGGTGCACGTACTGCTGGGCCAGCCGGACTGCGATGAAGTTCAGCGGCACAAAGGCACCGGCCACGATCGAGAACACGCTCGCGTAGCGCGCCTGGCGCTCGGGATCCTCGATCGAGAAGCGGAGCGGCTGGTAGGTCGCGAACAGGAGGATGACGATCAGGTAGGAGACGAGCGTGGGCTCGTTCCATACCCACCAATGGCCCCACGACGCCTTGGCCCAGATCGAGCCGGTCAACAGGCCGCCGATCGAGAAGATCAGCGCCATGTGGATGGCCACGTAGGAGCGCATGTCCCAGCGCCGGTCACCGGTGCGCAGGTGGCCGACCGCGAAGACCCCGCCGGCGATGAACCCGCACAGCGAGACGATGGCCAGCGGAACGTGCAGATAGAAGATCTTCTGGATGAACCCCTGGTTGGCGTCCAGGGGGGCGTAGAAGAAGACCAGCGCCAACGCGACCGTGATCGTCGCGGTGGTGGCGAGGGTGAGGCCGCGCAGACCGCGGCCGTAGGGAAATCATCAATCGGGAAGATGGATACACCATCTAGTCCTCGAGCAAGAAGTCGAACACCGCGTAGGCAAGCAGCGCGAACACCAGATCATAAAGAGCCTGGATGGCCAGCCACTTGCCTGGCGGCGACCCCGAGCTGTGGGCGCTGAGCAGCGGCCCGATCGCCCGGGCGGTGGCGATCAGTGACGGGATCAGCAGCGGCAGCCCGATCACCGGGCCGATCAGGTCCCGCGCCCGGGTCTGGACGGCGATCGCCGAGACCAGCGTCCCGATCACGGCCAGACCCAGGTCAGCCAGTGCGAGCACGGCGATCAGACCCAGCAGCGAGGGTCCGAGGGGAGGGCCCAGGAGGAGCAGCGCGAACGCGGGAACGGCGATCACCTCCAGCACGGCCAGAAACAGGAACAGCGCCGTGGCCTTGGCCAAGAAGAGTGCGGTCCGGTCCACCGGGGCGAGCAGGAAGGCCTCGAACCCACCCTGCTCTCGCTCGGCCACGAACAAGCGGTTGACTGCGAGCATGGCCGCGAACAGCAGCGTGGCGGTGAGCACGCCGGCCGCCAGCTGACCAGCGATCGTCGTCCGGTTCAGCGCGAAGTGAAAGATCACGAATGTGGCCAGCGAGAAGAGCACCATCGCCGGGACGGTCTCGAACGTCCGCAGCTCGAGCAGGATGTCCTTGCGCAGTACTGCGGCGGCGGTTCTCATCGGTAGAGCTCCGTCAGCTGCGCCTCGGTGACGTCTCCCGCAGGCCTCACGAAGGCTGGCCGGCCGCCCTTCAACCCCAGGACGAGGTCGGCCTCGGCCAGTGCCGAGCGCGGATCGTGGCTGGTGATCACTCGCGTGCAACCGCTGGGGCGCCCGATCAGCGGCTCCAGCAGCTCGCTCGCGGCGGGGTCGAGGTTGGCACGGGGCTCGTCGAGCAGGAGCAGAGCAGGGCGGTGGAGGACCGCCCGGCAGACGGCCACCCGCTGCACCATCCCGCGTGAGAGCAAGCGCACCGGCTCATCGGCGTAGCTCTCCATCCCCACCGCTCCGAGCACCTCCTGCACCCGCCCGATCTCCACACGATGCAGGCTGGCCTGGTAGAGCAGATTTTCCCGCGCGCTCAGGTCGCGGTAGAGCAATGGCTCGTGGGCCAGGAGCCCCAGTCGGCCTCGCACCGCAAAGGCGCGGCGGGGAAGCGCCTCGCCGAACAGCCGCACCTCACCGCGCGTGCGGGCGCAGCAGCGTGGCCAGGATCCGCAGCAGGGTCGATTTGCCCGCACCGTTGCGTCCGAGCACGGCCAGCGAGGCGCCGGCCGGGACGTCGACCGACACCTCCCGCAGCGCGGTCCGCTCGCCGAAGTAGCGAGCCAGCCCGCGCAGCTCAATGGCCGGAGTGTCGGCCACCTGCCTCGCGCTCGGGATCCGGTCGTCCGCCTTCTCGCTGCAGCGTCGCCACGACATGGCCGAGCGTCGGCTCGATCACCCCAAACAGCTCTCCGATCGCCTTCGGGTTGCCGGGGAAGTTGATGATCAGGGTCCGTCCGGAGATGCCCGACACCCCGCGGGTGAGGATTCCCATCGGCGTGTGCCTGAGCGATTCGGCCCGCATCGCCTCGGCGAAGCCCGGCGCATCGCGGTCGATCACCGCTCGCGTCGCTTCCGGGGTGACGTCGTCCGGGGTGAGGCCGGTCCCGCCAGTGGTGAAGATCAGCGAGGTCTCGCCGGAGGCGTGAGTTCGCAGCCAGTCCTCGATCGCCTCGCGGTCGTCGGGCAGCACGTCGCGGGCGACGATCTCCGCTCCGGCGAGGGCGGCTCGCTCGGCCAGGGCGGCGCCGGACACGTCTTCGGTCCGCCCCGCGGCAACCGAGGTCGAGATCGTGAGGATGGCCGTTTTCATCGCGGCCGCGACTCTAGTGGCGCGGGTCGCTACTCGGCGGCGTCGCGGCGCCACTCTCCCGAGCGCCCGCCCGACTTCTCGAGCAGCCACACCGAGCCGATCTCCGCTCCGCGCTCGATCCCCTTGACCATGTCGTACACGGTGAGCGCCGCCACCGACACGGCGGTCAGGGCTTCCATCTCGACGCCGGTCGGGCCGGTCGTCCGGGCCTCGGCGGTCAGCGTGATCTGTCCCCGGTCGACATCCACCGCGCCCTCGACTCCGACGAAGCTCAGAGCCAGTGGGTGGCACAGCGGGATCAGCTCCGAGGTGCGCTTGGCCGCCTGGATCCCGGCGATCCGCGCCACGCCGATGACGTCGCCCTTGGGGGCGTCGCCCTCGCTCACCGCGCGCGCCGTCTCGGGAGACACGGACACCACCGCCTGCGCCACCGCGCGCCGTTCCGAGGCCGGCTTTTCGCCCACATCGACCATCCGCGCCCGGCCCGAGCGGTCGAGGTGGGTGAGTCGGTTCATACCGCCGTGCGCTGCGCGGCGGCGATCAGGTCGCGCACCGCGCCGATCTCGCCGGCCCGGAGCAGCTCGATCGGGTCGGGCTCGCCGTTGACGATCGACTCGAAGAACTCCTTGCGGTCCTGGTAGGTGGGGAGCGTGGCCTTGGCCCAGCCCCGGGCTTCGTTGAGCAGGATGGCCAAGAGCGCGTAGGGCTCGCCGAACTGCTCGGAGATCTCCCGCTTCATCCGCTTGGCCAGGGCAGGCGATGCGCCCGCCGTGGAGATCGCCACCGCGAGCGGCCCGGTGCGCACGATCGCCGGCAGGATGAAGTTGCACAGCGGCGGTACGTCGACCACGTTGACCAGCATCGCGCGCGCCTCCGCCTCCTCGAACACCGAGATGTTCACGTCGGTGTCGCTGGTGGCGGCGATCGCGATCAGGCAACCCTCGAGGTCGCTGGGCTCGAACTCGCGGCGCTCCCAGCGGATCGAGCCCTCGAGCGCCAGCTGAACGAGCTCGGGGTGCGCATCGGGGGCGACCAGGGTCACCTCGCCGTCGCAGGCCAACAACCCCTCGGCCTTCTCCAAGCCGACATCACCACCGCCCACGACGACGCAGCGACGTCCCTTCAGCCGCAGGCAGGCGATGTAGAACGGCGTCTGGAGCATGTCCTGGACGCAGGACTGATCGCAGATCCCCCGGCGCAGCTGACAGACACATTCCTTGCCGCGGTAGGCCTGAGCGGGCATGCGAATAGGGTAGCCCGCCCCCTACCGCTTCACCGCATCCCGCGCCAGCCGCGCGCCCAGCGACGCCAGCGGGCGGATCCCGTCGCGCAGAGCCGCCGCCCGAATCGAGGGCCGGCCATAGAGGACGGTGGCCGCCCCGCGCAGCGCCCGCCCCAGCGTCTCGTCGTAGGGGTACCACCAGGCGTTGCGCAGCGTCGAGGGCTCCCACACCCGCAGCTTGATGTTGACGCACTCATACAGCCCGAACTTGGAATGGGTCCGGCCGAGCCCCGAGTCCTTGACCCCTCCCCACGAGCACTGGAAGGCGCCGTGGCTGAACATGTGGTCGTTGATCCACACCATTCCGGCCTCGAGTTCACTCGCGACCCGCTCCCCCTTCACACGGTCGGCCGTCCACACCGACGCCCCCAGGCCGAAGTCCGAGTCGTTGGCCAGCGCCACCGCCTCGTCCTCGGAGTCGACCGTGACCACCGGGATCACCGGTCCGAAGATCTCTTCGCGCATGATTCGCATCGAGTGGGTCACGTCGGTCAGCACAGCCGGGGCGTAGAAGGCCCCGTCGAGTCCGAGCGGCGAGTCCACCGGACCGCCGCACCGCAAAACAGCCCCAGCCGCGACCGCGTCGTCGACCAGCGCGGCCACAGAATCAAGCTGCTCGCCCGAGACCATCGGGCCGATCTCCGTGTCCCAACTCAGCGGATCGCCGACCCGCAACCGCCCAGCCGACGCCACCAAGTCCTCGACGAACCGTTCGGCGACATCACGCATCACGTACACGCGCTCGATCCCCGAGCAGGTCTGACCGGCATTGGCCAGCCCGCCCCACAGGGCCCCGGCCACCGCGTGCTCGAGGTTGGCGTCGGAAAGCACGATCATCGGGTCCTTGCCCCCGAGCTCGAGCACCGAGCCCTTCAGCCGGCGCGCGCATTCCTCCCCCACCTGGCGACCCGCCTCCACGGACCCGGTGAAGAACACCTTGGCCACGCTCGAGCGGACGAGCGCCTGCCCGGTGCCCGGGCCGTGGATGACCCGGACCAAACCCTCGGGCACCCCGGCGCGCTCGAGCGCGCGGCGGATCCGCTCGCCGATCAGCGGCGTCAGCGTCGCCGGCTTCAGCACGACGCCGTTTCCAGCCATCAGCGCGCTCGCCACCTGCGAGAGGGGAATGCTCCAGGGGTAATTCCACGGCGCGATAACCCCGATCACGCCGAGCGGCTCGTAGACGAAGCACGAGCTCTTCGTCCGCAGGAACACCTGCGACATCGAGATCTTCTCGTCGGCCAGTAGCTCCTGCCCGGTCCGGGCGATCCAGCCGAGGGCGTCGATCGTGGGCAGCAGCTCCATCGTGAACGCCTCGTTGCGCGGCTTGCCCTGCTCGCGGGAGATCAGGTCGCGCAGGTCGTCTCCCTCGTCGAGGACGACCTGCGCGGCGCGCTGGAGGTAGCGGGCGCGGTCACCCAGGGTGAGCTCGGCCCAGAACGGCTGCACCTTGGCCACGGCCTGGACCACGGCCTGCACCTCCTCCGGCGCGGTGACCGGCACGTCGCCGAGCCGCTGGCCCGTGGCCGGGTTGCGTGACTCCAGGCGCTCCGTCATGCCCGCCCCCGCGCGCGCCGGACCTCATCGAGCTTCTCAGCCAGCGCCTGCTCGGCCTCGTCGGGGGTGTAGAAGCGCACACCGATGGCGGGGTCCGGCATCAGCTCCTGAGGTGAGAAGTGACCGGGGCGGCGATGGGGATTGTCGTAGCCGCCGTCGCTGCGCGTGCTCGATCGCAGGTGCGCCGGGGGCGGCTGGGCGCCCCGCTCCCGGATGTGCTCCCGGGCGGCGAAGATCGCCCGCTTGGCGGCGTCGGACTTCGGGGCCAGAGACAGGTAGATGGCCGCCTGGGCGAGCGCGAACTGACACTCGGGCAGGCCCACATGCTCGACCGCGGCCGCCGCCGCCGTGGCCACGGTCAGCGCCTCCGGATCGGCGTTGCCGATGTCCTCGGACGCCAGCACGACCATGCGGCGGACGATGAACCGCGGGTCCTCGCCGCCCTCGAGCATCACGGCCAGGTAATACAGCGACGCGTCCGGGTCGGATCCACGGGTGGCCTTGATCCAGGCCGAGATCGTGTCGTAGTGGCGGTCCGCCTGGCGGTCGTACAGCAGCGCCCGGCGCTGGAGCGCATCCTCGGCATGGGCGAGCGTCACCCGGTCGGCCCCCGCCGCCTCGCAGGCCAGCTCGAGGCCGTTAAGCGCCGTCCGGGCATCCCCACCAGCGCGCTCGGCCAAGAACTCGAGCGCCTCGGGATCGATCCGCGAGCCGTCACCGCATTCCCCGCGGGCGACCGCGCGATCGAGCAGCGTGCGGATGTCGTGCGCCGTGAGCGCTTCGAGCTCGTAGACGTGGGTCCGCGAGATCAGCGCCGAGTTGACCTCGAAGTAGGGGTTCTCGGTCGTGGCGCCGATCAGGGTCACCAGCCCCTCCTCGACCGCCGGCAGCAGTGCGTCCTGCTGGGCCTTGTTGAAGCGGTGGATCTCGTCCAGGAAGAAGATCGTCTTGGTGTCGTTGCCGCGGAGCCGCTCGCGGGCCCGTTCGAGCACCGCCCTGACTTCGGCCCGCCCGGCCTGCACCGCGCTCTCCTCCTCGAACGCGGATCCCGACGCCTCGGCGACCAGCCGGGCCAGCGTCGTTTTCCCGGCGCCCGGCGGCCCGTGCAGGATCATCGAGTGGGGGTGACCCGCCTCGATCGCCCGGCGCAGGGCCGATCCCGGGGCCAGCAACCGCTCCTGACCGACGAACTCGTCGAACGTGCGCGGGCGCATGCGGGTGGCCAGGGGCGCGTCGTCGAGCGGGGCCGGTGCGACCGGGCCTTCGTCGGCGCCGAACAGGCGGTCCATGGCACAAGTATGGCTGGGCGCCGGCCGCGCTAGGGCCGGCCCACGAACGCCAAAGCGGCCTCGTGCAGCAACCCGTTCGTAGCCACAACGTCGCCGCCGGCCGCCGTCGGCACCCCGCCCAGGTCGGTGAAGCGCCCGCCCGCCTCCTCGACGATCACCCGCACGGCGGCCAGGTCCCACAGGGTGACCTCAGGCTCGCAGGCCACGTCGGCCACCCCTTCGGCCACCAGCATGTAGCTCCAGAAGTCCCCGAACCCCCGCGTGCGCCAGCAGGCCCGCGACAGCCCCAGGAGCGCGTCCAGCCGCCCCAGGCGCTCCCAGCCGTCGAACCCGGAGGTGGAGAGCTGCGCGTCGGCGAGCTCGGCCACACCCGAGACGGAAAGCCGCCGCGGACCGCCCCCGAGGCCATCGGCGGCGAAAGCCCCGGCCCCCTTTGACGCCCACCACCGGCGCCCGAGCGCCGGCGCCGAAGCCACGCCGAGCACGAGCTCCCCGTCTGACTCGAGCGCGATCAGCGTTGCCCACACGGGGATCCCGCGGACGTAGTTCTTGGTTCCGTCGATCGGATCGACGATCCAGCGGCGCGAGCCGCCGCGCTCCGAATCCCCGAGCTCCTCGCCGAACTCCTCGCCCAGCACCCCGTCGCCCGGGCGCACCTCCGCCAGCCGCGCCCGGAGCATCTCTTCGACCGCCCGGTCGGCCTCGCTCACCGGCGTCAGATCGGGCTTGGTCTCGACGGCTAGGTCGTCCGCCCGGAACCGGCGCCGGGTGATCGCATCGGACAGGTCGGCCAGCTCGAGTGCGAGCTCCAGGTCGTCGGCCACAGTGAGCGGGATCGTAGTGAGGGGGTAGGCTCACCACGGCATGGCCGGGAACCTCCAGGACGAGACCACCGAAGTTCTCCAGCGGCTCGTCCGCTTCAACACGGTCAACCCCCCCGGTAACGAGCGTGAAGCCATCGAGTACCTGGCCGACTACCTCGAGCAGGCCGGGTTCGAGACCGAGCTGCTGGGGACCAGCGACGAGCGGCCCAACCTGATTGCCGACCTGAAGAGCGAGCAGTCGGGCCCGACGCTGTGCTACCTCGGCCACGTCGACACCGTGCTGGCCGACGCCACCGATTGGAGCCACGACCCGTGGTCGGGCGACGTCGAGGACGGCTACCTATGGGGTCGCGGCGCGCTCGACATGAAGTCGCAGGTGGCGGCCGAGGCGGTGGCGGGCGCGGCGCTCGCGCGCGAGGGCTGGCGGCCCGCAAGAGGGACGCTGAAGCTGGTGTTCGTGGCCGACGAGGAGACCGGTGGCGAGGTCGGCGCGCGCTGGCTGTGCGAGAAGCACCCCGACAAGGTTCGCTGCGACATGCTCCTCAACGAGGGTGGGGGCGACGTGTTCGAGTTTGGCGGGACTCGTCGCTATGGCGTGTGCTGCGGGGAGAAGGGGATCTTCCGCTTCAAGCTCACCGCCCACGGCGTCGCCGGCCATGCCTCGCTGCCGCGGACGGGCGAGAACGCACTGCTGAAGCTCGGCCCGGTGCTCGAGCGGATGGCGGGTAACGACCCCGGGTTCGACGTCACCGAAGGGCCGGCCGAGCTGCTCCAGACACTCGGTGCCGACCCGGAGAACCCGCAACCCGCGCTCGAGCAACTCGCCCAAGCCGAGCCGGCGCTGCTCATCTTCCTCGAGCCGATGCTGCGCGTGACCCTGACCCCGACGATGGTCCACGCGTCGGACAAGATGAACGTGATCCCGGCCCGGGCGTTCGTGAAGGTGGACTGCCGGGTCCCGCCCGGCCTGGGCGAGGACATCGCCCGCCGGCGAATCGAGGAGGTGCTGGGTGAACACGCCCAGCAGCTCGAACTCGAGTTCACCGAGACGGTCATTGGCAACAGCTCGCCCGTGCAGAGCGAGCTGCGCGGCGCCATCGACCGCTGGATCGCGGGCCACGATCCCGACGGCGAGACCGTGCCGGTGATCCTCCCCGGCTTCTCTGACTCGCGCTGGTTCCGCGAGGCCTTCCCCGACTGCGTCGCCTACGGCTTCTTCCCCCAGCGGCATATGTCGCTGCTCGAGGCGGCCCCGCTCATCCACAGCGCCGACGAGCGGATCGACGTCCGCGACCTAGGCTTCGCGGCCGAGTTCTACGCCGACCTGGCCCGCGAGCTCCTGGGCTGAGTCCGGCTCCCCGAGCGCCAACGCCGAGTCCGGGTCTCCGAGCTCGCGTGTGGCCCGGGGCAGCAGCCCGATCGCGATCAACACGAGGCCGATGGCACTGCCCACGGCGAGCACGGTCCGCGCCCCGAACGCGGACGCCAGCGGACCGGCCACCAGGAAGCCGACCGGGAGCAGCGCCAGCGATCCCATCCAGTCCCAAGCGCTCACGCGCGAGAGCGCGCTGGCCGGAATGTGCCGGGCGAGCGCGGTTTCCCACCAGATCATCAGCAGCGAGAAGCCCACCCCGGTGAGGAAGGCGAAGACGGAGACGACGGGCAGCGGGGCTCCCGCGGCAAAGGTGAGGTCCTGCACCGGCCAGGCGAACATCAACAGCATGCCGACCAGCAGCGGGCGCGCCGGGCGCCAGCGCAGCCCCAGCACCCCCCCGCAGACCGCACCAACCCCGGCCAAGCTCTCGAGTAGACCGAAGACTCCGGTTCCGCCGTAGTGGTCGCGGGCGATCACCGGGGCCAGGGCATACCACTGCGCGTACACGCACAGGACGGCGCCGGTGAACACCGAGATCGTCACCCACACCCAGGTGCGTGAACGGACCTCCAGCCACCCGGCGCGCAGTTCCTGGAGCACGGTCGCCGGCTTCCGCGCCTCGCCCCGAGGGCGGGGGTGGACGCGCATCAGCAACGCCGCGCTGAGCACGAAGGTGGCCGCGTCGAAGGCGAAGGCCTCGCCCGCGCCAACCCCCAGCACCAGCACCGTCGCCAGCGCGGGGCCCACGAGGAAGGCCACATTGGCGACCGACTCCGTCAACGCGCGGGCGTCCTGGATCAGCTCCTCGGGCACCGTCTGAGGGAGCAGCCCGGTGTAGGCGGGCTGAAAGAAGGCCTGCGCTGCTCCGAACAGGGCCTCGATCGCGACCAGCTGCCAGATCCGGATCGCGCCGCTGAAGATCAGCACGGCCACCGCCGTGTGGAGCACAGCGCGAGTCAGGTCGGTGGTGATCATGATCCGGTGCCGGGGAAGGCGGTCGGCCAACACGCCCCCGAACAGCAACAGGGTGACCAAGGGCAGGGTCTGGGCGGCCAGCACCAACCCGAGGTCGGTCGGGGAACCCGTGCGCTGGGTGATGAAGATGGCCAGCGCCACGACCACCACTCGATCGCCGACCACGCTGGCTGACTGACCGAAAAACAGGTAGCGAAAGCTGCGGTGGCGAAGGGCGCCCAGATACGCGGTCATCTCGCCGGTGACCGTACGCCATCGCGCGAGAGCCAGACCACGGGCGGCGGAGCCAGCCTCTAAATAGACTCCGCCCATGGAAACGGCGATCTTGACCCGGCTCGATCCGGCCGTCTTCCGCCTACCGGTCGACCGGATCCGCTCGGGTTACTACTCCGACGCCTACTTCGTCCTCACCAAGCGGCTGCTCGAGGAGGACAACCACCACCCGCGCGTGACCATGCAGGTCTTCCAGAAGCGCGACTCGGTGCTCGGGGGGATCGACGAGGCGATCGCCATCCTCAAGCTGTGCTCCGGCCACGAGCAGGACGGCCACTGGATCACCGGGTGGGATCAGCTCGTGGTCAACGCCCTGCACGAGGGCGACCGCGTCTCCCCCCGCGAGACGGTGATGACGATCGAGGGCGACTACAGCCTGTTCGCCCACCTCGAGACGACCTACCTGGGCGTGCTGGCCCGCCGCTCGCTCGTCATGAGCAACGTGCTCGAGGTGGTGGAGGCGGCCCGCGGCAAGCAGATCTTCTACTTCCCCGCCCGGCACGACCACTGGCTGGTACAGACCGGCGACGGCTGGGGCGCGCACGTGGCCGGCGCAATCGGCGTCTCGACCGACGCCCAGGCCTCATGGTGGGGCGGCACGGGCATCGGCACCGTTCCGCACGGGCTGATCGCCGCCTATGGCGGGGATACGGTCAAGGCGGCCACGGTGTTCGCCGACCGCTTCTACGGTGAGATGAACATCACCGTGCTGGCCGACTTCGAGAACGACTCGGTCCGCACCGCGCTCGAGGTCGCCGAGGCCCTCGGACCACGGTTGTGGGGCGTCCGCCTCGACACCTCGGAGGACCTGGTCGATCGCTCGCTGTGGGACGAGATGGGCAGCTTCAAGCCCACGGGCGTCAACCCGCGGCTGGTCGAGAAGGTCCGCGGGGCCCTCGACGGGGCGGGCTTTCGCGACGTGCGGATCGTGGCCAGCGGCGGCTTCACCGCGGCCCGGATCAAGGAGTTCGAGGCCGCCGGCGTGCCCGTCGATGCCTACGGGGTGGGCTCGTCGCTGATCCGGGGCCAGAACGATTTCACCGCCGACGTCGTGCTCCTCGAGGGGCAGCCGTGCGCGAAGGTAGGTCGGGCATATTCGCCGAATCCTCGACTGCAGAGGGTTCAGTAGGCGTGCCCCCCTGCCGATGAGCGTTACTGGTCCATGACATTCGCCAATTTTCTCTGGGCACCAGACGTACAGACGTTCCTGCTCCAATGGCTGCCCATCGTGTTCATGGGCCTGCTGGTCACGGCTGTGTTCGCGCTCATGCGCTACATGCCGAAGACCAAGCCCCAGTCGATCAAGCCCGACGCCTCGCCTCCGATCTCCTGGAGCGACATCGCCGGGTCTGACGAGGCCAAGGAGGAGCTGCGCGAGATCGTCGAGTACTTGCGCGACCCCAAACGGTTCCGCGACATGGGCGCCAAGGTGCCCAAGGGGGTCCTGCTCCACGGGCCGCCCGGCACCGGCAAGACGCTGCTGGCCAAGGCCGTGGCCCACGAGTCGGGCGCGCGCTTCTACTCCCAGTCGGCCGCCTCGTTCGTCGAGATGTTCGCCGGCCTCGGCGCGGCCCGCATCCGCCGGCTGTTCAAGATCGCCCGCCAGCACGCGCCGGCGATCGTCTTCATCGACGAGCTTGACGCCGTCGGTGGTCACCGGGGAATGGACATAAGCGGCGAGCGCGACCAGACGCTGAACCAGCTGCTGGTCGAGATGGACGGGTTCTCGGCGCGCAAGGACGTGGTCGTCATCGCCGCCTCGAACCTGCTCGAGAAGCTCGACCCCGCGCTGTTGCGACCCGGGCGCTTTGACCGCCAGATCTTTGTCTCCCCGCCCGATGTGACTGGCCGCGAGCGGATTCTCGGTGTCCATGCGCGCAACAAGCCGCTCTCCTCCGACGTCGATCTGAAGCTGATCGCGCGCCAGACCTCCGGCCTCACCGGCGCCGACCTGGCCAACCTCTGCAACGAGGCGGCGATCTTCGCCGCTCGCCGGGGGGCGCCGAATGTGGCGATGGAGGACTTCGACCAGTCGCTCGAGCGCGTGGTCGCCGGCATGCAGTCGCGCCGGGCCCTGACCGATCACGAGAAGCGGGTCGTCGCCTACCACGAGGCCGGCCACGCCCTGTGCGGCGAGCTGCTGCTCTCGGTGGACCGCGTGCACCGGATCTCGATCGTCCCCCACGGGCGCGCGCTCGGCTACACCCTCAACCTGCCCGAAGAGGACCGCTACCTGAAGACGCGCGAGGAGCTGATCGACTTCATGACCATGCTCTTGGGCGGCCGTGCCGCCGAGCAGCTCGTGTTTGGCTCGATCACCACCGGCGCCTCCGACGACCTCAAGCGGGTGGCCGAGATCGCCCACGCGATGATCCACGACTACGCGATGGGAACGGGCATCGTCTCGCTGCGGCTGGCCGCCGACGTCCCCGCCTCGGAGGCCTCGCGCCGGGTGCGCGACGAGGAGGTCCGCGACCTCGCCGACCAGGCGTTCCGGATGGCCACCTCGATCCTCGATCGCCATCGCCCCCAGCTTGACAAGCTCGCCGCCACCCTCCTGGCCAACGAGGTCCTGGAGCGTAAGGACATCGACGAGATCATGGACGGCGTCCCCAGCGTGGCCCCACCGCGGATCGGCCACGGGGAACTCGGGATCGCCGCCGCCACGGCCGAGCAGCCGGCCCAGCGGCCCTGAGCGCCACTATTCTCCGGCCCCGATGCTGTCCACGATCGACCACATCGGCGTGGCCGTCCCCGACCTCGACGCCACGCTGACCATCTACCAGAACGCCCTGGGCCTCGCGCTCGTGCACCGCGAGACCGTGGCCGAGCAGGACGTTGATGCCGCCCTGCTCGACATCGGCGACGGGCACGTCGAGCTGCTCCAGCCCCTCTCCGCCGACTCCGGGGTGGGCAAGTTCCTGGCCAAGCGGGGCCCCGGCCTGCACCACGTGGCCTATCGCGTGGACGACATCGAGGAGGCGCTCCGGGCGCTCTCCGCGGCCGGACTGCGCCTGATCGATGAGCACCCGCGCAACGGCATCCGCGGCAGCCGCGTAGCCTTCGTCCATCCTTCCGCTACCGGCGGAGTGCTCACCGAAATCGTGCAACCAGCGAGGCCGCACTGACGATGGCAGACAAACCCCAGAAGATCAGCATCGGCTTTCTCGGCGGACAGGTTCTCGCCGCGCGAGTCGCTCCCGACGAGCTGACGCGGCTGCGTCAGGCGCTCGGGTCGGGTGATTGGCACGACCTCTCGGCCGAGGACGGCACGGTCGCGCTCGACCTCAGCCGGATCGTCTACGTGCTCGTCGACGACGAAGAGCACCGCGTCGGCTTCGGGACGTAGTGTCGCCACTCCCGGGCGCCGCGCTCGACCATCACCTCCTGATCCTCCTCCGCACGCGCGGGCACGGGCCGCGGGGCGAGCGCGCGGTGGCCGCCTTCTCCCGCCTGGGCGAGCACGGCGCCGGCTGGATCGCCCTCGGGCTGCTGGGCGCCGCCCGCGACCACCGCGACGACCCAGCCCGCAGCCGCGCCTGGCTGCGGGGCGTCGGAGCGGTGATCGGCTCCTACGCGGCCAACCAGGCGATCAAGTTCGCCGTCCGCCGCCGACGCCCCGAGCTCCCCGGCCTCCCCCCGCTGACCTCGACCGTCACCGCGATCTCCTTCCCGAGCGCCCACGCCACCACCTCGTTCGCCGCCGCCCGGGCCTTCTCCGGCCTCGCGCCGGCCGCGGCCCTGTACGCCGGGGCGGTGGCCCTGGCGGTCAGCCGCCCGTATCTCGGGGTGCACTACCCGAGTGACGTGGCCGCCGGGGCTGTGCTGGGGACGTTGGTGGGGGGCGCCTTCGCCCGCACCCCCGTCCCGCCGGAGCCGACGAGATGAAGGTCGGGATCGTCGGGATGCCCAACGCGGGCAAGTCCTCGCTCTTCACCGCGCTAACCGGCGCCGCAGCGGAGGCGGCCAACTACCCGTTCACCACCATCCAGCCGAACGTAGCCGTCGTGCCGGTTGCCGACCCGCGACTCGACGCCGTCGCGGCGACGATCAACGCCTCGCGGGTCGTGCCCGACACGATCGCCTTCCACGACATCGCCGGGCTCGTGGCCGGCGCCCACCGCGGCGAAGGGCTCGGCAACCAGTTCCTGGCCAACATCCGCGAGACCGACGCGATCGTGCACGTGGTCCGCGCCCACGACGACCCCAACGTCGTCCACCCGGAGGGCCGGGTCGATCCCCTGGCCGACGTCGAGACGATCGAGACCGAGCTGCTCTACGCCGACCTCGAGCAGGCCGAGCGCCGGCTCGACCGGGTCGCTCGCACAGCCAAGGGCGGCGACCGCCAGGCGGTGGCCGAGGCGGCCTGGCTGGGCCGGCTGGTCGAGGCGCTCCAGGCCGGCCGCCCCGCGCGGACCGTGCCAGCCCCCGCCGACGCCCCCGAGGCGCTGGCCGCTGCTCCAGCCGCTGACCGCCAAGCCGGTGCTGTTCGTGGCCAACGTCGAGGAGGGCGTCGCCGAGGTGCCCCCGGCGATCGCTCGAGCACGCCGCGCGCTCAGGGTGCGGGGGCAGTGGCCGTTTCCGCCCGGCTCGAGGCCGAGCTGGCCGAGCTCGAGCGCCGAGGAGGCCGAGGCGATGCGGGCCGATCTCGGGCTGTCCGAGTCGGGGCTCGAAGCGGTGATCCGCGGCGCCTTCGCGCTGCTCGACCTGATCGCCTTCTTCACCGCCGGCGAGGACAAGCCCGCGCAGTCCTGGCACCTGCGCCGGGGCCTGAGCGTCTGGCACGCCGCCGGGCTGATCCACTCCGACATCCAGCGCGGCTTCGTCCGCGCCGAGGTCGTGTCCTGGGATGAGCTGGTGCAGCCGGCGGCTACGCCGGCGCCCGCGACCGCGGGACGCTCCGGCTCGAGGGCCGCGACTACGTCGTGCTCGACGGCGACGTGATCACGGTCCGCTTCACAGCGTCCTTAGAGGTCGCGACTCCGGCCTTCTCCAGCCGCTCGGCCAGCCGGTTCATCCCGAAGCGCCGCGCCGCCTCGGCCCCGCCGTCGAGGTCGGTACCCCGGTCCGCCGGGCGCTCCAGCTCGACGATCCGCAGCGTGGCGATGTCCTTGAAAGGCCCGCAGCTCGTCGGCGTTGTCGCGCAGCGCGGCCGCCGTACGCGCGGGCGCTCGGTGCGGCGGCGGCGATCGCGCCCTCGAGCGAGCCGTGCCGGCCGAGCAGCTCAGCCGCCGTCTTCGGCCCGATCCCGGGCGCGCCGGGCAGCCCGTCGGAGGGGTCGCCGCGCAGCGCGATGAAGTCGGGGACGAGCGCAGGGCGGATCCCGTAGCGGCGCTTGACCTCGGCCGGGTCGACCTCCTCGAACCCGGTCGTGCCCGACTTCAGGTAGAGCACGCTGACCCGCTCGCCGACGCACTGGTACATGTCGCGGTCGCCGGTCATGATCAGCGTGCTCCCCCCGGCCGCGTCCTCGATCTGCGGCCAGCGACCCGAGCAGGTCGTCGGCCTCGAGCCCCTCGTCGGAGAGCGAGTCTCCAGCCGAAGGCGGCGAAGAACTCCGGCGCCTGCTCGAACTGCCAGGCCAGCGGCGTCGGGTACCGGCGGGCGGGTGGCGTGGTAGTCCGGGTAGAGCTCGACCCGGTAGGCCGCGGCCTCGGCGCCGAAGCAGACCACGATCGCGCGCGGCTCGCGGTCGGCGGCGATCCGCAGGATCACGTTGGCCGCCCCGAGCAGCGCGTTGACCGGGTGCCGTCGACGCCCTTGATCGAGTCGGGCAGGGCGAAGAACGAGCGGTAGAGCACGAACGGCGCGTCGATCGCCAGCAGCGGCTTTTGGGCACTGCGCCACTAGGCGATCGCGACCGACGGGTCCGGACATGCCGCGGTAGACGCACGCGGTAGGTGCCGGGGCCCGGCAGCGCGGTGTCGTAGGCGCCGCGGGCGCCGGTGAAGGTGTGCGCCACCGTCCGCCAGCGCCGGCCGGTGCGCCGCTGGACCGCCAGTCGGGTCCGCCGCGGCGCCGGGAACACGCTGCCGTGAATCCCGGTGATCGATCCGACCACGTCGCGGGCGGTGATCGTGTTCGAGCGGCCCGGCCACGCCTTGATCGTGGTGAACGCCGCCCAGGTCGAGAGCAGGCCGAAGGCCTGTTGGAGCTGGCCGCCGGTGACGGTTGCATCGCCCTTGGTCCCGACGATGTCCGCCGCGATGATCCGGGGCGAGACGCCGTGCTGGGTGACCTTGATCCCGACCAGGCTGCCCTTCACCCAGCCTCCGAGCTTGGCCGCAGCCCCGGACAGCGACAGGCGGTAGCCCCAGCGGTGATAGGGGTCGTGGCCGGCGCCGTCGTAGGGATCGCTCACCCCGCGCAGCCACGGCTCGGGCGTCGTCCCCGGCCAGACGTTCTCGATGTTCTCGGTGTGGCCGCCGGAGCTGGAGAAGAAGTAGGTGCCGACCGGCGCGCTGTCATAGGTGACGACCTGACCGCTGGTCGCCGCCACCGCGGCGTCGCTGGCCGCCGTCTCGGCGCCCACGCCGCCGTACATCTGGGAGCGAGTATCGGCGTAGAGGCCGAACACCGACCCGTCCACGTCGCTGGTCAGGCCGTAGGTCCGCGCGGCCACGGCCTGCGCCTCGAGCGCCTGCGTCGGCCAGCTCGCGGGCATCTCGGCCGCGATCACCCCGCGGACGTAATCGTCGAGCCCGACCGCGTCGACGGTCATGGTGCCGCCGGAGCCGTCGGGGCGGAACTCGAACGAGCCGCGATACGAGCCGACCCCGGCCAGGTTCAGCGGACCGGAGCCGCTCACGTGCAGGGGCGCGGCGAACTGGCCCACCCGCTTGCCGGAGCGGTTCACCACCAGCGTCACCGAACCGTCCGCGTTCGGCCGCACGGCATAGGTCGTGCCCGCCTTGAGCTTCTGCGTGCCGGCGTGAGTGGCGCCGCTGAACACCGCGCTGCCTGAGGAGAGCAGGACCCGCACCACCTGTTTGGAGCTGACCGTGCCGATCGAGGTGCCCTGGTAGTAGTGGCCCAGGATCCAGCGGTAGCTGCGGCCGTGGAGGGCATAATCCGTACGTGCCGTACTGGCTCATTCCGATCCCGTGACCGTTGCCGCCGCCGCGGATGTAGAAGGTGCTGGCGGCGTCAGCGGACGGCACGGCGCCCAGGATCAGGGCCACCGCCGCGGTGAGGCCGAGGGCAAGGGCTTGCTTGTAGGCTGCTGCTGTGGCCGAGCGCAAAGCGTCTGATGTGTTCGTCGAGTGCCTGGAGGCTGAGGGTGTTCAGTATGTCTTCGGGATCCCCGGCGAGGAGACTCTGGACCTGAGCGAATCCCTGGCCAATTCCTCGATTCGGTTCGTTCCCGTCCGCCACGAGCAGGGCGGCGCGTACATGGCTGACGCGATCGGCCGCCTAACCGGGCGGGCCGGTGTCTGCCTCGGGACCCTCGGCCCGGGTGCCACCAACCTCGTCACGGCAGTCGCCGATTCCTTCCTTGATCGCGCCCCGCTTGTCGCCCTCACCGGCCAGTCGGATCTCGAGAGGATGCACAAGGAGTCGCATCAGTACATCGATCTCGTTGAGATCCTACGCCCGATTGTCAAGTGGAACGCGCGCGTTTCCAGTCCGGAGATCGTACCGGAGGTCGTCCGCAAAGCGTTTAAGGTCGCCGAGTCCGAGAAGCCGGGCTCGACTCACCTCGAGCTCCCCGAGGACGTCATGGCGCGGCCGCTTGACGCCTCGCCCCTGCCTCGCCGCGATCCGGTCCAGCCCGAGCCGGGGATGCGCGAGCTCCAGCGCGCGGCCGAGATCATCGCCGGGGCCGAGAACCCGGTCGCCCTGGTCGGCAACGGCGCGATCCGCGCCCACGCCGGTCCCGCCCTGCGCTACTTCGTCGCCGCCACCGGCATCGCCGCCGCCGAGACGTTCATGGCCAAGGGGCTGCTCGACTACGAGGACCCGCACGCCCTGGGCACGGTCGGGCTCCAGTCGCGCGACTACGCGATGGCCGGCTTCGAGGACGCCGACGTGGTCGTGGCCATCGGCTACGACCTGGTCGAGCACTCGCCCGAGCACTGGAACCCGCGCGGCGACAAGCAGATCATCGTGATCGACAGCGTCGCGGCCGAGATCGACGAGTTCTTCGTCCCCGAGGTCGAGCTGATCGGCGATATCGCCCACGTCCTCTCGCGCCTGGCCGCCAGCTGCAACCGGGCCACGACGACCTCGGGCTCGGCCCGGCTGCGCGACGTCGTCCTCGGCGCCCTGGCCGAGGCCCGCCACGACGACCACTTCCCGATGCGCCCGCCGCGGGTCCTGTGCGACATCCGGAACGCGCTCGGCCGCCAGGACCTGCTCGTCTCCGACGTCGGCCTGCACAAGCTGTGGATCGGGCGGATGTTCCCCGCCCACGAGCCCGGCACGGTGCTGATCGCCAACGGCCTGGCCGGGATGGGCTTCGCCCTGCCCACCGCGATCGGGGCCAAGCTCGTCCATCCCGAGCGCAACGTCGTCGCGGTCAGCGGCGACGGCGGCTTCCTCATGAACGCCCAGGAGCTCGAGACCGCCGTGCGCCTGCGCACCGCCGTGGTCAACGTGATCTGGGAGAACGGCCAGTACGGCTCGATCGTGTGGAAGCAGGACAAGAAGTTCGGCCGCCACTTCGGCGTCGACTTCGGCAACCCCGACTTCGTCAAGCTCGCCGAGGCCTTCGGGATGCCGGCCTGGCGCTGCTCCTCGGCCGACGAGTTCTCCGGACGCCTCACCCACGCCCTCTCGCTCGACGTCCCCTCGCTGATCGTCGTCCCGATCGACTACTCGATCGACGTCGCCATCTCCGAGGAGCTCGGCGCCGAGACCATGGCTCTGTAGCCCCGAGTTGGGGCTCTGAGTCGCGGGCGGCGGCTGCGGCGCTGTGTATCGCCTGCGGGCGCGCACGCCCCTCTCAGGCGACGGCGAACGCCGGGACCGATTCACGAACAACCCGGACATCGACTCACGAACGATCCTAACGTGACGCGCGTCCGGGGCGAACTCGTCCGCGGCAGGTTGAGGCACCGGCTGCCGACAGGTCACTCGGGTCGCCCGGCAGTCGCCCGGCTCCCGACCGGGTCGCCCGGGTCGCCCGGCTCCCGACCGGTCAAACGTGCCACCGACGCATCGGCGTCGGGATCGAGGCACGTTTACCCGCCTGATCCGGGCAAACGTGCCGCGAAACGATCGCGATCTCGTGCGCGTCACGTTTACCCGGTCCCCACCCCGGCGCCCGGCGACCCCGCCAGCCTCAGGCGACGGCGACGGTAATCATCCTCCGGCTCTCCGAGGTGAGCCGCTCGCCGTCGGGTCCGTAGAACTCGACGGTCGCAAACCCAGCCCGGCGCAGCCATTCGCCCAGCTCGACCGCGACGAACATCCGCACCGAGAAGTGAAAGCGCCTGACGACGCCGTCGCGGACGATCACACGCTCGGTGCTCGCGCGCCCCGTGACCGGATTGAATCGCGACCGGTCGATGGCCACGTCGTCCCCACGCTCGACGACCACCGACGGCACCCACCGCGGCAGCAGCTCCACCGGGTTGTTGTTCTCGATCAGCAGCCGGCCGCCGGGGCGCAACACGCGATGCGCCTCGACGAGCACCTGCTGGTTCTCGTCGTCCTCGAAGTAACCGAACGAGGTGAACCAGCTGATGACGCGGTCGAAAGCCTGGTCTGCAAAGGGCGGCGAGCGCATGTCGCCCTGGTGGTAGTGCACCTCGAGGCCGAGCTGGACGGCCTCCTCGCGGGCAGAGCGGAGGAACAGGTCGCTGGCGTCGAGCCCGGTCACCTCGGCCCCCCGCTCAGCCAGCCGGTTGGCGATCCGGCCATGGCCGCAAGCCAGATCCAGCACCTTCGTGCCCGGCTCCAGGTTGAGCAGCCGCCAGATCAGATCGGCGTTCCCGTCGCGCACGGCGTCCAGCCCTTCGCCGTAGAAGTACAGGTAGTCCTCGTCGAAGACCTGGTCGAAGTCGAACACGCGGCCAACGCTCTCACATGTCGGGATAGCTTGCCCCAGGGTGGGCAGAGGCGGATACTTGAAACATGAGCGCCTCAGGGCTCGACCGCAAAGTGATCCTGATCACCGGCGGTGCCCGCGGTATCGGCGCGGCCACCGCCAGCGAGCTGGCGCGCGCGGGCGCGCTCGTCCGGTGCTGGCCGACCTAGATACCGATGCTCTGGCGAAGGCCGCCGCTCGCATCTCGCCCCCGCCGCTGACGCTCGAGCTTGACGTCACCAACGTCGAGGCTTGCGAGGCGGCCGTGCAGCAGGTGCTCGCGCAGCACGGACGGCTGGACATCGTTTGGGCCAACGCCGGCATCGGCACGGGCGGGTCCGCTGCTGCTGACCGATCCTGCGGCCTGGACCCGGACGGTGCAGGTCAACCTGCTCGGTCCCTACTACACGATCCGCGCCGCCCTGCCGGCGATCATCGATCGCAAGGGCTACGTGGCCGTCACGGCGTCGCTGGCTTCATTTGCCCACGGCCCTCAGATGTCGGCTTACTGCGCCAGCAAGGCCGGCGTCGAGGCGATGGTCAACTCGCTGCGGATCGAGGTGGCTCATCACGGGGTGGAGGGCCGGAACGATCCACCCCACCTGGATCGACACCGACCTGGTCCGGGAGGGCGATGAACGCGAGGCGTTTCGGCTCATGCGCGAGCAAGCTGCGACCGCCGTTCAAGAAGACCTATCCGGTCGAGCGGGCAGCCAAGGAGATCGCAGCCGGATTCGAGCAGCGCCGGCGACGGATCTGCGTGCCGAGGTTCGTCTACCTCGCGCACGCGCTACGCCCCCTCCTGAACACGGGGTTCATGACCCGCGATCAACTGGCCATCGCCCCGGAGATGGAGCGCCTGTTCCGCCAGGACCTGGCCGAAAAGGGCGTCCAGGGCGCGTCGATGCCCGAGCGGACGGCCGGTCAGCTCGAGGCGGAGGAGCCGGCGAGCGTAAGCGGCTGACCGCCTAGGAGTTCCCGGCGGCCATCTTGCGCAGGTCCATGGCCTTGTTGTAGGTCTCCTCGTCGACGCCCTTCTCGTAGGCCACCTCGCGCAGCATCCGGCCCGAGGCTGCCGCCTCCTTGACGATCTCCGCCGCCCTTGTCGTAGCCGATGTAGGGGTTGAGCGCCGTGGCCGCGGCCAGCGTCGACTCGGCCGAGTGCCGGCAGCCCTCCTCGTTGGCCCGGATCCCGTCGACGCACTTCTCGGCGAACGCCGCGCGAGGTCGTGGCCAGCAGGCGGATCGACTCGAGCAGGTTGCGCGCGATCAGCGGCACGCGCACGTTGAGCTCGAACTTGCCCTGCATGCCGCCGATCGTGATCGCCGCGTCGTTGCCGATCACCTGGGCGGAGACCTGGAGCACGACCTCGGGGATCACCGGGTTGACCTTGCCGGGCATGATCGAGGAGCCCTTCTGGAGCTCGGGCAGGAACAGCTCGCCGATCCCGGCGCGCGGGCCCGAGCCCATCAGCGCGAGGTCGTTGGCGATCTTGGTCAGCGAGACGGCGACCACCTTGAGCGCGCCCGACAGCTCGACCAGCGCGTCGCGGTTGCCCTGCGCCTCGAACGGATCCTCGGGCGGCGCGGATCTCCAGCCCGGTGGCCTCGGTCAGCCGGGCGCGGACCCGGGCGGCGAACTCCTTGTGGGTGTTCAGGCCCGTGCCCGTGGCGGTGCCGCCGAGCGGGATCTGCGCCACCTGGGGCAGCGCGTTGCGCACCCGCCGGGCGCCGAGGCGCACCTGGGCGGCGTAGCCCGAGAACTCCTGGCCGAGGGTCACCGGCACGGCGTCCATCAGGTGGGTGCGGCCGGACTTGACGATGTCCTGGAACTCCTCGGCCTTGGCGCTGAAGGACGGCTCGAGCTGCTCGAGCGCCGGCAGCAGCTCGTTGGTCGACCTCGCCCAGCGCGGCCAGGTGGACGGCCGAGGGGAACACGTCGTTGGAGGACTGCCCCATGTTGACGTGGTCGTTGGGGTGGACGCCCTCGCCGGCCAGCTTGGCGATCACCTCGTTGGCGTTCATGTTCGATCGAGGTGCCCGAGCCGGTCTGGAAGACGTCGATCGGGAACTGGTCGTCGAACTCGCCCTCGGCCACGCGGTCGGCCGCCGCGGCGATCCGCTCGGCGCAGCTCGCCGTCGAGCAGCCCGAGCTCGGCGTTGACGCGGGCCGCGGCGCCCTTGATCCGGCCGAGCCAGCGGATCACCGGCACCGGCACGGTCTCGCCGGAGATCGGGGAAGTTGCCACCGCCTTGGTGGTCTCGCCGCCCCAGAGCTGCTCCTGTCTCCTGCACGCCCATGCCTGTCCTTTCGCCGTTCGAGACGTTCGTCTGCTCAGACACGCTACCGCGCTCAGCCGCAGAACGCGATCAGCTCGCGCGCCACGCCGACCGGGTCGTCGTAGGCGATCAGGAAGCCGGTGCCGGGCAGCGTGCGCAGCTGGGCGTCCGGGAGCAGGTCGAGCGCCTCCTGCGCGCGCCTCGAGCGGGTGGAGCGGGTCCTCCTCGGCCCACAGCAGCAGCACCGGGCATGTCGATCTGCGGGATAGGCGTCGAGCAGCTGGCGCTGGGCCTCGACCGGCCAGCGGCGCGCGAACTTCGCCCACGACCGGGCGCGGTTGCCGTTGCCGCCCACGTCGGCGAAGGCGTGGCGCACGAGGTCGCGGGCCGCCGGGTTGCGCTGGACCGACAGCCGCTCGCCGAGCGCCGGGCGGAACACCAGCTTGGCGCCGTGGGCGAGCATGCCGG
The DNA here is from genome assembly GCA_963834635.1 of uncultured Solirubrobacterales bacterium. Classification (GTDB taxonomy): domain Bacteria; phylum Actinomycetota; class Thermoleophilia; order Solirubrobacterales; family Solirubrobacteraceae; genus Palsa-465. The sequence continues at coordinate 9,124 of CAWICI010000010.1, read as the reverse complement.
TCGAGCCCCGGCAGCGCCGCCACCCGGCAGGCCGCCCGCCAGGCGGCGCGCTTGCCGGCGAACTCGTCGCGGCGGTGCAGCCGGTTGGGCATCAGCACCAGCCGCGCCGGCTCGAGCGCGCCCGCGGCGACGGCCACGCAGCGCCAGCTCGGCGCCGAAGTCGTGGCCGGCGAGCAGCGGCCGCGGGCCGCCCGCCTCGCGGCAGAAGCCCGGCGATCACCTCGGCCAGCCAGTCGGGCGTGTAGGGGTGGCGCGGCCGGTCCTCGGAGTCGCCGTGCAGCGGCAGGTCGGGCAGCACGACGCGGAAGCGCGCCGACAGCGGCGCCACCACCGGCTCCCACTCGCGGTGGGAGAGCCCGAGCGAGTGCAGCAGCACCAGCGCCGGCCCGGTGCCGGTCTCCCGATAGGCGACCCGCGCGCCGTCGTGGTGGTGGTAGAGCCGCAGTCGCATCGTGGACATGGCCAGAAGACCGTCATCGGGGGCATAGGAGCCATCTACCTACGCCAGGATTGGTGATCTTGGCACGCGAGAGGTTGTGCAATACGCTGCAAGACCCTCGTGCAACCCTCCCAAATACGGCTGAAATGCTCACATGGAGCAAATTCGCCAACAGCCCCCTCGGCCTCTCAACCTCGCAGGCCGCGCAGGCGCTGGGCGTTTCGCTCGGCACGATCCGTCGCTGGTCGGACATGGGTTACCTCGCAGTCCTACCGCACGCCGGGTGGCCAGCGCCGCTTCAGCCACGAGCAGATCGAGGAGTTCATCGGTCGCTGAGCGCGGCCGACGCCGGCCGCATTGCCAGCGACCGGCTCGAGGGCAAGCCACTCGAGCTGAGCGCCTCGGAGCCGCGGCGCCCGGCTTCTCTGATCCGCCGCTCCATGTCGAGCTCGGTGTCGAAGTCGGCGGCGTCGGCGTGCCGGTACTCGACCCCCTCGCCGCTCAGCAGGCCGGCCAGCACCTCGACGTAGCGCCCGTCGAGCTGCGTCCCGGACGACGCGGCGCAGCTCGCGCAGCGCCTCGAACGAGCTCATCCGCGTGCGATACGTGTCGCTGGCCGTGAGCGTGTCGTACACCTCGGCCACCGAGATGATCTTGGCGATCTCCGGGATCTCCTCGCCCGGCAGCCCGTGCGGATAGCCGCGCCCGTCGATCCGCTCGTGGTGGGCGAGCACGATCTCGGCCACCGGGCCGTACATGCCGAGGTCCTTGAGCATGTCCGCGCCCAGCTCGGGATGGCGCTGGATCGCCACCCAGTCCTCCTCGGTCAGCGTCCGCCCCCGCTCGGCCACCCGGTCGGACAGCGCGAAGTGGCCGATGTCGTGCAGCAGCCCCGCGGTGTGCGCGAGCTCGCACTCCTCGTCGCTCATCCCCACCGCCGCGCCATGTCCCGCGCGAACCGCGCGACCGCGGCGGCGTGCCGGGCCGCGCGCTGATCGCGGATGTCGAGCGAGCGCATCAGACCGGCCAGCACCCCCCAGGAGAGCGAGACGTACTGCTCGGACCGGTGGCGCGCCGCTGAGCAGTGCGCCATGTAGGAGAAGGCGAACACCGCCGCCAGCGCGAAGGCGATCCCCCGGAGCCCGACCTTCACCCATAGTTTTGGAATGAAATGGAATGAAAATGCCGACCGCTAGTGTGTAAGCTCTTGAAAGCATGGTGGCCAGGGACGGAATCGAACCGCCGACGCCAGCCTTTTCAGGGCTGCTTACCGACAATGGTAAGTGGTTCGGAATCAATGGAAGTTCATGACAACAAAGGCATTACATCTCGATGCATCTAGGATGGTTTGGGATCATTCGCACCATTTTCGCCCCGGCAATGTTGCCTTATTGTTCCCGCGACTTTGGCTGTTAACCGAAGGATTGTCAGGTTCGAATCCTGCCTGAGGAGCCAATTTTTTTCAACGGCTTAGACGCATCTCTGAAATTGCGCAAGTTGCGCTGTTTACTCACCAGATTGCGGCGAAACGCCCATGAGCATGCACCCGGAATAGCTTCTTTGGCCCAGCCGCGATGGAGGCGGATCGGTCCGGCCGCGTGTTCGGCGAGTGTGATATTGTCCCGTGGCTTCCGATCTGCGCCCGAACCGTTCTTGATTCCCTCGTGCCCAAGGACGGTCTATTGCTCAGAACCTAGGGTTCGACACCGCCGGTCGGGCCAACCCCGAGAAGACGACTGATCCAGCGAGCTCGATTGCGGACGGTCTGGAACTCAAGACAGTCCGGGAGTTCCCACTGCTCAGGTTATTTTCGATTGTTGAAACAAGAACACTGTTGTACTTTAGACGAGCCAGGCGTACGGAAATACCTGCCCTGGCTTGGGTCAAGAAAATTTGTCAAAATCGACCGGGATCTGAGTGCCCTCTGTTTGATCCTCCATCGATGGATCGTTCGACTTCCCGGAAGATACAAGGGATTGCTGTAAGCCAGCTATAGCCGAAGCCGTCCGGGAACTCCGCAGTGAGTTCATACTCATACTCTGAAGCTTGGGGTAGACGAAGTGAAGCGATAAATTCTCGCTCCCCCAATTAAACAGCGGGCCTTCAGGCCAAGCGCAGTCTCGATTTGCGCAGGCGTCTTATTCAGCAAATACTTGCCCACGGTAATGTATCCGTCTAGCATCGATGCCGCGGCTCCGCCCGCTGGCAACACCTTCACGCTTTCCCGTTCGGCCCCCTAGCGACCACATTTCCCTCCGCACTGCGTTGTGAGCTTCCTGCTGCCAATCCTTGATTCGAGCCATAGCAATACGAGCTCCCTTTTTGCTTCCAAAACCAGGGAATAGTTTACCAAATAGGGAGCGGCCCGAGGCCGTTTCGAACTGCGCAAGTTGCGCTGTTTACTCGCCAGATTGCGGCGAAACGCCCCATACGCATGCGCCGGAATAGCCTCTTCGGCCAGCCGCGATGGAGGCGGATCGGTTCGCCGCGGGTTTGGTGAGTGTGATGTTGTCCGCAGGCCTGCTGTTTCCATCTATCCCAGAACAAATCTCGGATTAATCCCCACCTGGAATTCCGACGGCTTTTCTCCTCCCCGTGCCCGACGGGAACAGCGGTTTTTCCGCTGCGGTCCGCTGATTTTTCGTATGTCCCTCGGTGGTTCCGGCAAGTCACAGCAGTTCCCACTCGCCCCTCACAGGTTCTCGTGTCGTCTTTCTCCCGGCGGGTGCTCAGTTACTCCGCCAGCCGCAACAGCGCAGAGCATTGGAAAGCGGAAACCAGCGGCACAGTCGCTTATCCGGGGTGGGTTAAGTTAAGGACGCATGGCGATCGAATTGCCCTGCACTGCCGTACAATATGCAGATGCAGATTGGGAGCGGCGCATACTATCTCTTTGTCGGCGCCGTCTTCTTCCTTTATTGGGCCGCAGCACGGGCACGCTGCGCGCGGCTGATCGTCATTCTGCTGGCCAACTACTTCTTTCTGCGCGCAATTCGGCGTGTTCTACGCGGTGCTGCTACCGGGGTGTTCGCTGGTGGATTATTCCCTCGGCCTTGGATTGATGCGCTTCCGCCGACCGGCCCTTCGCCGCCTGCTGGTTAGCCTCAGCTCACCCTCAATCTTGCCCTGCTTGCCGCCTCGCGCTACATGCCGTTGCTGCTCAATCGCCACGGTGTACTCAGTGGGATTGGGTGTTTCCGCTGGGTCTTTCCTTCTACACGTTTCAAGCGCTCACTTACACCCTCGATCTCTATCGTCGCGATGCCGAAGGCACTCACAGCCTGCTGGAGCATTTTTCGGCCGTTTCGTTTTTTCCAACCATTGTGGCCGGACCCATTACACGCGTCGCGGATCTGGTCAAACAAGTTCGCCGCGACGCCGACTTGAGCCGCGCCGATGGCGGCCGCGCCTTCTTCCTGATCGGCCTCGGTTTGATGAAGAAGGCCCTGATTGCCGATTATCTCGCCGACAATTTCGTTAACCGCGTGTTCGATACTCCCAACCTCTACAGCGGCGCCGAAGCGCTGATCGCCATCTACGCCTATTCGCTGCAACTGTATTTCGATTTTTCGGGTTACACCGATATAGCTCGCGGCGTCGCACAGCTTCTCGGAATTCGGCTGCCCATTAACTTCGACCGGCCATACCTCTCCGCCAATATGATCGAATTCTGGCGGCGTTGGCACATCACGTTTTCCAATTGGCTGCGCGATTACCTCTACTTTTCACTGCCTGGAAAACGAACCAAAGTAATGCCTTACCTCAATCTCATCGTCACCATGGTTCTGGGCGGTTTATGGCATGGGTAACGTGGAATTTCGCCATCTGGGGAGCGCTCCACGGCATCGCTTTGGCTATGACTCGTCTCTGGCAAACCCTCCGCGGGCGGCCGAAGCAATCGGAGGCGGCCTGGGCTCACGCACTGCTTATTTTCTTTACCTATCAGTTCGTCTGCTTCACTTGGATATTCTTCCGCGCCGCGAGTTTCGCGGATGCGTTGACGCTGCTCAGCCGGATCTGCTCCCTAACCATCGGACTCGAAAACGTTTCATGGCGGCTCGCCGCCGTACTGCTCATCGCCGCGGCGTCAATATTCGTCGGAAAGAAACTGTATGCGCGGACTATGGATCTTTTTGCCAACCGTCCATTCTACGTACACGCAGCGGCGCTGGCGGCGGTTGCCGTCGCACTTCAATTGCTCGGTGGGCGCGCCAGCGCGCCCTTCGTATACTCCAGGTTTTAAATGACCCAGTTCCCCACGCAAACGGCATTGACCATCGCGACGCTCGGAGCACTTTTCGCGCTATTGCCACGCGTCGCGCCCGCCGTCAAGGGACCGAACATCGATCAGCTCACTTCTCTAGCCGGTTTCAACCGTGCACGAACGCGGTTAACTCCGTGGCAGCCTCATCACGTGGATCAGATCGATCCGGCCGTACGCCTGACAATAAGAAAAGAGATTGTTCCGCTTCTTGATGACGCCGACGGCGCGCTTGACTCCTTTTTATGCCGCGCTCTGGCGCACGGAGCGCAAAGAGCCGAATGCCGTCACCCGCGTCACGCACTACGGCGATTCGCCCACCACAGCCGATTTGATCACCGGCGATATCCGCGCGCAATTGCAGGCCCATTTCGGCGACGCCGGCCATGGCTTCATCCTGCTAGCCAAACCCTGGGCCTGGTATCAGCACCGGGGCATCTCGCTTACCGGATCCGGTTGGCAAATTCTGCCGGCCACGCATTCTGAAGCCAGCGATGGTCTGTTCGGTCTGGGCGGGGTCAGCTTCGAAACCAGCTCCTCGGCCCTTACGCGACATCGAACTCTACGACCCCGGCCAATCGCGCTTCGAGCTCTACTACTTACACCAGCCTGGCGGCGGAGCGGCGTATTTGTGACCTCGCACGACAGACCACTGACTGAAGTCCTTACGGCCGCCGAAGCGAAAGCCCCCGGCTTTGCCTCGTTCAACGTACCTGGCGGAGCGTCCGAACTGGAATTGCGGGCCGAGGGCCAAGTACGGCTCTTTGGGCTTACCGCCGAAAAGCCAGGACCCGGCGTGGTTTACGACAGCCTTGGACTAAACGGCGCATCCATCACAGTCCTCTCCCACAAATTCAACCAGCGGCACTGGACGGCCGAACTGCGGCAGCGCAACCCGAATCTGGTGATGATCAACTACGGAACCAACGAAGCCGACTTCGCCTCCTTCGTCGACAAACAATACGAAAAGGAACTGCGCGAGGCTATCCGCCGGGTGCGCAGCTGCGCTGCCGGACGGCGTCCATTCTGGTGATGAGCCCCATGGATCGCGGCTATCGCAATGGGGCGGGCGAAATCGAAACCGTGGTGACTATTCCGCGAATTGTCGCAACGCAACGCCGTGTCGCTGAGGAAACGGGTTGCGGTTTCTTCGACACGTTCACCGCCATGGGTGGCGCGGGAACCATGGCGCGGTGGTACGACGGACAGCCGCGTTTGGTCGCGGCCGACTTCATCCATCCCAACTCGGCCGGCGGCAAAATCATCGCCACCATTTTCGTGACGCAGATCGAATCGGGTCTCGCGCGATATAAATTGCGGCAGAAGCGCCAATCCTCCACAAGCAACACGGTACGCTAGAAAACGATGATACGCGCGCCGCTGCCGATTCTCGTCCTTACCTCAGCCTGCGCACTATTCTGGCTGGCGCCGCCATTCCGGGGGGCAGACGCCGCGAAGACAGCGCCCGCGGCCAAAAAGGGGCGGCCGCGCGCCATTGCTCAAGTCGCGCCAGCTACGCGCGCGGCGGCGCTCAAGAAGGTCGATCAGGACCTTGCCGCCTCAGCCGACCTGGCGCTGCATCAACCTAGCGCCCTTGCGCCCGTTTTCGAAAGACTCCTGCGTCTGAGCGGTGGCCAATCGGACGATCCGGTTCACATTCTCCACTTCGGCGATTCCCACACCGCCGCCGATGAATGGACCGGCGGACTGCGCGACCTGTTTCAGCAGCGCTTCGGCGATGGCGGCTCGGGATTTTCCGTCGCTGGACATCCTTTCGCCGGCTACCGCCGCTTCGACGCGCGCAGCAGCGCCACCTCCGGCTGGCAGAGCGAAGGCATGCGCAAAGGCGATGGCGATGGATACTTCGGCTTGGGCGGAATCAGTATCGTAGCGTCGATCGCCGGCCCAGTCCGTTTCGCTTGATGCCGATTGCGACCGCATCGAAATCGATTACCTTCAGCAGCCCGGCGGCGGAAGTGTGGCGCTTTACGACGACGACCAACTACTGCAGCAGTTCTCAACCGAAGGCGATCTGACGGCCGCATTCGCCACCTTCGAAACCGCCGCCGGACTGCACCATTTCATTTTGAAAACTCTCGAAGCCAAGCCCGTGCGCCTGTTCGGATGGGTGGCCGACAAGCATGGCGGAGTGACCTACGAAGCTTTGGGCATCAACGGCGCTGAGGCTGCGGTGATGCTTCGCTGGAACCAGGATATGCTGGCCACTTATTTGCACCGGCGCAATCCAGGGATTGATCGTGCTGGCTTACGGCACCAATGAAGCCAGCGATCCCGCTTGGGATACGCCGAGTTATCAGGCGATGTATTCCTCGCTGCTCGGAAAGCTGCGCGCCGCCGCGCCGGCGGCTTCGATTCTCGCCATCGGACCCGGCGACCGCTGGGCGCGCTACCACCGCGCATGGAGGATTGTGCCCGGCATCGACGCGTTATTGACGCGCAACGCGCCGCGTGCAAAGCCAACGGCTGCGGCTTTTGGGATACGCGCGAGCGCATGGGCGGCAAGGCTCGATGCCCGCTGGGTGACGGCCGGTCTCGCCCAGGCGGACCACGTCCACTTCACGGACGCCGGATACCGACCGTCTGGCATCCGCGCTTTTCCAGGATTTGATGCGGCAATACAGCACGTACCAGAAGACGCGAATCGATTCCGACAAGAATGAAAATGGACCAGCAAGCAAAATTCTTGCGATCGTGCGCCGGGTGGCCGCGAAACCAGTGGATCCCGAGCCGGACGAATCGCTCTTCGAATCAGGTCTGCTCGACTCGTTCTCGTTGCTGACCTGGTTTCCGCGCTCGGAGCACGAATTTTCGATCCGTATACCGGATTCGGATCTGAATCCGCGCAAGTTCGATCTCTATCGAACGCATCCAAAGTATCTGGAGAAGTGACGGCCAACGCGTACTATCCGCGCGTTTGGCTCGTACTCTGCCTTCGCGGGCGGTGACCAATGCGGAGATTGCGCCCCTGGTGGGTGCGGACGAAGCGTGGCTGCTTGCAGATGACCGGAATCGCCGAGCGCCGCTTCGCCAGCGCCCGAGCAGACCGTGGCCGAACTTGGCCTGCTCGCCGCGAGGATTGCCTGGAACGCGCCGGCATACAGCGCAGCAGATCGGTTTCATCTATCGTGGCCAGCGGCTCGAGCGAGCGCCGCTTTCCCGGGCCGGCTTCCTCGATCGGCGCGGCACTCGGCATATCCGGGTATGCCCGCTATCGATCTGCCTATGGCCAGCGCAGGTTCTTTGGTGGCATCCGTTGGCCTCGCAACTCGCCGCGCACATACGGCAATATTCTGGTGATCGGCGCGGAGATTATGTCGCGCGTGGTGCATTTGAGTCCCTCGCACGCGACACGGCGATCCTGTTCGGCGATGGCGCGGGCGCCTGCGTCGTCAGCCTGGAATGGTTCGCCGAGATCGTCATTCCGTTCTGCATACCGATGGCGACTACGCCGAATCGCTGCAACTTCACCTGATTTGCCGCTCTATATGGATGGCCGCTCCGTTATTCTGCACGCCACGCGTAAGTTGCCGCGCGTGATTGTGGAAGTGCTGGAGCGCAACGGCGACCGCCGAGCAATGGGCGCCTTTCTGTGCATCAGGCGAATCTGAATCTGATCTACCAAGTGGCGCAGTCGCTGGGTGTGGAGGAATCGAAGTTCTATTGAATGTTCAGCGTTATGGAAACACGTCGTCGGCTTCGATGCTCATCGCGCCGCGGAATGGCATCGGAGGTTAAGTCAATTCGAAGCTCCCATTGGTTGGCGGCGTTCGGCGCGGGACTGAATTGGGGCGCGGTGCTGGCGATACGGCTGGCCGATCAACTATTCAGCCCAAGGAGTTACAAGCGCCAATAAGCCGAAGTCCGCGGCGGCACTGATGGCGTGATGAATCATCGCAATAGTGAATCCCGAGGATCAACGAGAATCCTCGCACTTTATGCTGGGCAGATGGCCCGGAACCTGTGTATAAGTTCCCGCCTCAAGCGGAAGGCGCGCACGCGAAGATTATTCCTGCTGATACCAAAGGAATCCGCGATCAGTTTTTCGTTCTTATTTTTTCCTGCCTTCTCTATTGCAGTAATACATTAGAGGAACTCGCGATCAACTAGTGCGAGGGATTGGAGGCAATGGTCGAGGCAATCGAGTTGACGCTCGCGGACGATCTTTTCCGGCGAATGGTTCTTAGCGGCCGGCAATTGGTTCAACTTTTCTCGCAGCTTGACGCCGCCGGGTTTTCAAGACTTCCGAAGCCACACGGCGAGCAACTCCGAACAGGAACGGGTGCAAGGATTGGATCGCATCGAGGCGCCTCATCGTCCGATCAATGGTTTCATCGAAGCATTGCTCAAGGTCCCAAGCAACCACGCGAGCGAAAAAAAAGGCGACATCTTCTGCCGGAAATTCT
>CAWICI010000009.1:0-138308 GCA_963834635.1 uncultured Solirubrobacterales bacterium | reverse complement strand
CGACGAGAAGGCCTTTGCGCCGGGGCGCCGGCGCCGGCGAACCGGAGCGCCACCGAGGCGCCAAGGCTGATGCCCGACGAGCGCGAGACGAAGGCGGAGGAAGTCGGTCACGGCCCCGCGATCTCGGAAACGGGCGCGACCGCGGTGGCCGACACCCGGCCCGGCGGCCGGGGCCAGCAGAGCCTGACCGAGGACTTCCGCCGGCGCGAGGAGTCGATCACGATCTCCTCCGAGCCGGCCGGTGAGGGCGAGACGCACGAGCTGCTGACGCTCAACATCGGGCCCCACCATCCCGCCACCCACGGCGTGCTCCGGCTGCTGGCCACGCTCGAGGGCGAGGTCGTGCGCGACATCAGGCCGATCATCGGCTACGTCCACACCGGGATCGAGAAGACGGCCGAGGACAAGTCCTACTGGAAGGCGATCCCTGTCATCGAGCGGATGGACTACCTCGCCTACTACTTCAACGCGATGGCCTACTGCGGCGCGGTTGAGACGCTGCTCGGGCTCGAGGTGCCGCCGCGCGCGCAGTACCTGCGCGTCATCCACCTCGAGCTCAACCGGATCATGTCCCACCTCGTGTGGCTGGGCACGAGCGCGCTCGACCTCGGCGCGATCTCGATGTTCTGGTACTGCTTCCGCGAGCGCGAGGCGGTGCTCGACCTGTTCGAGATGTCCTCCGGGCAGCGCATGCACACCCGCTACATCCAGGTGGGTGGCGTGTTCGAGGACATCCCCCGCGGCTTCGTGGAGAAGCTCCGCAAGTTCATCGCCGACATGCCGCGGCGCGCCGATCAGTACGCCGACCTGCTCGAGAACAACGAGATCGTGCTCGAGCGCCTGCGCGGGACTGGCGTGGTCGACCAGGAGACGCTGATCAAGCTCGGCGTGACCGGACCGCTGCTGCGGGCGACCGGCAGCCCGTGGGACCTGCGCAAGGCCGCGCCGTACTCGAGCTACGACCACTTCGAGTTCAAGATCCCGGTCGGCACGGTGGGTGACAACTACGACCGCTTCCGCGTTCGCCACGCCGAGTTCTACGAGTCGGTGAAGATCATCGAACAGGCCCTCGACGGTCTCCCCGAAGGCCCGTTCATCGCCTCCGATCGCAAGGTCGCCCTGCCGCCGAGGCACGAGCTGGCGACGAGCATGGAGGCGCTGATCCACCACTTCAAGCTCGTCACCGAGGGCTTCCGGGTGCCCCCCGGCGAGGCCTACTACCCGATCGAGGGCCCGCGCGGCGAGCTCGGCTGCTTCGTCCGCGCCGACGGCTCGGCCAAGCCCGCCCGCGTGCACATGCGTGACCCGAGCTTCGTCAACCTTCAAGCGCTGGCGGCGATGGTCCGCGACGGTTACCTGGCCGACCTGATCGCCACCCTGGCCATGCTTGACCCGATCCTCGGAGGCATCGACCGGTGAGCATCCAGGTTCCCCGTTTCGGCCACGGCTCGCGCGTGCCCGGATGGGACGAGTCGGTCGACCTGACCAAGGACCCAGCGACCGTCCCCGACCAGGCGACGACGCCCGTCCCGGATGCGCTCCGCGAAGCGGTCGAGGCGGCGATGGCCAAGTACCCTGACCGCCGCTCGGCCGTCATCCCCGCCCTCCACCTGGCCCAGCGCGAGCACGGCTGGTGCTCACCGGAGGCGATCGATCAGGTCGCGGCGGTGATGCAGCTCACGCCCGCCTACCTCACCTCGGTGGCGACGTTCTACGACATGTTCTGGACGGAGCCGACGGGCCGCAACGACGTGTTCGTGTGCACCAACATCTCGTGCTCGCTGCGCGGCGGGGATGAGTTGTTCGAGGCGATGACGGCGGCGGCGCGGGAGACGACGGACATCAACGTCCGCTCGTTCGAATGCCTGGGCGCGTGCGACATCGCCCCGATGGCGTCGGTCAACGGCGAGTACGTCGGTCCGCTCAACACCGACGATGCGCAGCAGATCATCGACGACCTGAAGGCGAACCGCCCGGTGCTCGAGCATAAGCAGCTGCGCTACCGTCGAGCCGCCGATCCGGGCGTGGAGCACGACGCCGGCGACTTCGGTCCGCCGGAACCGGCGACCCCGTTGGCCGATACGGCCGGGCTCGGGACCGAGGGCGAGACGGCCGACCGTCCCGGGCCGAGCGCACCAATCGAGATCCCTACCGACGAGGCGGAAGGCGAGGACACGGATCAGTGAAGCTGCTGTTCGAGGGCATCGACGAGCCCGGGCTGAACACACTCGAGGTCTACGAGCGCCGCGGCGGCTACCAGTCGCTGCGCAAGGCCCTGGCAATGTCACCCGAGGAGACGCTGGCCAGCATCACCGACTCGGAGATCCGGGGCCGAGGCGGGGCGGGTTTCCAGATGGGCAAGAAGGCCTCGTTCCTGCCCAAGGGCGACATGGACAAGTACCTGGTGTGCAACGCCGACGAGTCCGAGCCGGGCACGTTCAAGGACCGCGAGCTCATGCAGAAGAGCCCGCACATGCTGATCGAGGGGATTGTGATCGCCACCTGGGCGGCCGACATCAACCGCGCCTTCATCTACATCCGCGGCGAGTACGCCCATCAGGCGGACATCCTCGAGGCGGCAATCGCCGAGGCCGAGGCGGCGGGCTTGCTTGGCGAGGACATCCTCGGCTCCGGGCACTCGCTGAAGCTGGTGCTCCACCGCGGCGCGGGGGCGTACATCTGCGGCGAGGAGACCGGCCTGCTCGACTCGCTCGAGGGCAAGCGCGGCAACCCGCGGCTGAAGCCGCCGTTCCCGGCGATCGAGGGCCTCTACCACGGTCCCACGCTGATCAACAACGTCGAGACGCTGTGCACGGTCCCTCACATCATCCGGCTGGGCGGCGAGGAGTACGCCAAGCTCGGCACCGAGACCTCGACCGGCACCAAGCTGGTCTCTGTCTCGGGTGATGTGCAACGGCCCGGCAACTACGAGATCGAGCTCGGCACCCCCTCCCGCGAGATCATCTACGACCTGGCCGGAGGACCACCCGAGGGTCGGGAGGTCAAGTTCTGGTTCCCCGGCGGCTCGAGCGCACCCGTCCTGACCAAGGACGATCTCGACCTTCCCTACGACTTCGACAGCATGGCCAAGGCCGGGAGCATGCTGGGGTCGGGGGCGATCATCGTGGTCGACGACTCGCACACGGTGCTCGAGGTGGCCTACAAGGTGGCGAAGTTCTACGCCCACGAGTCGTGCGGCAAATGTGTCCCCTGCCGCGAGGGGACCAACTGGACGGTCAAGATGCTCGAGCGGATCGAGTCGGGCGAAGCCACCCCGATGGACCTCGACATCATGGCCTCGGTCCAGGAGCAGATCATCGGCAACTGTCTGTGCGTGCTGGGCGACGCTATGGCTATGCCGATCGGCTCGATGGTGGAGAAGTTCCGGGGCGAGCTCGAGGCGGAGATCGAGGCCAGGCGCGAGCGCGCCGGCACGGGGGCGGTGCAAGACGTAATCCCGATCGGCGTGGCAGACGAGCACGCCGGACCGATGCCCGTCCACTAGACCCGGATGCCAAGACCCGAGCAGAAGACCATCCAGCTGACGATCGACGGCCGGGAATGCCGCGCGACCGAGGGCTCGATGCTGGTTGACGCCGCCAGGGTCAACGACGTCGAGATCCCCTACTTCTGTTACGAGCCGAAGCTCGGCAACCCGGTCGGCGCCTGCCGCATGTGCCTGGTCGAGATCGAGGGGATCCCCAAGCTCCAGACCTCGTGCTCGACGCCGGTCAAGGACGGCATGGCCGTGCACACTCAGACCGATCGGGTGCGCCATGCCCAGAACGCGATCGTCGAGTTCCTGCTGGTCAACCACCCGCTCGACTGTCCCGTTTGCGACAAGGGCGGCGAATGCCCGCTTCAGGACATCACCTTCGGTTGGGGCCTAGGCCGCTCGCGCTTCATCGAGCCCAAGCGTCACTTCGAGAAGCCCCTGGCGCTCAGCCCGCTCGTGGCCATCGACCGCGAGCGCTGCATCCTGTGCTACCGCTGCGTGCGGTTCTCCCAGGAAGTGGCCGAGGACTACCAGCTGGTATTCGCCGAGCGCGGCGCCCACACGTTCGTGGCCACGTATGACGGCCATCCGTATGTGGCCCCGTTCAGCGGCAACATCGTCGAGCTGTGTCCGGTGGGCGCGCTCACCTCCCAGCCCTACCGGTTCCGCGCGCGGCCCTGGGACATCGAGTCGGCCGGCGGGATCTGCACGCTCTGCCCGTCGCAGTGCAACGTCCAGTTCACGGTCCGCGACGAGAAGGTCATGCGCGTGATGGCGCGCGACCACGCCGAGGTCGACGACGGGTGGCTGTGCGACAAGGGCCGCTTCGCCTACCAGGCGATCCACGTCGACGAGCGGATCACCACCCCGCTGGTTCGCGACGGCGGCGAGCTGCGACCGGTGTCCTGGGAGCGGGCGCTCGACGTCGCCGGCGGATTGCGCAACCACAAGGGCCGCGTGGGCACCCTCGTCGGGGGTCAGGCGAGCAACGAGGAGGGGTTCCTGCTCCACCGTCTTTCCCGCGAAGGGCTTGACTCTCACGACATCGACTCGCGCCTCACCGGCACCCTGTCGCTCGCGCTTGCGCGCTCGCTGGCCGCCCCCGAGCTGCAGGCGAGCGTCCCCGACCTCGAGTTCGCCCACACCGTGCTGCTCGTCGGCTGCGACCCACTCGACGACGCCCCGATTCTTGACCTGCGCATCCGCAAGGGCGTTCGCCGCCGCGGCGTGCAGCTGGCCATCGCCACCGCCCGCCCAAGCGCGCTCGACGTGAACGCCCAGACGATCGTCCGCTACGCCCCGGGCCGGGAGACGGAGTTCATGGCCGCGCTCGACACGGCGCTGGCCGGCGGCCGAGTTAGCCCGGCCTTCGAGAACCTCTCCGAGCTCACCGGCCTGCTGCGCGACGGTGGCGAGGACGTCGTCATCGTGTGGGGCGAGCGACTGGATCCGGTCTCGCTTCCGTACCTGCTCAGCATCGCCGACTCCCTGGGGCTGGCCGAGCGCGAGGGCGCGGGCCTGCTCGAGCTCCCCACCGGCGCCAACGGCCGCGGGCTGCGCGAGGTCGGCGCGATCCCCAACGCCGGCCCGGGCCACGCCGCGCTCGACTCCCCAGGCCGCGGTGCCCACCAGATCGCCGCCGCAGCGGCCGAGGGAGAAATCACCGCCCTGCACCTGTTCGGGACCGACCCCGTCCGCGAGCTGCCCGACCGGGCGCTGTGGGAGCAGGCCATGCACGGGGCGGGCCTGGTCGTCGCGCATGCCTCGACTCTCACCGAGGGGATCCGCGAGCACGCCAACGTTGTCTTCCCGGCCGAGTCGCACGCCGAGAAGGAGGGGACGGTGGTCCACCCGGACGGTCGGGTGCAGCGCCTGCGCATGGCCATCGCCCACCCGGGCGAGGTCCGCTCCGGCTGGTCGGTGATCGCCGACATCGCCAAGCGCGCCGGCCTCGACCTGGGAGTGCTGACCAGCGGCATGGCCTTCAAGCAGCTCGTGCAGGCGGTCCCGTTCTACGAGGGGCTGACCCTCGAGCAGATCGCCGGACGGGGAGTGCGCTGGCCGGAGCGGTCGCAGGCCGGAGCGCTGCCGGCTCCGGACGGGGAAGCACCATCACCCTCTCTTGATGCACCTGAATCCGGGGGATCATCGAGGGGTGCCGGGTCGGCTTCCGGCAACGGCGCCCGCCCGACCAACGGCTCGCTGCGCCTGGGCACCTACCGCCCCTTCTGGGCCGCGCCCGAGGTCGAGGTCTCGCCCGCACTGCAGTACACGATCGCCCGCCAGCACCTCGAGCTCTCGCCCCAGGATGCCGAGCGGCTCGGGATCAAGCACGGCGAGGACGTGCAGGTGGCCCAGAACGGCACACGGCTGAACGCGACCGCGCACGTCCGCACCGGCGTGCCCGCCGGCACGGCGTTCCTAGCCGAGGGGATCGCCAAAGACTCAGCCAACGCCCTGACCGAGCCCGACGTCGAGGTCAGTAAGCCGTGAGCGTGCTCGGCGCCGTCTACTACTTCGAGCCCTGGTGGGTCCAGATCATCAAGGCGCTGGTGATCTTCCTGGTGATCTTCCTCATCCTGCCCGTGCTCATCGTCTACGAGCGCAAGCTGCTGGGCCGCTTCCAGAACCGCTATGGCCCCAATCGGGTGGGCCCGTTCGGCCTGCTCCAGCCGCTGGCCGAGATCGTCAAGTTCGCCATGAAGGAGCCCTCCCGCCCATCGACCAGCATCGGCTTCCTGTTCCGGATCGCGCCGGTGATCTCGATCTTCACCGCGGTCACGGCGCTGGCCATCCTGCCCTTCGGCGACGTGCAGCACATCTTCGGCCAGCGGGTCGGGCTGTACGGAATCGACGTCTCGATCGGGCCGCTGTACGTGTTCGCGCTCGCCGGGATCTCGTTCTACGGGGTGATGCTCGGCGGCTGGGCGTCGGGCTCGAAGTACGCCTTCCTGGGGGCGATGCGCGGCGCCGCGCAGCTGATCTCCTACGAGGTCTCCCAGGGACTGGCCCTGCTCGGCGCGGTCATCACCGCCGGGACCCTGTCGCTCACCGGGATCGTCCACGCGCAGGCCGGGATGTGGTTCTTCATCCCCCAGTTCGTCGGCTTCCTGATCTTCATGGTGGCCTCGTTCGCCGAGACCAACCGCGCCCCGTTTGACCTGCTCGAGGCCGACTCCGAGATCATCGGCTACTTCACCGAGTACAGCGGGACCCAGTTCGTGTCGTTCCTGTTCGCCGAGTACGCGAACATGATCGTCGTCTCCGGGATCGTCACCACCGTGTTCTTCGGCGGCTGGCTGTTGCCCTTCGGCCTCCATCCCCCGGGATGGGTCGACCCGTTCGTCGTCCTGGCCAAGATGGCAGTGTTCCTCACCTTCTTCATCTGGGTCCGGGCCACGCTCCCCCGCCTGCGCTACGACCAGCTCATGTCGTTCGGTTGGAAGATCCTGCTCCCGCTGGCCACCCTCAACATTCTCGTCACCGCGGTCCTGGTCGTCGCATGAGTCCCTACGACCCCTCAGCCGACGTGATCGAGGTAATTCGCGCCCCGGCTCGCGGGCCAGTGGCCGGCGCCTACCGCACGTTCGGCGAGACGCTCCGAGGCCTGAAGACGACCTTCGCCCGGATCGTCGAAGGCCCGGTCACGATTCAGTACCCGGAGGAGAAGACGCCGGTTTACCCCCGCTTCCGCGGCCGGCACAAGCTCCACCGATTCGAGGACACCGGGCTTGAGAAGTGCGTGGGCTGCTCGCTCTGCGCCGCAGCCTGTCCGGCCGACTGCATCCGTGTGGTGGCGGCCGAGAACACGCCCGAGAACCGCGTGTCGGCCGGCGAGCGCTACGCCGCGGTGTACGAGATCAATCTCTCCCGCTGCATCTTCTGCGGGTACTGCGAGGTGGCGTGCCCGTTCGACGCGATCACCATGGGCCACGACTACGAGCTCTCGGACTACACCCGCTCCGATCTGATCTTCACCAAGGAGATGCTGCTCGCCGATTCGCTCGAGCGCACGCCGCTGCGGACGGAAGACGAGTAGGTGTCCGCGGTCCTGTTCTTCATCGCGGCGATCGGGGCGCTTGGAGGCGCGGCCGGAGTCGTCCTGATGCGCAACCCGTTCTACAGCGTGCTCGCGCTGATCGTTCACCTGGTCTGCCTGGCCGTCCTGTTCCTGCTGCTGCGGGCTGAGTTCGTCGCCGCCGCCCAGGTCGTGGTGTACGCGGGCGCCGTGATGGTGCTCTACGTGTTCGTGGTCGCCTACGTCGGGGCCGGCGAGGAGCTGGCCGGCGGCACGGCGCTGCGGATCCTCGGGCCGCTGTTCGCGCTGGCGCTGGCCATCGAGCTGTGCATCGCCATGCTGGGCTCGGCGCTCAAGGGGATCTCCGGGAAGGGCGCTCCCTACGTGCTGGGTTTCGGGACCCCGGGGCACATCGGCCGGCTATTCCTGACCAAGTACCTGTTCCCGTTCGAGATCGCCTCCCTGCTACTGATGGTGGCGGCGATCGGAGCGGTCGTGCTCGCCCGGCGCCGGCGCGGCCTGGAAGGCGGCGAAGAGGAGCCGCCGATCCGGATCCGCGCCCCCGAGCCCTCCTACGTCGGGACGATGGCCGAAGGGGCCGGGACCGCGCGGGGCCGAGGCCCCCGCCCCCGAGCCCGAGATCGAGCAGGTCCCGACCGGCGCCACCGCGGGCGACGGCGGTCGCCAAGGAGGGTGGTAGGTGGCCATCGGCTGGTACCTCACCGTCTCCGCGCTGATCTTCTGCACCGGCGCCGCCGGCGTGCTCACCCGCCGCAATCCGCTGGTCGTGCTCCTGTGTCTCGAGCTGATGCTGAACGGGGCCAACCTGGCGCTGGTCGCGTTCTCGCGCATGTGGGGCAGCGAAAGCGGACAGGTGTTCGCGCTGATCGTGATGGTGGTCGCGGCCTGCGAGGTGACGGTCGGGCTGGGGCTGATCGTGGCGATCTATCGCCGTCGGCTGCCCATCGATGTGGACGAGCTGAACGAGCTCCACGGGTGAGGCCATGACTCCTGCCACCTACGGCTGGTTGATCCTCCTCTGCCCGCTCATCGGGATGGTGCTGATCTCGTTCAACTTCACCCGCCTGCGCGGACGCACCGCGGGCTGGATCGGGACGGCGGCGATCGCCGCCTCGTTCGGCTTCAGCGTCGCCGCCTTCGTCGCCTTGCTGGGCCACAGCCCGGCCCATCGCCAGTTCACCTCGACGCTCTGGAACTACGCCGTCACCGGGGGGCTCGACGCCAAGCTGAACGTCCTCGTCGATCCGCTGTCGGTGTTCATGGTGCTGGTCGTTTCGGGCGTCTCCGCCCTGATCCACCTCTACTCGGTCACCTACATGACGTCCGATCGCGGCATCGATCGCTACTTCGCCTACCTCAACTACTTCGTCTTCTCGATGCTGCTGCTGATCCTGGCCGGCAACTTCGTGCTGCTGATCGTCGGCTGGGCGTTCGTCGGCGCCGCCTCCTACCTGCTGATCTCGTTCTGGTATCGCCGACGCACGGCCACGCGGGCCGGGATGAAGGCGTTCGTGATCAACGTTGTCGGCGACGTCGGACTCGTGCTCGGCACCTTCTTCATCTTCAAGCACACGGGCACGGTCGACTTCGTCAAGACCTTCGGCATGGCCCCGCACGTGTTCCCCCACAACAGCACGGACATCGTCGTTGGTTGCCTGCTCCTGCTCGTCGGGGCGTTCGCCAAGTCGGCCCAGTTCCCGCTCCACACCTGGCTGCCCGACGCGATGGAGGGTCCCACCCCGGTCTCGGCCCTGATTCACGCCGCCACCATGGTCACCGCCGGCGTCTACCTGATCGCCCGCATGCACCCGCTCTTCCAGCAGGCCCCGACGGCCGCCGACGTCGGCGCGATCGGCGGCGGCATCACGATGCTCCTGGCCGCATCCGTCGCCCTGGTGATGACGGACATCAAGCGGATCATCGCCTACTCGACCATGTCCCAGATCGGCTACATGATCATGGCGGTGTCGGCCGGCGCCTACTCAGCCGGCCTGTTTCACCTCATGACCCACGCCTACTTCAAGGCGCTGCTGTTCATGGCCGCCGGCTCGATCATCGGAGCGATGGCCGGGGAGCAATCGATCGATCGCATGGGTGGATTCCGCCGCGCCCTGCCCTTCACCCTGGTTTGTTTCGTAGTGGGCGGCCTGGCCCTATCGGGCCTGCCGCCCTTTTCCGGGTGGCTCTCGAAGGACGACATCCTCGGGTTCCTTGACCATCGCGGTGGCGGCTTTCTGCTCCTCGGAATCGCAGGCTACGCGGGGGCTTTCATGACCGGCATCTACACCTTCCGGATGATCTTCCGGGCCTTCTGGGGTGAACCGGTCGAGGAGGCGTGGGAGCTCGAGCATGGCCACTTGGCCCACCACGACACCCCGACCAACCCGATGACCGGCGAGGAAGAGGACACCGACATCGGCTTCCCCGGCCCGGGCCACTACATCGCCGAGTGGGAGATGCCGATGAAGCTGGCGATGGGCACGCTGGCGGTGCTGGCGCTGATCGGCGGCGTCATCCAGATCCCCGGTGTCGACTCGGGCATCGAGCGCTTCCTCGCCCCGACGTTCGCCGACTCGCACTTCTCAGAACCCTCCACCGGTACCTCGTGGGTCGGGCTGGTGATCGGCGCCGTCATCGCCGCGAGTGCGATCGCCATCGCCTACCGGCTGTGGGTGGCCCAGCCCGCGATCCCGCTCGCCCTGCGCCAGCGCTTCGCCCCGGTGCATCGCTTCCTCTACAACGCCTGGTACATCGACGATGCGCTCGACTTCCTGTTCGTGCGCCCGGCTCTGTGGTTCGGCCGGGTGACGGAGACGGTGTTCGAGCGGATCGTCGTGGCGGGCGGGATCACCGGTGGGACGGTCGGGGTGATTCGGGCCGGGTCGGCCGCCGTGCGGCGCTGGCAGACCGGCATCCTGCGCTACTACGCCGCGGGGATGGTCGTCTGCATGGCGGCGATCGGCCTGTACTTCCTCATCTCCTCGACATGACCCTTTCGATCCTCATCTGGCTGCCGCTGGCGATCTCGCTGCTCGTGAGCCTCGCGGCGCCGCCGCGCTTGGCGGGGCGGCTGACCGCGGTGGGCAGCGTGGTCACGCTGGGGGTGGCGATCTCGTTCCTCGTCCGCTTCAAGCTCGGCCACGCCGGGCTTCAGTTCGTCACCGACGACGTGTGGATCGGGGCGCTGGGGATCCACTACAAGCTCGGGCTCGACGGGCTGAACGTCGTCCTCGTCGTGCTCACCACCCTGCTGTTCAGCGCTTCGCTGTGGTGGGCCTCGGGCAAGGAATGGGACCGGACGCGCCTCTTCTACCTGCACTTCGGGCTGGCCGAGAGCGCCGTCCTGGGCGCGTTCTGCGCTCAGGACCTGGCCCTGTTCGTGGCCTTCTTCGACCTGATGCTGATCCCGTTCTACTTCCTGACCGGAATGTGGGGCTCGGGCGAGCGGGTGCGCGCCACGACCAAGCTCGTCGTCTACACCCTGGTCGGCTCGTTCTTCATGCTGGCCGCGGCGATCGCCACCGGCGTCCTGGCCTCGAGCCAGCACGGGACGAACCTCACCTTCGTCCTCTCCTCACTCCAGCACCTGCCGCTCTCGCACACCTCGCAGGAGTGGATCTTCCTGTGCTTCGCCGTCGCCTTCCTGGTGAAGATGCCGCTGGTCCCCTTCCACGGGTGGCTGTCGGAGGGCTACAAGTCGATGCCGATCCCCGCCGTGGCGGTCTTCTCGGGCGTCGTCTCCAAGGTCGCCGCCTACGGGTTCCTCCGGATCGTGCTGCCCCTCTTCCCCTACGCCACGGTCCACTTCCAGACGCTGATGCTGGTCATCTGCGTGGTCTCGATCCTGTATTCCACCGCGCTCGCCTTCACCACGCCCGACGCGCGGCTCGTCGTTGCCTACTCGAGCGTCGCCCAGCTCAGCTTCATCACCCTGGGCATCTTCTCGCTCCAGCCGCTGGGCGCTCAGGGAGCGTTGCTCCAGATGGTCAACCATGCCCTGGTCACCGCCCCGCTGTTCTTCATCGTCGCCGCCCTGGCGGCCCGCGCGGGCGGCTCGGAGCTTTTGGCTGACATGGGCGGGATCGCCTTTCGCGCCCCCGTGCTCGCCTCGCTGTTCCTGATCGTGGCCCTGGCCACGCTGGCCATGCCTGGCTCACCGAACTTCGCAGGTGAATTTTTGATCCTCCTCGGCGTCTTCCAGACCAAGCTGGTGTTCGCGGTGATCGCCTTCCTCGGGGTGGTCGGAGCCGCGGTCTACGCGCTGCGCGTGTTCATCGGCGCCATGCATAACCGGGTGGGCCCGCACGTGGCCTCGCGGGAGATCCGGTTCGCCGATGGCGCCGTGCTGGCGCCCCTCGTGGCGGTGATCCTGGTGCTCGCCTTCTACCCGCAGTTCGTGCTGCGGCGGACCGGCCCGACGGCCAGGGCGGCGGTCGCCCCGACCCGGCTGGTGGCGGCCCGATGAGCGTCCTCGCCGCCGCCCAGCACATCACGGGGCCTCATATCGACTGGGCGGCCTTCTCGCCGCTCCTGGCCCTCGCCGCAGGCGCGCTGCTCGTCCTGCTCGTCGGCCTCTTCAGCCACCGCTTCATCCGCGAGCAAGTGGTTCCCAGCCTCGCGCTGGTGAGCCTGGCAGCGTCGATCGGACTCAGCGTGTGGCGCTTTGACCACCCGGCTCAGATCATCTCGCGCGCGCTGGCGATCGACGACCTGGCGCTCCTGCTCAACCTGGTGTTCTGCGTCTCGGCGATGGCGGCGGTGCTGCTCTCGTGGCGATCCAGCGCGACCCGGGAAGCCGGACAGGGCGAGTACCACACCCTGCTGCTGTTCAGCGTGCTCGGGATGGCCGTCCTTGTCTCGGCCCAGAACCTGGTCACGCTGTTCCTCGGGCTCGAGCTGCTGTCGATCCCCCTCTACATCCTCTGCGCGTCGGAGTTCCGCCGCGAGGGGTCGCTGGAGTCCGGGCTCAAGTACCTGATCATCGGCTCGGTCGGCTCGGCCACGCTCGTCTACGGATTGGCGCTCGTCTACGGCGCCACGGGCTCGACCGACTTCTCCGGGATCGCCGCGGCGCTCTCGCAGGGCAACATCACGCATTCTCGACCCGCTGCTGCTGGTCGGGCTCGCTCTGGTGATCGTCGGGTTCGCCTTCAAGGCCTCGGTCGCCCCCTTCCACCAGTGGACCCCGGATGTCTACGAGGGCGCGCCAACTGCGATCACCGGGTTCATGGCCACGGCCACCAAGGCGGCGGCGCTCGGCGTGTTCATCCGCTTCTTCGACGTGGCCGCGATCAGCGCCCAGAGCACCTGGGCGCCGATGCTCGCTGCGCTGGCCGCGATCACGATGATCGTCGGCAACGTCGGCGCGCTCGGGCAGTCCTCGATGAAGCGCCTCCTCGGCTATTCCGGCGTCGCCCAGGCCGGCTACATGCTCGGCGGGGTGGTGGTCGGCACCCGGCTCGGGATCGACGCCACCGTCCTCTACCTGATCGTCTATCTGGCCATGAACATGGCCGCGTTCGCGGTGATCGCCGCCGTCGAGCGCGACGATGGCGTCTCGCCGTCCTGGGAGACGACATCTCGGCCATGGCGGGGCTGGGCCGTCGCGCGCCACTGCTGGCCTGGCCGATGACGATCTCGATGCTCGCCCTGGCAGGAATCCCGGGCACGGTCGGGTTCATCGGCAAGTTCCAGCTGATCCACGCCCTGGTGGCCGGGGATTACACCTGGCTGGCCATCGTCCTGGTGGTCGCCTCGATGATCTCGCTCGGCTACTACCTGCGCGTGGTGGCCGCGATCTGGATGAGCCGGGGCGAGACCGCGACCGTGCCCGGACGGAGCGGCGAGATGGTTCTGGCTCCGATCGCCGGCGGTTCACCCGAGGCCGACGAGGAGCTTCCGCCCACGACCGCGTCTGCCTCAATGACGGCGACCGCCAGCACCTGGCCCGGGGCCGGGCTCGCCCATCCCGAGGTGGTGTTCGTCGCTGTCCTGTTCGCTGCCGCGAGCGTCGTGTTCGGGATCGTTCCCGCCGTTGTTCCACCTCGCCGCCCACGCCGGCAACGCGATCAGCGGCATCTTCTAGGCCGCGGGTTCGCGAGCCGGGGTTCGCGGCGCTCGGCGCCGGGTAAGCGCAGGGCATGGAAGAACGACGCTCAGACACAGAAGAGACCTACGGCGAGGAGCAGCCGGCAGGGGGAGTCTCGAACCAGAACCAGGAGGAGGGCACACCCCGGACTCCGGGTCTGGCGGAGGCTCGTCCGGCGGCGAGGGCTCGTCGGGCGGCGGTCGCGGCGGCCACGGCGACAACCCCGGCGGCGCCGGGGAGGATTCGCAGGCCACCGGTCAGCCCGGCAACGCGGGCTGAGGCCCGCGGCGGCCGGCCCGCCCGCCGCCGGCGCGTCTGAAGCGCCGACGGCGTCGCTACGATCAGCCGCCCGTGCAGTACCCGGTCGAGACCTTCACCGACGCGGAGCGCGATCGGCTCCGCCCCCACTTCACCAACCTCGACCGGCCCGTGTTCGCACTGGTCAACCTCCCGGAGACGGTCAAGGGAGCGCTGTTCGCGCGCTATTCGCGTTATCCGGGGACACTGCGGCGGCTGTTCCTGGACGAGTTCGCGGCCGATCTGCCGGAGGCGTCGGATTCCTGGGAGGGAAACGAGGGCGCCCGGGCCGCCGCAGCTCTTTGAGCGGGTGTTCGTCGGCTACGGCGATGACTCGGTGGCTCAGCTCGGCGGGGCCCACCTGGCCTGCGAGTGGGTCTCGAACCTTCTGACCAAGATCCTCCAGCGCCCTCGACTGGGCGCCTACCTCGAGCAGTCGACCCGCTACATCGCCTACGACGCGCCGATGCCCGATCCGCCCGGGGGCTACCGCTACTACCGCGACCCGGAGCTGGGCCCGGCCTACACGCGGGCGATGGACGACCTGTTCGCGATCTACTCGAGCTCGCTCCCCGCGGTGGCCGCGTGGGCCGAGGGCGAATTCCCCCGCGCCGCCGGCGAGCCGCCGGCCGCGCACGCGCGGGCGATCAAGGCCAAGGCCCTTGACCTGCTCCGCGGGCTGCTGCCCGCGAGCTCGCTCTCGCACATGGGGATCTTCGCCACCGGTCAGACCTACGAGCAGCTGATCATGCACCTGCTCGCGCACCCGCTTACCGAAGCGCGTGAGTTCGGGCGGATGATGCTCGAGGAGTGCCGGGCCGTGGTTCCCAGCTTCGTGGCCCGGATCGACCGGCCGGACCGCGGGGGCGAGTGGATCGAGTACCTCGAGACGCGGACGCGGGCCGGCGAGCGGTGGGCCAGGCGCCTCGGCCTCGACGCGAGCGAGGACGACAGCGAGCCCGGACCGTCGGTCCGGCTGCTCTCGGTCCAGGGCGAGGAGGACGAGCTGCTGGCCGCGCTGCTGTTCGAGTCAAGCGCCTGCTCGGAGGTCAGCGCGCGTGAGCTGATCGGCTCGCTCGACGCCGACGAGCGCGCGCGGCTGCTGGCCGACCTTGTCGGGGAGCGGCGCAACCGCCGCCACCGCCCCGGCCGCGGGCTCGAGTCGCTGCGCTACCGGTTCGAGATCGTCTCCGACTACGGCGCCTTCAGAGACCTCCAGCGCCACCGGATGCTGACCGTCCAGTGGCAGACGCTCAGCCCAGCACTCGGCGCGGGCGTGCCCGAGCAGGTCGAGCTGGCCGGCTGTGGCGACGCCTACCGGAGCGCGCTCGAGCTTTCGCGCCGGGAGTACCAGCGCCTGTACGACCAGGGGCTGGTCACCGCCGCCCCCTACGCCCTGTGTTTGGGCTACCGGATTCGCTACATCCTCGATCTCAACGCGCGCGAGGCGATGCAGCTGATCGAGCTCCGCTCGGGGCGGGAGGGGCATCCGAGCTACCGCGCCATCGCCCACGAGATGCACGCGCAGATCGCCGCCGTCCACCCCGCGGTGGGGGCGGCCATGGTCCACGTCGACCGCGAGACCGAGCCCCGACTCGAGCGGATCCTGTCCGAGATGCGCTCGCACGCGCGGGCGAGTTCCTGACCGCCGCCGACCGTCGGGAAGATCATGCGGCGCGATAGCGTCAACCAGGGCAACGCAATCGATCCGGAGGTGGGACCTTGAAGCGCACCGTCATCTTGTTCGCGGTGATTGTGGCCGCGCTGGCCATGGCCGGCCTGGCCGTGGCGGGGAGCCGCGCGAAAGTGGATCTGCGCAAGACCAAGGCCGGGAAGATCATCGTCAACAAACGCGGGTTCACCCTCTACGAGTACGCCAAGGACACCCGCAACACGGACAACTGCGTTTCGTTCCCGGGGTGCACGAGCTACTGGCCGCCCGACACCACCACCGGCGCGCCGATCGCCGGCAAGGGCATCAAGCGCAACCTGCTCGGCACAATCACCCTCCCGAACGGCCGTCAGCAGGTCACCTACGCCGGCCATCCCCTCTATACCTACAAGTTCGACGGCGGCCCCGGCGCCACCGCATACCTGGGCAAGTTCCAGTCCGGCGGACGCTGGTACGGGCTGAACGCGTCTGGACACCGCGTCAAGTAGTTCCCCCGAAACGGGCGAGCCCCCGGCCCGCCGAGGCGGACCGGGGGCTCGAAGCATCCCTGGGCGATGGAGCGCCAGGGTCAGGTCATGCGGACGCTCACCTTGGAGGTGATCGCCCTCTTGCCCTTCTGCTTGAGGACGAGCGTGGCCTTCCAAGCTGCCGTGCTTCACGTTCTTCTTGACCGTGATCACGACCTTGGCCTTGCCCTTCTTGACCTTGCCGTGCCCATCCCGACGGTCTTGCCGCCGCGCGTGAGCCTCATCTGGACGTTGCCGTTCGGCTTCTTGCCGTTGATCTTGGGATAGGTGACCTTGCAGCTGTACTTCTTGACGCCGTCACCTTCTTGCAGCTCACCTTCGGCTTCGGACCCTTGGCCGCCTTGGCTTGTTCGATGAACCGTGAGCTCACGGTCCGCGTGTCGCCGTTGGCGTCGGTCAGTGTCCACGTCGCCCGGTAGCTGCCAGTCTTCAGACCGGTCACCGTGGCCCCGTTCGCGGTGTCCACATTCGAGTTCGTGAACACCGGGGCTCCGCCCGCGGCCGGCGCGATGCTGACCGCGACCCGCGAGGTGGAGTCCGTGGGGGTGACGCTGTTGTCGGGGCCGGGCAAGCCCGACTCCGCCAGCGCCACGATGTTGCCGTAGACGATCTCGCCATTCATCGGCGAGGTGTCCTCGACATCCGGCACATGGGTCCCGGTCGATCCACCGCTCAGCTCGTCGGTCTGAACGATGTTGGTCGCCGACAGGCCGGCGGCGCTTCCGTTCAGCGGCAGACGCTGTCCGTCAGGGCGGCTCCGCCCACGAAGCCGGTCGGATCGCCGGCGCTCGTGTTCGTCGGGGCCGCACCCAGCGGCGGGGCGTAGTACTCGCCCGCCGAGCAGCTGCCACCGGAGAGCACCGTCTGCTCACCCGTGATGTCCACCCGGAGGTTGGCCACGTGCAGCGTGGTCAGCGTGCGTGATCCGTTGGAGAGACCGAGCTGGTCGCCCCGGTGGATCCCGCCGGTGGAGAACGCCACGGTCATCGCGCCCGTGTTGTCCGCCGCCGCGCCGTGGGACTCACCGCTACGGCTGTCCCGCACGCTGTAGCTCTCGCTCGGTACCAGGCCGGTGCAGGTGACCGTCTGGGCCTGGAGATCCGTCGAGCACGTCGGAAACCCGCTCGGGACCCCGGCCGGGAAGATCGGCGGGAGCGGGAGCGGGAACTGCGACACCGCATCCGCCTCGCCGGTCGAGACCTGCAGGTTGACCAGCGCGCCGGTCTGGTTGACCGTTCGGCCGATGGCTCCGACATCCGGACCCTGGAAGGCCCGGTTGTCGTTGGAGCCGTAGCTGACCGTGTCACCGGGCCCGATCGGACCGGAGGCGGACTTGGTCGCCGCGTCGGTCTGCGTGTTGCAGAAGTCGGTCGGCGACTCGGTGCTGCCACCGAACGGGGCTCCGTTCTCCCTCCGCGTTGAACACCCCGGTCTGGAAGCATGGCCCGACGCTCAGCGACGGACCGCCCAGCGACGGGTCGTTGGTCAGGAAGTAACCGTTGTCCAGGTCGGTCCAGCCGGTCCACCCCGACTCGGTGAACGGATTCCCGCCGTTGCCGGTCAGGATCACCTGATGACTAGGACTGGGCGCACCCGGGCCCGAGTAATCGATGTCGAGCTCGTCGCGGTCGTCGCCCACGGCGTGCGGAGCCAGCGACACGCTCCAGCTGCCGTCGCCGGCGCTGGTCGTGCTCGCCTGGGCCACCGTCACCGGGTTGCCGAGGCTCCCCGTGTTCGGATCCGCCGGCGCACCCGAGTTACGGATCAACGTCACCGTGACCGAGGTCCCGCCGGTCCCGGACTCCGTATTTCCGCTCACGACCGAGTTGAACTGGGTCATGTTGACCTGCGGCAGCGGCAGCGGATTACCGGTCTGCGTGGTCGCCTGGACGCACTTGCTCTCGTCGTTTGACCACATGTCCTGGATCAGGTAATCGTGCGCGCCGATCACCTGGTTGTACTCGGCGTTATCAGGACCGGTGTTGCCGAGCGGCGTTCCGACCTGCGGTCCGAACTCGCACTTGTCGGCGACCTCATACCCGTTCGGGTCCATCCAGCCCACGCCCTGCGGGTCGGTCATCGCCTCGACCGTCTCGTGCGCGGCGGCGTCCGCTGCCGCCTCGGCGTCGGGGTTGCCGTTGGGGTCCTGGCCCGGCGCAAGCGGCCCGATCTCGATGATCGGGTCGATCCCCACGGCATAGATGGTCACGCCGTTGGCGCTGCGGTCGAAATCGGAGTGATAGGCCCCGAAGGCGTTCGTACCGCACTCGCCGGGGAGGATGCACTCGTCGACGTTCGGGGGCAGGAACACGTACCACAGGTTGTGCAGTCCGCGCTCGTTGGCCGGAGCGATCTTGTCGATCTCGGCCTGGACCTGACCGTCGGTGATGCAGACGGCCGAGTTATCCGGGGAGGAGCACTGGACGCTGGGATCCGGATACGGATCGGTGTCGACCTGCGAGTCTGTCCCGGAGTTGTAGGAGATCGTGTACGAGTTCTTGGTGACGCCTCCGGGGGTCGTCCCCTCCGCGTACTGGGGGAGCACGGTGAAGACGTTGCAGTCGGCCGATGTGCAGTTCCGGCCGGTCTGGCCCGAACTGTCATTAGCCACATCGGTGTAGAGCTGCTGAATCGTCCCCTCGTAGCTCGGGGCACCCGCCTGCGGAGAGCCGGGGAACGGGTTGGTCCCTCCGGTCCAGAAGATCGTGTGGATCGTGACTCCACCGGCCATCACCGAACCACCGTGATAGGTCTCGTTGGTGGGCTGGCCGCTGGCGATGTCGGGGTCGAAGGCGAGACCCTGCCGCCCCGACTGAGAATTCGCGTTGAGGGGCGGTATCAGCCCCATGGCGCCGCGTATCCGCGGCTTGAACGTGCCTGTCGTCGCGGCGGCCGACGACGCGAATACGCCGAATGCCAGGCAGGCCAAGAGCGCCGTAAGGGCGCGAGCACGACTCATCAAAAGGAAGCCTCCCTCTGTCAGTGGACCCTCTACCCCCGACCGGCGCCGGACCCTACCGGAGCCGGGTAGCCACCGCAACGGAGAGCTATGAGGAGTTTTGAGGGCCTGCGTGCTCGCGCTGGCGCAGCTCGATGCGCCTGATCTTGCCCGTCAGCGTCTTCGGCAGGTCAGGCACGAACTCGATCAGCCGGGGATAGGCGTAGGCGGAGTGGCGATCGCGGACGAAGGCCTTGATCTCCTCGGCCAGCGACGGCGATGGCTCGTGCCCGCTCGCCAGCACGACGAACGCCTTGACCACGTTCCCGCGCCGCTCGTCGGGCGCCGCCACCGCGGCCGCTTCGGCCACCGCGGGATGCTCGAGGCAGGCCGACTCGACCTCGAACGGGCCGATCCGGTAGCCGGCCGAGATGATCACGTCGTCGGCCCGCCCCTCGTACCAGTAGTAGCCGTCCTCGTCCGCCCGCGCTGCGTCCTTGCTGTGGAACCACTCCCCGCCGAACACCTCGTCTGAGTCCTCCTGGGGGCGATTCCAGTAGCCCAGCGGATAGTGGGGATTTGACCGCGCCTTCAGGCAGATCTCGCCCCGCTCCCCCTGGGCCACCTGGTGCTCGTCCTCGTCCAGGATCGCCACCTCCCAGCCCGGCATCGGCTTGCCCATCGAGCCCTCTCGCACGTCCATGAACGGGTAGTTGGCGCACAGCGGATAGGACTCGGTCAGTCCGTAGTAGTCGAGCACGGTGATCCCGTACTGCTCGCGGAACCAGCGGATCGCCTCGGGATTGAGCGGCTCGCCGGCCGAGCAGACGATCCTGAACTTCTGCGGGTACCGGCTGCCGGCGTCACCGATCGACATCATCGAGCGGATCGCCGTGGGGGTGGCGAACACGTTCGAGACCTCGTGGCGGGAGAGGAAGTCGAGCTGCTTGGCCGGATCGAACCCGCCTTCGCGCTGGTAGACCGCCTGCACGGCGCCGTGGCGCCACGGGCCGATCAGCGGGCAGATCCCGGCCGCCCACGCCCACTCGCCCATGCCGTGGAAGAGCTCGCCGTCGCGCACGTCGTGGGAGTAGACGAACTCCTCGTGGGCGAGGATGTAGCGGTGGGCGTGGAGGATCCCCTTGGCCAGCCCGGTGGTTCCGGAGGAGTAGTACAGCTGGGCGGGATCCTCGGCCATGGTGTCGACGGGCGTGAACGAGGTCGAGCCCGCCTCGAGCAGGGCGTCGTCGAGAATCAGAAGGTGTTCGACCAGCGAGCGCTCGATCCGGTCGGCGTTCGCCTGGTTGGTGACCAGCACCTTGGCCTGCGAGTCGGTCAGCCGGTGGCGGATCCCCTCGTCGCCGTAGAGCACGGACATCGAGAGCAGGATCGCCCCCGCCTTCCAGGTGCCGAAGAACGCCGCCGCGGTCTCGGGCGTGGCCGGCAGGAGCATGGCCACGCGGTCTCCCTGATCGACCCCATGGGCGCGCAGGACGTTGGCGAACCGGTTTGACAGATCCTGGAGCTCGCCCCAGTCGACCCTCCTGACCTGGCCGGTGAAGTCCTCGTGGACCATCGCCAGCTTCTCGCGCGGGTACCGGTCGCAGACGTCGACGCCGATGTTGTAGCGCTCCGGCACCTCCCAGCGGTGGCCCGCGCACGCCTCTTCGTAAGAGGTCACAGGTCCATCATCGCGCCCCGCGTCCGCCGGCACAAGCGGCAGCGAATACCCAAGATCCGGAGAGGCGAACAGTAAGCTAGCCAAGGAGCTCATGAGCGTCGTATTGGCTGTCCTGGCTGGGTTGGCGATCGCGACGGTCGCGGTGGTGGCATGGAAGCTGGTCCGCACCCCGCGGGTGATGCGCACGCCGGAGGCGGTGGGAATGCAGACCGCGCTGCACGCCGCCACCTCGACGCTCCCCCATCTGCGCCGCGGGCTCAGTCCGCGTTCGGCCGGCCAGGCGGTCCCCCACCTGCGCGCGCTGACCGGCGCGGCGGCGATCGCGCTGGCCGACACCAAGGCGGTGCTGGCGATCGACGGCGAAGGCCGGGAGCAGGTCCGGCCGGGCGATCTGCTCTCGCGGCTCCTGGCCCGCACCCGGGACGACCGCCTGCACATCGTGACCAAGCTCGTCTCCTCCGACCCGACCTGCCCGCTCAAGTCAGCGGTGCTCGCGCCGATGGTCGTCCAGGGCAAGCGCGCCGGGACGCTGATCGCCTTCTACCGCGCGACCGGCCGACCCAGCCACGCCGAGCTGCGGGTGGTGCAGGAGGCGGCGAGCCTGGTCTCGGCCCAGGTCGAGCTCTCGGTTCTGGCCGAGCACGAGGAGCGGCTGGCCCAGGCCGAGCTGCGGGCGCTCCGCGCCCAGATTTCCCCGCATTTCATCTACAACGCGCTGGCCGCGGTCGCCGGCGACATCCACGCCCGCCCCGAGGAAGCGCGCGAGCTGCTGATCGACTTCGCCGAGTTCACCCGCTACCTGTTCCGCGACGGCCGCTCCTACGTCACCCTAGGCGAGGAGCTCGAGCACGTCGAGCGCTACCTCCGCCTCGAGCAGGCCCGCTTCCGCGGCAGCCTGCACATCACGATCGACGTGCCGATCGAGACGCGGACCGCGGTCGTCCCGGCTATGTCGTTGCAGCCCCTGGCCGAGAACGCAGTTCGCCACGGCGTGGAGCTCCGGGCCGGGACGGGGAGGCTCGATATCAGCGCCCGGGCCCACGACGGGGACGTCGAGCTGCGGGTCAGCGACGACGGGTGCGGGATCGAGCCCGAGCGCGTGCCCCAGGTGCTGGCCGGGGCGAGCGGTGGGATCGGGCTGGCCAATGTCGACGGGAGGCTCAGAGCCACGTTCGGCGATCGCTACGCCCTACAGATCGAATCGCGCGTAGGCGAGGGCACCACCGTCGTCATGACCGTTCCCCACCTGCCCGGCGAGACGGCGCAGCCCGAGCTGGCGAGACTGGCGTGAGCGATGACCGGCTGACCATCCTGGCCGTCGACGACGAGCGCCCCCAGCTCGAGGACCTGGCGCGGTTGCTGCGGGCGTTCCCGGTGGTGCAGGGAGTGGAGTGCGCCTTCGACGGCCACGATGCCCTGATGAAGGCCTCGAGCCAGCGCTACGACGCGATCTTTCTTGACGTCCGCATGCCCGGACTCGACGGGCTTGAGCTGGGCCGGGTGCTCCGGCGCTTCAGCGAGCCGCCCCAGCTCGTGTTCGTGAGCGCCTACGACAGCGCGGCGGCCGACGCATTCGAGCTGCACGCGCTCGACTACGTGCGCAAGCCGGTCAGTCGCGCCCGGGTCGAGGAGGCCTTGGGGCGGGTGATGGCGGCGGTCGAGGCCGGTACGCACGACGGCAACGGCGAGACGGCCCGGGCGGGCGCTCACCCGGCGGTGGACGGCGAGACGATCGCCGTGGCCAATCTCCGCACGGGCTCGACCCGCCTCATCGCGCGCCGCTCGATTCTCTACGTCCAGTCCCACGGCGACTTCGTCCGCATCGTCACCGAGGACGGCCGCTACCTGCTTCGCACCACCCTGTCCGAGGTCGAACGCCGCTGGGAGCCGCACGGCTTCGTCCGCGTCCACCGCCAGTACATAGCCAACCTCCCCCGAGCCATAGAGCTCCGCCCCCTCCTAGGAGGCACAGCCGAACTAGCCTTCCCCGACGGCCAGCACATCCCCATAGCGCGAAGGCATGTAGCCGAGCTGACCAAGAGGCTCCGGGTTTAGGAACTAGCGCTCTCTACTCAGACCCCTCCCCGAAGCTCTTGATCTCCTCCTGCTCCTTCTCGGACAGCTCCTGCTGATCCTCG
Organism: uncultured Solirubrobacterales bacterium; assembly: GCA_963834635.1. Classification (GTDB taxonomy): domain Bacteria; phylum Actinomycetota; class Thermoleophilia; order Solirubrobacterales; family Solirubrobacteraceae; genus Palsa-465. The sequence goes on along the minus strand of CAWICI010000009.1, from coordinate 115,432 downwards.
CCGCGCTCCTTCTTGGCTCCCTGGACCTGCTTCTTGATTTCCTCGACCACCTCGGGGTTGGCCAACGTCGAGACGTCGCCGGTGTCGGCGTTGTTCGAGATCGCGGCGATCACGCGACGCATGATCTTGCCGCTCCGGGTCTTCGGCATGTCGGGCACGATCCAGACGTTCTTGGGCCGGGCGATCTTGCCGATGTCCTTCTCGATCTGCTGGGACACCTTCTTCGCGATGTCCTCGTCCCCGTCGTGGCCGGGCTTGAGCGCGATGTACATCTCGACCACCTTGCCGCGCTCCTCGTCGACCACCGGGACGGCGGCCGCCTCGGCCACCTCCGTCGACCTCGATCGCCGCGGACTCGAGCTCCTTGGTTCCGAGCCGGTGTCCGGCGACGTTGATCACGTCGTCGATCCGGCCGAGGATGCGGTAGTAGCCGTCCTCTGACTGCTGCGCGCCGTCGCCGCACATGAACGGCCAGTCCTGCCAGTCCTTGCTGTTCGAGTCCTTGTTGAACCGCTTGTAGTAGGTGTCGATGAAGCGCTCGTCCTGGCCCCACACGGTCAGCATCCGGCCCGGCCACGGATTGCGAACGCAGATGTACCCGGCCTTGCCGGAGCCCTTGGGCACCTCTTCGCCGTTCTCGTCGAGGATCACCAGCTGGATTCCCAGAGCCGCCGGTCCGCAGCTGCCCGGCTTCATCGGCTGCAGGAAGGGCAGCGTCGAGCCCAGGAAGCCGCCCGTCTCGGTCATCCACCAGGTGTCGGTGATCGCCGCCTTGCCCTTGCCCACGACCTTCCAGTACCAGCGCCACACGTCGGGCTCGATCGGCTCACCCACGGTGGTCATGGTCTTGAAGTGGAAGTCGTACTTCTCGGGCTCGTCCGGGCCGACCTTGCGCAGCATCCGGATCGTCGTCGGGGCGGTGTGGAAGATGTCCACGCCGAGCTTCTCGGCGATCCGCCATGGCCGGCCCGGATCCGGGTAGGTCGGTACGCCCTCGTACATGACGGTGGTCGTCCCCAGGGCCAGCGGCCCGTAGACGATGTAGGAGTGCCCGGTGATCCAGCCGATGTCGGCGAAACACCAGTAAGTGTCGTCGGGATGGATGTCCTGGTAGTACTTGGACGTCCCGGCGACGTAGCTGAGGTAGCCGCCGATCGAGTGCTGGGCACCCTTCGGCCGACCGGTCGTCCCGCTCGTGTACATGAGGAACAGCGTGTCCTCGGCCTTCATCGACTCGGGCTCGACCTCCTGGCCCTCGTAGTCCTTGAGCAGCTCGTCGACGAAGTAGTCACGACCCTCCACCATCTCCGACTCAGAGTGGTACTCGCCGGGCTTGCGCCGGAAGACGAGGATCTTCTCGATCTCGCTGCCCTCTTTCTTGGCCGCCTCGACCGCGTCATCGGCCTTGATCTTGTGATCGATCAGGTCGCCGTTGCGGTAGTAGCCGTCCATCGTGATGAGGATCGTGCTCTTGGCGTCGGCCATCCGCTGGCCGCAGGCGGTGCCGCTGAAGCCGCCGAACACCTGCGAGTGGATCACGCCGAGCCGCGCGCAGGCGAGCATCGCCACCGGCAGGTCGGGGACCATCGGCATGTGGAAGGTCACCCGGTCCTGCGGCTTGACGCCGCAGAAGTCCTTGAGCAGCGCCGCGAACTCGTTGACCCGCTTGTGAAGCTCCTTGTAGGTGATCTCCTGGGTCTCGTCCTCTTCCAGCTCGGGGACCCAGATGATCGCGTTCTTATCGCCGCGTGACTCGAGGTGGCGGTCGACGCAATTGACCGATGCGTTCAGCTTGCCGCCGACCCACCACTTGAAGAACGGCGGGTTGCTCGTGTCGACGATCTCATCCCACTTCTTGTCCCAGTCGAGCAGCTCGGCGTATTCGACGAACGAGTCCGGGAAGTTCTCCGGCGCGAAGCGCTCGAGGATGTCCTTGTCGTTGGCGTTGGCCTGCTCGGTGAACTCCTCCGGAGGCTCGACGTACTCCTCCTCGCGCCAGTGGACGGCGATCTTGTCCTCGGAATACTCGACCTCTTCCTCGGACTTCGTCTGGGCCGTGTCTGACATCTACGCCCTCTCCTTCTCCATTGCCGTGGCGTCGACACTGCACGCTGTGGCGCCGGCGAAGCTGCCGGCGCCACAACCCTGCAGAGTGCGGCGATTTCTTCGGTGCTAGTTCTACCGGAGAAGCTCTCGCCGGTACAGCCCTACTGTCAGACCCTCCGGAGCGGGAATACCGGGGCCATGACCCGACCGAAGGTCGAGTTGAGCACCGCGGCGAACGACGCGTACCAAGCCGCGATCGCCGTGGCGATCCCGAAGTACCCGCCCAGCTTGATCGTTCCGTTGATCACGCTGTGCGTCCCGGCCAGCGAGGAGTTCCCGATGCCCAGGATGATGAACGTGATCGCCAGCAGCAGGAACACGAGCGCGATGGCGCCGGTGGTCCTCAGCGAGGCGATGAACATGTAGGCAGTGAAGATCCCCCACATCCACAGGTACAGGCCGAGCCCGCTGAACACCTCGGTCGGGGCATTCTTGCCCACGGACTGCACGATGAAGAAGAAGGAGATCCAGAACGCTCCGAAGGAGCAGAACGCCACCGCCCCGAACGTGTTACCGGTGCGGAACTCCCAGATCCCGGCCACGAGCTGGGCGATCCCGCCGTAGGCCAGCGCAAGCGCCGCGATCATCGGCAGCAGGCCGCCACCCGGCAGGAGATGGGTCCCCACCAGTCCGGAGTTGACCATGCTGAGCACGAACGTGGTGCCGGCAAACCCGGCCAGACCCAGCGGTCCCGGATCAGCCGGGGCCCAGAGACCGGCCGTCCGTCCCCCGGTGGGATCCGGCGCCGGGGCAACATCCGCCTCGCGGCCGCCTGGGCCAACCCCGCCAGGTCCAGGAACACGAGCAGCTTCCATCTATGCCTCCTACTCGATTGTTGACGAGTCGGCGGTAACGGTGAACCGCACCGGATGGGAGGGCAACGCCCAGATCGCCGAACGGCTGCTGGGGCACCGCGAACGGTCGAGATCCGCGATGAACGGCCACCGCCGGGAGGCCCCGCAACCTCGGCCCCCGGCTTAGAGCACGGGGGCCGAGGCAGTCTCGGCCGGGGCGCTACCCGCCGCAGCGCCGAGGGCGGCTCAGGCGACAGGCATCGCCAGAGAGGGCGCTGGTTGCGGGTTGGGTAACGAGGGGAGACATGTTTGGGGGCAGCCGCACAGACGAGCACGCCGCCCGCTGTGCGCGTACCGCATCGGCACCGCCTCGGGACCGCTACAGGGACGCGGACGCATGTCCGACGGGGCTGAGAGCGGGCTTGCAAGCGGCGATACACAGCGCCCCCGACGCCGCCCCGCGAGGCAGAGCCCCCCTGCCTAGTGACGACGCTTGCGCTTGCGCTTCGGGGTCGCGGAGCGCGTCCGGGTGGGGACCGCGGCCGGGGCTCCGGCCGCCTGCGGGGCCGGCTGGGACGCGGGCTTGACCCGGGTGCCCTTGCCCGCCGCCTCGAGCTTCTGCTCGCGGATCTCGCGGCTGGTCGGCCACGGCTCCGCCCGCCCAGTCCGCCACGCCGGGGGTTCCTCGCCCGGCCAGCGGCCGGCGAACTGGTAGGCCAGGGCGCCTATCCAGAACACCTCGACCGCGGCCGCCGGAGCCGAGCCGAACAGCAGCATCCCGGCGATCCCGACCACCATTCCGGTGTAGCCCATGAACCGGGTCAGCAGCCCGACGCGCATGGCGTTGAGGGCGATCAGGATCAGGCAGATCTCGAGGCCGAACTGGGCTGCGAGGTTGACCGTCGAGAGGAGTGGCAAGGCGGCGCTGCTCGTCAGGTGGTGGGCCTGCTCGTAGGTCTGGGTTCCGTGGGTCGCGAACTGGTGCGACTTGACCGCCAGCAGTACGGCGTAGACCACGGTCCCGATCGCCGAGACGATCCCGGCCACGATCACGATGGCCCGCGTGGCCGTGGCCATCTCGGGCCGCCGCGCCCGGGCGATGTCGTAGAGGAACACGAGCGTCCACACCAGCGCCAGCACGCCCATGGCCTGAAGCATGGCCCCGATCAGATCGAGCGGGAAGCGCTTGTTGATGTTGAGCAGCTGCACGGTCAGCTCGGAGACCGTGGCCTGCGGGCCGATCACCGAGACGACGGCGGCGGCCACGAGCAGCAGGGCCGCGACGCCGGCCACGATCGCTTGGCGCAAGCGGACCCGAGCCTCGTAGGCGAGCTGATCCTTGGTGCTTAGGGTCTGAGCTTCCACGGGGTGAGCAATGCTAGCCGCGGGTCGCGTGTACGGTCCGCCCGTGCAACCGTGCCCGGCCTGCGGCGGACAGCTGACCGACTGGCGTTCGGTCCCCTCCTCGGAGCCGGCGGCGGGCGAGCGCCGCTTTGCCCTCCGGCGCTGCCTTCGCTGCGGAACCGCGGCGACGGTCGGGGAGGCCTTAGTGGAGCTCCACGAAACCGGGGCCTACCAACCCGGCGTGCCGCGGCTCTATCGGCTGGCCCGGCCGGTGCTCGAGGCCTTCGATCGTCAGCGGCTGCGCATGGTGCGCTCGCTCGTGGCTCCGCCGGGTCGGTTGTTGGACGTCGGCGCTGGGCGAGGCCGGTTCGTCCGCTCGGCGGCGCGGGCGGGCTACGACGCGTTGGGGATCGAGCCGTCTGCGCGGGGGGTCGAGGCCGCTTTGGCGATGGGGGCGTCGGTGGCGCGCGCGGATGTGGAGAGCGCTCGTGTCGATCCGGGCTCCGTCGATGTGGTGACGGTGTGGCACGTGCTCGAGCACCTCGATGACCCGGGCGCCGCGCTGGCTCGTATCCGCTCGTGGCTGGCGCCCGGGGGCGGGCTGCTCGTCGGCACGCCCAACCTCGCCAGCCTCCAGGCCCGGATTGGCGGCGAGCGCTGGTACCACCTCGACGTTCCGCGCCATCGTGTGCACTTCACGGCGGCCGGCCTTCGCGCGCTGTTGTCCCGCTCGGGCTTCGAGGTCGTGGGGACCGAGCACGTGCTGGGCGAGCACAACCCGTTCGGGATGTGGCAGTCGCTGGTCAACCGGTTCACCCGGCAGCCGTCGTACCTCTACAACCTCCTGAAGCGAAACGCCCCGGTGCGCTCGCGCGATCTGCCGATCACGCTCGCGGGCCTGGTGCTGGCTCCGCTCGCGGCGGCCTTGGAGCTGGTGGCGGGATTGGCCGGCCGCGGCGGGACCGTCGCCGTGCTGGCCAGGGCAGTTGATGAGCCGGAGTCCGAGGCGTCTCATGGCGCCCCCGGCGCGCGGGAGTACCATTGACTGCATGGAAGGAAGTGGCTTCGGCGGCCTGTTCGGCGACCCGGACGACCTGCAGCGCCGGCTCGGGGAATTCGCCGAGCAGATGCAGGGCGCCCAGCGGCTCGCCTGGGCCGACAACGCGATCAAGCTCGCGGTCGACCTCACCGTCGCGGCGATGAACCGCATGAACATTCAAGGGACGACCGAGCAGCAGGCGGAGCAGCTGCGCTCGGTCATGGCCACGGTCTTCCCCGAGGCCGTAACCCTCGTGCGCGAGGCGCGCGAGGGGCTTTCGTAGGCGGGCCGGTGGCGGCCGCCCAGCGCCGGGCGGGCTCTAGGACCCGGCCAGCGCGCCGAGAACGAGCCCGTCGTGCTCGCCGGGCTTGACGCGGCGGAAGACCTGCTGCACGAGTCCCTCGGGTCCGATCACGAAGGTCGAGCGCTCCATCCCCATGTACTTGCGCCCGTACATCGACTTCTCGACCCACACCCCGTAGGCCTCAGCCACCGAGTGGTCCTCGTCGCCGAGGAGGGGGAAGCCGAGCCCGTACTTCTCGTCGAAGGCGGCGATTCGCTTCACCGGGTCGGGTGAGATCCCCAGCACGACCGCGCCCGCACTCGAGTAGTCGGCCCGATGGTCGCGGATGCCACACGCCTGGGTGGTGCAGCCCGGCGTGTCCGCCTTGGGATAGAAGTACACAACGACCGTCTGCCCCCGGAAGTCGGACAGCGTCACCTGCTCTCCCTCCTGGTCGGGCAGGGTGAAGTCGGGTGCTGGATCGCCTACGTCGAGCACGCCCAGCATCCTAGCCGTGGTACGCCAACGTTTCGTCCAGATCTGACCCTGGCCCTTCAGACACGGCGGAGCTGACCGATCTCAGCCGAGTCGAGTTTGCGGGAAGGGAGTCACGCCGATGGGTTCATGGAAGGACAGATCGCGCCATGCCGCGATCGCGCTGAGCGCCGTAGCGGCCTTGGGTACAGCCGTCGCTCCCCCGGCCTTGGCGAAGACGCCCGGTTGCACCGGTGAGTCACTGCACCATCCGTTCGCCGCGTTCGGGGATAACGCCTCCTACTTCCTCATTCCCAATGGCGGATTCGTGAACGGCGGGTCCGGCTGGCAGTTCACCGGCGGCGCGAGCGTGGTGACGAAGTGGGTGCATCGCCACGGCAAGACCGCCGTCAGCCACGCGACGAAGACCGTCGGGCGTGTGCCCAAGCTCGAGTCGTGGAGCCCGACGCGGAAGATCTCGCTCTCCCAGGGCCTGTTGAAGCTGGGGCGCGGCGCGACCTGGATCCGCTACCAGTTCACCGCGCCAAAGAGCGCCACGTGGCTGATCGACGACGTATTCGTCGATCCGCACATGAAGTTTTGAGTCAGGCGCCGGCTACTGCCGGGCCGCTTCCGTCGCTTCCGGCTCCTCGACGAGTCCGGCTTCGGCACCGATCTGCACCGGTGAGCCGTCGCGGTCAACCACGCTGACCGCACCTCTGACCCGGCCGGCGCGGCCGCCCAGGTCGAGCACCACGTACCAGTGGCCGTCGTGCGGGATCGGAAGCTGGACCGGGGAGCGGCGGGAAATGCCGCCCTCGTAGGCGAACGGCTCACCCGCCCGATAGCGGGCAAAGTTCTGTGGGTCGACGAGGATCACGTTCGCGGGCGTTCCGTGCAGCCGGACCGCGACGGTGTTCCCTTCCTCCTGCTCGCCCAGGTCGTAGTAGGCGTACCGCATGCGGTACTTCATCTTGGCCTCCAATCTCCGGAGTCTGGCGCGGCAATCCGCTGCCCGCGGCTCAGGCCTCGGTCGTCTGCTCCGTGGGCAGCGGTGAGGTCGCCTCTTTCATCAGGTTCCGCTTGATCTGGGTGCGATTCCGCGCAAGTGACTTGGAAATCCCGCCCTTGCGGATTCCGTGCAGGTAACCGATGCACCAGTCGAGCTGCTGAAGGGCGTCTTCAGCAGCCTGCCGGTAACGGCTCTCCCGGTCCGATGCCATTCGCTCTTCCTCCTACCTTGGACTGTTTCAGGCATACCCCCGAGCCCCGCGCCAATATCCGGTTCATCGCGAGTGACGGTCAGGAAAACCGTGTGCTACTTCAACAACCGCGACAGCCGCCGGTCCTTCATCAGCTTGCCGTCGGTCTGGCAGGTGGGGCAGTAACACATCACGTAGTCCTCATAGAACACCGCCTCGAGGCGATCGCCGCAGCGGGGGCAGGGCTCGCCGTTGCGCCGGTGGACGGTGAGCGGCATCGGCAGCTTGTCGGGGATGGGGAGGGCGATCGTCTGCTCGTAGTGGGCGATCGCATCGCCGAGCCGGGACACCACCGCCTCTCGGAGGCGGTCGGCCTCGTCCGGGTCGAGGTCGTTGCCTCGCTTGAACGGAGAGAGCTGGGCGGTGTGGAGGATCTCGTCGACCCAGGAGCGGCCGATCCCGGCGATCACGTGCTGGTCACGCAGCAGGGCGTAGAGCGGCCGCGGCTGGTCGAGGAGGTCCCGCAGGGGCGGCGGGTCGGGCCAGGCGTCGGGGCCGAGCGCGGCCAGCGTCTCTTCGTCGGCCACCTCGGGCGAGCGCAGCACCTTCGCCCACGCCCGTTGCTTCGTCCCGAACTCGCGCAGCCGCAGCTCGCGTCCGTCGTTCAGCCGGAACAACAACCGCGAGGTGCGGTCGCGCAGCGAGGCCCGGGTATCGAACAGCTGGAGCCGGCCGGCTGACATCAGGTGGATCAGCACGGTGAGGTCGCCGTCGAGTTCGAGGAGGAACAGCTTGCCGCGGCGGCCGATGCCGTTAATCGTCCGGCCCTCGAGAGCGCCCAACGGCGGGTCGTAAGTCTTCAGTGCGTTGATGCCCGGGGCGAGCGCGGACTGCACCGTCGCGCCGGCCACCGACCGGCCGATCAGCCGTGCGGTGATCTCAACTTCGGGGAGCTCGGGCATGTTCAAGATCGAGGTTAGCCGCGGCCGCCCGATAGCCTCCGCGGCCACGATGGCCACCACGCTCGCGCCCGACGATGTAGTCAAGACCCACGAGGAGGCTGCCGCCAACGCCCGTGAGCCGCTGTTGGTGCTCGGGCCACTGCGTGATTTCCTCGAAGCCAGCAACCTCGACGCGCCACAAAACCTCGACGCCGCTCCCATCGGCGAGGGTCACTCGTGCGTCACCTTCTCACTCTCCACCGGCGTGGTCGTCCGCCGCCCGCCCCGCGGCCCGCTTCCGCCGAGTGCCCACGACGTCCTGCGAGAGGCACGGCTGCTGAAGGCGCTCGAACACACACCCGTGCGCGTCCCCAAGGTGCTCGCGGTCTCAGACGACCCGGCGCTCATCGGAGCCCCGTTCTATGTGATGGAGAAGGTGGAAGGTGAGGTGATCACCAGCGAGATCCCGGGTCCGCTGGACAACCCCGAGCAGCGGGCGCGCATCGCGGACGAGCTGATCGACGCGCTGGTCGAGCTCCACGCCGTCGACTGGACGACGATCGGGCTGGAAGGCTTCGGGAAGCCGAGCGGCTACCTGGAGCGGCAACTCAAGCGCTTCACCGGCCTGTGGGAGCACAACCGCACGCGCGAGCTGCCCGAGGTCGAGCAGGTCGGAGCCTGGCTTCGGGACAACCTGCCGGAGTCGCCCCCGGCCACCGTGGTCCACGGCGATTACCGGCTCGGCAACACGATGTTCGCCCCCCAGCCGCCGGCCGAGCTGATCGCGATCTTCGACTGGGAGATGGCCACGATCGGCGATCCGCTCGCGGACGTGGGCTACATGATGATCCACTGGACTCAGCCCGACGATGAGATCGGCCGGTTCAACCTCCAGAACGTCACGACCCGCGAGGGCTTTCCGACCCGACAGGAGCTGATCCAGCGCTACGAGCAAAAAGCGGGGCGCTCCATGCACGCGCTCGACTGGTACGTGACGCTGGCGCTGTGGAAGGCGGTCGTGTTCATGGAGGGCAACTACAAGCGCGCCGTCGAGGGCTCGACCGACGACCCCTATCTGAAGACGTTCGGCGAAGGGGTGGCGGAGCTGGCCAAACGGGCTCTTAAAGTCACCCGCGATGGCTTCTGAGAACGGCCACTACGCCGGGTTGCTGGTCGACTACGGCGGGGTCCTCACCACCAACCTGTTCGACTCGTTCCGCGCCTTCTGCGAGCAGGAAGGCATCCCGGGCGACGAGGTGTTCCGCCGCTTCCGCGAGGACCGGGCATGCCGCCAGCTGCTCATCGATCTGGAGACGGGCAAGCTGCCCGAAGAGGAGTTCGAGCCGCAGTTCGCGGCCATGTTGGGCGTCAAGCCCACCGGGCTGATCGACCGGATGTTCGCGGGCTCGGGCCCGGATCAGCCGATGGTCAACGCGGTCCGCAGGGCCCACGAGCAGGACATCAAGACCGGCCTGATCTCCAACTCGTGGGGAACGCGTCGCTATGACCGCGCGGCGCTGGGCGAGCTTTTCGACGGCGTCGTGATCTCCGGCGATATCGGAATCCGCAAGCCGGCGCCGGAGATCTACGAGATGGGCGCGGAGCGGATCGGCCTCGCGCCGGAGCGCTGCGTGTTCGTCGACGACCTCCCGTTCAACCTCGAGCCCGCCGAAAAGCTCGGGATGGCCACGGTTCATCACACAGACGCCGAGCAAACGATCGCCCAGCTCGAGGAGCTGCTGGGCGTACCGCTGAAGGGCTAGCCGGCCGCGATCATCCTCCGGGACTAGCCGGCCGCGATCATCAGCACCCCCGCGAGCGCCGCGACGATCCCCAGCTCCTGGATGCGCCGCACTCGCTCCCCCAGCACCACGCGCGCGAGGACCACGGTGGCCACCGGGTAGAGCGAGCCGGCCACGGCGACGATGCTCAGCAGGCCGTGGCGGGTGGCCACGGCGAACAGGCCGTTGGCGGCGACGTCCAGCGTGCCCATCACCGCGAGCGGCCTCAGCCGTGTCACTCCCACCCGCTGGTAGCTATGGAGCGCGAGGACCGCCCCGCCCAGCGCGGCGACTGCCGCTCCCCGCGAGGCGAAGAGCGCCCAGAGGACATCGGCTCGAGCGCTCGCGCGCAGCCCGACGAAGAAAGTGCCGAAGCCGAGCGCCGCCAGCAGGGATAGGGCCAGCGTCTCGCGGGTGATCGGCCGCTCGGGGCCGCCGGGGGCGTCGGACTCCCGGCTGGCCAGAACGACCCCGGCGACCGCCGCGACGATTCCTGCCACCTGGAGGGCGGCCGGCCTGTCGCCGCCGGCGATCCCGACGATCACCGGCACGGCCACCCCGGTGGCCGAGATCGGCGCGACGATGCTCATCGTCCCGATGGCGAGTGCCCGGTAGAACGCGGCGAGGGCCACGATCCCGGCCACGCCGCCGCCGATCGCCGGCAGCATCCGCACGTAGTCGGGCGGGCCGCTGCCGTAGATGAGGAGCGCGACGATCACCCAGACAAGCCCGACCGCCTGACTGACCAGCACGACCTGGAGGACCGGCAGCCGGCGGGACTGGATCCCGCCGACGAAATCCGCTACGCCCCAGCACAGCGACGAGCTGAGGGCCAGGGCGAGGGCGAACACGCGGATTCGGTGCTAGCGCGCGCTGGGCTGTCCGGCGCCCACGGCCGCCAGCCCGTGCTCGATCGCCTCCGCGGCCATCGCGAAATGCTCGGGCTCGGCGGTCAGCGGCGGGGAGAGGCCGATCGCCCGCCCCAGGGGCCGCACCAGCACTCCCGCCTCGCGGGCGCCGGACACCACCCGCGCGACCGCGCCCGGATCGTCCTCGAGCAGGTCGTCGCTCAGTCCGACCGCGGCCATCATCCCGACACCGCCGCGGATCTCTGACACCTCGTCGCGGTCGAGCAGCGGCCGGAGCGCGTCGAGCAGAGCCTGCTCGTTCGCGCGCCCGCGCTCGAGCAACCCGTCGCGCTCGAGCAAGGCGAGGTTGGCCAGCGCAGCGGCGCAGCAGGTGGCGTGACCGGCATAAGTGGGTCCATGCCTCAAGACGGGACCTCCCGCCGAGCGCCAGAACGGCTCGGCGATGCGATCCGACACGACCACGCCGCCCAGAGGCAAGTAGCCGCTGGTCACGCCCTTGGCGAAGACGATCATGTCCGGGTCGACGCCCCAGCGCTCGATTCCGAACCACGTGCCGAGCCGCCCGAACCCGCAGATCACCGAGTCGACCACAAACAGGATCCCGGTCTCCCGGCAGAGTTCGAAGACCCCCTCGATGTAGCCCTCGACCGGCGGGTACACCCCACCCGCCCCGATCACCGGCTCGACGAACACGGCCGCGACCCGCTCCGCCCCGACGTCCGATACCGCCGAATGAAGGGCCTCGAGCGAGTCGTGCACGACCTGAATCGTCTCCTCCTCGGGATCGAACCCTTCGCGGTTGGCCGGGATCCCCGCCAGCGCGGTGCCGAACCCGTGCGTGCCGTGATAGCCGGCGGTCCGGCTGATCAGCACCGTCCGCTCCGGAGATCCCTGCTCGTACCAAGTAGCGGCGGGCGATCTTGGCCGCCGTGTCGATCCCGTCGCCGCCGCCCGAGCCGAGGAAGATCCGCGCCGGCATCGGGGCCAGCTCGGCCAGGCGATCGGTCAGCTCGAGCGCCGGGCGGTTGGCGAAGTCGGCGAAGCCGGAATAGGCCTCGAGTTGGGCCATCTGCCCCGCGACCGCCTCGGCGATCTCACGCCGGCCGTGGCCGACGTTGGCGTACCACAGGCTGGCGGTGGCGTCGAGGTAGCGCCGGCCGTCAATGTCCCACACCCAGACGTCCTCGCCACGCTCGATCACGAGCTCGGCCTGGCGGACGGCACCCATGTCGGCAAACGGATGCCAGAAGTGCGAATCCCCGCTCATCGCCCGCCCACGCTAGCGCCCAGAGCGCTGCCCGGGTGTCGCAACCCGCGCGCGCGAAGCTGGCCGCTGCGGACGGTCAGGCTGGGTCGAGCTCGATCGACTCGATTACGGGCGGCTCGAGCGGGCGATCCATGTCGCCCGTCGGCAGACCCTCGATCGCGTCAACTGCGTCCATCCCACCCGTCACCTGGCCGAACACGGTGTGCTTGCCGTCGAGCCAGGGGGCGCTGTCGGCGGTGACGATGAAGAACTGCGAGCCGTTGGTGTTCGGCCCGGCGTTGGCCATGGCCAACGCGCCGCGCACCACCTTGTGTGGATTGATCTCGTCCTCGAACTTGTAGCCCGGACCGCCGGTGCCCGTTCCCTGCGGACAGCCGCCCTGGATCATGAAGTCGGGGATCACGCGGTGAAAGATGATCCCGTCGTAGAACCCGTCCGAGGCCAGCTTGCGGAAGTTCTCGACCGTCTTGGGGGCGTCCGCGTCGAATAGCTCGAGCGCGATCGTCCCGTGGCTGGTGTTCATATTGGCTGTGCTCATGCGGTCGGAGCCTAGCGAGCGAGCTCGAGCCGCAGCGGTTCCCCACCCAGCGTCGTGCCGCTGACCTCGGCCACCACGCGATCGGCCGCGGAGGCCGGCACCTCGAGCAGGGTGAAGCGCTCGAGCACGCGCACGTTGCGAACCGATTCGCCGTCAAGGCCGGTGGCGGCGGTGATGGCGTGGATGATGTCGGAGGGCTCTAGTCCCGCGGCCCGGCCGGCCGAGACGATGAGCTTGCGCGCCTCGCCGTCGCCGTCGAGCGGGACATGGGGCTTGGAGTGCCGGCGCGGCTTCGCCGTGACCGCGGTCGGCGCGACGTGGGCATCCTCGACCCACGGCGCCAGCTTGACCCCGGCGTGGCGCTCGATCGCCTGGATGTCGCGCTGCTGGCGAGGCTCGTAGAAGGTGATGGCGCGGCCCGAGCGCCCGACTCGTCCGGTCCGCCCGATCCGGTGCACGTACACGTCCGGGGAGGTCGGCACGTCGAAATTGATGATGTGCGAGATGCCGACGATATCCAGCCCGCGCGCGGCCACGTCGGTGGCCACGAGCAGCGGCAGCCGGCCGTCCTTGAACGAGATCATCACCCCGTCGCGCGCGCCCTGGGTCATGTCGCCGTGCAGCGCCTTGACGTTCATCCCGCGGTCGCGCAGCGTCCGGTAGAGCTGGTCGCAGCGGATCTTGGTGCGCACGAACACGATCGCCTGCTCGGGCCGCTCGGCCTGCACCACCTCGACCAGCCGGTCGGCCTTCTCGCGCGGCTTGACCTCGAGCGCGAACTGCTCGACGGTGTCGACGGTCAGCGTCGCGGTCTTGACCTTGATCAGCACCGGGTCATACAGGTACTGGTCGGCCAGCCGCCGGATCTCGGGCGGCATCGTGGCCGAGAAGAGCGCCGTCTGCCGGCTCGAGGGAGTGAGCGAGAGGATCCGTTCCACATCCTCGAGAAAGCCAAGGTCAAGCATCTCGTCCGCCTCGTCGAGGACCACGAACCGGCACGAGTGCAGCAGCAGGGAGTGGCGTGAGATCAGATCCTTGACCCGTCCCACCGTGCCGACCACGATGTGCCCGCCGGCCCGGAGCTGGGCCTGCTGGGAGCGAATCGGCGCGCCACCGAACACCGCCACGACATCGACTCCCTTGCGCTTCCCGTACGCGCGCAGCGCCTGTGTGACCTGGATGCAGAGCTCGCGCGTCGGGGTCAGGACCAGTCCCTGCACCTCTTGCTCGCTCGGATCGACGTACTGGAGCATGGGCAACCCGAACGCGGCCGTCTTACCCGAGCCCGTCTGCGCCTGACCGATCACGTCGGCGCCGTTCAGGAGCGGCGGGATCGCCTCCTCCTGAATCGGAGTTGGGGACTCGTACCCGACGTCATGGAGCGCCTGGAGGAGGTCGGGCTCGAGGCCGAGGTCGGAAAAGGTCGTCATTCCTAATGAAGATAGTGGGGACCGGGCGCATGCGCCCGGTCCGGGGTCGGCGCATGCGCCGACCCCCGGGGGGCCGCATGCGGCCCCCCGCACCCTTTCCTTGACACCAATTCCTTCGGTACCTAACATTTAGGTACCTTATGAACGACAGGATCGAACGCTACGTCTGGGAGATCAGCGCGGTCGTGATCGTCGGGTCGATCATGTCGATCCTCGACACGACGATCGTAAACGTCGCGCTGGCCACGCTCAGCCGCGAACTTCACTCCTCGATCGCCGAGATCCAGTGGGTGGTGACCGGCTACATGCTCTCGCTGGCCGCGGTGATCCCGGTCAGCGGCTGGGCGGCCAAGCGGTTCGGGGCCAAGTGGGTGTATCTGACCTCGCTGATCCTGTTCACCAGCGGCTCGGCCCTGTGCGGGCTGGCCAGCGACACCACCCAGCTGATCCTGTTCCGCGTGCTCCAGGGCGCCGGCGGCGGCATGATCCTGCCCATCGGCCAGCTGATGATGGCCGAGGCGGCAGGACCCAAGCGAATGGGCCGGGTGATGAGCATCGTCGCCGTACCGGCCATGCTGGCCCCGATCCTCGGTCCGACCCTGGGCGGTCTGATCCTGGACAGCGCCAGCTGGCGCTGGATCTTCTTCATCAACGTCCCCATCTGCGTGGTCGCCGTGGTGGCCGCGCTGCGGATCCTGCCCAAGCCCCACCGCGAGGCCACCGAACCGCTCGACTTCCCCGGCCTGGCCTTGATGGCGACCGGACTGCCGCTGGTCACCTACGGCCTGGCCGAGGTGGGAACCACGGGCTCGTTCGGCTTCATCCACGTGATCCTCCCGATCGTGCTCGGGCTGGCGCTGATCGCGGCCTTCGCGGTCCACGCGCTGCACGTCCCCCGGCCGCTGCTCAACCTCCGCCTGTACAAGCGGCCCACCTTCTCCTCGGCCTCGATCGCCATGTTCTGCCTGGGCGCGGCGCTGTTCGGCGGGATGATCCTCCTCCCCCTGTACTGGCAGGACATCCGGCACGAGAGCGTGCTCACGACCGGTCTGCTGACCGCGCCCCAGGGCCTGGGGGCAGCGATCATGATGCCGATCGCCGGCCGCCTCACCGACCGCTTCGGCGGCGGACCGCTCGCCCTGCTCGGAGTCCTGCTGACCACGGCCGCGACGATCCCGTTCGCGTTCGTCGGGGTGCACACCTCGATCCCCTCGTTGGCGGTCTGGATGTTCCTTCGCGGGATGGGAATCGGGCTGGCCTTCATGCCGGCCATGGCGGCGGCGTTCGCTTCGCTGCAGCGCTCGGAGCTCGCCGACGCCACGCCCCAGATGAACGTCTTACAGCGCGTCGGCGGGTCGATCGGCACCGCCGTGCTGGCAGTCGTGCTCCAGCGCGCGCTGACCGGCGTGCACACGCTTTCTGGCGCGGCCTCGGCCTACGGCACCGCGTTCTGGGTGTCGGCCGGGTTGACCGCGGCGGCGATCGTGCCCTGCATCATCCTGGTCCGGGCCGAGCGGGCGGCGCGACAGGCCAATCGGGCCAAGCTTGATCAGGAGACGCTGGCGGAGGCGATCGCGGCGTGACCGCGACCCGCAGCCGCACCGAGGTCACCGACCTCATCGGTCACGCGTTCAAGCACGCGGTGGCCGCGGCGCGGCGGCTGCGGGGGCGCGAAACCCATTGCCGCGGGGAGCTGTCGAACTCCCAGTACAGCCTGCTCTTCGGCTTGCTCGCCCAGGACGACATGCCGCTGCACGAGCTGGCGCTGCTGGCCGATGTCTCGCCGGCCAGCGCCGCCGGGATGCTCGAGTCGCTGGCGGTAGCCGGGTACGTCAGGCGTGCCCGCTCCGAGCAGGACCGCCGCGTCGTTCTCACCTCGCTTACCGACCGCGGGCGCGCCCTGCTCGAGCAGCGCCGGGCCCGCTACGAGCCGCGCTGGCAGGCGGCGCTGAGCGAGTTCTCCGATCGCGAGTTGTCGATCGCCACGACCGTGCTCGAGCGGATCGCCGGCCTGTTCGACGAGCTGGCCGACGAAAGCCTCAACGACCGGAGCTGATCGCCCCGTCGAGGTGCGGCGTCTCCTTCTTGGCGTCGCGCACTCCGAAGCGGCCCTCGCCCTCGGCGAACTGAACCTTGGCCGGGAGGAGGATCGGGCGCTTGAAGGCGGCTTCGACCGTGAACGCCGGGGGCAGCTCAGGCTCGAGCGCGGCCAGGCAGCGCGCCTTGGTCCACATCCCGTGGGCGATGGCCGAGGGGAAACCGAACAGCCGCGCGCTCAGCGAGTGCATGTGAATCGGGTTCAGGTCGCCTGACACCGAGCCGTAGCGACGGCCGAGGTCGCCTGGCAGCGTCCAGGTGGCGCCGGGTTGCAGGTCCTCGGCACTCGGGACCTTCGGGCCGCTCGCTTTCTCGTCCGCCCCCGACCCACGGCGGAGGTTGGTCGAGACGTCTTCCCAGACGAGCTCGTCGCCAATGCGAGCTTCGGTGATGAGTGAGAACTGGCGGCCGCGCGGATGGGGCTCGAGCGGCGTCGCCCACACCTTCAGCGACAGTTTCTCGGTCACGTCGATCGGTCGGTGCTGGGTGATCTTGTTGTAGATGTGAACCAGCCCGATGGCTCCGAACGGGAAGCGCGAGTCGGTCATCAGCGACAGATGAAGCGGGAAGGCGAGGATGTGGGGGTAGGTCGCGGGCAGCGTCTCGCGGAGGTCGAAGCCGCACACGCGCACGTATTGGGCCAGGCGATCGCGGTCGATCGCCACGTCGTTCATCACCAGCGTCAGGTCGGGCATCTCCTTGCCGCCGCCGGGAACGCCGAGGAAGGGGACCTTCGAGGCCCCGGGGATAGCGCCGGCCGCGGCCCGGCCGAACAAAGTCAGCCGGCCGGGGGGTGATTGGAGCTCTTTGACGGCCACCGCTCAGGCTCCGATCAACGATTGGCCGCAGACCCGGACGACGTTGCCGGTCACCCCGGCCGAGGCTGGGCTGGCGAACCAGGCAATCGTCTCGGCCACGTCGACGGGGCAGGCCGCCCTGGGCGAGGCTGTTCATGCGCCGACCCGCCTCGCGGGTGGCGATCGGCATGGCCGCCGTCATCTGCGTCTCGATGAACCCCGGGGCGACGGCGTTGATGGTCACCCCGCGCTCGGCCAGCGCCGGAGCCCACGCGTGGACGAGCCCGATCACCCCCGCCTTCGAGGTCGAGTAGTTCGTCTGGCCGGCGTTGCCGGCGATGCCGCTGATCGACGAGACGCACACGATGCGTCCGTTTTCCCGCACCGCCCCGCGCTCGAACAGCTCGCGATCGATCCGCTGGGGGGCAGTCAGGTTGATCCCGATCACCATCTCCCACAACTCCTCGCTCATCCGCCCGAGCGTCTTGTCGCGCGTCACCCCGGCGTTGTGGACGACGACGTCGACGCCGCCGTGGTGCTCGAGCAGGTGATCGGCGATCCGCCCCGGGGCGCTCGCCTCGGTGATGTCGAGGGTCAGCGCCGAGCCGTTGATCGCAGTGGTCACCGCGGCCAGGTCGTCGGTCTGGGCGGGGACGTCGAGGCCGACCACGTGGGCGCCGTCACGGGCCAGCACCTCGGCGATCGCCGCCCCGATCCCGCGCGAGGCGCCGGTCACGAGCGCGACCTTGCCGCTCAGCGGCCGCTCCCAGTCGAAGCCCCGACCGTTCAGCGCCGCCGCGCCGGAGCCGATCCGCACGACCTGCCCGGAGACGTAGGCCGACTTGGGCGAGAGGAAGAAGCGCAGGCTCGACTCGATCTGGTCCTCCGCCCCTGGCTGGACGTAGATCAGCTGGGCGGTTGAGCCGCGGCGGACCTCCTTGCCGATCGAACGCGCCAGGCCCTCGAGCGCGCGCTGGGCGATCGCCTGGGCCGGGTGCTCGATCGCCTCAGGCGGGGTGCCGAGAATGATCACGCGCCCGCTGCTGCGCACCTTGCGGACGGTTGAATGAAAGAACGCCCAGGCCTCGCGGAGATCCTCGCTGGAGGCGATGCCGCTGGCGTCGAACACGAGCGCCTTGAACGTCTGCTCGGCCGGCGGCTCCTCGGGGTTGAACACGGCGGCGTCAAGTCCCGCGGCTGCGGCGGCGCTGCGCTCGGGATCCTCGAGCGGGGTGTGAACCTCGGCATCGACCAGGCTCAGCACCTTGGCGATCGCTCCGACCAGCCGCGAGTTCTTGGCCGCGCCGAGCAGCACCGGCCCCTCGATCACCGGTTGCCCGGGCTCGTAGCGGTCGAGCTTCGTCGGCTGGGGCAGCCCGACCTGCTTGGAGACGAGCTTCCCGACGGGGGTGTTGATCAGCTGGGAATACCTATCGGCCATGGTTATGCGGCCTCCATCATCGCGACGACGCCGAGGCCACCGGCGGCGCAGATCGAAATCAGCCCGCGGCTTCCCTCGCCCTTGGCCCCCAGCATCTTGGCCAGGCCGGCGACGATCCGCCCGCCGGTGGCACCGAACGGGTGGCCGGCGGCGAGCGAGCCACCGTGCATGTTCAGCTTGCCGCGGTCGATCGAGCCCAGCGGCTGCTCGAGCCCGAGGCGCTCCTGACAGAAGACCGGGTCCTCCCACGCCTTGAGCGTGCACAGCACCTGAGAGGCGAAGGCCTCGTGGATCTCGTAGAAGTCGAAGTCCTGGAGCGTGGCCTCGTTGCGCGCGAGCATCTTGGGCATCGCGTAGGCGGGCGCCATCAGCAGGCCCTCGCGCTTGTGGACATGGTCGACCGCGGCGGTCTGGGCGTCGACGATGTACGCCTGGACGGGGATGCCGTGCTCGGCCGCCCACTCCTCGCTGGCCAGCAGCACGGCGGAGGCGCCGTCACTCAAGGGCGTCGAGTTGCCCGCGGTCATCGTCCCGTCGGCGCCGCCGAATACGGGGCGCAGCCGGGCCAGCTTTTCCAGGCTGGCGTCGGGACGGAGGTTCTGATCGCGCTCGAGCCCGAGGTACGGCGTAACGAGATCGTCGAGGAAGCCGGTGTCGTAGGCGGTGGCCAGGTTGTGGTGGCTCTGGACCGCGAGCTCGTCCTGCTCCTCGCGGGTCAGCCCCCAGTCGCGGGCCATGATCGCGGCGTGCTCGCCCATCGACAGGCCGGTGCGAGGCTCGGAGTTGCGCGGGATCTCGGGCACGATCTGCTGCGGCCGCAGACCCGCCAGCGCCTTCAGGCGCTGCGCGTTCGACTTCGAGCGGTTGACCTTGAGCAGGACGTTGCGCAGATCCTCGTTGACGGCGATCGGAGCGTCCGAGGTGGTGTCGACCCCGCCGGCGATCCCCGACTCGATCTGACCCAGGGCGATCTTGTTGGCCACCAGGACGGTCGCTTCGAGGCCGGTGCCGCACGCCTGCTGGACGTCGTAGGCCGGAGTCTCGGGGGCGAGCTTTGAGCCCAGCACGCACTCCCTCGTGAGGTTGAAGTCGCGGCTGTGCTTGAGCACCGCTCCGGCGGCGACCTCGCCCACCGTCTCCGCCTCCAGGCCGAATTTGCCCACCAGCGCGTCAAGCGCGGTGGTCAGCATGTCCTGGTTGGAGGCGCGGGCATACGGCCCGTCCTGGCGGGCAAACGGGATCCGGATGCCGCCGAGTACGGCCACGCGGCGGGCAGAAGAATTCATCGGCACTGCTCCTTGGTGGGCGTCAACATCCCTCCGAGTTTACTTTGTTACGGAGGTGTAGCTTTACGGCGGCTGTTAGTCCTGCTGCCCGGTTGCCGTGGTGAGCAATCCGCCCCGGGTGGCACGCCGGATGACCGCCGGCAGCATGATCCGCGTGGACGCCGCGAACCAGTAGTGGCGCGGGACGTAGCGCTCGGCCTTGCCGCCGGGGCCAACCTCCATGATCGCCTCGGCCACCACGTCGGGCTCCGAGACCAGCCAGCGCGTGTGGGGCTTGCCCAGCAGCTCCTTGGCCGGGAAGCCCTCGGTCTTGATGAAGCCCGGGAGCACCATCCCGACGTGGACCCCGTGCTCGTGCTCCTCGCCGTGGAGCGCGTCGGTCCAGGCAATCAGGGCGAACTTGCTGGCCGAGTAGGCACCCGCTTTGGGCCGCGACACCCGTCCGGCGGTACTGGCCACGTTGACGATCGAAACGCGCTTGTCCGGGGTCTGGGCCGCCGTCCGGCGCAGCAGCGGCAGGAGCGCTTCGGTGAGGCGCACCGGGGCCTCGAAGTTGAGCTTCATGTGGCGCTCCATGTTCTCCCAGCCGCCGTCGGCGAACGTCCAGCGCCAGGAGGCGCCGGCGTTGTTGACGAGCATGTGGAGCTGCCCGCCGTGCTCGCGCTCGATCGTGTCTCTGACCGTGGGGGCCGCGTTCGGGTCCGTCAGATCCACGGGGACCGCAGTCGCGTTGCCGAGCTCAGCAGCGAGCTGCTGGAGCTTGTCCTCGCGCCGCGCGACCAGCACGACCCGCGCGTCGGGCTCGCGCGCGATCCGCCTCGCTGTCGCCTCGCCGATCCCGGCCGAGGCCCCGGTTACCAGAGCGACGAACATGACTAAGCGCGGCGATCCTACCCGCGGAGCGCCGTCCTAGCCCTGAGCGCGAGCTGGAGCTCGAACCGCCCCTCGGGTGTCGCCAGGGCGTCGCCGAACAGGTCGCGGAGCTTGGCCATCCGGTAGCGCACGGTCTGAGGATGAACGTGGAGCTCCTGGGCAATCCGCGGCGTGTGGCGCTGGTGGGCGAGCCACGACTCCAGGGTCTCGAGCAGGCGCTCGCGCTCGGCGGGCGGCAGGGCTTGCAACGGTTGCCCGAGCTGCTGCTCCACGAGCGCCTCGGCCAGATCCGGTTCCTGGACGACGATGATCGTGGCCAGGTGATCGCTGACCCTGGTCAGGCCGTCCCCGGGGAGCGAGCGCAGGGCCATCCGCGCCCAGGCCAGCGAGCGGCTGGCCTCGGCAGTGGCGACCGTCGGGCCGAGCGCCCCGGGCACGCCTTCGGTGGCGCCTGCGATTGCCTGGGCGCGACCGGGACCGTCGGGGTCGGGGACGATCAGGTAGGCCCCGGCACCGTCCGTCCCGGGCAGTACCTCGTCGCTCAGCCGGCGCGCGATCTCAGCCGGGCTCTCACAATCGAGCGCGAGCGCGGCGACGGTGCGAGGCAGCGGCCAGCGCGCCAGTTCCGCCGCGTGAGCGATCGCCTCGGGATCGTGGTCGGCGGCATCGACGAGCAACGAGGCCACCCGACGGCGGCGGCGCTCCCGCTCTCCCGCCTCGTCGGACTGGATCCGCAGATAGCCCTCCGCCACATCCGCGCCGAGCTCATCGCTGTAGACGAAGATCGCCTCGGCCAGCGCGATCACGATCCGGGCGTCGACGCCCGCCTGGGTGGCCAGCTCGGCCGCCCCCCGCCAGGCCGCGCGGGTGCCGGTCCGAAACGCCGCCCGCAGCGCATCGAGGCTTCGCCCGGCCTGGAACTCGGCCTCCCCCAGCCGCCGCCACAGCTCCGACGTGTCGGCCCCGGGCCGCTGGCCTCGTTCCACCGCGTCCAGGAAGGCCCGGATCGCCTGCTCGATTCCCAGCTTGATTCCCATCCCCTCGGGACCGCCGAGGACCTCGGCGTACACCGGGTTCTCACGCCCGACCGCCGCGACGATCTCGTCCACGAGCTCGCCGACCCCGTCTCTGACCGCCTCGGCGGTCTCGGGGGAAGGGGCTGGGCGGTCCACGACATTTGTCATATCTTGACAAAACGAGGTCGCTTTGACGTTGCTTCGGGCCGTTGTGGGGCCGGTGCCATCGGCGTAGGGTGCGCATCGTGCGGCGCCGGAGCATCACCGAGAGCCACGAGCGGATCGCCCAGCTGGGGTGGGAGCCGAGCTATTTCGAGCCCGCCGTCCGCTACCCAACCCGCTACCGGTTCCCGCACAAGGCCAAGGACCCGATGAAGCAGATCATGCGGGAGTACCTGCCGATGGAGCTCGAGAAGGACGAGCGGGTCTATGGAGGACTCGATGCGGCTGTCCGGGCGGACATGCCCTCAAAGGCCCACGCCCGCTGGCTGGAGATCCTCAAGCCGTTCATCGTCATCACGAATTTCGCCGAGATCGGGGCCGGGCGATGCATGTCGATGCTGATGAGTGCCGTGCCCAACAACGAGCTGCGCAACGGCTACCACGTCCAGTTCGTGGACGAGATCCGCCACACCGGGATGCAGATGGCACTTGCCCGCTGGTACGCCAAGAACGTCCCCGATCCGGCGGGCTGGAACCTCGGGCCGAAGGCGTTCTGCAACTCGGTGCTGACCAACCCCGGGCTGAACATGCTCTCGCACTTCATGGTCGGCGACCCGATCCAGTGCGCGTTCACGCTTCAGGTCGTGGCCGAGACCGCGTTCACCAACGTGGTGTTCGTCGCCCTGCCCGATGTGGCCGCGCGCAACGGCGACTTCACCCTGCCGACCACCTACCTGAGCGTGCAGTCAGACGAGGCGCGCCACATCTCGAACGGCTACGCCACGCTCCTCACCGTCCTCCAGGACGATCAGAACGCCCCCCTGATCGAGCGCGATCTCCAGCAGGCCTTCTGGATCAACCACGCCTTCATCGACATCTTCGCCGCGGTAGTGACCGAGTACTTCTCGCGCGACCGCTCGGACCCCGAGTCCTATCTGGACAAGTGGGATCGCTGGGTGCGCGACGACTGGCACCGCGCGTATGTGACGAAGCTCGGCGGGCTGGGGCTGAACATGCCGCCCGACATCTTCGAGCGCGCGCGGGAGCGGCTCGTGGCCGGCGTCCATCACCGGCACGCGATCCTCGCCTTCGCCGCCTGGCCCCTTTCCTTCTGGCGCTTCGACCCCCTCGACGAGCGCGACTTCGAATGGTTCGAGAACAAGTACCCGGGCTGGTACGCCGAGTACGGGGCGTTCTGGGAGGCGTTCCGGACCGGCGTCGATCCGGCGGCCGGGTTCCTGCCACTCGACTTCATCAACATGGCCCCGCCGTTCTGCTGGACCTGCCAGGGGCTGTGCGTGTCGGCTTCGGATCGCCGCCATCGCGTATGTGGCGAGCGGACGCGGTTCTACTGCTCGCCCGAGTGCCTGTGGATGGACGAGTCGAACCCCGGGCGCTACACGGGCGATCGCAACTACCTCGATCGCTACCACGGGTGGGAGGCCTCGCGCGTGATCGAGGACCTGGGCTTCGTGCGCGCCGACGGCGAGACACTGATCGCCCAGCCGCACCTGGGCGAAGAGCGGCGCTGGACGCTGTCGGACATCCGCCGCCACGACCTCCGCCTCGTCTCGCCCAACATCCGGGTGGCGGCGGAGCTCGGGCTGCCGTCCGGGGACTGGAGCGGGCCTATCTCCGGCGGCGTGAACGGGAACCCGGCCTTGTGAGGGTCCGCTTCGAGCCGCTCGGCTTTGAGCTTGACTGCGCGCCCGGGGAATCGATTCTGGATGCCGGGTTCCGCAACGGCTACAACCTGGTCTACGGCTGCCGCGAGGGCCAGTGCTCGGCCTGCAAGTGCTTCCTGCTCGAGGGCGACGTCTCGCTGAAGCCGTACTCGACCTTCGCCCTCTCAGACTCCGAGCGCTCCAGCGGCTACTCGCTCATGTGCCGGGCGATGCCCGATGAGGACGTCGTTGTCGAGCTGCTCCACTACGACCCCGAGGACTACCGGCTGGCCCACCCGATTCGGGACTGGACGGCAGCCGTTTCGGAGGTCGAGGAGCTGACGCACGACATCGTGCGGGTGGTGCTGCGAGTTTCTGAGGAGTTCGATTTCACTCCGGGCCAGTACGTCGACGTATGGGTCCCGGGTCTCGACGGGGAGCGGCGCTCGTTCTCGATGGCCAACCTGCCCGGCGACGGCCAGATCGAGCTGGTGATCAAGCGCTATCCCGGCGGGCGCTTCTCGGGATTGCTGGGGTCCGGCGTCCAAGTCGGCTCCTCGTTGTCGTTGACCGGGCCATACGGCTCTCTCCGCGTGCGTGAGAGCTCGCGGCCGATCCTGATGATCGCGGGCGGATCCGGCATGGCCCCGATCGTGTCGCTGCTGCGAGCACTGTCCGATGCCGGCTGCCCGCGGCCGGTGCGGTTCTTCTACGGGTCGCGGACACAGGATGATCTGTTCTGGGTGTCCGAGATCGAGGCCCTCGGCTCGGCCCTGCCGGACTTTCGCTTCATCCCGGTGGTCGGAGGCTTCGTCCACGAGGCGGTGGACGAGTTCCTCGCCGGGGCTGACGCTCCGCCGGACCCCGACGTATACATGTGCGGCCCACCCCCGATGGTCGAGGCGGCGGAGGCGATGCTCGCCGGGCGCGGCGTGGACGAGCAGCGGATCTTCGTCGACAAGTTCACGACCTCGGCCTCGGCCTCGGCTGTGGAGCCGGCCGCGACCGATGGCGCTGCTTCGGAGGCCGCCGCTTCGGAGGCCGCAGCCTCTGAGCGCGACTTCGCCTGGTTCGCTCCCGCGGGCCGGCGGCCCACGCTCTACGAGGACGTCACGGTTGACACCCAGCCCTCGGTCCACCGCCACCTGACCCGGGGCTGGCCGCTCAGCTTCGAGGACGGACGCGGCACGTGGAACGACGACTCGACCGCGCTTCGGTGCACTGACTGGTTCGCCTTCCGCGACCCGGACGAGCAGTGGGAGCGGCCGTTCTACCAGCGGGGGTCGGCCGCCGAACGGGAGATCGAGGCCGCTATCGCCTCGGCGGTGAGCGACGGGCTGCTGGGCGATTTCTCGCCCGAGTGGGTCGAGTTCCTGCGGTCGACTCTGCAGGTTCCCGCGTACGTGGAGCACGGATTGTGGTTCGCGCTGGCCACGATCGCGCGTGACTGCCTCTCGGACTCGGTCGCCACTTGCGTGTGCCTGCAGGCGGCGATGAAACAGCGCTCGGCGCAGGCGATCGTCCTGTACGCGATGGATCTCGAGCGCGCGCACGGGGAGTTCTCGATCGAGCGGGCGCGCTCGGCCTTCCTGGACGACGCGGCCTGGCAGCCCGCGCGGCGGTTCGTCGAGCGGCTCGCCGGGTGCGCCGACTGGGGCGAGGTGCTGATCGCCACCAACCTGTGCTTCGAGCCCGTGTTCGGCACGCTGCTTCGGCGCGAGGTCGGAATCCGCGCGGCCGCCGCGGCCGGCGACACGGTGACGCCGGTGCTCGCACGCGCGGCGAGCCGCGAATGGGAGTGGGTGCGCGGCTGGACGGTGTCGCTGGTCCGCATGCTGGTCTCCGATTCATCGTTCGGCGAAGCGAATCGCGAGCTGATCCAGAGCTGGGTGGCTGGCTGGTTGCCGCAGGCGCTCTCGGCGGCCGAAGCCGTGGCTGGACTCGTGCCGGTCGGCCCCGACGCCGTCGCCCGGGTCACGGGGGAGGCCGAGTCCCTCCTGGCCGAGTGCCTGTCGGACCGGGCGGCCCGGGCGGCCCGGGCTCCCCGGGCTCCCCGCGAGCCGACGCGACGGACGCGAGGCGCGCCGTTGTCGCGGTCGAAGTCGGCCTCGGCTGGCGGCGAGCATGACTACGTCGGGATCGTCATGGCCCGCAGCGCCGAGGGCGACGCGGTCGCGGACGCATTGCGGCCGCGGGACGGGGTCGAGGTGCTCGAGCAGCCTTCGTTCTGGGAGATCCGTGCCCCCAACCGGCTCTCGATTCAGTTCCACGAGGTCTCCGAGCAGCTCGGCTATGAAATCGACGCCTACTCGATCCAGCGCGAGATGTCGACGCACTACGGCCGGATGATCACCACCGACGACGCGCTCATGCTGTTCGCCGATCCGGCCGAGGCGATGGCCCACCTGATGTCGTGATCGGGCGACTGATCGCGCTGGTGGTGCCGTGGCGGTTTGACGCCAGCGCTTCTCAGGGGCTCGAGGCGACTTTGGAGCTGCGGGTGCGGGCACGCGGGCGCGTGAGCGCGGTGGCGATCTCGATCGCGGACGGGACTTGCACCGCCCGACCAGGCGCGGCTCCCGGGGCGAGCGCCACCGCTCTGGTAAGCCTCGCCGACTTGATCAGGCTCATCGTCGGCGACGCCGTCTGGCCGCAGCTGCTCTCACAGGGGCGGTTCGCGATGACCGGCGACCCGTTCGTCGCCCTCCGGCTCCCGTCGGTGTTCGGGTTCTCGGCCGGCGGCCGCGGCCATTTCTCGGCCGGCGCTCGCGGCCACTTCTCGGCCGGCGCTCGCGGCCACTAGGGTTCCCGCCGTGAGCACCCAGCTGAGTCCGTGGGCCCGCGCCCTGTCCTCGTTCGCCGCCTCGCGCGCGGGCAGCTGGTTCTTCCTCAACGTGGCCAACCCGATCGACCGCCGCCTCCTGCCGGCCACCAACGGGCGGGTCAGCCTCTCGATCGGGCAGCCGGTCCTGTGTCTGGAGGTGAGAGGCGCCAAGAGCGGCAAGCTCCGGCGCACGCCGCTGCTCTACACCGAGGTGGACGGCGACCTGGTGATCGTCGCGTCGGCCACCGGTCGTCCCCGCCACCCAGCCTGGTACCGCAATCTCCTCGCCAACCCCCGCGTGAAGGTGTACGCACCGCACGGCCGCAGCGGGATGTACGAAGCCCGCACCACGGAGGGCGCCGAGCGCGACCGGCTTTGGCGCGCCGCCGTCGATCTGTACGCCGGCTTCAACGTCTACGAAGGCCGCACCGAGGGCCACCGCGAAATCCCGGTGGTCGTGCTCTCGCGGGCCGCCTAGCTCCGGTCGCCGGCGAGCGCGGCCGCGCCCGTGTCCTCCGTCGTCAGGTTCGCCCCTGTCGTGCTGACCGCCGTCGGCTGGCAGTCGGCGCAGCGCACCCGGCGCCGCGGGTTCTCGATCCCGATCAGGGCGACGATCCCGCCGAGCACCGCCAGGCCGGCGCCGACGCCCATCCCGATCCGGAAGGCGTAGACGGAGGCGCTGACCAGGGCCGCGTGAACCTCGACCTCATCGGCACCGGACAGCCCGCTCGTCTGCGTGACCAGGGGTCGGCTCTTCGCCATTTGCACCGCCGTCCTCCCCGCCGGCGTCAGCCGCGACGCAGGCAGCTGACTGTCGAGGCGTGCTTGGAAGGCACTCGACACGATCGCCCCCAGGGCGGCGATCGCCAGCAGACCCGCGATTCGCGCGATCGCGTTGTTGACCCCGCTGGCCACTCCCGAGTGCCCCGGCTCCACGGAACTCAGCACGGTGGCGGTAAGCGGCGCGACGGTCGCGGACAGCCCCAGCCCGAACACCAAGACACCCGGCAGGATCTGCGTCACGTAGTCGGCGTTTGCGTTTGTGCGGGCGAGCAGCAAGAGCCCGAGCCCGGCCACGATCGGGCCGCCGCCCATGAACCAGTGCGGGCCCAGCCGGTCGGCGAGCGCGCCGAAGCGGCGGGAGAGCAGAAACATGAGGATCGTCACCGGCAAGAGCGCCAGCCCGGCCTCGATCGGTGTGTAGCCACCGACCTGCTGGATGAACAGCACGAGGAAGAAGGTCGCGACCCCTAGCCCGGCGTACATCGCAAGCGTGGTCAGGTTGCCGACGGCGAAGTTGCGGATCCCGAACAGGTTGAGCGGCAGCATCGGCTGCGGGCTGCGACGCTCCCACGCGATGAAGGCGAAGAGCAGAGCGATGCCGCCCAGAAGCGGAATCAGCACCACCGCGCTGGACCAGCCGTAGGTGGGCTGCTCGATCAGCGCGAACACAGGCCCGCCCAGCCCGAGCGCGCACAGAAGCCCACCGACCATGTCCACGTGACCTGGCGTGCGGCGATCAGGCTCGAGCCGGCTCAGCAGAAACAGCGTGATCGCGACCGGGATGAGGTTGACGGCGAAGATCCAGCGCCACGAGGCGACCTGGATCAGTACGCCCCCGCCAAGTGGTCCGATCACGGTCGCCACGCCGGTGAACGCCGTCCAGGTGCCGATCGCCGCCGCCCGCTCGTGGTCCTCGAACTTGTCCATGATCAGCGCCAGCGAGGCCGGGACGAGCATCGCCCCGGCGATCCCCTGCGCCCCGCGGGCGAAGATCAGCACCCCGTTGCTCGGCGCCACGGCGCACAGCAGCGAGCAGACGCCAAATCCGACGAGCCCGATCGAGAAGATCAGCCGTCGTCCGTACAGGTCGCCGAGCGAACCGCCCACTAAGAGCAACGACCCGAGCGTCAGCAGATACGCCTCGACGACCCACTGCTGGTCAGCGAGGTTGCCGTGCAGGCCGGACCGGATTGCGGGCAGCGCGACGTTCACGATCGTGCCGTCCAGGAACACGACCGCAGACCCGAGGATGCTCGCGATCAGCGCTATCCGTTTGGTGTCGAGTCCGCCTTGGCCGGTTTGGGCGGTGGCCGCCGCCGCGGTCATTGAGTGCCTTCCGCAAAGATCGCATTCGGCTCGGAGCCGGCGAACGTGACGCTGTGCTGGAAGGGCAAGTGCGGCCGGACGACCACGCAGTAGCTGCGAGCCCCGTCCCGGCTTGACACGCACATCCGGTAGATCGAGCCGGGCTCGATGGCGTACGTGCTCACCGACTGGAGGTTGCTGGCGAACTCGGCTGGCGCACGGTCCCCGATCCATGCCTCGGCGCGCGCGATCGCTTCGCGCATCGTGCTCTGCTGGGAGTCGATCGCCGGGTGATGGACGATCCCGGCGATGAGGAGGGCCGCGGTCACCCCGGTGATCAGGGCACGGCCGGCGTAGTCGCGAGCGATCACCTTCGGCAGGCTGGGGCGGAAGCGGCGCAGGACGGCGGCGAGCGGAGCGGTGAGCAGGATCACCGCGAGTAGGTTCAGCACGCCGCCGAGCAGCGCCGCAGCCATCAGCGACTGGGTCTCGCCCTGGGGCGGCAGCAGGTGGCCGACGACGGCGTCGACGACGGTCAGCAGGATGAACGCGGGCCAGAGCCAAGCGCCCCGGCGCCGCCAGCGGATCCGGGTGAGCCGGCTGCGCAGCGCGTCGGCATTGTCATCCGAGCGAACGCGGGCAAGCCAGGCACTGGCCATCTGTCGAAGGGTAAAGACCGGCGGCGGTTCCTCCGAGCCCGGCGTCGCCCTCGCCCGGGCGTCGGCCCCACGCCCGGGCCGACACGTCGGGTCCTCGCCGGCCCCGACTATCTGTCGACTGCCACCCGCACGCGCTCGCCCAGGAGGCCCGGCCACCCGAGCGGTGGAGTAAGCTCGCGGCAGCCCTGTCGAGGGCCGCGCCGGAGATCCCGGACGGCGCTCGAGTGAGTTGGGCCGGGGGAGATCCCTTCCGGTCCAGGAGGAAAGGGAAACAACTAAATGGCGACTCACACGGCTGAGTCGGCCGCGGGGGCAAGCGCCACCGCGACCGAGATTCTCAAGCTCGAGGACCGAATTTGGCTACTCCGCGCGATGCTGCTCATGCGCGGGCTCGAAGAGCGGGCGATGACGCTCTATCGCCAGGGCAAGGTGCCTGGCTCCTTCTACGACGGATTTGGTCAGGAGGCGGTTTCCGCCGGCGCGGCGTTCGCGATGGCGCCTGAGGACCGGCTGTGCATCCTGCACCGAGACCTGGCCGCCCACCTGATCCGCGGCGTGACCCCCGCCCGCATCCTCGCCCAGTACCAGGGGCGAGCCGACGGCGTCACCGCTGGACGCGAGGGGAACGTCCATTTCGGCGACTGGCGTCTGGGCTGCGTCGGGATGGTCTCGATGCTGCCCGACATGATGCTGGTGGCGACCGGCATGGCGATGGCGTTCAAGCTTCGCGGCGAGCGCCGCTGCGCACTGACCTGGTTCGGCGACGGCTCGACCTCCCGGGGCGATTTCCACGAAGCGATGAACTGGGCCGGCGTGCAGAAGCTGCCGGTCGTGTTCGTGCTCGAGAACAACCAGTACGCCTACTCGACTCCCCTCGACAAGCAGTTCGCAGTCGACCCGGTCGAGCGGGCGGCGGCGTACGGCTTCGTCGGCGTGACGGTTGACGGCAACGACGCCGAGGCCATGTTCGACGCCACCTACGCCGCTCGCGAACGCGGGCTGGCGGGCGAGGGGCCGACGCTGATCGAGGCCGTGACGATGCGGATGCACGGTCACGCCGCCCACGACGACATGAAGTACGTGCCCAAGGAGCAGGTCGAGGAGTGGCGCAAGCGCGACCCGATCGATCGGCAGGAGCGCCGGCTTCGCGAGCTCGGCGTCGACGTCGACGCCGTTCGGGCCGAGGTCACGGCCGAGATCGACGCCGCCACCGAGGAGGCTTCTCGCTCACCGATGCCGGATCCGGCAACAGCAACTGACGGCGTGTTCTGCGAGGGCGAGGCCGAGCCGCTGGGCGACGGCGTCGCGCGATTCAGCGGGTACCGCTCATGAGCACGATGACCTATCTCCAGGCGATCTCCGCCGGACTGCGCGATGAGCTCCGCGCCGACGAGCGGGTGATGCTGATGGGCGAGGACATCGGCGTGTTCGGTGGAGCGTTCAAGGTCACCGACGGGTTCGTCGAGGAGTTCGGGACCGACCGGGTGATGGATACGCCGCTGGCCGAGTCAGGCATCGTCGGCACGGCAATCGGCGCCGCCGTGGTCGGCATGCGGCCGGTGTGCGAGATGCAGTTCTCGGACTTCATCTCCTGCGGCTTCGACCAGCTCGTCAACGTCGCCGGGAAGATGCGCTACCGCCAGGGCCTCGCGGTGCCGATCGTGGTGCGGCTGCCCTCGGGCGGCGGGTTCTCGGGCGGGCCCTTCCACTCACAGAACCCCGAAGCGTGGTTCATGCACTCGCCGGGACTGAAGGTGGTCGCGCCGTCGACGGCCGAGGATGCGAAGGGCCTCCTGCACAGCGCGATCCACGACCCCAACCCGGTCTGCTACATGGAGCACAAGTACCTGTACCGCCGGGTCAAGGGAGAGGTGCCGGAGGGGATCTACGAGACCCCGTTCACCGCCCGCACCGCGCGGAGCGGATCGGACCTCGTCGTGATCGCCTACGGCGCCATGGTCGGCGTCGCCCTCGAGGCGACCGAGGATCTCGACGGGGCGTCGATCGAGGTGCTCGATCTGCGCTCGCTCGTCCCCCTCGACGAGGAGGCGATCCTCGATGCGGTGGCGCGCTGCTCGAAGGTCGTGATCGTCGACGAGGCGAACCTGACCTGCGCCGCCGGCGCCCAGGTCGCGGCCCTGATCGCCGAGCACGCGTTCGAGGACCTGGACGGCCCAGTCGTCCGCGTCGCCTCACCTGACGTTCCGATTCCGTTCTCACCACCGCTCGAACAGGCGGTCCTGCCCGGCGTCGATCGAGTGAGGGAGGCATGCCGTGAGCTCCTCGCGTACTGAGGCTACGACCCTCGTCGACGTGACCATGCCCCAGATGGGGGTCTCGGTCGCCGAGGGCACGATCGTCAACTGGCGGGTCGAGGTCGGAGACCGGATCGCCGCCGACGAGACGATCTGCGAGATCTCGACCGACAAGATCGACACAGAGGTCCCAGCGCCGGTCACCGGCATCGTGGCGGAGATCCTGGTGCCCGTCGAGTCGACCGTCGAGGTCGGCACGATCCTCGCCCGGATCGCCTCGGGAGACGGGGCCCCGGCTTCGTCCGAGACCTCGGCGCCTCCCGAGCCATCGGCCTCCGAGCCCGCCGCCGAGGAGTCGGACGGCCTTGCGCCCGGAGACGCCGCGCCCACGGCCTCGGATGTGGCGGAGACGGACAATTTGACTCCGGAGCCCACGGCCCCCACCTCCGCCCATGATGCACCTGAATCCGGATCGTCAACGGGCAACGGTGCGGGGGCCGCGACGGCGGCTCGTCGCCGCTACTCCCCTGTGGTCCAGCGGATCGCTGCCGAGCACGACGTTGACCTCTCGCAGGTCGAGGGAACCGGGCGAGGCGGACGGGTGCGCAAACAGGACGTGCTGGCGTTCATCGAGTCGGGCGCGTCGGCCGAAGAGCCGCCGCTGCACATCGAGAGTCCATACAAGCCGGAGCCGGTAGCGCCGGCCGCCGCGGCCGCTGACGTCCGGCCGGCCCCGGGAGGCCCGCGGCCCGCCCCGGCGACGGCACCCGCGACCGGCGGCGGTGAGCTCTCGCGGATGCGGCGACAGATCGGCGAGCACATGAAGCGCTCGCTCGAGACGGCCGCGCACTGCACCACCTGGATCGAGGTGGACATGAGCCGGATCGAAGCGGCGCGGGCGCAGATGCGACTGACCGCCCTGCCGTTCGTCTCCCGCGCGACGATCGCTGCCCTGCGCGAGCATCCCCAGCTGAACGCGTGGCTCGAGGGCGACCGCTACACGGCCCATCACGATGTGAACCTCGGAATCGCGGTCTCGCTCGGCGACGACGGCCTGATCGTGCCGGTCGTCCAGGGTGCCCACGAGCTCTCGGTCGAGGGCCTGGCGGCGCGGATCAAGGATCTCGCCCGCCGCGCCCGGTCGCGGCAGCTGACGCCGGACGAGGTCAGGGGCGGCACGTTCACGATCACCAACCCGGGCCAGTACGGCTCGATCATGGCCACGCCGATCATCAACCAGCCGCAGGTGGCGATCCTCGACCTCGAGGCGGTGTCAAGCGCCCCGTGGTGGTGACCGACGCCGACGGCAACGACTCGATCGCGATCCGCCCGATGACGATCCTCGGCCTGAGCTGGGATCACCGCGCGCTTGACGGCGCGCTCTCCGCCCAGTTCCTGGCCACCGTCAAGCGGCACCTGGAGGGCTGGACGTGAGGCGTAGCACCCACGAGCTCTGGGTCTGCCACCTCGGCACGATCGAGTACCGCTCAGCGCTGGCGCTGCAGGAGCGGGTGCGCGCCGCTCGCCAGGCCGAGGCGGTGCCCGACGTGCTCCTGACGCTCGAGCACTGGCCGGTCTACACGCGCGGACGGCGGTCGGGCCCCGGCGAGCTGCCGATGGGCGAGGAGTGGTACCGGATGCAGGGGATCGAGATCGTCGAGACCGATCGCGGGGGCCGGGTCACCTACCACGGCCCGGGTCAGCTGGTCGGCTACCCGATCGTCCGCGTCGACGACGTCGTGGCCTACGTGCGGACGCTCGAGCAGGCGCTGGTGGCCGCCCTGGCCGAAGAGGGGATCACGGCCCGGGCCCGGCCCGACGAAGGCCCCGACTACACCGGGGTGTGGGTCGAGGACCGGAAGATCGCCTCGATTGGCGTGCACGTCGCGCGCGGGGTGACCACGCACGGGTTTGCGGTCAACGTCGAGAACGACCTGCAGCCGTTCAGCTGGATCGTCCCCTGCGGGCTCGAGGGGGTGCAGATGACCTCACTCATCCGCGAGACCAGCCGGCTCGCCGGGCAGATGAAGTGCTTCCGCCGCCGGGCCGCCTGGCGAGCTCGCGCAGGCGCTGGGCCGGCGCCAGCGGCTGGTGAGCGCTGGCGCGGCTTGGAGGCGGCGGTCGGGGCGCTAGCCGTTCATTAGCTCGATCGACGGTCCCGATCACCTCTTCGGGCGCCCGCGCCAGCTGGCGCCAGGTGGTCCGGACCGGCGCCAGCCGGCGACCATGCTTCGCTGATCCCGGCGGTGGTCGCGCTCGACGCCTGGCGGGTTCGGTGGTACCTTCGCCCGTCGGTCTCGACGAGCACGCGCTGCTCGCGCCACACGAAGTCGGGGCGGATGGCCGGCCCGCCATCGGGAAGCACGACCCACGCATTGACCTCCGGCGGCGGAAGGCCCGCCTCGCGCGACGAGCTGCAGGAACCCTCCTCGAGCTCGCTCCAGGTCGCGGTTGTGCCGATGTAGTGCTCCTCGAGCACGGCCTTGACGGCTTTGGCGCCCGGGCGGGTCGGATTGCGGCCGAGCTGATCCTCGATCGCCCGGAGGTCGAAGGTCTCGAGGATCTCGGCCTGATCGAAGGCGCGCTCGAGGGGCGCGGCGCTGGACCACCTCGGCGAGGTCGAAGAGGGTGCGGGCGACCGTCGTGCAGGGGATGTTGTTGACCTTGGTGACGTCGTTCGCGGTCAGGGTGGTTGAGCGGTGGATCTTGATGCCGGCACGGCTCTGGCCTGCGCGGCCGGGAACGGTCACGTCGATCGTGGCCGTTCCGGTCGCGCGCAGACCGTGGAGGCCGCCGCCGAACGGTGTGAGAGCACCGCGTCCGGACCATAGGCGAGCACGGCCGCCATCCACCGGCCCTCGCAGGTCAGGAGGCTTCGAGGAACGAGGGAGTAGACGCCGCGGTACTGCCGGTGGAGCCGGCCGGTGTTGGCGCGCTTCTGGATCGCATCCGGGCGAGAGGCCCAGCTCGACCAACTGCTGCACCGAAAACACGGCCCACTGCGCGCCGCCAAGGGCCGCGAGGGCGGCATCGACCGAGCTGGCGAAGAAACCCGCCATATAGTCGGCTTTCTTCGCCACCCTCGCGCACGCACGCCATCGTGACCCGAAAAACGTTGCATGTCTGTGCCGCCGTGTGCCAACTCTCGCCCAGCGCTAGCCTTAAATCGTGAGCGCGACGCGGTCGAGAGCCAATCCCGGTGGGATCGCCGATGTCCTCGAACATCCTCGGCCCCGAGGTCCAGCCGCACCGGGGGCAGCAACCGCCCTGGTTCAAGGTGCCGGCACCGGGCGGCCCGCGCTACCGCGAGCTCCAGCATCTGATCGAGGCGGAGAACCTCCACACGGTCTGCCAGGAGGCCGCGTGTCCCAACATCGGCGAGTGCTGGCAGCGGGGCACGGCCACGTTCATGATCCTCGGCGACACCTGCACCCGACGCTGCGGGTTCTGCAACGTCAAGACCGGCAAGCCGACCTGGAACGACCCGCTCGAGCCCGCGCGCGTCGCCCGAAGCGTGGCCCGGATGGGGCTGCGCCACGCGGTCATCACCAGCGTCGACCGTGACGACCTCCCCGACTACGGCGCCAGCGCCTTCGTCGGCGTCATCCGGCAGATCCGCCGCCAGTCGCCGAAGACCAAGGTCGAGGTCCTGACCCCCGACTTCCGCGGCGAGGAGATGCCGCTGGCCAAGGTGATCGCCGAACGGCCTGACGTCTTCAACCACAACGTCGAGGTCGTTCCCCGGCTCTACCCGGTGGCCCGGAGAGGCTCGACGTTCGAACGCTCGTGCCGGGTGCTCGCGCAACGCCAAGGAGATGGCCGGGCGACGAGGTCACGACCAAGTCGGGACTGATGGTCGGGCTCGGCGAGATCCTTCGAGGAGATGGTCGACACGCTCGGGCAGCTGCGGGAGCACGACGTCCAGGTGCTCACCGATCGGCCAGTACCTGCGGCCGACCGAGCGCCACCTGCCGATCGTCCGCTACTGGCACCCGGACGAGTTCGCCGCGCTGGAGACGAGAGGCCTACGCGCTCGGCTTCGAGCACGTCGCGGCCGGTCCGCTGGTCCGCAGCAGCTACCACGCCGACCAGCACGTGCCCCAGCACGAGCCCGGGCGTCGGACCGCTCGCGGCGCGAGCGAGCCGGGATGAACCGGCCCAGGCGCCGACGCCGCCACCCCATCACTCGCCGCCGCGCGCTCCTCATCGCCTCCGCGTCGCCCTCGCGCTGATCGTCGCGCCGACGCGCTGGCCGCCGCCGGCGGCGGCGTCCTCCGGCTTCGGAGGCGGTGGCGGAGGCGGCGGTGGCGGAGGCGGCGGCCGCGGCTTCGCCCTCTACATCCTCTTCCAGCTCCTGTTCCGCATCGCGCTGCTCGGCCACGGCCTCGGCGCGCTGGTCCTGATCGTCGCTGGCATCCTGTACGTCGTCCTGCTCGCCTGGTCGCCGCGGCGCCGGACGCCTGGGCCGCGCGCCGGACCAAGGCCGGGCCGCGCGCCGGCGACCGCCCGGCGCCAGCGCCGCGTCGAGCTCGCCGCCGCCGAGGCGGCCGAGGACGACCCGGCCTTCGCCCCCGACCTGGTCCGCGAAGCAGGCCACGACCTCTTCACCGACATCCAGCCGGCCTGGGACGCCGGCGACCGCGCGCCGCTGCGCGGCCTCGTCGGCCCCGCCTGCTCACCGAATGGGACCGGCGGCTTGACGACTTCGACCGCCGCGGCTGGCGCAACCGCGTGCAGCCGCTGGACGAGCCGACGTCGAGTACGTCGGCCTCGCCCACGCGGAGGCGGGCAACCAGACCGGGTGACGGTCCGGATCGAGGCGAAGCTGCGCGACTACGTCGTCGACGCGCACGGCAGCCACATCAAGCGGCTGGGCCGGGTCACCGAGACGGTCCGCATCCGCGAGTTCTGGACGCTGGCGCGCGAACAGGACCGCTGGATCCTGGTCTCGGTCGAGCAGGGCGCCGAGGGCGCCCACGCGCTGAACGACCAGATCGTCGCCACGCCGTGGTCCGACGAGCGGAGGCTGCGCGACGAGGCGCTGGTCGAGCAGGCGGCAGCCGACGCGCTCCCCGACGACGTCAAGCCCGCCGAGGTGGCCGACCTGCAGTTCGAGCGGCGACGCCCGGGCGGCCGCGCTCGACCTCAGCCTGGCCGACGGCCGCTTCGCCCCCGACGTGCTCGAGGTGGCGGCCCGCCGCGCGGTCGCCGCCTGGGCCGAGGCCGTCGACGGCGACGACGCAGCGCTGAGAGCGATCGCCGACCCGCGGGCCATCGAGCAGCTGCTCCACCCCGGCGATCCCGGCCACCCGCACCCGGCTGGTGGTCCGCGGCCCGCGCGTCAGCCAGATCCGCATCGCGGGCCTCGACGCCGCCGCCGCGCCGCCGACGATGACGATCGACGTCGACATCGAGGGCCGGCGCTACATCGAGGATCGCGACACCGCCGCGGTCCTCGCCGGCAGCCGGACCCGCGCGGCCAGGTTCACCGAGCACTGGACGCTCGCGCTCACCGGCGATGCAGCCCAGCCGTGGCGGATCGCGCGCGGTCGGCAGCGATCGCGGTTCCGGAGCCGCGTAGACGCGCCGGCAACTCGGAGCCGTCTGAGGCGCGCGCCACGCCGACCGCAGTGCCTAGGCTCCCGGCGCATGATCCCGATCAAGGACAACATCCCCACCGATCGCTTCCCGGCTGGTGACGGCTGGCGCTGATCATCGCCAACGTCATCGTCTACCTGCTGGCGATCAGGCACGGCGGCTCGCTGATCAGCGGACCGGACACCCAGGAGGTCGTGAAGTACGGCGCGATCCCCTACGCGCTCACCCACTCACGGCGCGCACTGCGCCGGTCGTGCGCCGACGCTGACGGGTCCGACCAGCCGGAGGTCGTCTGCAACAACCGGCTGCTGGCCGTGAACGGCATCCGGCCGAGAACCCGCTCCCGGCCTGGGAGACGGTCTTCACCGCGATGTTCATGCACGCCTCGATCCTCCACATCGGCGGCAACATGCTGTTCCTGTGGATCTTCGGCAACAACGTCGAGGACTCGATGGGCCGGGTCAAGTTCCTCGGCTTCTACATCCTCGGCGGCCTCGCCGCGCTCGCCCTCCAGGTCGCCGTGGGGCCCGAACTCGACCGCGCCCACCCTCGGCGCCTCGGGCGCGATCGCCGCCGTGCTCGGCGGCTACATCCTGCTCTATCCCCGCGCGCGGGTGCTGACGCTCGTGTTCATCATCCTGTTCTTCACGGTGATCGAGCTCCCGGCGTGGGTCATGCTCGGCATCTGGTTCGCCGAGCAGGCGGTGTTCGGCGCGGCGGGCCTGACCAACCCGGCCGGCGGCGGCGGCGGCGTGGCCTACTTCGCCCACGTCGGCGGGTTCGCCTTCGGGCTGCTGACGATCCGCCTGCTGGCGACCAAGCGCAAGACCGATCCCGCCTCGTCTCCCGGTGTACTGATCGCGTGCGCCTCGTCGTCCTGATCGATCACGCTGGTCGTTCATCGTCGGCCTGGGGGTGCT
Organism: uncultured Solirubrobacterales bacterium; assembly: GCA_963834635.1. Classification (GTDB taxonomy): domain Bacteria; phylum Actinomycetota; class Thermoleophilia; order Solirubrobacterales; family Solirubrobacteraceae; genus Palsa-465. The sequence continues at coordinate 77,684 of CAWICI010000009.1, read as the reverse complement.
GACCGTGCTCGACTTCGTCCATCACGGCTTGACCGCGGTGGGGATCCTGGCCGTCCTGATCCTGGTGCTGTTCGGCGATCGGGATCGTCGGCGCCCTGCGGCATCCTCCGGCACATGAGCGAGCCCGGGGTCCTCCAGGAGGAAGCCTGCGCCGCGCCAGGCGGGCTGGCGGCGGACCCGTGGCGGCGGACCCGCGCGGCGGCGGCGACCCGCGTGGCGGACGCGGCCGAGCCGCACGCCGCCGCCGCCGCCAGCGGTCGCCACCGCCTTCGCGACGCGCGCTGCTGATCGCCGTCGGGATCGTGGCCCTGCTCGCCTTCATGGTCTCCGGCGTGAGCGATCCGCGCGCCCGCCGCCCACCCACGCCCACGCCGACGCAGCCCCACCACAGCCAGGCGCGGCCGACGAGCGGCTACGTGCTGACGCCGAGCTCGACCCAGTGGACGCCGGCTTCAAGCAGCCACCCCGCGCCGCGCTGCTGTTCGACGTGCGGACGGGCAAGGTGCTGTGGGAGCGCAACGCCACCGCGCACGCTGCCGATCGCCAGCCTGACCAAGATGATGACCGCGCTGGTCGTGGTCACCCACTCGAGCCCGAGCGACCGGGTGCTGATCACCCAGCAGGCGGTCCGCTTCACCGGCTCGGGCGTCGGGCTGCTGCCGCGCGGCAAGCGCGTCCCGCGAGCTGCCGCTGCTCTACGGGCTGCTGCTTCCCTCCGGCAACGACGCCGCGATCGCGCTCGCCCAGCACGTGGCCGGCACCCAGGCCCGGTTCATCGCGATGATGAATGCGCAGGCGCCAGGCGATGGGGCTGCGCTGCACGCACTTCACCACCGTCTCGGGGGTGGTCGATCGGGGCAACCACTCCTGCGCCACGGACCTGGCGCTGATCGCCCATGCCGTGCTCGAGCAGCCGCTGCTGCGCCGGATCGTCGCCTCACCGAGCGCGATCCTCCCCTTCCCGATCAAGGGCGGGAAGCTGTACCTCTACAACAACAACCCGCTGATGTACCTGGGCTATCCGGGCATCGACGGGGTCAAGACCGGCTACACGTCGCGGCCGGGCCGTGCCTGGTGGCGGCGGCGCGACGCGGTCGCGCCTGGTTCGGCGTGGTGCTGCTGCACTCGGTCAACCCGGCCGGCCAGGCGGAGCTGCTGAACCGGGCCTTCGCGAGCTGACGCCGGGTCTTCGCGAGCGACGACGGGCAAGGCGCCGAGTGTTGCGGGGTGGCGCCTCCTTATGCCCAGAGGAGGTGCCACCCCACGCGCTGACGGAGAGCGCCCAACCCCGAGGGCGCCTCCACTAAGCCCCAACCGCCTCCCGCCCGGCCCCGTTCTGCATCAGCTCGAGCAGCGTCTGCCCCGACTCCGGGCGGGAGAACAGGAAGCCCTGGCCGAACTCGCAGCCCTGCGGCCCGCAACTCGGACGAGCTGGGCAGCCGTCTCGACCCCCTCGGCCGTGACCCCGACCTCGAGCGCGCGCGCCATGGTCAGCACGGCGTCGATCGACCGCGCCGTCGTCATCGTCGCTGCCGAGCTCGGTCACGAACGAGCGATCGATCTTGAGCGCGTCGACCGGCAGCCGCTTGAGGTAGCGGAGCGTCGAGTAGCCCAGTGCCGAAATCGTCGATCGCCAGCCGCACGCCGAGCGCCCGCAGCTCGCGCAGGACGAGGTCGCAGGCGCCCACCTGGTCAAGCAGCGTGCTCTCGGTGATCTCCAGCTCGAGCAGCCCAGGTTCGAGGCCCGTGCGGCGCAAGCTGCGGGCGACCGCGTTGGCCACGTCGGAGCGGATGACCTGCGGGCGGGAGAGATTGACCGACACGTAAATCGGATCGCGGTCGGGGGCGAGCGTCTTCCAGCTCGGCGGCCTGGCGGCACGCCTCCTCGAGCACCCAGTCCCCGATCGGCACGATCAGTCCGCTGCTCTCGGCCGACGTCGATGAACTCGGCGGGCTCGAGCAAGCCCGCGCGTCGGGTGCTGCCAGCGCACCAGCGCCTCGACGCCGACGATCGGCGTGGCCGTGCACGGCGATCACCGGCTGGTAGACAGTCGCAGCTCGCCCTGGGCTCAAGCGCCCGGCGCAGCTCGTGCTCGATGCCGATCCGCTCGAGCAGGCGCGCGCGCATGCCATCGTCGAACAGCTCGATTCGCGCTTGCGCCGTTGCCTTGGCCCGGTACATGGCGGCATCGGCGTTGCGCAGCAGGTCGATTGCGCTGGCGTCCTGATCCGCGGGCGAGCAGGGCGATCCCGACGCTGACCGTGACCAGGTGCTCCCGTCGCCAGATCAGCACCGGGCGGCTGCAGGCGGAGGTGATCGCTCGGCGATCCTGACCGCCGCGTCCTCGTCGACGAGGTCCTCGCACAGGACGACGAACTCGTCGCCGCCGAACCGGGCGATGGTGTCCCCGGGCCGCAGCGCCGCGCTCAGCCGCGGCGCCGAGCGCCGCAGCAGCAGGTCGCCGACTTCGTGGCCGCGGGTGTCGTTGACCAGCTTGAAGTCGTCGAGGTCGAGGAAGAGCACGGCCAGCGGGCCGCGCGAGCGGCGGCCGCGAGCCAGGGCGTGCTCGAGACGGTCCAGGAACAGGAGCGGTTAGGCAGCCCGGTCAGAGGGTCGTGGCTTGCCTGGTGCGCCAGCGTCTCGGCCGCGCGGTCGCGCTCGGTGACGTCGCGGACGACTGACCGAGGTCAGCCCCTCGGTTCGGGTGAGCGAGATCTCGACCGGAAACTCGCTGCCGTCCTTGCGCCGGGCGCGGAGATGGACGTCCGTGCCTCTGTGCTGTTCGTCATAGAAGGGTTTGGCGTTCGTCTGGTTCGGCAACAGGTCATCCACGTGGAAACCCGTCAGCTCGCCCGACCCATAGCCGAACAGGTGCTCTGCCTTGGCGTTGGCCACGGCGACACGCCCGTCGCCATCTACCGCCAGCAGCGCGCACGGCGCGGTGTCATACAACGCTCGGAACTGGTCCGGAGAAGGCAGGCTTCTCCCATCCTCGGCCTTCGCCGAAGCAGAGTGCAGGTCAGGGTTCAGCCTGGAACCCGTGATCAATCGCTCCTTGGCCCCGTCGTCTGTTCGACTTGGTCCGCAGCCGCGGGCATGCAGCTTCCAGCTGCGCTACCGGCGCGGTAGCTGGGTCCCAGATCATGTTTCATGGAGTGCATCGGCGGACGGGGGTTGAAGCTTGAGTAGCTTTTACGAACTTCTTCGGGATGGGTCAATACAGCCTGGACCCTAAATTCGACTGGGTGGTCATCGGCTCGGGCTTCGGCGGCAGCGTGTCCGCGCTGCGCCTGGCCCAGAAGGGCTACCGGGTCTGCGTGCTCGAGGCCGGCCGCCGGTTCGAGGACGCCGACTTCCCCAAGTCGGCCTGGAACCTGCGGCGGTTTCTGTGGTTCCCGCGCCTCGGGCTACGCGGGATCATGCGGATCTATCTGTTCAAGGACATCGCGGTCCTCGCCGGATGTGGCGTGGGCGGCGGCAGCCTGGTCTACGCCAACACCCTCTACGTCCCGTCCGAGGGGTTCTTCGGGGCCGAGGAATGGTGCTCGCTCCAGGACTGGGAGGAGGCGCTGGCTCCCCACTACGAGGAGGCCAAGCGGATGCTGGGCGCGGCCGAGGTCCCGTTCGAGAACGACACCGACCGGCTGTTTCGCGAGCTGGCCGAGGAGATGGACGTCGAGTACCGCCGGCCGACCGTCGGCGTCTACTTCGGCGAGCCAGGCGAGACGGTCCCCGACCCCTTCTTCGACGGGGATGGCCCCGACCGCAGCGGCTGCATCCGCTGCGGCGCCTGCATGGTCGGCTGCCGCTACAACGCCAAGAACACCCTGCGCAAGAACTACCTGTGGCTGGCCGAGAAGCTCGGGGTGGAGATCCGCGCCGAACGGCACGTGGTCGACGTCCGTCCGCTGGGCGCCGAGGACGGATCAGACGGCTACGAAATCACCGCCGTCCGTCCGGGCGCGTGGCTTCGCAAGCGCCGGGAGACGATCACCGCCAAGGGCGTGGTCTGTCTCGGCCGGCGCGGTCGGGAGCAACTGGCTGCTCCGCTCGTGCAAGGACTTCGGATCGCTGCCGCGCCTGTCCGGCTGCCTGGGCGAGCCGCGTGCGCACCAACAGCGAGGCGCTGCTGGCCGTGACCGCCAGCAAGGACCGCTACGACTTCCACCGCTCGGTGGCGATCAGCTCGAGCATCTACCCCGACGAGGACACCCACATCGAGAACGTCACCTACGGTCAGGCGGGCGACGCGATGGGGCTGCTGTTCACCACGCTGACCGGCGGCGGGACCAGCGTGACCCGTCCGCTCAAGTGGGCGCCGGCAGTGCTCGCGCACCCGATCCGGTTCGTGCGGCTGCTGTGGAAGCGGGGCTGGGCGAAGCGGACGGTGATCGTGCTCGTGATGCAGACGCTCAACAACTCGATGCGCCTGAAGCCGATCCGGGTCGGGCGGCGCAAGCTGTGCTGCAGCACCGAGCAGGATCCGGACAACCCCAACCCGACGTGGATCCCGGTGGCCAACGAGGCGGCCAAGCGGATCGCCGAGAAGATCGACGGGGTTCCCCAGAGCAACCTCCCGGAGGCGCTGCTGAACATCCCCGCCACCGCCCACATCCTCGGGGGCGCAGTGATCGCCGCGGATCCCGACCACGGCGTCGTCGACATGCAGCAACGCGTGTTCGGCTACGAGAACCTGATGATCTGCGACGGGTCGGTCGATCCCGGCCAACCCGGGCGTCAACCCGAGTCTCGACGATCACCGCCCTGCCGAGCACGCGATGACATTCGTGCCCGACCGCGACGGAGCGGGAAGGCCCGAGCGGAGCGATGCCGCCAAGGGGGACCGGGGCGACACGAGCAAGGACGACGTCGAGGCCAAGGACCGCGGCCCGAACGAGTCGGCCCGACACGAGGCCGGCGAGCCGGCCGAGCCGCGACGGGGATAGCGCTCCGCGCGCGACAGATCTGGCCAGAGTGCTGCGCAACCGCTCGATAGCCGACTCGCACCATCATCCCCGTGCTCGTCTACGAGGACGTGGCCGAAGCGGCTGAATGGCTGTGCGACACGTTCGGGTTCGTCGAGCGGGTGCGCTTCGGCACCCACCGAATCCGCTTGCGACTGGGCGACGGCGATGTCGTGGTCACCGAGCGGCGCGTGGTCCCGCCGGCCGGGTCGGGCGACGCGGTGGCGCTGCGGCCGCCCCGCCGGGGCGAGGTCAGCCACACGCTGATTGTCCGCGTCGAGGACGTCGACGCTCACTACCGGCGGGCTCGCGCGGCCGGGGCCTGGATCGTCAGGCCGCCGCGCGACCGCGACTACGGCGAGCGGCAGTACACGGCCGAGGATCTCGCCGGCCACCGCTGGACCTTCTCGCAGTCGATCGCCGACGTCCCCCCCGAGGATTGGGGCGGCGAGACGGTGAACCTCGATTAGCAGCTAGAGCCGCAACAGCATGCGGAGGATCGGCTCGGCGCGGCCGGCGTCGGCCCGCTCGCCGGTGATCAGATCCAGATACGCGTAGGACTCGATCAGCCGGACGATCACAAAGGCGAGCTCGTGGCGGTCGACCGGCAACTCGAGCCGTCCCGCCTGCGCCTCGGTATCGAGCAGCTCCTCGATCGCCCCGATCAGCCGGGGCTGAAAGCCGGTCTGGTGGCGGGTGAGCAGCCGCATGGCGTGTTCCCCTCCTCGTTCAGCCACCGCTGCATCCCCGGGCTCTCGATCACCCGCCGCAGGAACTCCACCACCACGGCCACGACCCGCTCGCCGCCGACGCCATCCTGCTCAGCCGCGACCGAGGAAAGCGTCCGCTCGGTCAGCGACCAGATCGCCTCGACCAGGAGGCCGTCACGCGAGCCGAACCAGCGGTACAGCGTGACCCGGTTGACCCCGAGCTCGTCGGCCAGCGCGCTCATGTCGATCCGCTGGGCGTCGAGGAAGCGGCGCTTGGCCAGCGCCAGCGCATCCTCGGGCACGGGTCGCGAGGTGACCGTAATGCCGCTTGAGGGTATAGGGTTATGCAACATCCACGGCAATCTGTTGCAAGGAGCCGGGCGTGCGTAAAGCGGAGATCGAGGCGATAGGCGAGGTCGCGGGCGAGGCCCTGGCCGCCGGCGGCAAGATGATCAGGGACATGCACGAGGGGATCGCCGGGCGCCCGTTCGGGATCCTCGGCCCCGCGGCGGCGCCGGTCAAGGTGATCCACGACGGGGTCTCCCAGCGCGTGTACAGCGGCGTCGGCACCGGATTGCGCAATGCCGCCAGGCGCGGGGCGAAAGCCGCCGCGCGGCGGGCCGATGCCGAGGAGTCACCCCTGAGCTCTCGCCCCGTCGCCTCGCTCGTGCTCGGCGCGCTCAACGGCTTCTACGGCAACCATCTGGTCGAGCGCGGCAACGAGCTCGCCTTGCAGATGGAGATCCGCCGCGAGGGCCTCGAGATCCCCGCGCGGCCCGAGGAGCTGGCAGGGGCCTTCCCCGACGCCACCTCGAAGATCGTCGTGTTCGTGCACGGGCTATGCGAGACCGAGGTGGCGTGGACGTGGGGCCCACGCGACGCCCTGCCCGAGCAGCGCCGCAGCTACGGCGACCGGCTCCAGGACGAGCTCAGCTTCACCCCGGTCTACCTGCGCTACAACACCGGACTGCACGTCTCCGAGAACGGCCGCCGGCTGGCCCGGTTGCTGGAGGACCTGTTCACCGGGTGGCCGGTCGGGGTCGAGGAGCTGGTGCTGGTGGGCCACTCGATGGGCGGCCTGGTCGTCCGCAGCGCCTGCCATTACGCCGAGAAGGACGGGCTGAAGTGGACCGACCAGGTCCGCCACGTGTTCTGCCTCGGCACCCCCCACCTCGGCGCCGACCTGGAGAAGGGGGCAAATGCGCTGGCTTGGGCGCTCGGAAAGCTGCCGGAGACCCGGGCGTTCGCCAGCGTGCTCAACTCGCGCAGCGTCGGGATCAAGGATCTGCGTTACGGCTCATGCGTGGAGGAGGATTGGTGCGATTGCGAGCCCGACGAGTACCTGCGCGATCGCTGCCAGGAGGTGCCGTTCCTGCCCGACGCCAACTACTACTTCATCGGGGCGGCGCTCAAGCCGACGGCGCTGGGCAATCTGGTCGGCGACCTACTGGTGCGGATGCCGAGCTCCTCCGGCCGGGGCAACGGGAAGGGCAGACGGATCCCGTTCGAAGTCGACAACGGCCACGAGCTCCCCGGCCTGAATCACTTCCATCTGCTCAACCACCCCGCCGTCTACACGCAGCTGCGGACCTGGCTGACCCGGCGCCCCGCGCCGGCCGTAACCGTTTGACCCATCCCGTCCTCGAGCTGATCGCCCAGCGAGCCGAGGGCGGGGAGCCGGCCGGGCGCGCGCGAGGACCCTCACCGCCTCGCGCTGGTCGTGGAGGGAGGCGGCATGCGCGGCGTGATCTCCGCCGCCATGACGGCAGCGATCGAGGAACGGGGGCTGCTCGAGAGCTTCGACCTCGCGGTCGGGAACTTCCGCCGGTGCGCTCAACGCCGCCGCCCTGCTGGCGGGCGCCGCCGCCGGGTGCACCCACGAGTACGCGGCGGGCTTCGCCAGCCGCAAATTCATCAACCCGCTTCGCCTGCTGGTCGGCCGGCCCGCGGTCGACGTGGCCTACGTGCTCGATTTCAGCTCCGAGCAGCTCGACGCCGAGCGCCACGCCCGGACCGCGAATAGCCCCGTCGAGCTCCATTGCGTCGCCACCGATGTCGCGGAGTGCGGCCCGATGGACCTCACCGACTTGCACGACCTCGCAGAGCTCCGCCAAGCCCTGCTGGCCTCGAGCCGCCTGCCCTGGGCGGGCGGGGACCCGGTCGACTTCCGGGGCCGCCGCTGGCTTGACGGGGGCCTGTGCGAACCAGTCCCACTCGAGGCCGCGCTGAAGGCCGGGGCCACCCACGCCCCTGGTGCTGTTGACCCGGCCGCGGGGCGGGCGGGTCGAGCCGCCCGGGGACGGGATCACCGACCGCATCGTGCAAAAGCGCCTGCGAGCGCTCAACCCCGACCTGGTGAAGGCCTACCGTCGGCGCCCCGCGCTGTACGCCGAGATGACCGATCGGGTGATCGCCGCCACCGATCAGCCGGCCACCGAGCCGCCGTACGTGATGGGCATCGTGCTGCCGGCCGGAAGCCCCGTCCCCTCCCGCCTGGACCGCAACGCCGACCGACTCCGAGCGGCCGCCGCCCTGGGTCGCCAATCCGCAAACCAAGCCCTGATAGAGACGAGCCGCCAGGGGTAGCCAGCAGCTATGGCCACGAGCGCCGGCCAGCGAACCAAGCCGCCCTTCCGGGCCGACCATGTCGGGAGCCTGCTCCGACCGAAGCGGCTGCTGCAGGCGCGCGAGCGGTTCGCCGCCGATGAGCTCTCGGCCGAAGAGCTGCGCGCGGCCGAGGATGAGGCGATCAGGGAGGTCGTCCAGCTCCAGCGCGCGGCCGGGCTTCAGTCGGCGACCGACGGCGAATTCCGCCGCGCCTCCTGGCACATGGACTTCATCTACCAGCTGGGCGGAATCGAGAAGGCCCCCGGCGACATCAAGGTCAAGTTCCACAACGCCGAGGGCGACATCGAGTTCACGCCGGCGGCGATCCATATCGCCGAGAAGGTCCACCTCGAGCAGCCGATCTTCGCCGAGGACTTCAAGTTCCTCCAGAGCGTGGCGCCGGACGGTGTCACCCCGAAGCTGACCATCCCCTCTCCGAGCATGGTCCACTACCGGGGCGGCCGGGCCTCGATCGACCAGAGCGTCTACCCCGACATCGAAGAGTTCTGGTCCGACTTGACGACGGCCTACGCCGATCAGGTCAAGGCGGTCGCGGAGCTCGGCGGCACCTACCTCCAGTTCGACGACACCAGCCTGGCCTATCTCAACGACCCCCGCCAGCGCGAGGAGATGGCCGGCAAGGGAGAGGACGCCGAGCATCTGCACGAGACCTACATCCGCCACATCAACGAGGCGCTGGCGGGCAAGCCCGAGGGCCTGACCGTGACCACCCACATGTGCCGCGGCAACTTCCGCTCCTCCTGGGTGGCCGAGGGCGGCTATGACTTCGTGGCCGAGGCCCTGTTCGGGGGGCTGAACGTGGACGGCTTCTTCCTCGAGTACGACGACGCCCGCTCGGGCGGGTTCGAGCCGCTGCGCTTCGTGCCCAAGGGCAAGATGGTGGTGCTCGGTCTGGTCACCACCAAGCGCGGCGAGCTCGAGGACAAGGACCAACTCAAAGCGCGGATCGAACAGGCCTCGCAGTTCGTACCGATTGAGCAGCTGTGCATCTCCCCCCAGTGCGGCTTCTCCTCCACCGTGGAAGGGAACACCGTGACCTACGACGAGGAGCAGGCCAAGCTCGCGCTCCTGGTGCAGACGGCAGCTGAAGTCTGGGGCTAGACGGGCTGACCGTTAGCGGTCAGCGCGACCTCGATGTTGCCGCGCGTCGCGTTCGAGTAGGGGCAGACCTCATGGGCGGCGGCGACGAGCCGGGCCGCCTCGTCGGGGTCCGTCAGCGAGGGCAGCGTCACGTCGAGCTCGACGGCAAGCAGAAAGGTGCGCTCCGCTCCGGGGATCAGGCTCACCTTGCTCTCGATCGAGACGTCTCCGGGTTCCAGCCGCTCGCGCCGCGCCACGGCGCCGAGCGCGCTCTCGAAGCAGGCCGCGTAGCCGACCGCGAACAGCTCCTCGGGATTGGTGCCGCCGCCTTCGCCCCCCAGCTCGGTGGGGCGGCGAAGCTGAACGTCAAGCTCGCCGTCGGCCGTCCAGCCGTGGCCCTCGATGCGCCCGCCGGTCACGGTCGCCTCAGCTGTGTAAATCGGGTCTCGCATGATGCCTCCAGGGTCAGGTGGTGGAGATCATGGCGCTCTGGACACGCGCGCGGGCCCGCCCTCGCAGCGCGATCGCCCCAGCCGCGGCGACAACGAAGCAGGTGATCGCCCCCAGCCCAACGCCGGAGCGCGCGCCCGCCGCCGCCATCAGCGCCCCCACGATCGGGCCGCCGATCGGCGTCGAGCCCTGGAAGGCCACGAACCACAGCGCCATGACCCGCCCGCGCATCGAGGGCTCGGAGTTCAACTGCAGGGTCGAGTTCCCGGTCGCCATGAACGAGATGCTGGCGCCGCCGGCGAAGGCGAGCGCAATGAGCTCGACGGCCAGCGTCGGGGCAAGGGTGGCCAGGGTCATCGCCACGCCGAAGGCCGAGGCGGCCAGGACCAGTGGGCGCAGCCCCGTCTTGCCCCGGCCGGCTACGAACAGCCCGCCGATCACGGCGCCCACGCCCATCGACGCGGTCATGAACCCGTAGCCGCCGGCGCCGACGTGCAGTCCGCGGCTGGCCAGGACCGGAAGCGAAACCTGGAACTCGTAGGTCAGACACCCTGCGGCGGCCATCATCACCAGCGGCACGGCCAGGGCCGGAGTGCTGCCGACATAGCGCAGTCCCTCGCGCAGCTGCCCGCGCGCCCGCGGTGTCGGTGGGGTTGGCGCAAGCGCGGCGCGATCCATCGTGACCAGTGAGGCGACGACGGCGACGAAACTGCCGGCGTTGATCAGGAAACACACTCCCTCCCCGACGGTGGCAATCAAGATCCCAGCCACCGCCGGTCCCACCGTCCGGGCCACGTTGACCAGCACGGAGTTGAGCGTCACCGCATTGCGCAGGTGCTCAGGCCCGACCAGCTCGAGCATGAACGACTGGCGCGAGGGGTTCTCGAAGGCGTTGTTGAGACCGAGGAGCACGGCCAGCACGCCGATCTCCCACACCTGCACCACGCCGGCCACGGTCAGGATGCCCAGGATCAGCGCCTGCACGCCCATCGCGCTCTGGAGGGCGATCATCATCTTGCGCTTGTCGACCCGGTCGGCGATCACTCCCCCGTAGGGCGCGAGCAGCAGCACCGGCACCGTCTGGAGCGCGACGATCGCGCCCAGCGCGGTGCTCGAATGCGTCAGCACGAGCACCAGCCACGACTGGGCGGTCATCTGCATCCATGTGCCGATCAGCGAGATCGCCTGGCCGCTGTAGTAGCGGCGATAGTTGGGAACGGAGAGGGCCGCGAAAGTGATCCGCCCGGCGCGCCGAACGCGCGTCATCGGCGGACCTCGCCGAGCTCATCGGCCAGGTGCTCGAGCGCGGTCACGGCCTGCTCGATCCGCCGCCGGTCGGCCCCGGAGAGGCGCTCCAGCGCCTGGTTGACCGCATCGGTCCGCTCGCGCCGCATCTGCTGGGCGAGCGCGATCCCGGCTCGGGTCGCCTCGGCCCAGGCCGAGCGGCGGTCGCCCTCGTCGCTGGTGCGCTGCACCAGGCCGTCCTGGACGAGGTCGGAGATGACGCGAGAGAGCATCGTCGGGTTGATCCCCTCGGCGGCGCTCAGGTCCGCGAGCCGGACCGGTCCGTGGCGGACGACACGCAGCAGCACGGCCACCCCGGTCGGGGTCAGCCCGGCCGCCGTCGCCGCCGCCGTTGGCCGCAGCCATCGCGACAGCCGGCCGATCACCGCGCGCAGTTGGGCGGCTGATTCGGTCTCGACACTCGTAGCTGGCATGTCCTCCCAAGCCAAATAGTTGCTTGCTGGCAAGCATTATCTTAGCAGGGGTAGCCGGTGCCGCATGCGGCACCGGCCCGGCGGCGCATGCGCCGCCGGCGGGGGCGCGCATGCGCGCCCCCGGACCAGATCAGTCGTGCTCAGCCAGGAACGACGTGACCAGCTCGAGGAACCGGTCGGGCTGCTCGAGGTGGGTGGAATGGCTCGCCCCCTCGAATAGCTCCCACCGCGCCCCGGGCAGGGCAGCGACCAGCGGCTCGACCACCGCCGGCGTCGCCTCGTCGTACTCGCCCGAGATGACCAGCGCCGGCACCTGAACGCTCGGAAGCCGCGGCGTGATCTCCCAGTTCGCGGAGCCACCCGATCACGTGGAACTCGCTCGGTCCGTTCATGGCGTGGTAGACGGTCGGGTCCTCGTCCATCTGATCGAACGTGCGTTGCAGGCACTCGGGGAAGGGGACGATCCGGCAGAGGTGGCGCTCGTAGAACTTGAGCACCGCCGCCTCGTACTCGTCGCTGCCGGTGGTCCCGGCAGTCTCGTGGCGGGTCAGGACCTCCTGCACGTCGTCGGGCAGGAGGCTGCGCAGCCGTCCGGTCTCCTGGACCCAAAGCGGCATCGAGGCGGGCGAGTTGGCGATCACCACCGACTGCAGCCCGGTCGGCTGCCGGACCGCATGCTCCATCGCCAGCATCCCGCCCCAGGACTGGCCGAGGAGGTGGTAGCGCCCGGCGATCCCGAGGTGGTCAAGGAGAGCGTCGAGCTCGGTGACGAACAGCTCGGCTGACCAGAAGTCGGTCGGCACATGGGGCAGATGCTGCGAGCGCCCACATCCGAGCTGGTCATAGAGGACGCAGGCGCGACCGGTCCGCTCCGACAGCACGGCCAGCGGCTCGAGGTAATCGTGCGCCGCGCCCGGGCCTCCGTGGAGGATGACCAGCGGCGCGGGACCATCCCCGTCCAGCCGGCCGTCGATCCGGTACCAGGTCCGGCCGTGTTCCCAATCCATCTGCCCTTCGTTCATCCGGGATCTACCTCCTTCGATCGGCGACGCGATGATCGTCGGGTCGCAGGGCGTCGGTGAACCGGCGGGGAACCGCCGCCTCCTCGCCCTCCTCCCACAGCGTGACCACGACCAGCTCCCCGTCCTCCGGGCGGCAGACGTAGCACAGGGTCGGGCGATCCAGGTCGCGGACCAGAACCATCCCGCGCTCGCCCGGTTCGCTCATCCCCGCCGCGTGGGCGCGCGCCACTCTGGAGACGATCTCCGGCTTGGCCTCGAGCGTGCCGCGAACGCGCTGGCGGAAGCGCTCGGCGGCATGGTCGGTCACGGCGACGAGCATCGCGGGCACGATACATGCGGACCGAAGCACGTCACTACGATCGGGATGTGTGGCTGAGCATCGACTGGTCGCACGCGAGCGGGGGCTCCTGGCCCGGGCGCCATCCGGCGGGCTGGTGCTCGGGGCGATCGCCTCGGTCCAGTTCGGCGCGGCCCTGGCGACGAAGCTGTTCAACGCGGTCGGGCCAGGCGGCGCGGTCCTGCTGCGGCTGCTCAGCGCGAGCATCGTGCTCCTCGCGGTTTGGCGACCGCGCGTCCAGGGTCGCTACCGGCACGAGCTCGCGCTCGCCGCCGGCTTCGGCCTGGTGCTGGCGGCGATGAACCTGAGCTTCTACGAGGCCATCGACCGGATCCCGTTGGGTATCGCGGTGACCTTCGAGTTCGTCGGGCCGCTGGCCGTGGCGATCACCGGGTCGCGGCGGCGGATCGACCTGGTGTGGGTGGTGCTGGCGGCGGCTGGCATCCTTGCCCTGACCCGGGGCGGAACGAGCCACCTGAACGGCCTGGGCGTAGCCCTGGCGCTACTCGCGGGGTGTTTCTGGGGCGCCTACATCCTCATCAACGCCCGTGTGGGGCGCGCCTTCGAGCGCGGAACCGGGCTGGCCCTGGCCATGTCCATCGCCACCGTGCTCGCGCTGCCGGCCGGCGTGCTCGAAGGTGGGAGCCATCTGCTCGAGCCGCGTTCGCTCGCCCTAGGGGCGGCGGTGGGGATGCTGTCCTCGGCCATCCCCTACTCATTCGAGCTCGAGGCGCTGCGGCGCATCCCCGCCGCCGTGTTTGGGGTCCTGATGAGCCTGGAGCCCGGCGTGGCGGCGCTGGCCGGCCTGGTCGTGCTCGGCCAGCAGCTCGGCGCCCGCGCACTGATCGGGATCGGCCTGGTGGTGATCGCCTCGGTCGGGGCTTCGCGGCGCAGCAATGAGGCGCCGGTAGCGGTCTAGCTCGTTCTAGCCCTTGCCGGGCAGCGAGCGCGCGTACCCCACGCCCCGCGCCACCCACCCCTCGAGCTGGCGCTTGGTCTTGACGCCCTCGGGGTCGATCCGCAGCCAGCCCTGCATCGACCGACCGCGCATCTCGAACAACTGGGCATGCGGTTTGCCGAGCAACTCGTCGGTCTGCGCGGGATCGACCCGGAGCAGCAGTCCCCCCTGCCCGCTCGCGCTCACCGACATGTTGCCGTTGATGAGGAAGGCGAGCCCGCCGAACATCTTCTTCTCGGTCACGCCCGGCTCTGAGGCCACGAGCTCGCGGATGCGGTTGGCGAGATCCTCGTCGTAGGCCATGGGCTAAGTATGGGCGATATGGGTAGCGCTATAGGATCGGTACACCCCGAGCGAGGAGACAGATGGCCTACCGCTTCGAGGCAGGCGAGACAGCTGAAGAGTCGTTTCGACGCTGCGGAACCGAACAGCTGGATGACGCCATCCACGAGCTGACGGACGGCCTGGCGGACGATCCGGTCAACGCAGTCCACGATGCCCGCAAGGCGCTCAAGAAGGAGCGCTCCCTGCTGCGCCTGGGCCGCGGATCGCTCAGCTCATCGACCCGCCGCGGGCAGAATGCCACGCTGCGTGACATCGGTCGCAAGCTGTCGGACAGCCGGGATGCCGATGTGATGGTCGAGGCCGTCCAGGAGCTGAGCGAGCGCTACGCCGGCCAGCTGCCGAAGCGAACCTTCACCGGCGATCCAGCAGCACTTCGCCAGCCAGCGCGAGGACGTGCGCGCGAATGCCACGCTGATCGGCGAGGTGACCGACGAGCTCAAGGCGGCGCGGATGACGGCGACCGAACTGCACCTGCGCAGCGACGGCTGGTCGGCGATCGGCACCGGGCTTCGCACCAGCTATCGCCGGGGCCGCAAGGCGATGCGGCGGGCCGAGCGCGAGCGGACGGTGGAGAACCTGCACGAGTGGCGGAAGCGGGCCAAGGACCTCTGGTACCACCTGCGCCTGCTCGAGGACATCTCGCCCCACACTCTGAGCGGCCAGGCCAAGGACGCCCACATGCTCTCCGACCTGCTCGGAGACGACCACGACCTGGCCGTGCTTCACCAAGCGCTCCTCGCCGCCGCAGACCAGGTTGCGGTCGACGTCGACGCGGTGATCGGACTGATCGAGCACCGCCGGAAGCAACTTCAGGAAGAGGCGATCTTCCTGGGCTCACGGCTGTACGCGGAGAAGCCCAAGACCTTCGAGCGACGGCTGCACAGCTACTGGAAGGCGTGGCGGGCGCAGGCACGGGCAGTCGAGGCGCGCAGGCCGGCCGAGGTGGCGGAGACCACCCGGACGCCGGCGGCCGCCTGAGCGCGGCAGTAGCCTCCAAACATGAATGAGGAGGACGCCGTTCATCGCCCGCCCGACCCCCGGGACTGAGACCGCGATCCTGAGATGAGGCGGGGCTGAGGTGGCGACGAGAGACGCCGCTGGGCTGATCGGCCGCTCGGCCCTGAGCGCCACGCGGTGGACGGGGCGCCGGGTGCGCGGCGAGGTGGTCAAGCGCGTCGGTGGCCCCGCGCGGGCTCGCGTGATCGTGCTGTTCGGCGCCGTCCTGGCCTTGAGCGGCGCCGATACGGCGACGGTGGGGGCGATCGCCCCGCAGCTCGAGCGGGCCCTGCACATCGGCAACACCAAGATCGGGCTGCTGAGTTCGGTTGCCCTCCTCGTGGGAGCCCTGTTCACGATCCCGGTCGGGCTGCTCGTCGACCGGATCAAGCGCATCCCCATGCTGTCCCTGAGCATCGTGCTCTGGAGCATCGCCTCGCTCATCAGCGCCTTCTCGGCCAACTACTCGAGCCTGCTCTTGACCCGCCTGGCCCTCGGCGCGGTGACCGCGACCGCCGGGCCGGCGATCGCGTCGCTCACCGGCGACTATTTCCCCGCCAACGAGCGCGGGCGGGTGTACGCGTACATCCTCGGCGGAGAGATCGCCGGGACGGCTGCGGGCTTCATCATCTGCGGCAGCCTGGCCAGCCTGATCGACTGGCGGGCCGCGTTCGTGCTCCTGGCCCTGCCGGGGTTCTTCCTCGCGCGCGAGCTCTACCGCACCGTGCCCGAGCCTCTGCGGGGCGGGCAGAGCACGCTGGCCGTCGGTGTGACCGATCTCAAGCAGGCGGTGGCCGATCACAGGGCGGCGGCGGCCGCGGCCGGGGCGGCCGCGGCCGGAGCGGCCGGGGCGGCCGGGGCCGGGCGCAGCCGGCGGCGGCCGACGCCACCCCGGTGACGGAGCCCGTCGGCGATGACCTCGCCCATGCAGCCGCCCAGCGCCGCGGCATCGAGCCCGATCCCGCGCTCGTCCTGAAGGAGGATCCGCGCACCCTCAAACTGATGCCGTCGATCAAGTACATCCTCTCGATCCCGAGCAACGTGCTGCTCATCATCAGCTCGTCGCTCGGCTATTTCTTCTTCTCCGGCCTGTCGACGTTCGCGCTGCTGTTCGTGCGCGGTCACTATCACTCGAGCCAGGCCACGGCCGAGCTGGTGCTCGCCCTGCTGGTTTCCGGCGCGATGGTCGGGACACTGGTGAGCGGGCGTGTCACCGACGCGCTTCTCCGCCGCGGCTACCTGGAGGTGCGGGTGTGGGTTCCCGCGCTCTGTTACCTGGCGGCGACCGTGCTGCTGATTCCCGGGCTGGTCAGCACCCATCTCACGCCGGCGATCTGGTTCGACGTGGCCGGGGCGGCGCTGCTCTCGGCTGCCAACCCACCCCTTGACGCTGCGCGTCTCGACATCATGCCGGCCGGCCTGTGGGGCCGGGCCGAGAGCACGCGAACCGTGCTGCGCTCACTCGCCCAGGCGCTGGCGCCGGTGCTGTTCGGCGGGCTGGCGGATCTGATCGCCGGCATCGCCCCCGAGCAGGCGCCGATCGGCACCCATCCGGGAGTCATCTCCCCCGGCGCCGCCCGGGGACTCGAGATCAGCTTCCTGCTCCTGCTCGGCACGCTTGCCGCGGCCGGCATCGTGATGCTCCGGGCGCGTTACACCTACCCGCGGGACGTAGCCACCGCCGCGGCATCGAACCAGGGCTCCGGGTGACAATTGTCACGAGAGCTTTGAGTCACCTTGGTGATGATTAACCAGCTTTCGTCAATTGACACCCTAAGTCACCCGCTGAGATACTCGAGTCACTTGGAGTAACCGTCTGCCACTGCCGGGCGGCGTGGCAGTAAGCAGGGAGTCAGGGGGGCGTTTCGTTTGTTGGGGGATCAGGCTTGATCGACACGATCCGTCGCCGCCTGCTCAAGCGCCCGACCGTGGTGGGGATCCGGCGGTTCGTTCGCGCGCGCCTGATCGAGTTGCAGGCGGCGGGCCGTCGGTTCAAGCGGCGTTTCTGGCCGGGTGCGCCCAGCGCGACCGTCCTGTTCGCCGGCGCGCTGCTCGCCGTGGGCATCGTGTTCTTCATCACCGATGTCGTGGGCTGGCACCTGTGGGGCGACGGTGACCATTTCTGTCACAAGCACGAGTTCGGTTGTGACCTCGGAATTCACGTTGGTGGCACCGCGCTTGTCGGCCTGATCGCGTTCTACGTCTTCTTCCTCCGCCGGGAGGCGCGGGCCGCGCGCAAGTGGCGTTCGATCGCCCGCAAGGCGCCCCAGTCCCTGTTCACCTCGCTCCCACCCCTCCACGGGCTCACCGGCGAGGCGATGTCGTCGGAAGGCCTCGTGCGGCGCCAGCGCGAGCACGGGAGCCGACTCGACCGGTGGCGCCGGCGGCGGTTCGCGAAGAACCAGCTCATCGCCTCGGTGATCTCTCGCGACCAACTGGTCGCCGCGCTGGCCGACGACCTTGACGAGGGTCCGGGGCCGAGGATCCTCGTCGCCACCAGCGGCTCGGGGAAGACGATGGTCCTGCTCAAGCTCGCACACGACCTCGCCCAGCGCGGGCAGGTCTCGGTGGCCGTGGCCCTGAGCGGAAAGAAGGACGTCGATTTCGAGGAGCTGGCGCGGGAGGCGTACCGACGGCGGTCCTGGGCCCACCAGGAGGAAGCGGACAAACGGTGGGAATGGCTGCGCAAGCGCCGGCGGATCACGATCCTGGCCGACGAGCTCGAGAAGTGCAAGGACAAGCTCCCGCAGCGGGTGCAGGCGCTCGAGGCGGCGTCTCGCGACGGGTTGCGCGTGGTCGTCACCTCACGGCCGGACGGGATCCCGCCCACCTACCGCCAAGGCCGGATCGATCTTGAGCCGCTGGACGAGGAGGAAGTGATCGACGACCTGGCCAAGCGAGTCAACGCGGCACCGGACGGATCCGGCCGCCTGGACCGGGACGAGCTCCGCCAGATCGTCGAGCAGGCGGACATCTGCAGCACGCCGTACTACCTCGCGCTCGCGCGCGTTCTGGCCGATCTGGGCATGCTGCGGATGCCGGGCAAGCGGGAGAACGCCAGGCTGCTGCTGCTTCAGGGCTACCGAGACGTGATCGCCAACGGGTGGATTCGTCCCGACGTGGGCTTGACGCCCAAGACTCGCACCGAAGACCTGAAGGCACTCGAGGTGATCGCGCTGGCGCGGATCCTCGGGGCCAAGACCGAGCAGAAGATCAGCCAGAAGATCGACAAGCTCTGTCCGAACAATGAGATCAACGTGCACGACGTCGTGGCCAGGACGCAGCGGCTGGGCGTGCTGGTCAACCGGTATGACGGGCAGGTCCGCTTTGGCCACCCAACCACGCTCGCCTATTTCGCCTCCTGCTGCCTGAGCAAGCACAAGCCCCACGAGCGGGTGTGGAACGAAGTGTTCACGCAGAAACGGGTCGAGGGCGACCCGCCGCGGAAGCGTTCCGTCCCCAGGCAAATCACGCCCTTGATGGCCCTGATGCTGACGCTGGCCAACTCGGCCGCGGGCGATCATGAGGTCACCGAGGACACCGTCGAGCGGCTCCTGAAAGCGGCCAGCTCCAGCAACGGCCACCGCGACGAGGGGTCTGACTCCCACGATCGCGACCTCGCCTTCGCACCCCAGAACGGCAGCGGGCCGGAGCCGAACGGGACCGGGAGGCTCGCGCTCGTCGCCACCGCGGCCGAGGTCGCCGTCTGGGACCCGGTCGCCGATCGCCAGCTCCGGTCGGCGATCGTGACCTCAGCGCGGGTGGAGGACTGCTGCGCCGAGGAGGTCGCATCGGTGCAGCTGCGTCTCGTCCAGGCAATCGCCCGACTCGACACCCCCGACGCGTTCGAGGAGCTGTGGTCCTACGCGATGGGTCAAGGCAGCTACCGCTTCCGCCGCCAGGCCGCCAAGGCGCTGATCGCAGCCGGCGTATCGGCGCTCCCCCTGGTGACCTCCCGCGTATGCGACGCGGTCGACGAGGGCATGCGCGAACTGGCGAGGAACGGAAAGGCGCTGGCCAAGAATCCGCCTGGACTCTACGACCGGCTCGGCGCCGCCGCGTGGGTGCTCCCCAGCTTCAGGACGATCGCCGCCACCGACGCCGATGAGCACCCCGAGCTGAAACGCCTCGACGCGGCCCAGGACGACATCATCCTCCTGGCCAAGAAACTGACCCACCAACGCGGCCTGGAGGCGTCGGTGGCCCAGGGCCTGAAGCTGGATGCTGTCCAGCGGCCCGGACCGGAGATCGACGGCCGGGCGATCGCCATGCTGGACAAGGAGATATCCACCCGGGCGCGGTTCTGGTTCTCTCGCGTGCTTGTGCTTCAGGCGATAACCCGGAGGAGCATCGAGGCCAGCACCGAGATGCGCAAGACGGCGCGGGCGCTCGTGATCGAGGCCCAGGAGGACAAGCACCCATTCGTGCGCGAGAACGCCGCGCTCTGCTTGCTGGCGATCGACCACTCCGACTGGTACCGCTACCAGTGGGACGACATCATGGAGATCGCCGAAAGCACCCCGCACGGACTGGCGATCGAGGCCACGCAACTGATCGGCGACATGCTCCTCGCCCTCAACCTCAACGAGAACGGGAAAAACAAGGCGCACCTGAAGTTCGGGAACAGCAACTGCCTCCCGGCATGCCTGTCGGCGAGCAAGGACCGGCTCGAGATCCTGGGCTCAGTCGGGCCGATCGCCGACTGCAGCTTCGCGACCGCGGGTCACCCCTGCTTCTGTCCGTACCGGTATGAGACTCCGTCCAACGGAACGGTCCGCCGCGAGCTCAGCCGGGCGTTCTGCCGTCATCAGCGGCTCACGGCTCGCCGCGTGCCGTGGCAGAAGCACATGAGTGTCCGGGCGCTCAAGGACTTCTGGTCCGACATGGAGGATCTGGCCCAGTTCTGAGGCCGCGCGGCCGGTTCAGGCCGGGCTCGGTTGGGGCGCCGGCCGGCCGCGAGAGCCGCTGATCCGCGCGCTCAGCAGGACCACCGCGGGCAAGGCGGTGAGCAGGATCAGGGCGATGAACCAGGGCTGTCCGCTGTCGGTGCCCTCGACGAACGTGTGCACCATCCCGCCGAGCCAGGCGAGCAGGGTGAAGCGGTGGATGATCCGCCAGCGGGCGACCCCGATCCGGCGCCGGAAGTAGTACGAGAGGCCGAGGAAGATCAGACCCCACCCGGCGATGATGCCGACCGAGGTGGCAAACGTCTTGTAGGCGAAGACGAACGGCACGGTGACGTCGATCAGGCTGGGATGAAAGTAGCTGTCGCCGATCAGGGCGAGACCGTGCACCGCGATCGCGGCCATCACCGCGAGCGAGAGGATCTCGTGGATGGCGCGGCGGTCGGACGCGCTGCCCTTCCCAATGCGCCCGCCCATGGTCAGGCCGACGCCGACAGCGACGCTCGAGAGGATGAGCGCGGTGGTGCCCGCGCCGCGGCTCATCACCCAGAACAGATCGTTGGTGCTCACAGCCACGGACTCACCTCGGCTCGGCCACCTCGACCGTCCCATCGTCATACACGACGAGGCCGCCGTAGGGAAGCCAATCCCATGTTCGCCCGGCGCCACTGAGCAGCGCGGTCTTGCTAAGCAGCTCGGCGTCGAACGCAGTCGAGGCAATCGCGGTCACCTGAACGACCCCGGTGAACGCGGGGCGGCCGGTCGCGGGGTCGAGCAGGTGATGGGACGGGCGCCCGTCGGGTCCGGGCCAGCTGCGCTTGCCGATTCCGCTGGTGGCCGCGGCGCCTTGCGCGAGCTCAAACACGTGGAGGACCGAGCCGCCGAACGGGCTCATAACCTCGATCGGCCGCAGCAGCCCATCGCTGCCGCCGAAGCGCACATCACCGGCGGCATCGATTGCGAAGGCGCGGTGACCAGAGAGCTCCTGCGCCAGCACGTCGCCGACCAGGCCCTTCAGCACGCCGCCGCTGTCGAGCCGCAGGCCTGGGGGCCGGGTGACGGTGCCGCGCTCGGGATCGACAGAGACTTGGCGCCAGCGTGAGGCCGGGTTCGGCCGCGCGCGCGCCCGCGGCGGGGCCAGCTCGAGCGCCTCGGTCAGCGGCATCGCCTGGCTGGCGAAGTGGTGCTCATAGCCGGCCTTCTCGATCTCCCCCACCAGGGTGGGATCGACCAGCCCGCCGGTGCGCTCCGCCGCCCGGACCGCAGCCGAGACGAAGCGGATCATCATCGGGCTGACCGGCACGGTGCCGCGGGGGTCGCGGCCCAGGCGCGAGAGCTCGCTGTCCGGATCGAAGCGCGAGAACTGGCAATGCCAGGCCAGCAGCCTGCTCTTGGCCTCACGCGCGGCTTGCCGGGCGGTGCCGCCCGGGCCGGAGCCGGTGACGAGGACCGAGCAGTTGCCGCCGAAGCACTCGAAGCGTTCGATCGCTTCGGCTCCCGGCAGGTCGATGTGGATGCGGCGATCGTCGAGTCGAAGTGTGGTCATGATGCGCTTGTCTGGACGGGAGAGACGGATGCGGACGAGCCCTGGCTTTGGGTGCTGGAGCCGGTCGAGCTAGACGAGCCGCCCGAGCCGCTCGAGCCGCTCGACCCGGAGGACCCGCTCGAGCTGGTGGTCCCGGAGGACGTGCTGGTGCTCGTGCTCGTCGGGGTCTGTGAGCTCGTGCCGGTCGCGGCCGTCGTTGTCTGGGCTTGGCTCACGGCGAGCTGGATGAGGATCCAGGCCGAGGTGGCAATGAACAGGGCGACGGCGATCGCGGCCACGCGGCGGCGGATCAACGAGATCCGGCGCCGGCGCGCCTCGAGCTTGGCCGCCGCGAGCTGGCGCCGGCCGAGCTCGGGGGCCGGACGGGTGGGCCGGCGCCCGCTGCCCGGCATCGGGAGGGCATGAGTTGAAGCGGGAGAAGGAGTCATCGTGGGCTACAGATTCGCCGGGCTACGTCGGCTCCGCGTGTGAGCCGCCGAATAAGAAGCTAAGACCGGGTGCCGCCCCGGACGTACAATGTCCCCGCACCTGGGGAGGGTGCTCCCGATGAGGTCAACGTCCAAGACTGATCGACCGGTTGTGCGCTGGATCGCCGCAGTCGCGTCGCTGATCGGGGTGGCGTTCGCCTTCTCCACCCTGCCAGCGTGGGGCGCCGGCTCGATGCGATCAGGCGTCGCCTTCGCCCGGGTCGACCTCAATCCCGCGGCCGTCGCCGTGTACCCGGCCAAGCACACGATCTACTCGGCCAACAACGCCCGCAACGATCTCTCGATCGTCAACGGCGCGCGGTGCAAGGCGACCAACACCTCGGAGTGTTCACGGATGCCGCCTCGCCAGGACGTGGGAGTGATCCCGAGCGCGATCGCCATCAACCAGCGGACCAACACCGCGTACGTGGCCAACAACACCGAGACGGCCTCCGGCAGCGTGTCGGTGGTCAACCTGCTGCGCTGCAACGCCACCAGCACCACCCACTGCACCCATTTCCCCCGGCTCCCCCCCGCCGTGCGGCTGCCCTTCGACCCGAGCGATATCGCGGTCAACGAGCGGACCAACACCGTCTACGCGGACGGCGCCGACCACCGCCTGGCCGTCATCGACGCCCGCCACTGCAACGGGACCACCCCGCGGGGGTGCCGGCGAGCCCTGCACATCGGGCGGGTCGCCGCCGGGGCGGGCGGGGTCGCGATCAATCCGAAGACCGACACCGTCTACACGGTCAGCTACTTCAGCGGCCTGGTCTCGGTGATCAACGGACGCACCTGTCGGGCGGGCAACACCAGCGGGTGCGGTCGTACGCTGGCCACGGTCCGGGTGGGCCGACACCCCTTCCGCCTGACCGTCGATGCCGCCACCAACACTGTCTACGTAACCAACTTCGGGGCCGGCACGGTTTCGGTCATCGGTGGCGCCGCGTGCGACGCGGCCACGACCTCGGGTTGCGACCAGCCTCCGGCGGTCATCCATGTGGGCCGCGAGCCCGAGGCCCTGGCGATCGACGACGCAAACCATCTCGGCTTTGTCACCAACGCCGGCAACAACACGGTCTCGGTGTTCGACGCGGCTCGCTGCCAGTCGGCCAACACGACAGGCTGCGCCACGCGCCCGCCGACGGTGAGGGTCGGAGCGCTCCCGAACGGGATCGCGATCGACCAGCACACCGCGACGGTCTACGTCGCGAACAACGCCAGCGACACGCTGGCCGTGTTCAAGGCAGCCCTGCCCAACTGAAGGCGGCGGGCTACTGCCGGGCGCGCTCCCACATCACCCGCTCCTCCGCGAAGGTGAGTGGGCGCCAGCGCTCCGATTCCTCCGCCCACACGTACACGTTCACGTCGACGATGCTGCGGACCGGCTTCAGGGCTTCGAGCGCCTCGCGGGCGCCGACATCCTCGGCCAGCGTCTGGCGGGTCATCACGTCCACGAGCTTGAACCGACGCGGCGCACGGGGCTCGGGTTCCGCCGGCTCAGAGCGCGGCAGGGGCTTGCGCGGCACGAACACCGGCTCGGCCTCGGAGGACCGCTTGGTCACGCGCTCGAGCGGCACCATCTGCGCGCCGGTGCCCTTGGTTTCGGTGTGAAGGATCCAGGTCTTGCCCATACCTTCAAGATAGACCTATGAGCATCGGTGCCCCCGCGTCTGAGTCCGGATGGTCGGGTCTGTTTTGGGAGG
This sequence comes from uncultured Solirubrobacterales bacterium, assembly GCA_963834635.1. Classification (GTDB taxonomy): domain Bacteria; phylum Actinomycetota; class Thermoleophilia; order Solirubrobacterales; family Solirubrobacteraceae; genus Palsa-465. The sequence continues at coordinate 53,852 of CAWICI010000009.1, read as the reverse complement.
CGTTCCGGCGCTCAAGAAACACGATGGTCCTGCTCGACGGACAGCGTCGCGTGGTGGAGGTCAACGGCAGCTGTCTCGGGCTGCTCGGATACCGCCGTAATGCGATGGTCGGACATCAGGCCTGGGAGTTCGTGGACGACGGCCCGCTCATGTCCGCACGAGAGTGGCGAGCAGTGCTGCGGCGGAGGCACTTCACCGGCGAGGTGCACCTGATCACCGCGGACGATCGCCGGGTGAGGGTCGAGTTCGCGGGACATCCCGAGATCGTCACCGGCAGGCATCTCGTCCTCGCCGTGGCGACCACGACGGGTCGTCGACGCCCCCGCGACACCGAGCAGCCTCAGCCGGACCAGGCTTCAGAACCGCTCTCGAAGCGGGAGCGCGAAGTGGTCGAGCTGATCTCGCTTGGTCTGAGCGGCCCAGAGATCGCTCAGGAGCTCCACCTGTCGCACAACACGGTCCGTACCCACGCGCGCAACTCGATGCGCAAGCTTGACGCCCGCTCCCGTGCCCATCTCGTGGCCAAGGCTATGGGCGAGACGCTGTACGTGGCCGCGGCGTCGTAGCGCGCCGTAGCGGCCAAATCACCCAATCGCAGTATGGACACGCCGCCGCGCACCGGCGACCATCGCATGCGTGCTCAAGCGTCCCCTGCGTGACCCGCTCACCGGGACGTGAGCCTGCGCCACGGTGCGGCCACGGCGGAGCACGCTCTCCCCTGGAGGTTGGGAAGAGCGCCCCGCGTCTCTGCCTCGAGGCGCGGGGCAACTCCCGGTCTATCCATCGTGATTCGCGTACTGATCATCGACGACGCACCCGGCTTTCGCCAAGCCGTTCGAGGCCTGCTCGAGCGGCGCGGTTATGCGATTGCCGGCGAGGCAACGACAGCTGTCGCCGCCCTGTCGGCGATTGAGGCGCTCCATCCGGACGCCGTGTTGCTCGACGTCCACCTCCCCGACCGGGATGGGTTCGACCTGGCCGCCGAGCTGAGGCGGACCTGGCCAAGACTGTCTGTCTTGATGACCTCCACCGACTTCGACGACTGCTACTACTCCCGCGCCCGAGAAATCGGCGCCAGCGGCTACGTACCCAAAACGTTGCTTTCGCGGGCCGAGCTGACGCGCTTCTGGTCCAGCGGTCCGAGCCGCACCTAAGTCTCGCCTGGCCCCGCGGCGGGAGTCGCCCCTGATCTGAGCCGCGAGCCGGCGGGAGCGCTAGGGGCCCGTGGCTGTCGTCGTCGTTGTGGTCGTCGTCGTGGTGGTGCTCGTCGTGGTCGAGGTCGCGGTGCTGGTCGTGGTCGTGGTGGTGGTCGCAGTCGTCGTGTGCGTCGGCGTGCTCCCCGGCTTGGCGTGGGAGCCGTTGGTCACGGTCGTGGTGCTGCTCCCGCCTCCGGTCACCGCCAGCGCGATGGCCGCCCCGACGACGAGGGCCACCACAGCGGCGAGCACGATCGGCCAGACGCTCGAGCGCGGGTGAGCAAATTCCGCTCCGCAGTTGGGACAGAACGGCGTGCCCGGGCGGACCAGCGCGCCGCAATTGGGGCAGCGGACCGGAGGCCCTGCAGGCGGCGTGCTCATTGGCGGCACATCCTCGCCTTCAGGTTTCCAGATCGGCCGCGCAGCGAAACCCAACGTTCCCGGTCGAGGAGTCCGGCGTGCTGGCCTGGCGGGCGGCGATCCGGTAGCGCCGGCAGTACGACGCGTGGCAGAGGTACGAGCCGCCCTTCTGCACCCGGCTGGTGCCCGTGGACGGGCCGACCGGATCGCGGCGGCGGTCGCGCTGGCGGAAGGCGACGTCGAACCAATCGGCGGTCCACTCCCACACGTTGCCGGTCGTGTTGTGCAAGCCGTAGCCGTTGGGCGGGAAGGCGTCCACCGGGCAGGTGCCGAGGTAACCGTCGGCACGCGTGTTCTCGCTCGGGAAGGTCCCCTGCCAGACGTTCATGAGGTGCTCGCTGGCCGGCTCGAGCTCGTCTCCCCACGGGAACCGCTTGCCCTCCAGCCCTCCGCGCGCGGCAAACTCCCATTCGGCTTCGGTCGGGAGCCGTTTGCCTGCCCACCGGCAGAAGTTGAGGGCGTCGCTCCAGGAGACGTGGACGGCAGGATGCTCCTCGCGACCTTCGAGGCTCGACTGCGGGCCCTGGGGGTGCCGCCAGTTGGCGCCGTAGACCTGCCGCCACCACGACGCTGCCGCCACCGCGCGAGTCGCCGGGAAGTCGTCCGGGAGCAGGCCGCCGAACACGAACGACCAGCCGAAGCGCTCGGCCTCGGTGACGTAGCGACGTCGCCTCGACGAACTCGGCGAACCGGGCGTTAGACACCACGTGGCGATCGATCAGGAAGCTGCTCAACGTCACCTGGCGCGGTACTTCCCCGTCTTCTGGATAGGCGAGGCGGTCGTCGCTCCCCATGACGAAGGTGCCCCCGCCGAGCTCGACCATGCCCTCCGTGGTGAGCGGGGCGACTCGGCCCGGCGCAGGACCGCGCTGACGGACTGCCGGCCCCGCCCCCCGCGAGGGCGCGCAGCATCCACCCTGGTCACTCATGGCCTGATTGTGGCCGACGCGCGGTCAACCCGGATCACCCGAGAAGGGTGATCCGGTCGCCCCAGCCTGAGACGAGCGGCTCGAGCACATGCGTCGTGAGCTGCGCCACCGCGCTGCCGAGCAACGAGCCGGCCACCACGTCCGCCGGATAGTGCACGCCGGTGTGCACGCGCGAGTATGCGACCAGTGCTGCCAGCCCCCTCAGTCCGCTCGCTTCGGTCGGGAGGAAGCGGCCGACAGCTGTGGCAAAGGCGAAGGCCGAGGCGGAATGGCCTGACGGGAACGACCTCGACCGTGGCATTGGCACCCGCCGTCCAACCGGGACATCACTCGCCACCGGGTCCGGACGGCGCCTGTGAGACAGGGGCTTGATCACGAGGTTCACGACCACGCTGGTCGCGGCCACTGAGATCATTCCCTCGCCCGCCGCGCGCCGTCCCGACGTGCCGCGGGCCGTGGCCAGCAGGACGGCGGCGGCGATCGATAGCCTCGAGTAGTCGGCCGCGCGCGCGAGCCGGCTCATGGCCTGGTCGAGGATCGGCGTGTCGCTGCTGGCGATCGCGCCGTAGACCGCCTCATCGACCGAGGCCGCCTCGCTTAGCCAGTCAGAACGGTTCATGCCGGAGGCTTACGTGGCAGCGGGTGAGGACGCATCATCCGAGATGGGTGAGGGGGTGTGAGCATCCCTATCAGGAGGTGGTGCGCACACCACAACCTGGCACCCCGTCATGGGTGTCGGTGAGCGCACGGTACCGTGTCATCAGCCCTAGTCACGAGGTATCGGTGGATGGTTCGTGCAAACCACATCGGCGATGGCTCCAAACCACTTCGGGTGGTGATCGCCGAAGACACGTTCTTGATGCGTGAGGCGCTCGTCCACATCCTCGCGGATGCGGACGGCTTTGAGGTCGTCCGTACCACCGAGGATCGTGACTCCCTGCTCGAGGCGGTGGCGGAGACACGTCCCGACGCGGTCATCACCGACATCCGGATGCCGCCCACGCGGACCGACGAGGGGATCGAGATCGCCCGCGAGCTCAAGGTGACCAATCCCGAGATCGGTGTGGTCGTTCTCAGCCAGTTCGCCGATCCAAGCTACGTGCTCGCGCTGCTCGAGGCGGGGTCTGAGCGCCGGGCCTATCTGCTGAAGGACCGGGTGGGCGACGCGGGCCAACTGATCGCGGCGATCGAGACGGTGGTCGCCGGGGGATCGGTCGTCGACCCCAAGGTGGTCGAGATCCTGGTGCGCGCCCGCGGCTTCGCGGCCAAGTCGCCGCTCGCCGAGCTCACGCCCCGCGAGCATGAGGTGCTGGCCGAGCTCGCTCAGGGAAAGAGCAACGCCGCCATCGCCCAGTCGCTCGTGCTCACCAAGCGGGCGGTCGAGAAGCACATCAACACCATCTTCATGAAGCTCGAGCTTCAGGGCCCCGACGACATCAGCCGACGGGTCACGGCCGCCCTGATGTTCCTGGCGGCCGGCACGACCGAGTCGCCGGTCTAAGGAATCTCGACCACGGCGGGGATGCTGGCGGCGATGCGCGTGCCCCGATCGGGCTCGCTCTCGATCGTGAGCTCGCCTCCGACGGCCTCGACCCGGTCGCGCAGACCCTGGAGGCCGAGTGCGTCCACCTCGGTGGCGCCGCCGACGCCGTTGTCGCGGATCTGTAGCTCGAGGATTCCCTGCGCGAGCCTCGCGCTGATGTGAACAATCGTTGCCCGCGCATGCCGCTCCGCGTTGGTCAACGCCTCGAGGGTCACGTAGTACGCCGTGTCCTCGGCGCTGTCGTCGAGGCGCTGGTCAGAGATGTCGCCCAGCACGACGTGCATCCGGGAGCGAGCGGCGGCGAGACCCACCGCCGTGGCGAGCCCGAAGCGGCGGAGCGCCGGAGGCCGGATGCCGTGGACGAGCTCACGCAGTTCCTCGATCGCCGTGAGAAGCTCGGTTTGCGTCGATGCCAAGGCCGAGGGGGCACTTTCCGGCGTGGCCTTCGCCTGCTCGGTGGCGAGCCCGAGGTTCGCTGCCAATGCCACGAGGCGCTGCTGGGCTCCGTCGTGGATGTTGCGCTCGATGCGACTGCGCTCATCGTCGGCCGCCAAGACCAGACGCGCGCGCGAGGCGCGGACGCGTTCAGCCAACTGTTCGCGCTCCCGTACCAGCACGGCCAGGGCGAGCGTCGATCCGGCCGAGATCGCCAGGTACAACTGGGTCTCGAGCACGCTGTGGCCAACCGAGTGGAACGCGAACGAGCCGAGCGAGTGCGTTGTGGCCCAAAGCGTGAACGCAGACCCGACGGCGATCACTAAAGTCGCGCCCCGCGGACCGAACCGCAGAGCCGCCCACGACAACACCGGCAGGGCCAGATAGCTGAGTGAGGCACCGCCCCCGCCGGCCGCCCAGTCGAGCGTGCTCACTCCAGCGAGAATCGCCAGCAGCGCGCCCAGCTCGATCAACCGCCTCCGGGGCCAATGCGGATGAGACCAGGGGATCCACGCCAGCGCTAGCGGTACCACGATGAGCGCGCCGCACAGATCGCCCAGCGACCACGTCCGCCAGAGGCTCCACACCACGCTGACGTGCACAACTCCGCCGAGCAGCAAGGCAATTGATCCGACGGTAGCGCTCACCGCCGTGCCGGCCATGAGCGCGACGAGCATTCCCTGGAGGCCCCGCACCGAGCCGAGGGGCTTATTCCGCGCAGCAAACCTCCGAAGCAGTAGCGCGGCCAACAGCACCTCGAGCAGATTTCCGGCACTCTGGCCGATCGCTGACCCGATGGGGAGCGACGAATAGTTGTTCACCAGGAGGTCGCCGATCACGACTGCCGGCCAGAGCTGCGGCCCGAGCAGATACAGCGCCGCGATCCCCACCCCCGACCGGCAGCCACACGATCGAAGCGACAGGCCCAGCGAATTCGAACGCGTAGCCGAGATGCGCCGCCGCGTAGTAGGCGAGGACGACGAACGCGAACCGCGGGAGGTAACCCCCCGAGCGGCGCGCGCGGAGGGTCCGGCCTTCGGTTGACGCGAGTCGCGGCTGGGGAACAGCCGCGAGGGCACCACTCATCTGATTCCCCGGAAACTAGTTGAAGTTGGGACCTCTAACTCAAGCGCAATGGTTGCGCGGGAGTGGTTGGAAGGCAAGCCTGGTCACCAACCGTACACACTCCGGAGCGATCACCCGTTTGGGGTGATGGTCCTTCCTCCAGCCGCGGGACCATCTGCGTGACGGTGAACGCCGAAACGCCCACACCAACCGATGGGGACCCTGCGGAGCCTCCGGCGCGCACGCCTCGCACGCACTCGCCCGGGCAGGGTCTGGGCAGTACGTGGCCTGCTCACGCTGGCCACGATCATCACCGTTCTGGGGATCTTGGCCGTCTGGGCAAACCGGCAGGTCCTGAACGCGGACAACTGGGGCAACACCAGCACGGCGCTCCTTCAACACCCAGCGATCCGGACCGAGGTCTCGGATTTCCTCGTCGACCAGCTCTACGCCAATGTCAATGTCGCCGCCCAGCTTCGCAATGGATTGCCGCCCCGCCTTCAGCCGCTGGCCGCGCCGATCGCGGCAGGTTTGCGCGAACCTGGCCCAGAAGGTCGCGTTCGAGGTCCTCGGCCGTCCACGCGTGCAGGAGGCGTGGCGAGCGGCGAACGTGCTCACCGCGCGCCAGTTCATCAATATCGTCGAGGGCAAGTCGAAGCTGGTGCTCGTGAACGGGAACGCAGTCTTCCTCGATCTGCGCCCGATCCTCGAGCAGCTCAGCCAGCGGTTTGGTCTGCCCTCATCGGTGATCCAGTCGGTTCCGGCCGGCGCGGGGCGGATCAAGGTCATGACGAGCAGTCAGGTCAGCGCCCTCCAAGACGCGGTCAAGCTTCTCCGGGGCCTGACGATCGTTCTGCCGGCCGTGGCGTTCTTGCTGTTCGCGCTCGCCGTCTTTCTCGCCACCGGCCGCCGGCGTCACACGCTGCTGCTAGTCGGCATCGACTTGGTGATTGCCGGACTGATCGTTGTCATCGCTCGCAACGTTGCCGGCCCACAGATAGTGAATGCCGTCGTCTCAACCGACGCGGCCAAGCCGGCGGCCCAAGCCGCGTGGTCGATCGGCACGGGGATCGGCCGAGCGACATAGCCCAGGCGGTCATCATCTTCGGGCTCGCGGTCGTGCTGGCGGCCTGGCTGGCAGGCCGGTCTCGGCCCGCCGTGGCGTTGCGCCGTGCTGCCTCGCCTTGGCTTCGCGAGCGGCCAGGAATTGCCTATGGCGCCGTACTGGTAGTGCTGCTGCTGATCGTTCTGTGGGGGCCGATCCCTGCGACGAGGATGCCGATTCCGGCGCTGATCATGCTGGGCCTTTTGTGGCTCGGAACCGCGGCGCTCAGGCGTCAGACCGCGACCGAGTTTCCCGACAGCCGGATCGGTGACACGGCCGCAGCCCTGCGTGGATGGCTGCATCGGCGGCGGTCGCGCCGATCCACCACGCCGGCACCGGCCGCTCCAATCGCCGGCGGAAGCCATCTGCTCGCCGAGGAGGAGCAGGACAAGCGGTTGGCCCGGCTTGAGCGGCTGGCCGCCCTGCAGCGCTCCGGCGCCCTCAGCGAGGCCGAGTTCGCGTCCGAGAAAGCGGCGCTGCTTACGGGATCGGTTCCGCCGAGCCCGGGAACCTGATCGCCCGCCCGGGTACCTGATCGCCGTCGAGCGGCGCGGGACCCGGCCCCGGTACCTGATCGCCCTCCCCGGCGCGAACGATCGATTCACGCTCCAGCACGATCTCGCCTAGCGCGCCGTCGTCCCAGCAGACGACGGTCTTTGCGACTCGATCCTGCAGGGCGCGGCGCCGCTCATCCACCAGTACGGGGAGAAAGCCGGCCCCGAACGGAAGGGCGGCGAGGAGGAGCGCGCCGAAGCGGACGATCGCTCGTCGCACGCCGATCGTCCCGCCCTCGGCGCCCAGCACCCGGATCCCCAACAGCCGGTTGCCTGGCGTCTGTCCAGTCAGGACCCAGAAGGTGACGAAGTAGGCCGCCGACCACAGCAGCCACACCGCCCCGCCGGCCAGGATCTCGCCCAGATTGAGACCGCCGTGGTGGCCGAGCAGCGAGGCGATCAAGCTGACGAAAGCCGCCGCAAGAAAGGCGATGAGGTTGAGCGCGACGATGTCGGTGCCGAGCGCGACGGCGCGAGTCACCAACCCGACGTACTCGGGCCGGCGGGCGTCCGGGTGAAGATCATCCACCTGCATTCGGCTCTCGGCGCCGTCTGACCAGCGCGCGGGCGAGCCGTTCGGCCCTGGCGTCGGCAGCCACGGTGCGGGACCGCACTCCGACGGCGACGTCGGCGGCCAGCCCTGCCGTCTGGTGCGCCAGCGCCGCCCGCAGCTCCGGCGAGCGCGTCACGTAGTCGAGGATCACTCGCATTTCGTCACTCTCGACGATGCGAGCGGCGAGCTCGTCGGCCAGACGGCTGTCGATCAAGCGCGCGACGAGCCGGTCAAGCGCCGGGTCGTTGAGCGTGGTCGTCAGCAGCGCCTCGGTCGCTGGATGGTTAATCGTCGTGACGACGACGCGCTCGGCCGCACCACTGCTCAGCATGAGGTCGATCATCCTGTCAGCCACCCTCATGCGCAGGAGTTCCTGCTCGAGCGGACGGAGGATCACCCCGGCGCTCATGCGTACACCGGCGGAGACGATGTGGCGCGACCGGCGCTCGGCCGCGGCCGCCGCCTTGAAGAGAACGCTTGGCCCAGCGAACCGCATGGTGTCCGAAGTCTTAGCCTAGATGGGTGAGCGATCGTCACCCGGAGTGGGTGACGAGAGTCCAACCACGATGTACCGTCTGGGCATGGGCCGACGCTCGAAGGAGGTCTGACGATGCGCGTGGCAATCGCCGGCGGACACGGCAAGGTTGCGCTGCGCCTCGCGCGCGTGCTCGCGGCCGAAGGGGATTCGGTCAGCGCCCTGATCCGCAACCCGGACCATGCCGAGGAGGTGAGGAGCGCGGGCGCCGAACCGGTGGTGTGCGACCTCGAGAAGGCGACCGTCGAGCAAGTGTCGGCGGCGGTGGGTGATGCAGACGCGGTCGTGTTCGCCGCGGGCGCCGGCGCCGGGAGCGGAGCTGAGCGGAAGCTGACCATGGACCGAGACGGCGCGATCAAGCTGCTCGAGGCCACGGACGCGAGCCCAGGCGCGGTACCTGATGGTGAGCGCCGTCGGCGCCGAGAGCCCGCCCGCGGGCGACGGCGTGTTCGAGGTTTACCTTCGGGCGAAGGCCGAGGCCGACGCGGCCGTGGCCGCGAGCGACCGGGAGTGGACGATCGTCAGGCCGGGCGGATTGACCGACGATCCCGGCACCGGGCACGTGCGCATCGACGTCGAGCCGTTTCGCGGCCAGATACCGCGCGATGACCTGGCCTCCGTGCTCGCGGCCGCGTTGCATGACCCACGCGCCACCGGACTCATCGTCTACGTCAACGCAGGCCCGGATTCGATCGAGCAGGCGCTCGCTCGGGTCTCCGGCGCCGGCGCTTAGGCCGGAGTCAGCTGCACTTCGACTTCGAGTCGGTGACGAACTTGTCGACCGACTCGACGAACGCCTTCGCCTCGCTCCCGAGCGACACGATCCCCTGCGGCGTCGGGGAGGAAGTGAGGGCCTTGATATCGGCCTGGAGCTTGCTCAGGGAGCTCTCGATGGCCGCTGTCTGGTCCGGGAAGTCGCTCTTCGCCGATGAGATGACGTTGGCTGCATCTCCGGCGACCTGCCCGACCTGTGTCTTCACCGCGTCCAGCCCGGCGGTGGGGTCGATGCTCTTGACTGACTGTTCGAGCGTCTTGATGTTGCCGCAGTAGGCGGGCTTGCTGCTCCCGCCGCAGCCCGCGAAGATCGCCGCCACCGCGGCGGTCATCGCGACCACGGACGGCAGATTGCGCCTCACGCGGCCGGCTGGTAGCGGCGCACTTCGTCAACCGGCACGATCTCGCGCCCGAACGGCGCCAGCGAGACCGGGATCAGCTTGAAGTTGGCCAGCCCCAGCGGGATCCCGATGATCGTGATGCAGAGGGCGATGCCGGTCACCAAGTGGGCGAGGGCGAGCTCCCAACCGAGGAGGATGATCCAGATGACGTTGCCGATGAACGATCCGCCGCCCGCGCCCGGCTTGCGCACCACGGTGCGGCCAAACGGCCAGAGCGCGTAGCCCGAGATCCGCAGCGCAGCGACCCCAAACGGAATCGTGATGATCAGGACGAAGCAGACGATCGCGGCCACCAAGTAGAGGAGGGCCAGCCAAAAGCCCGCCAGGACCAGCCAGATGATGTTGAGGAGAAAGCGCATCCCGCCGCTAAGTATTGAGCCTTCCGGGCTGAACTCCTCACCCGTACTGGGTGATCACCCCGCGTCGGCCAGTTCCTGCTCGGCGGCGCGCAGCGCCTCGGCGGCCCGTTCGCGGCGCTCGGCGGCGGTGTCCGCGTCACGAACGGCGCGCTCGAGGGCGCGACGAGCCTCTTGAACGCGTTTCTCCGCCGCTTTCACCCGGGCGGCCCGCCCCTTCGCCTCCGCCCGCGCGCGTTCCGATTCCCGGCTGCGTTTCGATTCCCGCGCGCGTTCCGATTCCCGGCTGCGCTTCGACCCGGTCCGCGTAGGGCGTCCGGCGCTCGGGCTCGCCGGCAATGCCCCCAGGCCCACGTGCCGAAGCTCGCGCACGAGGCAGCCGTCCTGCACCTGGGCTCGGGCCGCCTCGTCGAGCGCCGACGCGTGCAGGGTGTCGGCGACCTGCTCGAGCCGAGCGTCCGTGAGCTCGTGACCGTCTGCGGTGAGCAGACCGCGCGCCTTCGCCACCAGCTCATCCACGGCCGAGCGCTCGGCCGCGACCGCCGTGCGCAGCTCGCCCGGATTGCCACGTCCGTCGAGTAGATCGGCCTGCGCCTTCTGGAGGGCGTCGCCGGCGCGGAACAGCTCGTCGATCGCCCGGCGCTGTGTGCGCACGAGCTGATTGACCGCCCACCCCGCCACCGAGGGCTTGCGCAGCTTCGCGACCTCAGCCGCCTCGTCCCGTCGCTGATCAGCCCGCAGGCGCTTGACCAGCGCATTGCGCTCCTCCGTGAACCGCTCGAGTGCTAGACCGTAAAGCTCGTTGGACGTCATAGCTCGCGGCGCTCGAAGCTAGCGACCGCGGCAAGGAGGACGATGAGAAACCAGCAGATCACCCACAGCAGGTACGCCCCGGATGGCGCGCCCTGAGCGAAGAACGGATCTTGCCGTCCTCCTTCAGAGACGTGCTGAATGATCAGCGACGAGGGTTCGAGGTAGTAGATGGCGGCGTGCCACAGGCCGTCCGTAGGCAGCACGAACCGTCCGACCTGTCCCACGGTGCGCAGCGCGCCGACATTGAACGCACTGCCGAGCGTCCCCGCGACTCCGGCCAGCCAGCCGGCGCCGAACACTGCGACGCCGATGACGCCGGCGGCGATTGCCGGCACCCGCGTGCTGAGGAACAGCGCGAACGTGAGCAGGAGCGCCCCCTCGGCGAACAGGTACACGGTGGCGAGGAGCGGGCTTGGGGGGAGGAACCCACTGGTCAAGCGAACGACCCCGAACTCGAGGGCGCAGACCCCGATGGCATAGCCGGCGAGCAACGCTGCCAGCCCGAGCCACTTCCCCACTAGAACTTCGGTGCGCCGCACGGGGCGAGTCACGATCGTCATCAGCACCCCCGACTCGACCTCGGAGGAGATCGACGGAGACGCGATCGCGGAGGCGCTCAGGGCCAGCACGAAGCTGAACATGAACATGAACAGGATGAGCGCCTGGGGAAGCGCCAGGTTGGCCTCGCCGGAGGTGAGGCTACGAGTGTGGCTCAAACGGTCAAAGCCCCATGCGCTCAGGCCGACGATGACCACCGTGATGGCGACGAAGGCCAGCAGGAGCCGGCGCCGGACCGCCTCCTTGATCGTGAGGGCGGCGATGGTCAGGGTCGGATTCATTTCCCTCCGAGCAGCTCAAGGAAGCGGGCTTCCAGACTCTGGTGTTCGGGGATGACGGCCTCCACCTGCCCGCCGAGGCGGACGAGTTCCCCCACCAGGTCGGCGACGTGGGACGAGTCGATGCCCTCGACGATCGCCCACTCATCCCGCTGGCGCCATCGACCGAAGCGGCCGAGGTCAGCCCACCAGTGCTGGCCGAGCCCTCGTACCTTGAGCCGCACTCGGCTGTGGCGCCCAAGCAGCTCGTCCAGCTTGCCACTGGCGACGACCGTTCCCTTGTCGATCACCGCCACGCGATTGCACACGTGCTCGGCCTCTTCGAGGAGGTGCGTGTTCAGGAAGACCGTGGACCCCCGCTCGCGCAGCGCGCGGATGATCTCGCGGACGTCGTGGCGCCCGACCGGATCCAGGGCGCTGGTCGGCTCGTCGAGCACGACCAGCGTGGGACTGCCGAGGAGCGCCACGCCGAGCCCAAGCCGCTGCTGCATCCCCTTTGAGAACGTGCCGACGCGATCGTCGCCTCGCTCGAGCAGGCCAACCGTCTCGAGTGCCTGCCGGATTTCCTCTCGCCACACCGCCTTGGGCAGCGAGAGCAGCCGGCAGTGCAGCTGGAGCACTTCGCTGGCGCTCAGCAGGGCTTGAAAGCGAAACAGCTCGGGGAGATATCCGATCTCCCGCCGTGCCTCGCGGTCTCCGAGGGGGGCGCCGAGCACCAGGGCTTCGCCACCGGTCGGACGGGCCAGGCCGAGCAGCAGCTTCACCACCGTGGTCTTGCCGGCGCCGTTTGGGCCGAGGAAGCCGAAGACCTCTCCTCGCTCCACCGTCATCGACAGCGAGCGCACCGCCACCGTCTCACCAAAACGCTTGCTCAGCCCGACCGTGTGGATCGCCGGAGAGGCGGAAGGGCGAGCCCCCGGGTGTGAGCCCGTCGCATCGGTCAGCGGGGCGGCAGGGTCGGCCCCCGAGCGCTCGTCCGAACCGATGACGCTGCTCTCAGCCGAGCTGGTCCGCGACATTCAGGACGTCTCGTGAATCGAGGATTCCCGCAACGACGTGGAGCATGCCCTGCCCGTCCTCCCACACGACCGCAGAGGCGGCGTTGGAGGAATCGGCGAGGAGCACGGCCGGCCAGCCGCCGACCCGCACCGAGTGAACCGCGGCGCCGGAGGGGACGGGGACTGGGAGGGCGGTCCTCAGGTCGCCGAGCAGGCGAACCTCCTCGGCCAGTTGGGGCGGAATGCCGGGCTGATCCAGCAAGAAGGCTTCGATCTGGCTCAGGCTGGCCCCGGTGGAGTGGGCCGTCGGGCGGCGCATCGTCGCCACGGCCAGCGTGGGCACGCCGCTGCCGCCCGCCCCGCCATATTCGGTCAGGACGGCCGGGCCGGCGTCAAGCGTGACCGAGTTCCCGGCCAGGCCCCTGGCTGCCCCGTTGAACGTCACCGTCGCCTTCACGCGCGGCTGAACGACGAACTGATTGGCTGCACCAACTCCCTTCGGGAGGTGCGTGGGCAGCGAGACCGGGAAGCCGGCCTGCCCCGCGGCCACGGCCAGCGAGGAGGCGGGATGGGGAGTGGCAGAGGACCAGGTGAGGGTTCCGAAGCGCAGGGTTCTTGACCCGTTCGGGCCGGGGAGACCGCCCAGCGCCTGGCTGTCGCCGAGCCCCGCGAAGTCCGCGATCGCACGCAGGTCGCTCTGGCTCAGCGAGACCGGGACAACGTGGGTGGGCGCGAAGACGGTGGTCAAGGTGGCCGCCGCGGCCGTCCCGGCGATCACGGTCCCGACCGCGCCGATGGCCAGCCCTGCCCGCAGGGACAGTCTCGGGAACCGCGCTCGGCGCGGGACACTGGCGACCGGCCGCCGGCGCCCGTCGGCTCTCTCCGCTGGGTCCCGCTCCAGCTCGCGCCGAAGCCGCGCCCACGCGATGTCGACCTCAGGCACTGGTGCCGCACCGGAGAACGCCCGGGCCGCGGACTCGGTGTCCTCAGCGATCTGCGCCCTTCGGCCGCGGCACTGTCCACAGCGGGCCAAGTGGTCGCTGACCCTGTCCGGAACGGCCAGGGGCTCGTCATCGAGCCGCCGAAGCACTCCGTCAGGAATGTGTCTCACGGTCCATCTCCTTTCGCAGTGTGGACTCCGCCCGTCTGAGCAGCGTCCCCACGTGTCCAACCTTGACTCCCAACGCATCGGCGATCTCGACGTAACTCATGCCGCCGTGGCGCATCACCAGCACCGCCGCCGGTCGATGCGGCAGGCGGCGCAGGGCACGTCGTACCTCGGCCCGCCTTTCCCGGTCGAGCACCGTGTCCTCTGGGCTGGGGGGAGAATCCACGGCGTGCACGAGGAACTGGCGCCGGTCTCGGCGCCGCTCCCCGCGAATCACATTCAAGGCGGTGTGCACCGCGGCCACCCGGACCCATCCCGCCGCCTGCTCGTAGTCGGTGGGGAAACGACGGTAGGCCGCGAGGAAGACTTCCTGGGCCACGTCCTGTGCGCCCTGTGAGTCGCCGACAACGCTCTGCGCCAAGCGCACGACGGCTCGGTAGTGGCTTCGGAAGAACGCCTCGAAGGCCGCCCTTCCGGAACCGTCATCAGGCCGCTCTGCCCGCTGGTTGTGTCGCGCCTGCAACGCCATCACCCCACTAAGCACCGCGAGAGCGTCAAATGTGACACCTCGGCCGCGATCACGCCAGCGGCTGGGCCTCGCCGGTCACTCGCGAAGGATTCCGCCCCAGTCGGCGGGATCGACGTCCGCGATCGTCTGCGAGAACGTCCACTGGTGCCCCCAGGGATCCTCGGCCGTGTATTGACGCTCGCCATACACGTGGTCGGTTGGCTCGGCGAGGATCTTCGCTCCGTGGGCGCGCGCGTGCTCGCAGTGTGCCCCCGCATCCTCGACACGAACGAGCACCGAGTGCGATACCTCACCCGGGCGCGGGGGCACGCGGTCGGAGCGGACATCGCCGATGATCACGGCACCGCCTGCTCCGACGTTCATCTGGGAGCGGTGGTCCTCGCCGATCTGAAGGCGCTCGACGAAGGCGAACGCCTCGGTCAGCCACCTCACCGCCGCGCGTACATCCGGGTAGATGAGCACCGGCATCGCAGTCGCGGCTGGGATCGACCGGTTGGTCCGCACGGTTACCTAGTCCCCCTCCTCGGCGCGCCACGGTGGTTGGGGAGGCGCCGAGACGAGAGCTTGGCGCATCAGGGTGAGCAGCTGATGGCGACCGGCGGCGGTCAGCCCGCCCAAGACCTCGTCCTCGACCTGCGTGACCAGTCGCCTCGCGCGCTCCAGCGCACGCCGGCCGTTCGGCGTGATCGCCACCTCCCACGCCCGCCGATCGCTTGGACGCCGTCGCCTTTCGGCCAGCCCCGCGCGCTCGAGTTCATCGATGAGCTTGACCATGGCGCTGGGGTCGATCCCCATGTCGGAGCTGAGCTGCTGCTGGATAGCTCCTTCGCGCGCGCCGAGCACATTCAGCAGCGCGAACAGCGCAGGCGTGAGGCCGATTGACTCGAGCGCATCCGCGGTGCGGGTGTGAAAGGCCCGCCACAGCCGGAAGAAGAGCTGGCCAGCGAACTCGGCCACCTCGATATCGGACGAGACGGGGACTGCCATGGGCTGAGGTTAGCAGAAGCCCTGGTTTTGAACAATAGTTGACTGCTACCACAATAGTCGTATACCATCATCGTGTCGTCGATCAAAGGAGCCACCATGGCGAGCAGCACAGGATTCACAGCCGAGGAAAAGGCCGCGATGAAGGAGCGCGCGAAGGAAGCCAAGCGCGGCTCGCGCGGGAGCAAGGCGGACGGGGAGAGCGAAGTGCTGGCGAAGATCGCCCAGATGCCCGAGTCGGATCGCGCGATGGCCGAGCGGGTCCATGCCATCGTCACGGCCAGCGCGCCGGACCTCGCGCCGCGAACCTGGTACGGGATGCCCGCGTACGCCAAGGACGGCAACGTCGTCTGCTTCTTTCAGGACGCGCAGAAGTTCAAGTCGAGGTACGCGACGCTGGGCTTCAGCGACAAGTCGCACCTCGACGACGGCGAGATGTGGCCGACGGCGTTCGCCCTGACGAAGCTGACGCCCGCCGTCGAGGCGCGTATCAGCGAACTCGTAAAGCAGGCCGTCGCTGCGGCCTGAGACAACGAAAGGAACTCCCCCATGACCTCGATCACAGCAATCACCCTGGAAGTCGACGACCCTGCGGCCGCGGACCGGTTCTACTCCGGCCCCTTCGGTTTGGGCACGAGGCTCGGCCTGCGCGCTGCGACGGCACCGACCAGCGGCTTCCGCGGGTTCACACTATCGCTTGTGGTGTCCCAGCCCGCCAATGTCGACGCACTGATCGGCACCGCTCTCGACGCCGGAGCGATGCCGCTGAAGCCGGTGTCGAAATCGCTTTGGGGATACGGCGGCGTCGTGCGGGCTCCGGACGGGGCGATCTGGAAGGTGGCGACCTCGGCCAAGAAGAACACCGGCCCAGCTACCCCGGAGATCGACCAGATCGTGCTCCTTCTGGGAGTCGCCGACATGCCCGCGAGCAAGCGCTTCTACCTCGGCCGCGGCCTCGAGGTGGCCAGGAGTTTTGCCCGCTCGTACGTCGAGTTCGCCGCCCCGTCGACGGACGTCAAGCTCGGGCTCTACAAGCGGCGTGCCCTGGCCAAGGACGCCGGCGTCGCCCCGGACGGCACGGGATCGCACCGGATCGCCCTGCACGGGGATGTCGAGCCGTTCACCGACCCGGATGGATTCGCATGGGAGCCGGCCAACTCGTCGGCGGCGCAGGCAAGTGCGCTATCTGCCCTCCCGGAGGCAAGCTAGATGGCAGGGGATCGCGCAGCGGAGGACGTCATCTGGGATGCCCTCCGCGGCGGCCTCGTCTCCCGCGCGCTTGCCCTCGTCGCGGAACTCCGGATCACTCAAGTGCTGGCCGAGGGGCCACGGCAGGTGGCCGAACTGGCACGCGAGGCGGGCGCCGATCCCGACACGCTGCATCGTCTGCTCCGCGCGCTGGCCAGCGACGGCATCTTCGCCGAGGAGGCGCCGGGCGTCTTTCGCAACACGCCCGCGTCGGAGGTGCTTGGCCGCGACGGGTGGGACGACTTCGCCCACCTGTTCGGAGGCATCTGGCTGCGGGCTGCCGTCGAGCTCGACGCGACGGGCGAGCCTTCGTTTCCGCGCACGTTCGGCGCCGAGTTCTGGTCGTGGCTGGCGGCGAACCCGGGCGAGCGAGCCGCGTTTGATCGGGCGATGGGACAGGGCTGGCAAAGCCGGCTCGAGCGCCTGGGCTCAGTCGAGTGGCGCGGCGATGAGGCCGTCGTCGACGTCGGCGGCGGGAACGGCTCGCTGATCACCGCGTTGCTCGCCCGTCATCCCGGTATGCGCGGGATCGTCTTCGACCTGCCCGAGACCGTGCGGGACGAGACGGCGCTCGGCGAGCGCTGCACCTTCGTCGCCGGCAGCTTCTTCGATTCCGTCCCGTCAGGCGACGCCTTCCTTCTCTCGACCATCCTCCACGACTGGGACGACGCCTCCGCACTGCGGATCCTCCGCACCGTGCGCGCCGCCGCGGGGGATGGGGCACGTTTGGTGCTGCTCGAAGGCGTGATCGAGCCCGGGAACAGCCCCGACGGCGCCAAATGGCTAGACCTGCTGATGCTCGCTCTGTTCGCCGGCCGCGAGCGCAGCGAGGAGCAATGGCGAGCGCTGCTCCTCGAGGCCGGCTTCGAGCCGGTCCGCTTCGGCCCCGGGGTTATCGAAGCGCGATGCGCGTGAGCGCCGGGGCGCGCTGCTAGACCACCGCGCTCGGTCCGACGGTCACGGCAAGATCAGGTGAATGTCCCCGAACTCGTGCCACAGGTAGCCGGCGGATAGCGCGGCGGCGTACGAGCGCCTGACGAGCCGGTCTCCCCCAATCGCTTCAAGCATCTGTAGATGTGAGGCCCGGGGCTCGTGCCAGCCGGTAATCAGCCCATCCACCACGTGGACGGGGCGGTTCTTCGAGATGACAAGGTTGGTCCACCCGTGCCGAGACGCCACGGTTCCGTCCGGAGCAACGGCCGATTCGAGCGCTCGGACGACAGTGGTTCCGATCGCGATGACGTTGTGTCCTTCGGCGCGGACAAAGTTGATCAGCCGCGCCGTTGGCGCGGGCACGGTGTAAGCCTCGGGATACGGCGGCTCATGGGCCTCCGGCGAGGAAACGCCCGCATGCAGGGTCACCGGTGCGATCAGGACGCCCATCGCGATGAGGCGTGTCAACAATTCTGGCGTGAACGGCCGCCCGGCGCTTGGCATCTCGGCGCTCCCGGGCACGGTGGCGTAGACGGTCTGGTACGCGCTGAGCGGCCATGACCGACGCACGTATCCGTAGCGAATGGGCTGGCCGTGTTCGCTCAGGTATCGGTAAAGGTCATGGATCCCGTCGGTTCGCGCGAGCCAGAGTCGCCCGCGGCCGGCGTAGGTGGCCAGCAGCTCGACGCTCGCCTGCCCAGGCAGCCGGACCCGCTCGCCCGCCCGTCCGTCGGCAAGCGGTGAAACGCCCCGAGCGCTGCGAAGCTCGACGACGATTCGATCCGCCTCTTGGTAGCACCCGAAGACTTGCTCGGGCGCGTCCATGCGGCTGGGGGCGCGGGTGGAAAACCGCACCTCGATGGGCGCGCCGTCGCGCCGGGTGGCCGGGATCGCCGCAGCCAGCGTCCTCGAGTTGTTGATGACGACCAGGTCGCCCGGTCTGAGATGGTCGGGCAGGGCACGGAAGCGGGTGTGGACGATCGCGTCCCGCGACCGGCTGGCCACCATCATTCGCACCTCGTCGCGCGGACAGCCGCGGGCTTCCGGCGGCTCGGTCGCTTCGAGCGCTGACGGGAGCTCGAACGCGACCGTGCTCATTGGACGGCTGCCACCACGTCTCGGGTTTGGTAGCGGCCACTGGGCAGCGTCCCCTCGATTAGCGCGCGCAGCCCTGGAACACTGTCCTCGGGTGGCGGCCGGTCCGAGATGTCCTCTCCGGGAAATGCCTCCTGGTGGAGCCGCGTGCGCATATCGCCGGGATCGACCCAGTACACGCGAAGCTCCGGATGCTCGGCACCGAAGACCGCGGTTAGCTGCTCCAAGGCTGCCTTGGCCGACCCGTACCCACCCCAGCCGGGATATGGCTCGACGGCGGCGTCGGAGGTGACGTTGATGACACACCCACCGGCCTTCATGTGCGGTAGGGCCAGCTGGAGCAAGGCCAGCGGCGCCAGGACGTTGACCCTGTACACCCTCTCTAGCTCGGTTAGTGGGTAAGCGCTCAGCTCTGGCTGGGGACTCGGGCCGAGGACGCTCGCGTTGTTGACGAGCAGGTCGATGCGTTCGCCCGATGCCTCCACGAGCTCCTGCCGGTGACTCGCGTCGCTGACGTCACCCGTGAGCGCCTCGACGTCGCTCAGCTGCTTGAGCCCGTTAGCGACGCGCTCGAGCTCATCCCGCGTTGCGGGCATCGATCACGAGTCGCCACCCGCGTGCCGCGAGCTCACGGGCCAGCGCCAGGCCGAGTCCGCGCGATCCTCCGGTGATGATCGCGGTTTGACGAGCGCTCATCGATCTGCCTCGGATCGGGTTTGCGTCCCGGCGTTGCGGGCGGCCAGCCGGTCGTAGTTCATGCGCATCAGATCGAGCACGTCAGCGACGTCGTCGGCGGTCCTGATCCGGCGAGCTGCCGGTCCGCGCGCGGTCGGAAACACGGGGTGCGGCTCGATTCGGCCCTGGCGCATCAACTCGCTCCAAACCGGCTTGGGGAAGGTGAAATGGGCGGCGTGGTCCCCATGCAGGTGGCCAATTTCACGTCGCCCGACCCGAAAGGCGAACTCACCCCGGCGCCCCGGTCCGGCCTCCACCCCGGCCCACGACGTGACCTCGTCGGTGATCTGCTTGCTTGCCCCCTCGGCGGGCTGGCTGGCTGATTGCGCGCTCATTTCGGCTCCTCTTTCCTGAGCTTCTGACGGTCGCCAGTCACACTACAAGTTCAAGTGAACTTGAAGTCAAGGGAGAAATCTGATTCATTGTCTTCCGTGGCAGACCTCCTCACCATTTCCGAGATCTCTCGGCGCAGCGGTGTCGCCTCGTCCGCCCTCCGCTTCTACGAGGACCGCGGCCTGATCCGCTCACAGCGGGCCGGATCGGGCCACCGTCGCTTCCCCCGCTCGGTGCTCCGGCGTATCGCCTTCATCGTGTTCGCTCAGCGCATCGGCCTCAGCCTCGACGAGATCGGCGACGAGCTGGCCAAGCTGCCCGCCGACCGCGCTCCCAGTCGTCGTGACTGGTCGCGCCTGTCCAGTGGCTGGAGCGCACGAATCGATCAACGCATCATGGAGCTCGAGCGACTCAGGTCCGGGCTGACCGAGTGCATCGGCTGCGGCTGTCTTTCGCTCGACCGTTGTGCCCTGTCCAACCCGGATGACTACGCCGGCCGGCGCGGCCCGGGGCCCAGGTTCTGGATCGGCGATCGACAGCCAGGTCGATCTTCAGCGGCCGGCAAGCGTTCGGCCTGAATCCGCGCGCCCCAAGCCGCTTAGGTGGCGAGCGCGGTGATCGCGTCGCCGATCAGCTTCGCGCCGATTATCAGGCAGATGACCGCGATCATCGTGGCGTTCTCGCGGACCATCCAGTCGTGCAGCTCGTCGAGGATCCGAGTCGCGCGGTCCCCCATGAGAAAGTAGATCGCGACCGGCGCGCCCACGCCGAGCGTGGCGAGCACGATGAACACGGTCAGCGCAACGGCTTGGCCTATGGCGCTCGCTCCGCTCTGAGCGATCGCCGCGGCGGCTCCAACGACGAGCAGCAGGTTCTTGGGACTGACTGCCGATAGAAGTGCTCCCATCCCGGCGGACTTGAGGGCGTGAACGTGTCGATCCTCCTCATCCATGCCGGCAGTTGAGGCTCCCGGCCGCCGCGAGGACGTCCGCGCCATTGCCTAACCGCGAGCAGCCACAGCAGGACGCCGAGGAAGATCTTGACGATGCTGACCCAAGTCGCTGGGCTACCGTGCTCGCTGGCCGACGCGCCGCTCGCGATCAGCAGCACGATCGTACCCAGGACGGCAATCCCCAGTACCCATCCCGTCAGGAAGGCCGGCCCGTTCCTCGGGCCTTTGGGCGTGGCGAGCATCAGTACCACGGCGATGATCGGCACCGGGCTTAGCGCGACGCCGACGCCAAACGAGAGGACCTGGCCGATCGCCTGGCCCGTCACCCCCGATCGGTCTCCACCCTCCCATCATCTCCCCCGACGGGTGGGTGCCTATCACCCGATCCGGATGAAAGGCACACATCCGTCGTCGCGGGACGTCGACCGCTGCGCCGCCAGGGATTGCAGGACCGCTCGGCGACAGGAGAGCTGGCGCACACACTGCGCGACGGGGTGGTCTGGCGTGGACGTGCCGCGGGTGCTACTTGACGTCGACGAAGAGGATCTCGATCGCGTTGTTGCCGTAGCCGAGCCGGTTCCAGATCGGAACTTCGGGCTGCACGTTTCCTGCCGCGTCCGTTGCTCGTGCGCGCAGCGTCCTTCGGCCGCGTTCGTCCGGTTGCCATTCGAACGACCAGCTCTGCCACTGGTACGGGCCTCTTGGGGTCTCGACGTGGGCCGGTAGCCACTCGGCCTCCCCGGTTAGGCTCAGGTCGACGTTGGTTACAGGGCCGGTGCCCGACCATGCCTTGCCGCGAACGACGTATGTCTGGCCGAGGCGCACGGCGGTGCCTGGGCTGGGGTCTGTGATCCGCGCCCGCGGTCGCATTACCGTCACGCGCTCTGCGGGGCGGTCGTGCCACTGGTACATGTAGTGGCCGGTCTCGAACTCGCCGAGGAAGGGCTCTGTCCGGATTTCGACGTGCTTGAGCCATTTGACCGAGGCGACGCCGTACCAATGCGGGACGACAAGACGGAACGGTGACCCGTGGTCGGGAGTGAGCGGTTCTCCGTTCATCTCGTACGCGATCAGGATCTCGGCGGATGGATCGGCGGCGTGGACAAGCGTCAGCGAGCGCTCGAACGACAGGTCGGAGGCGTCGATGTTCTTGAGCACCGGGTTGAGGATGTATGACCCGTGGTCGGCGCCGGCGAAGCGCACTTCGACCCCGGTTCGATGCGGCTTTGCCCGCTCGAGGACCTCGTGCAGGAGCGCGCCCTTCCATCGTGCTGTCGAGACTGCGTAGTCGCCCCAAGGCTCACCCGCCGGAAGCGGCCTCATCGCAAGTCGACCGTTCCCGGCGCACTCGAGCGTGACGACGTGCTCGACTGGCGGAAGCGCTCGGAGGTCGTCGAGCGTGAGCGTGAGCGGGCTCTCGACCGCGCCGCCGATTTCAAGTCTGCCATCGTGATCGGGTACGGGAAAATTGCTGCGCACGTAGTGCTGCTCAGTCGGGGTCACGTCGCCCGCCAATGCCTCGGGCGGCGCCTCGGCGTTGAACGGCTCGGCATGGATCATGGTCAGCGCTGCGCGCTGCCGTTCCAAGTCGTCGGTTACGGCCATCTCGTGAGCCTCCTCAATCGAGCCTCGTCGATTCAGTAGTCGGGGTCGGTAAAGGTTGGGTCGCGGTTCTCGTTGAACGCGCCGATGCCCTCAATCCGGTCTGGGTGCACTGCGGAGCGCCAGTGGGCTTCCATCATGATCGCGATCGCCTGTTCGGTCGGTTGTCCGTGCCCGAGCCGGACTGCCCGTTTCACGGCTTGAACCGCCGTTGGTGAGTTGCTCGCGATCTTTTCCGCGATCCGGTGGGCGGCCTGCATCAGTTCGGGCTGCGCGTAGAGCTCGTTGACCATGCCCAGGCGATGCGCCTCCTGGGCGCTAATCGGGTCACCTGTCATCAGCATCTGGAGCGCCCTGCCCGGCGGGAGGACGCGCGGCAGGAACACGGTGAGCCGCCACCGGCGGCGAGCCCGATCATTGCCTCAGGCTGACCGAAGCTGGCGTTCTCCGACGCGATGATGAAGTCGGTGCTCTGCGCGATCTCCGACCCGCCTCCGTATGCGACACCGTTGACGGCGGCAAAGATGGGCTTCCGCAGTTCGCGCAGGGTGTACAACGTCCGGTCGAAGTCCTGGCGCTGGCGGAGCCAATCCTCCTTGGTCATGTTCTTGCGCTGCCGGAGATCGCTGCCGACGGAAAATGCCCGGCGTCCAGCACCCGTGATGATCACGACCCGCACTGCTGGGCGGACGGCGATCGTCTCTAGGACATCGGTGAGGCTCGCACCCATCTCCGTCGTGATGGCGTTGTCAGCGTGTGGCCTGTTGAGCGTGATCAGAGCGATCGAGTCGCCGGCCGCGTACTCCAAGAGCACTGGGTTCTCGGGCTCTTCGCCCTCGGGAGGCGGCGGCCCGAAGTCGAGCTCTTTCCACCGTTCTGTGTTTGTCGAACCTGCTGTCACGGCGCCTCCGGTCTGGGTCGATCGTTCTAGGTCGTGAGTTCGGAGAGCCACCGCAGCCCACGAAGGCCGGGCGCGAAGCAGTACTCGCCGCCACGCGTCACGACGAACGGCGGCATGTCCTGTAGCCGGCGTCTGATGGGTCGCTTGGGAATGGTGAAGACGCCGTTCCCGGCCGGTCGTCCCACGAGCGGGTCCTGCTCCTTCGGCGCACCGATGAAGATGCCGTCGTTCAGCCACTGGGTCTTGACGAACTCGAACTGGCGCTTCAGATGTGAGCCGGCGAACACAAAGATGATGCCGCGGTCTGCGCCGTCATCCTCGACCACGCCGTCCGGGACTATCGGGCCGTAGCTGGTGCCGCGCCGGATCATTCGGTGAAGGCGGACGTTCACGCTGCCGTCCTCATCAAGCGCGTCCCGGGGGTTGGCGCGCCGAGCGTGCGCACCGGCCGGGCACTTGAGCCCTTGGCGATCGTGGCCGTAGAGGAAGGCGTTGTTCCGGGCGTCGTCGCCGCCGAGTTCCGGGTCGTCATGGTCAGGGACCAAGGACAGAGGGGCGCCGCTTTGCCAGCGGCCCACCATCTTGGCGCCGAGCAACGCCTCCTCCTGTCGATCCGCCGCCCGGTCTCGGAGGTAGCGGCGGTACGCAGCGACACGGGTGTGCAGCTTTCGAAACACGACGTACGTGCCGTTGCGCCCCAGCTCTGTCGGGCTGGGCATGGGCGGAAGCTCTCCGGTCTCGTCGGGGTAGCCGAGGATGAACTCGCCGGCCTTGATCGGCCGCTCCAGCGGATTGGACCCCGGGATGCCGCTCCCCTCGACTGCCGGTTGGCCGATCCCGTCCTTGAAGCCGAACGAGGTCCGGCCGGTCGGGAGCTGGTAGCAATCCTGCCGCCAGATCGCCTCCACCCCGGATAGATCATCGATCGCCCTGCGTGCGCGCTCGAGCCTGGCCTCCAACCGCGCGGGGTCAGGTGAGAGGCCCGCCAGCGCGACGTGGACCTCCGGGGTACCGAGCGGCTTCTCCCAGCTCTCGGGGCCGCTCTCGCCGTGATCACCCAAAACGGCCGCGCGAGCCGCCATGCCCTGCCGGAACTCTGGCACGAAGCTGTCGAGCGAGGCGCTCGGTACCCCCAGTGCCTTCAAACCCTGATAAGTGAACGCAACCGTCACCGAGGTGTCCTGCGCCGGGTCAAGCGAGGCGCTGGCGGAGCCGACCGCCGGCAGGAGCCGCCGGATGAGCTCCCTTCCCGCCTGTCGGTCATCGATGCGAAGCAGCAGGTAGGTCCCCACGTACGGGGACGGTCGTTGGTGGAGCAGGCCCCGTTGGATGTCGTCCATCTCGAGGGTCAAGCCTGCCGTCGCGGTCGGGACGCTCATTACTCGAACCTCTAAAGGTGCTCGGGAGGTTGGGGGGGATCCGGGTTCGGGGGCGCCAGGTACGGGAACGTCTGCGACGCAGGTCGCGTGGATTGGTCGACGCCATCGCGGATCGTGGGTCCCTTTCCGGCGTTCACCAGCAGCGTGAAGATCGTGTCCATCACGTCGTCGTTCGGCGCTCGGCCGCCGCAGGTCTGATGCGCCTCCCCGCGCCGAGTCGCCATCTCGATCTCGAGGAACGAGCCCTGCTCGGCGTACGGCTTGGCCGCGTCGACGACGAGATAGTCGGCGAGCAACAACTCAGTCAGCGGGTGCGTCCCGTCCCCGTTAATCGGCCAGTCGGTGTTGCCGTCAAGGCTGTCCCAGAACGCGAGGTTTGCGTTCAGCCTGGCGCGGTACGCCCCCTGGTAGGGCTGGGCAAGGTGAAACGCGTCATCCATGTTGTAGAGGTCGCGGATCTCGAGATCGCGGTTCACGGGGTCGAACTCCTTGGGCGCCAGCATCAGGTTCGGCACCTCGGGTCGGCCGACCCGCTCGAGCCGGACGTGGAGCTTGCCGCGCGTCAGCGTCTCGCCGACCACGCCGAACAGCTCGCTGCCGTCAAACAGGAGCGTGCGGTCGACCTCGACTACCAAGCTGAGCACGTTCTTGCCGTCGAGATAGATCGAGCCCGAGTCGCTAAACGCCAGCCTCCGCGTCGCGATCGTCTTGAGCGCCGCCGGCGCATCCAGGATGAACGGGTCCCACCGCACGCCGGCGAAGACGCGGACACCGTGCCCCTGGTCACCCCGCTCGTCGTCCACGCCGAACAGAACCGTGTCGCCGGCCGGCGTCGAACATGTGCCCTCCTGCTCACGCACGGGCGCGCCATCGCTGCCCCCGGGCTCGGAGAACACACAATCGAACACGAGCTCCTCGCCGCCTGCGGCGAACGGCGCGGGATCGTCGCGACCGGCCGCGGACAGCGGGCGCAGCCGGAAGCGGTAGATCAGCCCGTCCGAGAACTGCGCCGACGGCGGCGCGAACGGCAGCGTGTTCAGCACCAGCACGAGCGAGTCCGGACGCTCCGGGCTCGGGAACGCGTACAGGTCAGTGATGTCCGCGATCGGCTCGGCTACCGCCCGGGGCCCGGAGACGTGGTGGGACATTGCGTATCCTCGTCGGCTGCTGCGCGCGCGCCGGGCTAGCCGGCAGCCTCGTTTAGCAACGGCTTCAGCGCCGGGTGCTGCAGAGCCTCGGCGGCCGCGGGATCGTCAAGCACCCGTTGGAACGCGTCGTTCACGCGCACGGCCCTGCGGATCTCCTTGACCGTGCCGGGGTAGTTGCGGGCGTAGGCGCTTGCGGTCCGCTGAGCGCCGAGGATGAACGCTTGCAGGGCGGCGAGGTCGGGAAGCCCCTCGTACCCCTCGACGTGCTGGAAGACCGCGTCGAACAGCGCCAGCGTCGGCCCCGACGTCAGGAAATCCTCCATGTAGGAGTCCCACGGGCCATCGAAGCTCGTTGCGAACAGCAGTCGGCTGTCGTCGTCGAAGAGTACGAACCGGGCCTCGTGAATCGTCGCGACGGCCATGTTGTAATCCCCCGGCTGGTAGCCGGGGGTGTCCTGTAGTGCTCGCAGCGCCTCCCGCAGGGCCGTCGCATGTCCTGGCTTGATGCGGAAGAACAGGCTGAACTCGCTTGTCGAGCCAACGCTGACACCCGGTCGGGATGTGTTTGTCGAAGATGTTGCCAAGACCGCCTCGCGTATCGCTCGCTCGCGCCGTGAACCGCCGCCCTGAGCCAAGCTTGTGAGACGACAACCTCGGCGTCATCACCCGAATCGAATGAGCGGCATGCCAGCGAAGGCCAACGAGATCCCGTCGACTGCCACTGGTCCGGAAAGACGCGCGCTTTCCGTGGCGCCGCCCATCTCCCCGGGATCGAGGAGTTCCCCGCCTGCGAAGGAATGCGAGCCTCCGTCGGGCCGGCTCAATCGCCGCCTAGCACGACCTCAGTCAGTCCCGCGCGATTGCGAAACCGGGTCTCTCAGGCGCGCCCCAGTAGCCCAACTCCCCGATCGCGAACCCAATCGGCTCCTTCAAATCAGCGTCGTTCGAGAAGACGATGGCAATGTCGCAGTCCTTCTTGAATGCGTCGAGTAAGAGATAGCTCGCAAGGTTCACGTCGGAGCGTTTTTCCTCCGTCTTCAA
This sequence comes from uncultured Solirubrobacterales bacterium, assembly GCA_963834635.1. GTDB lineage: Bacteria > Actinomycetota > Thermoleophilia > Solirubrobacterales > Solirubrobacteraceae > Palsa-465. The sequence goes on along the minus strand of CAWICI010000009.1, from coordinate 27,351 downwards.
CACCTCGGCCGTCTTGGCGCCGAATCGTGGTGGGTCATGGGGGGTCGAGCTCAGCTTCCTGAAGTACCGGCGGGCGTCTCGAACGCACGCGCTCGGCCTGCGTCGTATGCGGCTTGGAAGGCAACGTCGCCGAGCATCGCTCGCACCCGGGCAACGTCGGCGTCACGCAACGGCGCCTCGAGGTCCTGCCAATGAGTACCGAGCTGTGCGTGGATGCCGTCCGCCTCGCCGTGGAGTCTCGCGGCCTCGGCGGCGTTGCCGGCGCGAGTGGCGAGCAACGCGAAACCAAGTTGCGCGTAGGCGATCATCGCGTACTCGCCGGCACCCGCGATCCGCAGCGTCTCGTCGAACATCGTGCGGGCGGTGTCGTCGTCGCCGCCGAGGTATGAGGCGAACCCGAGGTTGCACACCACGAAGCAGATGCCCCGAGGAAAGCCGATTTCCCGGGCCAGACGCACCGCTTCGTCGAGCTGGACGCGGGCTGCGTCGAACTGCCCGAGCTCCATATGTCGGTAACCGAGATTGCCGAGGATCTCGACGCGCAGCACGCGGTTTCCGGATTCCCGGAAGATCACCAGGCACTCCTCCAACATGGCGACGCCCTCGGCCTTTGTCGGATCATCGGAGCTCGCCGCCACGACAAGGAGTAATCCCGTCAGCATCGGGTCCCGGAGCGCATGCGCAGCTCGCATCGCCTCGCTGAGGACTTCTCGCGCTTTCCCGTCGTGGTCTCTCGAGGCACTGTTGGTCACAAGCGCGAGCGCGTACAGAGCTTCGGCAGCCAAACGCTCGTCTCCCAGACCCTCAGCGATCGCGCGCGCCTCCTCAGCGTGCGCGAGGGCTTCGTCGTACACGCGGCCGATCCGCCAGAGCAGTAGCGCCGCGGCGACCAGGGCACGACTACGGGCGAGTGTGGGGGCCCTCGCGTCCGGACGGTCGAGTGCCGCGCACACCGCAATAATCCCTTCCCGGGACGGCCGCCGATACAGCCAGAGGTAACGCAGCGCTGCCGCCACGCGCAGACCAGGCTCGGGATCCGGATCGAGCAGGCACGTGGATATCGCGGCGCGGAGATTGTCGAGCTCAAGCTCGAGGCGGTCGAGCCACTCCACCTGGTCTTCGCCCGTCAGGTGCGGAGCCGCCGCCTCGGCCAGCGCGAGAAAATGGTCGCGGTGAGCGCTACGCACCGCGTTGGCCTCGATCTCGCCTCGAAGCGCAAGCTTGGCTGCTGCGTAGTCGCGCACGCTCTCGAGCAACCGGTAGCGGACGGTTCCGGTGTCATCCGCCTGGACCAGGCTCTTGTAAACCAGGGCTGCGAGCTCGTCGAGGATGCCGAACGAGGAGTCCTCGGGCCCGCTCGCGACCGCTTCGGCGCTGTGGAGATCGAAGCTGCCTGCGAACACCGACAGCGACGCGAGGAGTTTCTGCTCGTTCCGGTCCAGCAGGTCGTATGACCAATCGATCAGCGCCTGGAGCGTCTGCTGCCGCGGCAGAGCGGTGCGCGCGCCGCCGGTCAGGAGCCGGAAGCGTTGATCCAGGTGAGCCACGATGTCGGCCGCCGACAGCGATCCGAGCCTCGCCGCCGCGAGCTCGATCGCCAGCGGGATGCCATCCAAGCGCCGACACAACCGCGCAATCGTGGGGCCATTACGGCCGTCGAGAGAGAAGCCGGGACGCTGCTGGGCGGCTCGGTCGAGGAACAGACGCACCCCCTCGTAGCCCACCAGCTCCTCGGGTTCAGCGTCCTCGGTCGGTGGCACCGACAGCGACGGAACTCGGTAGAGGTACTCACCCGCGATGCCGAGCGGTTCGCGACTCGTGGCGAGGATCACCACGCGGGGGCAGCGCTGCAACAGGCGATCGACGAGCGATGCCGCCTCGGTGATGACGTGCTCGCAGTTGTCCAGGACGAGCAGCAGCTCACGGTCCCTGATGGCTTGGACCAACACGTTCTCTACGGGGCGCCCCGGCTCCTCCCGGATATCGAGAACGCTTGCCACCGCGGGGCCCACCAGCGCCTCCCTGGGCAGCGGAGCCAGGTCGACGAGCCATACCCCATCCCCCGTCCCATCGAGCAGTTCCGCCGCGAGCTGGAGTGCGAGCCGCGTCTTGCCAACGCCTCCCGCGCCGGTCAGGGTTACCATCCGCGCGTCGAGCAGCGTCCGACTCAGCTCGGACAACTCGCGCTCTCGTCCCACGAAGCGTGACACCTGATCGGGCAGGTTGGTTCGGCCCGCGCGCAGGGTCCGCGGTGCCGGGAAGTCATCGCTGCAGCATCCGTCAACTATCAGATGAAAGATGTGACGCGCGGCCGGGAAGTCCTTGAGGGCGTGCTCCCCGAGATCCTCCACGGGCTCTTCGATGAACAGGACGGTTCGCTCACTCAATAAAACCTGTCCGCCGTGAGCGGCCGAGCAGAGGCGGGCGGCGTAGTGAACATCGACCCCCCAGTAGTCGCCTTCGCGGATCCGGGGGGCGCCCGTGTGCAAACCCATCCGCACCCGCAGCTCGAGTCCACCTGGCCAGTCGTGAGCTTTCAGCGTGCGCTGGGCCGCCAGCGCGGCATGCACCGCGTCGTGCGGATCCGCGAAGGCAACGAAGAAGGCGTCTCCGTCGGTGCCCACCTCGACGCCCCGGTGGGCTCGCCACACCTCACGCAGCAGCCGATGATGCTCGGCGATCACATCGCCGTAGCCATCGCCCAGCACCTCCAGCAGACGGGTGGAGCCCTCGATGTCGGAGAACAGCAGCGTGACCACACCAACGGGAAGCTGCACCCCGACATCCGCCGCCATTACCCCATCCTAGGCCCGCCGCCTCCCCCTGGCAATTCTGGGAAGGGCTACTCAAGCTCAAGAAAACACGAGTGAGGAAGACGGCATCGGGTCCTAGGAAGTCTTCGTTTCCCCGGGAGGAGCGAACGGTGAAAGCAATGGAGCCAGCCGGGATCGAACCGGCGACCTCCTGCTTGCAAAGCAGATCAGTTTGTCCACTCCTGTCTCGTGGTGTCTCGAAAAGCCCTGCAAATCTGATTGTTCTGTTGGACACGGGTGGACACGACAGGACGGCGCGAGACAAACTGGTGCCCCCCTGGTGGCCCCTCGGCGTTCGTGACTTGGGGCGGCGGGAAGAGGGCGGCCCCCGCTTGCCCGGCTGCGTCAGCTCGCCTGAGCCCGGCGTACGCCAGGACGCTGATCAGTGTCGCGTCGCGCGGCGAGCTCGCCGCTCACATCCACTCGATCGTTGCCGGCGCCAGCGGACGAACCTCAGTCCGTCGCGGAAGCACAGCCTTGCGGACGGCACGCGCCGGGTTCGCTTGGATCTGCCCGTTCTCGAACGCGCGCTGAAGGATCGCTCCGAGCAAGGTGAGCGCGTAGCGGACCGAAACACGGCCGTGGCCGGCGGTGAGCCGCTGCGCCTGCCAGCGCGCGATCGTCTCAGGCCTGATTGCCCGGAGCTCGAGCGGGCCGGCGTCCGTCACTGAAGCGGGACCTGCTTTCGTGCTGGGGCGCTGGCTGGAGTGTGGTTGGTCGCTTGCCATTGCTCAAATGTGATGGCGTACTCGACCTCGCCGTGCTCGCTGCCGGGCAGCGGTTCGGGGAAGTCGCCGGGGAAGGCACGAACGAAGGTCATCCCAATCGACGCCATTGTTGCTCGTGAAGGCTGGTTGGCCGCCATCGTCTGGGCGAAGATCCGTTGCAGGGCCATGTCCTCAAAGCCGTAGCGCAACAGCTCCCGTGACCCCTCGCTGGCCAGCCCTTGCCGCCAGTAACGGCGCAGCAAGCGGTAGCCAAGATCGGCCTGACCCGGCACCTGTGGCTGATCGGGTCCGTGTGGCGGTTGCAGAATCCACCAGCCGACGAAGTCGCCGCGGGAGAAGCCGACCCAGAACCCGAGGCCCGGAATCTTGTTGGCCGCCGCGACCCGGCGCCGATGGGCTTCTTCAACCTCCTCGCGGGTACGTGCCCGAGGGTCGAGGTAGCGCAGCACCTCAGGATCGGAATCGAGCTCGACCTCGAACTCTAGGTGCTCGTCTGCCAACGGGACCAGCTCGACCCGTGCGGTTCTGAGGATGGGCTGGCTCATGTGCTCCAGGCGCTAGACAGGTATAGACGTTGACGTACCGCCGGCTCGATGCCACGAATGCTAAGAACGGCGCGCAGGGGTGCGGCTCCAAGACGGTACGTGACGCCCTAGCCAGGCGGATGCTGATGAGCCCGCCGCCCGCGGTGTTCGTCATGATGCGGGTGTCGGGAGTGGCGGGATGGAGCTGGCTGGGGCGATGTCGGCGCAGGCGTTGTGGAACGGTAGGTTTTTGAATCGCCGGGATAGGAATGCTTGTGCTTGCTCGAAGAACGGTGTGCCGGCGGCGGAGTGGTTCAGCCCCTTGTAGATGTGGAGCTCAAGCGGGACGCCTCGGTGACAGTAGATGTAGGCGAGTTGTTGGACGTCTTTTGTAACCGTGACACCGTCGCCGGTCGTGTCCGAGAGGCCGTTCGCAATGAACAGTGGTTCGCGTGGGGTTCCGCTTCGGCTCATGATGCTTTTGTCGAACATGCGGACGATGACTGGGAGCTTCTCGACGTCCCGGTAGCGCGGCTTGAAGATCTGGTCCGTCGTGAGGCCACCGAAGCTGCCAGCGCATTGGGTCTGATCGATCGTGGCGACCTTGATGCCCTCGGGGGTATAGAACCTGTAGAGGTCGCGGACGCCAAAGCCTCGCGCCAGGCCGTCCAGGTAGGAGGGGATCTGCCCGGTCCACGGTGAGCTGGGGTGGTTGATGTAGCTCAGCTCGTGGAATAGGTCGACCGGTATTCCGCCTTCGGCCACGCCCACGATGTCGAGGTGGGGAGCGTAGATCGGGGCCAGTTCGGAGGCGAACTCCGTGGCGACGGCGCCACCGGAATAGCCGAGCATTGCGACCGGTGTCGAGGCCTCCGGGACACCGAGCCGGCGCTCGGCGGCCCGGACGGCATCGAGCGTTTCGTATCCGCTGAGCTGGCCAACTCCGTAGGCGGCGTCCTCTCCCTCGTAGTCCGCCATGATCACCGTGTAGCCCCTATTGACGAGGCTCGTGATGAAGCCGGTTTCGCCCTCGGTACCCGCCTTCAGGGTGTAGCTCGGGTCGCATTGGGAGCCGAGAGCGTCGTAGGACGTTTGATAGGAGAACAGTCGGATGGGGCTGGCCCTCGATCCGCTATGGGGCTGGAAGACGGTGACCACTGAGATCGTTCTGCACCCGAGTTCATCGGTGGTGACGTAGAGAAGCTGCGTCGTCTTCAGTGACGGATTCGCGCTGCCGTCCACGAACGCGATCGTCCGGGTGCGCAAGATGGTCCCCGGTGCATCGTGGGTAAGCGGTCTGCCCCAGTTGTAGAACCGATCTGTTGTGGGCAGCGCTGCGCCCGGTGTCGCCGGGCTCGTGGCTGGGGCTTGAGCGTTGGCGTTGGCGCAGGTCGAGGAATTGCCGAGGGCGGAAGCGGCCCTCGTTCTTGTCAGTAGCGCGCTGGTGGAGCTTCTCCCAGTTGTGACTGCGGCGGGCTTTGAGGAACCGCTAGCGCCGCAGGCCGATACCGCGATCGCGACACCCAGGAGCGCGACGATCATCACTGTCACACGGAGCAAACGAAATCACCGTCTCGGACTTCGAGGCCGGTCAAATGCGAGGCGGTAGCCACTTCGCGGCGGTGGCGCGTGCATGGACGTGTGCGCGCCAGTGGTGGTCTGCGGCGGGGCGGAGGGGCCGTTCGCTGATCGTTGGCGTGATCTGCGTGGCGAGCGGAGGAGCGAGTCATATCGCGGCCTGCTGGCGGCGGGTTCGCGTGCGACGCGCGGGCCGACACGCCAGATCGCGACGGCGATGAGAGCGATCGCGGCGACGAGGAAGATCACGGTCTCGAGCGCTTGCAGCGGCCAGTAGTGGCTCGGTGGCTGGTAGGTGACGAGCTGGTGGACCTGGTGCGAGAGCCTTTGCTCGCAGGCAAGGATCGGGCCGCTCGCGGGCCCGCGCGGGCCCTTCGGGGGGTTGCCCGCGCGCTGCGGGAGGCCGGCCACAATCGCCGGGCAGGCGCGGGTCAGCAGATCGTGCAGCTGTGCTGCGCTGAGGGCGTGGCGGGCGCGATCAACGAGCGCGGTCGAGAGGATCCATGCGTTTGGGATCGGGGTGACGTTCGGGGCGACGCTGACACCCGACGCGCTCGACACAAACCCGACGCCCTGCCCGTAGGCGACCGAAACCAGGACTTCCTTGGCGTGGAGGAGGTGCGGGCGGACCCAGAGCGTGATCACGCTTCTCATGGCGATGAAGCTCAGCAGGGTGGCGGCCATCGCCGGCAGCGCGCGGCGGGTCAGTGTGCTCGCCGCGATGCCGAGCGCGAACGCGAAGCCGGCATAGCCAATCGCGACGATCCCGCGCGCGGTGAACACACTCGGCGCGAGGCGGTTCATATGGACGGCATCGAGCGGCGCAAACCACCAGCTGACAAGCCAGCTCACCAAGCCCGCGACCATGAGCGCGGCCACGCCGACGAGCGCGACCCTGACCGACAGCCAGCGGCGACGTGTCACGCTCTGCGTCCACGCGAGGCGGTAGGTGCCGCTCTCGAACTCGCGCGCGACGAGCGGTGCGCCCCAGAACATCCCCAGCAGCGCCGGGATCGCGAGCAGCGCCGGGCCGAGGACGTCCGCCAGCGCCGTGTCGTGGCCGCTCAGAGCCGTGCAGTCGCTGCGCGCCGCGCAGTGCGCGGCGCCCAGCGAGTCATAGACATGGCGGAGGTGCAAGCCCGTCACGAGCACGAGCACGGCCAACGCAGCGAACAGGCCGAGCGTCGCGAGCGCCTGCGTGCGGAACTGGCGCCAGGCCAGCCAGATCATCGGCCGACCCGCGCCGGCGGGGCATCGGCTGCCGGGCGGCGCATGTACGCGAGCACGATGTCCTCGAGGCCGACCTGCTCAACGTTCCAGGCCGGGTCGATGATCGGCTCCTCGGTGCGAACCAGCAACGTGCTTTGGCGCGCGGCGTGGCGCGCCTCGACCACCTGCTGGCTTGCCGGTAGCAGTGAGCTGTCACGACGCGGGCCGCTCATCCGGCGATGGGTCGCGAGCAGCTCGTCGACCTCACCGACGAGCTGGACGTGACCGTCGGCAAGCAAGATGAGGTAGTCGCAGACCCGCTCAAGGTCAGCGATGAGGTGGGAGGAGAGCACGACGGTCACCGTCTGCTCAGCCGTGAACGCCATCAGGTCCTGAAGGAACTCCCGGCGAGCGAGCGGGTCAAGGCCCGCGACCGGCTCGTCGAGCACGAGCAGCTCGGGCCGCTTAGCGATCACCAGAGTCAGCGCGAGCTGCGCGCGCTGTCCGCCCGACAGCGTGCCGGCGCGCTGGCCCGGGTCGAGATCGAGCCGGTCGATCCGACTCTGCGCGAGCGCTGCGTCCCAGCGCGGGTTCAGCGCGGCACCCAGGCGCAGGTGCTCGGCGACCGACAGCGACGCGTAGAGCGGCATCTGCTGCGCGACGAACCCGATGCGCGCGAGGTGCTCCGCCGTTGCGGAGGTCTCCCCGCCGAGCACCGCGATCGATCCGGCGCTCGGTTCGATCAGGCCGACCGCGAGCTCCAGCAGCGTTGTCTTGCCTGCGCCGTTAGGTCCGACGAGACCCGCGACACGGCCAGCGGGGAGCTCGAGCGAGCAGTCCGACAGCGCCCACCGGCGCCCGTAGCGCTTGCCGAGTCCGCGCGTCGTCAGCGCGATGCTCACGCTACCCCTTCGATCCGGGCGGCGCGAACTGCGTCGCGAAACAGCGCCTCGATCGACTCCTCGTCAAGCCCGGCGCGGCGCGCCTTGACAATCCAGCCGCGTAGCTCCCGGCGCAGCGGCCCGTTCGCGGCGATCGCGGGGTCGGCGAGTGAGCCGGTGACGAACGTGCCTACACCGGGCCGCGCGGCGACCAGGCCGGCGTGCTCGAGTTCGCGGTAGGCCTTCAGCACGGTGTTCGGATTGATCGCCAGCCGCCCGACGACCTCCTTGACCGTGGGCAGCTGATCACCCTCGCCAAGCAGTCCCAGCCGCAAACCCTGGCGCACCTGCTGCACGATCTGCATGTAGGGCGAGACGCCGGAGCGAGTGTCGAGATGAAAGTCGATCACGGAAAGAGCAAACAACTAGGTAGCTAGCATTATAGGTCTCTGCGTTGCCAGCTGTCAAGTGGTGCGAGCCCGCGACGCGTCATACTCGCCCGGCCCGCCCGGCCGAGCTTGCCTTCACCGACACGGCAGCACGCGTTCCCACTTCGACGGAGCGGACCACGCAGTCAGAGCCCGTCTAGGAGTCCGAGGAGCTTCTGGCGTCGGTAGCGGCCGGGGTTTGCTGTCGAGCGGCTTCGTCCGCGCCAATGCTCGCTCTTTGATTGCTAGGTCGGCGTGCAAGTACATCTGCTGGAATGCGAGCATCCGCCAGGCTGGCTCAACCGCCGCCGAGTACGACGGGCACTCAGTCCCGCGCAATACACGAAACGGGGTCTCTCAGCCGCGCCCCGTACCCTCAGCGTCTCTTAGCCGAATCGGGTCATACCGTCCGGCGTGTCGACCTAATGCCCCCGCCACGGCCCCTTGCGCCGCCGGCTCAATCCGATTCCCTGTCAACGACGTCGCGTAAACCACCAGATTTGCGGGGGTTCCGCGAAATGGAGCCAGCCGGGATCGAACCGGCGACCTCCTGCTTGCAAAGCAGGCGCTCTCCCAACTGAGCTATGGCCCCTTCTCGAGCCGAGTCTAACGCCCGGCTTGTAAGGGTTTGACGCGCTTCAGAGGCCAGATCGCTTGCCAATCAGGCCTGGACATCTGGACTAGGTGGCTACACACGCGCGCCTGAATTGCCGACGTTCTTCAGTGAGTTCGGACACATCCCGACTCACGAGACCGTGGAATGAGCATCGAAGCCCCCGTTGCCTCCACGGCGGACGCTGCACAGCGGCCGCCGGAGGCGGAGCAGCAGGTGGAGCGTCGCAGGACCGCCCTTTGGGTGGTCTATGGCGTTCTGAGCGTCCTGCTGCTCGCATACGTGCTCTCGGAAATCTTCCGACCCGCCGGGCAGACGTGGCCGTGGCTCGATAACTGGGCTGTGGCCGGCTTCGAGTTCGTGGGCGCCGGGCTGTGCATCGCGCGGGGATTCGTGGGACCGCGCAAGAACGTGGTGCCGATCACGCTGGGGCTAGGACTGATGGCCTGGTCGCTGGGCGACGTGGCGATCGCGATCGAATCTGCGGGCGGCGCCACGCCCCCCTCGCCGTCCGTAGCGGACGGCTTCTACCTGGTCTTCTACCTACTCACCTATGTCGCGCTGATGATGTTGGTGCGCCGGGACGTCAGGCGGCTGAATATGGCCACTTGGCTTGACGGCGCGGTTGCCGGCTTGGGGGCTGCGGCGCTGTGCGCAGCGTTCGCCTTCCCCCAGCTGCTGCGCGCGCACGGCGGCGACACCGCGTCGGTCGCGGTGAACCTGGCCTACCCGGTCGGCGACCTCGTGCTCCTCGCCATGGTGTTCGCCTGCACCACCGTTCTCCCCGGCCGCAAGAAGGCGCCGTGGCTGCTGATGGCGGTCGCCTACACGATGAACACGCTCGGGGACACCTCGAACCTGTTCACGTCGGGATTCGGCGCGACGCAAGTCGGTACGGCGCTCAACGCGGTGGCTTGGCCGATCTCGATCCTGTTGGTGTCATTCGCCGTGTGGATCAAGACGGGGCGATCGGCGGCAGTTGCCGACGAGGAACCACCGGGGTTCGTGCTTCCTGCTCTGGCGGCCATCGCCGCGCTCGTCATTCTGTTCGAGGCCTCGGTTCGTCACCGCTCGCGGGTCGGAGTCGCCCTCGCCCTGGCCACGCTCGTGGTCGCCGGGGTCAGAGCGGCGCTTTCGCTCATCAGCCTGCGTGAGATCACCGAAGAGCGCCATCGCCAGGCCATCACCGACCTGCTGACCGGCCTGGGCAATCGTCGCGAATTGTTCCATCACCTCGACCGCCTATGCCCGCGGGAGCCTGACCCGGAAGACGTGCCGCGCAGGGTGGCCTTCCTCTACGTGGACTTGAACGGCTTCAAGGAGGTCAATGACTCGTTCGGCCATCAGGCGGGCGACGAGCTGCTCCGCCAGCTGGGTGCACGGATGCGAGGCTCGCTGCGAAACTCCGACCTGCTGGTCCGACTGGGCGGCGACGAGTTCGGAGTGACGGTCGCCGACGCCGACGCCGAGGCAGCCGCCACGGTCGCCCAGCGACTGTCAGCCAGGCTCGAAGAGCCGTTCGTGCTCGAGGCGGTGCGCGCCCGGATCAGCGCCAGCATCGGGATCGCCCTGGTTCCCGACAACGCGACCGACGCCCACGACCTGCTCCGCTGCGCCGACGTGGCCATGTACCGGGCCAAGCAATCGGGCAAGAGCTTTGCCATCTACCAGGAGGACCTGGACGGCAACGGCAACCGGATGCGCCTGGTCGAGGAGCTCGAGTCCGCGATCATGGACAAGGAGTTCGAGCTTCACTATCAGCCGCAGGTCGACCTGACGACGGGGAAGATTGTGTCGGTCGAGGCCTTGCTCCGGTGGCCCCACCCCCGGCTCGGCTTCGTGCCGCCACTGGAGTTTCTGCCGCTGGCCGAAGAAGCCGGCCTGATGCAGGCACTGACCGCCCTCGTCCTCGACGATGCCATTGCCCAGTGCGTGAAATGGCGCGCCCGGGGGCACGAGATATACGTATCGGTGAACATCTCCGCCTCGAGCCTGGTCGATCGCGAATTCCCCGCCTTCGTCGCCGAGCGACTCAAGCGTCACAAGCTCCCCCCCAAGGCGCTCGTGCTCGAGATCACCGAGACGACGGCAATCGCCGATCTCGAGCGGGCCAAGCACGCGATCGAGGAGCTTCAAGAGCGCGAGGTCGTGGTGTCGGTGGACGACTTCGGCGCCGGCTTCACCTCGCTCTCCTACCTCTCGAGCCTGGCAGTGAGCGAGCTGAAACTCGACCGCAGCTTCATCAGCGGTCTGGCCACGCAGGACGGAGGGCGCGATCTGGCGCTGGTCCGCTCGACCATCGCCCTTGCCCATTCGCTCGGTCTGCGAGTTGTGGCCGAGGGCGTCGAGGACAATGCGTCTCTCGATCTGCTGACTGATCTTGGCTGCGACCTCGCCCAGGGATATCTGATCAGCAAGCCCAAGCCCCCGCACGAGCTGGCCCTGGCCAAGCGCCTCGGGCTCACCCAGACCTCGTCGCCGGCCCCGAAGCCGAATCCGCTCCTCGGCGGGGGCACGCGTCCAGCGCCTGCCGCCGGCACCGCGTAGGCGTCCCGGGCCGCCAGAGACTCTCACCGGCCCACCGGGGCACCGCCCAAGACCCCTCCCCAGCCGAGAGCCACCGCTCAAGACTTGAACATCCGTCCTAAGGACGGCCCAAACCTACCGAGACCTCGTCAGATCGGCCGATCACGGACCGGAATGGCGAATCGTGAGTGTGGGGAATGAGCAGCCGGGAATCGCTCGCATCGCAAGCCGAAGTCCAGACGCCGCCGGTGCCCCGCCCCGCGCTAGATCGCGCCTATCGGCTTGTGTGGCTCGCCTATGGCGTGCTCGGGGCATGCCTGGTGGCCTACGTCATTTCCGAGCTGGTGCGTCGCGACGGCCAGTCCTGGCCGTGGCTCGACAACTGGGGCGTAACCGGGTTCGAGCTGGTGCTCAGCGGGTTGTGCCTGCTTCGCGGCCTGCTCCGACGCGAGGGCCGGACGATCACGCTCACTTTGGGGCTGGGGCTGCTCGCGTGGGCGGCTGGGGACATGGTCGCGGCGACCCAATCCCCGGGTGTCGGCGCAGCTCCTCCGCTGTCGCTCGCCGACGCTTTCTACCTGACCTTCTATCCACTCACCTACGTGGCGCTCGTGCTCCTGATGCGCCGGCAGGTCAAGCGGCTGGGGATCGCCACCTGGCTCGATGGCGCCGTCGCCGGCGCGGGCGCGGCGGCCCTGTGCGCAGCCTTCGCGTTCCGCCACGTGTCGGAGTACTCGGGGAGCGGCGTCGGCAGAATCGCCGTCGCTCTCGCGTACCCGGTCGGCGACCTCCTGCTGCTGGGCATCGTCGTCGCCGGATCGGCAGTGCTCCCGGGCCGTCGCAAGGCGCCGTGGCTGCTGCTGGCCGTCGGCTACATGCTGAACGCCCTGGGCGATACCTCGAACCTCTTTCACAGCGGGAATCGGTTCGGCGCGAATGGGCACGCTGCTCGATGCGGTCGCCTGGCCGATTTCGATCTTTCTGTTCTCGCTCTCGGTCTGGCTGAGCTCGAGCTCGGCGCCTCAGCGGGCTGACGAGGAGCCGCCCGGGCTTCGTCCTCACCGGGCTCGCCGCCTGTACGGCTCTGAGCATCCTGTTCGTCGCCTCGCTGCACCATGGCTCGCGGATCGCCATCGGCCTCGCCGCGGCGACGTTGATCATCGCGGGAGTGCGCGCCGCGCTGTCGGTGGTCAGCCTGCGCGAGATCACCGAGGAGCGCCGCCGGCAGGCGATCACCGATTGCTCACCGGGCTCGGCAACCGGCGGAGCTGTTCCAGCTGCTGACACGTGTTTCCCGCATAGCGACGGCCCCGACGCCCAGACGCGAACGCTCGCCTTCCTCTACGTGGACCTCAACGGGTTCAAGGAGATCAATGACTCCTTCGGCCATCTGGCCGGCGATGAGTTGCTTCAGCAGCTGGGATCCCGGCTGAAGGGATCGCTGCGCGAAAGCGACCTGCTCGTGCGGTTGGGAGGTGACGAGTTCGGGGTGGCGCTGATGGACGCTGACGCCGAGGCTCGCTGCCACGGTCGCGCAGAGACTGACCGCGCGCCTCACCGAGCCCTTCCTGGTGGACGCGGTGCGCGCCCGGATCAGCGCCAGCATCGGGATCGCGCTCGCCCCGACCGACGCGACCAACGCGCGAGACCTTCTGCGCTGCGCCGATCTCGCCATGTTCCGTGCGAAGCTCGCCGGCAAGAGCTTCGCCACCTACCAGCAGGATCTGGACGGCAGCGGCAACCGGATGCGCCTGCTCGAGGAGCTGGAAGTCGGCGATCGAAACGCGCGAGTTCGAGTTGCACTACCAGCCGCAGATCGATCTGGCCTCGGGTCAGATCGTGTCGGTCGAGGCCCTCGTTCGCTGGCAGCATGCGCGGCTCGGATTCGTGCCGCCGCTCGAGTTCCTGCCGCTGGCCGAGGAGTCCGGGTTGATGGGTCCGCTGACCTCGGTCGTGCTGGACAAGGCGATCGCCCAGTGCGCACGGTGGCGCGCCGACGGGCGCGACCTCACGGTCTCGGTGAACATCTCAGCCTCGACCCTGGTCGAGGACGGCTTCACGGACATGGTGCAGAGCTTGCTCGATCGCTACGAACTCGATCCCTCGTCCCTCGTACTGGAGGTGACCGAGACGACCGCGATCGCCGACTTTGACCGCTCGAAGCTGGTGATCGAGCAGATGCGCGATCTCGCGATCATCGTCTCCGTCGACGACTTCGGCGCCGGCTTCACCTCGCTGGCCTACCTCTCAAGCCTCGCCGTCGGCGAGCTCAAGCTGGATCGCAGCTTCATCAACGGGCTCTCGACCGCCGAGGCGGCGCGGGACCTGGCGCTCGTCCGCTCGACCATCGAGCTCGCGCACGCCCTCGGGCTGCGGGTGGTGGCCGAAGGCGTGGAAGACAACTACGCGCTCGACCTACTGCCGACCTCGGCTGCGACCTGGCCCAGGGCTACCTGATCAGCCGGCCGAAGCCCGCCCACGAACTGGCCCTTCCGCCGCAGCGTGAGCTGGCCCTGGTCCCGTCGGAAGCCAGCAGCGTGGATCGATTCCGCGCCGGTGGTCAAGCCGCACCCGCGGCGGGCTCAGCCTAAGCCGTCAGCCGTCGAAATCGAAGTCGCGCGGCGGCCGCTGCTCGAACCAGAGCCGATCGTGCTCAGGGGTGTCCTGGAGGAACTCGGGCGTCTCCTCGAGCACGTCCTCGTCCTCGGCGTCCTCGAGCCGGTACTCGACGGTCTCTCCCCCGGCCGGCTGGTCCGCCGCGGGAGCCGGTTCGTGGGCGGGAGGCGGCTCGTGAGCGGGAGCCGGTTCGTAGGCGGGAGGCGGCTCGTGAGCGGGCAGCGGCTCCAGCTCGTCGAACTCGTGTCCCTCTGATCCGAAGCCCGCCGGCTCGGCCTGGTAGGGCGCAGGGTGCGACTCGGGGTCGTAGGGCGCAGGCGGCGGCTCGAGTGGCTCCTCGAACTGCCGGGCCGCGGGAGGCTCCTCCGCGTAGGGCTCCTCGGCGTAGGGCCCCTCCGCATACGGCTCATCGGCGTACGGCTCCTCGGCCCCGCGCTCGTAGTCGTATTCCTCGGAGCCCGGGGGGTTGTGTGTCCCCGGGGGGAACTCGTCGGGTTCGAGCGTCTCAGGGGCGCGGCGAACCGGCCCCAGCGCCTCGCGCTCTGCCTGGTCAACTTCCGTCGGATCGGCGCCTCGTCGGCGCTTGAGATCCAGATGCTCGCGAATTGCGTCGTCCAATAGACCCATCGCTACAGCCTACTCGGCACTGATCGCATCCGCCGTCTGCGGCTCCGCCTTCACGGTTCGATTTTTACCCTGCCGTTTGGCCTCGTAAAGGGCCGCGTCGGCGTCGGCGATCAGGGCCCGTTTGCGCCCGTCGCTCGCGGCCGCCACCCCGAGGCTGGCGGTCACCTGCAGCTCGCCCCGTACGTCCAGCCGCCGGACGCGAAGATCCTGCACGGCCACGCGAATGCGTTCGGCGATCGCGTAGGAACCGTCGACGTCGGTGTGGGGGAGGATCAGGGCCAGCTCTTCCCCTCCGTAGCGAGCGGCGAGGTCCACCTCGCGGGAGTTTTCGCGAACCACGCGCGCGACCGCGCGCAAGACGGCGTCTCCCTGCTGGTGGCCATATGTGTCGTTGATCGACTTGAAGTTGTCGATGTCGATCATGATCAGCCCGACCGGATACTCGTAGCGCCGAACCTCCTCCATCTCCAGGCTCAAGAGCTCCTGGAAGCGGCCATGGTTTGCCAGGCCCGTCAACTGATCGGTGACGGCCTCGCGCTGAGCCCGGTCATGGAGCTCGACGTTCTCAATCGCGACGCTCGCCTGTGTCGCCAGCGAGCGCAACATGTCCCGATCATCGTCGCTGAACGGATTGCCGGCGCGCGCCACGCTGATTACCCCGCGCTCAAGTCCCGACGGGTCGATCCGACCGAAGGCCACCGCCGCAATCGTCACCTCATCGGCCTTCCTCTCGGCGACCCCAGCCCGAGCCAGGGCCTCGCGCTCGGCTTGACCGAGCTCGTCCTCGAGTTCCTCCAGCGACCCGATCCGGGCCGCGACCGATAGCGGGTCGTCCGCCGAGGCACGACTCAGCAGCCGGCCGGAGCTCGCCTCGACGGCCTCGATCGCAGTGTGCAAAGCCAGCTCCAGCAGGGCGTCCCGATCGAGATTGGACGCCAAGGCCTCGCCGATCCGGTGGATCGCCTCGCGGAGTCTGGCCCGCTCGCGGCCGAGCTCGTCGAGTCGGCGGGCGAGCTGATCCGACATCTGGTTGAACTCCTCGCCGAGCGCGGCGAACTCGTCGTCCCCCTCGGTGGGGATGCGGGAAGAGAAATTGCCGCTCCCGAGCTGCCGGGCCGCGTCAAGGAAGCGACTCAGCTGTCCCTGGAGTGCGCGCGAGGCCAGGATCGCGAACCCCAGCGCCAGCACGAGAAAGGCGATGATCAGCGCGGCGGCCAGCATGCGGCTGCTGTTCACCCCGCTGGCGCTGGCGGCCACGCTCGAGAAGACGGTGACGGTGACCGGCTCAGCGGCGAATCCCGGGAACTGTTGGGTGATCGAGCGGTAGCCGCCGCTCGCGGCCGTGAGGGTCGAGCTGAGCATGCTCGCCCCCTGCCGGACGATCACCGCCGACCCGGGGGCGGTGAGGTCCCGCGCGTACGTGGTCGCGGTGAGCGCCGCCGCGGTCACCGTTTCGGTGCCATCTAGGCCCTTGACCGTGGCCACTCCGGGGGCAACGGCGGCGTGGGTCCCGACGTCGACGAGCAGGCGCCGGTGCTCGACGACGGTCACTCTGACCAGGCCGGCTCGCGCCTCGAGGACGTGGACCTGGCGCTGCAGGGCAGGACCACGAAGGGAAGCCACGTCGCGCGCGATCACGGCCGCGTCCGCCCGCGCCGCGGCGGCGTCGTTGGCGTAGACGCTCGCCGCCGCGGACGCCAGCCCACTCGCCCGAGCATCGGCCTTGCTCTGCTCAGTCTGTCCGATCAGCCGGAAGACGAGCACGCCGACGGCGATCATCGGCACGACGACGATCACGGCGAAGAATGTGGTGAGGCGCGTGCGAAAGCTCATCGGCGGGCCTTGCGGAACCTATCGGCCGAATACAGGTGCTTCGAAAGCCTGGGAAGTTGCTGGCGTGGGGGTTGGGCCGAGGCTCGTGGCGCGCGGATCCGCAACGCCGGGCGGCACGAGCCGGGCGCCGAGCCAACGCGGGGCTAAACTTGTTCGCTGCCCGCGGCATCAAACGCCGCCACGGGGCTATAGCTCAGTTGGGAGAGCGCCTGGATCGCACCCAGGAGGTCGCGAGTTCGAGTCTCGCTAGCTCCACCATTTGATCACTAATCGAACCTCCGACCCCCGCATCCGGGTTGGAGGTTCGATCATTCTGGGGGCTGCCTATGGCGATGAGAGCCGGCACTGCGGACAGATCTGAGGCGGTCGCCTGAGACCGCCTCAAGCCTTCCTCAAGGCTCTGGACCAAGTCCTTAGCCAGAAGCTGCCTGTAGGGAGCGGCCACAATGACGTCGGCGATGTCCTCCTCTCGGACTCGTACCTGTTCGAAGAAGGCCTGGTTGAGAAGGCGGCGGACGGTGGGCCGGATCGGTATATGCCTCCTGTACGTTCTCGACCAACTTTAAGGCTGACGCTCGAGGTTGGCCAGCATCTCCGAGTAATCGGTGCTCAGCCGAGAAGGTTCTCGGCTGCGGCTGCTCGCTTCGAGACGCGCCTGCTCACGGGCGAATACATCATCCGAAATCCGATCCTCTAGTGCTTATGGAGAGCTTCGATCGTGATCGAGGGGCCGTCGTCGAGCTGTACGGATCGTTCGGCAGATGACGCTCGGACATTCGTCAGGCCGCTGACGCCGCGGCTCAATGACGTCGCTGTGCGCACGATCCGTTCACACGGCATCTGGATCCTGCGTGGTAGCCTGCACGGACGGTAACGTCCTCAACGCGCGCTCGACCGAGTGGCAGGGCTGGGGCACGTCCCCGAGCTGCGGTGCCCGTCGACAGACGAGAAGTAGTCGTAGAGCGCCGCCGCGGCCGCGGTTCCGGCTGAACATAGTCGGCCGCCGCATTCGTCGCAGTAGAGGCGTGCCCTTGCAGGTAGTGCTCGGTGGACGCGCATCTCGCTGCGCCGCTTGCGCGCGGCTTCGAGAAGTCTCTGTACCCGCTCGAATGTGGCTGATCGAGATCAGCGCTCGTGGCGGCCGGGATAGCCTTGCCGCCGTAGCGACGATCCCGATGTAGTAGTCATTGCGCAGCAGTTGCTGCAAGCCGTTCTTACCGAGCGGCTTGGCTGGGCGCTTTGCGGCGTCGGCCGAGTGCTGAGGCCACGGCCTCCAGATCTGCGCCAGCTCGCTAGCGAGTAGTTGCCGTGGCGTACAGGTCGAAGGCGCGCTTGCACCAGCGGCGCCCGCTCGGGGTCGACCGTCGATGGTGCGAATCTCGCGGCCGTCGATCAACTCGCGCGACGTTGAGGTAGCCGATCGGCGCTCGGGCGGCGTGCCGCCGTTCTTGGCCTTCTGCGTCAGTGCCCTTCATGATCTCGGTGGCCAGGTTGCGGCTGTAGAACTCGGCGATCGAGCTCATGATGCCGTGCAGCAGCAGCCCGACGGTGTCTCGTCGATGTTCTCGGTGACGCAGACGAGCTGGGCGCCCGCGTCTGCGGATCGCCATGACGATCGCGACGTCGTCGAGCCGGTTGCGTGCGAGACGGTCGACCTTGTGGACGATGACGTAGTCGATGTCTCGATCGTCCTTCAGCCGTGCGTAGCATCGCTGCAGCGCCGGCCGGTTGGCGGTCTTGGCGGACTCGCCGCGGTCGACGAACTCACCGACGACGACAGTCCTGAGCCTCTGCCTTCCGTTTACAGGCTTCGCGCTGGGCGGGGATCGAGAAGCCTTCTGGTCTAGTCCGTGTCGCCTGCTGTGCCGAGGACACACGTAGTAAATGAGTGCTCGCTTGTGTCCATGCCTCTCAGCCTCCGTTGTGACAGCCAAAGCGCCGACTTGGATCGACCGCCAAGGTCATCGGAGTCAGCCCGAGCTCGCTTAGACGGGTGCTCATCGCCTCGGAGAGACGTAATAGCGCCGGCCAGCTTGGAAATCTGCTGGATCCCGCCGCACCAGTCCCGCTTGAGCCAAGGCCGCGGCATCAGGAGGCAGGCGGCGAAGTAGTTGCACAGCCGCTCGGCGCGCTCGTGGCGCTGCTCGACCGGCAGGTGCCGAGACAGTCGGTCGATAACCGGATCATCGAGGACATGCTTGAACTCGTGGGCCAGGCTGAAGCGCTGACGCTGCGAGCTCGTTGGCCCGGATGACGATCTGCCAGTGCGAGCCGGCGCTTGCACAGCATGCCGGAGTCGGCCAATCCTTCGCGCCAGTCGACGATCATGCCCGGGCAGGGTGGAGATGACGAACTGCGGCACCGGTGGCTCGTCGATGTGCTCAGGTCGAGCAGCAGCGTCGCCTGCCGCTCAGCGACGGAGTGCGCCTCGGCCCATGTATCGCGGCTGGGTACGAGCGCCCGCAGCTCGGCGATGACGTCGCTGTCTGCGACTGAGGGCCAGCGCTGAGCCGCGCTCATGCCGCCCTCCGGAGTCGCTCGATGTAGCGCTCGACTTGAGCGATCTCTTCGGGGGTCAGGTCGTACTTGGCGCGGAAGTAGATCCGAGGCTCGGGCAGGCTTTCGGCCACGGCGCCCTTCGTGAGCGGTCGATCCGCGCCGGTCGATGTCCAGACTTCGGCGATCCGTGCCAGGCGATCGGCGATGGGTCGAGGTACCGGCCCCTTCTAAGTAGCCTGAGCCAGCTGATAGCTATGCCTAGCTCGGCCGCGAGCGCACGCACGACAAGCCGTCGCTTGCGGGCCCTGGCAATCATGCCCGAGTGCTTGGCTTGAGTTGGTGTCATGCCCATAATGAAGTCCCTCGTATTACCTTACCTCCATTATCTCACTAGATGTCCACTTTGTCAACACTTTGCTGTAATAACTACGACAACGCCTTGAGCTTCTTCTCGATGTCAGCCTTGCGCTCCTTGACCGAGGCCGACCTCGTCATAGCGTGCCTGAGCGGCATCGAGCGCAGCCTTGGCCTCGTTGACTTCGCTGATCGATGAGATCGCGGGCTGCTTCCAGCGCCTTGCGGGCGCTCGCCAGGTAGTCGTCATCGCTGAGGCTGGAGCGGCGACGACCGCGCCGCCGAGTCGTCGGGCCGGGCGTCGCCGTTGACGTGCCGGCTCTTGTACTGATAGATGCCACCACGCACAGCGTTGTCGTTCTTGTCGTACTTCTCAGCCACCTGACGGACGGCGTCGGCGTTGCTGATGCCGCCAGCCTTCAGGGCCTCGACCTCTTCGTAGTACGTCTGCGCCCCATCGGCTTGAGCTTCGGCCATTTGGTAGATCTCCTTCGGGTGGTTGTTAATGACCGAGGTCGATACTACCGCTGGTCTGGCCTCTGCGAAGCCTTCAGGTCGTATATATGACTCGTTAGCACAGGCTTAGCATTAGTCAGCCGTCGTCGTCATGCTGCCTCCCGAAGTCGATGCCCAGCCGCTCGTCGGCCAGACGGACGTACTCCGGGATTCAGTTCGATGCCGAGCCAGTCCCGGCCGTAGCGCTCGGCCACCAAGGCGACCGTGCCGGTGCCGAAGAACGGATCGAGGACAAGCCCGGGCCGGTGGCGCTTGACAGCCGCAGGGCACGAACGGCCGCGCCTGCGGCTGGCCGTCCACGAACTCGACCGGCTGGTCGATCGCCGCCAGGGCTGGCCGCAGGCGTGCAGACCTGCGGCGGGCAGGTCGCCAGCAGCGGCCGGCGGACGAGCTCCGGCGGGAAGGTGGCGAAGTGAGCGCCCCGGTAGGAGCTGCTGCCGATCCGCCAGACGTCGCCGGGGTTCTTGCCGAGCGGATGGCCGCTCAGGCCCTTTGCGCTGCATGGCCACCAGGCCGTCCCGGCCACCGGCCAGTACACCGAGGGCCGACTGCGGCGTGCGCGATCCCTGCGACGGCTTGCGGACGCTGGTCAGCGGCTCGCGGATGGCGTCGAGGTCGAAGTAGTAGCTCGGCCGCTTGACGAGGAAGTAGACGAACTCGTGGGCGTTGGTCAGCCGGTCCTTGCTCGGGCTCGGCAGCGGATTGGTCTTCGCCCAGACGACCTTGTTGCGCAGCAGCCAGCCGTCGCGCACGCAGCGACCGCGCCACCCGCTCCGGCCCGAGCAGCAACGACTTGGCCGGCGCGCCGTAGCGGGCGTGGCGCGAGTAGGCGTCGCCGAGGTTGAGCCAGAGCGACGCCGTGCGGCGCCAGCACCCGCTGCAGCTCGCGGCAGACGGCACGGAGGTTCGCTGACCCAGCTCGTCGACGTCCGCCTCCTGGCCGAGCTGGCCCGCTGACGCCGTAGTCGCGCAGGCCGAAGTACGGCGGGCTGGTGATGACGCAGTCGATCGGACTCGCCTGGCAGCTCCCGCAGCCGCTCAGCGCGTCGCCGATCAGGACGGCGTTACGCGGGCTCATGACAGCGCCTCCGCTTCCGCGCTCAGCCGATCCTGTCCGACTCGCCGCGAGCACCGCGATCGCCTGGTCGAGCGTCGCGACGTGAACAGCTGCCAGTCCTCGGCCGGCAGCCGCGCGCAGATCTCGACCAGGGCGGCCTTGCCGCTCCTCGTGTTGGTCAGCAGCAGGACGCGCGGAAAGACGCCGTGGCTGCTGCTCCTGGCCGCTTGTAGTAGCGGCGTAGGTCCGCAGCTTGCGGGCGATGACGCTGCGGCTCTCGGTGCCGAGATCGACCTCGACGAAGCAGCGGTCCTCATAGGCGCCGACGCCGAGCCGGACGAACGCGTCCGGCTTGAGCGATGCGTCTGGCCGCCGAAGCCGATCGTCGATGGACCCGCCAGCAGTCCGGCTCGACGTCAAAGGCCAGCAGGTCAAGCACGCCGCCGCGCTCGGCTTGGCGCAGGTCGACGTAGAGCTGGCTGACCGCCAGGCGATGCCGGACGTAGCGCTCGCCCGGCTCAGGGCGGTAGCGGCCGCGGATAGGCCTGACCCTGCCAGTACGCGACCAGCCGTTGGCCGGCCGGGCCGAGGTAGTAGACGTAGCCGCTCGAGCCGGCCCGGAGGCCGCCGATCCGGCGCTCGAGCCGCGCCAGCACGCCGAGCTCGGTCAGCCGCGCGAGCACGCGCCGGGCGATGCGCGCGGCGCTGACGGCGCGACATCCGCGGCCATCGCCGAGCAGCGCGGCCAGCTGGGCGTGCGACATGAGGCGCAGGCGGCCGACGAGTCGCGAGCAGCTCACGCTCGCGCTCGGTAGCTCAGCCCCCAGGTCGAGCAGCGCAGCGTCGTCGAGACGCGCTTCATGGCTCCCCTCCTGGAGTGGCGCTCTGCTGCGCACCATGTCTTCTTTTCTTTCGCGGGCACAGGAGAGTAGGAGAGAGGAGTGAGGAGCGGACAGCGGCGACCACGCGAGCGGACGAGCGAGCGGACACAGTCGAACCTCCCCGATCGCTGCCATCCGACCTGACTGCGACAGCCGGGCAGAGCACCACCGACGGCGAGCATGGACAGCAGACATGACCGGCCGGACGACCGGGGAGAAACATTCGCGGGCACAGCCGGCCAGAACCCGCCGCAGCTGCAGGCGAATCGGCGCTCCGGCACTCGACGCGAGCGGACAGGCGACCGGACAGACGCAACGAGCTTCATGCGGCCCTCCGCTTCCGCCCCACCGGGGCCTGGCAGCTCGCCGGCTGATGCCGCTCGGCCAGCGCCGTCATCGACGTCGTGCAGACTGACGCCCCAGCGCTTGGCCGACGGCCGCCGCTTAGCTCGCCAGCGATCGCTGATCGGCTTGCCGGCGGCAGCGGTCTTGATGGTCACCGGCGGCGCCAGCCGACCCGGGCCGAGCCCGATACGGGCCACCGCCTCGTACTGCGGCCAGGTCGCCGAGGTCCTCGGCGTGACGCCGAGAGATCACGGGCCAGCAGCCGGGCATCGTCGGCGTCCTGGCGGAAGACGACGCGCGTCGCCACGTTCGTCAGCGCCGCTTCGCGGACCGACTTGGTCAGCTGCGCTGATCGACTGCGGCGCCAGCGTCACGCCGACGCCGAGACCGCGGGCCTGCTCGAGCAGGGCGTCCAGCGGCATCGGCAGATCACCCAGCGCCTTCGGCTCGTCGATGTAGACCAGGAACGGCCGGCGCCGCTCCTCAGGCAGCGCGATCCGGCCCTGGACGGCCTGGAACAGGGCGAAGACCGTCACGGCGCCGATCAGGCGGGCCGCCGGGGCGCCGACCCGCGTCGGGCTGAGGCTGACCAGCACGATCTGCTGGCTCCGCAGCACGCGTGGAAGTCGAGCTTCGGCCTGCGGCTGGCCGAGGACGGTGCGGACGATCGGGCGGCCGAGCAGCGTGCCGAGCTTGTTGAACGAGGCCGCCAGCTGCTGCTGCCGCTCGCCGGCGCTCATCTCCTCGAAGGCCGCGAAGGTGGCGCGGGCCAGCGGATCGTGCAGCCGGGCCACCAGCTTCCGCCGGTAGGCCGCATCGCTGTAGACGTAGGGCACGTCGGCCAGCGTGCCGTCAGGGTCATGCGCCACGGCTACGCAGGCCAGCCCGCAGATAGCGCTCGCTGAGCGGCCCCCAGGAGTCGCGGAACAGGTCGGCCAGCACGCCGAGCACGACGTCGGCCTCGAGCTCGGCGTCGGTGCTGCCGAACAGCTGGATGCCAGGCTGCGGCCCGGACGCGGCGCAGTCGAGGACGATGACATCGTCAGTACGCGGTCCTCCGGGATGCGCGCCAGCACCGCCGAGACGGTGTCGCCCTTGCCGTCGATCAGGACGACGCCGCGGCCGGCGGCGATGTCGCTGGCGATCAGGTTGGTGAGCAGCGTCGACTTGCCGACGCCGGTCGGGCCGGCGATCAGGCTGTGCGACAGCGCGCCGACCAGCGGCTGCGCGATCGGTCGCTCGGTCCCGGGCCAGGTCGCGGTGCCGAGCACCCGGCCTGCTGCTCGGTAATCGTGAGGAGGGCATCAGCTGCGGCGACGTGCCGAGCGCGACGCCCGGCAGCGCCGGGCATCGACCGGCCAGGCCAGCAGTCCGGCCAGCTCAGCGCTGGCGTAGCGGTCCATGAGCAGAAACGACGTCTGCGGAGATCACGCTTGCAGCTCGACGCGTAGCAGCGGCCGAGGTCGTGAGCTGTCCGTACGCCGTCGCCGCGGCTTCGCAGCACCGCTTGACCCGACCCAGCAGATGCGCGGCCCGCTTCGGATGGCCAGCCTGACCGCGATGAGGCCACGGGCTCGCACGACGCTGCCGCTGTTCTTGTGCGCAGCCGGCGCCGCTCCTCAGTCTCGATTTGGCCCAGTCCGCGGCCGGGACGGTGAACGGCCGGCCCGGACCGGATCACCCAGCGCAGTAGAGACATGCTCGTCTTTGCCCGAGCGGCTGGAGGGCCGCCAGCAGGCCGGCGCTGGTCTCAGCAGGCGCGTCGTCGCGCAGGACGCGCAGCCGGCCGCGGAGGCGGACTGACGCGGCCATAGTGTAGGCAGTGCGGGCGCAAGACACGGCTTTACGGGTTCAAGCCTCAGGCTCGGCAGCAGGCCCGGAACGACCGCGCAGCGTCTCGAGCGTCGCCTGATCGCTGTGGAGGTAGTGGCTGATGCCTTCGTGATCAGCCCGAACATCGAGCACACACGGGCACCAGGGTGGAGGCCGGCCGAACCGATCAACCACGGCCGCCATGACCTCAGGCGTGACATCTCGGCCGAAGTGCAGCTCGGACAGACTGCACCGCCGGCCGCTCCCGAAGTTCGATCACACCGAGCATCCCAAGGCCGGCCGCACCAAACAGACCACAGCCGATAGTAGCTCGGTTTCCATGCCTTTACACGGCCTCCGATTGTTCCCCGGGCCAAGAAGGTGCTATCTCGTTAGCCTCGCACACCGTCTTTTGCTCCTGTAGTCCCTTAGCCAACAGCCAAAACGCCAACGCGAGCTTGTCTTCATCTATCTGCTTTCGCTCAATAGTGCGAAGCTTGATCTTTCGTGCCATTATTTTGGTACCCTCCGCTACTTATGCTGTGTTCAGTAACCGAACGCGCGTATATAACTAGTATGTGTTCACGAAGCGAACATTGTCAACTAGTTTGTAGATAACACAGCAGCTACCAACGGTTTGTGTAGAACCAAGCCACTCGTATTACTACTTACGGCTCCCACGATTACGACTAGGAGTGGCAGGGCGGCTTGTGCTAGAGCGACTAGTCTCGGTGCTGTGGCCGAGAGGACTAACTCGGCGATAACGGTGATGACGAAGAACTCGAGTAGGCGGCCCACGCTGCTCCTATGCGGGTCTTTAGCGACAGCTTGCTTCTAGGATCAGCGTGTGAAGTGAGGGAAAACACCGGAACTAGTGATGGACTTGAGTCGGCGCCGGCAGCCAAGCAGCTAGCGAAGGAGCTCAGCGACCAGCTGAGGACCGGCGTCAGACTCAGTGCGCTCATGAACTGCCCGGCGGTTCTGGCGCTAGATGTCGTTCGGGCCAAAGCCGCCACCGGTAGCGAGCGCGATCGCGCCGTCGCCGCACGCAATCTCCTCCGCGAGCTGAGCGTCCTCGTCGACGGTCAACGAAACGGCGCGACCGCCACCCTTCTTGGCCTAGCGACAGCCAGCCGCGGGATCCTTCTCAAGGAGCGCAGGCAACTTGCAGCAGACATGCTGCATATATCACCGGACCACCTTCGCACCAGTCGGCGCGAGCGTGAGCTTGTCGTAGCACTAGCTGACGAGCTCTATGCCGCGGACAGCGCATACCGCCGCCGGCATGGTCACCGGCTTCGGCCCGAGCAAGATTCGCTAACCACGCGGCTCGGTGTCGACTGGTTAGACAGGCATCAGGCCTACCGGCGCGTCTGGACACCGCTCAACGCCATCCGCAATGACATCTGGGTGTTGCTGCGGTTTCTGCGCGACGAGGCGGATCGAGACGACGTGATCGACCGGCTCATGAATATCGCCTGGCGCTGGGGCCAGTTTCAAGTAGAGCTGGAACGTTTCGTCGCTGACTACGGCGGGCTTTGGCTGCTGGCAGACGTCGAGAGCGAGTACGAACGGCGACGCCATCCAGCGCGTCGAGTTCCTCGTGCCATTCGGCGAAGCCGACGATTCCTGGATACGCCTCATCCTCAGAGAAACCAAGGACGGGGAACTCGATCCGTTCAGAGCGCGTATGAGCAGCGAGGAGCTTGGTCCTGAGATGCTGGCCGGATGGCTCGAATGGGCGAAGGCTGCGGCTGCTCGCATCACTCGCCCGGACAGCGAGACCTGCCAGGTTCACCAGTGGATAGCAGCCGTAGATGAGTTCACGACGCTTATAAATCAGGACTGGATAGCGGTAGCCGATTGGTACCGGCTGGATCCGGACAAACCGCCCGCCGGCGCTGACATTGCTGAGCTGTGGCGAACTCGGCCTCGCTAACCCATTCCCTTAGCAAACGGCCGGATCTCCTAATGTCAATGACGTATACGCATTCTGTATCCCATTAGCGGCCGACTGAGCTGCCTCGGCCTTCGGCAGCACGTCGCTTATGAGATACGAGGCTTGGTTCTAGTTGACACAGCCCGAATCGCGGGCTGGTCTAGCCGCAGGTATTTAGCGTAATCAGCTCGGAGGGAGTCGTAGTCGTCCTGCTTCATCCCTTCGATGTCGTTCACGGTATTAGAAGCGTAGGTCACTAGATCGCTTGTATCAGGAAGAGGAAGGCAGTCGCCAGTCGGATGGCTAGCTACAGCTCTTATCTTTGCCCACAAAGCGGTTATCTGCGCCAATCCGGCAGGCACCGGCTGATAATCGGACTCTGCTGTTGTTATCTCGTTCTCAAGTCCCTGAAGATCAGTGTATACGGCAGCGCTGGCATCTCTGACCTTCGCATTATGTTGAATGCTAGAGGAGGCGAAGGGCTGACGCGATAATCAGCAAGCTGATGACACCAACAACGATGCGTAGCCTTACGAGAGTCAACTGCCCGGGTCGGCTGCCTTCGCGGCCAGGATTAACTGCGCCGTCTTCCCCGTTGGGCTGTGTCGAAGCATCAGGACCGGAATCCCCAGTGACGCCGAGTACCGGGGGATCAAGCGGTGAAGGCCCAACTGTTCCTATGACGGACAATCACGCCGCCGCATTAGACGGGGCCGGATCCAACCTTCCAGAACGTGGTGCTGGATGAATAGTTGCTGCGGCGGGCGACGAGCATGCTCGGGCCTCAAAAGTTCAGCAAACGGTGAGCTGGGTTCTAGTAATCCGAGGCTCAGTTCAACGGCCAGCTGGATAACAGCCAGTCCCTCGGCACCTAACGCCGTGACAGCCCGGAGCCGTTCGGCTTCACGACGGAAGCCATCCCAGCAGAAGAAGCAAGGAAGCCCCGGTCGAAGTTGCACAAAGACCTCGCCCCCGCCTTCGGCGTACAGCGCCGGAAACACAGCTGGGATATCGAGCGCTAGCGAACGTCGTCCGAGCACGGCGTTGCGCTCCACGGTCATCCGTAGCGGCAATGACTAGATCAGCGTCGACTAGCAGGTCGTCAAGCTCTTCATCACTGAGCGAGTCATCGATATTGAGCGGCAAGGCCTCGACTGATAGGCCCTGGATATTCTCGTCCAAGTACAGCTTCATAGCCACGGCCTTATTCATTCCGACATAGCCGGCAAGCAGCTCGTTACGAGTCAGATTCGACGGCTCTAGAACGTCCCCGTCAATGAGGAGCAGATGACCAACACCGGAGTTGGCTAGCTGCCGAGCGATTGACGATCCGACCGCACCAATGCCGACGATGACGACGGCGCCTACCCGACAGAACCAACAGGTTGACCCTGCCGGCAATCCGCCAGAACTGCTCAGGCGGAACCGACATCTATGACGTTCCGGGGGAAGGCTGCAACCTGAGCCGCAGCAGGCTCGAAGCGCGGAGCCGGGCGGCCGGTGGAGCAGGTCCTCCTCCTGCCGAACCGCCGGCTGAGCAATACGTAACTACGAGCAGAGGACAGGAACAAG
>CAWICI010000008.1:0-309121 GCA_963834635.1 uncultured Solirubrobacterales bacterium | reverse complement strand
ACGCATTGCTTGACTTCGGCCCAGTAGGAGCCGTCTTCGTGGTGCACGTCAACGTGTAGCGCTTGGTGCTCCATGGCGATGCCTTCGGGATCGATCATAGACCTGCGGCAAGGCTCAGCTCTCGCGTCAAAGCGGTGCCGCCGAGCGCGCGGGTGAAGCGCTCCGCCAGCTCGCCAGCCGGCCTCGCGTGCAGGTAGCGCTCGGTGGTCGAGAGGTGGGAGTGGCCCATGGCTGCCTTGACGCTCGGCAGGTCGATCCCGCCGGCGACGAGCAGCGAGCCGTAGGTGTGCCGGAGATCGTGGAAGCGCAGCGGCTCGAGCCCCGCCGCGTCGCGGGCGCGCTCAAAGCGGCGGCGGAGTGCCGATGGGTCCAGCCGGCGGCCGAAGCGGTTGGCGAACACGTAGTCATCCGGAGCGGTGAACTCTCCGCGGCGGCTCAGCCGGTCCAGCGCAGTCGCGGCCTGGTCAGGCAGCGGAACCCCGCGGGCGCGACGGCTCTTCGTCGATTTCAACTCGATCTCGGCGGACAGGGCCCGGCGGACGACGATCTTGCGGCCGGCAAAGTCGACGTCGCGCCAGCGAAGCGCGACGAGCTCGCCGCGGCGAAGACCGGCGTATGCGGCCACGCGGATCAGCTCCGCGTCCTGGGCATCCTCCCGTGCCCGAGCGTCGATCTCAGAGGGGCTCAGCGCCGGCCGCCTCGGATCGCGGTGTGCGCCGTCCGCCAGTGCCCGAGCGAGCGCCTCGACCTGCTCGGGCGAGTAGAAGGCCAGGGGAGAGGCGTCCGGTTCACGGCGACGGTCGGCGTGCGTGGCGGGATTACTTGGCAGGTCAAAGGTGCTCGGTCGCATCCCGTAGCTGAAGATCGCGCAGATGAGCTGACGCGCCTTGTTCACCGTTCGAGGCGTCGACTCCCGTGCGCGCGATCGCACGCAACAGGTCTTCGACTTCACGCGTAGTCACTTCGCGCGCGGGGCGATCACCGAGGGCGGCCATGATCAGGCCCTGGGAGGTGCCACTGCCGCGGCGGTGAGCCTGACCGGGTTCGGCGAGCTGGGAACGGTAGTCCCGCATCGTCGACGGCTTCGCTCCCTTGATGTCCTCGAGCCATGCCGAGGTAATCGCCGGCGAGCTCGCGGAATGTCACGCCGCGCCGCCGCCGCTCCTCGGCGTCCTGCTCGAGCAGTGTCTGCTCCTCGTCGTGCTCGCGCGCGAGGACAAGCATGCGCGCCGCGGCTTCGGCCTCGGTGAGTGCACCCTCAGACGGCCGTCCGCGCTTCCGACGCCACCCGCCGTTGCCGTCCGACTCGACCCATGCGCGGCCCAGTGCCCGGATCACGGGCTGACCATTACGGGACCACTTCCCGTACCAGAACGGACCGGTCGCACGCTGCCGGATGAAGGGTCGAGCGAGGATTCGGCCCATCGACAGCCACCGTACAGGCCCGCTTCGGACGGAACGTCTGTCCGGGCAACGGTCGCGAATAGTTGCCCGCCGGGCAACGGTCGCGGGCAACCTTCCTGGCCAGAAACGGCTATTTCAAGGGCTTTCAGCGCTACTGAATCGCCCGTAACTACGGGAACCAGACACTCTGCTTCCGCTTCCCAAGCCGAAGGTCGCGGGTTCGAGACCCGTCGTCCGCTTGGAGGAAAGGCTGGGCTGTTTCGCGACGCTCCGCCGACCCTGTGGTGACCCGGGCGGAAGCTAGAGACCATAGGGAGCAGCGTCAGCGTGGGTGGATCGCCGTCCTGGCGCGCCTGGCAGTAGGCGGACAGCTCTTCGTAGACAGCGTCCCCGCACACGCGCCGGAGTTCCGCCTCCATGGTGACGTACACCGGTTGATCGGCGCTGAACGCGTCCGGGTGCTCGGTGCACCACCAGTCAAGGGTCCCCTCCCCGCCCCAATCAACGGTCTGGCCGGCGCGCACCAGCGTTGTCTTGGTCGTCGTCGTCGGTATCGAAGAACAGCGGGACCTGCCAGCAGATCCGCGGCTTCCAGTCCATCGGGTTCTCGCTCCGGCGCAGCGCCGCGACGTGAAACGCGCAGCCAGCCCCGCCGTGGATGGTCCACGCGGTTGTGGAAGATGCACGCACCGCGGTACAGGCGGGTGTGGACGCTATCGCGCTTGAACCGCGCCTTGCCCCATGGGTCCCTGCCCCCGCGCTGACAGGCCACCTGGCGGTTCTGCCAGTCCTCGTCGGTCAGCTGCCTGACGCGCCCGCGGATCCTCTTGAGATCTTCGCTGCCGACCGTGTCGCCATCGCCCTGATAGATCTCGACCCCGTCCACGCAGCAGCCGCGGGCGGTGTGCTGCAGCCTGGTATCGGGGCATCCGCGTCCCCAGATGCACCGGTAGTTGGACACTATGAATGTCAGGTCGAACTCCCAGCTCCAGCCATTGACATCCCGGAACGTGACCGTTTCGCGCGTGAGCATCAGGACGTCAGGACCTTCCTCCAGTGTTGACCGGCACTCACGTACGCGACATTACCGTCGGCGCGTAGAGCAACTCAGCGAATGTGATCATCCCGGCACGGTGCGAACCGATCCAGCGCAGGGATGCCCATGTTCGTGCGAGGCGAGAGCGGATCAGCGCGACCGGCTCCTGCGACCGCCGCTGCTCTTGCTGCCGCTGCTCTTGCTGCCGCTGCTCTTGCTGCCGCTGCTCTTGCGGTGCCGCTGCTCTTGCGAGTGCCGCTGCTCTTGCGTGCGCTGCCGCTGCTCTTGCGTGCTGCCGCTGCTCTTGCTCCCGCCACCGCTGCCGCCGCTGCTCTTGCGACTGCCGCTGCTCTTGCGAGCGCCGCCGCTGCTCTTGGCGCTGCTACGCCCTCGGCTACGCCGCGGCTCGGCCTTTTCTTCCGGCTCTTCTTCGGGCTCTTCCGCCTCTTCCTCCGGCTCGTCTTCGAGCTCTTCCGGTCCGTCCCCCGGCTCGTCTTCGAACTCGTCCACCGGTTCGTCCTCGAGCTCCTCCTCCGGCTCGTCTTCGAACTCGTCCTCCGGCACGTCCTCTCCCCCGCCGTCTGACTCTTCGTCCTCCTCCGGAGCCTCGTCTTCGTCCTCGTCTTCGCGGTCGTCCTCGTAATTGCCCTCGGAAATCTGTTTGAGCGCGAAGCCCGCGACTACGGCTCGGACGAGATCTCCATCCCTTTCCTGTGCAACCTCGTCGACGATTTCCAGAGCCGCGTTGATGACGTCGACTATCTCGCTCCGACGTCGCTTATTGGCAGGGCATCTACTTCTCCTTGGCTGGTTTGTGTCTAGCCGATGGTCACAGTGGGCCTAACGGGTTCAAATCCGAACAGTCCAAAATGTGGTGGCACGTCGTTGCGTCGAAGTCCAGGCGGCCAGGGTGGTTCCGCCTGTGGGACTGGCGGTTCTCCTCGATCGTCTCAGCAGCTCACCGTTGCCTTAGATACCGCCGAGGCCTCCCTCGTGGTCCCTACCCGAACGGTCCTGCGTCATTTCCCCGACCATGCATGCTCAAACGCCTCGCGCCGCGTCCGTGGCGTCTCCGGCCGGCCAAGCCGAAGGTCGCGGGCTCGAGACCCGTCGCCCGCTTGCTAGACCCGCCCCTGAAATCCGCCACCAAGCGTCACTGCCCACCCCCCATCCGCGCCGGAACCAGCCCGGTCTGGTAGGCGAGGACAACGGCCTGCACCCGGTCGCGCAGCCCGAGCTTGCGCAGGATCCGCGCCACGTGGGTCTTGACGGTGGCCTCGCTCAGCACCAGCTCCGCGGCGAGCTCGGCGTTGCTCAGGCCCCTGGCGAGCAGCTGGAGCACCTCGAGCTCTCGTGGCGTCAGCTCCGACAGGTCGCCGTGCACGGCAGGCGGCGCGGATGCGGCCGACGCGAACCGCTCGACCAGCCGGCGGGTGATCGACGGCGCCAGCAGGGCATCGCCCGAGCGGACCGTGCACACCGCGTCGACGAGCTGTTCGGGGGAGACGTCCTTGAGCAGGAAGCCGCTCGCGCCCGCGGTGAGCGCGGCGTACACGTACTGGTCGAGATCGAAGGTGGTGAGGATGATGATCCGGCAGCCGGCGCCGGCCGGCCCCGCGAGGATCCGGCGGGTGGCCTCCAGGCCGTCCATCCCCGGCATCCGGATGTCCATCAGCACGACGTCGGGCCGGTGCTCGAGCACGGCCGCCAGCGCCTGTCCGCCGTCGGCTGCCTCGCCGACGACCGGGATGCCCGCCGCGCCGAGGATCATCCGGAAGCCGCTGCGAACCAGGGCCTGATCGTCGGCGATCACCACCCGGGGTGGCGTGGCCGGGTCGCTCACCGGCCTCCGCGTCGCCGGCGACGAGGCCGTCGCGGCCGGCCGGTGCGCCGCCGCGGCGGCGGGGCGGCGGAGCGTCGAGCGGGAAGCGGGCGCGGACGATCCACCCGCCACCGCTCCGTGGGCCCGGCGTCCAGCACTCCGCCGTACAGCGCGATCCGCTCGCGCAGGCCGATCAGCCCTCGCCCGCCGCCGGCCGGGACCGCGGGCGCGGCCGCGAGGATCGGCCGGCCGGTGTCGGCCACCTCCACCACGAGCTCGCCGTCGCCGGTAGGCGAGACTCACGGTCGTGCGTGGCTTGCCGGCGTGCTTGATCACGTTCGTGAGCGCTTCCTGGATCGACGCGGAACACGGCCAGGTCGAGTCCTGGCGACAGCTCCTGGCGGCAGCTCGCCGACGCGCAGATCGATCGGCAGCCCGGCCGCGGTCAACCGGTCGACCAGCGCGTGGAGCTGGGCCAGACCCGGCTGCGGCTCGAGCTCGACGGGCGCTGCCGCCGTCCGGTGCGCCCGCTTCCTCGCCCGGCACCTGCGCGGGGCTGAGCAGTCCGAGCAGGTGACGGAGCTCGGTCATCGCCGCGCGCCCGCTCGCCTCCACGGCCAGCATCGCCGCCCTCGCCTCGCCGGGCGACTCGGCTAGGACCTGCCGCGCCGCGCCGGCCTGCACGATCATCACGCTGACGCTGTGCGTGACGACGTCGTGGAGCTCGCTGGCGATCCGGGCCCGTTCGAGCTCGAGCGCGCGGCGGGTGGCGGCGTCGTGCTCGGCGAGCATACGGTCGCGTTCTGCGACGGCATACACGGCGTAGCCGACGGTCACGGTCAGCGCCACCGACACCAGGATCAGGAGCGCGGTCGTTCCCAACAGCACGGCGCCCGACGATCACCCAGAGCCAGGGGACGATCACGAGCGCCGCACCCCGGAAGCGGCTGTACGCGACCGCCGAGTAACCCGCAAAGACGACGATGGCGAGCGCGATCCTCAGGCCCGTGCGCCTCGTCGCGAGCACCCCGATCACCAGCAGCAGGCACGCAGCCAGCGGGTAGCGCCGGCGGGCCGCGAGCAGCACGCCCGCGACCAGCAGGGCGCCCGTGTTTCCGCCGCTGGGTAGGTCAGTCGCACCGCGAGGACGATGAGCGCGGCGAGCGCTGCGTCGGCGTACAGGTCTCGCCGGGAAGGCAGCGGCCGCGGCTCGACGGACCGCGCGAACGCCACCGCCAGCCCGAGCCGGCGACGAACCGCTCGCAACGTCTCCATCCGCATCCAGCTCATTATCGCCCCGCCCACCCGGCGCTGTCATCCGCCTCGCTGCGTACTCGCGCTAGCTCGCGAGGATGATCTCGCAACCGGCATCCACCGAACGCGGTAGGCGTATTTACATCACCGGACCGACGACAAATCAAGCCGTGCTGCGTACGTTCTCGCCATGGACGCTCTAGTGCAGCTCAACGATGTGACAAAGCGCTACGAAGGCTCGGCACAGCCCGCCGTTGACGGGTTAACGCTCGAGATCGTGCGCGGCGAGGCAGTGGCCGTGATGGGCCCTTCGGGGAGCGGGAAGTCGACCCTCCTGAACCTGATCGCGGGCCTGGACCGGCCCACGAGTGGCACCGTCAGCGTGGCTGGTCAGCGAATCGATCGGCTCAGTGAGACCGGGATCGCCCGGTGCCGCACGCGCCAGATCGGGATGATCTTCCAGTTCTTCAACTTGCTCGACGACCTGACCGTCGCGGACAACGTCCTGCTACCGGCCCAGCTGGCCGGAATGTCCCGCGCTCGGGCCCGGGCACGCGTCGGCGAACTGCTGGCCATGCTTCACATCGAGCGCCACCAGGACGCCTACCCGGGCCGGCTTTCCGGTGGCGAGCGCCAGCGGGTGGCGATCGCCCGTGCACTGGTAAACCGACCGGCTCTGTTGCTGGCCGACGAGCCGACCGGGGCGCTTGACACCACCACGGGGGAGGAGATCGGCGAGTTGCTGCTCGAGCTCAACCGCTCCGGGCAGACGCTCGTAATGGTCACCCACAACCCCGACCTGGCCACGCGCTACACCCACCGAGCGGTCCGCCTGATCGACGGTCGGATTGACGAACACACCGGCGATGCGCTCCCGATGGGCCGCGTGGCGGAGTTGCCACGATGATCGTTGGTGCGGTGGCCCGTGCGACACGCGGGGGGATCGGCCGCCGGCGGGGCGTCCAGACGATCGTCATCGGGTTGGTGCTCGTGGTATCGAGCGCCGCCGCCGTCCTCGGGCTCGCCCTACTCGCGGACTCCAACGCCCCGTTCGATAAAGCCTTCTCGGCCCAGCACGGCGCCCACTTGGTGGCGACGGTCGACACCACGCGCGCGACGCCCACGCAATTTGCCGCCACCGGTCACCTTTCGAAGGTGAGCGCCGCGGCGGGACCGTTTGCCGAAGCGAACGTGACCGCCACCGACTCCTCTCCGGGCGCACCGGTAGCGGTCCTGCCGCCCTTGACGCTGGCGGGGCGAGCGACGCCGGGTGGCCCGGTCGACGACATCACGCTCGAGGACGGCCACTGGCCGCAGCGCACTGGTCAGATCGTGATGGAGGCCAACACCGACGGGTTCGGGGCTGGGATCGGCGACACCGTGACGGTGACCAGCGCGCCGGGGAAACCGCGACTGACCGTTGTCGGCCTGGCGACATCGATCTCGCGCTCGGCCGATGGCTGGGTCGCCCCGGCCGAGATCCCGGCGCTCCGCTCGCCGGGAGCGCCGTCCACCGCGGAGATGCTCTACCGCTTCGCCAGCGCCGGCACACCTGCGGCAGTGAGCGCGGGCGCGGCAGCCGTGACCCGGGCTCTCCCGGTCGGGACGGTGACTGACAAGCAGTCCTATCTCGACGTGCGGGCAGCGCAACGCGACACGGTCGCGGTCTACGCGCCATTCGTGGTTGCCTTCGCGATCATCGGCCTCGTCATGTCGGTGCTGATCGTGGCCAACGTGGTCAGCGGCGCCGTGATCGCTGGGTACTACCGGATCGGGATCCTGAAGAGCATCGGGTTCACGCCCGGCCAGGTCGTGGCTGCCTATACCGGTCAAGTCGCGGTGCCAGCAGTGGCCGGCTGTTTGGGCGGAGTGGCACTCGGAAACGTGCTGTCCGCGCCGCTGCTGGGCAAGACTGCGGACGCCTACGGCGTGGGACAGCTCGGTGTGCCGCTATGGGTCAACGTGGGTGTGCCGCTGGCCATGTGCGGTCTCGTCGCTCTGGCTGCGACGCTGCCCGCGCTCCGGGCGGGTCGGCTGAGCGCGACGCAAGCCCTGGCAGCCGGTCGGGCTCCGCGCACCGGCCGCGGCTATCTGGCCCACCGCGTGCTCGGTCGGTTGGACCTGCCACGACCCGTGACGATCGGGCTCGCGTCGCCCTTCGCCCGCCCCGCGCGGATGGCGGCGACTCTCGCGGCGGTCCTCCTCGGCGTGACCGCTGTGACTTTCGCCGTCGGGCTCGTCACCACGCTCACCCGCGCCGCGGCCGATCTTGACCTAACGAAGACCGAGCGGGTGCAGGTTTTCTCCAGCGCGCCCGGTCCCCTTGGCCCGAAGCGGCCAGCTCCGGTCGCGCGGTCATCGACCCAGCGTCAGAGCGCGGTCGCGGCGGCGTTGCGTTCGCTGCCCGGAACCGCCCATTATGTACTCGAGGAGGACAACCAATACGTCAGGGTGTCCGGACTGGTGCAGCCGATCCCCGTCACCGCGTTCGACGGCGACGCCCGCTGGCTCGACTACGCGATGGACAGTGGTCGCTGGTACACCGGCCCCGGCCAGGTGGTCGTTCCCAAGCGTTTGCTCACCACCCTTCATTCCGCCGTCGGCGACACGATCACGATCACCGGCCTGGGCGGCCGCGCGATCCCGGTACGGATCGTCGGCGAGGTGTTCGACCAAGACCACGACGGGCTCACGATGCTGACCGATTGGCGCACGCTCACCGCCGCCGACCCGGGCCTGAGGCCCGACCCGATGAACGCCCAGTTCGATGTCGGCCTCCGCTCGGGCACGAATCCATCTGCCTACGGTCGCCAGCTCGGCTCGAAACTCGGGGCGAACTATGGCTTCTCGATCAACCAGAGCAACGGCGCCGCCACAGCGATCGCCCTCGCCGGCACGCTCACGCTGCTCCTGTCCATCGCCGCGGGTTTGGGAGTGCTCAACACGGTCGTGCTTTACACCCGCGAGCGTGTCCACGACCTCGGCGTTCTCAAGGCGATCGGGATGACACCCCGCCAGACCGTCGCGATGGTGCTGTCCTCCGTGGCCGGCACGGGCTTGCTCGCCGGCGTGATCGCGGTCCCCGCGGGGGTCGTCGTGCACCGGGCCGTGGTCCCGGCGATGGCCGGCGGGGCCGGTCTCGGCGTTCCCCCAAGTCTCCAGAACGTCTACGGCGGCGGGGAACTCGCGGCGCTCGCGCTGGCCGGGCGTGGCCATCGCTCTCGCCGGTGCGCTGTTGCCGGCCGGCTGGGCGGCGCGGTCGCGAACGGCCTCGGCGCTCCGGGCCGAATAGCCCGAGCCGACAGGCTCTCCTACACCGGCCGGCGAGCCGTGGTAGGTCGTCTTTTCGAATCGGCCATCCACGAAGTGCGCGCTGGTGCGAATGTCGAACATCCGGCGGTTTGCGTAATCAAACTCCGACCAGGTCCGTTTGATGCGGCCACGCCCTGACCTAGGGCGTGAGCTCGTGTGAGTGGTCATGACTTGCCTCCTAAACCGCTGATACGCGATAGCACTGCGGGGTCAACCCTCGTGCTCGGTGACCGGAGTATCAGCTCGCCATGGGACCGAATCCATGGTGGGAGACATCCATCTTGGGCCGAGGCAGTCACCCAGTGGCTCCTGTCCCTGAATGGGCATTTACACCCATTCCCATCGGTCTGCCGTCGCCCAACACTCAGGCAACAGCATGGCGCTGGCCGGTGCACCCCCTGTACGCGCACTGGTCCGGGCCCGAACCTACGAGGAGGACCAAAGTGAACTCTTCCGATATGTACACGAGGATGGCGACGGGACAGCAGGCGGACGCCACGCATCTCGACGGGGCTTCAGCCAAGGAGCTACGCAAGCTTCGCCGCGCCCAGCGGAACTCGACGCGCACCGACTCGACGGTGAGCCGCTCCTGGCTGGGTCGCCTGCTCGGCGGATCGCGTGGGCGAGCAGCGGCAGACGAGCCGCGCCAGACAAACTGACGAATCCGTAGTCGTCACGCCGCGTGCTCGGCCGCCATCCCCGACCAGCCGACCCGCGGCGCCTCGAGCTTGCGCAACATCACCCCGAGCTCGGACTCCAGTCCGGCTCTCGAGAGGCTGAGCGTCTCGGCGATCTCGGCCAGGCCGATTCCGGCGAGCAGCATGCCGAAGGTCGCGAGCTCGACATGGCCGAAACGGTGGCGAAGGATCTCCCCGAGCCAAGGCGGCATAGGCGGGAGGCCCGAGTGTCCTCCTGCCAGCCTTCGAACCTCGTCGCATAGCTCCGAACCGAGCCCACGCTTGCTGAGGATTCCGTCTGCCTCGGCCACCACGGCAGCAGCTGCCAGCAGACCGTCGGCGTAGGCGGAGTAGATGAGCACCGCAGGCGGATCGGGAAGCCGCTTCAGCTTCCGGCTCAGCCAAAGGCCGCTCCGGCCACTGAGCTGATAGTCGACCACCGCCACATCGATTGGGGCGCCGGCGGCTACGCTCAGCGCCTCCTCGGCGCTTCCGGTGGCACCCACGACTTCGAAGTCAGGCTCGTCGGCGAGCAGGTCGCGCAGCCCGGACCTCACCGCTGGATGGTCGTCGACCACCAGGATTCGCGGATGTGGGGTAACGGTCGCCATCTCGGTTAGCCGCCAGCATCGCGCTCGAATCGACGGCGCGGAATGGGTGCCGGCCCTCATCTTCGAGACACCCGGCTCAGGCTTGAACCAAGCCCCGCCGGATCGCGTACCGAGTCAGCTCGACCCGGTTTCGCATGCCGAGCTTCTCGAGGATGTTGGCGCGGTGGCGCTCGACCGTCTTCCTTGAGATCACGAGCGCTTCCGCAATCTCGTCACTGGTGTGGCCTTCGGCGATCAGCTTGACCACTTCCTGCTCGCGCGGGGTCAGCGGGTCGTCCGGCACGTTCTCACCGCTCCGCGCCCGCTCGAGGTAGTCGCGGATCAGCGCGGTGACGGCTGCGGGGTAGAGAAACGGCTGCCCTCGCATCGCGGCGCGGATGGCCTCGATCAGGTCTCGGTTGGCAGCCGACTTCAGCACGTAGCCAGACGCACCGGCCTTCAGCGCCTCAAAGAAGAAGCGCTCGTCGTCGTACGACGAGAGAATCAACACGCGCAGGTCGGGACGCCGCTTGTGAAGCTCGGCGACGGCCTGAAGTCCGGTCATCCGCGGCATCGCGACGTCAAGGATCGCCAAATCGATATCAGTGCCTAGAGCCAGCTTCACCGCCTCGGCGCCATCCCCCGCCTCGGCCACCACGTCGATGTCCGGCTCGGCGTCGAGCACCATCTTCAGCCCGCTGCGCACCACGTTATGGTCATCCGCGAGGAGGACGCGCGTCTTCAGAGGCGTAGGCATCACGGCCCTCCGGCTTTGTCGAGGGGGAGGCGGAGCGTCACGGCCACACCAGGCCCGGCGCCTTCGATTCGCAGATCGGCCCCGATCAGCAGCGCGCGCTCGCGCATGCCGGTAAGGCCGCCGCCCTCGAAGGGCTCATCAGGCAGGCCACGGCCATTGTCAGCGACGGCCAAGACGAGCTCACCGGTCGCTGGGCGGACTGACACCGTCACCTCCGTCGCCTCGGAATGGCGCATCACGTTGGTCAGGGCCTCCTGGGCGATCCGGTAGAGCGCGAGTTCGTACTCGGCAGGCAGCGGCGGGATTGATGGTGCGAACTCGCGGTGGACCAAGATCCCGCTCTCTTCGCCGACCCGCGCGCAGAGAGAGATCAGCGCGTTGACCAGGCCGAGCTGCTCGAGCGCCCCGGGGCGCAGTTCAAGTGAGATTCGACGAACGTCGGCGAGACTCTGCTGGACGATCTCGGCCAGCTGGGCGAACTCAGGGTGCTCCTCGCCAACCTGCGAGGCTCGTTGTTCCGCTCGCAGCGCGACCGCGGTCAGAGTCTGACCAATTTCGTCATGCAGCTCGCGCGAGATCCGCAGGCGTTCATCTTCGTGGGCGGCCAGCACGCGTGCCGAGCTCTCCCGGCGCTCGCGCTCCAGCCGCTCGAGCATCTCGTTGAACGCCTGTGCAAGCGCCAGGACTTCGCTGCTCGAGCGCTCGAAGCCGACCGCGCGTTGGCCCGGCCGAAGCAGGTTCACGGAACCCATCACCTTTGCCAGCCGCGCGAGCGGCGAAATGGCTCGGCGAACCAGGAGGAGGTCGACGAGGAGCATCAACACGAGCCCCACCAGCAGGATCACCAGCTCGATCAGCCGGATCCGAGCGTGGATCTCGAACGGAGTGAGGGCGAGCAGCGCGAAGGCAAGCGCGAACAAGGCGGCGTTCGCGGCAAAGACGCGCCACAGCATCGGCGCTGCCCGTGAGGCCAATGGCACCCGGTTCTCGGCGGGCGCAGGGATCTCCGCCGAGGCATCCGCACGCGTCGTGGTGACCGCGGTCAGTTTGAGGGGGTCTGATCCGGGCATCGGCGTGTCTGCCGTGAGTGTCGCTGAGGAAAGGTACGGCGCAGATGCGCAGTACCACCCATGTTCGTTCTTCTCAACCGAATCTAGCTTCTGGCGGGAACCACGAACAGAAAGAACCTTCCATGAACCCCGACAACCGCGAGGACGAGCCACGGCACGCCCGTCGTGCGCCTGACTTGCCGGCGCGGGTGCGAACGCAGCTGGGACGGCTCGAGTACACCCTGCTGGCCCTGATCGCCGTCGGTGTCGGAATCACGATCGCGCTGGCACTGATCAACCCCGCGCCCTGACGCGACTTCGGCCGGGCTCGGACGCTGCCCGGTTGCGCGACTCGGGGGGGCCGTCTCCCGCGCCTTTAGTAGGGCGTCAATGCCAGCGGTCGCCGTGGTTAGCCACCCCGCCTAGACGCCCCCTCCCTGCCGCGGGATACTTCCCGTCGTGCCCAGTCGGGGAATGGACCTGGGATGAATCCGCCGGGCGACGTCTCACCCGAGCTCGCCGCGGCGCGTCGCCGGGTGACCGAGCTTGAGGCGATAGAGGCCCAGCACGCGCACGCCGCCAAGCTGCAGGCGGCGATGTACCGGATCGCCGAGCTGGCGAGTGCAGCCCGCGACATGCAGGAGTTCTACCGGGCGATCCATGGGGTCATCGCCGAGCTCATGTACGCGAACAACCTGTTCATCGCGCTCTACGACGAGGAGCGTCAGCTGATCAGCTGGCCGTACTTCGTAGATGAGGTCGATCCCGACGTACCCGATCCGAACCGGTGGGAGCAGTTCGGTAGCGGCGATGCGCGGGGCGTGACCGCCTACGT
Organism: uncultured Solirubrobacterales bacterium; assembly: GCA_963834635.1. Taxonomy (GTDB): domain Bacteria; phylum Actinomycetota; class Thermoleophilia; order Solirubrobacterales; family Solirubrobacteraceae; genus Palsa-465. The sequence continues at coordinate 296,385 of CAWICI010000008.1, read as the reverse complement.
GCTCCGGACGGGGAAGCCGCAGCACATTTCGAAGGCGGGAATCACAGACCTCGTGGAGCGTGGGGAGGTCGACCTGGTCGGCGATCTGACCGAGGACTGGCTCGGGGTGCCACTCAGCTCCGACGACGGCAGCAAGGTCGGCATCCTCGCCGTGCAGTGTTACCTGCCGGACTTTCGCTTTACCGAACAGGACGAGGAACTGCTCGCGTTCGTCGGCCAGCACGTCGGAGCCGCGCTCTCGCGAGCGCGGGCGATCGAGGAGACGCGCCAGCGCAACGCAGAGCTCGCGCTGATCAACAGCGTGCAGGAAGCGACTCGCCGGCGAGCTCGAGCTGCAGGCGATCTACGACGCCGTCGGCGACAGGATCCGGGAGGTCTTCGACGCCCAGGTCGTCGACATCGCCATCTTCGATGAGACCCTCCGGCCTGCTCCACTTCCCGTACACGATCGAGCGCGGCGTGCGCTTCCCGGACGAGCCGATCGAGCTGATCGGCTTCCGCAAGCACGTCATGGAGACGCGCGAGCCGCTGATGCTCACGGATTCCACGCCCGAGGTGGCCGAGCGCTACGGCAACCCGTACGTGCTCGCCGGGGAGCCCGTCAAGTCGGCGCTCTTCGTCCCACTCGTCGTCGGCGGGCGCGCGACCGGAGTGATCTCGCTCCAGAACGTCGACCGCACGCACGCGTTCGGCGAGCCGACCAGCAGCTCCTCGAGACGCTCGCCGCCAGCCTCAGCGTCGCGCTCGAGAACGCGCGGCTCGTCCACGAGACGCGGCGGCGAAACGCGGAGCTCGCGCTCATCAACAGCGTTCAGGCGGCGATCGCGGGCGAGCTCGATCCGCAGGCGATCTACGACCTCGTCGGCGACAAGCTCCAGGAGGTCTTCGACGCGCAGGTCGTGAGCATCTCCGTCTACGACGAGACGAGCGGCCTGCTGAGCTTTCCGTACGTGATCGAGCGCGGCGAACGCCTCGACCAGCCGCCCGATCCCCCTGATCGGCTTCCGCAAGCACGTGATCGAGACGCGCGAGCCGCTGCTGCTCGAGGAGATCACTCCCGAGGTCTCGGAGCGCTACGGCAACCCCTACGTCCTCGCCGGAGAGCCGGTCAAGTCGGCGCTCTTCGTCCCGCTCGTCGTCGGCGGGCGCGCGACCGGCGTGATCTCGCTCCAGAACGTCGATCGCACGCATGCGTTCGGCGAGGACGACCAACGGCTCCTGTCCACCCTGGCGGGCAGCCTGAGCGTCGCGCTCGACAACGCTCGGCTGCTGCACGAGACGCGCCAGCGCGTGGCCGAGCTCGCAACCGTGAACAGCGTCGGCCAGGCGCTGGCGTCGCAGCTCGACCTCGACGCGCTGATCGAGCTCGTCGGCGAGCAGGTGCGCGCGACGTTCGAGGCCGACCTCGCGTACGTCGCGCTGCACGACCGGCAGTCCGGTCAGATCGACTTCGCCTACTACTACGAGAGCGGGCGGCGCCGGGACGAGCCGTCGATCGCCTACGGCGAGGGGCTGACCTCCCAGATCCTCGAGTCGCGTGCACCGCTGCTGCTCAACCAGTCACGGCAGTTCGAGTCTCGAGGAGCACGAGGCCGCGGGGGTGGGCACCCCGGTGCGGTCCTACCTGGGCGTGCCGATCCTCGTCGGCGACGCGGCGATCGGAGTGATCAGCGTCCAGAGCATCGAAGAGGAGGGCCGGTTCGGCGAAGCCGACTCTCGCCTGCTGGCGACGATCGCCGCCAACGTCGGCGTGGCGATCCAGAACGCGCGCCTGTTCTCCGAGGTCGAGCGCCAGCGCCAGTACCTGGAGTCGCTCGTCGCGATCAGCCCCGCCGCGGTGGTCGTCATGGACGCCGACGAGCGGGTGACCGACTGGAACCCGGCCGCGGCCGAGCTCTTCGGCTACTCGGCCGAGGAGGCGCTCGGCCGGCCCATCGACGACCTCGTCTTCGGCGAGACGGACCGCGACGAGGGACGCGAGATCACCCGGGAGGCGCATGACGGTCGGTCGCGCGGACCGGATCACCCAGCGCCTGCGCAAGGACGGGACACAAGTCGACGTCGAGCTGATGCTCGTCCCGCTCACGGCGGACGGCTCCCACGTCGGCTTCCTCGGCATCTACCACGACGTCACCGAGCTCCAGCGCGCACGGCAGGAGGCCGAGGCGGCGACGCAGGCCAAGAGCGCGTTCCTCGCCACGATGAGCCACGAGATCAGGACGCCGATGAACGCCGTGATCGGCATGACCGACCTCCTGCTCGGCACCGAGCTGACGGGCGAGCAGCGCGAGTTCGCCGAGGTTGTGCGCTCGAGCGGAGACGCGCTGCTGCACGTGATCGACGACATCCTCGACTACTCGAAGATCGAGGCCGGCAAGCTCGACCTCGAACGCGAGCCGTTCAGCCTGCGCGAATGCGTGGAGGGAGCGCTGGACATCGTCGCGCCGCGCGCGTGGGAGAAGGGGATCGAGCTCGGCTGTCTGATCGAGGAGGGCGCGCCCGCCGGGATCCTGGGCGACGAGGCCCGCCTCCGCCAGGTGCTGCTGAACCTGCTCTCGAACGCGGTCAAGTTCACCGAGGCGGGCGAGGTCGTCGTCCTCGTCGAGGCCGAGCCGCGCGGACCCGGCTCGTACCGGCTCGAGCTCTCGGTACGCGACACCGGGATCGGGATCGCGCCTGACCGGATGGACAGGCTCTTCACGTCGTTCAGCCAGGTGGACGCTTCGACCACGCGCCGGTTCGGCGGTACCGGGCTCGGGCTCGCCATCTCGAAGCGCCTCGTCGAGCTGATGGGCGGGACGATCTCGGTGCGAGAGCGAGGAGGGCAGCGGCTCGACCTTCCGCATCGCGCTCGCCGTCGACGCGGCCGAGGTGCCGAGCCCGATCCCCCTCGACGACGGTCTCCCCCACCTCGCCGGCAAGCGGATCCTCGTCGTGGACGACAACGCGACGAACCGGGAGATCGTGACCCGGCACGCCCGGTCGTGGGGAATGGAGCCGGTCGCGGTCGAGCTGCCCTCCGAGGCTCTCGCGCTGCTCGAGGCCGGAGAGCCGTTCGACGTCGCCGTCGCTGGACATGATGATGCCCGAGATGGACGGGCGTCGCCCTGGCGCGAGAGATCCGGAGCCGCCGGAGCGAGCAGGACCTCCCGCTCCTGCTTCTGACCTCGCTCGGCCGCCTGCCGCAGGCGCAGTCGACCGGCGTGTTCTCGGCCCAGCTCTCGAAGCCGTTCAAGGCCTCGCAGCTCTACAACGCGCTCGCTGCACCTGCTGACCGCGGGCGAGCGAGCGCAGGAGACGAGCCGAGGTGGCGGCGGACGGCAAGCAGGCGATGTCGTCACTGCGGATCCTGCTCGCGGAGGACAACGCGATGAACCAGAAGGTCGCCCTCCGCCTCCTCGAGCGGCTCGGCTACCGGGCGGACCTCGCGTCGAACGGTCTCGAGGCGCTGGCGGCGCTCGAGCGCCAGCCCTACGACGTCGTCCTGATGGACGTGCAGATGCCGGAGCTCGACGGTCTCGACGCCACGCGGCGGATCTGCGAGCGGTGGCCGCCGGAGAGCCGCCCCCACATCATCGCGATGACCGCGAACGCGCTGCCCGGAGGATCGCGAGGCCTGCTTCGCGGCCGGCATGAACGACTACGTCGCGAAGCCGATCCGCGCGGACGAGCTGGCGGCGGCGCTCAAACGCGCGCAGCCGCTTCGGAACCGCGACGTCGGTTCGGAGAGCCAGCGAGATCAGCCTCGAGGCTGCCGCGCTCCAGAATCTGCGAGACCTCGGCGGCGATCGAGTTCCTCGCCGAGGTGGTCGACGCCTTTCTCGCGGATGCGCCGGCGCTGATCACGAGCCCTCCGGAGCTCGCTCGAGCGGCAGGACACCGAGGAGCTCCGCCGAGCGGCGCACACGCTGAAGTCGAACGGCTCGACCCTGGGCGCGGCGGCGTTCGCGGAGCTCTGCCGCACCGTCGAGCAGCGCGCCAAGGACGGCCGCCTCGACGGCGTCTCGGCAGCTCGTCGGATCGGATCGAGCAGGAGTACCGGACGCTCCAGGAAGCCCTCGCCTCCCTTCGGTCGGAACCGGTTTCGTGAGCGGTTCCGCTCCCTCGCCCGGCACGATCCTGATCGCGGACGACAACCGCGTGAACCGGCTCCTGCTCGGCCGCGGGCTCGAGCACGAGGGACACACGGTCGTCTTCGCCGAACACGGCGGGGAAGCGCTCGACCTGTTGCGGCGCCGGCGCTTCGATCTGATGCTGCTCGACGTCCTGATGCCTGAGCTCGACGGCTACGGAGTCCTCGAGGAGCTGCAGGGCGACCCGCATCTCCGCGACATCCCGGTGGTCGTGACGTCCTCGCTCGACGAACTGGACAGCGTCGTGCGGTGCCTCGAGATGGGCGCGGAGGATTACCTGACCAAGCCGGTCAACCCCGTGTTGCTCAATGCGCGAATCAACGCGAGCCTCGAGAAGAAGCGCCTGCGCGACCAACAACGCGAGCTGATCAGCAAGTTCGCCACCAAGGAAGTGGCGGAGGATCTGCTCACCTCGGGGTTCTCGCTCGGCGGCAAGTACGTCGACGCCTCAGCGATGTTCTGCGACATCCGCTCGTTCACGACGATCGCTGAAGCCCAGGATCCGGCAGAGACGATCGAGCTGCTGAACGACTACTACACGCTGATGATGGACGCGATCAGCGGCGAGGGCGGGATCGTGAACCAGATGGCCGGCGACGGCCTCATGGCGATCTTCGGCGCCCCGTTGCCGCGCGAGGACCACCGCCGGGCGGCGGTGCTCGCGGCGCGGCAGATGATCGAGCTGATCCGCCTGTTCAACGACGAGCGGGCGGCCCAGAGCAAGGTGCAGATTCGGATCGGTATCGGGATCGCGTCGGGACGAGTCGTCGCCGGCTACACCGGGACGCACCACCGCGCGACCTACACGTGCATCGGCGACACCGTCAATATGGCCGCACGGCTCGAGGCGCACACCAAGGTCGTCAAGCGGCCGATCCTCATCGACGAGCACACGCGGCTTGGCATCGGCGACGGGATCGCGGTCGACCCGCAGGGTGAGGTGCTGATGAAAGGCAAGACCGAGCCGATCAACGTGTATGCCGTGCTCATCGACTCGCTCATCCCCGAGAGCGAACCGGCTTGAGCCGGCATTTGACATTCGTCGCGGGGCAGATCACCGCCCGCGGCTGGCGCTACGCCTCTCCCCCAGCTTCGCCTCCGGCAGCATCGGTTCAAACAGCTCGATCGGATTACCGGCCGGGTCCTCGACCAGGATCTGCTTCCCGCCGACGCCGGTGACGATGTCGTTGCGGAACCGCGCTCCGTGCTCGCGGAGGCGACGAACGGTGCTCTCCAAGTCATCGACCTCGAGCTGGAAGCGGTTCCAGCCGCCAGGCTGCGGCGCCGTCCCGTCAGGCATGGCTTGTCCGCCGCCGGGGCCGCCGCCGGGTGCGCTCAGGACGAGCCGTAGATCGTCTCGGGAGAGCATCGCGAAGCTGGGCGCCGGGTGCATGTCCTCGCGGAAGCCGAGCTCGGTGGTATAGAAGTCGATCGCGGCATCGACATCGTCGACGATGTAGCGAACGCTGACCGTGGCCACCTTCGAGCCTCAGCTTCTCCCAGCCCTGATCACCTTCGACCTCGGCGCCCTACCGAGCGGCCGACCGCCGTAGATCACCTTGCCTCGGCTGTTCTGGTAGGTCAACCACGCGACCGTCGGGCTCTGGTCGACCCCCGGTATCGAGAAGTTGCAGACACCGCTGGGGAACGTCTTCTGGAGCTGTGCCCATTCCGCGTTGGTGAAGGAAACCGCTCCGTAGTCGCCACGGTCGAGCCGCTGTAGCTGGCACTTGTTGGCGTCGGTCGTGAGCGGATCGCCCGCGACCGTGCGCGGGGTGCCGTAGACGGGCACCACGCCGGCCGGGCACAGTCCACTGGAGAGCTTCTTGCCGGCGCCGTCCCAGCACTCGTCGCTGAGACCGGCGGGCTTGTCACGAATCACCTTTCTCGGTAGCGAGCTGTGGCTGTGATCCCGCGCGATCGCGCTCAGCCAGCTATCCATGGCGATGAAGCTGTTGAGCTCGCAGTCCTTGTCGGCCTCGAGCGGCTCTGGCCCCTCCCAGATCAGCTGGTTGGCGTGGGTGCCGAACTGGCGGTCCAGCCGGGCGCGGACCGCGAACGCCCGGTACGCGTCATGGAAGATGCCGGGATTGGGACCGCGGCAGTCGATGATGGCGGTCTGGTTCAGGTTGTTGGTCTCGTTGATCATCCCGCTTCGATACGCGCGCTTGAGCGCCGGAGAGCCCGCGCTGCTGATGCGGGCGGGGGTGGGCTGCGTGTCGATGTTCAGGCCACCGATCTTCTGGTTGAGGTCAACGAACTGGGCCGGGCTGATCTCGCCGGCCCTGAGCGCGTCAAGGCCGTACTGCACGCCGACGTTGTCGATCGGCGGCCGCACGAAGCCATGACCCACTTTCTTCTCGTTGGCCGACCAGAGCGCGGACGGCTCAGGTCCGAAAACGTTCACTGCCGCGTCTTGGATCGTGCACCGAATACCGCCCGGATTGGTCGTCGGGTTGTAGCGGTCGGCGCTGGTGGTACCTCCGCATGGATCGGTGGGGACGGACACATGGAACTGCGCCTGATCTGATACCTCGGCGTTCTGAACGCCGTCCGGACCGCCGAGCACATCGTCCATCTGGGTCGGGAGCCAGGCGACGCCGAGCCCCCACCTCGTGGGGGTCGTGAAGTACGAGAGCAGCAGGTGGTAGTCCAGGAACTGACTCGCCGTGCTCCACGCATCGGGGAACGAGCACGTCGGCAGAATCCCCTGGTAGACACCCGGATAGGCGTTGGAGATCCAGTACTGCGCCAGGGAGCCGCCCGAGCATCCCGTGCCGATGGTGTACCGGAGGGTGCCGTAGTGCTTGATGACGTATTCCTTGGCCATCACCAGGGACTCGGCCTGCAGCGGTAGGTTGCAGTTGTGGCCGCTGTTGTCAAGCGCCGTCGACATGGTCATGAAGCCCTTGCTGAGCGCGTAGTCGCCGGCGGGGTCGCCCGTCGTGCCCGGGGCGTTGCCGGCGCCGTAGTCCACCCCGCATGACGCGCCGTGCAGGATCAGCAGCTTGTGGTTGAACTGCCGCTGGGGTGAGAACGTGCTCCAGCGCTTCCCGGGCTGGTAGAGGACCGTGATCTGGTACTGATCGCGGTCCATGTAGCCGGTCTCGACGCGAACGACGAATGGCACGGTGACGCCCTGGTCGGTTGTCGTCATGGCGACATCCGAGGGCGGCGCCTGCGGGTTGTAGGTCTGGAACCCGGGCTTGGCCGGGTTGCTCGACTTGTAGAGGTAGCTGTAGGTCGGCCGCTGATTGCACTTGCGGTCGCGTGCGCCAGGCTCACACTTCCAGGGCTGCAGTTGCGGCCCCGAGAAGACCGGCCCGCCGAAGGGATGGTTGGTCAAGGTGATCTTCGCCCCTGAGCCATTCGGCAGCGTCGCGCGCAGCACGTTGCGTCCGAGTCTCAGGTGAGTGACCAGCGCCTCGAAGCGCCGGTTCCGGCGAAACCGAAACTCCCTGCGCACGTTCTTGTGGCCGAGTTTCACCCGGAGGTGCCGCGCATCCGAACGCCGCGGCAGGTTGATGGCCACGAGCGCCGTCCCGCCGCTGACCAGGTCGGCGCGGCCCGAGAGCACGACGATCGACATGTGCCGTCGCTTCGCCGCGGCTGAAGGCACGCCGATCGCACCCACGGCCACGAGCACGAGCGCCGCCAGAGCAGCAACCTTCAGGCTCCCGTTACGCATCCTTGTCTCCTCCTCAATTCGGTTGCGGCCCAGCGAAAACCTACTGCGTCCGCACCCTCGGTGCGCAACTAGGGCCGGCCGGCGTGCGCGGCCGGCTGGCCCGGGGCCGCGAGCAACTGCCCGGTCACCCCAGGCCCCTCGCTCATCGCCGCTTCCATGCCCCGCCACTGCGCGGCGGCAATGAACAGCGTGCGCCCATCGTCGCCGCCGAGCATGCAGGCGAAGCACCCGCGGTCGGCGGCGACGGTGCTCAGCACCTCGCCTCCCTCGCGCACACGCGCGCAGTATCGCCCCGGCACGCTCGCGACCCAGATCGCGCCCTCGGCGTCGACGCAGATCCCGTCCGGCGCATGCTCGAGCTCCGCCCACACGCGACGGCCGGAGAGCGTCGCGTCGCCTTGCACCTCGAAGGCCACGAGCTGCCGCGTCTGTGAGTCCGCCACGATCAGCGTGCGTCCGTCGTCCGCCAGCGCCATCCCGTTCGGCCACTTCAGACCGTCCGCGACCTCGCGCGCACTGCCGTCGGGATGAACGCACACCACCAATCCCGGCCCGCCGTTCACATACGCGTTGCCCACCCCGTCGACGACAAGCTCGTTGTACGGCGGGGAGCCGAAGTCGGTGAGATCCGCGACGGTGGCTAACGCGCCACCGGCCCCCTGGCGCAACACCAGCCCGCGCGGCCCGTCGACGATCAACAGCTGACCATCGGGGAGCCAGTCGATGCTGAACGGAAGCGTCCGCGGCGCCAGGCGAGCCATGACCTCCGGCTCTCCCTCGGGCGTCACCGCCAGCACTTCCCCTGCGCCCCAATTGCACAACCAGACACGGCCGTCGCGCCACCGTGTCGACTCCGGGAAGCCCAGGCCTTCCAGCACGAGCTCGTTCATGAGGCCCGCCACCCCAGCTCGCGGCGGCGCGCCTCGGAAAGCCGGCTGACCACGAGGTCGTAGGAGTCTTCGATCAGGTCCTTGAGCATCTGTTCGGTAATTGAGCCATCGACGGTAACGGTGTTCCAGTGTTGCTTGTTCAGGTGGTATCCGGGTCGGATCGCAGCATGGGTCTCGCGCAGCTGCTGGGCGAGCGTCGGCTCGCACTTGAGGCTGATCTCGAGCGGTCGCCCGGCGAGCCGCGAGAGCGCGAACATCTTTCCGGCCACCTTGAACACCGACGTCTCCGGACCGAAAGGGAAGGTCTCGGCCGAGCCGGGATAGCTCAAACAGTGCTCACGGAGCCGGCGCTTGTCCATCTCCTCGATCTCGTTCGTCGTATGGGTGTTCAACAATCAGCGAAAGCGAGGAGGAAACATGAAGTACATGATGCTGGTCTGCGTAGACGAAGCGATCGAGCTCTCAGACGAGGAGCGAAAGAGGATCGGCCCTGAGACCATGGCCTGGGCGAGTGAGATGGACGGACGAGGCGTGCGTCTCCAGGGTCACCAGCTCGCGTCCTCACAAGACGCCACCACGATCCGGGTGCGCGAGGGTGAGGTCGTGATCGCCGATGGGCCTTTCGCCGAGGCCAAGGAGCACATCGCCGGGTTCGACATCCTCGAGTGCGCCGATCTCGACGAGGCGATGGAGGTGGCCTCCAAGCACCCCGTGGCCCGGTTCGGCGCGCTTGAGGTCCGACCGTTCTGGGAGGAATGACCGACACCGCGAACGCTGCCATCGAGACTGCCTTCATCGAGGAATGGGGGCGGATCGTCGCCGGACTGATCCGACGAACCGGCGATTGGGATCTGGCCGAGGATTGCGCCCAGCAGGCGTTCGCCGAGGCGGCGCGACGCTGGCCGCGCGATGGAGTCCCCAAGCAGCCCGGCGCGTGGCTGACCACCGTCGCCCGGAACCGGGCGCTTGATCGTGTGCGCCACGAAACGATGAAGAACCGGCGATTGCAGGAGGCGGCGGCCTTCCTTCCGGACAGCGAGCTCGGCCCGGCGCAGGACGCCTTGGCCGACGAGCCCGACGAGAGCGGGATCGAGGACGATCGCCTGCGCTTGATGTTCACGTGTTGCCACCCGGCCCTCCCATTGGATGGTCGGGTGGCGCTCACGCTTCGCTCGCTGGCCGGGCTGAGCACCGCGGAGATCGCCCACGCCTTCCTCGTCCCCGAACCGACGATGGCCAAGCGGCTGGTTCGCGCCAAGCACAAGATCGCCCATGCCCGGATCCCTTACCGCGTGCCACCGGCGCACCTCTTGCCCGAGCGTACGAGCGGCATCCTCGCGGTCCTCTACCTGCTGTTCAACGAGGGCTACGCCGCCTCGACCGGCTCCGACCTGATCCGGGTCGACCTCTGCGCCGAGGCGATCCGCCTGACCCGTGCGCTGGGCACGCTCATGCCCGACGAGCCGGAATCGCGCAGCCTGCTCGCCCTGATGCTCTTCCAGCACTCGCGGCGTGACGCGCGGACCGACAGCGCCGGCGACGTGGTCACGCTCGAGGAGCAGGACCGCTTCCGCTGGGATCGCGCCGAGATCGACGAGGCGAACGCGATCCTGCGAGAGGTGGTGCGCAGCCAGGAGGTGGGTCCATACGGATTGCAGGCGCTGATCGCCTCCTGTCACGCCAACGCTGCGGACGCGGCTTCCACCGATTGGGCGCGGATCGCGGCTCTGTACGGGCAGATGCTCGAGATAACGGCCAACCCGATGGTCAAGCTCAACCATGCCATCGCGGTCGCGATGGCCACGACGCCCGACTACGGCTTGACGCTCGTCAATCAGCTGCTCGAGTCGGGCGAGCTCGGCGACTACCACCTGCTGTACGCCACCCGGGCGGACCTCCTGCGCCGGCTCGGCCGCGCCTCGGAGGCGGGCGAGGCCTATCGACAGGCCCTCGACCGCGCGCGCACGGACGCCGAACGCCGCTACTTGTCGCGACGGCTGGCCGAGATGAGCTGAGGGCCGGACAAGTGGCGATTCTGCTGGCGCTGCTCTCGGCCGCGGCCTACGGGACGTGTGACTTCGCGGCGGGAGTCGCCAGCCGCCGCTACGCCGCCGCACCGGTCACCCTGGTCGCGCAGGCCCTGGGGGCGCTCACAGCCGGGGTTGCGGTGATCCTGTTTCCCGGGTCGGGAGTGACCGCCCATGCACTCGCGTGGGGAGCGCTCAGCGGCGTGGGCAGTGCCGTCGGAACGCTGTCGCTCTACCGAGGGCTGGCCGTCGCACGGATGAGCGTCGTGGCCACCCTCTCCGGGGTCCTCACGGCCGTCATCCCGGTGATCGTCGGCATCGCGCTCGGGAACCATCTCCACGCCGCAGCAGCGGGGGGCGTGGTGATCGCGTTTCCCGCCATCGCCATGGTCTCGTGGCAGCCCCCGGGCCGGGATCGGCGCGCGGCCCGCGCCGGTCCGCTCTATGGCTGCCTCGCCGGCCTCGGGTTCGCGCTGCTGTTTATCGCGCTCGACCGAGCCGGCACCAAAGCCGGTGCATGGCCGCTCGTCCCCGGTCAGATCCTCTCGCTGCTGCTGATCGCGCCTTTCGCCTACCGCGGACTGCGATCCCTTGCCCGGCCGTCCAGGAACACCAAAGCCATCATCTTCGGAGCTGGCGTGCTCAGCGGCACGGCCAACCTGCTGTTTCTCGCCGCCACCGGCCACGGCGAGCTCGCGATCGTCGCCGTCGTAACCGCGCTCTATCCCGCGGTCACCGTGCTCATGGCCCGGCTCTTCTTGGCCGAGAATTGGACCGTTCTGCAGGTCGCCGGCCTGCTTTTAGCAGCCGCCGCGGTTGTCCTGATCACGGTCGGGTGAGGCGGCGTCTACGTATCGCGTCCGCCTCGCACGGGCCTCATAGCCCAAGCTCCAGCAGCCGGTCATACAACTGAATCGACGCCGACGCGATCCGCTCGACCACGACTTCCTCCCCAGGCCCTACTGGTACCACCGGGAGCGACACGACACCCTGCCGGCTGACGTTCACGTCAAGCTCGCGCGCGAGCTCCCACGCCACCTCACGCCAACCGGGAACCTTGCCGGCCAGTGCGATCGCCGCCCCGGAGTCGGTCACCAACACCCGCCGTTCGCGCCGGAAAACGGTCACTTGCACCGGGAACCCGGGCCGATACACCCCGATAACCGACGCAGCCGGCACCTGGCTCACCATAACGCGCCTCGAACAAAGGTCCGCCCAGCAACTGGACGCTTGATCGAATATGTGGCCAAACCTCCAATTAGGTGTGCAAAGGGTATAAAGCTGCTCCCGGACCGGGCCGATAGTCCCCTCGTCGACAAAGGCAAACCCGTCGCGAGGCGGGGGCGCAAAGCCAGGGGTCTCTCCGAGATAGCCCAGCTGCCGATCTCCATAAAGCTTGCAACTCCGGACATGGAGGTCCCCAATGCCGTATGTGATGGATTGGCCGCCGAAACGACTACTGGCTGTTGTCGCTGCCGCATTCGCAATGCTCATCACCGCGTCGTCGGCGCAGGCCGCGACGACGAGCTCCGGCTGCACCCCGCTGGGCTCGGTGAGCCAGGTTTTCTCGCAGTTCGGCGACAACGCCAACTACGCGCTCGTGCCGGGCGGCGACTTCCTGAACGAGGACACCTCGGGCTGGACGTTCAACAACGCGTCGCTGGTGTCGGGCGGCGAGCCTTGGAACGTCAGCGGCTCAACCGAGGGCCAGTCGCTCAACATCCAGCCTGGCGGCCAGGCCACCTCGCCGTCGATCTGCATCAGCAACCTGATTCCGGACATGCGCTTCTTCGCGCAGAGCCAGAGCCAGAGCTCCTACGGTTGGAACAACGACCTCAGGGTCCTGGCCCAGTGGAGCTACAACGGGATGAGCGGCACGGTGCCCATCGGGCGCCTGTCGAGCAACGGATTCCAGTCATGGGAGCCCAGCAACACGCTCATGCTCGGTGCGCCACTGCCCGACGGCATGACCGTGCCGGTGCAGCTGGTCTTCCAGAACAGCAGCAACGCAAGCTGGAACATCGATGACGTCTACGTCGATCCCTACGCCAAATAGCAGCCTGGAAGAGGAGCGGCATCAGGAGGATGCCGCTCCTCTTTCCATTTCGGCAGGGGAGCCGGAGGGCAACGAGCGGGCCGAGCGCGGTCCTATTGATGACGCGCGCGCGACGGACCCGGTCGAGCGCCTCCTGGAAGACTCCTGGGACACGCGCCAGCAGCGGGCCAGTCGCCGAGAGCTCCTCGTCGAGGCTGCGGCGGCGGCCGCCTTCCTGGGCGTAGCCGCTCCGCTCGCCGCCCCGTCGCTCGCGCACGGGATCAACTTCGGCCTGACCGCGCTGCTCGTCGGTCTCTACGCGATGGTCGCGGGCGCGATCCGGTTCCCGATCGGCGCCGGCTACGTCGTCCCCACCTACGTGATGTTGGTGCCGATGATGCTGCTGCTGCCGCCGGAGACGGTTCCGCTGTTCACGGCGGCCGGCCTGGTGATCGCCAGCCTCGCCCGCCTCGTGGCCCGGCGCGTCTCACTTGACCACGTCCTCTTCTCGATCCCGAACGCGTGGCACGCGCTCGGCCCCGCTCTCGTCCTCACGCTGTTCGGACATCTGACCGGCGGCTGGCAGACGGCCGGCATCTACCTACTCGCCTTCCTGGCCGGGTGCTTCGTCGATCTCGTCGCCTCCACGGTGCGAGAGGCCGCAGCCCTGGCGGTGGCCCCGCGCCTGCAGCTCCGTGTGGTCGCGCTGGTCTGGCTGATCGACATCTGTACGGCGCCGATCGGCCTCCTGATCGCCCGGACCGCGCGTCACGATCACGTCGCGCTCCTGATGGTGCTGCCGCTGAGCGCGCTACTCCTTTTGCTCGACCGCGACCGCAGCACCCGCATCGCCCAGGCTCACCACCGCCTCGAGCTCGTGGGGCGCGAACGCACCCGCCTCCAGGCCGCCGTCCGCCGCCTGGGCGACGCCTTCGCGGCCAAGCTCGACCTCCCGGCGCTGACCAGCATCGTTCTCAACGGCTCGATCGACGCCCTCGACGCCGACGCCGGCCAGCTGATCCTCTACGTCCCGGGGCGCCCGTCGTTGGTCGAGACCGGCGGTCCCGCCGGCTTCGTGCCGCTGCTCGAGGAGGCCAATCGCCTGGCCCAGCGCACGCAGAAGGCCGCGCAGCTCGAGCGCGACGGCATCTGGGTGCTGGCCCTGCCCTTCGGTCCCGCCGACGATCCCGAGCGACGGGGCGGCGCCCTCGGCGTGGCCCGGCGCTCGCGCGAGTTCCGCGACGACGAGCAGGAGCTGATGCTCGGCCTGGTCGACCGCGCTCACACCGCGGTGCTGGACATCCTCACCCACGAGGCCCTGCGCGAGCAGGCCATGACCGACCCGCTGACCAGCCTCGGCAATCGCCGCAAGCTGGCCACCGACTTGACCGAGCGTCTGAGCAAGGCCTCGAAGTCCAAGGGCGAGGCGCTCGTGCTGATGCTCCTCGACCTCGACGGCTTCAAGAGCTACAACGACACCTTCGGACACTTCGCCGGCGACGCGCTGCTGGCCCGGCTGGGCGGCAAGCTGGCGGCCTCCGTGTTCCCGCACGGAACCGCCTACCGCCTCGGCGGCGACGAGTTCTGCGTCCTCCTCCCGGCGCGCCCGGGCCAGCTGCACGAGGCCATGTCGCGGGCGGCGAACGCCCTGCGCGATCGGGGCGAGACCTTCTCGATCCAGGCTTCCTGCGGCGCGGTGCTCGTGCCGCACGAGGCGAGCAACCCCGACTACGCCCTCCAGCTGGCCGACCAGCGCATGTACACGCGCAAGCAGGGCCGCCCCTCGGCGGCACGCGAGCAGACGCGCGACGTGCTCGTCCGGATCATGCACGCCAAGCAGCCGAGCCTCCCCGATCATTCCACCGGCGTGGCCCGCCTGGCCGTCCTCGTAGGGCGCCGGCTGGGCATGAACGCCGAGCAGATCGACGAGCTCGCCCGCGCGGCCGAACTGCACGACATCGGCAAGGTCGGGATCCCCGACGCGATCCTCGACAAGCCCAGCGCACTCGACGCTGACGAGTGGGAGTTCGTCCGCCAGCACACGATCCTCGGTGAGCGCATCCTCAGCGCAGCTGCCGCGCTCCGACCTGTTGCCACGATCGTGCGCGCGACCCACGAGCGCTGGGACGGTCACGGTTATCCGGACCAGCTCCGCGGCACCGAGATTCCGCTCGCCGCCCGGATCGTCGCTGTTTGCGACGCCTACGAGGCGATCACCGGCGACCGCTGCTACCGCAAGGCCCGCAGCGTCGACGACGCGCGCCACGAGCTCCTGCGTGAGGCCGGCCACCAGTTCGACCCGGTGGTCGTCGAGGCCTTCCTGGCCGAGCTTGACCAGCCCGAGTCCACTCAGAACGGCTCCGGCGGGCAGGACGAGGACGAGATCGGGCACGAGTTCGCCACCGAGCTCGCCGAGCGCTTCCGCCAGATGCTCGAGCCCCAGCAGGAAGCCGGGGCGGCGGCCTAGCTCAGGCGGGTCCTCGGGGACCCACGCCCGGCCCGCTCAGCCCAGCCCGGGCCGCTCAGCCCAGCCCGGCCGCCACGGCCCGACCGGCCACGCGACCCGAGAACAAGCAGCCCCCGAGGAACGTCCCCTCGAGCGAGCGGTAGCCGTGCACCCCGCCGCCGCCGAACCCGGACACTTCGCCGGCGGCGTACAGGCCGGGAAGCGGGTCGCCTCCGGCGCGCAGCACCCGCCCGTCAAGGTCGGTCTCCAGCCCGCCGAGCGTCTTGCGGGTGAGGGTCCACAGCCTGACCGCGATCAACGGGCCGGCGCCGGGGTCAAGCAGGCGATGCGGTGCCGCCACCCGGGTGATGCGATCGGCCAGGTAGCGGCGGGCGCCGTGAATCGCCGTGACCTGTAGATCCTTGCTGAACGGGTTCGCCATTTCCCGGTCGCGGGCCACGATCTCTCGCTCCAGCGCCGCGCCGTCGATCTCTGCCTCGTCGCCGAGCGCGTTCATCCCGCGCACCAGGTCACGCAGGTCGTGCTCGACCACGAAGTCGGCGCCGTGGCGCTTGAACGCCTCCACCGGACCGGGCGCGCCGGGCAAGAGCCGGGTCCCGATGAGCTTGCGGATGCTCTTCCCGGCCAGGTCTGGGTTCTGCTCCGAGCCCGAGAGCGCGAACTCGCGCTCGATCATCTTCTGGGTGAGGACGAACCAGCTGTAGTCATAGCCGGTCTTCATGATGTGCTCGAGCGTGCCCAGCGTGTCGAACCCGGGGAACAGGGGCACGGGCAGCCGGCGGCCCAGAGCGTCCAGCCACAGCGGCGAGGGACCGGGTATTACCCGGATCCCGTGCGCGGTCCAGATCGGGTTCCAGTTCTGGATGCCCTCCGTGTAGTGCCACATGCGGTCCTCGTTGATCGTCCTCGCTCCCGCCTCGCGGCAGACCTCGAGCATCCGCCCGTCCACGTAGTCGGGCACCCCGGAGAGCATGCGCTTGGGCGCTCCGCCCAGCGATTTCGGCCAGTTCTTGCGTACCAGGTCGTGATTGGCGCCGATTCCGCCGGTGGTCACGATCACCGCCCCGGCCTCAAGGCTGAACTCGCCCACGGCCGTGCGCGTACTCGGGCGCCCGCGCGCGACGGAGCTCGGCTCGAGCACGACCCCGGCCACGCCCGCTACGCCGCCGCCGTTCGAGCTCAGTTGCTGTACCTGATGGCGGAAACGGAGCTTCACCCGGCCCCGGGCCACGCCCTCCCTGACCCGCGCCACGAACGGTTCAAGCAGCCCGGGACCGGCCCCCCAGACGAGGTGAAAGCGCGGCACCGAGTTGCCGTGCTCGGTCGCCAGGTAGCCGCCCCGCTCCGCCCATCCCGCGTTGGGCAGCAGCCGCACTCCCTGCGCGCTCAGCCAGGCCCGCTTCTCACCCGAGGCGAACTCGACGTACGCCTCCGCCCAGCGCCGAGGCCACTTGTCCTCGTCGCGATCGAAGCCGGCACTGCCCAGCCAGTCCTGGAGCGCCAGCTCGGCCGAGTCGTGGATGCGCCACCGGCGCTGCTCCGGGGTGTCGACGAGGAGCAGGCCGCCGAACGACCAGTGCGCCTGGCCTCCGATCGATTGCTCGCCCTCCTGATCGACCAGGATGACCGACTTCCCCGCGTCGGCCAGCTCGGCCGTCGCGACCAGCCCCGCCAAGCCCGCGCCGACCACGATCGCATCGGCTCGGTCGGTGGCCATCGCGGCTAGCTTACTTGCCAGTTGCGGTGAGCATGGGTTGGGCGGATACTGGCGGTCATGCGTCGCCTGATGCGGATCGGGGCTTGCCTGGTGCTGGTGGCGACCGCGGTCGGGATCTGGGTCGGGGGCGCCGGATCAAAGACCCTGCCGCGGGCCGCGACGAAGGCGGTGCCGCATGTCAACGCGGTGCAGGGCACGAGCTGCTTTGTCGCGTCGGGGTCGGTCTGCTCGCGACCGGCGTGCGCGGTGCCCGTCCAGGCGCGCACGTTGATCCAGACGGTCACGGTGCCCCAGGTGGCGACGGTGCCTGAGCCGGTGCCGAGGGGACGACTCCACGGGGGCCGGTGGCGCCCGTTGGCGGTGAAGCGGGCGCTCAAGGCGACGACGGTCTTCAAAGCGACGCCCGCCGGTAAGCCATACCTGCGCGCCGCAAACCGCCCCCCCGGCGCAAGCAATCCCGGTCACGGCCCGCTGATCGGGCTAGCCGCCGCCCGCTGACCCGGCTAACCCGGCGGCAACCCGCCGGTATTACTCTTGGACGGGATGCGTCGTCTGGTGATCCCGGGGCTTGTGGTCGCGGCGGCGGCCGCGCTGATCGCCCTGCTCGCCTTCGGAGTCTCCTCACAGGGACCGAACGGCTCGATCGACTCTGCCCTCGAACGGGGAATCAGACCGGTCGTGCCAGAAGCCCAGGTCGGTATGCCGAGGGTGGGCGCCGCCGGCAAGGAGAGCATCGCCGACCTCCGCGGCAAGATCGTCGTGCTGAACGTGTTCGCGTCCTGGTGCCCTCCCTGCAAGGCCGAGGCGCCAATCCTCAAGCGGGCCGAGCGCCAGTTGGCTGGGCATAACGGAACCGTCCTCGGTGTCACTTACCTCGACACCACGACCGGCTCGGAGCAGTTCGTCCACCAGGAGCACATCAACTACCCGGTCGTGCGCGACATCGGGGCCGGCTGGCCCCAGGCGCTGGGAATCGACGGTGTGCCCGAGACGTTTGTCATCGACCGCCACGGCCGGATCGCCGCCGCGCGGCGCTACCAGTTGGCCGGTGACTGGCTCCAGCAGACGATCGCGCGGCTGCTGGCATGAAGCGGATCGCCGTCGCGGTCGCGCTGCTCGCCCTGGTCACCCTCGCACCCCGCGCGGACGCTGCTCCTCGCCCCCGGGCCTCGCTCACCGACATCGAGTACGACGTGATGTGCCTGACCTGCCACGAGCCGCTGGCCGTGGCCCAGTCCCCGCAGGCCGATCAGGAGCGCAGCTTCATCCGTGGCCTGATCGCCCAGGGCGAAACCAAGGCTCAGATCGAGCGCGCGCTGGTGGCTCAGTACGGCACGGCGGTCCTCGGCCAGCCCCCGGCGCACGGCTTCAACCTCACCGTCTACATCCTGCCGCCTGCTCTGGTGGCGGTCGGAATCGCCATCCTCGCCTTCACCTTGCCGAAGTGGCGCCGGCGCTCACGCGAGGCGGCGGCCGCTGCGAGCCGCGGGCCGGCCCCGCCCAGCCTGCGCGCCGAGGACGCCCGGCGCCTGGACGAAGACCTGGCGCGCCACGTCTGAGCTACATCGACTCCGGAGCGCTAACGCCCAGCAGTCCCAGGGCCAGCGCGATCGTCCGCTGAGCGCAGGCCGACAGCGCGATCCGGAACGACTCGACGGTGGCCGGCGTAGCTCCCACCACGCGGCAGTCCCGGTAAAAGGCGGTGAACTCCTGCGCCAGCTCGAGCGCGTAGACGGCGATGCGGTGCGGCGCGCGACGCTCCGCCGCCTCCGCCAGCTCGTCGGGCAGGGAGGCCAGCTTCTTTATCAGCGCCCGCTCGGACTCGTGCAGCTCACCGTCCCCCCAGTCCGCTCCTGGCGCCAAGCGCCTCCTGCACCCGCTCGGACGCGAACCGGCCCAGCATCGACGCGATCCGGGCGTGCGCGTACTGCACGTAGTACACGGGATTGTCGGCCGACTGCTTGCGGGCGAGCTCGACGTCGAGATCGAGCGTGCGGTCGTGCGAGCGCTGGAGCATGAAGAACCGGGTGGCATCGACGCCGATCTCGTCGAGCAGATCGTCGAGCGTCACGAAGTCCCCGCGGCGCTTTGACATCGCGAACACCTCCCCGCCCGCCACGAGGTGGACGAACTGGAGGATCGGCACCTCGACCGTGTCCGGGTCGCCGTCGAGGGCCGACATCGCCGCCTTCAGCTCACGCACGTAGGCGTGGTGATCGGCACCCACCGGCATCAGCTGTCGCTCGAACCCGCGCTCTCGCTTGTTCTGCAGGTAGGCGATGTCGGCCGCCAGGTAGGTCGGCTCGCCACCCGATCGGATCACCACGCGGTCCTTGTCGTCGCCGAACCGCGTCGTGCGCAGCCACACAGCTCCTTCGGCCCGATAGATCTGACCCGCCTGCTCGAGGCGCTCCAGGCCTTGATCGAGCGCGCTGGGGTGGCCCCCATGGAGCGTCTGCTCGCTGAAGAAATCGTCGAAGTGGACGCCGTAGCGCTCGAGCGTGGCCTTGATCTGCGCGAGCAGCAGTTCCACCGCCTGGTGCGAGAGCTCATCCGGATCGGCCTCGGCCGCACCGTCGATCTGGGCCGCCAAATCAGCCACGTACTCGCCCTGATAGCCACCCTCCGGGATCTCCTCGCCCCGCGCCCGGGCCCGCACCGACTCGCCCAGCAGCCGGATCTGGCTGCCGGCGTCGTTGAAGTAGTACTCGCGCGAGACGGTGTGGCCGTGGTGCTCGAGGATCCGCGCCAGCGCGTCGCCGTAGGCCGCGTGGCGCCCGCTGGCCGCCACCAGCGGGCCCGTGGGATTGGCTGAGACGAACTCGATCAGGATCCGCTCGGCCGGATCCGCTCCGCCGGCGGCGAACTCGTCGCCTGCACTCGAGTACCGCCCGCAGCGCGTCCCGGTGCCAGCCGTCTGAGAGCGAGAGGTTGAGAAAGCCCGGGCCGGCCACCTCGGCCAGCTCGAGCTCGTCGCCCAGCGTCTGCGTAAGCTGCTCGCCGAGCCGCTCGGCGATCACCCGGGGCGGGGCGTCGAGCACGGGGGCCAGCAGCATGGCGGCGTTGGTCGAGTAGTCGCCCTGGCCAGCGCGCTTGGGACGCTCCACCCGGGGCTCGACCGGCAGCTCGCCCGCTCCGCCCCGAATCGCCGCGGCGGCCGCTCGTACCGAGGCGCGCAACCGCTGCACTGGATCATCCGCGGCCCGCTGAACGTAGTGGGAGGTTTCGCTGGGCACCCGTCGAGCGTACCTGTGTTTCAGTAGTGGTACGGCTCGCGGGCGAGGATCTTGTGGCCCCGGTAGAGCTGCTCGAGCAGCACCACCCGCGCGAGCTGGTGGGGCAGGGTCATCTCCCCCAGCGACAGCCGATGGTCGACGTCCTCGAGGTCGAGCCCGAACGGTCCGCCGACCACGAAGCACAGGTCCCGACCGCTCTGGCGTCGCTCCTCCAGGAAGCGGCTGAAGGCGATCGAGTCCATGTGCTGGCCCTCGGGGTGCAGCAGCGAGACGAAGGCCCGCTCGGGGATCCGCCGCGCGACCTGCTCGTCCTCGCGCACCTCCACCAGCTCGAGCCGCGCGTGGCGGGCGATCAGCTGCTGGTAATGCTGGACGTCGTCGGCGAACGGCGGTCGCAGCCTCCCCACGGCGACAACGACGATCCGCACGCTGAGATACTACGTGGCATGGATGATCCCAACACCCCCGAGCGCCACATCAACATCCACTTCTCGCCGGAGATCATGGCGGGCGTGTACGCGAACTTCGCCAACGTCAGCCACTCCGACTACGAGTTCACGATCACCTTCGCTCGCGTCGACCACGAGGTCGAGGACGAGGAGGTCCCCGGCGTGGTCGTCTCGCGCATCAACCTCTCGCCCGAAGTTCATGCGCGAGCTGATCGACGCGATGCAGGACAACTACTCCAAGTGGCAGACCCGCGAGGGCATCAAGAACCTGCCCGAGTTCGGCGGGCCGTACGGCGACAGCCGAGAGACGAGTAGCCGGTCGGCGGCTGGCCACGCCTCCCGGGTAGCCCACCGCGAACGCCGATCCGCTCGGCCGTCGAGGGATGGGTGGCGAGCAACCTCTCCGCCCACCGCGGCGGATCGAGGTCGGCCACGTTCTGAAGCGCGATCGCGCGCTCGAACGAGATGAACGCCTCGGGCGCTCCGAGAGCTCGAGCGAGAACGCGTCGGCGCGGCGCTCGACCGCCCGTGAGAGGCCGTTGCCGATCAGCCCGATCGGCGCGCGACGATCATCGCCGCCCGCCAGCGCCAGGGCGGGCAGCGGTCCGGCGACCCTCGAGGTCAGGCGACAGCGCCCAGCTCAGCCGCTGGACCGCCAGCGCCGCCGGCGCGGCCACGAGCGCCGCGAACAGGACCGCCGCGCGGGACGTCGCGGTGGCGGACATGGGCCAGCTCGTGGGCCACCACCACGCGGACCTCGTCGCGGTTGTAGCGATCGAGCAGCGTGTCGAACAGGACGACCCGCTTGGTCGGGCCGAGCCCGGTGACGTAGGCGTTGGCGGCGGTGGTGCGACGGCTGGCGTCGACCGAGTACACCTCCCCCACCTTGACCCCGGCCGCCCGCGCCAGCTCGAGCACGTCGCTGCGCGTCTCGCCCTCGGGCAGCGGGGTGAAGTCGTTGAAGATGGGTCGAGCACAACGGGCGCCAGGGCGGCCAGCACCGTGCCGAGCCCCAGCGCCCCCGCCGCCGCCGGCAGCCACCAGCCCCGGGGATAGCGGCGCGTCAGCGCCACCGTCGCGCCGCCGGCCGCGCCGGTCATGACCGCCCCGAATCGCGCTCGCTTTGACGCAAATCAGCCGCCCAGCCGCCCCACGACTGGGTGATGAGACCGACCGCCATCGCCCGCCGGCGGGCGATCACCGCCAGCGGTAGGGGCGGGAGCGACAGCGTCACGGCTGAGCGCCGCCGCGGTCGCGGCGCCGCTCGCCACCGGCCGCGCCGGGCGGCGCCGCAGGAGCCCCGGGGGCGCGAGCCACGATCGTGCCCAGCGCCGCGAGGTCGACGACCGACGCGGGCCATCGCCAGCGCCAGCTGCGGGCGCGCGAACCTGCGCCCCGCGGGCGATCTCCTCCGCGCTGAAGTACGCTCTGAGCTGCACGCCGCGTCGGCGGGGGCATCGCCGCTCCGGGGCGACAGCAGTCGCCTTCCGGCCTCGGCCGCGGCCAGCGCGAGCCCCACCGATCCCACAACGGTGCGAGCTTGACGCCGACCCACCAGCGAGACTGTAGTCGCTGGCACCGCATCGATGCGGATCGCGATCGTCTCCGACATTCACGGCAACCTGCAGGCCTTCGAGGCTGTGCTGGACGCGATCGGGGACTCCGACTGCGAGGAGATCTGGTGCCTGGGCGATCTGGTCGGCTACGGGGCCGATCCCGACGCCTGCGTCGAGCTGGCCCGCCGCCACGCCGCGGTCTGCCTGGCCGGTAACCATGACCTCGGCGTCACGCGGCGTCGCTTCCCGCTCGAGCAGTTCTCCCGCGGGGCGGCGCTGGCCGCGCAGTGGACGCAGGAGACGATCGACGCCGGAGACGCTGGACTACCTCGCGCGCGCTCGAGCCCTCAAAGCTTGACGAGCCGGTGGGCCTCTACCACGCCAGCCCCCGCGACCCGGTCTGGGAATACGTCCTCTCCCCGCTCCAGGCCGAGCTGTGCCTTGACGTCCAGTCCCACCGGGTGTGCCTGATCGGCCATTCGCACGTCGCGCTGTCCTTCTCCCGCCAAGACGGCGCCGCTGCCACCGGCGAGACCCGCGGTCCCGACGAAGAGCTCGACCTCGAGCGCGGCGAGTGGCTGATCAACCCCGGCAGCGTGGGCCAGCCTCGGGACGGCGACCCGCGCGCGGCCTGGCTCGAGCTTGACCTTGACGCACCAAGCGCGGTCTACCACCGGGTCGAGTACGACATCGCGGGAGCCGCCGCCGCCATCCGCGCGGCCCGTCTCCCCGACTCTCTCGCCGACCGGCTGGCCTACGGCCAGTGAGAAGGACTCTAATCGGATGCCAATCGGACCAGTCACTAAAGTGGGGGCGCGGATGCGCTACGGCCCTCGCGCTCTGCTCGCCGGCGGACTCGGGTTCGCCGTCTCCTGGCTCGTCGCCTGCGGCGGCGGTTCGGCGGCCTGCTCTCAGGCGATCAGTCCTCGACGCTGAACAGCCAGCTCGACTCAATCTCCGCGGCCGTCTCCTCGGGTCAATGCGTCGACGCCACGCAGGCCGCTGGCTGCGTTCAGCAACGCGGTCACCAACCTCCCAGCGACGGTCAACCCCACCCTGCGCGCGAACCTGGCCCAGGGGGCGAGCACCGTCGGTGCGCTCGCCCAGCGCGACTGCCGGACCAACGCCAGCAAGTCGACCACCAGCTCGACCACCACGCCGACCACGACCACCAACCCTCAGTCGACGAGCACCCAGACCTCGACCACCACCACTACCACGACCACCTCGTCCTCCACCACCGGCCCTGCAACCAGCACCTCGACCACGGGTAGTACCAGTACGACGGGCACAAGCGGCGGAGCCGGAGTCGGAGGCGGGAACGGCAACGGCAACGGCAATGGCAACAGCGGCGGCGCCGGGAGCGGGATCATCGTCGGCAACGGTGGGTGACCGGACATGAACGCGACGACAATCGCCGGGCGATACCGGCTCGAGGGCCGGCTTGGCATCGGCGGCATGGCCACCGTCCACCTCGCCTTCGACCAGCGGCTCGAGCGCTACGTGGCCATCAAGTTGCTGGCCGAGCATCTCGCCGACGACCCGACCTTCGTCTCCCGCTTCCGCCGCGAGGCCCTGTCAGCCGCTCGGCTCGTGCACCCGAACATCGTCCAGGTGTTCGACTTCGGGCTCGACGAGAGCCAGCACCAGCACTTCATCGTGATGGAGCACGTCCCCGGCCATTCGTGCGCCGAGCTCTTGCGCGATCGCGGTCACCTCGACGTCGAGCAGGCGGTGGACATCGTCAGCCAGTCCTGCCGCGGGCTCGATTACGCCCATCGCAACGGCGTCGTTCACCGCGACGTCAAGCCGGGCAACCTGCTGGTCGCGGAGTCGGGGGCGGTCAAGCTGGCCGACTTCGGAATCGCCCGCGCCGTCGACCAGTCGAGCATCACCCAGGTTGGTTCGGTCCTCGGCACAGCGGCGTACCTCGCGCCCGAGCAGGCCCGCGGCGAGGAAGCCGGCCCCCGGGCCGACCTCTACTCGCTCGGCGTCGTCACCTACCAGCTGCTCTCCGGCCGGCTGCCCTACGAGGCCAGCTCGCTCTCCGAGCTGGCGCTGAAGCAACAGCGCGAGTCACCCGCCGCCCTCGATCAGCTCAACCCCAACGTCCCGCACGAGCTGGCCGTCGCGGTGATGACGGCCTTGGCCCTCGACCCCGAGCATCGCCCCAGCGACGCCATCGTGCTCTCCGAGGCGCTCCGCAACGGCCTGCATGGCCTGGCCCCGGTCGAGGTCACCGCCCCGACCGCCCACCTCGGGACGGGCGCCGCCACGCGAGTCATCCCCGGCGACCCCACGCGAGGGCACCCGGGTCGTCCAGCGGAGCACGCCGCCGCCGCCGGCCCGGCCGGCAGCTCGAGCCCCTTCCCCCTCGCCAGCGTCGCGTCGCTACCGGCGCCTACGCCCCGGTCCCGCCCCAGCGCCCACCCCAGCGGCGCTCAGGCAGGCCGCGGCGCTGCTCGTCTTCCTGGCCCTGGCGATCCTGTTCACCGCCGCCGCGGCCGCCGCGGTCATCATCGCCACCAGCACCTCCAACACGGTCGTGCACTTCCGTCACGTGGCCGGGCACGACACCCAGAGCGCGATCAACAGCCTGAAGAACGTGATCAGCTCCTACACCAAGTAGGGGGAGGCGCCGGCCCGGAGCGGCCTTGGCCACCTCGGGCAGCCGGTCACCGTCGATCGCCGTGCGCAGCGAGCGCATCAGCCCGGCGATGAAGGTCAGGTTGTGGAGCGTGACCAGGCGCAGCGCGGTCAGCTCGCGCGCGCGCAGGAGATAGTGCAGGTAGGCGCGCGTATAACCGCCGGAACACGCCGGGCAGGGACAGTCCTCGAGGATCGGCTCCGCGCTCTCGCGCCAGGCTGACTTGACCAGATCGGTTCGCCAGCTTGTTCTCGGGGTCCGGCACCAGGGCCACGCCGTGGCGGCCGAGCCGCGTCGGCAGTGCGCAGTCGAACGTGTCGATCCCCTGCTCGACGCCGGCGATCAAGTCATCGACGTCACCGATCCCGAGCAGGTGACGGGGCCGATCGGGGGCCACCGCGTCGAGCTCGTCCGTGGTCCAGCCGACCACCTCGTGCATCTGCTCCTTGTCCTGGCCGAGCGAGCCGCCGATCGCGATCCCGGCGGAGCCGCTGGCGGCGACGGTCTGCGGCCGACTCGAGGCGCAGGTCCTGCTCCACCCCGCCCTGCACGATCCCGTAGACGACCTGGGTCGGGGGGCCGTGCTCGGCATGCCAGCGCAGGCAGCGCTCGAGCCACCGGTGGGTGCGCTCGGTCGAGCGCGCGGTGTACTCGCGCGAGACGTGAAACGGCGTGCACTCGTCGAACACGAGCGCGATGTCGGAGCCGAGCGCGGCCTGGACCGCCATCGAGTCCTCCGGGCCGAGGAACCGCTCGCTGCCGTCGAGGTAGGAGCGGAACCGGACGCCCTCCTCCTCGATCGAGAGGATCGCCCCGTCGGTTCGCTCGCGGCGGCGCCCGCGGCCCTTGATCTCGTCCGCCACGCCGCCGTGGCCCATCGAGAAGACCTGAAAGCCGCCCGAGTCGGTGATGATCGGCCGGTCCCAGCGCATGAACCGGTGAAGCCCGCCGAGCCGTTCCACCAGCTCCGGGCCGGGGGCGAGGAACAGGTGGAAGGTGTTGCCGAGGATCAGCTCGTAGCCGAGCGCGGCCACCTCGCGGGCCTCGACCGTCTTGACCGCGCCCCGCGTCGCCAGCGGTACGAACGCCGGCGTGCTGCACCTCGCCGTGGGCGAGGTGCAGCGTGCCCGTGCGGGCGAGGGTCTGCGTAGATCGGGTCCGGACCGTGAAAGACACGGCCCGGACCCTAGTAAGGCGCCTTACGCGGCGTGGTCTGCGTCAGCCGTCTCGGAGCCCTCGATCGTCTTCGGCTCGTCGCCTGCGCCGACCTCACCGGCCCCGACCGAGATCGAGACCTTGCGCGGCTTGCGCTCCTCGGGCTTGGGAATCCGCACCTCGAGCACGCCGCGGTCGAAGCTCGCGCGCACCGCCTCGGGATCGACGCCCTCCGGCAGCGTCAGCGAGCGGGAGAAGGTGCCCGACGCGCGCTCGACGCGGTAGTAGCCCTCCTTGCGCTCCTCGTGCTCGGACTTGCGCTCGCCCGAGATCGTGAGCACGTTGTCCTCGAGCTCGATGTTGACGTCGCCCTCGCTCAGGCCCGGCAGGTCGGCCCGCAGGACGAAGTCCTCCTCGGTCTCGACCAGGTCCATCGCCGGCATCCACCGGCGCACCGCCGAAGCCGCCATTGCCATGCGGCTGGGCCTCGAAGAACGTGTTGAAGAGCCGGTTCATCTCGTTCTGGATCGTGTTCAGCTCACGCACCGGCTCCCAGCGAATAAGTGCCATCTGTCTACCTCCTACAAGAATCTCAATGCCTGACCACGATTATATAAAATCTTAGTGGGCTTCGTGTCAAGTCTTGTTGTGGTCTCGGGCTGCAGATCGCGGAGTCCGCGGGAGGCCCGCTGCCGGATGCCGGAGCCACGCTGGCGACCAGCCGGGCGTCCGCGATCAGCGCTCGGTCGGTGGAGCCGACCCATAGCGCCGGCTTCGTCCGCCTCAGGAGCTATCCGGGCAGCTCCCGGCCCGACCGACGCCCGCCCGGCTCAGCCCTCGATCAGCGACTGCCCGGTCATCTCCGCCGGCTGCTCGATCCCGAGCAGCTCGAGCACCGTCGGGGCGACGTCGGCCAGGACCCCGCCCGACGCGCAGCGACACGCCGGCGACGGTCACGATCAGCGGCACCGGGTTCAGCGAGTGGGCGGTGTTGGGGCTGCCGTCGGGCTCGAGCATGTTGTCGGCGTTGCCGTGGTCGGCGGTGATCACGCAGGCGCCGCCCGACTCGTGCACGGCCGCGACGACCTCGGCCAGGCACGCATCGACGGTCTCGACCGCCGCCACCGCAGCCTCGATCACCCCGGTGTGGCCGACCATGTCGGCGTTGGCGAAGTTGATGATCCCGAACGTCGGCGAGTCCTCGCCGCCACGCCGTCGACGAACGCCTTCGCCGCCTCGCGACGCGCTCATCTCGGGCTTGTGGTCGTAGGTGGGCACGTCCCGGGGCGAGGGGACGAGCTCGCGCCGCTCGCCGTCGCAGGCCGGCTCCTCCTCGCCGCCGCCGAAGAAGTACGTCACGTGCGGGTACTTCTCGGTCTCGGCCACGTGGAGCTGGCGGGCGCCCCGGCCCGCGATCACCGCCGGGCAGGGTCACCGCCGGGCGCTCGGGCGGGAACGCGACCGGGTAGGGCCAGCCCTCCTCGTACTCGGTCATCGTCGCGTAGCGCTGCAATCACCTCCGCCCCGCCGCGGTCGATCTCGTCGAACCCGGGTCGGCCAGCGCCCGCGTGATCTCGCGCATCCGGTCGGGCCGGAAGTTGAATGCGAACACCGAGTCGCCCGGGCGGATCAGCGCCTCGGACTCGCCGACCAGCCACCGGCTTGATGAACTCGTCGGTCTCGTCGCGCTCGTAGGCCTCGCGCGCGGCGTCCGAAGCCGACGCCGCCGCGATGCTCCGCCCGCCCGTGCACGAGCAGGTCGTAGGCCAGCTGCACCCGATCCCAGCGCCGGTCGCGGTCCATGGCGTAGTAGCGGCCCACGACCGAGCCGATCCGTCCGCAGCCGGCATCGGCCATCCACGCCTCGACGGTCTCCAGATACCCGGCCCCGGACTCGGGCAGCGTGTCGCGCCCGTCGGTGAAGGCGTGCAGGACCAGGTCGGGAACGTCGAGCTCGGCCCCGAGCCGGATCAGCGCCTCGAGGTGGCTCCAGCCCGAGTGCACGCCGCCGTCGGAGACGAGCCCGATCAGGTGGACCCGCTCCGAGGCTCGCGAACGCCTCCCGCAGCACCTCGTTGGACGCAAGCTCGCCCCTCGGCGGCCGCCTCGTCGATCCGGGTCAGGTCCTGCACCACCACCGCGCCCGCCCCCAGATTCAGGTGGCCCGACCTCGGAGTTGCCCATCTGCCCCTCGGGCAGGCCGACCGCTCGCCCGCAGGCGGTGAGCTCGGTGTGCGGATACTCGCTCCAGAGCTCGTCGAACACCGGCGTCGAGGCCAGGAGACTGCGTTGCCGGGGCCTTCGGGAGCCAGACCCCAGCCGTCGAGCACGATCAGTGCGGCGCTCGGGCACGGGAGAGCTCGAGCGCCGGCGGCCGACGCCCGAGACGCCATCAGCCCGCCGCCGCGACGATCGCCGCGAACGACTCTGCGTCGAGGCTCGCCCCGCCCACCAGCGCCCCGTCGACGTCGGGCAGCGCCAGCAGCTCGGCGGCGTTGTCCGGCTTGACGCTGCCGCCGTAGAGCACCCGCGTGCGCTCGGCCTGCTCGCGGGAGCGGTCGGCGACGAGCGCGCGGATGAAGGCGATCGCCTCCTGCGCCTGCTCGGGCGTGGCCACGCTGCCCGGTGCCGATGGCCCAGATCGGCTCGTAGGCGATCACCACCTCACCGAGCTGCTCGTTCTCGAGCTCGGCCAGGTCCTCCTGCACCTGGTGGCGGAGCTTGCGCTCGGTGTCGCCCGCCTCGCGCTCCTCCTCGGTCTCGCCCACGCACAGGATCGGCACGCAGGCCCGCCTCGAGCGCGGCGGGCACCTTCAGCGAAGAGCGCCCGGTCGGACTCGCCGAACAGCTCGCGGCGCTCGGAATGGCCGAGGATCACGCCCGTGGACCCCGAGCTCGACCAGCATCGGCGGCGATACCTCACCCGTGAACGCGCCCTCGGAAGCGTGGTGCATGTTCTGCGCGTACACCCCCACCCCCGAAGCCACGCGCCCCGAATCGACCACGCGGGCAGGGCGACGAACGGCGGGCAGATCGCCACCTCGACCCCCTCGGCGAATCGGACACGAGCGGCAGCAGCGCGTCGACGAGCTCCTCGGCCTCGGCAACCGTCTTGTGCATCTTCCAGTTGCCCGCGATCGAGCGGCGCCCGGTCGCGGCTCACGCCAGCGCCTCCACCCCGGGCAGCGCCTTCGCCCTCGAGCAGCTCGAGCGACGCGCCGCCCCCCGTCGACAGATGCGTGACCCGGTCGGCCAGCCCGAACCGGGCCATGCGCCGCGGCCGAGTCGCCGCCGCCCACCACCGTGACCGCCGGAGACGAGGCCACCGCCTCCGCCACCGCCCGCGTCCCGGCCGCGAACGGCTCCATCTCGAACGCCCCCATCGGACCGTTCCAGAACACCGTCCCGGCGCTGCGCAATCCGATCCGCGTACGCAGACGCCGTCCGCGGCCCGATGTCCAGCCCCATCATGCCCTCGGGCACGTCGACCCCATCGATCACCTGCGGCGTCGCCTCCGCGGCCAGCCGCGATCGCCACGACCAGATCGACCGGCAGCTCGAGCCGCCGGACGACCGCCATCCGCGCCGCGCCAGCTCGACGTCCTCAGGCGCGCACAACGACTTCCCCACACTGTGCCCCGCGGCGGCCAAGAAGGGAAAGCACATAGCCCCGCCGATCAGGACCGCGTCGGCAACCTCGGCAGAACCGCTCGATCACGCCGATCTTGTCGCTCACCTTGGCCCCGCCGAGCACGGCCACGAAGCGGCCGCGCAGGCGATCCTCGAGCAGCCCGGTCAACGCCGTCACCTCGCTCTCCAGGAGCAGCCCCGCCGCCCGATCGGACACCAGGTGCGCGACCCCCTCGGTCGAGGCATGGGCCCGGTGGGCGGCCCCGAAGGCGTCGTTCACGTACACATCGGCCAGCGAAGCGAGCTCCGCGGCCAGCGCGGGGTCATTCTTCGTCTCTCCGGGCTCGAAGCGCGAGTTCTCCAGCATCAGCACGTCGCCCGGACTGAGGTTCTCGCGCAAACGCAGCCACGTCGTCGCCGACCACACCCGGAGCCAAAACAACATCCGCTCCGGTCAGCTCGGCCAGTCGGTTGGCCGCGGGGCGCAGCGACAGCTCGGCCTCGCGATCCGACGGCCGGCCGAGGTGCGAGATCAGGACCAGACGAGCGCCGCGGTCGCGCAACCACTGGATCGTGGGCAGCGCGGCGCGGATGCGGGTGTCGTCGGTGATCCGGCCGTCCTCCAACGGAACGTTGAAGTCGACCCTGACCAGCACCCGCTTCCCGTCGACGTCACCGAGATCAGCGAGGGTCCGCAAAACTCAGAGAAGCCTCTGCACCACGTCAACGACGCGGTTGGAGTAGCCCCATTCGTTGTCGTACCAGGACACGACCTTGACCATCGTCCCGTCCATCACCACGGTCAGCTGCGAGTCGAGGATCGAGGAGGCGGGGTTCTTGACGATGTCCGAGGAGACGATCGAGTCCTCGGTGTAGAGCAGGAGCCCCTTCATCGGCCCGTCCGCAGCGGCGGCCTTCATCGCCTCGTTCACCTCCTGCACCGATGTCTCACGCGAGGCCTCCACGGTCAGATCGACCACGCTGCCGGTCGGGACCGGCGCCCGGATGGCGAAGCCGGTGAGCTTGCCGTTGAGCTCGGGGATGACCAGCCCGATCGCCTTGGCCGCGCCGGTCGAGACGGGGATCAGGTTGATCGCCGCCGCCCGGGCCCGGCGCAGGTCGCGATGGGGCATGTCCTGGAGGCGCTGATCGGCCGTGTAGGCGTGGATCGTGGTCATCAGGCCGTGCTTGATCCCGATCGTGTCGTGGAGCACCTTGGCGATCGGGGCCAGGCAGTTGGTCGTGCACGACGCGTTCGAGATCACCTGATGCTGCTCGCGGTCGTAGGCCTCATCGAAGTTGACCCCGAGCGCGACGGTCACGTCCGGATTGGTCGCCGGCGCCGAGATCAGCACCTTCTTCGCCCCCGCCTCCAGATGCTTGGACGCGTTCTCCCGGTCGGTGAACAGGCCCGTGGACTCGATCACCACCTCCGCACCAAGCTCCTCCCAGGGAAGCGCCGCCGGATCCCGCTCGCCCAGCACGCGGACCTCACGACCGTCGACCCGAAAGCCGGAGTCAGTGGCCTGCACCGTCCCGGGAAAAGGCCCGTAGTTGGAGTCGTACTTCAGCAGGTGGGCGATCGTCGCCGGGTCAACGATGTCGTTGACCGCCAGCCACTCGATGTCGGCTCCCGCCTCGTACGCGGCGCGAAACACGTTTCGCCCGATCCGGCCGAAGCCGTTGATCCCGACCCGTACCGCCATACGCGTCTGACTCCCCTTTCAGGTTGCAAGCAAGCACGCCGAGCGCGTGCCGCTCGGGCCGACACCCACGGCCGGCCGTCGAAATCTAACTCATCTGCGCGAGACGACCTCGACCCTGAGGCCGTCGGGGTCGCGCAGATAAGCGGCGTAATAGCGGCTCCCGTAGCGCGGGCGCGGCCCCGGCGGCCCGTCATCTGAGCCGCCGGCGGCCAGACCGGCGCCGTAGGCCGCGTCGACCGCCGCCTTGCCGCTGGCGGCCAGGGCGAGGTGGCCGTACCCCGGCGCCGGAGGCCGTCCGCGGACCACGATCCACACGTCCGGACCGTTCATTCCGTAGGCGATGGCCTGATCGGAGTCGACCACTCTGCGGGCCCCCAGGGCAAAGAAGACGCCGTCGTAGAACGGCGCCGAGCGCTCCAGATCGGACACCTCGAACCCGACGTGGTCAATCACGCCGGGCTATCGACGTCGCGGTGGACCACCTCGATCAGGTACTCCTGGACCGAGCGGTAGCGGTCGGCCAGGTGCTCGGCGATCGCCACCGAGCGATGGCGCCCCCCGGTGCAGCCGACGGCCAGCACCAGGTGGGCCTTGCCTTCGGCCAGGTACTGCGGCAGCAGGTAGTCGAGAAACGGGTGGAGCTGGTCGTAGAAGGCGTCGAGCTCGCCCTCGCGGTTGATGAACTCCACCACCCGCGGATCGTTTCCGGTCAGCGGGCGGAGGTCCTGCTCGTAGTGGGGGTTGGGGAGAAAGCGAACGTCGAGCATGACGTCGGGGTCGCGGGCGGGGCCGTACTTGAAGCCGAAGCTCTCGAACGTGACCGCCAGCCGCCCGGGCGTGCGGTTGGGCAGGAGCTCGTCGGCGAGCTTGCGGCGGAGCATGGCCGCGGTCAGCCCGGTGGTGTCGATCACGATGTCGGCGCGCTCGCGCAGGGGCACGAGCAGCGCGCTCTCACGCGAGATCCCGTCGGCCACGCTGCCCGACGGGGTCAGGGGATGGCGCCGGCGCGTCTCCTTGTAGCGGGTGAGCAGCGTCTCCACATCGGCCTCCAGGAACAGCACCCGGTGGCGCACGCCCTCGCGGCGGAGATCGTCAAGCATCACGGCCAGGCCGTCGAAGTAGCTGCCGCCGCGGACGTCGGAGACGACCGCCGCCCGGGCCACCTTCGACCCCTGGTGGCGAAACAGCTCGACCAGCGACCGGATCATCTCCGAGGGCAGGTTGTCCACGCAGAAGTAGCCCTCGTCCTCGAACGCGGCCATCGCCGTCGATTTGCCCGCGCCCGAGAAGCCGGTGATCACGACGAGGTCTTGGAGCGCTCCGCCACTCGCATCTTCCATCGCCCACAGCTTGACGGCAAACGCGGACACGCGTGTGACAGGATCGGGGCCGTGCAGCGCCGAGCAGCTGCGGATAACTGCCCTGGCGGTGGCTGTGTTGGCGCTGCTGGGCGCCGCGCCGGCCGCAGCGCAGCCCATTTCCGCGACCGTCGGGACCACGCCGACGGGCGCGGCGCTGCCTAGCGGCTTTCTCGGCCTCTCGATGGAGTACCAGGCCGTCCACCAGTACACCGGCCGCAACTCGCGGTCGGTCAATCCGGTGCTCCTCCAGCTGATCCGCAATCTCGATCCCGGCCAGTCGCCGGTGCTGCGGATCGGCGGCGACAGCGCCGACTGGACGTGGTGGCCGATCCGGGGAGTGATCCCACGACCGGGGATCAGCTACGCGCTGACCAAGGGGTGGATGCGCACGACGCAGGCCCTGGCCAAAGACCTCGGAGCGAGGCTGATCCTCGGGGTCAACCTGGCCGCCGATCGCCCGGCCATCGCCACCGCCGAGGCGCGGGCCTTCCTCCAGGGGATCGGCCGGCGCTACATCAGTGCGCTCGAGATCGGCAACGAGCCCGACCTGTACGGGGTCTACCCCTGGTACCGCGACCGCCTCGGCCACTACGCCCTGGCCCGGAGCCGCCGCTACAACCTGAGCTCCTACATCAAGGACGCTTCGCGCTGGCGGACCGCGCTGCCCAAGCTGCCGCTGTTCGGTCCTTCCTTCTCCACCCTGACGTGGCTTTCGGGGCTGAATCGTTACCTCAAGGCCGAGCGGACCGTGAAAACGGTCAGCGTCCACCGCTACCCGCTGCGCAACGCGACCACCGATCCGACCAGCCCGACCTACCCGACGATCGCCAACCTCCTCGACGACGCCTCCGCGGCCGGGATCGCCCAGCAGCTGGCGCCGTACGTGGCCCAGGCTCACGGCCGCCACCTCGCCTTCCGCGTGGGCGAGATGAACTCGGTCTCGGGCAAGGGCCACGCCGGGGTCTCGGACACCTTCGCCTCCTCGCTGTGGATCCTCGACACCCTGTTCAACCTGGCCTCGGTCGGCGTCGACGGCGTCAACGTCCACACCCTGCCCGGCGCCGCCTATCAGCCTTTCAGCTTCACCGACACCGGCGGCTGGGAGGCCAACGTGGCCCCCGAGTACTACGGGATGCTGCTGTTCGCCCGCGCCTTCCCACCCGGGGCGCACGTGCTGCCCGTGTCGGTGGCCGGCGGCCCGGTCAAGGTGTGGGCGACGACGAACGGCGCCACGCGCGTCGTCCTCATCAACAAGGACCCGAACAACGCCGCCACCGTGCAGCTGTCGGTGCCCGGGTGGACTGGGCCGCGCACCATGGAGCGCCTCATCGCCCCGAGCGTCAGCTCGACCAGCGGCGTCACTCTCGACGGCCAGACCTTCGGCCCCGAGACGAACACCGGGACGCTGGCCGGGACCCCCACGCCCCAGACCGTCTACCCACTCGCCGGCTCCTACGCGGTCACCCTGCCCGCCGGCAGCGCGGCACTTATCCAGTAGTTCCGGGGGCCGCATGCGGCCCCCGGCCGACCGGTGCATGCACCGGTCGGGGGCGCGGCGCATGCGCCGCGCCCTACACCCCGGTCTTGTGCAGCTCGCGGTGGACCTCGCGCGCCAGCTTGCCCGAGATCCCGGGCACGGCCTCGAGCTCCTCGCGGCTGGCGGCCAGGATCGCGTCGGGCGAGCCGAAGTGGTTGAGCAGCGCCCGCTTGCGCGACGGGCCGACGCCGGGTAGCTCGTCGAGGATCGAGGCGGTCATCGCGCGGTCGCGGCGGATCCGGTGGTGGGTGATGGCGAACCGGTGGGCCTCGTCGCGCACGCGCTGGAGCAACTGCAGCTCGGGCGTGTCGTGGGCCAGGCGCAGCGGGGCGGCCCGGCCGGGGATGAACACCTCCTCGATCCGCTTGGCCAGTGCGATCACCACCACTCCGCGCTCGCGGAACTCCTGGAGCGCGCGCAGCCCCGCCGCCAGCTGGCCCTTGCCGCCGTCGATCACGATCACGTTGGGCAGCGCGGCGAAGCTCGGGTCGTATTCCTTGTCGTGGGGGGACACGTCGCGCTGGCGCTGCCAGCGGCCGAGCCGGCGGCTCAGCACCTCCTCCATGGCGGCGAAGTCGTCGGGCGCCGGGGCCAGCACCTTGAACCGGCGGTAGTCGGACTTCTTGGGCGCCGCTCCCTCGAACACCACCATCGAGGCCACGGTGTTGGTCCCCATCAGGGTCGAGATGTCGAAGCACTCGATGCGCAGCGGGACGGTGTCCAGCCCGAGCGCGGATTGGAGCCCGTCGAGCGCCTCCACCCGCTGCTGGCGGCGGCGCTCGGAGCGGAGCTTCTCCTGGTCGAGGGCCAGGCGTGCGTTGCGCTCGGCCAGCTCGAGGATCCGCCGCTTGTCACCGCGCTCGGCCGCCCTGAGCTCGACGTGCCCCCCTCGCCGCTCCGACAGCGCCTCGGCCAGCGCCGGGGCCTCGCCCAGCTCCCGCTGGACGATGATCTGCGGGGGCACCATCATCGCGCTGGCGTAGTACTGGAGGATGAACGCCTCGGCCACCTCGGCCACGCCGCCGCCGGGCTCGTTGTCGAGGTAGAAGCTCTGGCGGTCCGAGAGGACGCCGTCGCGAACCTGGAAGACCTGGGCGTTGGCCTCGTTCTCGGCCACCGCCACAGCGATCGCGTCCACCGTCCCGACCGCCTCGTTGGCCACCCGCTGGCGCTCCAGGAGCGAGCGGACGGCGCGGAGGCGGTTGCGCTCACGCGCCGCGTCCTCGAAGCGCTGCTCGTCGGCTGCCTCGTGCATCGAGGCCTCGAGCGTCCGCTCGATCTCCCGGTAGCGACCCGACAGGAAGGCGATCACGCCGTCGATCCCCGCCCGGTAGTCCTCGCGGCTGACATAGCCGACGCAGGGCGCCTCGCAGCGCTTGATGTAGTAGTCGAGGCAGGGCGAGCCGCTGCGCCGGCCGGGCTCGGCCCCCTCGCAGGAGCGGAACATGAACACCTTGCCCAGCACCTCGAGGGTCGAGCGGACCCGCTTGGCGTTGCTGAACGGGCCGAAGTAGGCCCGATCCCGACGGTGGCGCTCGCGAGTGAAGTACACCCGCGGGAAGTCCTCGTCGAGGCTGATGGCGATGTAGGGGTAGGACTTGTCGTCGCGCAGGCGGATGTTGAAGCGCGGTTTGTACTGCTTGATGAAGTTCTGCTCGGCCAACAGCGCCTCGGACTCGGTGTGAACGACCAGCGCCTCGATGTGGTCGATCATCGGCACCAGGTCGCGCCCGGCGCGGGTGCTGGGGTTGGTGAAGTGCGAGGCCACGCGCTTGCGGATCGACTTCGCCTTGCCCACGTAGAGGACCTTGCCGCGGTCATCTCGGAACAGGTAGACGCCCGGCTCGTCGGGGAGCTCGCGGCGGCGATCGGCGGTGGCTATGGACATCAGAGTCCGACTATAGGTCGGCCGTGAACGAGATCAGCAGGCCGGCCGCGGCCACGCCGAGGGCGGCCAACGCGACCGTCTCCCCCGCGCCCGGAGTGGGCGTGTTGGGGTAGTAGTCGGGCACGCTCAGCGCCGGGTCGAAGATGTTGGCGCCGTTGGTCGGCGGGGTGCTCATGGCGTGCAGGGCGAAGGCGGCGGCGACCCCGCAGCCCAGCAGGGCGAGGACCCGCGCCGCGCGGGTGCCGATCAGGGCGACGACGATCAGGGCCACGGCCAGCAGGACGAGGAGCACGTCGGCGGTCGAGTACACCTGCCACGCCGTCGGGTCGTGGGGGACGCCTTGGAGCTGGGTCGAGCTGCCCCACACCGACAGGAAGCCGGCGGAGAACTGATGGCTCCAGGTGAGGAACAGCGACACGAGCAGCGCCGCGGCGCCGAGCACGATCAGCCAGTCGGCGATCGCCTCGCGGTGCTCCCGGCGCATCACGGGCGCGTTCAGTACTTGCGCGCCGACCAGGCCACCGCGAACACGGCGTAGACGGCCGCGCCCATCAGGACCAGCCAGGCGATCTCGCCGCCGCTCGTGGCCCATAGCCGGGGGGTCGCGGTCAGCGTCACTGCGGCCACGCCGAGGGCGACGTAGAGCGTCGCCCGCCGGGTGTCGCCGAGCGAGTAGAGGGCGACACGGTACTGGCGGTACATGATCGAGGCGACCCAGGCGATCGCGCCGAGGAAGACCAAGGACACCGCCTGGATGGCGACCGTCGCGCCGGTGCCACCGCCGGGGAGCAGGACCACGAGGGCGGCCAGGGCGAGGACGATGACCACGTTGCGGACGTTCTTGTTGACTGCTCCCATCAGGACAGGACTTTACCGGCGATTTCCGGCACCTCGGAGGGGTCGGGCGTGGCCGGCGGTGTCGGCGGCTCGCCCTCGGGCTCGGCCGCGAACCGGTAACCCACCCCGAAG
Organism: uncultured Solirubrobacterales bacterium; assembly: GCA_963834635.1. Classification (GTDB taxonomy): domain Bacteria; phylum Actinomycetota; class Thermoleophilia; order Solirubrobacterales; family Solirubrobacteraceae; genus Palsa-465. Next base: position 259,294 of record CAWICI010000008.1, on the reverse strand, counting down.
TGGGTGTGGACGTAGCGGACCCCGGGCGAGATCGCCTCGAGCTTGGTCCGCAGCTTCCGCACGAACACGTCGACCGAGCGGTCGCCGCGGACCATCGTGTAGCCCCACACGCGCTGGTAGATCTCCTCGCGCTCGAGGACCCGCCCCCCGACCACGGCCAGCTGGTACAGGAGCTCGTACTCCTTGCGCGAGAGGCCGGCCTCCTGCTCGCCTACGTAGGCGTCGAAGCGGTCGGGGCGGATCGTCAGCTCCCCGGCGAGCACCGCCTCGTCCTCGGCCGGCAGCTCGCCCGCCCGCCGGCGCCGGAGCACGGACTGGATCCGGGCCACCAGCTCCTCGGGGTGACAGGGCTTGGTGACCCAGTCGTCGGCGCCGCCGCGCAGCCCCCGCACCCGCTCGGCCACCGGGGCGGGTTCGGCGCACACGATCATGGCCAGCCCCGGGAGCGAGTGGCCAATCCGCTCGACGTAGTCGAGGCCGGTGAGCGCCGGGTTGATGACCACGGCGTGGACGCGGAGCGCGGCGAGCTGATCCGGGCCGGGCGCGAAGGCGAGGACCTCGCGCTCCCAGCGCAGCGAATCGAACCGCTTCTCCAGCACGGTCAACAGACCGCTGTCGTCGTCGATGAGCGCGATCCGGACGCGCCCGCCGTCGATTTGCGGGGCCATCTGCCGGCAAGTCTACGAGGGGGCTAAGACGCCGCCGCCGCGGCTTCCCACCGGCTATAGAGCTCCTCGACCGTCCTTTTCGCCTTCTCGTGACGCGCCGCAGAGTCGGCGCTCTTCTGCGGCGTGGCCCACGCGGATGGGTCCGCGAGCTCGTCCTCGAGCGCCCGCAGGACAGCTTCCGCGGCCTCGATCTGCCGCTCGAGGCCCTGCGTGTCGGGGTCCCTCGGCGTGCGTGGGCGCGGGGCCGTTGGCTTGCGGCTCTTGGCGCTCTTCGGCTTCGGGCGGTCGGGGGACTGCTTGGCGCGCTCCTCCCGCACGCGGAGGTACTCGGGCCAGCCGCCGACGTAGCTGTGGAGTTGCCTGTCCTCGAGCGCGATCGTCCGCGTGCCAACGGCGTCGAGCAGCGCGCGGTCGTGGGAGACGAGCAGCAGCGAGCCGGAGAACTCCTGGAGGGCCTGCTCGAGCGCCTCCCGGCTCTCGAGGTCAAGGTGATTGGTCGGCTCGTCGAGCACGAGCACGTTGGCGCCTGACTGAACGAGGATGGCCAGTGACAGCCGCCGGCGCTCGCCGCCCGAGAGCCCGGCGAGCGGCTTCTCGGCCTCCTCGCCGGAGAACAGGAACCGGCCCAGCAGCGCCCGGGCCTTGCCCGGGGTGAGTCCGGTGGCGTGCTGGGCGGCCTCGAGCACGGTGCGGGCGGTCCCTCCTCCGAGCTCGTCGGCGTGCTGGGACAGATAGCCGAGCTTGACGTTGTGGCCTGTCAAGAGCTTTCCCTGCACCAGGTCGTGGCGGCCGGCCAGGGCCTCGATCAGGGTCGTCTTGCCGGCGCCGTTGGGACCGACGAGCGAGACGTGCTCGCCGCGCTCGAGCCACAGCTCGGCGTCGTCGAGCAGGAGCTTGTCGCCCGCGCATACGCGCGCGCCGCTGAGCTCGTACACGATCCGCCCGCTGCGGTCGGGCGGCTTGAACGAGAACTCGAGCGCCGCTCCATCGGCCTGCGGGCGCGAGAGCCGGTCCATCCGCTGAAGCTTCTTGGCCCGTGATTGGGCCTGGCGGGCCCGGGTGCCGGCGCGGAAGCGGGTAACGAATCGCTCGAGCCGGGCGATCTCCGCCTCCTGACGCTCGATCGCGCGGCCGAGCGCGAGCTCCCGCGCGGCCTGCTCGCGCCGCCAGGCGTGCCACGGCCCGGGGAAGAACCGGCCGCGGCCGGCCTCGAGCTCGAGCACCGAGGTCCCCACCGCCTCGAGGAACCAGCGGTCGTGAGCGACGAGCACGATCGCCGCGTCGAGGGTGCTCAGGTGCTGCTCGAGCCATTCCAGCGACTCGATGTCGAGGTGGTTGGTCGGCTCGTCGAGGAGCAGCAGGTCGGGGTGGCCGGCCAGCACCCGGGCGAGCGACGCGCGGGTGAGCTCGCCGCCGGAGAAGGTGTCGAGCGAGCGGTCCAGGTGTGCGTCGTCGCGGAAGCCCAGCCCGTGCAGGGCGACCAGGGCGCGATCGCGCCAGCGGTAGCCGCCCGCCTGCTCGAGCCGGGCCTGCGCCTCGGCGTAGCGGGTCAGGGTCCGCTCCTCGTAGTCGCCCTCCGCCATCGCCTGCTCGAGTCCGGCCAGCTCGGCTTCGATCGCCACCAGCTCGCGGGCGCCGCTCAGGACGTAGTCCCGCAGGGTGATCGAGCGCTCGCGGGGTGGGCGCTGGTCGTGCAGGGCCACCTTGACCCCCTTGGCCAGCACGAGCTCGCCGACGTCGATCGAGGCCTCGCCGGCCAGCATCCGCAGGAGCGTCGTCTTGCCCGCGCCGTTTCGCCCGGACAGGGTCATCCGGTCGCGCCGCTCGAGCTTGAACGAGATCCCGCGCAGTAGCGGCTCTCCGGCAATGTCCTTGCCGAGGTCGGATGCGATGACTACGGCCATTTGGGTGATGGTAGGAACACCAGGGGTAGGATCGACCCCGTGCGTCCGCCTAAGTGGCCACCCGTCCCTCCGATCGAGATGCCGCCGGCGCGGACGGTGCGCGTTCCCGACCGCGGGGAGTTCTTCATCCGGGACACCGGCGGCGACGGGCCGCCGCTGATGCTGCTCCACGGGTGGATGGCCACGGCCGACATGAACTGGGCGGCCGCCTACGGCGATCTGATCGAAGCCGGGTACCGGGTGCTGGCGATCGACCACCGCGGCCACGGCCGAGGCCTGCGCGCGGTGGTCCCGTTCCGGCTGTCCGATTGCGCCGCCGACGCCGCCGCGGTGCTCCGCCAGCTCGGGCTGGCGCCCGCGGTCGTGGTCGGGTACTCGATGGGCGGGGCGATCGCCCAGCTGGTGGCCCACGAGCACCCCGACGTGTGTCAGGGGGTGGTGCTCAGCGGCACCGCCCAGCACTGGCAGGACGCTGCGACCCGCCGCCGCTTCCGGGCGCTGGGCCTGATGGGCTTGTTCCTCTCGCTGGCGCCGCGGACGGCGTGGCGCCGCGGGCTCCGGCAGGCGGGGATGCGCGAGAACGAGCGGACGGTGTGGGTCGAGTCCGAGCTGCTGCGCCACCAGGCCCGCGACCTCGCCGAGGCGGGACGCGAGCTCGGCCGGTTCGACTCGCGGCCGTGGCTGGGCAGCGTGCGCCCGCCGGTGGCGGTGCTGATCACCACTCGCGACGAGCTCGTCCCCGTGCACAAGCAGCGCGAGCTGGCCGCAGGCGCCCGCGCGCAGGTGTTCGAGTCGCCCATCACCCACCTCGAGATCGCCATCCACCCCGAGAAATACAACCCGGCGCTGCTCGAGGCGATCGCCGCCGTGGGCGCCGGGGAACGCCCCGCCGGCTCCTCTGAGAGCGTGGAGAACGCCGCGGGCATTCGGTAGGCTTGGCGTCAGATGCGCCGCACTCGGATCATGGCCGCGCTGATGACGCTGATCGTCGTCGTGCTGGTGGGCGCCCCGGCCGCCTCGGCCTCCACCGGCGGTCAGGGCTGGTACGGGGAGACCAACGACAAGGTGATCACGAACGCGATGTTCCTGACCATCCTGTTCTTCCCCGCCCTCATCCTCGTCTTCTCGCTCATCCAGAGGCGGCTTGACCGCCGCAAGCACGCGAAGATGGACGCGGCCAAGCGGCGGGCGGCGAACGTCGACTGGCGCGGCGGCTGGTAGTCACCTAGTCCGGCGATGGCGTCATTCGTCACGGGGGCGACCGGGTTCATCGGTCGGCACCTGCTCGAACGGCTCCTGGGGCGCGAGGGGTATCGCTACGTGCTCGTGCGCCCCGGGTCGCGCGAGCGGCTCGACGCGCTGATCCAGGAGAAGTGGGCCCCGGTGGTGCCCGCTGCGGCCGAGCTCGTCAAGCCGCTGGTGGGTGACCTGGCCGAGCCGAGGCTGGGAGTCGCGGAGGAGACGATCGAGCAGCTGGCGGGCAAGATCGATCACTTCTTCCACCTGGCCGCGAGCTACGACATGGCGGCCGATGAGGAGCGCAACCGGCTGGCCAACGTCGAGGGCACCCGCCACGCCGTGGAACTGGCCAATGCGCTGCGGGTCGGGCGCTTTCACCACGTCTCCTCGATTGCCGTGGCCGGAAAGTACGAGGGGCTGTTCCGCGAGGACATGTTCGACGAGGGCCAGAAGCTTGACCACCCCTACCACCAGACGAAGTTCGAGGCCGAGAAGATCGTTCGCACCCAGCTGGCCGTGCCCTGGCGGGTGTACCGCCCCTCGATCGTCGTCGGCAACTCGCACACGGGCGAGATGGACAAGATCGACGGTCCCTACTACTTCTTCACCGCGATCAAGCTGGCCCGCCACTACCTCCCGGGCTGGTTTCCGCTCGTCGGGCCCGAGGTCGGCTACACCAACATCGTCCCGGTCGACTACGTCGCCGCGGCGATCGACCACATCGCCCAGGAGCCCGGCCTGGACGGCCAGGCGTTCCAGCTCTGCAACCCCAAGCGCCAGCGCTCGGGCGAGGTGATCAACGCCTTCGCCGAGGCCGCCCACGCCCCCAAGCTGTCGATGCGCATCGACTCGCGGCTGCTCCAGGCGCTGCCCAAGGGCACGTTCTCGATGCTCATGCAGCTGCCGGCGGGGCGCGGCGTCCGGCGGGCGATCCTCGCCGACCTGGGGATCCCCGAGGAGGTGATCGGTTACGTCGGGCTGACGGCCGAGTTCGACACCCGCGACGCCGAGCGGGCGCTCGAGGGCAGCGAGATCGCGGTGCCGCCGCTCGAGGGCTACGCGACCAAGCTGTGGGACTACTGGGAGCGCAACCTCGATCCCGACCTGTTCAAGGACCGCAGCTTCGAAGGGGCGGTGAACGGCAAGACGGTGCTGATCACGGGCGCTTCGAGCGGGATCGGACGGGCGGCGGCGATGAAGATCGCCCGCGCGGGCGGCATCCCCCTGCTGGTGGCGCGCAGCTCCGACAAGCTCGAGGAGACCAAGCGCCAGATCGAGGACATGGGCGGCACGGCGTATGCGTATACGGCCGATGTGTCAGAGCCCGATGCGGTCGACGAGCTGTGCCGTCAGGTCCTGGCCGAGCATCCCGCGGTGGACGTCCTGGTCAACAACGCCGGCCGCTCGATCCGTCGCTCGGTCGCGCTCTCCTACGAGCGCTTCCACGACTACGAGCGGACGATCAAGCTCAACTACCTGGGCACGATCAAGCTGATCATGGGGCTGCTGCCCCACATGCGCGAGCGCCACTCGGGGCTGATCGTCAACGTCTCCTCGATCGGCGTGCAGACCAACCCGCCACGGTTCTCCGCCTACGTCGCCTCGAAGGCGGCGCTCGACGCGTGGACGCGCGTCGTCGGCTCGGAGACGATCGGCGACAACGTCCACTTCACCACCATCCACATGCCGCTGGTGCGCACCCCGATGATCGCGCCGACCAAGATGTACGACAGCTTCCCCACGATCTCCCCCGACGAGGCGGCCGACCTGATCTGCGAGGCGATCCGGGCCAAGCCGAAGCAGATCAACACCCGGCTGGGCACGTTCGGGGAAGTGGCCTACGCCCTGTTCCCCAAGGCGGTCGACCAGATCCTCTCGACCGCCTACAAGGTGTTTCCCGACTCCGCCGCGGCTCGGGGCGAGAAGGGGGTCGAGGAACGGGCCTCGACCGAGCAGGTCGCGCTCGCGCACCTGATGCGCGGCGTCCATTGGTGATCGGCTGCGGCGGCCTGGGCGCGGACGATCAGGACCTCGTCCTCGTCTGAGTGCAGGCGCCCCTGGGCGCGCAGCTCGGCCAAGCGCGGACCGAGTCCGCCGAGGTGGCGGAAGGCGACCGTCGCTTCGAGCCCCAGGCCGGCCAGCGCCTCGATCGTCTCCTGCTCGCCGACCAGCGCGTTCTGGACCATCAGCAGGACGCCTGCGGGCGTTGAGGTGATCGGCGACCTCGGCGCAGATGCGGTCGATGAAGGCGCGGCCGTTTCGTCCCGCGTCCCAGGCGCGGGTGATGCCTCTGGTCGGCAGCGCGTCGGTCCGACTGGGAACATAGGGCGGGTTCGAGACGATGAGGTCGAAGCGCTCTTGGGCTACGGGTTCGAACAGGTTGCCCCGGAGCGCCCGCACCGTGACCCGGTTGAGCGCGGCGTTGAGGCGGACGGACGCGATCGATTTGCGCGAGACGTCGATCGCGGTGACGTGGCGTGATCCGTGCACGGCCGCGGTCACAGCCAGGAAACCGCTGCCGGTGCAGAGATCGAGCACCTTGGTTTTCGGCTGGACCCCATGCGCGACCATCTGCTCGGCCAGCCAACGTGTGTCGCTGATCGGTTGAAAAACTCCTGGTAGGGGCAGTAGTCGCACCGCGCGGGATGTTTATCCGCAGAGGCGAACGGACAAACGTGACCGGTCTGAAGCCAGGAGAGACGCTCTCGGCAGACGCGCTGCGGGCCTCATTCGACGGTTCCACCGCCTACACGGTGGGCTTCGAGGACGAGGTCATGCTGCTCGACCCCTCCTCGCTGGAACTGGCGCCGCGGGCAGTCGACGTCCTTGACCGTCTCGGTGGCGATATCCGCTTCAAGCTCGAGCTCCCGGCCGCGCAGATCGAGATCACCACGCAGCCGTGCTCGAGCGTGGTGGACGCGGCCCAGATGCTGCTGGAAGGCCGCCGATCCCTGGCCGAGCGGGCTGACGGCCTGGTCTGGCTCGCGTGCGCCGGGGTGCATCCGTTCAGCCCGGGGGCGGGCGAGCTCAACGCACTGCCCCATTACCAGCACACGATCGAGCAGTTCGGGGCCATCGCCAGCCGCCAGCAGGTGTGCGCGTTGCAGGTCCACGTGGCGATCGGGAACGCGGGCCGGGCCCTGGCCGTCTACAACGCCGCCCGCTCCTACCTGCCGCTGCTGGCCGCGCTCGCCGCCAATGCCCCGTTCTACGAGGGGCGCGACACCGGCCTGGCTTCGATCCGGCCGAAGATCAGCCAGCTGCTCCCGCGCCAGGGTGTGCCGCCGCCTCTGCGGAGCTGGGAGGACTACGCGGAGACATTGGACTGGGGCGCTCGCTCGGGCGCCTTCCCCGACGCTCGCGCCTGGTGGTGGGAGCTGCGGCTGCACCGGCGCTACGGCACGATCGAGTTCCGGGTCCCCGATGGCCAGAGCACGGTCGCCGACGCGGCCGCGGTCGCCGCCGTCGCGCAGGCGTTGTGCGCGTGGCTCGGGGAGCGTCATGACGGAGGTGAAGAGCTGCCGGTGGCGCCGAGCCTGGCAGATCGACGAGAACGCCTGGTCAGCCTGCCGGTTCGGCGTCGAGGGAACGATGGCCAGCATGGAGGGCGGCGAGCCGGTGGGGACCCGGCGCTGCCTGGAGGAGCTCCTGGAGGCGCTTGAGCCGTACGCGGCCCGCCTCGGGGGTTCGGCACCGCTGCGGCGGGCCGGCGAGCTGAGCGCTCAGAACGGCGCCATGACGCAGCGCCAGGTCGCCGCGGACGGGGGCATACACGCGGTTGCAGCCTGGCTGAGCGAACGGTTCCTGACCTCCTAGACGGGTAGGTTGCCTTCATGGCGCGGAGGCTGCCCACCCCACGCGGCCCGATCAGTGAGCTGCTCGTGGACGCGTTCGCGCGCGAGCGCCACCAGCTCGGTGCGGCTGCGCTCCCCGATTTCGAGCGTCCGCTCGAGGACGAGGACCTCCAGCTGGCGCTGTATCTGTGTTACGAGCTCCACTACCGCGGCCTGCCCGGGGTGGACGAGCGCTGGGAATGGGAGCCCTCGCTGCTCGGGCTGCGAGAGACCTTGGAGGACCGTTTCGAGTCGGCGCTGCTGGAGGCCGTGCCGCTCGAGTGCGAGTCGGTGACGCCCGACGAGATGGACCTCGCCCTGCGGGCGATCGCCGAGCAAGAGGGGCCTTCGCTCTCGGGCCATATCCGCACGTCGGCCACGATCGAGCAGGTCCGCGAGTTCATGGTCCATCGCTCCGCCTATCAGCTCAAGGAAGCCGACCCCCACTCCTGGGCGATCCCGCGCCTATCGGGCTCGCCCAAGGCGGCGCTGATCGAGATCCAGACCGACGAGTATGGCCGCGGGCGTAGCTGAGTGGGTTCACGCTGAGCTGTTCGCCCGTGCGATGGCCGCCGTCGGGCTCGACCGCGAGTACGGCGCGTACCTCGAGCAGATCCCCGGCATCACCCTGGCCACGGTCAACCTGATGTCGCTGTGCGGCCTGCACCGGCGCCTGCGCGGCGCGATCGTCGGCCACCTCGCCCTGTTCGAGATGACCTCCTCGATCCCCAACCGCCGCTACGGCGAGGGGCTGCGCCGGCTCGGCTACGAGGGCGAGGCCACCCTGTTCTTCGACGAGCACGTGGTCGCCGACGCGGTGCACGAGAACGTGGCCGCCGTCGACCTGGCGGGCGGGCTGGTCCGCGATGAGCCCGCGTTGTGCGCGTCTGTCTTGTGGGGTGCCCGAGCGTTGGCGTTCCTCGACGATCGCTGGTGCGTGCATCTGCTGCGGGCCTGGGAAGAGGGCCGGAGCTCGCTGCTGGAGCCGGCGGCGGTGGCGTCGGGCTGAGGCGGGCGCGCCCGGGCGGGGCGGCGGCCCGGGCGTTCGTGGGCGGCCGCGGGCCGGCGCGGCCGGGCGGGGCGGCGGCCCGGGCGTTTTGCGGGACTCCAGGGGAGGACTCGTCATTTTGGGTCGTATAGCGACCTCTTTTGACGAACCTGAAACTGGTGCGACCTGGAAGGGGCCGACCCGGGCGATCCGGGCGGCCGCCTCGACGGCGCCGCGGTCCCGCCCGGGCGAGCCGCGGTCCCCCGGCCTCGCCTCACCGGGCCGGCGCGCGAAAGCCGATCGTCTTGTGCGTCCCGTCGCAGAACGGCTTCAGGCGCGACTTGCCGCAGCGGCACAGGGCGATCGGGTCGCGGTCGGTCTCGATTGGCTGTCCGTCGGCGGAGGTCAGCCTGACCGGCCCGCGCACGAGCAGGGGCCCGTCCCGGTAGGGGGTGATGGTCACGGCGTCCTTGGGGAGCACCGACTAGTGCTACCCCTTTCGGCACAAGAAGATCTCGTCGATCGCCAGCAGGCCGTTGCGCTGCGCGCGCTCGGGGCCCAGGTCAACGAGCGGGGGTCGACAGCGTCACATCGAACCCCGCCGCACCCAGCCGCAGAGCGATATCGGGGGCATAGAGGCGCACGTGGTCTGACTGCCAGAACTCGAGCTCGCGCGCCTCCGGGGTGCGGACGGAGGGGTTCTCGTAGGTCTCCGAGCGGTCGAGGTCGAGCGGGACCATCACGATCGCCCAGCCCCCGCGAGCCAGCACCCGGTGGAGCTCGCCCATCGCGGCGCGGTCGTCCTCCACGTGCTCGAGCACGTGGCTGCAGAGGATCGCCTCGAAGGCGCCGTCTTCGAGTTCGAGCCGGGTGATGTCGAGGGCGAGGTCGGCCGCGCCCGGCACCAAGTCGGCGGTCACGTAGCGCAGGCCGGGAATCGCCCGCAGGCGGTGCTCCAAGCACCACTCGGGCGCGAAATGAAGAAGCGATGAGGCGCCCCCGAGCAGGTCGGGATGGAGCTCGAGGTAGAGCCAAAGGGCGCGGTGGCGCTCGTGCGAGCCGCACCGCCAGCACAGCGCTCCGGGGCGGTTCCAGTCGTCGCGGAAGCGGTCGAAGCTGTGGCCGCAGATCGGGCACTCGACGGCGTCGCCGCGGTGCCTGACCATCCGCGCCCGGCGGGAGACGGCCTGGAGCGCCCGCACGGTCAGATCCGGAACACCGGGATCAGCCGCTGCTCGTGCTCGGCCTCGATCCGGGCGATCACCTCGATGTGCTCCTCGAGCCCCGAGCCGCGCAGCTTGGTCGCCAGCAGCTCGTCGACCTGGAAGATGCCGGCGCTGTTCGACATCGCGATCTCGACCCGCACCGCGCGGTCGCGGCCGGGCGAGATCTTCACCTCCTCGATCTGCGTACGCCGACAGCGAGTGGATGTTCTGTGGCCGGCCTCGAACGGCACCCGCGAGCGCCCGCGCGCCATGTCCAGCGCGTCGGCCACGCGCACGATCCCCGCCTCGATCGTGAACGGCGCACCCGTTGCGACGGTGCCCGATGATCGCGTGCAGGCGTCTCGGCGACGATGATCGAGCGCTCGGGCTCCTCGTAGGCGCCGTGCCAGCAGCGACGCCGAGCTTGTCGGCGGTCAGGAACAGGCTGTAGCGCTCGTGGTCGTCGCGGTGGATCGACATCCCCACGCAGTGCAGCAGGCAGCCGGCCGCGATCACCACCTCGGCGTCGCGCTCGCTCAGCCCGTAGTCGGCGACGACGCTCGGCGACGACGCCGCGGCGGAACAGCAGCCGCGCCAGCCGCAGGCCGATGTTGAGCACGATCTGGATGTGGACCCAGGAGTGATCGCTCATGCCGCAGCCGGCGGGTGGCATTGACGGCCGAGACGTGCCACCACGCCTTCACCTGCTCGTCGGCGTTGACCGCGTCGAGCAGCTGCTCGAGCCGGCGGTTGCCGCGCGTGGGCGCGCGCACGCGGATCTCGGCCAGCGCCTCGCGCGGCGGCAGCGGCGGGCTCGGCCGCCGCGGCTCATCTGGCCGGCCTCCAGCAGCACGCCCTCGCGCACGCCGCCGCGGCCGATCTGCGAGCGGCGGCCGGAAGCGCTCGGAGGCCGCCTGCAGGATCAGCAGCCCGGCCGGCAGCAGCCGCACCCGCTCGACATCGAGCGCAAACGCGGCGCGCCATTTCGCTCGCGCGCGCGCTGCAGCAGCAGCCGAGCGCGCGAGCGAAGGCCTCGTCGTCGAGCACGCGGCCCCGCCAGCCGGCGCAGCGAGGCCGCGCTGCCCCCGACGGCCACCGCCTCGGCGGGATGCGGCGCCTCGATCCCCGCCAGCGCGTCCGCCACGTGCGCGCGGGCCCGGCCGAGCTCGGCCGGCGCGGGCGGATCGGAGCGCAGGCAGCGATCGGCGAGGTCGCCGGAGCCCACGCCGAAGGATCTGCACCAGCTCGACGTGTCGGGGGCGGTGCCGACCACGAGCTCCGAGGAGCCACCGCCGACGTCGACCACGCCGAGGCTGCTCGCCGGCGCGATGCCCGAGCGTGCCGGCGGCACCCAGGAACGCCAGCCGCGCCTCCTCGCTCGCCGGACAGGATCTCGATCTGCAGCCCGCACGCCCGCTCGGATCGCCTCGACCAGCGCCGGCCCGTTGGCCGCCCGGCGGATGGCCGCCGTGGCCACGCCGTGATCTCGCTCGGCGCCGAGCGCGCGGGCGGTCCGGAGCTGCGCCCTGACCACCTCGACCACCTCGGCGATCTTCGCCTCGGCGATCGCGCCCTCGCGCCAGCAGGCCCCGGCCGATCCGGGTGAACGCCCGCTCCTGGTGGACCTCGAGCAGCCGCCCTCGCTCGCACTCGCGCGACCAGCAACCGCGTCGTGTTCGAGCCGATGTCGATGCAGGCGCGGCGCACGGTGGCGTGAACGCTACCGCCTGGCGCGGCGCCGGCGGCGAGCCCGCTGGGCGGAGCGCTCGGGCGCTTCGCGCGGCGCCACCAGCGAGCACCGGCGCCAGCCCGCGCGGGCCAGCGCGAACCACACTCCGACGGCGACCAGCAGTGCCCCCCGCGGCCACGGCCAGCGCGGCACGCGGGCCCGCCAGCGCCGCGAGCGCGCCCCCGAGGAGGATCCGCCAGCCCGGCACCGCCTGGAACAGCGACTCGTTGAGGCTCATCATCATCGCCATCCAGCTCTGCTCGACCTGCTCCTGCAGCGTGGTGCGGACGGCGACCGCCTCGATCCCGTTGGCCAGCCCGGCCAGCGCCGCGCCCGGCGATCGCCACGGCCAGCGTCGGCGCGGCGGCCATCGACCAGCAAGCCGACGCCGAGCGGACCGCCCCGAGCGCGATCAGCGCCGCGGTTCGGGCACGCCGGCGCCAGCGGGCGTAGACGCGCTGCCGACGACCGCGCCCGCTCCCCAGGCGGACAGCAGCGCTCCGTAGCCGCCCGCGCCCGCTGTGCAGCGTGTGCTGCGCGAACACCACCTCCACCGGGATCGAGATCGTGAAGAACACGAGTCGCGACGCCCTGGACAGACCCAGCAGCGTCCGGATCGCGGGCTCGGCGCGCGGGCATCGGCGCAGCGCGGCGCGCAGCCGGCCGCGGCCGGGCCCGGCCGGTGGCGGCTGGCCGGGAGACCCCCGGGCGGTCGCCAGCGTCAGCGCGATCGCCGCGAACAGGCCCGTGTCGACCAGCAGCGCCGCGGTCGTACCGCCAGCGACCACGACGCAGCGCCCCGATCGCCGGCCCGGCCATGAAGCACACCGAGAACGCGGCGTTGAGCAGCGCGTTGCCCTCGCGCAGCAGGTCCGCGGGGCGCGGTGACGCGCCACCGTGGCGGCCCGGGCCAGCGGCCGGGCGCGTCGAGCGCGAGCACGCCGTCGAGCACGGCCAGCGACCAGCAGCGGGGCGAGCGACGAAGTGCGCGGCCAGCCAGGCCAGAGCCGACGAACGCCAGCGCCTCCAGCGCGTACAGCGACCGGCAGCACCCGCCGCGGCGGCGCGCTGGTCGAGCCGGGCCACCAGCGCCGGCGAGATCAGCGCGGGCACGAACTGCGCGGCCAGGAAGAAGGCGGCCGCGCCGACCGCGCTGCCGGTGCGGCGGTAGACCAGCACCGCCAGCGCCAGCGACCCGATCGACCAGGCCAGCTCGTTCAGCGCGTAGGCGAGCGAGCAGGCGCCGGTACGGCCGGGAGCTTGAGAACGCCTGCGCACTTGCGCGCGAAGTATCGACCCGCGGTCCGACGCTGGCATCATCCGTGGCATGGACGATGCAGCGATCCAGGTCCAAGGGCTGCGCAAGACCTACGGCGACTTCGAGGCCGTCCGCGGGATCGACTTCGAGGTCCGCCGGGCGAGGTGTTCGGCCTGCTCGGGCCCAACGGCGCCGGCAAGACGACCACGGTCGAGATCCTCGAGGGCTACCGGGAGCGCACGCGCCGGCGAGGTGAGCGTGCTCGGGATCGACCCGGGACCGCTCCCGCGCGCTGCGCTGCCCGGGTCGGGATCGTGCTGCAGAGCACCGGCATCTACCGCCACATCAAGGTGCGCGAGGCGCTCGGCCACTTCGCCTCGCATGTACCCCCACCCCCGCGACGTCGACGAGGTGATCGCGCTCACCGGGCTGGAGGGCAAGGAGGACGCGCTGGCGCGGACGCTCTCCGGCGGGCAGCTGCGGCGGCTGGACCTGGCGCTGGCGCTGGTCGGCGATCCCGAGCTGATCTTCCTCGACGAGCCGACCACCGGCTTCGACCCGGCGGCGCGGCGCAACGCCTGGGAGACGATCCGCTCGCTCAAGGGCGCTCGGCAAGACCGTCCTGCTCACCACCCACTACCTCGACGAGGCCCAGGCGCTCGCCGACCGGGTGGCGATCATCAAGGACGGCCGGATCCTCGGTCGAGGGCGCCCCGCAGGAGCTCGGCGCCGGCGACCGGCCGCGCCCTACCGGGTCGCCTACCGCAACGGCGACGGCGAGGCTGATCGAGCAGGAGACCGACGACCCGACCACGCTGCTGCACGAGCTGACCGCGGCCGCGCTGGCGCGCGGGGAGCGGCTCGAGGGGCTGACCGTGACCCGGCCGACGCTCGAGGACGTCTACCTCGAGCTCACCGCGGAGGGTCGGCCGATGCCTGAGGCCGTGTCGCTCGCCTGGCGCCAGTACCGGCTCGAGCGCAGGCTGTTCTGGCGCAACCCCAGCGCCGCGTTCTTCAACTTCCTGCTGCCGCTGCTGTTCCTGGCCTTCTTCGGCGCGATCCTGCACGGCAACCAGCACGACCTGAACGTGCTCGTGCCGGGGATCGCCGGGATGAGCGTGATGTCGACGACGTTCACCGCGCTCGCCTACAACATCGCCTTCCTGCGCGAGCAGGGCGTGCTCAAGCGCATCCGCGGCACGCCGATGCCGACGATCTCCTACCTGGTCGGGATCGCCGGCAACGCGGTCACCAACACCGCGCTGCAGATCGCGATCATCACGGTCGCCGGCCGCGTGTTCTTCGGCACCGGCTGGCCGCCGCGACTGGGCGAGCTGGTCGTGTTCGTGGCCGCCGGCGTGGTCTGCTTCGCCTCCCTGGGAGTCGCCTTCTCGCACGCGATCCCGAACTTCGAGTCGACCGCCGCCTACGTCAACGCGGTGTTCCTGCCGGTGATCTTCGTCTCGTTCTACGTGTTCGACTCGAGCAGCGCGCCGGCGTTCCTCGCAAGATCGCCCAGGCGCTGCCGCTCAAGCAGCTGATCGACGGCCTCTCGGGCGCGATGGTCAAGGGCACCTCGCTCAGCACGAACATCAGCGCGCTGGGGGTGATCGCCGTGTGGGCGGCGCTGGGGATCTGGCTCGCGGTGCGCGGCTTCAGCTGGGAGCAGCGGCGGAGCTGAGCCCGGCACACGAACGCCGCCGGCGGCTCGCCGCGACACCTCGACCGGCGACGCCGGCCAGCGGCGAGCGCCTGCCACTCCTCCTTCAGCCACGAGTAGAGGATCACGTCGTGGACCCGCTCGCCGTGGCGGTGCCAGCGGCGCAGCACGCCCTCGCGCTGGAAGCCGAGCCGGCTCAGCGCCGCCTGCGAGCGGGGGTTGTCGAGATCGGCGTACGCGCCGAGCCGCTCGAGCCCCAGCACGGCGAAGGCCAGGTGCGCGATCAGCGCCTTGGACTCGCGGTTGGCGCCCGGCCCCAGTGCGCCCGCCCCAGCCAGGTGCCGACGACCGCGCGGCGGTCGCGGCGGCTGAGCTCGGTCAGCCCGGTCACGCCGAGCGGGCCCCCGCTCCGATCGACGATCAGGAAGTCCAGCCGCTCGCCCCGCTCCCGCTCGCCTGCCAGCCCGGCGATGTACGCCTCGGCCTGCTCGATCGACGTGTACGGGCCCCAGGAGAAGAACCGGGTGACCTCGGATCGGAGCCCAGCGCGAACAGCGCGGGCGCGTCGGCGCCGGCGGCGTAGCGAAGCGTCAGCCTCGGCGCCTACCACCTCCACGGCATCTCGATGGTATTACTGATGCTGTGCCGCCGCTGGCGCTCCTGTACGACGTCCACGGCAACCTGCCGGCGCTCGAGGCGGTGCTCGAGGACGCTCGCGGCGCCGGCGCCGACGCGGTTCCTGCTCGGGGGCGACTACGCGCTGTTCGGGCCCTGGCCGGCCGAGACGGTCGAGGCCCTGCGCGAGCTGCCCAGCCGCGACGCTGGATCCGCGGCAACGTCGACCGCTGGAGCGCGTTCCCGGATCAGGCCGGTCCGGACGACGAGCTGCTGCAGCGGGCGATCGCCGACTGCCGCGACGCGCTCGGCGCCGGAGACCGCCGCCGAGCTCGGGCGTCTGCCCGAGCAGCTCGTGATCGACGGCGTCCGCTACTGCCACGCCTCGCCGCGTGTCCGATCTCGCGTCGTTCCTGCCCGAGCCCGGCGAGGACGACGACGAGCTGCTGGCGGCGCCGGCGAGCGCCGGGTCGTGTTCGGCCACACCCACCTCCAGTTCCGCCGCGTACGCGCCCGGACGGCGTCGAGCTGCTCAACCCGGGCAGCGTCGGGATGCCGCTCGACGGCGACCCGCGCGCGGCCTACGCGCCTGGCCGGCGACGACGGCGCGGTCGAGCACCGCCGCGTCGCCTACGACCACGAGCGCAGCGCCGCGGCGGTGCGCGAGCGCTTCGGCGACGCCGACGTGGGCGCTGCGCAGCCGAGCGCCGCGCTCCTGACCGCGCGGCTGTGAGCGCGCCTGGCATCCTCTGTGAGGATGTCCGTCCGAGCGCGCTCCTGGCACCGGAGCAACACCTTCACGCCACGCCGAGTTCGGCGCTGCGCAGCCTCGGCGCGAGCGCGCTCGGTGTCGGTGTGCCTGCCGGCGCGCAACGAGGCCGCCACGATCGGCCCGATCCTCGAGCAGCTGCTGCCGCTGCGCGAGCCAGGGTCGGTCGATCAGGTCGTGGTCGTCGACAACTCGAGCGACGGCACCGCCGAGATCGCCCGCTCGCTCGGGGCCGAGGTCCACGACCAGGAGCAGCTGATGCCCCGAGCTCGGCCCGGTGCTCGGCAAGGGCGACGCGATGTGGCGGGCGCTGCGGGTGCTGACCGGGGACGTCGTCTGCTTCCTCGACGCCGACTCCGAGGACTTCGGCGCCCACTTCGCGCCGGGCTGCTGGGCCCGCTGCTGTGCGAGCCCGGCATCGCGTTCGTCAAGGGCTTCTACCGCCGGCCGTTCCGGGTCGGCGAGCTGACGCTGCCGGAGGGCGGCGGCCGCGTCACCGAGCTGACCGCCCGGCCGCTGCTGAACCTGTTCTATCCCGAGCTGGCGGCGGTCGAGCAGCCGCTGGCGGGCGAGATTGCTGCCCGGCGCGAGCTGCTCGAGCGGCTGCCGTTCGTCACCGGCTACGGCGTCGACATCGCCCTGCTGCTCGACGCCTACGACGCGGTCGGCCTGGACGCGCCTGGCCCAGGTCGACCTCGACGTGCGCCAGAACGCGCATCAGCCGCTGCGGGACCTCGGGCCGATGGCGTACGCGGTGCTCCAGGCCGTGGCGTCCCGGCTCGAGCGCGAGGGCCGGATCCGCGGGCCGCTCCCGGCCACGTTCCTGGCGCTCGACGGTGACGGCCCCCGCGCGGTCGGTGGCGCGCCCGTTGAGCGCCCGCCGCTGCGGACTCTGCGCGCGGCGGCATAGGATCCCGCTCATGACCACCACAAGCCCACCCACCAACGCCTCGAACGCCGAGCTGATCCGCTGGTCGTTCGAGATGCTCAATCAGCACGACGTCGAGCCGCTCAGGCAGTTCTGGACCGACGCCACCGTCGAGCGCTTCCCGGACCGCACGTGCCGCGGACCCGAAGAGATCGCCGAGTACTTCAAGGACATCTTCACCGCCCTCCCGGACTTCCACATGGAGCCGGTGGCGGTCACCGGCATGGCGATGACGTGTTCGTCCAGTGGCATCTGACCGGCACCCACGAGGGGCCGGTGCTGGGGATCGAGCCGACCCATAAGCGAATCGAGATCGACGGCATCGACCACTTCGTCCTGCGCGACGGGAAGGTCGTCTCGAACTTCGTCGTCTTCGATCAGATGCAGTACGCCCGCCAGATCGGGATGATGCCGCCCGACGGCTCTGCCGCGGACAAGGCCCTGAAGGGCGCCTTCAACGCGCGCACGAAGGCTGATGGCCAAGCTAAAGGAGCGCTCCAGTTGAGCTACGACACGGTGATCTGGGAGCAGTCCGGCGCCGTCGGCAAGCTGACGCTGAACCGGCCGGAGACGCTCAACGCGTGGACCCCCGAGTTCGGCCGGGAGCTGAGACAGGTGATCGAGAACGAGGCCGCGCAGGACGACGTCAGGGCGGTGCTGGTCACCGGCGCGGGCCGCGGGTTCTCGTCCGGCGCCGACCTGAAGGCGGGATTTGAGCCCGCCGATGACGGCATGCCCGACATCAGGCACGAGCTCCACGACTTCTACCACCCGGCGATCGCCGGCATCCGCCGGCTGCCCAAGCCGGTGGTGGCGGCGGTCAACGGCCCCGCGGTGGGCATCGGCTGCTCGCTGGCCCTGGCCTGCGACCTGGTGATGGCCGCCGAGTCGTCGTTCTTCGGCCTGGCCTTCGTCAACATCGGGCTGATGCCCGACGGCGGCTCGACCGCGTTCGTGCCGCCGTCGGTCGGCAAGGCGCGCGCGTTCCAGATGGCGCTGCTCGGCGAGCGCGTGCCCGCCGCCCAGGCCCTCGACTGGGGACTGGTCAACTGGGTCCACCCCGACGACCGGCTGATGGCGGAGGCGGAAGCGCTCGTCGAGCGGCTGGCCGCCGGGCCGACGCGCTCCTACGCGAGCTCAAGCAGGCGCTCAACCGGTTCATCTACGGCGACCTCGACGGCCAGCTCGACCTCGAGGCCGAGCTCCAGCACGCGCTCGGGCGCTCGAACGACTTCATCGAGGGCGCGGCGGCGTTCGTGGAGAAGCGGCCGCCGGCGTTCACCGGCGGCTAGCGCCGGCGGTGGACTCGAGTCTGGGCTCTACCTCGAGGGCCCGCGCAGGTTGCGCTGTGTATCGCCGGGGCTTGGGAAGGTTTTTCTTCCTAACCGCCTAGCTAGGACGCGAACGCGGAGCGGGCGGCGCGGACACCTCGAGCCGCCCGCTCTGTGAACCCGTAGGTCCCCTGCTGCGCCAGCTCCTCCGCCGCCTCCACCAGCGCCCCCACGCGCGTCGAACGCGAACGCGCCACCGACCGAGATCCGCTTCACCCCGAGCGCCCCCAGCTCCGCGACCGACGGCGCGCCCCGGCGCGCCAGCACGTTGACCGGCCGGCCGACCGCCTCGACCGCGGCACGGATGTGCTCGGTATCGACCAGGCCGGGCGCGTAGAGGACGTCGGCGCCGGCCTCGTCATAGGCCTTCAGCCGGGCGATCGTGTCCCCGAGGTCCGGCCGGCCGTGGATGTGGTTCTCGGCGCGGGCGGTCACGACCAGGTGGACCGGTCCCCGATGGGCCACCTCGACCGCGGCGGCCACCCGCTCCGCCGCCAGCCCCGGCTCGTAGATCGATCTCCCTCGCCGCTGAAGTCCTCGACCGAGCAACCCGCCAGCCCGGTCTCGATCGCCCGCCCGATCGGTCTCGGCCACCCCGGCCGGCTCGTCGGCGAAGGCGTTCTCGAGATCGGCCGAGACGGGCAGATCGGTGGCGGCCACGATCGTCGCGGCGTGGGCGAGCGCCTCGGACCGCGTCACCGAGCCATCGAGACGGCCCAGCGTCGCTGCGAACCCGCTGCTGGTGGTGGCCAGCGCCTCGAAGCCGAGCGAGGCCAGCAGCTTGGCCGAGCCCGCATCCCACGGGTTCGGGATCAGCAGCGGCCGGTCGCGCTGGTGGAGCGCCAGGAAATGCTCGCGCGCTCGGCCTGGTCGCTCATCGCCGCCGACCGCGCAGCAGGGCGAACGCCAGCAGCAGACCCGCCATGAAGGCGACCGGCACCGGATTGCGCCGGATCCGCTCCCACAGCACCGAGCCCACGAGTGCGCCGGCGTCGAGTGGCTCGGCGGGTGTCGGGGGGACCGCGGGACTCGGTGGCGGCGGAGGCTCCGGTGGTGGCGGAGGCTCCGGTGGCGCCGGCGGCTCGGCCCGGTCGTCCGAGAGCGCCACCGGCTCGGCCTGGGCCGCTACCTCCCCCCCGCCACCGTCCGCGGCCAGCGATGTCTGCAGACACGCCGCGAACTCCCGCAGCAGCCGCTCGGAGATGTCCTCGATCATCCCGCCACGGCCGAACCGCGCCAGACGGCCGGTGATGTGGTAGTCGGTGTCCACCGACACGCGCGTGCCGCCGCCTTCGGCATCCGACAGCGACGAGACGATCGTGGCCTTGGCGCCGCCCTGACCGCGCTTGTCGGTGCCTTGGCCTGCATCGTCGCCCTGTGCGCGCGCCTCGTCGACTCTTGCATCTCGAGCTTGCCGGCGTAGGAGGCGGTGGTCGGGCCGATCTTGATCGTGAACGTGCCGTTGTAGGTGCCGTCGTCGTTGCGGCCGGTGACGGCGCGCCCGGGCAGGCAGGGCGCAACCCGCTCGACGTCGATCAGCGCCTGCCACACCCGCTCGAGCGGGGCGGCGACCTCAAAGGACTGCTCTAGCTTCATCGCGGATCGCCTCCAGATCTTCGGGGGTGTCGACGTCAGTGCCCGAACACAGCTCGGAGCACTCGATCTCGCGGTCCGGTCAGCAGCGAGCGCGCGCACCGCGGTCCCCGCCCAGCCCACTCGAGCGCGCGCAGCTGCGCGGGGCCGAGCACGGCCGGATGTCCCGGCCTGCCGTGGTAGACCGCTCGCGCGCCGCCGGGCTGATCCGAACGAACAGCGCCACGACCTCGGCGCTGATCAGCGGCTCGTCGCCGAGCGTCACGACGACCTTCGTCGGCCCCGCTCAAGCGCGACCATCCCGCAGCGCAGCGACGCCGCCTGCCCGCGCCTCCCAATCCGGGCATACCACCGGCTCCGCGCGTCCGAACTCGACCCGAGCCATCACCTCGGCTGCGCCCGCGCCCCGAGCACCACCACCACGCGGTCCAGCGCCGGCACCGCGCACTGGGCGCGGATCGCATGCTCGAGCAGCGGCCGCCCGCTCGAGTTCGGCCAGCAGTTTGTGCTCGGAGCCCGAAGCCGGGTTCCCGGCGCCGGCGGCCAGGATCAAGCCGCCGATCAGCTCGGCCTCCGCGCCCAACCTCGGTCGCCCCGGCACCTCGTGGATCCGGCCGCGCGCGCTGGCCAGCCGGCCGCCGTCGCGACCGTGCCGCGCGGCCACCACCTCGGCCAGGATCGACAGCGCGGTCTCCTCCGCGCTGACCGCGCCCAGGTCGAGACCCAGCGGGCGCCGCCAGCCGCTCGAGCTCCTCATCGCCGAACCCGGCCGCCAGCAGCCGCTCGCGCCGAGCCGCCTGGGCCCGCCGGGAGCCCATCGCGCCCGACGAACCGCGCCGGCGAGCGCAGGGCGATGAGCCAGCGCGGCGTCGTCGAGCTTGGGGTCGTGGGTCAGGACCGCGATCGAGGTGGCTGGATCGATGCCGCCGATCCGGGCGAACGCCTCCTCGGGCCAGGCCGCGATCACCTCCTCGGCGTCGGGGAAGCGCTCGGGCGTGGCGAACCGGGCCCGCGGGTCGACCACGTACGGCCGCCATCCGGCACCGCGGGCCAGCGTGCACAGCGACGGCGGCGATGTCGACGGCGCCGAACAGGATCAGACGGGGGCGCGGCGCGACGACGTCGATGAACAGCGGCCCGCGCCGCTCGGAGCGCTCGGCCCACAGCAGCTCGGCTCGCGAGCCCTCGCCGCCTCGTCGTCGAGCTCGGGCGCACCGAGCGACCCGGACTCGCCCCGTCGGCCTCCACCAGCAGCTTCGCCCCGGGCGCGGCCCCTTCGAGCAGCGTCACCTCGGCCGCCCGTCCGCCGGCTCGGCGCGATCTCGCGCGAACCGCCCGGGCGCATACTCCTGCACCCACACGTCGATCTCCCCCCCGCACGGCAAGTCCGACGTCCCAGGCGTCGGAGTCGGCGATCCCGAAGTGGACTGCAGCCGGGGCGCCGCGCCGCCGAGCACCCCCTCGGCGATCTCCACCACCGCGCCCTCGACGCAGCCCCCGGACACGCGCGCCGGCGATCTCACCTCGCTCGTTGATCGCCATCTTCGCGCCCGGGCGGCCGCGGGGCTGAGCGCTGCACGTCGATCACGGTCGCCAGCGCGATCCGGTCGCCGCGCTCCGACCACGCGCGCTGACCTCGCTCAAGCTACGTCCTTCACATCTCCTCCAGCGTCTCGGCGAGGTGTTCCAGTGACTCCAGGGTATTGCCTGCCAGCAGCTCGTCGGCATGGGGAATCGCGGCCCGCATCCCCCGCGTCAGCGGCTCGTAGCCGGGATGGGCGGCCAGCGGGTTCAGCCACACCAGCCGGTGGGCGCTGCGCCGCAGCCGCGCCATCTCGACGCCGAGCTGCTCCGGATCTCCTCGGTCCCATCCGTCGGACAGGATCACCACCACCGCGCCGCGCCCAGCCGCCGGCCGTGCGACCCGGTTGAGCTCGGCCAGCGCAGCGCCGATCCGGGTCCCGCCGGCGAAATCGACGACCACCGCGGAGGCACGCTCGAGCGCGCGGTCGTGGTCGCGGCCGGCGAGCTCGTGGGTGATCCGGGTCAGCCGCGTGCCGAACGCGAACGCCTCCACCCGGCGCCGGGCGGCCACGCAGGCGTGCAGGTACTGGAGCAGCATCCGGGCGTAGGGCGCCATCGAGCCCGAGACGTCGCACACCAGCACCACCGGCCGGGGCCGCGTGCTGGGCGCCCGCCAGTGCCGCTCACGCGGCTCGCCCGCGGTGCGCAGCGAGGCCCGCAGCATGCGCCGCAGGTCGGGCTCGTGGCTGCGGCGGCGCACCGGCCGCGTGCGCCGGGAGAGCCGCATCGGCCCGCGCCGGGCCAGCTGCGCGATCAGCTCGCGGGCCAGCGCCATCTCGGCCTCGGTGTACTCGGCGAAGTCCTTGCTCGCGCAGCAGCTCGACCTCGCTCCAGGCGGCCGGGACGGCATCGCGCTCCAGCTCGGGCCCGCGGCGCACGACGGCCGTCGGGAACCGCGATCCGCGGCAGCACCGACTTCTCGATCGTCCCCAGCTCGGCCAGCGCTCGGCGCCGGCCGCCCGGCGACCTCCCCGAACACGGCGAGGAAGGCCCGCTCGAACCGCTCCAGATCTCCGTGGCTGCGAGCACAGCACCGCCGGAGCGCCAGCCGCGCATCCTCGCGGGCCGCGCTGTCGACCGCGGCCAGCGCGCGGTGCGCCGCCAGCAGCTCCCCCACCCCGACCCGGACACCCTCCGCCCGCAGCGCAGCGGCCAGCGCGCTCAAGCGCGCGGATGACCGCGTCAGACACCCTCGAGCACCCTTCGCTCGCGCACGCGCACCACGTCCTCGTGCACCTTCAGCGCCGCGCCCAGCGTCTCCTCGAGGTCGGCCTCGTCGCCGAGCGCCAGCAGCGCCTGCGCCCACACCAGCGTCTCGCCGACGCCCGGCAGCTTGTACAGATCGCCCTGCTCGCGCAGACGCCTCACGGCCGCCACCACCGCGCCGGCGATCTCCTCCGGCACGCCGGGGATCCGGGCACTTGGACGATCGCCCGCTCGCGCTCGGGATCCGGGTAGTCGATCCAGTGGTAGAGGCAGCGGCGCTTGAGCGCGTCGTGGAGCTCGCGCGTCCGGTTGGAGGTCAGGATCACGATCGGGCGACGCTCGGCCGTCACCGTGCCGAGCTCCGGGATGGTGACCGCGAAATCGGACAGGAACTCGAGCAGGAACGCCTCGAACTCGTCGTCGGCGCGGTCGATCTCGTCGATCAGCAGCACCACCGGCTGTCGGCCCCGGCCTCGAGCGCCTCGAGCAGCGGCCGGCGCAGCAGGAACCGCGCGAGAACAGCTCGCCCTCGTCGATGCCCGCCTCCGCCGCCCGCAGCGCCAGCAGCTGCCGCGGGTAGTCCCAGTCGTAGAGCGCATGGTGCAGGTCGATGCCCTCGTGGCACTGCAGGCGGATCAGGCGCGCGCCGATCCCGCCGGCCAGCGCTCGCGCCACCTCGGTCTTGCCCACGCCCGCCTCGCCCTCGAGCAGCAACGGCTGCTCGAGCGACCACCGCGAGATGGACGGCGAGCGCGAGCGCCCGGTCGGCCAGGTAGCCCTCGGCGGCGAGCGCGTCGCTCGCCGCCTCGACGGACTCGAACGGCCAGACTCAGCGTAGCCCGGCCGCCTCGGTCAGCGCCCGCGGCACAGCACCCGCGCGAGGTGACGCTTGTACTCGGCGCTCGCGTTCAGGTCGGCCGGCGGAGAGGTCCCCTCGGCCGCCTGCTCGGCGGCCCTGGCGATCGTCTCCGCGTTCAGCGGCTGGCCCCGCAGCGCCTCCTCGGCGGCGTTCGCCCGCAGCGGCACCGAGCCCATGTTAGTCAGCCCGATCCGCACGTCCTCGCAGTGTCGCCGCTGTCCGCTTGACCAGCGCGCTGACCGCGACCATCGCCCAGTCCTCGCTGCGGCGGTTGAACTTCTGATAGCCGAATCCCCAGCCGTCGAGCGCCGGCACCCGCACCTCGGTCAGCACCTCGCCCGGCTCCAGCGCCGTCTCCAGTAGTCGCGGAACAGCTCGAGCCGCCGGCACCGACCGCTGTCCGCCGGCCCCGCTCACGGTCACCGATCCCTCGGCCGCCAGCAGCACCGCGGGCAGGTCGGAGGCCGGGTCGCCGTGCGCCAGCGAGCCGCCGATCGTCCCCCGGTTGCGGACCTGGGGGTCGGCGATCGTGCCCGGCGGCCCGGGACAAGAGCCCCAGCTCGGGCGAATGCTCGAGCTCGGTGTGCGGCGTCATCGCGCCGATCCGCCAGCTCCCGTCCTCGCGCTCGATCCCGTGGAGCCCGGGAACCTTGCGCAGGTCGACGAGCAGCGAGGGCGCGGCCAGCCGAGCTTCATCAGCGGAATCAGCGAATGGCCGCCGGCCAGCGGCTTGGCGTCCTCGCCGCCCTCGGCCAGCATGCGGATCGCCTCCTCCAGCGTGTCCGGCGCCGCGTAGTCGAATTCGGCCGGGAATCATGCCTGCACGCCTCCTTTCGCTTGCTCGATCGCATCCCACACGCGCATCGGGGTCAGCGGCATGTCGATCCACTTGACGCCGAGCGGCGCCAGCGCATCGAGCACCGCGGCGGTCACCGCCGGGGTGGCGGCGATCGTGCCCGCCTCGCCGACTCCCTTGACGCCGAGCGAGTTGACCGGCGACGGCGTCTCGGTGCGGTCGGTCTCGAAGCTCGGCAGCTCGGCCGCCGTCGGCATCGCGTAGTCGACGAACGTGCCCGTGACCAGCTGGCCCTCGTCGTCGTAGGCGATCCGCTCGTACAGCGCCTGGCCGATCGCGTGCGTGACCCCGCCGTGGACCTGGCCGTCGATCAGCATCGGGTTGATCGCCGGCCCGCAATCGTCGACCGCGACGTAGCGGACCACCTTGACCTTGCCCGTCTCGGCGTCGACGTCGACGACGCACGCGTGGGCGCCGAACGGGAAGACGAAGTTCTCCGGGTCGTAGAACGACGTCTCCTCGAGGCCGGGCTCGATGTCGGTCGGCAGCTCCTGCGGCGGGATGTGGGCCGCGCCGGCGATCTCGGCCATCGTCTTGAACTTGTCCGGCGAGCCCCGGACCCGGAACTTGCCGTCGGCGAGCTCGATGTCCTCCGGGTCGGCCTCGAGCAGCGCGGCGCAGATCCGCTTGGCCTTCTCCTGGACCTTCTCGGCCGCGCGGGCAACCGCCTCGCCACCCACCGACAGCGTCCGTGAGCCGTACGTGTCCCACCCCCACGGGCCCTGGTCGGTGTCGCCGTGGATCACCTCGATCCGCTGCGGGTCGATCCCCAGCCGGTCGGCCGCGATCTGGGCAAAGCCGGTGTCGTGACCCTGGCCGTGCGGCGAGGTGCCGGTGAACACCGTCGCCGACCCGGTCGGGTGGACCCGAACCATGCGCCGACTCCCAGAACGCGGCCTGGAGCCCGACGCCCTGGGGACCGACCGCGCGCGAGGGCGCCAGGCCGCACACCTCGACGTAGGTCGAGAAACCGACGCCCGCGGTACACGCCCTGCTCGCGCAGCTCCGCCTGCTCGCGCCGGAACGCATCCAGGTCGAAGCTGCTCGAGCAGCCGATCGAGCGTGCCCTCGTAGTCGCCCGAGTCGTAGATGATCCCGAGCGCCGTTGTGAACGGGAACTCGTCCTTGCCGATGAAGTTCTTGCGCCGCAGCTCGAGCGGGTCCATGCCCAGCTCGCCGGCGAGCTTGTCCATCGTCAGCTCGATCCAGTACGTCGCCTCGGGCCGGCCCGCGCCGCGGATCGCGTCGGTGCACACCTTGTTCGTGAACACCCCCTCGATCGTGATGTCGATCGCCGGGATCTTGTAGCAGCCGCCCATCACCGGGAACCCCAGCGTCGGGGATGAACGGGGTCGAGCAGCAGCTGGTACGCGCCGAGGTCGGCGATGATCCGGGCCTGGCAGCCGGTCACCGTGCCGTCCCGCTTGGCGGCCAGCGTCGACGTAGTTGATCTGGTCGCGCCCGTGATGGGTGGTGGTCATGTTCTCCGAGCGCGTCTCGATCCACTTCACCGGCTGGCCGAGGCGCTTGGCCAGCGCCAGCACCAGCGCTCCTCGGGGTAGACCTGCAGCTTCGAGCCGAAGCCGCCGCCCACGTCCGGGGCGATGATCCGCAGCTTGTCCTCCGGGATGCCGGTGATGCAGCGAGAGCACGATAGCGGGCGATGTGCGGGATCTGCGTCGAGCTGTAGAGAGTGAGTCCGATCGCCGTGCGGGTCGGCCAGCACGCCGCGCGGCTCGATCGCCGCCGCCCGCGGTGCGGTGGTTGACGATCCGCCGCTCGACGACCACGTCCGCCTCGGCCAGCGCCGCCTCGATGTCGCCGCCCGAGACGTTCCACTCGTGGGTCTCGTTGGTGCCGAACTGCTCCCACACCAGCGGCGAGCCCTCCTCGAGCGCCTGCTCGGGATCGACCACGGCCGGCTTCGATTCGTACTCGACGACCACCTCCTCGGCGGCGTCGACGACCGCGTAGCGGTTCGTGCCCACCACCACCGCGACGGGATCGCCGACGTGCTTGACCTCGCCGCGGGCCAGCGGCCAGTAGCTCGGGGGTCTTGATCTCGACGCCCGGGCGGGCTCCACACCATCGCCATCGGGGCGGCGAAATCGCCGGCCAGGTCCTCGCCGGTGAACACCGCGACCACGTCGTCGCGCGCTCGCCGGGCGGCCGAGGTGTCGATCGAGACAATCTTCGCGTGCGCCTCGGGCGAGCGCACGATGGCCGCGCACAGCGTCCCGGGCACGGTGATGTCGTCGACGTAGCGCGCCCGCCCGGTGATCATCCGCGGGATCCTCCTTGCGGCGCATGGCGCGGCCCACGTACGCTCGGCACGCGGTGCCGCCGTTGTCGCCCGCCATCGCGCTGCGTCCCCGTCATGCCGTCACCTCCGGCCGCTCGGGACCGTCGCGCCCTTGCTCTTGGCCGCGTCGAGTACCGCCTTGACGATGTTGTGGTAACCGGTGCAGCGGCACAGGTTGCCCTCGAGCGCGTGGCGGACCTCTTCCTCGGTCGGGTTCGGGTTCTCGGCCAGCAGCCCGGCCGCGGCCATGATCATTCCCGGCGTGCAGTAGCCGCACTGCAGGGCGTGGTCGTTCCAGAACGCCTCCTGGAGCGGATGCAGCTGCTCCTCGGAGCCGCAGCCCCTCGATCGTGGTCACCTCGGCGCCGTCGGCCTGGACAGCCAGCACCGTGCACGACTTCACCGCGCGGCCGTCCAGGTGAACGGTGCAGGCGCCGCAGTTGGATGTGTCGCAGCCGACGTGCGTGCCGGTCAGGCCGAGGGTGTCGCGCAGCGCGTGAACGAGCAACAGGCCGCGGCTCCACCTCGAGCTGATGCTCGACGCCGTTCACGCTGAAGCCGCACAGGGACGGGTCTGCTCATGCCTCTCTCCCTCCTGATATGCTTGGAGCCTTGATCCGCGACCTTACTCCTCCCGGCCGGGCGAAGCGAAAGGGGTCTCGCCTAGCCCCGGGCTTGGTGCGCCAGCACCTGGTAGACCGATGCCCAGCCGGTGACGAACCCCAGCCGGGCCGCGCGCAGGTACAGCCGCCAGACCCGCGCCCGCTCGATCCCGGCCAGCCGCACCGCTTCGTCGTAGCGCGAGTCGAAGCGCTCGATCCAGTGGCTCAGCGTCTCCGCGTAGTCGTCCGGCAGCCCCTCGACGTGGTCGTCACCAGCCCGGCGCGCTCGAGCGCGAGCTCGACCCGCGAGAGCGGCAGCGGCACGCCGTCGGGGAACACGAACCGCTCCGAGAACGGGCCCTCGTCGGGATCGTCGAAGTCCTTCAGCTTGGCGATCCCGTGGTTGAGCAGCCTCCCCCCGGGCCGCAGCAGCGACGCCGAGCCGGGCGGCGTAGAGGTCGATCCGCTCCTCCCCCACGTGCTCGACCATGCCGATGCTGGCGATCGCGTCGAACGGCCCGTCCGTCATCTCGCGGTAGTCGGCGACGCGGATCTCGACCTTGTCCGCGACCCCGGCCTCGCGCGCGCGCTCGCGCGCCAGCTCGCCTGGGGCTCCGACAGCGTCACCCCGAGCACGCGCGACGCCGTGGCGGGCCGCGGCGTGGATCGCGAAGCTGCCCCAGCCGCAGCCGACGTCCAGCACGCGCTCGCCTTCGCGTCAGCGCGAGCTTCGTGCAGACCAGCTCGAGCTTGGCCTCCTGCGCCTCCTCGAGCGTCTTCGCGCCGCGCGAGAACAGCGCGCAGCTGTAGGTCATCGAGCTGTCCAGGAACAGCGCGAAGAAGTCGTTGCCGGCGTCGTAGTGGTGGCGGACGGCGCGGCGGTCGCGCGGCGATCGTGTGCCGCTCGCCGCGCAGCCGGAGCTCGGTGGCCGGCGGCGCCGGCGGCAGCGAACCAGTCCGCAGGCGCGCACCAGCGCGCCAGCCCAGCCGCGCCCTTGCGCGCCACCGACAGCGGCGGCGGCTCGAAGGTGTCGACGATCCGCAGCGCCGCCTCGAGGTCGTCCACCTCGATCAGCCCGGCGACGTAGGCCCGTCCCAGCCCCAGCTCTCCCGGGCGCGCGCAGCACGTGCGCCAGCGCGCTGCGGCGAGCGAATCGTGAATGTCGGCGCGGCTGGCTCGGTCGCCGGCAGCTCGCTCCCGTCCCAGAAGCGCAACGCGAACGGGCGCTCCGGCAGCGCGTCCGCGAGCTCCCGCCGAAGCGGCGCGGTATCGGGCGAGCACGACGTCTTAGGCCTGCTGCGGACAGGGCCTTGCGCGCCCGCCGGGCCGGGATCGACCCGACCACGTCCCACGCCAGCCCGATCATCTCCAGCACGCGGATGATCGCGGCCGACGGATCGATCTGCCAGCGGCGCAGACCGTGGCGATAGGAGGTCGGAAAGGCGTGATGGTTGTTGTGCCAGGCCTCGCCCCAGGTCGGGATCGCCAGCCAGGCCAGGTTGCGCGACTCAGTCGTGCGTGTCGTAGTCGCGCTTGCCGAAGAAGTGGCACAGCGAGTTGATGCTGAACGTCGCGTGGTGAACGAAGAAGATCCGCGCGGCGCCTCCCCACAGCAGTGCGGTGAGCCCGCCGACGACCGTGCCCGTGAGCGCGACGCCCGAGCCCGAAAGCCGCCGCCAGGCCCAGCGATCACCCACAGGACGAACGTCCGGTCGACGAACCGGATCAGCGGGTCGGCGAGCAGGTCCTTGGCGTAGCGGCGCTCGTCGGCCACCTCCATGTCGCTGAACACCCAGCCGATGTGCGCGTGCGCGAGGCCGGACAGCGCCCCTCGCCAGCCGCTGGCGTGCCCGACGTGCGGGCTGTGCGGATCGCCGTCGATGTCTGAGAACTGGTGGTGCTTGCGATGCGTGGCCACCCAGTCGATCACCGGACCCTCAGCGGCCGCCGATCCGAGCGCGGCGAACGCCGCCCGCGTCCAGCGATGGCACTTGAAGCTGCGGTGGGTCAGCAGGCGATGAAACCCGACCGTGACGCCGCTGCCGATCACGATGTAACAGATGACCAGGATCAGGATGTCCTGCCACTGGAGCAGGTTGCCCGCCCAGCCGAACCACATCCCCACGAGGACCAGCGCAGGCGGGGCGGCGGTGACGACGGCACTCGCGAGCCGGTCGACCAGCGGCATCTTGACCGGCCGCACTTCGGTCCCGGGCGCCGTCGAAACTGGTCGCACGTCGAGCGCGGGCGGCGTCGACACTGGTCGCACGTCGACTGCGGGGCGTGCGGAGGAGTCTGGGCGCACGTCGGGTGCGGGGCGTGCGGAGAAGTTCGGTCGCAAGGGGCTCGGGGAGCGAGCATAGCCGCTACTCCCGCTGAAACGCGTCTATCAGCTTGTCCGGCCGGATGGGGAGATCGCGAATCCGCACCCCGGTGGCGTGATGAACCGCGTTGGCCACCGCGGCCGCGGTTCCGACGATCCCGATCTCGCCGATCCCCTTCGAACCCATCGGATTGGTGTGGGGATCGGGCTCGTCGAGCCAGGCGACTTCGATGTCCTCGATGTCGGCGCAGCTCGGCACGTGGTATGTGGCCAGATCGTGGTTGATGTAGTCGCCGAAGCCGGGGTCAAGCACGCTCTCCTCGTGCAGGGCCATCCCGATGCCCATCGTCATCCCGCCGATGAGCTGCGAGCGCGCGGTCTTGGCGTTGATGATCCGTCCAGCATCGAAGAACCCGAGCGCGCGGGACACGTGGACCTCACCGGTGTCACTGTCGATCCGGACCTCGATGAACTGCGCTCCGTAGGCGTGGCGGGCCAGCGGTTCGTCGCCACCGACCTCTTCCGTCGTGTCGGCGTGGATCTCCAAGGGCGGCCCCTCGCCGGCCGCGAGTCTCGCCCGCAGTTCACGGCAGGCCTTGACCACAGCCGAGCCCCACGACGCCGTCCCCATCGAGCCCCCGGCGAGCGGAGCCGGAGCGAACTCTGTGTCGCCGACGTGGACCTGCACAGCCTCAACCGGCACCTCGAGCGTGTCGGCGGCAATCTGCGTCAGCGCCGTCCGGGCACCGGTGCCGATGTCGGCCGCCGCCAGGCTGACCGAGAAGCTCCCGTCGGCTCCGGCGGCCGCGGTGGCCTCCGAGGGCCGGCGCCGGGCCGGATACGTCGAGGCGGCCACGCCGCTGCCGATCAGCCACCGTCCGTCCCGGCGGACGGCCGGCGTGGGATCACGGTCGGCCCAACCGAAGCGAGCGGCGCCCTCGCGCAGACAGGTGACCAGGTGCCGGGAGCTGAAGCGGTGGCCGGTCTCGGGGTCGACGTCCGGCTCGTTTTGGATCCGCAGCTCGACCGGGTCCATCTCGAGCTCCATCGCCAGCTCGTCGAGGGCCGACTCGAGCGCGTACATCCCGGGACACTCTCCCGGCGCGCGCATCCAGGACGGTGTCGGGACGTCGAGCCGGACGAGGCGGTGGGCGGTTCGCCGGTTGGGCGCGGCATACATCATCCGGGTGCACACCGCGGTCTGCTCGGCGAACTCGCGGATCGTCGAGGACTGCTCGGCCACTTCGTGGGAGATGGCGACGAGCCGACCCGAGCGCTCAGCACCCAGGCGCAGCCGCTGAATCGTCGGCGTGCGGTAGCCCGTCAGGGAGAACATCTGCTGGCGGGTCAGGGCGACCTTGACCGGGCGTCCGGTGGCCTGGGCAGCGAGCGCGGCCAGCACCACGTGCGGGCGGGGCGTGCCCTTCGAGCCGAAGCCGCCGCCGACGTGGGGCGAGATCACCCGTACCTGCTCGGGTGAGAGGCCGAAGACCTTGGCCATCGTCTCCTTGACCGTGGTCGCGCCCTGGGTCGAGTCGTGGATGGTGAGGGCATCCCCGTCCCACTGGGCCGTTGCCGCATGGGGCTCCATCGGATTGTTGTGCTCAGCCGGCGTCCGGTAGGTCCGGTCGACGCTCACCTCGGCGACGGCGAAGGCCCGTTCGAACTCGCCCTCCTCGGTGTCGCTCGGGAAGCTCGGGTTGACTTTCTCCGGGGTGTAGGCGTGTGGGTGGTCGGCACGCAGCACGACGTCGTGCTCCTGGGGGGCGTAGTCGACCCGGACGAGCCGCTCGGCCTGCCGCGCCGTCTCGTACGTCTCGGCGATCACCGCCGCCACGATCTGACCCCGGTAGGCGACTCGCGGCGCCTGGAGGATCGCCAGCTCGGGGTCGCTGACCTCGTTCAGACGGGGCGCGTTCTCATTCCACAGCACGGCGATCACGCCCGGGAGGGCCAGCGCCTCCGAGGGATCGACCGCGGTGATCTCGCCCCGGGCGATGGTCGCCTGAACGGCCGCGGCGTAGGCCACCTCGTCGGGCCGGTGCTCGTAGGCGTAACGGGCGGCGCCGGTGACCTTCTCCCGCCCCTCGATCCGGCTCACGGGGGCTCCGATAGCGCGGGTCGGCGCGAGGCTCATTGGCGCGCCGCCAGCTCGGACAGCGCGCGCACGATCAGGTTCCGCGCGAGCGGAACCTTGTAGCCGTTCTCGCGCAACGGTTGGGCTTGGCTCAGCTCGAGTTCCGCCGCGCGCTGGAACAGCTCCTGGCTCGGCGCCTCACCGCGGAGCGCCTGCTCGGCGCGCCCGGCCCGCCATGGCTTGTGGGCCACGCCGCCGAGTGCGATTCGCACCTCGGCGATCGCGCCGTCCTGGATTTCCAGCACGGCGGCGATCGAGACAAGCGCGAACGAGAACGAACGCCGCTCCCGCGCCTTGCGGTAGAGCGAATGGCGCGCCGCCGGTAGCGGCGGGAGGCGCACGGACACGATCAGCTCTCCGGGCTCGAGCACGGTGTCGCGCTCGGGGTGATCGCCGGGCAGGCGGTGAAAGCCGTCAAGCCCAACGGTCCGGGCGCCGTCGGCGCCCACCACGTCCACCTCGGCGTCGAGCGCGACGAGCGCGACCGCCATATCCGAAGGGTGCGTCGCCACACATTGCGCGGAGTGGCCCAGGATCGCCAGGTTGTGATGATCGCCCGCCTGCGCCGGGCAGCCGCTCCCCGGGGCTCGCTTGTTGCACGGCTTGGTCACGTCCTGGAAGTAGAGACAGCGCGTGCGCTGAAGCAGATTGCCGCCCACCGTGGCCAGATTGCGCAGCTGGCCGGAGGCGCCGTTGAGCAAGGCCTGGGCGAGAACCGGATAGGCGCTCAAGACGGATTCGCTTGCCGCCAGGTCGCTGTTGCGGACCGCGGCGCCGATTCGCAATCCCCCATGAGGCAGGGGCTCGATCCGGTCGTGGGCGAGCCGGGAGACATCGATCAGCACCTCGGGCTCCTCCACCCCGAGGCGCATCAGGTCGACCAGGTTGGTGCCCCCGCCAAGAAACCTCGTCCCGGGTTGCCCGGCCAGTGCGACCGCCTCCGTGGCATCGCTCGGACGCTCGTAGCGAAACGGCCTCACGAGGCGGCCTGGAGGATCGCCGCGACGATGTTCGGATAGGCCCCGCAGCGGCAGATGTTGCCGCTCATCCGTTCGCGCACCTCGGCTGCGCTCAGCGCAGGCGGCCCGGATGGGTCGGTGACCGCGCTCGGCCAGCCCGCGCGGGCCTCCTCGAGCATTGCCTTCGCCGAGCACAGCTGTCCGGGAGTGCAGTAGCCGCACTGAAAGCCGTCGTGTTCGATGAACGCCTGCTGGAGCCGCGAAAGCTTTTCCCCGTCGGCCAGGCCCTCGACGGTCACGATCTCGGCCCCATCATGCGCGACGGCCAGCGCCAGGCAGGCGTTGGCCCGGCGCCCGTCGATCAGCACCGTGCAGGAGCCGCACTGGCCGTGGTCGCACCCCTTCTTCGCGCCGGTGAGCCCGAGCCGTTCGCGCAGCAGGTCCAGGAGCGAAGTGCGCGTGTCGACGGTCAGGGCGTGGTCCTCGCCGTTGATCCGCAGCCGAACCTCGCCCATCACCGGGGCGCTCATGCCTGCTCCCCGCACGCCTCGCTCACGGTGGTCTGCGGCGGGAGGCCCTGGCGGCGTCCCCGCTGCCGGAACGCCCACTGGCGCAGCGGCGGCGGCAGCCTGCCGCCCGTGGAGAGCCAGGATCCGGCCAGGATCAGCAGCAGCCCGGCGACGGCGCCCGCGCCCGGCTGCTCGCCCAGCAGGGTCACGCCGAGGATCACCGCGACCACCGGATTGAGGTAGGTGATGACCGTCGCGCGGCCCGATCCGGCCTCGTGGATGAGGATCGCGAAGATCACGAAGGCCAGCGCCGTGCACAGAACGCCGAGGACGATCACCGACAGGAACGCACCGGTGCTCGGCACCTTGCTGGGTGCGTCGAGGAGCGCGAACGGCGCCAGCAGGAGCGATGCCAGGGCGAGGCTTGCGCCCATCGTGGCCCGTGGATCGAAACCGGCCATCTTGTGCTTGATCACCATCGGCCCGATGGCATACCCGATTGCCGCGAGCAGAATCGCCGCGGTGCCGATCAGCTCGTCGACCCGGCCCGCCACATCGATCCCGACCAACACGACGACCCCTCCGAAGCCGATCACCAGCCCGGCCGCTCGGAGTGGCGTCGGGCGCTCGCTGTCATCGAAGCGCAGCGCCAGCAACGCCGCGATCAGGGGGACCGACGCGATGATGATCGCCGCCAGTGAGGAGGCGACGTGCTCCTCGCCTGCGGCGATGGCGGGGAACGGGATCGAGATCTCGACCACGGCATAGAAGAGCAGCCAGCGCCAGCGGCCGCGCACCGCCCGCAGGGTTCCCGCGCGCCAGGCCAGCGCCAGCAGGATCACCGCCGCGAGCGTCACCCGCCCCCAGGCGACCGCGGCCGGCGTCATGCCCCCCTGAACCGCGATCTTGATGAACAGATACGGAACGCCCCAGATCAGGGACATGGCGGCGAATGCCACCCACGCGCGGCGGCTCATCGCTCTGAGTCTTGCAGGTCGCCCGTGCGGCCTTTGAGGGCTTCGGTTAGTCGCGCAGACCGAGGTAGCGGCCCAGCATCACGAAGCCAAGCAGGCAGGCCGCACCATCCACGATCCCCCGGGCCAGGCCGTCCGGGCCGTCGCCATGAATGGCGCCGGTCAGGGCGGCGAGCACCGTGATCGTCCCAACCGTGGCGAGGACGAGCGGCCAGATCCGGCCGCGCAGGACCGCGGTGACTGTGGGACCGAGATCGTCAAGCAGATCCTCGGGCTCGCCGGGGGCGGTGGTTCGCAGGCGCGCCGCCGAGACCACGGACGGGGCCGCGGCGGCGAGAGCGGCCGCGCCGACAGCGGCGGCACCGAAGCCGAGGGTCTGGAGCGAGTTCGGCAGCGCGTTGCGGTACTCGACGATCACGATCGCCGCCCCGATCATCGTCGCCAGGCCGGCTGCGAGCCCGACGGCCGCCCGGCGTGCGATGACCGTCGACTGCGCGCGGGCGAGGACGCGATCGTGGCGGTGGCGGAACGCCCTCAGTGCCGCCAGCGTGCCGGCCACGAAGGCCAGCTGAGCCCCGATTGCGGCCAGCCCGAGGCCCAGAATGGCCAGCGGACGTGAGCTCGGATGCAGCGGCGGCAGCCGGATCCCCCGCGACCTCATCGCCACCACGGCCACCCCGCACAGGAGGCCGGCCACCGCCAACGCGACGAAGCTGGTCAGGGCCGCTCGCCGAGCGCGGCCGGTGCCGAGCTCGTCGGCGAACTGGCGGGCCAGCTGATCGGGCGTTCCCAGATCAGCCTCGGGAGCCGACTCCAGGTGATCGCCGATCTCGGCCAGGATCCGCCGGCGGAGCCCGCCACCGATCCCGGCCCGACCGAGCTCGGTCGACAGCTGATCGAGATAGTTCATGCCAGCACCGCCTCCATCACCTGGGCGAACTGCTGCCACTCGCTGCGGCGCGCCGACAACTCGCGCCGGCCGCGACGGGTCAGGGCGTACACGCGCCGGCGGCGCCCGCCGTCCGACCAGGCGCTCGAGAGCAGTCCGGCCGACTCGAGGCGGTGAAGGGCGGGATAGACGGTTCCCTCTGGAAGCGCCAGCGCCCCGCCGCTGCGCTGCTTGAGCTCTTCGATGATCGCGTACCCGTGCAGCGGCCCGCTCGCGAGCACGGCCAGGATCAGCGCATCGAGATGGCCCTTGAGGCTCTCCGCATTCACAGGCGGATCGTATACCTAGCGTTGCTAGGTGTCAACCCGTTGCACGGTACATAGCCGCCGCCTGTGGGTAGGGCCTTATTCATGCCACAGAAACTCAACGTCGCAGACCTAAAAATCTCCAGCCCCGCCTTCAAGCATCACGAGCGGATCCCGGCCCGTCACGCGAGTGACGGCGACGACGTAGCGCCGCCGCTCGAATGGTCGGGCACGCCCGAGGGCACGGCCGCCTTCGCGATCGTCGTACACGATCCCGATGCGCCGCTGGTCGACGGCTTCACCCACTGGGTGGCCTACGGCATCCCGGCCGACACCTCCAGCCTGCCCGAAGGCGGCGGGGACGTCACCGAGGGGACGAACTCGATGGGCGACCCCGGTTACATGGGCCCCGCCCCGCCCCCCGGACACGGCACCCACCACTACTACTTCTGGATCTACGCCCTGGACGAGGACCTGGAGCTGCCACCCGGGCTCGACCGCTCGGCCCTGCTCGCCCAGATCGAGGATCACGTGATCGAGCAGGCCAGGTTCGTCGGCACGTACGCCAACGAGGGCTGACCTCAGCTGCTGACCGCCGGCGCCTGCTCCGGAGCCGCCTCCACCACCTGTCCGCCGTCATAGGCGGCCAGCTCGGGGAAGGCGACCACCACCGCCCCCACGCCCGCCACGCAGGCCAGGCCGCCGGTGGCGACTGAGATCAGCGGTGAGGTCAGCGCCGGCCACGAGCCCCGACTCGATGTCGCCGAGCCGCGGGCCGCTGGTCACCACCAGGCTGTAGACCGCGCTCATCCGGCCGCGCAGCGCATCTGGGGTCACCGTCTGGTTGATCGTCGAGCGGCAGAACGCGCTGACCCCGTCGGCGAAGCCGGCGATCGTCAGCAGCGCGATCGCCGGCCGCGATGGTCCTCACCACGCCGAGCAGGGCGATCGCGGCGCCCCACACCAACACGCAGCCGATCACGATCCTGCCCAGCCGGCGCGCGTGGCCGACCCAGCCGGAGGTCAGCACCGCGAGGGTTCCGCCGGCCGAAACGCCGGCGTACATCAGCCCGGTGCCGCTCGCGCCGGCGTGGTAGACGGTCAGCGACAGGACGGCGAACAGCGCGCGCGGCATGCCGAAGGTCATCGCGACGAGGTCGATGGCGAAGCTTCCGGACAGCGCGTTGTTCGAGCGGACGAACCGCAGTCCCTCGGCGATCGCGCTTCGCACCGATTGCCGGACGGTCGCGTGGGATGCGGCGGCTGGGGCCGGATCGCCAATGCGGCGGCCAGCATCGCCAGGCAGCTGGCGGCGTCGACGAGGTAGGCGGCCTCCACCCCGCTGGCCGCGATGATCAGCCCGCCGAGCGGCCGGCCCGATGATCCCGGTGGCCTGGTACATGCCGTAGTTGAAGGCGAGCCCGGCGCGGCAGCTGCTCAGGCCGGAGGACCCCGGGGATGATCGCCGAGCGGGTCACGCCGTCGAGCGCCGCGCTGCCGGCCAGGAGCCCACCGAGGATCAGCACCAGGAGCACGGGCGGGTGGCCCAACGTGGCGGCGACGCGCCAGCGCCGCCGGCCGCGGCGATCACCCCGAGCTGCGCTGCGGCCAGCACGCGGCGGCGATCCAACCGGTCCGCCAGCGCACCCCCGATCAGCGAGACGACGATCATCGGCCCGAGCTCGAACGCCCCGAGCAGCCCGACCAGCGTGGCCGAGTGCGAGATGCACGTAGATCTGGAAGGGCAGCGCGACCAGCGCCGCCTGAGTGCCGAGATTGGACACGCTCTCGCCACCGACCAGCAGCCGGAAGTCGCGCGAGGCGCGCAGCGGCGAGACGTCGACCGCGATCCGCTTCAGCCAGCCGAGCATGGGGGCGGAGGCTGCATCGGGGCGCCCGGCTGCATCGCGGCGACTGGGCCGCCGGACCACGATTGGGCGCCCGCGGCGCCGCGTGAGGGTCAGGAATCGATCGGAACCTGCGGCGCGGGCTCGGCCGCCGGCTCTCCGTTGCCCCCGTGCCCACCACGGAGGCGCGAGGAGTCGAGCGCCTGGGCCAGCTCCTCGGAGAAGCGCGGAAAGCGCTTGGACTCCGCCTCGCCGAGGGACACCAGCTGCTCGCCCACGCCTCGCATGTCCTCGATCAGCCGTCGGCGCTCACGCCAGATCGTCTCGGCGCTGTGGCTGAGATCGCGGGCCTTGGTCTCCCCGTCCTCGATCATCTGCTCTACGTCGCGCCGCGTGCTCGTCCGCAGCTGGTCGGATTCGCGCTGGGCCGCGGTCCGCACTCGCTGGGCCTCCTGGGCGGCGTCCTGGCGAAGCTGCTCGGCTTCTTCAGCCGCGGTATCCCGAAGCTCGCGCGCCTCGGCCGCGGCTGTCTCGCGCAGCTCGCGTGCCTCGGTGGCCGCGCGTTCACGGGTCGCGGCGGCCTCGGTGGCCGCGCGCTCGCGGGTCTCCTCGGCCTCGCGCTGGCTGGATTCCCGCAGCTCCTGTGCGTCGCGCTGCGAAGTCTCGCGCAGCTCCTGTGCCTCGCGTTCGGCCAGCTGGAGGCGGTCGTCCGCCTTCGACCGGGACCGCGCGGTCAGTTCCTCCGCCGTCTGGTGGGCCTGCTGGAGGATATCCCGCGTTTCTTCGCTGACTTCGTCGAGCGCGTGTTTGATGGCGGACTCGGGAGAGGACGAGATCTCGAGTTCGGCGATCAGCCGGTTGACCTCACGGACGTAGCGATCGACGGCAACGCGCTCGTAGCCGCGCAGCGCGACCGGGAAACGGATGTCCCGGGCACCCTTGACCATCTGGTCGCGCTCGGCCGGGCTGACTCGATTGGTCTGAAATCGAGGGCGCGGGCCTCGGTCTTGTTCGGGCTCGTCCCCGCCGCCCCCGGCCGTCGGCTCCGAACCCCGCGGCACGTGATCCTCCGGATGTCCGGTCACAGTTCGGGTCTCGCGCTCAGGTCTGGGCGCCCCGGCGTCGCCGCCCTCGGACAGCTCACCGGTGCTCGAGTGGTTACCCCGCACGTCGGATTGCGCCATTGCCATCAGCTCCCTTCTGTCGCTCCGGCGGCGGACCCCGACCGAACCCGCGGACCCGCCTTCGGCCTCACGCTACTCGGTTGGTCAAGCAGGTGCGGTGGCGCAGAAGGCGAACCGCATCTTTGCTGCCGAATCCTGCTCAGCGCGTGTCGTGATGCCGGTGGCGATGGCGGTTCTGCGGCCGCCCGAGACGGACGCTGATCAGCGCCGCGCTGGTTCTCGGCACCGCCACGACGTAACCGCCGCCCGCGCTCGGCTTGACCGCCTCCGTGGTGAAGTTCCCTCGCCACCGTCCATCAGGGGCAAGCTGCTGGCCGGCCAGGGTCTCGCCGGAGATCGATTTGGCCGAGGGCGCGAGCAACCGCTGCACGGTGGCCGGGCCGTGGGCGGGGAGCTTCAGCCTGACCACGGCGGTGTGATCGCTCTTGTCGATCAGGAGGACGTGCAGCCGGTTCCCCGACACCCGCGTACCCCACGCGGTCAGGTGCAGGTTCCGCTTGGCGTACAGGTGAACGCGCACCAGCCTCGGCGATGAGCTGAGGGTCCTTGCGAACAGGATCAGTCCATACAGGAGCGGCCGGGCGCCGAGCCCCTGCGCGCCGAGCGT
This sequence comes from uncultured Solirubrobacterales bacterium, assembly GCA_963834635.1. Taxonomy (GTDB): domain Bacteria; phylum Actinomycetota; class Thermoleophilia; order Solirubrobacterales; family Solirubrobacteraceae; genus Palsa-465. The sequence continues at coordinate 220,430 of CAWICI010000008.1, read as the reverse complement.
GAACGCGGCGTTGATCGCATTCGTGCGGACGTGGACGTTGACCCCGTCGACGCCGGCGCGCAGCAGGTCGAACAACGTGTCCGGAGCCCACAGCGCGGTGGCGAACGAATCGCTCACCCCCGGCACCCCCCGGCAAGCAACCGAGTTCAGCTCGGTCAGGCGGAAGGGGAAGCCCGGCCCGGCGAGCGATGCGCACCGACCGGCGAAGCCCCGCCGCCATCCCCGCGCTGGCGCGCTTGCTGAGCAGCCGGGCGATGGTCGGATAGTTCGGGGAGGTGTGGTGGGCGCACGCGGTGTAGAGGTAGCGGTGGCCGGTCAGCATGCCCAGCCCTGGGTGGGGGGCCGCGATCAGGTTCGAAAGCCAGTTCACGTCGCGCACCGGGTCGGCCAGGGCCGGACCCTCCAGCGGCACGCCGGGGGCAGTCCGCCCGAGCGCTCGGCTGTAGGACATGAACTCGTGGGTGTAGGTCGCGGTGGAGAGCTGCTTGCGCAGGAAGGCGGCCTGCAACGGCGTCTCGGACAGGGTGGCCAGCCAGTCCTGGCGGCTGTAGACGTCGGGCTCGTTCCCGATCTCGAACCCGAGGATGCTCCCGGGAGGCAGCGCTTGCTCGGCGGCGCCGGCCCACTGCGCTGCACGGTCGGCGGTTCCGGTGATCAGGTTCAGGTCGATGATCAGCTTCAGGTCTTCGTCGCGCACGAGAGCGCTCGTTCGCGACAGGAACGACGGCGTCAGCCCGAACACCCACCGCGGCATCGCTTCGTCCCGCGGGTCCCAGAACGTGTGGTCGGCGGAATCGCCGCCGACTCGGAGCACGAACGGCCCGTCCCCGCCCACGTGCAGGAGCGAGAGAACGCGCTCGAACAGAGGCATATGGCGTTCGTAGTCCGGAAGCGCCCAGTACTCGGTCGAAAGCCCGAAGAACGAGCGCGGAACGGCAAGGGTCCGCAGCTGCCGCCCGGTCTTGACCACGGCATTGACCGCGCCGGTCAGGAGCTGGGGGGCGATCGGCGCCAGCGAACGCCCAGGCGCGGGTGCCGTGGCGTAGGGCTTCGGCCGCGCGACGGCGCGGTCATGATCGGGCAGCGCCAGCAGGGCGACGAGCGACAGGGCGATCAGCGCCAGCGCCGACAGCACGACGGCGCGCCGACGGTGGGCACGACGCCGGCGGGCGGCACGCCGGGCTGCCGTCTGGTCAGGAGAACTCATTCGCTGGGCGGCGGCTCATCGCGTGGACCCGAGAATAGGTAAGGACCCGGGCCGCGTCGCCTGGCATTACCCGCTCTTAACGGACCAACCCGAGCCGCTACCGCAGTCATCACCGGGTCTTAACCGGAGTGGCCTCGGAAGCCCTGTTACGGCAGGACCCGGCGACCCAGGCGAACTCGTCCCCCAGCCAGCTCCCATTGAGCGGGAGCACGTACACGCCCTGCCCCGAGGAGTTGATGACCCAGTTGTCGCCGAGATAGATGCCGGCGTGGATCACGTTTGCCTCGGTGGCGGTGCTGTTGAAGTGCGCGCTGCCGAAGAACAGGATGTCCCCGGGCTGGAGCTGCGAGGCGCGCAGCCGCTGACGCCGCGGGATCTCCCCGGCCATCTGCGCTGCCGTCCGGCCGTGAATCTTCTCTCCCCACGGGAGACCGGAGACCTTGTAGACCCGCCAGACGAAGCCCGAGCAGTCAAAGCCGCCGTGGGGAAGGCCGTCGGCCGTGTTGTCGGTCGTCCCGCCCCATATGTACGGATAGCCGATCCGGGACACCGCAATCCTCAGGGCCCGGAGCTGATCGGCGTTCATCGCGGGCAGCTGGTAGGCGCCGAGGCTCTCGCCCGCCGACTCGACGCTCCAACTCCCACCATCAAGCACCTGGGCAAACGACCAGGCCGCCTCCGCCCGCGTGATCCGGTCGCCCGGGAACAGGTCGAACTTCTCGGAGGGGACCGGGTGCTCGTAGCGCAACCCGAGGAAGCGCGCCACCACCTCGGTCCCGTAGAACGAGGGCGGGCGGAGTCCAACCGCCGCCGTCACGGTCTGGACATGGGCGGCCACGTCGCCCAGCCCGAGCTGATCAACCAGTAGCGCGTCGAACTGCGTCATCGTGACGTTCGCCCCGACTGGTGTGAGCCGCGGGTTCGGTCACGGAGGCTTGCTGGGCTGCCAGCGCGGCCAGGGCAGCATTGGCCTGGGCGCCCGTGAGCCGGTCGCTTCCGCCGAAGCTGCCATTGGACAGGTTGGTCATGAGCCCGGCGCGGACCACCTGCCGCTGCAGCGAGAGATCCCAGTTCCCCATCGTGACGTGCGCGTGCGCGCTGGCGGCTCCCAGCGCCGCGGCGGCGAGCGCGCCGGCCACGGCCGGCAGCAGCCGTCGAGCTGATGAACGGAAGCGCATCAGGGTGTCTCATCGGCGCCCCGGCCCGGCGACCTGAGGGCCAGGCAGCCCGCGTACGATCGCCTTCATGGAGCTGCCGCCCGGCCCGCGCGCGCCCGCCGTCTGGCAGACGATGGCCTGGATGACGCGCCCCGCGGCCTTCCTGGCCTCTATCCACACGCGCTTCGGCGATCCGGTCACGATCCGCACCTACTGGACCGAGGAGCCGATGGTGCTGTTCTCCCATCCCGACGCGGTGCGCGACGTCTTCGGACTCGATCCCGCGATCGCCCCGGCCGGGCAGAGCTGGGAGTTCCTGCGCCCGTTCGCCGGACCGCACTCGATCCTGCTGCTCGACGGTCGAGCCGCACCTCGACGAGCGCCGCCTGCTCCAGACTCCCTTTCACGGCCAGCGGATGCGGAGCGTTGGCGCCGATGGTGGCCGCGCTCGCCCGCCGCGAGCTCCAGAGCTGGCAGGGCCGGGTGGTCACGCTCGAGCGCATGCGCGCGCTGACGCTCGAGATCATCCTCCGGGTCGTCCTCGGGGCCCGAGACGAGCAGGAGACAGCGCAGCTGCGCGAGGTCGATCGAGGGGACGCTGGACAGCGTGCGCTCGATGCCTCGGATGCTGGCGATGGCGCTCGTGCAGCGCGACCTCGGCCCGCGCAGCCCCTGGGGGCAGTTCCGGGCGGCGGTCGAGCGCTTCGACCGGCGGCTCCTCGAGCTGCTTGCGCGCCGCCGGCGCGAGCCGGGCGGCGACTCGATGCTCGCGCTCCTGCTCGAGCAGCGCGACGAGCAAGGCCACCCGGTCAGCGATCGCCATCTTCGCGACCAGCTGGTGGCGCTGCTCGTCGGCGGCCATGACAGCTCCGCGGCCTCGCTGGCCTGGGCCTTCGAGCGCCTCGCGCGTCACCCCGCGGTGCAGGCCCGCCTGCGCGAGGGAGATCACGCCTATCTCGGCGCCGTGGTCAAGGAGGTCCTGCGAGCGCGTCCGCCGCTGACGATCGCGCCGCGGCTCCTCCTCGAGCCGGCGCAGATCGGCGGGCGCACGATCCCGGCCGGCGTACAAGTCGCCGCCTGCCTGTGGCTGGCCATGCGACGGGAGGATCTGTGGCCCCACGCCTCCGCCTTCACGCCCGAGCGCTGGCTGGGCGGCGCCAGTCCCAACCCCCTGACCTGGATTCCGTTTGGCGGCGGCGTCCGTCGCTGCGCCGGAGCCCCGTTTGCCGAGATGGAGATGCGCGAGGTCCTGCGCGCCGCCGCGGAGCTGACGATCAGGCCGGTCCGCGCCCCGGACGAGCGTGCCCGGCGGAGCATGCTGGTCGTGATTCCCGAGCGCGGCGGCGAGGTAGTGGTCACGTGATTAGAGTTCGAGCTGCCGCCACCGCCACACCGAGGAGACGCATGGGCTTCGACCAATATCACGAACCGCCTGAGGAGCTGCCGGCGACGACGCGTACGTTCGCTCGCCTGTGCGCCTCGCTGACCGAAGAGGCGGAGGCGATCGGCTGGTACGAGCAGCGGATCGCGGTCGAAACTGATCAGGAGGCGCTCGCGGTCATGCGCGACGCCCAAGGCGAGGAGTTCAAGCACTTCAGCATGGACCTGGAATTCCTCCTCCGCCGCACCCCGGCGTGGCGGGAGATCGCCCAGGGCGTCCTCTTCCAGACCGGAGACATCGTCGAGCACGGTGAGGAGGCCGAGGCCGAGGCGCTCGAGGGCGGCGGGCCGACCACCTTCGAGGACGGCTCGCTCGGGATCGGCAGCCTGCGAGGGGCCACACGATGAACCACCTGCTTCGTTCTCACGCGCCGATCAGCGAGGGCGGCTGGAAGCTCCTCGACGAGGAGGCGCGCGAGCGGCTCAGCTCCGCATTGGCCGCCCGCAAGCTCGTTGACTTCGCCGGCCCGCTGGGCTGGGAGTACTCGGCCACCAACCTCGGACGGATCAAGACCATGGCTTCGGCGCCGTCGGACGGCGTCTCGGGCAACCAGCGGGTGGTCCTGCCGATGGTTGAGCTACGCGCCGACTTCGAGCTGGCGCGGTCCGAGCTGCGCGACGCTGACCGCGGCGCGGACGACGCCGACCTCGCGCCGCTCGACAAGGCGGCCCACCAGATCGCCCTGGCCGAGAACGTGGCCGTCTTCCACGGCTGGGAGGGCGCGATCACCGGTATCGCCGAGGCCACGCCGCACGAGCCCATGCCCCTGGGCGACGGCGCCGAGGAGTATCCGCGCCGGGTCGCCGGCGCCGTCGAGCGTCTGCTCTGCGAGGGCGTCACCGGCCCCTACGGCCTGGCGCTCGGTCGCGAGCAGTACCGGCGCGTGGTCGAGACCGCCGAGCATGGCGGCTATCCCCTGCTTGACCACCTGCACAAGATTCTCGTCGGTCCGATCGTCTGGGCGCCCGGAGTTAGAGGCGCCGTCGTGGTCAGCCTCCGGGGAGGCGACTTCCTGTTCGAATCCGGCCAGGATCTCTCGATCGGCTACGACTCCCACGACTCCGACGCCGTGCGGCTCTATCTCGAGGAGAGCTTCAGCTTCCACGTGGCCACGCCGGAGGCGGCCGTCGCGCTGCCGGCCTAGGGGCGCGCTGGCGGCCTAACCGCGCTGACGCCCTGACCGCGCTGACGCCCTGACCGCGGGCGGCCCTCTCAGTGGCCTTCGACCGGCGGGGGCGGATACACCTCGCGCACGTAGTAGTCGACCTTCTCGGGCGGAAGCCGCCTGCTACATCGCCACGTAGTAGATGATCAAGCTCCAGGCCGCCGAGGCAATCAGGCCTCCGACCAGGCCCAGGTCGTCGTTGCCGCCCTGGTCGAGCACGTGGTGGAAGATCCCGATCCCGCCGATGATGCCGCCCGCCCCAAAATCCCCGAAGTACGAGATCACCAGCATCCCGATGAAGTAGGGGATGATCCACACCGCTGCACCCCAATCCATCGGTGGCGCCTCCGGATTGAGCTTGAACGCATACGAGGCCGCGATCAGCGCGTACCCGATCAGCATCGCGACCATCAGCGTGGTCAACGTCTCCCAGCCGGCCCAGTAGATGATCCAGCTCGCGCACACGAAGGCCAAAGGCGCGAGGAACCCGGCTGCCGGCAGCCGGTACACCCGCGGGAGGTCGGGTTTCTGCTTACGCAGCGCCGCCAGCGCCAGCGGAGCGGCGGAGTACATGAGCACCGAAGCGGCGGTGACGACTCCCACGAGCGCGCTCCAGCTTGGGAACGGGAGCAGGAACAGCAGACCGACCGCGGCCGCGAACACGAACGCCGAACACCGGCACGCGCGTCCGCTCGTTGGTCTTCTCGAATGCGGTTGGTACATAGCCGTTCCGGCTCAGGCCGAAGCTCAGCCGCGAGGACGAGGTCATGTAGATCAGGCCGGTGCCAGCAGGCGAGATCACCGCGTCAAGCCGCAGAAGGAAGGCGAGCCATGCCAGCCCGGCGATCTTGGCCACGGTGTAGAACGGGGCCCGCGTTGAGGGTCGACGACCGCGGGATTGGAGTTGCTGGCTCCCAGGTTGGTCCAAGGCACCGTGCTGGGCCAGCAGCTTCGGGCTCATCGCGCCGATGAACGCGATCTGCAGGAGGATGTAGATCGCCGCCCCGATCAAGATCGACAGGATCACCGCCCGTGGCAAGTCCCGTTTCGGGTTGGCCGCCTCGCCGCCGAGCTGAACCGCCTGTTCGAACCCCAGCAGGGCGAACACGATGCCGCCGGCAGGGATGGCGATCAGGATGCTCTTCACGCGCCGCCCCCTTGACGAAGAAACCGCCGCCGGCCGGCCGAAGTTCGAGCTGTGGAAGTCGGTGGCCAGGAGCACGATGATCGTCAGCACCGGGATGATCACCTTCCACGTGGTGATCCCGTTGTTGGCCCGCGCCAGCCAGCGGATCCCGACCAGGTTGAGCAGGACGAAGATGACCATCAGGATGACCGCGGCGATGATGCCGCTCCCCGACAGGGTGTTGGCGGGAGCCCGTTGACTACGTGGCTGTGGAAGAAATGGCGCGCCCAGTGGGCGGTGGACAGGTACTGGATCGCGGCCAGCACCTCGATCGGCGCCACCGTCGCCGCCTGGAGGTAGGACGCCCAGCCGAACGTCGCGCCGGCGAAGCTGCCGAACGCGTAGTGCGGGAACCGGCTCGTGCCGCCGCTTACCGGGAACAGTCCGCCAAGCTCGGCGTGGACCAGCGCCAGCAGGATCACGATCACCGACGCGACGACCCAGCCGATGATCGCCGACGGTCCCGCGTAGGTGGCGGCGACCAGAGCCCCGAACAGCCACCCCGAGCCGATGATCGATCCCTCTGACGCCCACAGCAGACCTAGGAACCCAACCCCGCGATCCAGCCCCTCGGCCTCGAGCTGCGCGTCTTGAGCGTTGGGACGGAGCCGTTACGTTCGCCATCGACCCTCCTCCAGCAGCGGAACGAAAGCGCGATCCTAGCTCCTACCGGGGCGCCTGTGAACGGTTATCAGTTTCGCTTCTCAATTCGAGGCGCGCGGGTCATGCGCGGGCTGGGCGTAGAGCGCGTCCAGGTCCTGCACCGTGCTGCTCCGCCGGGAGCGGCGGGTGCCGGTGACGGGGACTCCGGTGCGGATCTCCAGCAGCCGGCGCTGCGCGTAGTCGAGCTCGTTCCATACGTTCTTGAAGCTGCGAATTGCCGTCCTCATCGTGGACTCCTTTCGTTACTTCGACGCTACGGATCAGTCTGGGCTAAGCACCGTCCGGCGCACATCGGCATTTCGCAACCGATCCGGCGCTTAACCACTTATTTGGCTGATGTGAGCCCCTTAGCGCCGAAGACGGCCTCGGACCCCGGTCGCGGCGGCGCTCAAGCCCGACCTCCGCGCCGACCGAGAATGGACCTGTGGATCCTCAAAAAGCTGCCCATTCCGCACCGCCCGGGCGTGAGTTGTGCTGCACGATGACCAGCGTGCTGGTCCGGACCGTCCGCGCCCTGAGAGGAGAGGCGGCCGTCCACGAGATGCTCGAACAGGCAGGCAGCGTTCGCACGGTCGAGTTCCTCGAGGACACCGATAGCTGGATCACGCTCGACGGAGGCGATCCGCCTGCTGGAAGCGGGCGTGCGGGTAACCGGCGATCCGCAGCTCGCCCGCACGGTCGGAGCCGACGCCGTCCGCCAGCACGCGGGCACCCAGGTGGCGACGCTGCTGCGGTCGCTGGGCTCGCCCGAGGCGGTCCTGGCCGGGATCACCGCCACCGCGGCGAAGTTCAGCACTGTCACCGACATGGAGGCGCTCGAGACGCGGCCGGGGACGAGCTGTGGTCCGCTCGGTCCCGCGCCGGGTACAGCCGCCATCCGCTCATGTGTGACTGGACGACCGGACTGCTGTCCACGCCGTGCATGCTGTTCGGACTGCCGCCGGCGCGGGTGGAAGAGGTCGAGTGCTGCGCCCGCGGCGGTCGCGAGTGCCGCTACATCGTCTCCTGGGACGAGGAGCTGGCCGCAGCAGCCCAGGACCCCGAGCAGCGAGTGACCGCGCTCGAGGCCCAGGTGGTGGCGCTGGCGCGACGGCTCGAGAGCGCGTACGCGACCGCCAGCGACCTGGTCTCACCCGACGACCTCGACACCGTGCTGGCCCGGATCGTCGAGCGCGCCGCCAACGCGGTCCGCGCCCCCGGTTATGTGCTCGCCGTCCGAGCGCACCCGGACGGCGAGCTGCGCGTGTTCAGCGAGGGCGTACCGGCCACCGAGGCAGCGCGGATCGCCGCCGAGACCGACGACCCCGAGCATGAGCGAACGATGCTTTGCGTCGACGTGGCCTCGAGCCGCCAGGCCTACGGACGGCTGGTGGCGATCCACCCGGCCGGGATGCGCTTCTTCCCCCAGGAGGCCCAGCTGCTCGCCCTCTACGCCAAGCACGCCGCCGCCGTGCTCGACACCGCGCTGGCCCTCGAGGAAGCCTCACGCCGCCATCCGCAACGTCAGCGCGCTGCTGGCGCTCTCCCAGGCCCTGGCCCAAGCGGGGACCACCGAGGAGGTGGCCGCCCGGCTGAGCGAGGCGGTCACCGGCGTGGTCGACTGCGACCAGGCGAGCGTGTGGTCGTGGGACGATCGCGAGCGCTGCCTTCGTCGCGAGGCACGGTGGGAGGCCGCCAGCGCCGCCGGCTCAGCTCGCTCACTCCCGATGACACGCCGGAGCTCGAGCGGATGCTGCGCGCGCCCCAGCCGATGTTCTTCCGCGACGTGGCCGAGGATCCCGTGCTGCAGGCGATCATGACCGACGCGCGGCTGGTCGCGCTGGCCGTGGTACCCGATCATCGCCCGCGAGATCTTCCTCGGCCTCCTGACCTGTCGGCGTCGAGCGCCGGCCTGAGCGGCTGGCCCGCACGCCGGAGCTGCTCGAGAAGCTAAACGGCGTCGCCGCCCTGGCCGCGCCCGCCCTCCAGAACGGGCGCCTGATCGACGAGCTCGGCCGGCAGGCGGTCCATGACGGTCTCACCGGCGTCCTCAACCGCAGCGGCTTCGGCCAGTTCATCGACGAGGTCCTAACCGGGCCATCGCCCGAAGATTCCTGCGCCGGGTTGCTGTTCGTCGACCTCGACGGGTTCAAGGCGCTGAACGACCAGCACGGCCATCAATTCGGCGACGAGGTGCTGCGCCAAGTGGCCGACCGGCTCCGCGGGGTATTTCGCAACGAGGACACCGTCGCCCGGGTGGGCGGGGACGAGTTCGCCGTCATCCTCCCCCGCGTTCGCAGCCAGAGTCATCTCGCAGCGGCCGCGAAGCGGGCCCAGAAAGCCTTCGCCCAGCCGTTCGTGATCGAGGAGCAACCGGTGAGCCTAGGCGCCAGCGTGGGCCGAGCGCTCGCGCCGGAGCACGGCACCACGATCGACGAGCTCGTGCGTCACGCCGACACCGCGATGTACGAGCTCAAGGCCCAGGGACGGGCCGCGCCGGTCGCCACCCAGGCCTGATCCGTACGAGCCAGTTGTCTGGCGCGGCCCGGTGAGGGTCTGTCTCCAGACGGGTATCGATCCCCCATGGATGCCGTCACGACGATCACCGACGTGCGCACCTTCGAGACCCGCGGAGGCAACGTCCGTTTCGTCGTGCGCGACGCGGACGGTAAGGAGTACACGACCTTCCGCGAGGCGATCGGCAACGCTGCCCGCGAGCTCGAGGGCCAGCGCGTGCGCATCGAGTACCACGAGGAGCAGCGGGGCCAGTACAACAACGTCTACCTCGACAAGGTGGAAGCGGCGCCGGCGGAGGCCCGCGGTGGGTCAGACACGGATCCCGAAGAGGCGGCCTGGCGGACCGCAGTCGAGGCTGCGCCGTGGCTGGTCGGCGAGTCCGAGCCACACGCCAAGACCGATCCCGCGGAGCTCTACGAAACGCTCAAGCCGTTCAAGGACAAGGTGGCCGAGGACATCAAGGACGACGAGCGCGAGTAACGCACGCCGGGTACGGTTGCCGGCCCGTGGCTGAACGAGCTGCCGACGCCGACACACCGCGCGGGCCTTCGCGCGGCCTGCGCTTCGTTCCCCCGCCGGTCGTCCGACGCCTGATCCAGCTCTACGTCGGGCTCGTCCTGTTCGGCGTCAGCGCCGGAATGCTGCTCATGGCAGGTCTGGGCGTTGATCCCTGGGACGTCTTTCACCAAGGCCTGTCGCGCCACTTCGGCCTCGGCGTCGGCACCTGGGCGATCATCGTCGGAGTTGGGGTCATGCTGCTGTGGATCCCGCTGCACCAGCGGCCGGGCCTCGGGACCCTCAGCAACGTCATCGTGGTCGGGCTGGTGATCGACGCGGTGCTGGCCCTCGTCCCCTCGCGTGCATGGGCTCGATCGCTCGTTACGCCGTGATGCTTTCGGGGCGTGGTCCTGAACGGGATCGCCACCGGCGCTTACATCGGCGCTGGCCTCGGACCCGGACCGCGCGACGGCTTGATGGTCGGCCTCGCCGGACGCGGCCATTCCATCCGCGTCGTACGTACCTCGATCGAGCTGGCCGTCCTGCTGACCGGCTTCCTGCTGGGCGGGACGGTCGGGATCGGCACCGTCGTGTATGCCGCCTGCATCGGGCCCATCGCCCACATCACGATTCCCGCCCTGGCCATCGGGCGTGAGCCGCGAGCGCGGTGGCGGCTCGGGCGCGCCCGGCGATGAACGGAGCCGCGCCCGGGTCGTTCCCACGGGCGCGCCCGGAGCCGTGCGCCCGCACCCCGGCCCGCGGATCGCGCTCCAGCTACGCCGGCTGCGGCACCGGCTCGCCCGGCGGCGGCGCCATCGCGGTAGCCGGGTCGCGCAGGAACGTCGCGCCGATCACCGCCGGCGACGACCGAGAACAGCGCCCCGATCACGAACGCCAGGTGGTAGCCGCCGGTCAGCGCCGCCAGGGCGCCGTGGCCGGTCGCGGCAGGTGGTGCGTGCGGGCCGCGGCGACGCTGGCCAGCACGGCCAGGCCGAGCGCGCCGCCCATCATGAACGCGGTGTTGGTGATGCCCGAGGCCAGCCCCGAGTCCTGGGGCTCGACGTCGCTCATCGCGGCCATCAGGACCGGATTGAAGGCCAGCCCGCCGCCGATTCCGATCAGGATCATCGAGGGCAGGACGTCGGGCAGGAACGAGCCGTGCACCGGCGCGCGGGCCAGCCACAGCAGGGCCGAGCGACGGCGATCAACAGTCCGAACGGCGAGCGGCGCTGCGGAAGCCGTAGCGCATCACCAGCTTGGCCGACAGGCCGAGCGAGAAGACCATCATGATCAGGTTGCCGGGCAGGAAGGCCAGCCCGACCTCGAGCGGGCTGTAGCCGAGGACCAGCTGCAGGTACAGGGCGGAGATGAAGAACATCGCGAACATCGCCGCCGCCCACAGGATGCCCGACGGTGTTGGCCACGCTCAGGTTGCGGTGGCGGAAGATGCCGCAGCGGCATCAGCGGCGCCGGCACCCGCGACTCCCAGGCCACGAACCCGACGACCACCACCAACGACCGACCGCGAGCAGCCCGACGGTCTGCAGCGAGGTCCAGCCGGCGCTGTTGCCGTTCACGATCGCGTAGACGGCGAGCACCATCGCGCACCGTGATCGCGATCGCCCCGGCACGTCGAGACGCTGCTTGGCGCCGCGCCGGTCTCGATCGCGGGCAGCAGCCTCAGGCCGGCCACCGTGACGGCGATCCCGATCGGCAGGTTGACCAGGAAGATCCAGTGCCAGCCGACCAGGTCGGTGAGCACGCCGCCCGCCAGCACGCCGATGCTCCCGCCGCCAGACATCACGAAGCCGAACACGCCCATCGCCTTCGCTCGCTCAGCCGGCTCCGTGAACAGCACCACGATCAGCGAGAACGCGAGTGCCGAGACGACGGCGCCGCCGAGGCCCTGCACGGCACGCGCCGCGATCAGCATCCCCTGGGAGGACGAGATCCCGCAGACCAGGCTGGCGACGGTGAACGCGGCGGTACCGATCAGGAACAGCCGCCGGTGGCCGAACAGGTCGCCGAGGCGGCCGGCCAGCAGCAGGAACCCGCCGAACGTGAGCATGTAGGCGTTCACCACCCAGGCCAGCGAGGTCTGGGAGAAGCCGAGGCGAGGCGCGGATCGAGGGCAGCGCGACGTTCACGACCGTGGTGTCGACGACGATCATCAGGTCGCCGACGCAGAGGATCACGAGGGCCAGCCAGCGGGTTCGGGTGCTCAGCTGCTCGGTCATCGATCTCCTATCGCGTGGTTCGAAAACTACTGACCGAGGTGGCGGACGAAACTCATCGGCGCGAGCTCCCCGCCGTCGAATCGTCGATCTGAATCCCTTGTCGCTTGCGGTCAGGCGTCCGTGGCCAGCTTGGCGGCCTGCCAGGCCCCGAGCCCGCCGACCAGGTTCGTGACCTGCGGCATGCCGGCGCGTCGGAGCATGCTGGCGGCCACTGCCGAGCGGTAGCCGCTCGCGCAGTACACGACCAGCGAGCGGTCCGGCGGCAGCTCGGCACGTGCTCGGAGAGCTGGGAGAGCGGCAGGTTCAGCGCGCTGTCGATGTGGCCCTCGCTCCATTCACGCTTGGTGCGCACGTCGACGAGCAATGGCGGCGCGGACCCGTCGAGCTGCTCGGCCAGCGAGCCGGCGGTGATCCGCTCGATCCGCTCGATCAGCTCGGGAGCATCGTCCAGCTGGCTCATTCCGCCCGCGAGATATCCGGCGACGGTGTCGAAGCCGATACGTCCGAGCCGGGTGGCCGCCTCGAGTTCGCGCCCCGGCTGGGCGACCAGGACCACGGGGCGCTCGCGGTCGAGAACCGTCCCGCACCAGGTGGCGAACGAGCCGCCGAGGCCGACGTTCAGTGCGCCGCGAATGTGCGCGCTTTCGAACTCCGCCTGTTCGCGGGTGTCGACGAGCTGTGCGCCCTCCTCGACCAGCTCGAGCAGCTGTTCGAGCGTGAGCGGCCGGAGCTCGCGGTCCAGCGCCTCGTCGAGCGTGGGCCGCTCGCGGGCGTTGAGGACGGCGTCGTGGGCGAAGTAGGCCGGCGTATCCGGCTGATCGGCCGTCACGATCTCGACGAAGCGCGTACGGCTCATCGGTTGCAGCGCGTAGTTGTACTGCCGCTGAATCCCGATCGTGGACACCGTGTCGGTCGACAGGTTCTTGCCGCACAGCGAACCCGCCCCGTGCGCCGGGTAGAGGAGCGTCTCGTCAGGCAGCGGCAGGAGCTTGTCGCGCAGCGAGTCGTAGAGCATGCTGGCCAGCCGCTCCGCGCTCCAGCCGAGCGACGCCCGAAGATCGGGGCGGCCCACGTCGCCGATGAACAGCGTGTCCCCGGTGAGCACGGCGTACGGCCGCTCGTCGCTGTGCTCAGGGTCGAAGACGACGATCGAGATCGACTCCGGCGAGTGGCCGGGCGTCTCGAGCACGCGCAGCCGGACGCGCCCCAGGAGCAGCTCGCTTCCGTCCGCCATCGACGTGAACGGGTACTCGGCGCTGGCCTGCGCTCCGAGGTGGATCTCCGCCCCGACACAGTCGCGCAACTCGATGTGACCGGCGATGAAATCCGCGTGCATGTGGGTGAGTAGCACATGGTCGATCGAGCAGCCGAGCTCCTGCGCGTCACTCAGATACTGCTCGACGTCGCGCTGGGGATCGACGATCGCCGCCGTCCCCCCTCCCTGATCGGCGATCAGGTAGGAGGCGTGCGCCAGGCAACCCAGGTAGTACTGCTTGAGGATCATGCGGGCGACCCGTTGGTGTCCAGGTGCGGCAAATGTAAAAACGCGGGCAGCGGTCCCCCGATCGCGATAAGCGGCGCCGCCCGAAGCGAATCGTAATGGGTGCGCCAGGCACGCGGAGGCCGCGGGGCGCGCTGGGCGTGCGATTACCAGGTTGATGGCGGCAGCTGGCTGGGCACGGTAGGACGCGGAAACGCCCACGCCGGCCGAGAGCCGAGCAGCGGGAACCCCGCGCCTACAGCCAGCGCCGCCAAGAACAGCAGCGGTCCCTACAGCCGCTGCAAAGAGATTGCGCTCGATAGAACGAGATGAGACCTGAAACGTCTGGCGCGGGCAAAACTTGCGCAAACCGGGGTAGGCGGCCACGCACGCGCGCGAAAAAACCCGTGCCGGATCGCGCCTGAGGTGCGAAGCTGAGCAGGTGACCGGGCTTGCTGAGCGTTGCCAGCAGGTACTCGAGGGGAGCTGGATCTCCGGTGAGCGCGACGGGGTGCCGTTCGCCTATACCCGGCCGAGCCCGGGGCGCTACCGCTGGCAGTGGTACTGGGACTCGTGCTTTGCCGCGATGGCATGGCGCCATTTCGATCCGGCGCGCTCTCGCACCGAGCTCGAAACGCTGCTCGCCGCGGCCCGACCGGACGGGTTCATCGGTCACACGATCTTCTGGGAGCACCCGGTGAGCGGCGTGCGATCGCTGTTCTACAACGTGATCCACCACGACGATTTCATGACAGCGACGATCCAGCCGCCGGCACTCGCGCTGGCGTGGCGAATGGCGGTCGGCGACCCGGCGCTCGAGCCGCGGATCGCCACTCACCACCACGCGATCACCACTGAACGCGACCTGGAGGGCGATGGGTTGCTGTGGCTCCTTCAGCCCGACGAATCCGGCCTGGACGCCTCGCCGCAATTCGACCCCATCTGGGGTCGGCGCGCACAGGGCCTGCCGGACTTCGTTGAGCTGGTGAGACGCAACCGCGAGCGCGAGTTTCGGATCGGGGCAGTGCGCGCAGACGGAGATCCGGTCGTGTGCGAGGTCATGACCAACGTGATTCACGGCCTGTCGCGACTGGCGTTGGGGCTTCCGTCGATCACACCCGCACTGATCTCGCGATGCTACGACGAGCCAAGCGGGCTCTTCCTGCCCGCCGTGATGCCGGAGATCAACTCGCGGATCCCCGTCACCGTGGCCGCGCTTTCCCCGCTCGCGCTGCCCGACCTGCCCGATGAGATCGGCCACCGCCTGGCGGAGTACCTATTTGACGAGCACCGGTTCTGGACCGAAGTGCCGCCACCGTCGGTCGCGCTCGACGAGCCGTCGTTCTCGCTCCAGGAGCACTTCGACGGTCTCCGGCGTTACTGGCGAGGACCGACGTGGATCAACAGCGCGTGGCTGCTGTGGCGCGGGATCGTGCGTCTGGGCTACGAGGAACAGGCCGCCACCCTCGCCCGAGCGATCACCGAGACGGTCCTACGAGAGGGGCTGCGGGAGTTCTACGACCCCCATGACGGGCGCGGCATGGGGGCGGAGGAGTTCGCCTGGTCAGCGCTCGCCCTCGAGTTCGTCGATCCCGCCAACGCAAGCGCGGGGGTTCCCACCAGCGCTTAATCCGTACCGATGAACGACAGCGGCTCGACCCTCCGCCCGGCGAGATAGCGCCGCAGCAGCGGGTCCACGATGTACCAGCGGCCTGGGCGGACACGGTCCGCGACGCCGATGTCGCGGAGCGCGTTGAGCGCCCTCGAGGCCTGCTGCGGCTTCAGGTTTCGGTATAGCTCGGCGTCGGCCGCGACGCGTATCGCCATGCGCTCAGCAAACCGCCCGGCGGCGCGAATCCTCTCGAGCTGCTGCTGGTGTCTCAGCTGCTCTGCCGACAGCGCCCGATCGAGCGCCGCCACGACCGTCGCGTGGTCGATCTCGTAGCTGAGCTCCTCGATCGCTTGCGCATGCGCCTGCTGGGCGATCAGCATCGTCGTACGCGGATGTCCCTCGCCGAACTCCAGGAGTCGGGCGAGCGCGTCCGCCGCGATCGAGGTTTGGTCCTTCGCCAGCAGTTCCTGGATGCCCAAAGCCCATTCCTCCGAGGCGATCGGCGTGAGCTCGTGGAACGAACCGAACTGACTGAGGGCGCGTTCGCTGGGAGCGAACAGATCTCTCATCAGATGCTCGATCGATCCGGCGAACAGGACGCTCACCGAGGGCGAGCGCTGGAAGATCGCCCGCATCTTCCGCGTGATCGTGTCCGCATCGCCGAATCGGCCACTGCCGATGTCCTGAAACTCGTCGAAGAAGACGACCACACGCCGCTCGTCGCGCTGCGCGAGCCGCTCGGCAAGCCGGAGGGCGGCGTCGAGCGCTTTGGCGGGATCGTCCTCGGCTCGAGCGAGGTCGAGCGTTAACTCGATGTCCTCACCCAGATCCTGCCGCGCCCGGATCGTCGCCGCGGGCCGCAACGCCTCGAGCACGCTCTTTCCGGCGTCAAACGCGTCGCGGATCGCCCGGCGCAGCAACGGACGGTTGGCGAGCAGCTCGAGCGTGAGCAGGTGGGCAAGCCCCCCGGCGTCCGCACACTCGAAGAGATCAACCTTGGCGACGTAGGCGTTGTCGTTTCGGCAGGCGAGCAGCGCAGCGTCCGCGACCGTCGTCTTGCCGGTTCGCCGTGGACCGGCCAGTACGAGGTTGCCACCGCCCGCGAGCGCCGTCGCGATCCGGTCGACATCGGACCCGCGGCCGATCATCATGCCGGGGTCGAGCGGGTGATCCGTCGGGAATAGGACCGCGCTCCCGATGCGACGCGTATCACTCATTACGACATACAGTATCACTCAGTTCGTGATACGACGCTGCGGCGCGGCCTATCAGCGGGCGAGTGTCGGCGCTGTTAGTTAGCTGGCGTGTGTCGGCGGCGGCGCAGTGCCGGCTCGCTCGCGTTGCGCGCGGGCGATCCGACCACCGGCCGCGCCGAGCAGGATCGCGATGATCGCGGTGATCACGATCAGCAGGGGCGGAAAGCTTCCGAGCGACACCTTGGCGTGGGTGCCCACAGCCGCGTGCGCCAGCAGTAGGAACAGGCCGTAGATCGCTCCGCCGATCAGCCCGCGGTCCGCTCCGCCCCACCCGTCGCGGTGCTCGAAGCCGGCTAGGAACCCGCCGACCGCGGCGACGAGCGAGATCGCCCAGTAGGCCCCGGCCGAGACGCCCAAGAGAATCCCGGCGATCGCCCCGAGCACGGCCGGCGCGACTCCGCCGGCGAGGACCTGGACGTGCCGCGGCCGGTCACGGAACAGTGGAGGGGCGTAGCCGGCCATCGCCGTCACCCTGCCAGCGCGGCCGGCTCGGTTGCCGCACTGCCGGGGTCGATCAGGATCTTCGCGTGCCGCTCCGGATTCCCCAGGGCGTCGAAGGCGGCTTCGACGCCCGGGAGTCCGACGGTTCCGGTCAAGAGCGGGGCGGGGTCGACCTTCCCATCGGCGAGCAGGTGCAGGGTGTCGCGGAACTCCAGCGGCGTGTAGCCGACGACGAAGCGCAGGTCGAGTTCCTTGTTGATCGCCATCGACGGGCGGATCGCGTCGCTGCCCATGCACACCCCGACCACGACTACGCGGGAGAACAATGGAGCCGCGCTGATCACGGAGTCGATCATCCCAGGGACCCCGACGCACTCGAAGATCACCGGGCGCTTCGGCCCCGCCCCGAGCCTCTCCGCCGTGCGGTAGACGTGCTGCCAGGGGACCGGTAACCGGCGGAGTTTCTCCATCGTCCCGATCGCGAGCCCGACCGCCGCCGGGATGGTCGTCAGGTGCTTCTCATCCGCCACGGCATAGGGCGACTCCTCCTGCGGATCGACGACGGTCGTCGCGCCGCAGGCGGTGGCCAGCGCGCGGCGGGCGGCGGAGAAATCGCTCGCCACGATCGTCTGTACGCCGCGGGCGCGAAGCAGCGAGATGACGGCCAGGCCAACCGGCCCGCAACCGATCACGATCGCCACGTCGCGCTTGCCGATCTCCGAGCGGCGCACCGCGTGATGGCCGATCGCCATCGGCTCGGTCAGCGCGGCGAGCTCGACCGACAGACCGTTGGGCACCGGCAGCATCAGCGATTCCTCGACCAGCACCTGCTCGGCGTAGCCGCCGGGGGCGGCGGCCGACAGTCCCACGGCGTGAACCTCCGAGCCGCGGCGCAGCAGCGGCAGCGCCACCACCGGCGTCCCGGTCGCCGAGCGCTTCTGACAGCCGGGCCCGTACTCGAGGATCTCGCCGGAGAACTCGTGACCGAACACCACCGGCTCCGAACGGCGCATGAACCCCTCGTAACCGGCCTCGACGAGCACCTCAGCCAGCTCGTCACAGTGGTGGCGGGCGTGCAAATCAGAGCCGCAGATCCCGCAGCGATGGACCCCAACGAGCACCTGCCCCTTCGCTGGTTCCGGCGACTCGACCTCTTGCACGGCGAGCTGCTCGTCCTGGCAGACGACCGCTCTCATGCCTTGTGTTCCTCGCTCATCCCTCTTCTCTTGACTCGAACCCCGGGGTTAACTAACAATGGCGTGAGTTATGCAACCTACTACCGCCGGGACGAGCTCGCAACCCCAGGTTCGCCGCCGCATGAGCGGCCACGCTCGCCGCGAGCAGCTGCTCGACGTGACCGCCCAGCTCGCAGCCGAGTACGGCTTCCACACCCTCTCCGTCGAGGCGATCGCCGGGCGGGCGGGGATCACCCGCGCCGTCATCTACCAGCAGTTCGGTGACCTCGACACGCTGCTGCACACCGTGATCGAGCGCGAAACCTCGCGCGCCCTGGCCCAAGTCTCGGAAACCGCGCTGAGCGACCTCGACGCCGGCGAGCCGATCGAGCTGATGCTCCAGAGCCTGCGCGGCTACCTCAGAGCCGTCCGCGAGCACCCCGCCCGCTGGCGCCTTGTGCTGATGCCCCCCGAAGGCGCCCCCGAAGAGCTGCGCGCCAAGATCGCCTCCGGGCGCGCGACGATCCTCGCCCAGATGATCGGTGCCGTCCGCCCCGCCCTGGAAGGGGGCGACGGCTCCCCAGACGCCGAGCTCACCGCGCGCGTCCTCTCGGCCATTTCCGACGAATACGCACGCCTCGTGCTCACCGACCCTGACGCCTACCCCACCGAACGGCTTCTGCGTCACGCCAGATGGTGGCTGCGCGACGCCCGCTGGTGAGCGAACCCGGCACGCCGAACCTCAGGAGGAGCATGCCGCAGATCAACGTCGCACAACTCGACATCACACAGACCAACCGGGCCGTGCGGGACCTGATCGAAGCCACGGACAATCCCCGCCACCGCTATCTCCTGCAGGCCTACGATCGCCATCGCGACCTCGAGCACGCTGGACGCTACGAGGAGATCTTCGCGCCGGAAATGACCGTCGAGCACCCCGTCTACCGCTTCAACATGCTCGGTCAGCCACCAATGCAACTCGAGGGGCGCGAGCAGGTCGAGCCCCTGTACCGCCACTGGGCCGAGACCGACCAATCGATCTTCTACAACGAGGCCGAGACCGTCGCCGTCGGCGACTGGATGGTCGTAAGCACGATGATCGGCTACCAGCAGACCCTCGGCTCCACGCTCGCCGCCGCCGGAGCCGAGGCCGACCCGGACGCGATGTACCTGCTCCGCGGCCGCGTGGTGATGATGTGGCCGTACGACGAGCGCGGCCGCCTCGTCGGCGAGAACGTCTGGGAATACGACCCATCAGAGCACGACCTGATCAAGCTCGCGCCCGACGATGTGCTCACCACCGCGGAGGCCGCCGCGCTCCTCGAGCCCCAGATCAAGCCACTGCCGCCGTTCCAGGACAGCCTGCTGCCGAGATCGCGCTGAGGCGAACCCCGGTCCCGAGAGAAGCGAAACGCCCCCCGGGCGCGGGGGGCGTAGTGGAGACGGCGGGAATTGAACCCGCGTCCGCGGTCGCGTGAAGGGCGGTGTCTACGAGCGTAGCCGGCGCTCTGATCTCGCCCCGGACTCGCCACGCCGGCGGGGTTGTCCGGGACCAGCTCCTAAAGATGTCCCCGGATCGGCTGGAGCGGGCCTCACCGGGTTAGCCTGCTAGCTGATCCCGCTCCTCCGCTGCAGGCGGGCGGAGGGCAGGTACTCCGGGCTAGCTGGTGTTACGCAGCGGCCGGGAGCAGGAACTCGTGATTAGAGTTCGCACTTATTGTTTTCCCGGGTGTTTTACGAGGCCTCCCGGGACCTCGACTCGCAACCACCCCCACGAGCCGACCACGTCGAAGCCTGTCGTCCCCTGGGGGTTATGTTCGACTCCAATTATAGGTGCCCGGTCGAGGTGGGCCGGAGCGCGGGCGAAGTGGACGCGAGGACGCTCGGCCAGGGTCGCCGGGCGAAGAATCCGTCGTTTACGGCCACTATGGCCGTAAAACTCGGAATTTGACCCCGGCGCCGCGGCGCAAGGACGGGGCCGTCGCGGCACCCAGCCGTCCGCCTGAACCAACACCCCCTCCAGCCACACGTCCAAAAAACCGAAAAACCTCATAAGTCCGGCGGGGAGGCCCTCAGGCCCCTGCCACAATCAGTTGCAAATGGAACCCTGGCTGCAATCGTCCTCAAGTCCGCCCCAGCTGGAGTCGCCGGCAACCCATGACCCGTTCGGACGCCCGCTGCCCCCGCCGGAGCCCGAGCCCGAGCCCCAGCCCCGGCGGAACCAGTCCTGGCTGAGACGCAAAATCGGCCCGGTGTTCGCCGCAATCGCCGCCTTCATCGCCAAGTTCAAGGCGATCCTCCTGCTGCTCCCGAAGCTCAAGCTGCTTCACCACCGCGGGGACGATGCTGGTCTCGGTCGCCGCCTACAGCTTCGTCTTCGGCTGGACATTCGCCGTCGGCTTCGTCTTGCTGCTGCTCGTCCACGAGATGGGCCACGTGATCGCGCTGCGGCGCGAGGGCATCAAGGCCAGCGCGCCGATGTTCATCCCCTTCCTGGGCGCGGTCATCAGCGCCCGCTCGCTGGGCGACAACGCCCTGGCGGAGGCGCGCGTCGGGCTGGCCGGGCCGATCCTCGGCAGCATCGGCGCGGCCGTCTGCATCCTCATCTGGCACGCCACCGGCAACGACATCTGGCGCGCGCTCGCCTTCACCGGCTTCTTCCTCAACCTGTTCAACCTGCTGCCCGTCGTCCCGCTCGACGGCGGCCGGGCGATGGCCGCGATGGCGCCCTGGATGTGGTTCGCGGGCTTCGCCGGACTGATCGCGCATGGCGTTCATCCTCCCCAACCCGATCATGCTCCTCATCGTCCTGTTCGGCGGCTACGAGACCTACCGGCGCTGGAAGCTGCCGCAAGCACGGCGGCGCCGCACCAGGAGGCCTACTACCGCGTCAGGCCGCTCGACCGGGCGCTCGTCGCGGCCGTCTACCTGAGCCTGATCGCGCTGCTGGTGGTGGGCATGCACGCCACCAACCTGCCGCGCACCTTCGGCTGATCGCTAGGGGCCCGGTCAGACCCGCGGCCGCTACCGGTACGGCGGGCGCATCACCGCGGGTCTGCTCGCGCCGCTCCCGCTCGGGCCACCAGAACGTGTACAGCGAGCGCCAGGGCGAGCGCCGATCAGGCCGACCACGAACAGCACCGTGCCGGCGGTCTGCATGTCGAAGCCGCTCATGTGGGCGGTGACCGCCCACTTGAGGATCGCCCCGACGGCTATCAGCGTCAGTGAGCCACCAATGGTCATGACCTCAGCCTACCCGGGCGGACGGCAATTACCCGCCGGACGGGTTGCGGCCTCTCGAAGCGGCCCCTACCGCCGCGCCTCGCGCAGCTCCCGCTGCACCTCGCGGGCCATCTCGCGCCGGCGGATCGTCTCGCGCTTGTCGTAGACGTCCTTGCCGCGGGCGAGCGCGATCTCGACCTTGGCCCGCGCGTCCCGGAAGTACACCCGGGTGGGCACCAGCGTCAGGCCGCGCTCGCGGGTCCTGCCGATCAGCCGCTCGATCTCGCGCGCGGTGCAGCAGCAGCTTGCGCGGGCGCTCGGGATCGTGGTTCTCGCGCGCGGCCGGGCCGTACGGCGGCGATGTACATGCCGATCAGCCACACCTCGCCCGTCGCGCACGACGGCGTAGGCGTCCTTCAGCTGCGCCTTGCCCTCGCGCAGCGACTTGACCTCGGTGCCGGTCAGCACGAGCCCGCACTCGAAGCGCTCGAGCAGGTTGTAGCGGTAGGCCGCCTGGCGGTTGGTGGCGACGTCGCCCGCGCGCCGCCTTTCGCTTTCGACCCTTGGCCATCGGTCAATCCTCGCCAGTCCCACGCCGGGCAGCAGGTCGACCCGCCCTCGCGGCGCGTCCACCGTGTCGACGCACCCGCAGCGTCGGGTCCCGAGTCGCGATCGTCGCGCCGCTGCGCGTTCCCACCAGCATCGTCGCCTCCTCGTTCAGCTCCCACCAGTCGCCGCGCATCCGGCGCACCGGCAGCATCCCCTCGAACTCGAGCTGCCGGCCCGAAGGCGACGAACGCACCCGCGCCGATCACCCCCACCACCTCGCCCTCGAATATCGGGCTCGCCGCCTCGAGCCGACAGCAGCCGCTCCAGAAGAGAAGCAGCGCGCGATGTCGTCGGCGTCGCGCTCGATCATCATCGCCTCGCGCTCGCGCGTCGAGGTCCAGGGCCCGGCCGCGGCCACCCAGGCGCCGTCCGGGCGCGGGCACTCGCCGGCGAGGGCCGAGAGCAGCGCACGGTGGCAGATCAGGTCGGGGTAGCGGCGGATCGGCGAGGTGAAGTGGCAGTAGCGCGGCGACTGCAGCCCGGCGTGACCGAGGTTGCGATGGTCGTAGTAGGCCTGCTTGAGCGCGCGCAGGACCAGGCTGTTCAGCGCCCCGCCGCCCGTGGCCGGTCCGGGCCACCCAGTCGTCTACCAGCTGCGAGGCCTCACCCACCAGCTCCGCCGCCTGCTGCGGGGTCATGTGGCCGCGCGGGACGGGCGGAGTGGGCACCCCGAGCGAGGCCAGCTGCTCGATCAGCCGCTCCACCGCCGTCCCGTCCGGGCGCTCGTGGACGCGGTACAGCGCCGGCACCCGGCGTCGACTCCAGGAACCTCGCCACCTGCTCGTTGGCGGCGATCATCAGATGCTCGATCAGCCGGTGGGACTCGGTCTGCGCGACCGGCTCGATCGCCGACCACGTTCCCCGTCGTCGTCGAACGCGAACTCGGGCTCGGCCGAGTCGAGCACCAGCGCCGCCCGCCTGGCCCGCCGCGCGCCGAGCGCCGCGGCGGCCGCGCGCGCGGCGGCCAGCGGCCCCCCCCACGGCGTCGGCGCTCGCTCGGCGCCGGCGAAGATGCGGTCCACCCGGTCGTAGTCGAGCCGCTCGTCGGAGCGGATCACCGAGCGGTAGAACGAAGCGCTTGACGCACCTCCTCCCCCGCCACGACCATCTCGACCGTGACCGTCGGCCGGTCCTGCCCGGGCACGAGCGAGCAGCGCGTTGTTGGACAGCTCCGCCGGCAGCATCGGCTCGACCGCGCCCGGGACGTAGACGCTGGTCGCGCGCCGGTAGGCCTCGCGGTCGACCAGCGACGCGCGGCGCGACGTAGGCCGAGACATCGGCGATGTGGACCCACACCCGCCATCGTCCCGTCTCCCTCGGGCGCAGCCGAGATCGCGTCGTCGTAGTCGCGGGCCGTGCGCGGGTCGATCGTGAACGTGGGCAGCGCGCGCAGGTCCGCCGGCCGCGTCGGCGCTCGCCGAAGCCTCGGCCGACGCGCGCCTCGCGCTCGACCGCGGGATCGAAGCCCCGGCGCAGGCCGCGGTCGATCATCAGGCCTCGATCACGTCGCGCGCGATGTCGGGACGGCCCAGCCGGCGTGCGATCACCGCCCTGCCCCGGGCCGCGGCCGTTGCGGCCAGCCTGGGGACGCACGACGACCAGATCGCCGACCGTTGGCGCGGCGGTCGCGGTTCACCGCCAGCCGCGGACCGGTGCCGAAGAACGGCTCGGCGACGAGGAACTTCCCCCGCCGCTCGATCACCGCGACCCGCGCCGCGGCGGCGCCTTCAGCGGCCCCGGCCGGGGCGCGCGGGCTCACCGACCTCGGCGGCGACCGTCCGCTCGGCGATCGACAGCGCCTTCGTCCTGCGGAGTCTGGGGGTTGTCGACGCGCGTACACGTTGGGCGTGATCCCGGCGGCCCTCGCGCACGCCGCCGCCGCCGAGATTGGTGCCGTTGGGGGTGAAGTACTCGCCCACGGTGATGTCGAGCGCGCCGCCGTTGGGCAGCGGCTGGATCTCCTGGAAGACGCCCTTGCCGTAGGTGTGGGTGCCGACCACCTTGGCCCGGCCGCGATCCTTGAGCGCGCCGGTGACGATCTCCGCCGCCGAGGCGGTGCCGCGGTCGACCAGCACGACCATCGGGATGCTGGTCGAGATCGCGCCGCCCTTGGCGGTGTACACCTGCGTCGGCTGGCTTCGCCCCCGCGTGGTCACGATCGTGCCGTCGGGGATGAAGATGCTGGCCACATTCACGGCCTCGTCGAGCAGCCCGCCCCCGTTGTCGCGCAGGTCGAGGACGAGCGCCTGGCGCGCCTTGGTGGAGCGACCTTCTCGACCTGGGCCTTCAGCGCCGCGCCCGCCCCCTGAGTGAAGCTGGTCAGGCGTACGTAGCCGATCTTGGTGCCGTGGTAGGTGACGATTCCGCCGCTGGTCACGAGCACGTTGGCCCGGCGGAGCATGAGCACCTGACGGTGTCCGTGGCTGACCACCGTGAGCCGGACCTGGGTGCCCTGCCTGGCCGGTGATCAGCCCGGTGGCTTCGGTTTCGTTGCGGCCGACGAGCGATCGGTTACCGACCGCGACGATCAGGTCCCCGGCCCGCAACCCCGCCCGCGCCGCCGGCGTCCCGGGAAAGACTCGAGATCACGCGCAGTCCGTGCGGACCGGCCTCCACCCCGATCCCCACCCCGCGCGACATGGGGATTGGACTGGTTCTGGAACTGGCCGTAGTTGGAGGGGTCGAGGTAGTGCGAGTAGGGGTCGTTGAGGCTGGCGACCGCGGCGGTCAGTCCGGTGTTGACGAGGTCGGACTTCTTGACCGGGCGGAAGTAGTCATGCGAGATGATGTTGAGGGCGTCCTGGACGAGGTGGCCCTGACTGTCGTCGGTGAAGGTGCCCCGCAGCCCAGACGGCAGCCAGCTGGAGTGACCGCCCAGGTACACGCCGACGACCAGGGCCACCACGACGGCGACCACCACCACGGCGATGCGGGGGAAGCGACTAGGGCGACGAGCCATGACCTCTCAGGGTAGCCAGCGCGCCCTGTTTCGACCCCGTGCTACGGGGCGGGTGGAGAACTCGTAGACGGTGGTCGAGCGGAACTCCGATCCAGGCTCGAGGACGACCGAGGGCCACTCCGGGTCGCCCAGGTGATGCGGGCTGTCCGGGTAGTGCTGGGTCTCGAGCGCGAAGGCGTCACCTTGCCGGTAGGCGCGGCCCGCGGGTCCGACCAGATCGCCGACCAAGAAGTTGGCCGTGTAGAACTGCAGACCGGGCTGATCGGTGCGCACCCGCAGCACCCGGCCACTGCCGGGATCCTCCGCTTCGGCGACCAGCCGCAGCCCGGCGCCGTTCGGAACCCAGTTGTGGTCATAGCCGTGGGCGAGCGCGAGCTGCTCCCCGCGCGGCAGGTCCGCTCGGCGCAGGTCAGCCCCGATCGGCTTGGACTGGCGGAAGTCGAACGGGGTCCCCTCCACCTGGGCGAACTCGCCGGTCGGGATCAGGTTGTCATCGAGCGGCGTGAACCGGTCGGCATCGATCCGCAGCAGCTGCTCGTACACGCTGCCCGCTCCCTCGCCGGCGAGGTTGAAGTAGGTGTGGTTGGTCAGGTTGAGGACGGTTTCCTCGTCGGTGCGGGCGGCGTACTCGATCCGCAGGCCATCGTCGTCCAGCGCGTACGTCACCTCGGCGTCGATCTTGCCCGGGAATCCGTTGGCGCCGGCCGGATCCGTGTAGGTGAGTCGGAGGGCGACGTAGTCGGGCCCCTCCTCGGGCTCCGCCACCCACACCTTCATGCTCCACGCCCCCTCGCCGCCGTGCATGCAGTTCGGACCCTGGTTGGCCGGGAGCTCGTAGTGGCGTCCGCTCAAGGAAAACGAGGCGCCGGCGATCCGGTTGGCGTAGCGACCGACGATCGCCCCGAAATAGGTGTTCCCCGAGCCCCCCGGCAGCGGCCACGGCTGCCGGGTGAAATCGCTGAGGTATTGATCCAGGCTGGCGAAGCCGAGCGCGACGTTGGCCATCGCCCCCGCGCGGTCCGGAACCCGGATCGAATGGATCACCCCGCCGTAGTTGGTGATCGCCACCTCGATCCGGTCGGCGGCCAGCGTGTAGAGGTCGACCGGCTGCCCGTCGACGGCCCCCCAGGACTCCCGCTCGATGCTCAGACGCGCAGGAATCGGCGCAGCGAAAGACCCGAGCCGAGAGCCGAGACGACCACGCCCGCGCCCATCAGCACCGCGACCAGCGCCCCGAAAGCGATCGTGCGGGGGGCCGCGATCAGGGTCCAGTTGTTGGCGATTGGGTCGAGGAGGGCGATCTTGGTGACGGCCAGCAGCAGGATGGCCAGCAACGCTCCCGCTGCGCCGACAACCACGCCTTCGATCACGAACGGCCAGCGGATGAACCAGTCGGTCGCGCCGACCAGCTTCATCACCTCGACCTCGCGCCGCCGTGCGTAGAGCGAGAGACGGATCGTGTTGGCGATGAGCAGGATCGAGGCGATCGTCAGCAGCACGGTCAGGGCAGCCGCGGTGATCGTGACCAGATTGGTCACCTCGAGGATCTTCTTGGTGTCCGTGCGCTTGTTCGAGACGCTCTGGATGGCGCCGTCGATCATCCGCGTCCCTCCGCCCGCCGTCGGCGGGCTGAGCGCGGAGCGGACGGCGAGCACGTTGCTCGGGTTGTCCGGGGTCACGTGGAAGGTGTCGGGCAGCGGATTGGAGGCGAGCAGGGCGTAGGCGGCCGGGTTCGCCTTGGCCTGCTGGTTGTAGGCCTGTTCCTTGGAGACGAACTGCACCGTGCGGACGTGCGGGATGGCCAGCAACTCCTTCTGAACCCGCGCGTCATCGGCGGCCGTGGCGGTGGTCTTCATGTAGACGTCGACCATCACCTTTCCGCGCACGCTGTTCGCGGCGCCGTTGGTGGCCTGGACGATCGGGATGAACACGCCCAGCACCAGCATCGTCACCAGCACGGTGGCCAGCGCGGCGAAGGTGGGCGCGGCGTTGCGGCGCATGGCCCGCGTCGCCTCGTGCATGAAGAAGCCGAACCTCATACGCCCGGCGGCCGCTCTCCCGGTGCCCGCAACCGCTGAGCGAACTCCCGCGTGGTCTCGTCGCGGGTGTAGAGGCCAGTGGCCTCGTCACGGATGATCCGCCCCTGCGAGAGCTCGAGCACGCGACGGCGCATCTTGTCCACCATCGCCTGGTCGTGCGTGGCCACCAGCACCGTCGTCCCGGTCCGGTTGATCCGGTAGAGCAAGCGCATGATGTCGATGCTCGTCTCGGGGTCGAGGTTGCCGGTGGGCTCGTCGGCCAGCAGCAAGGGCGGGTGGTTGACGAATGCCCGAGCGATCGAGACGCGCTGTTGCTCGCCGCCGGAGAGCTGGTCAGGGTAATTGTGGAGCTTGGTCGAGAGCCCGGTGAGGCGCAGGATGTCGGGCACCTTGGCGCGGATCTCCCGCCGGCCGCCGCCGGTCACCTGAAGCGCGTAGGCGACGTTCTCGTAAACCGTCCGGTTGGGCAGCAGCTTGAAGTCCTGGAAGACCACGCCGATGTTGCGGCGGTAGAAGGGGATCTTTGTGCGCTTGATCTGGTCAAGCTCGTGGCCGGCGACCTTGATCGTGCCTTCGCTCGGCTCGAGCTCCTTGATCAGCAGCCGCATCACGGTCGATTTGCCAGAGCCGGTGGCCCCGACGAGGAACACGAAATCGCCCCGATCGACGCTGAAGGTCGCCTGCTCGAGGCCGAAGTCACTGGGGCCGTAACGCTTGGAAACGCCGCGGAACTCGATCATCGGTGGAGCGAGCGGCGCGGGCCCGGGGCGCTTGGCGGCGACCTCGGGGGCGCGACGGCGAGTGCGTTGCTGGGATGAAGATGTGGTAGCCATACGGTCGGGGCAGCGTACCGAGCGCCTTCGGACGATGTCCCCAGGGTGGGGCCATGCAAGACGATTTGCACGGTCTGCTCGCTACCGTTCATAAGCGATGTCCGACACCTCCCGCACCGTCCTTGACAACGGCCTGCCGCTGTACCGGATCCCGATCGAGGGCACCCGCTCGGTTACGTTGCTGGCCGCGTTCGACGCCGGAGCCCGCACCGAGCGACCGGAGGAGAACGGGATGGCCCACTTCCTCGAGCACCTCGTGTTCAAGGGCGGCGAGAGCTATCCGACCTACCGCGACGTCAACGAGGCGGCAGAGCGAATCGGCGCCGTGCTGAACGCCTATACGAGCCACGATCTCGTCGCCTTTCACATCACCGCGCGCTCCACCCGGGCGCTCGAGGCCGCCGACCTTCTCACCGACTTCGTGGCCCGGCCGCGGATCGATCCCGATGAGCTCAACCGCGAGCGCGGCGTGGTCGTGCAGGAGATCGCCCGCGCCCACGACCAGCCCGCGACGGTGGCGGAGGAGCTGATCGACGAAGCCGTGTTCGGCGACCACCCGCTGGGGCGGTCCGTCCTCGGGAGCCCCGAGCACATCCAGGACACCTTCACCCGCGAGGGGATCGTCGCGTTCCGGTCCCGGCGCTGGTCGCCGGCCCGCGGCGCGGCCTTCGCGGTCGGGAACCTGAGCGAGCTCGACGGCGAGCTTGACCAGCTCTTCGGCCGCTTCGAGGCGCTGCCCGAGCCCGACCCGTTCGAGGCTGCCCCCGCCTTCGAACCCAAGGTCCTGGTCCGTGAACGCGACTCGAGCCAGTCCCATCTGCGCATGTCCTACCGGCCGGGGATCGAGGTCTCCAACCCGCGCCAGCGCGCGGCGCTGACGATCTACGCGACGCTGCTCGGCGGCTCGATGGGCTCGCGGCTGTTCGACGAGATCCGTGAGCAGCGGGGCCTGGCCTACTCGGTGCACGCGGTGCCCCATGCCTACGCCGATGTTCCCGTCCTCCAGCTTTCGGCGGGGCTCGAGTCGAGCAAGCTCGACGAGGCCTACACGCGCATGCGCGAGATCGTGAGCGAGCTGCGCGAGGATGGCCCGACCGAGGCCGAGGTCGAGCGGGCCCGGAACTACGCCGCCGGCGCTCGGGCGATTGCCTTCGAGCACACCGGCGCTGTGGCGCGCCACGCCGCCCAGCAGACGATCGTGTTCGGCGAGGACGCAGACCCGGACCGGACGATCGCCCTGCTTGATGCCGTCAAGCTCGAGGACGTGCGCGAGGTGGCCGCCGAGATCGCCGATCATCTGTCGGTGGCATGTGTGGGACCACACACGGTGCAGGAGCTCGAGGCGATCTGAGACGGGCCCTGCTCGCCGGGACCCTGACGATGCTGGCGCTGGCGGGGTGCGGCGGCAGCAAGCGGCCCCCGACGAGCGTGCGCCGAGATGCCTCCTCGGGGCTGCCGCCGGCGCTGAGCACCTCCCCCGCGAAGCCCGCGGCACCACGTGTGCCACCGCCTCTGGCCCATCTTCAGCGGGTGCTGAGCAGGACCATCGCCCGCGCGGGCGGTGACACAGGAGCGCTCGTCTACGACCTCGGGGCGAGGACATCGCTGTTCGCGCTGCGCCCGGGGGTCGGCCGTCCGCCGGCGTCGGTCGAGAAGTTCTATACGACGGCCGCGGTGCTGAGCAAGCTCGGCCCGAATGCCAGGCTGCACACGATCGTGTTCGGCGCCGGGCACCTGGGTCGCGGTGGCGTGTGGCATGGAGACCTCTACCTCAAAGGCGGCGGTGACCCGAGCTTCGGCGACGGTGAATTCAACCGAGTCTGGGAGCACGGCTACGGACCGACCGCTGCCCAGCTGGCCGGCCAGCTTCGGGCGCGCGGGATCCGGCGGGTCACCGGGAGGCTGATCGGCGACGCCTCACTGTTCGACCGGCGACCGGGAGGTCTCTCGACCGCGTTTGCGCCCGACCTCCCCGACTTCGGCGGCGAGCTCAGCGCCCTCACCTACGACCACGGCGGCACCTCGGGCTCTTTGAGCCCGGGTGCATTCGCGGCTAGGCAGGTGGCCCGGACCCTGCGCTCCCAACACGTGAAGGTGAAGGCCGCGCCGGACACGGGTCTAACGCCCAAGCACGCCCGCAAGCTCGCCTCGGTCAGCTCCCCGCCGATGTCAGTGCTGCTCTCGCTGATGGACGTTCCCTCGGATGACCTGTTCGCCGAGATGCTGACCAAGCAGCTGGGGGTGCGCTTCGGCCGCGGCGGCTCGATCGCCTCCGGCGCCCAGGTGATCAGCTCGGTCGTCGACGCTTACGGCATCCACCCCACGATCCTCGACGGGTCGGGCCTGTCCCGCTCTGACCGCTCATCCCCTGCTCAGGTCGTCGCGTTCCTGAAAGCGATCTGGCACACCCCGATCGGCCGCGACCTGACCGCATCGCTGCCGGTCGTGGGCGTGAACGGCACCGTCCAGACAATCGCGGCCGGGACGCCCGCGCAGGGCCACTGCTTCGCCAAGACGGGAACGCTCAACGGGGTGAGCAACCTGGCCGGCTACTGCGCCAGCCAGCGGCACCGGAGCCTCGCTTTCGCCCTCTTCCTCGACGGTCCGAACAACTGGAAGGCGCTTCAGTGGCTGGGCCGGATGGTGGAGGCGATCGCGTCGTACTGAGATTCTCGTTGCGCGAACGCCGCCGCAGGCGCGAGAATCGCGGGCGGTGCTCCCGGGCGGCGCTGTCAACCGGCAAGAGTTGCGCAACTACCTGAACCGGATCGGTGATCGCTGGCCGATCGACGTTGCCCTGCTCGGAGGCGCCCGGGTGGCCGACGAGCGGGGCGCGCCGCCGCAGCGCGAGCGCGGCCCCGAGTTCGTGGTCATCCTGGTCTCCTCGGCTTACGACGGGATGCCGTGGCTCGAGCGCGTCTACCAGGCAGGCTCGCTGTGGGATGGCCTCGAGATGGGCGCCTCGGCGGACGTCCACTGCTACACGCCGGCCGAGTTCGAGCGCAAGCGCGCCTCGCTGCGCGTGGTCAGAGAGACCGCCGATCAGGGACTTGACCTGCTGGCCGACGCTCCCGCCTCGGCGGCGGCGCCCGACCCGCCCACCTAGCTGATCGTGACCATCCGCTCGATCGGGACCCGCGCCCGCCGCGCGATCTCCGGCGCGACCTTGACCTCGTGTACGCCGTCCCGGAGCGAGTCAAGCAGTTTCGGCAGCGTGATCATCTTCATGAACCGGCAGTGGGCCGCTTCGTTGGCGGCCACGAACTCGACGTCCGGCGCTGCCTGCCGGAGTGGATGGAGCATCCCGGTCTCGGTAGCCACGATCGCCGTCCCCCCGGCCGCCCCGCGGGCGTACTCGAGCATCCCGCCGGTCGAGAGCATGTGCACTCCCTCGGCGTCGACGTCGCCGGCGGCCACGTACTCCATGACGCTGGTCGAGCACCCGCACTCAGGGTGAATCAGGAAATCCGCGCCCGGATGGGCCGACCGCACGGCGGCGATGTCGGTGGGCCTGATCCCGGCGTGGACGTGGCATTCGCCGTCCCACACGTGCATCGGACGCCCCAGCGTCTTCTCGACGTACGCGCCCAGGAACATGTCGGGTCCGAACAGGATCTCGGCGTCCGTCCCCGTGCTCGCGATAGATGTGCTGCACCACCTTCACGGCGTTGGCCGAGGTGCAGCAGTAGTCGGTCTCCGCCTTGACCTCGGCCGTCGTGTTGACGTACATGACCACGATGGCGCCGCGATGAGCGGCCTTCCACTCCCGCAGCTGCTGGGCGGTGATCGAGTCAGCCAGCGAGCAGCCGGCCTCGAGATCGGGGATCAGCACGACCTTGTCCGGACACAGGATCGAGGCCGTCTCGGCCATGAAATGCACTCCGCAGAACACGATCGTCTCGGCGTCGGCCACGGCTGCCCGCTGGGAGAGGCCGAGCGAGTCGCCGACGTAGTCCGCGATGTCCTGGATCTCGGGCAGCTGGTAGTTGTGGGCGAGGATCACCGCACCCTTCTCCCGGGCCAGCGCGCGGACCTCGTCCTGGAGCGCCGGGATGTTCTCCAGCAGGAGCGGTGCGTCAGGGGAAGCGAGCATCGGGAGGTTCATCGCGCAGGTTGGAGGATGAGACTGAGATCGAGTGCCGGTGCGCTGTGTGTGAGCGCCCCGACTGAGACAAATTGTACGCCGGTGCTCGCGATTTCCCGGATCGTCTCGAGCGTCACGCCGCCGCTGGCCTCGAGCTCCGCGCGGCCGTTCACGCGCGCCACCGCGCTCCGCAGCTGTTCCGGATCCATGTTGTCGAGGAGGATCCGCGCGGCCCCGGCCTCGACCGCCTCGTCGACCTCGTCCAGCGTGCGGCATTCCACTTCGAGCGGCAGCTCGGGCGCGTACTCGCGCGCCTTGACCACGGCTGCGCCGACGCCGCCGGCCAGGGCGGCGTGGTTCTCCTTGATCAGGATCGCGTCGTACAGGCCGGCGCGGTGGTTGGTCGCGCCTCCCGCGGCCACCGCCTGCTTCTCGAGTGACCGCAGCCCGGGGGTCGTCTTGCGCGTGTCGAGGATCCGCGCGCCGGTGCCGGCGACCGCCGTGACACTGCGCGCCGCGGCCGTGGCCACGCCCGACAGTCGCTGGAGGAAGTTCAGCGCCGTCCGCTCGCCGGTGAGGATCGCCCGGGCTGAGCCCTCCAGGTCGAGCACCGGTCCGCCTTCGCGCCACTCGCCCTCGGTCACTCGCCGCTCGAACGCCACCCCGCTGTCAAGCGAGCGGAACACCTCCTCGGCCACATCGAGCCCGAACACCACGCCGGGCGCCTTCTGGGTGATCGAGGCGTGCGCGCGCGCGTCCTCGGCCACGGTCGCGAGCGTGGTGACATCGCCCTCCCCCACGTCCTCGGCCAGCGCCCGAGCGACGATCTCGGAGATGGTTGCCTGGTCCATGGGGTGGCCAGGATAGACCGGTTGCATCGCGGCCCTGCACCTGTATAGGGTCCGCGGTGGGCTACCGGATCTGCCTGGGGCTGATCCGAAAAGGAGGATCATGGGAACGAGGCGCACGTTTCACACCGCTCTGGCTTTGGGGGGCGTTTCGGTCTGCGCCGCGGGCTTCGCGGCCGCGGGAGCGGTGGGCAAGTCGGCCCCGCGGGCGAGCACGGCCCGGAAGGCGGCGGTGATCAAGACGAAGGGCAGCGACCACTTCGCGCCCAATCCGAACAATCCGCCGGGCAAGGAGGACGTCCTCACCCTCGGCTGGTTCCCGGGCACGATTACCGTGCACTCGGGTCAGAAGGTCACGTTGGTCGACGGGGACAACTTCGGCGATCCGCACGTGCTGGCGATCTCGCCCAAGAAGGACCTGCCGAAGAACGACAAGGGCAATCCGTTCAGCAACCCGGTGGTGCACATGGTGGCGAACGAGGTCCTCAATGACCCGTCTAACCCGAATGCCGGTTTCAAGACGACCATCGCCAACCGGGGCAAGAACGGCCTGAACGAGAAGGGCGACGCCATCGTCCTCGAGCACAAGGGCGCGAAGGTGACCTGGTTCGTGTCCGCCAAGCCAGGAACGGTGCTCCACTACTTCTGCGCCATCCATTTCTGGATGCAGGGCGAGATCAAGGTGGTCAAGTAGCAGAGCTGTGGTCGAGGCGGGCCGTCCGGGGCGGCCCGCCTCCCGTCGTCACACCGGCCCGCCTCCCGTCGTCACACCGGCCCGCCTCCCGTCGTCACACCTGTTACGGTCCTGTGACCTTTGCTGGGGCCGGAGGCAAGGGGGTTTGGGCGACCCCGGGGGCAGGCGCATCTGGGGCCGCGCTTCAACTTCATGCACTACACCCATACAGGAGGTCTGATGCGTTTAATCTCAGGCAAGCTTGCGCTTGCTTCGCTCGTCGCCTGCGGCGCGCTCGCGGCGACGGCAGACGCCGCCGGTCCGCCCCCACCCACGTCCACCAACGGCAAGTCGGTGCACCTGGTGGCCCAGGGCGGCGGGATCGCGACGCCCACCTCGTTCGCCTTCGGCGACCACCAGGTGTTCGAGGGCGACGGGGGTTCGAGTTCGAGCAGCGGCCCGCCCAACGGCGGCGTGTTCCTGCTCAAGCACGGCACCGGGAACAAGCTCGCCGGCTCGCCCAACTTCGTCTCCGGCCTGGCCTGGCGCAAGGGCACGCTGTACGTGGCCGGCGGAAGCTTTACGGCCGCCGGACCGCGGTTCAAGATTCTGGCCTGGAGCAAGTGGAACGGCCACCGCTTCCGCAAGCGCCGGGCGATCTACACCGCGCCCAAGACGTTCCAGGGCTTCAACGGCCTCGCCTTCGGCCCGCACGGCCGGCTGTACGTGGGCGTCGACGTGGGCCTGCTGAACAACAACGACCACGGGCCGGCGAACACCTCGCCGTACCTGTACGACATCCTGTCGATGAAGCACAACGGCAAGGATCTGAAGGTGTTCGCGCAGGGGATGCGTCAGCCGTGGCAGATGGTCTTCCCCGCCCACTCGGGCTCGCCCTACGTGTCCGACCTCGGCCAGGACACGCCTACGAAGGTGGCTAACAAGTCCCCGGACTTCCTGCTCCGGGTCAACGCGGGCGACAACTACGGCTTCCCGAAGTGCACCTGGCGCTTCCCCAAGTTGTGCAAGGGCTTCTCGACGCCGTTGCGGATGTTCTCGCCCCACACCGACGTGATGGGGCTGGGGATCATCGGCGGCCGCATCTACATGTCGGAGTTCGTCGGCAACCAGGGCAAGAGCGGCCTGGTGGTCTCGCTGCCGCTGAGCGGCCAGGGCGCACCGAAGACGCTCCTCACCGGGTTCGTCGCACCGGTGGTCGGCCTCGCCACCCACAAGGGATGGGTGTACGTGGGTGAGCTGACCGGTCAGGTCTTCCGAGTCAAGGCCTAACGACAAGAAGTTCCCGATGCCGGGGGCCGCTCCGATCCTGGGGCGGCCCCCGGTGTCACGCCCGGCATCACCGGGCCCGACCCCGGTGTCACCCTGTGGCAGCCTGCAGCCATGCACCTGCTGGTTGCGCTCATCTCCCTCGTGCTCATGGCGGCGATGCTGGCCGAGTTCTTCGCCGTCTTCCTGCTCCCGCGCCGGGTCAAGCGCGACCCGCGCTTCGCCCGGGGCCTGCTCAGGACCCTGTGGATTCCCTGGCGCGCGCTCGCCACTCGGCTTCCCCGCGTGGCCGCCGACACGATGCTCGGCGTGTTCGGACCGTTCGGCCTACTGGCCATCCTGGCCTTCCTGAGCTTCGGCGTGATCGTCGCCTTCGGCGGGCTGCAGTGGGCCGCCTCGACTCACCTCCCCGCCGCTCATCGATCGGCCCTGGTCCACGCGATGTACTTCAGCGCCGCGACCTTCTTCAGTGCCAGCCTCAACTTCATCCCCGGCACGGGGCTGGGCCGGGCCATGCAGGTGATCGAGGCGGCCACCGGCCTGGGCTTTCTGGCCATCGCCATCGGCTACCTCCCGGCCCTTTTCCAAGCCTTCTCACGCCGCGAGACCGCCGTCTCCCGGCTTGACCCCCGCGCCGGCTCCCCGCCCAGCGCCGGCGCGCTGCTCGAGCGCTCGGGCAGCCGGGGCGGGTGGCCCGAGCTCGACGCCTACCTGCGCGAGTGGGAGACCTGGGCCGCCGAACTGATGGAGACCCACCTGAGCTACCCGATCCTCGGCTGGTTCCGCTCCCAGCACGTCAACCAGAACTGGCTGGCGGCGCTGACCACGATCGTCGATTCGTGCGCGTACGCGATCGCCTACGGCCCCGACGACGCCGTGGAAGCCTCGGAGCTGACCTATCGGATCGGCCGCCACGCGCTGGCCGACCTGGCCTACGCCTTCGGCCCCCGGCGCGCTCAAGCGCGATCCGGAGCTGAAGCGGCCGCGCCTTACGGCTGAGAGCCTGGAGACGCTGCGGGGACGGCTCGAGGGCAGCGGTCTCCACGTCGACGAGACGGACGAGTCGCGCCAGCACCTGGAGCGCCTGCGGGAGGGCTATGAGCCCTACGCGATCGCGATCTCGCGTGAGCTCGCGCTCGAGCTGCCCGACTGGCTGCCGACCGAGGAGGCGCGGGAGAACTGGCGGGCCGCCGTCGAGCGCCCCGGCCGGGACCTCACGTAGCGCCGACCAGCACCCGCACGGTGGAGAACGTGGCGTCGGCGGCACCGTGCAGCCGGGCGCCGGCGGCGGTCAGCTCGCGCAGATAGGCGACCACCTCGGCCGTGACCCGCTCGCCCGGCAGCAGTGCCGGTACGCCCGGCGGATAGCCGGCGATCGACTCGGTCGAGATCCGTCCCACCGCCTCGTCCACGGGGACGGCCTCGCTCTCGCCGAGGAACGCGTCGCGGGGCGGGATCGCCGTCTCGTGCTCGAGCGAGGTCGGTGGGCGGATGACCGCCGGCGCCAGGCCGGGCCGGGCCATCCGCCTGACCGTCTCCGCGAAGTCGTGGGCGAGCCGCTCGAGCGGCTCCACGGGCTGGCCCAACCCGAGCACCAGCACGATCGTCGCGTGCGAGGCGAGCTCGACGTAGATGTCATAGGACCCGCGCAGGGCGGCCGCCACCTCGTAGCCGGTGCAGCCCGTCCCGCGGATGTCGATGACGATCCGCAGCGGGTCCCAGCCGGCGATTCCTGGCCGGCCCACGAAGCCCTCTCCGACCACGGCGCAGCCGGGCAGCGCGTCGATCGCCTCACGAACCCGCGCTGAGGCGGCAATCGTCTCCGCCAGCAGCGCCTCGCCATGGATGGCGAGCTGGCGGCGTGCGGCATCGAGCGAGGCCATGAGGAGCGCGCTGGGGCTGGTCGAGCGGACCAGCCGGACCGCCCGGCCGACGGCCCCCGGGTCGATCAACTCCCCGCGCCCGACCATCAGCATCGCCGACTGGGTGAGGCTCCCGACGATCTTGTGGGTCGAGGCGATCATCGCGTCGGCCCCCAGCCGCATGGGGCCCTCGGGCAGCGCCGGGTGAAAGCCGAAGTGCGCGCCCCAGGCGTTGTCGACGATCAGCGCGGCGCCCGCCTCGTGCGCGACCTGCACGCACCCCTCGATGTCGGCCGCCATCCCGTAGTAGGTCGGCGAGACGACGAAGGCGGCGCCGGCGTCGGGCGCACGCGCCAGCGCCTCGCGCAGCGAGTCCGGGGTCACGCCGTGGGCCATCCCGAGCTCGGGGTCGTATTCGGGCGCCACGAAGCAGGCGCGCCCGCCGCTCAGGACGAGACCGTCGATCAGGCTGGCGTGCGAGTTGCGCTGGATGACCACGCGCCGGCCGGGCGAGGCCAGGGCCAGGCACAGGGCGTGGTTGCCCTGCGAGGCGCCGTTGGTGAGGAACCATGCCCGGCTCGCTCCGTAGGCCTCGGCAGCCAGGCGCTCGGCCCGCTCGTACGGGGTCGGCGAGGGACCCACGTCGATCCCCTCGATGTCGAGCGGGACGTCGAGGAGCAGTGCCCGCTCACCGAGCGATATCCGCAGGCCCGGATCGGCGCCGCCCCCGCCCTTGTGCCCGGGCACGTGAAAGCGCGTCGAGCCGCGAAACCCATAGGCGGTGACCGCTTCGAGATACGGCGCGGTCGGCTGGCCCGAGACCGGCACGACACCCGCGCCCGGGTCGCGGGGTGCGCTTACCGCGGGCTGCTCGCGGCTCCAACCCGCGCGCCCATCCTGGGCAGGCCCGATCTCGGTGCGGTCCTTGGCTTCGCTCATCTCGCCGCCTGGTGGAGGTAGGCGCGAATGAATCCGTCGAGGTCGCCGTCGAGGACGCGGTTGGCGTCGCCCATCTCGAAGTCGGTGCGGTGGTCCTTGACCATCGTGTAAGGGTGAAGCACGTAGGAGCGGATCTGCGAGCCGAAGTTGACGTCCTGCGCCTCGCCCTTCTCGCGGGCGATCTCCTCCCGGCGGCGTCGCTCCTCGAGCTCGAGCAACTTCGAGCGCAGCATCGTCATCGCCTCAGCCTTGTTCGAGGACTGCGAGCGCTCGTTCTGGCACTGGACCACGATCCCGGTCGGCTTGTGGGTGATCCGCACGGCGGAGTCGGTCTTGTTGACGTGCTGGCCGCCCGCGCCGCTGGCCCGGTAGGTGTCGATCTGGAGGTCGTCGTCGTCGATCTCGACGTCCTCGATGTCGTCGACCACGGGCGAAACCTCCACCCCGGCAAAGCTGGTCTGCCGCCGGTGGGCGGCGTCGAAAGGCGAGAGCCGCACCAGCCGGTGCACCCCCTTCTCGCCGGCGTACAGCCCGTAGACGTTCTCGCCCTTGACCAGGAAGGTGGCCGACTTGATCCCCGCCTCCTCCCCCGGGGAGACCTCCAGCAGCTCGACCTGAAAGCCGCGCTTCTCGGCCCAGCGCATCTCCATCCGCAGGACCATCTCGGCCCAGTCCTGCGCATCGGTCCCCCCCGCCCCGGCGTTGACGGTCACGAGCGCGTCGCCCGAGTCGTAGCGGCCGGCGAACAGCCGCTGCTCCTCGTGGGCCTCGAGCCGATCCTGGACCGCGCGGAGCTGATCCTCGAACTCGGTGGCCAGCTCGGGGTCCTCCTCGGCCAGCTCGGCCAGGGGTTCGAGGTCCTCAACGTCACGCTCGAGGTCGCGGAACTCAGCCAGCTTGCGCGACGTGCGGGCGTGCTCGGCGCTGATCCCGGCCGCTCGCTCCTGGTCCTCCCAGAAGCCCGGCTCCCCCATCTCCGCTTCGAGCGCGGTTATGCGCTCCTCGAGTGCTGCCGGGTCAAAGATAGTCCGCGAGCAGCTTGAGCTGGTCGCGGATCGCCGCGAGACGCTGGGCGAGTGGTTCGGAGGACGCGGTGGCCATCTGTGTTGAGCACCCTAGCAGTGGGGTAAGGCTCGTGGAAATGGACCAACTCTCGAAGATCAACCCGTACGCGAGCTGCTCGAGCAGCCAAATTACGCCGTCGTCTCCACCCTCAACGAGGACGGCTCGATACTCACCACGATCGTCTGGATCAGCGCCGAGGACGGCGAGCTGGCGGTCAACAGCGCGGTCGGCCGGCGCTGGCCGACCAACCTCGAGCGCGACCCGCGAGTGACCGTGCTCGTCCAGGAGGCCGGTAACCCGTACAACTACGTCGAGATCCAGGGCACGGCCACGGGCACGCGCGAGGATGCCGACGATCACATCGACCGCCTGGCCAAGAAGTACATCGACAAGGACAAGTATCCGTTCCGCCAGCCCGGTGAAGAGCGGATCAAGTTCGTGATCGTGCCGGATCGGATCCGGCATCTCGAAGCAGCGCTAGTGCCGGCGGCCCCGCCGGTCGCCGGTGCCGGTCGCGTCGGGCGCGCCGCTCAGCTCTTCCTCGACCCGGTCAAGTTCGGGCGCTGGGCCGTACAGCCGCCAGCCGTTGCGGACCAGCGGGATCACGGTGAAGAGCAGGACCCAGATCGGCCAGAACGCTCCCTGGCCCGCGGTCGCGCCAGATCACGGTGCAGATCGCGAACGGGACGAGCGCGCCGCCGGTCTGCTGGAGCAGCCGCCGCTGGAGCTCCGCCCGCCGGTGCGCCAGCTCCATCCGCTGGGTGGCCGGGAAGCACGGGCAGATCGGAGCGGGCGGCGTGGAGTTCGGACTCGGTCCGCGAGCGGTAGACGGCGCTCAGCCGCTCGCTCAGCTCATCCTCGGTCAGCCGGCCGACGGCGTAGTGCTCGCGGATCTCGGCGGCAGCGCGCTCGCGCTGCTCGTCTGAGACCCGCAGCTCCCCGGGCTCGCTCACCGCAGCGCGGTCAGAGCCGGTCTCAGGCCCCGTGGCACTTCTTGAACTTCTTGCCCGACCCGCACCAGCAGGGATCGTTGCGGCCGAGCTGCTCGGTCTCGTCGACGCGCCGCTGCTCGACCGCCGGAAGCGGCTCGTACTCCTCGTCGAGGCCGGCCTCCATCGGCCCCGCGCCGCCGGCGGCCGCGGCCATCGCCATCGCCCCCTGCGGAGCGCCGCCGCCTGAGTAGGTGACGTTGCCGGCCGCCGGTCGAGGAGCTCGACCCGGCGCTCGGCCGGTGGGGAGCGGGACCGCCGAGGGTCTGCGCTGGCCCGCCGCCGTTCTCGCCCTCGATCGTCACCTCGACGTGGAAGATCATCCGGGCGAAGTCGCCCCAGATGCTGTTCATCAGGTCGCGGAACAGCTCGAAGGCCTCGTTCTTGTAGGCCACCAGCGGCTCGATCTGGGCGAACCCGCGCAGATGGATGCCCTCGCGCAGGTAGTCCATGTCGTAGAGGTGCTCGCGCCAGCGCTGGTCGATGATCTGCAGCAGCAGGAAGCGCTCGAGCGCGCGCATCAGCTCCTCGCCGAGCTGCTCCTCGCGCTCGGTCGTACTGGGCCAGCGCCTCCTCCTGGAGCCGCGCGGTCAGCTCCTCGCGATCGAGCCGCCGCAGGTCGACGCTCAGGATCTCGGCGCTCGGCGTGAAGATCTCCTCGATCCGGCGCAGCAGACCCTCGACGTCCCAGTCCTCGACGAAGTCGCCGGCGGTGTACTCCTCGACCAGCCGCTCGATCAGGCTGCCGATCTCCTCGCGCGCGGCCTCGCTCATGTCGCGGCCCTCGAGGATCTCGTCGCGGTAGGTGTAGATCACCTCGCGCTGCTGGTTGAGCACGTCGTCGTACTCGAGCGTGTGCTTGCGCATCAGGAAGTGCTGCTCCTCGACCTTCTTCTGCGCCTTCTCGATCTGCTTGGAGAGCATCCCCGCCTCGATCGGCTCCTCGTTGCCCTCGTCGTCGATCGTCCCCGAGCCGGTCGAGGATCTTGTAGATCCGCTCGCCGGCGAACAGCCGCACCAGGTCGTCCTGGGCCGAGAGGAAGAAGCGCGACTCGCCCGGATCGCCCTGGCGGCCCGAGCGGCCGCGGAGCTGGTTGTCGATCCGGCGCGACTCGTGGCGCTCGGTGCCGAGGATGAACAGGCCGCCGGCCTCCAGCACCTGCTCGCGCGCGTCCTCGATCCGGCGCTCTCGACCTCGGGCAGCACGCTTGGCGTAGTGCTCGTCGTAGTCGGGCATCCCGGGCTGCAGGCCGAGCTTGGCCAGCTCGAGTCGTCGTCAGGTGCTCGGGGTTGCCGCCGAGCTTGATGTCGACGCCGCGGCCGGCCATGTTGGTGGCGATCGTGACCGCGCCGGGCGCGCCCGCCTCGGCGATCGTCTCGCCCTCGCGCTCGGCGTGCTCGGGCTTGGCGTTGAGGACCGTGTGCGTGATCCCCTTGCGCCTCGAGCGCGCTCGGACAGCAGCTCGGAGACCTCGACCGAGATCGTTCCGACCAGCACCGGCTGGCCGCGCTTGTGGCGCTCCTCGATCTCCTTGGATCACCGCCGCCCACTTGCCGTCCTTGGTCTTGTAGACCTGGTCGTTGCGGTCGCGCGCGGACCATCGGCCGGTTGGTCGGGATCTCGACCACCGGCAGCTCGTAGATCTTCATGAACTCGGTCGCCTCGGTGATCGCCGTACCGGTCATGCCGGCGAGCTTGTCGTACATGCGGAAGTAGTTCTGGAGGGTGATCGTGGCCAGCGTCTGGTTCTCCTCCTGGACGCGCACGCCCTCCTTGGCCTCGACCGCCTGGTGCAGGCCCTCGGACCACCGCCGCCCCTCGAGGATCCGGCCGGTGAACTCGTCGATGATCTTGACCTCGCCGTCGATCACCGCGTAGTCGACGTCGCGCTTGTACAGCGACTCGGCCTTCAGCGACTGGATCAGGTGGTTGACCAGGTGGCCGTTCTCGGCCCGGTACAGGTGGTCGATGCCCAGGAACCGCTCGGCCTTGGCCACGCCCTGCTCGGTGACCGCGACCGTCTTGTGCTTCTCCTCGAACTCGTAGTCGAAGTCGGCGACGAACTCCTTCTTCATCCGCGGATCCATGCCCTCGGGCGTCTTGCCCGGGCCGCAGCTGCGGCGCCAGCCGGGCGAACTTGGCGTACAGGTCGGCGGCCTGCTCGGGCGCGCCGGAGATGATCAGCGGCGTCCGCGCCTCGTCGATCAGGATGTTGTCGACCTCGTCGACGATCGCGTACGTGTGGTAGGGGGACTTGCCCTCCTCGGGCTTCGGCCGGCCGCCGTGCTGGACCTTCTCCTCCAGCGTCGTGGCCATGTTGTCGCGCAGGTAGTCGAAGCCGAACTCGGAGTTGGTGCCGTAGGTGACGTCGGCGGCGTAGGCGGCCCGCTTCTCCTCGTAGGGCTGCATGTTCTGCAGGACCCCGACGCTCACGCCGAGCAGGTCGTAGATCGGCTTCATCCACATCGCGTCGCGCCGGGCCAGGTAGTCGTTGACGGTGACCAGGTGGACGCCGCGCCCGGCGAGCGAGTTGAGCACCACCGCGAGCGTCGCGGTCAGCGTCTTGCCCTCGCCGGTCTTCATCTCGGCGATCGACGCCGTCGTGGAGCACCATCCCGCCGATCAGCTGGACGTCGAAGTGGCGCATCCCCATCGTCCGCCGGCCGGCCTCGCGCACCAGCGCGAAGCACTCGTACAGCAGCTCGTCGAGGCTCTCGCCGCCCCGGGCGCGCTCGCGCAGCTCGTCGGCGGCCTCGCGCAGCTCGCGCGTCGGTGGAGTGCTCGAGCTCGGGCTCGAAGCGCGTTGATCCGCCCGACGCGCTGCTCGTAGGACTTGAACTTCTTCGCCTCGCCCATGCGAAGCGCGCGGTCCAGGATGGACATGGGGTCAAGCGTAGCAGCGGTGGTAGCCGGTCCTCGAGGGCCTCCAGGCGGCACGAAACCGGGGCGTCCAGATGGCCGAAGACGCCTCTTCAGGCCGCCGCGAGAGTACGCCGCCCGGGGCGCTCGGCCGGCGGCATCGACGGGCGCCGATGGCGCGCCGGCCGCCGCGGCGCGCGCCTCCCGCCGCTTGCGGCGCTTGTCGCGGTGGCGCTTGACCTGGACCGCAGCTCCTCGGCGCACAGGTTGATCGAGTGCATCAGGTCCGGGCGAGGCGTCCCGCGCCCGCAGCGTCACGCCCTTCAGGTGCAGCGTCGCCTCGGCGACCTGGGAGTCGGCGATCGCCGGGTTGCGCTCCTCGAACACCTCGACCTCCAGCTCGGCCAGCTCCGAGACCTGCTTGCCGATCTTGCGGAAGCGCTTGGCCACGTGCTCCCGCAGATCATCGGAAACGGGCACGTTTCGGCCCTTGACCTCGATCCGCATCGCCGACCTCCTGGCTCGAGAAGGAGGTTGTGCCTGGGCGCTCAGCCTAGTCCTCCGCCCCGGCGTTTGTCGATTGGGGACAATGGCCGATGCGTGGCCCCCAAGATCACCTGGACGTTCGAGCCCAGCGGTGCTGGTCGGCGTTCTGATCGCGCGGCGCTGCGTCTACCTCAGGTGGTGGCGCCGGCGCCCGGACCCGGGCGAGCCGCATCCGCCGGGATTCGGCCGCCTGGCGCTGTTCGTCGGCCGGCCTGCTGGCGGTCCTCGCCGCGCTCGTCTCGCCGATCGACGTGCTCGGCGAGCAGCTGATGGTGATGCACATGGTCCAGCACATCCTGCTGCTCGACATCGCCCCGATCCTGCTGATCCTCGGCCTGACCAAGGTGCTGCTGCGCCCCGCCACCCGCCGCCTGACGCGGATCGAGCGCCGGGCCGGCTTCCTCGCCCATCCTGCCTTCGCGGTGGTCGCCTACGCCGGGTTCATGTGGCTCTGGCACGTCCCCGCGATGTACGACCTCGCGCTCCGCCACAGCGAGCATCCACGCGCTCGAGCACATCTGCTTCGCGGTCGCGGGCACGCTCTACTGGTGGCACCTGCTCTCGCCGATCCGCGGCCGGATGCGCCTCGGCGGCATGGGCCCGGTCGCTGTACATGGTCAGCACCAAGCTGCTGGTCGGGATCGCTCGGGCATCGTGCTCGCCTTCGCCCCGACAGCGATCTACCCCTTCTACGCCCACCACCCCCACTACTGGGGCCTCAGCCCGCGCGAGGATCAGAACATGGCCGGCCTGGTGATGGCGCTCGAGCAGTCGATCGTGATGGGAATCGCGCTCGTCGTGCTGTTCGTGCAGATGCTGAGCGAGTCCGAGCGCGAGGCCCAGCGCGCGGAGCGCTTCGAGGTCGCGTAGATCGGGCCGGGTCGGCCGACCCCGCACGGGGGCGCTTCGGACCCAAAGCGACGAGCGCACCCCGCCGCGGCGCCGCGCAAGGCGCGAGCGCCCCGACGACCGGATCGCGTCAGCTCAGCACTTGGCGCTGCCCTTGACGGCCGACCGTCTGGGGGCCAGCCGGAGTGGTCGCGCGGTGAACGAGACGCTGTACGGCCGCTTGCCGCCCTTGCAGGCAACCGAGCGACCGGATGCCGTACGGTCTTGCCCTGGACCTTCGTCGTCAGGTTCTTGAACGTCAGGACTTCCTTGATCAGGGAGCCGTAGAGGTTCGGCATGTTCGCGACCGAGGTCGAAACGTCCGGCGGCAGCGGGACATCCGTGACCATGTCTTGCCGTGCTGGCTGAGATGTGCCCCGCGTACGGCGTGCGCGGCGCCGGTCGTCAGGCCGGCGCACTGGTACTGGCCGCTGGTGGTGAAGAAGAACCACAGCGTGCCGTGGCCGCCGTTCCAGACGTGCAGGAACAGATTGCACGGAGTGCCCGACCGGGAGGGTGTGAGTCGCCGAGCAGTCGAGTTGACCGGGCCCGTGGCCACAGCGCCTTCTTCGGGCAGAAGCTGTCGCTCTTCCTGCGCCGTCGATCTGCGTCCCGCTACAGGTCGGGAAGTGCCTTGGGGTTCGGAGACCAGACCGTAGATCGTGCGTCTTGATGTCGGTCAGCGGCGCCGCGTGGTCGCCCGGGGTGTTGTTGGACGCGGTGAGCGTCTCGGTGA
Organism: uncultured Solirubrobacterales bacterium; assembly: GCA_963834635.1. Classification (GTDB taxonomy): domain Bacteria; phylum Actinomycetota; class Thermoleophilia; order Solirubrobacterales; family Solirubrobacteraceae; genus Palsa-465. Next base: position 175,977 of record CAWICI010000008.1, on the reverse strand, counting down.
AGCCGACCGGCGACCGGCTTGTGCTTGCTGCCGGCCTTCGTCGGCTTGAACGTGAGCTCGGCGGAGTAGCTGTTGGTGCTCGCCGCCGCGACGGCGACCGAGGCACCGGCCAGCACCGCTAGCGCGGTGCCGAGAATGATGATCCTTCGCAAGTTCTCTCTCCTTGCTTGAACTGGTTTTTAGTGAAGCTAGAGCAGCCCGTGCTCTTGGCACGTTGTCCCTGGCCGCAACTCATGGCAGCGGCTTTAAGTTGCGGAAATGCCTGGGCTGGCCCGGTCGTCGGCCTCCCCCAGAGGCGCTTGCGCATGGCATGGCGGGCCACTGGGTTGGACGTGTAGTACGCGCTGTCGAAGCACCGTGAACAAGAGCTCGGGACTGATCCGACGAGCCGATCGTGGGCTGCGGGTTCGCTCGTGCACAGGTAGCCGCCGAACACGGGCAGCCCCTGCAGCGAGTTGCGAGTAGCCGCCGGGAGCCGTGTACGGGTTCGCCGCGGTTGCTCGACGAGCGCTGCTGGTAGCTCGTGAGCACCTCCGGGTTGACGGGGTTGGAGATCCGCACGTAGTGCAGGACTTGGTCTGGGTGATGTTCGGCGAGGCTCGCCTGGGTGGCGGCGGCGCTGTTGGCGAAGAACGCGGCCAGCTCGCGGCGGTAGTCGTTGATGTAGTTGACCACCGGCACCAAGTTGCCGAGATACGGCGTCAGCCGGGTGAGCCACGGAACGGTGTCGTCGAGGAACCGCTCGAAGGCCGGGCACGCCCGCCTTCGAGGCCCTGCGTCAACGGGCCGATGTTGACCATCAGCGCGCGCAGCTCGGGCGCGAACGACCGCCACCTCCTCGAGCGCCGGGCTGAGCTGGACCGCCGCCGGGCGCAGCTCGTCGATCAGCGGCTTGGTGGTGGTGGCGAATCGATTCGACGCGGTCGATCGTCTGGCGCGTCGCCACCGTGAACGCCGGGAAGGCGCGGATCGTGTTGGCCAGCGCCGTGTCCTGCGCCGCGGTGGCCGCGAACACGGCGTTCGAGTTGCGGATGAACCCCTGAAGCTGCGCCGGCGAGCGGCTCAGAGCCGAGAACACCTGGCCGCCGTCGTGCAGGAGCGCGGTGGTCGCGGCGCTGTCGCGGCGCAGCACCGCGAGCACCGAATCGACGTTGGTGGCGAACGGATACAGCTCGGCGAACGCGTCGTTGAAGTCCTCGCCGCGGTTCGGTCAAGGCGATCGCGTCCTGCTGCTGCCAGGTCGAGAAGGCGCGACGGGTCGTCGGGATCGAAGGTAGAGAGGATCTGGTCGAGCTGGACGCGTCGGCGCGACCTGCCCATGCGGGCAGCGTCCCGCCGTCGGGCAGCTTCGGCGCCGTTCGCGAGTCCCGGGACTGAGCTCGACGTAGGTCTCGCCGAGCAGCGACTTCGGCCCGCAGGATCGCCCGCGTGTCCGCCGGCCGCGGCGCGTACTGCGGGTCGATCTGCATCACCGCGCGGGTCAGGCCGGTCTTGCGGTCGAGCGAGACCGACGACGACCTTGCCGACGTTGACGCCGGAGATCCTCACGTCGGCCTGCGGTGCCGAGCTCGACCGCGTTGTTGAACTCGACGGTCAGCCGGTAGCCCTGCGGGGCGAGCGGGATCGTGCCGCCGAACGAGATCCACAGGAACAGCAGCAGGCCGACGCACGACGCCGCGAACGCGACCATCGTCACGATCCGGCCGGCGCTGGGCGCCTGCGTGTTCATGGCACCCTACCGTCGGGCAGTAGCTGGATTTGATCTTGCTCCAGTCCGGGCGCGTTCAGCAGAGTCGAGCAGCGGGCTCGAGCGGCGGATCCGCGTTGGCCAGGCCGACCTCGAACAGCTGCAGCTGCGCGCACGTGGCCATGAACAGGCCGTGCACGATCGGCCCCTGGGCATCCTGGTGCTGGTCAGGCTGTCGGCGATGTGGGCCAGCCAGGACCCCCAGAACAGGTAGCTCTGCTGGCCCGGCGGCTGGTAGGCGAGCGTGTTGAACAGCGCGTTCAGCACGCCGAACGTGTTGACCAGATGCGGCGTCGCCTGCTGCAGCTCCGCGCTCGCGGGCGCCAGGATCCTGGCCAGCGGCTGCACCGCGACGGCGAACGGCCGCAGCTGATCGCGGATCACCGGCGTGGTGTCGCGGAACAGCGGCCGCGCGGCCTCGAGCGCCGGCCCGAACGCGTGCGCGAACGGCACCAGCGCGTGCAGCGCCGGTGGCGCTCTGGCTGGCGAACGCCTGCACCTTGCCGAGCGTCTGGTCGGTCTGCGACGAGCGTCCCCGGCAGCAGCGTCAGCGCGCCCTGCGAGATTGCGCGTCCTGCGAGGAGATCGCGGAGAAGTTCGTGTTCGAGGAGTCGATCAGCGAGGTCAGCTGCCCGCTGACGCTGCCCGACCGCGCGGGTCACCAGCTGCAGGTTGTGAACCGCCCGGCTGATGTTCTGCCTGGCGCTGGGCGAGCAGCTTGGTGAACGTCTGCGTGTCCCGGTTCAGCGGCGCAAATCGCTTGAACGTCCCGCGCAGGTCGGCGACCGCGGCCGGGCTCGGCGCCGCCCCCTGCGCGCCCGGGTCGTGGAACGCCTGGGCGCCGCCGGACAGCAGCAGCAGCAGATAGTTCCGCGTGTCGGCGTCCAGCGAGGTGAGGATCTGGTCGACGTCGACGTCGGGCTGCGTGTTCGCGACCGGCAGCATCCCGCCGCTGGGGACCGCGCCGGCCGCCTTGGTGCCCGGGTCGAGCGCCAGGTACATGTCCTTGAGCGGCGTCCGCGGGCGCAGCAGCACGGTCGCGTCCCGGTAGATCGGCTGGTACTGCTTGTAGATGTCCATCGTCACGACGGCGTGGCCGTTCTGCAGCTGCACCCCTCCGACCTGCCCGACCTGCACCCCCGCGACGTCGACCGACTGTCCCTGCCCGGCCGTGACCGCGGCGCGCTGGCGAACTCGGCCCTGACCGTGTAGTAGCTCTTGCCGAACGTGAACGACGGCTGGTGCTCGAGGATGTAGGTGACGACCGCCAGCCCCACCACGACCAGTGCCACGATCGCGATGAAGTCCTGCCGGTGGGTGATGATCGCGCGCTTCACGGTCCGGCACCTGTCTTCGCGGCATTGAGGTTCGGGACGGGATTGCGGTCGCAGGCGACGTTCGCGGCGCACCGGCGGCGGTGTGCCCGCGAAAGCGGGACGGGTGCCGAGCACCGGCAGGACGGCGTTTCCGTAGAACGGACCGTTGTCGGGGATCGACGGCGTCTGCGACCTGGAGTGCCCCGCCGCCCGCGGAGGAGCGGACGTAGCGGCCGTTGCCGTCGAAGTTGCCGGCGGCGCCGGCGATCCCGACCGCGCTCTGGAACAGCTCCTGATAGACCTGCAGCCCGGTTGTATCCGGCGGATCCTGGATGTACTCGTTGCCGGCCGGGATCAGGTTGTGGGTGAAGCAGCGAGCGAGCTGATCGGCCGAGGACAGCAGCGACTTGGTGGACGAGATCGTGCTGCCGGTGTTCTGGACGGCGGGCGTGAGGTCTGGCGAGCAGGCCGCCGAGCTCGCGCTTTGACATCAGCGCTGTCGCCTTGCGCGAGCCATGGCAGCGCGGCGCCGATCGTCGGGTCGAGCTGCTTGAGGCCCGGCGTCAGCTGGCGCGGCGAACTGCTGGGTGGGCGCAAACGAGGCGTCCAGCGCGCTGTCGGACGAGTTCGTGCGGCGCAGCAACGGCGGCAGCAGCGCGATCGTCCGGCTCAGCTCCTGCTGGCGGGAGGCGAGCGTGGCCATGGTCGAGTTGAACGTGTGCACGAGGCTCGCGAGCTGCTGGCCGCTGGCGGCGAACCCTCGGAACACCTCCTCGTTGCCCTCCACCGCTTGCGACAGGTCGTGCGTCTGAGTGCCGAGCAGCCCCTGGTTGACCATCGCCGACGCCCCGGAAGGCCCCGGTCGAGTACTGCAGCGCCTTGTTCAGCGCCTGGCCCCCGGTCAGGCCGCGGGTGATCGGATCCTGCGTGGCGTCCTGGGCCGCGGCGTGGACTTGCCGTTCAGGACGCAGCCGATGCCCTGGAGCAGGGTCTGCAGGTTGCTGCGCGGGTTCGCGGTCAGGGAGGCGAGCACGCGGTCGAGCTGGACCGGGCCCGAGGTGTTGGCGGCCGGCAGGGTCGCCCCCGAGGACAGCACGGGAGCATTCGGGCTCCCCGGTGAGAGCTCGATGTAGAAGTTGCCCTCGAGGAAGATCCGGGAGCGAATCAGCGCCGTGGCGTCGGAGTGGATCGGCAGCGCCGACTTGTCGATGTTCATCGTGACGACGCCGGCGCGGGTGTCACCGGCAACGTGGGTCGACGCTGGTCACCTCACCCACGTCGACCCCGGCGATCCGCACCGGCGAGGGGATATGGAGCTGGGTCTCGCTCGTGAACACCGCCTTCAGAACGAACGGCGAGCCCTGGAACGGCAGCGGCCCGCGGAAGATCAGGTAGACGCCGACCGCGAGCACGAGCAGCGCCGATCATCCCGCCGGCGAAGTTCGACACGCGCGGCTTGTGGCGCCTGATCCGCGGCTTGCGGCGGTTCATCCCTTGGGCCTCGTCGTCGTCTCGGTGCTCAGGCCGACATTCCCAGGCGGATTGCCGATCCGTGCCGCCCGGCCCGAGTAGGGCTCGTTCCCGGCGGAGCATTCCGGTGTCTCGCCCGGCGAATCGGTATTCGGATACGGATCCACGTGGACGGGTCCGTTGAACGTCCCTAACTGCGTGACCGGTTGCGTGTTCGGTCGCTGCGACGCGACGCCCTCGCTCCCCGCAGCGTCCGAGATCACCACGAGGTTGAATCGCAGTGCCGTCCCGCTCAGGACGTCGTCCGAGAGTGAGCTGGCGAGGTTGCGCAGAAACAGCGTCACGTAGTTGCAGGAGGACTGGACCGGGGTCAGGAACGACAGCGGCGAGCGCAGGCTGCCCGCGGTCAGCGCGAGCCGATCGAGCCCTGCGGTGACCGCCGGGGTGTGCCCGTAGCTGTCCAGTTTCCGGGCGAGGCTCAGCAGCTTCTGATCGAGGGTGGTTGTGCCGGGCAGGTTGTGTGTCCCGGCGGCGAACGCGCCGGCGAGCACGGGGGCACTGCGCGGCAGCGTCGCGAAGCCGGGCCGGAGCTCGCGGAACAGAGTCGCCGTGTCGTTGAGGAACGCTTGCTCGCGCGGGCTCGAGGCGATCACCGAGCTGAACGTCGGCGGCGTCTGGGAGATCCAATCCTGCAGGTACGGCACCGCGACGCTGGCCAGCGCGGTGAAGGTGGTGTCGAGGTTCCCGTACAGGTCTGCCTGGGTCTGCGCCACCGGCACGAGCGCCCTCGAGAACGACTCGAGCCCGCGGAAGAAGCCACCGAAATCGGTTCGCTTGGAGGCGAGATTCTGGGCCACCGGCCGCAGATCGGTGACCAGCGGGACGAACTCCCTGATCGCGTCGTTGATGTCGCTCCCGCGACCGGCGAGCGCGTCGCTGAAGCCAACGGTCGAACCGGCGACGCCAGCCCGCGTCTTGGGATCGAACATCGACAGGACCTGGTCAAGGTCCACTTCCGATCCGGAGTGGCTGAGCGGAACGGTGGAGCCGTTCGAGTAGGTCTGGGTCGATGTCCCCTTCGTGACCTGGATGTACTTCAGGCCGATCGAGCTCTTGAGCCGGACGTCGAAGGTCGAGTCCACTGGCAGCGGCTCGACGCTCCGGTCGAGCGAGAGGTTCATCTGGGCGATGGGCTGCCCGGCCGAATTGTGCACGGGCTGGACGCTGGTGACGAGACCGACCAGCGCGCCTCCCATGTGGACTTCGTCCCCATGGGTCACCTCACTGGCGTCGGCGATCTGCAGGTGCAGCGTGTACCGAGGCAGGAACGGCAGACCGTTGTTGGCGTTGTAAGCCAGGATCACGGCGACGACCGTGACCAGGATCGTGAGGGCGCCGACCAGCACAGGATTGGCGGCCCAGCTGCGTTGGCTACGGCGAAAGTTCATCCGCCGTTTCCGATCAGGTAGCTCAGCAGCCCGTTCAGCGCCGTCCCCGTCTTGGCGTGTCGGATGTGACGGGTCGCCCGCTGGGCGATGGCAGCCGCGGCCGCGCTGGCGGAACTCGCGCCGGCCTTGCCGGGGCCGCCGAAGTTCGCCGAGCATCCAAGGATCGACTTGATGTCGTAGGTCGTGCACGACCCGACCATCGGCTCAGCCCGGACGTAGTGCCCGGCGGAGTCGAAGCCGTTGGAGGCCGAGACGCCGGCGTACAGCAGCGACATCAGCTGTTCGATCGCGCCGGTCTTGTCCAGGCTCGCGGTCAGCTTGTCGAGTGAGCTCGCGGGCGATACCAGCTGCCGGCCGAGGTTGTTCAGGCGGCGGGCGAGCGGGATGGTCGCCACCAGCGCGGGCTGCGACTGCTGCGAGGACTTGCCGAGGGCGATCAGGGCGGGGCGAGCCGCTTTGGCAAACGGAGTGAGGTTCTTGAACTGGCTGTCGAGCGCGGTGGCGCTCTGGCCGAGACTGGCCATCAGCGGGGTCCCCTGATTGGCCAGGTTCCCGAGCGAGACCATCAGCGGTCGCAGCTGACGCAGGAAGCCGGGGAGCAGCTGGAACGAGCGAGAGATGTCTCTGGCCCGGGCCGCACTGGCAACGGACGTCGTGTTGGCCTGGACGACGAAGCCGGCGATCTCGCGGCGGGCCTTGGCCAGCGGCGCCAGCACGGCGTCCGACTCGCTGGCCAGCTGCGCCAGCGTCCTGTTCTGATGGGCCAGGATCTTGAACACCTGGTCCGTGTAGCCGAGCGCTGGGTTAGCGCGCAGGATGACGGCGTTCAGATCCGACCCCCGAGCCGCCAGGCCGGTCCCCAGCTCGTCGAGGATCAGCGCGAAGCGCTCGCGGATCGGCTCCTGGTAGATGTCCTGCACGATGTCCGAGTCGATCGGGGAACTCGTGCGACTCACGGGAAGCAGGTAGGTGCCCTGGCCGGCCCCGCTCGTGATCCGGGTGAGCGCCGGCGCGCTCGAGCTGCCCGGCAGGCAGTCGACGTAGCGCTCGCCGATCAGCGATTGCGTCCGGATCGTGCACGTCGCGTTGGCGTGGAAGGGCGTGAACCGGGCATCGTTGATCGCCAAGGTGACCGCGGCCCGGTGCTCGGGCGTGACCGCCAGTGACTGGATGCTCCCGACGTTCGCCCCGGCAATCCGCACGTCCTCGCCGGCGACCGCAAAACCGGCGTTGTCGAAAATCGCCCGCACCTCGTAGACGGCGCCGGCACCGCGGGAAGCGCCTGTCCCCAGCACCGCGACGACGGCCAGCGCCGAGAGCACGACCGCGATGCCAGCGAGCCGTCTCACGGTCCCGGCGGCGTCGAACTCGGGTCACATCCCGGCACGCCGACCGGAGACGATCCGTCCGGTGACGGCTGCACGGCACCGCCCGGACAGCGGCGGTGGACGACCTGTAGGCCCTGGTCGCGCAGCGACGCCGAGGGGCGTGCCTGCAGCCGGTTGCCGGAGTCAAGGCTGAAGGCCGAGAACATCGGCTGGGTGCGCGTGTAATGCCCGTTGGCGTCGTAGTACGCCGAGGACTGGCCGAGGTCGCTGAGCGCGGCCACGACGTCGGGCGTGTACTCGCGCAGGTAGTCGAGCTGCGCCTGCGAGTCGTTCATCTCCGCGGTCAGCCGCGGAAAGGCGAAGCTTGCCTCGCGCGCCAGCGATGGCGTCTGCCGGAGCAGGCTCGTCAGATCACCCGAGCCGCTGGGGTTGCTGATCAGGTTGTCAAGCGCTCCTACCGTCGGGATCGATGCCCGGGTCAGGACGTACAGCGCCTGGCTGAACAGCGCCAGCCGGCGCGAGGCGGGCTTCGACGCCGCGACCAGCGGGTCGAGCGAATTGAGCGTTTGGCGCAGTCCCGCGAATGTCCTGGTCGAGTGGTTCAGCGCCGGTGGCAGCAGCTGTAGGGCCTGCTCCAATGCCTGGCTCTGGGAGGCGATCGACGAGGTGGTCGAGTTCGTGTTGGCCACGAGCTGGGTCAGCTGCTCGGTCTTGGAGGCCAGCGTCCGCAGCGCGGCGGCACCCTGCACGAGCAGGCCATCGAAGGCGGGCTCGTCACGCGTCAGCTCCGCCGTCACGTTGCTCGTACTCGACAGCGCCGGGGCGAAGTAGCGCAAGGTCTGGTTGCCCTCCGGGGCGCGGCCCTCGATGCTGGCCGCCTCGCCGCGGATGAACCCGCGCAGTCCGGCGCGAGTGGAGGCATTGAGGGTGTCGAACAGCTCGTCAAGACTGACGAACGAGTACGTGTGGTCGAGCGCGATCATTCCCCCGCTCGGAATCGTGGGAGCGCTGGACGGCCCGGGCTCGAGGACCACGTAGCGGTTGGCCACGCCAGAGAGCGAGTTCTCGTAGATCCGGGCAACCGTCCCCTGGTGTAGCGGCGCGGCGTCCGAATTGACGGCGAGCTTCACCGCCGCCAGGCCATTCGGAGACAGACCAATCGATTGGACCGATCCGACTACGGCTGGCCCGACCATCACTTGATTGCCGGCCACGAGGCCGCCGGCATCCTGAAACTCGGCCTCCAGCGTGTAGCTGGAACTCGCGCCCAGCACGAGAAGCGCGACGAGCACGATCGCACCCACGACCGCGGTGACAGCGGCGACGCGAGCGATCATCTGTAGCTCGAACGCTCCTCGGCGCGGCAAACGCATTCGCGCTCGATGTCCGGCCGCGGCATGGTTGCCGCGCTGGCGGAAGCTTTGATCAGTCCCCTCTCCCCAATGAGTCTCGTCGGTCGGGCCGCATGCTGCCAGAGCAAGATGCTCTGCACCAGAAGGCGATGTTTAGCCGACGTTAACGCTGATCTCAGGCCAATCTCCGTTCAGCGGCTTGCTCATCGGTCGAAGATCGCCTTGGTGATGGCCATCGGGTCTCCTGCGTGTTGTGGGGTCCCCGCGCTAACCAATGGGCGTCGTGGAGCCACCAGTCTCACATAACTAACAAAAGTGTTAGTTAGATTGCCCCATCCGTCAAGTGACGGCTGTGACCCAAATGCCGTCTACGAACCGCGGCGATTCCACGATCGCCCCCCGCTACGTCATCGCCGGCGACTCGCGCCTGAACTCACCGCCGTCCGCGTTCCGCCAGCAGCGCCGCGCCGAGCGCCCCGCCCAAATCTCCGAGCGCGGCCACATGGACCGAGGGCGGGCGGCTGTCGTGAAACAGGTGCGGGCGCATGGCGCTGGTAATCCGCCCGGCGACCGGTTCGCCGAAGCGCACGCCGAGGCCGCCGCCGATCAAGACCGCCTCGATGTCGAGCAGGTTGATCGCCGAGGCGATACCCGCCCCCAGCGCTTCGATCGCTTCGTCGATCAGTTTCCCCGCCAGCTTGTCCTTTTGATTGAGGGCGTCGGCCCAGACGCCGCTGGTCAGGCGAGTCCGGCCGTGATGCTCCATCAGCTTGAACAGGTCGGTCTTCTTGCCCTTCTTGGCCTGCTTACGGGCACGGGCCTCCATCGCGGCGCGCCCGGCGTACGCCTCCACGCAGCCGCGCCGACCGCACGTGCACCGCCGGCCCCCGAGCTTGATCACGGTGTGCCCGATCTCCCCCGCCCCGCCTCGGCCGGTCCAGGGCCGGCCGCCGAGGATCAGCCCGCCGCCGACGCCGGTCCCCCAGAACACCCCGAGCAACGATTTGAACGGCTTGCCCGCGCCGAGCTTGAATTCGGCGTCGGTCGCCACCTGGACGTCGTTACCCACGAACACCGGCGTCCCCAGCTCGGCGGCCAACGTGGGGCCGAGCTCGAAGCTGCTCGTCCAGCTGGGCAGGTTGCCCGCGTTCGAGACGGTGCCGGTGGCCGTGTCGACGAGCCCCGGCGAGCCCACCCCGATGGCGTGCAGCGCGGACGGTTCGATCCCGTCGGCCTGACAGGCCTCCCGCACGGCCAGCGCCATCGCCACCGCGACGTCGGGCGGCCCGCCCTTGGTCGGCGTAGGCAGTCGCGCCGAACCCAGCACCCGGCGGCGTCTGTCCACAACCACGGCTTCGATCTTGGTTCCCCCGAGGTCGATTCCGGCCAGCCGCTTGCCCGCGGGACGAGCGCGTGAATTCGGCATCAGCCCTGATCCTGGCAGAGAGCAAGCACGCCCGCTACCCCCACGACTCCCGGTAGTGCGCCTGCTCGGCCGTGGGCTGGTCGATCGAGACACCGAGCGCGGCCAGCTTCAGCCGCCCCACCTCGCGGTCGATCTCGGCCGGCACAGGGACGACCCCGGCGGCCAGCGATCCCTGCGTTCGCACGAGGTCCTCCACGCAGAGTGCCTGGAGAGCGAACGAGACATCCATCACCGCCGACGGATGACCTTCCGCGGCAGCCAGGTTGACCACCCGGCCCCGGGCCAGCAGGTTCAGCCGCCGCCCATCCCTCAGCTCATATTGCTCTACCAGCGGCCGGACCTGCCGGACCCCTCCGGCGGCCAGCGCCCGCAGCTCCTCGAGGTCGAGCTCGACGTCGAAATGGCCGGCGTTGGCCAGCACCGCACCGTCCTTCATCCGCTCGAAGTGCTCGCCGCGCAGCACCCGGCGCGACCCGGTGACGGTGACGAAGATGTCGCCCCGCTCGGCCGCCTCGAGCGACGGCATCACCTCGTAGCCGGCCATCCGCGCCTCGAGCGCGCGGAGCGGGTCGACCTCGCACACGATCACCGCTGCGCCTGCGCCCCGAGCGCGCTCGGCCACTCCCTGGCCCGCCCAGCCGTAGCCGACGACGACCAGCGTGTGGCCAGCCAGGAGGACGTGACTGGCGCGAATGATCCCGTCGAGCGCCGACTGCCCGGTTCCGTGGCGATCGTTGAGCGCGCGTTCGGTGCGGGCCTCGTTGACCGCGATCACCGGACAGGCCAGCCCTTCCTCTTCTTGGAGGCGCCGGAGCCGGACCAGCCCGGTGGTCGTCTCCTCGGTGCCTCCGATCAGTCCTTCCAGCACCGACCCACCCGTGTGGTGGGCGGTCATCAGCAGGTCGGCGCCGTCGTCGAGTGTGATCTGAGGTCCCGCCTCCAACAGCGCGCGCACGTGATCCACGTAGGCGTCGAGGTCCTCGCCCCGCTGAGCGCGGACCTCCACCCCATGCTCGGCCACCAGCGCGGCCGCGACGTCATCCTGGGTCGAGAGTGGGTTGGCTGAGCACAGCGATGCCTCAGCGCCGCCCGCGATCAGGGTCAGCAGCAGGTTCGCCGTCTCGGCCGTCACGTGCAGGCAGGCGGCGACCCGGGTCCGGGCCAGCGGGCGCTCGGCGATGAAGCGGTCGCGCACCTTGCCCAGCACGGGCATCAGCTGCGACGCCCACTCGATCCGCTCGGCGCCCTCCGGGGCGAGGCCCAGATCGGCGACGTCATGCGGAGTCGCGCTCACGCCGCCCTCCGCTCTCGCCCCGGGAGCGCGCTAGTACCTGTAGTGATCTGACTTGTACGGACCCTCGACGGGGACGCCGAGATAAGCGGCCTGCCCCGGCGTCATCTCGGTCAGCTTGATCCCGAGCGCGTCGAGGTGCAGGCGGGCGACCTTCTCGTCGAGCTGCTTGGAGAGCGTGTAGACGCGCTTCTCGTACTCGTCGGTGTTGCCGAACAGTTCGATCTGGGCGATCACCTGGTTGGTGAACGAGTTCGACATGACGAAGCTCGGGTGGCCGGTGGCATTGCCGAGGTTGAGCAGTCGTCCCTCGGAGAGCACGATGATCGAGTGCCCGTCCGCGAAGGCCCACTCGTCGACCTGGGGCTTGATGTTGATCCGCTCGATCCCCTCGGTTCGGGCGAGACCCGCCATGTCGATCTCGTTGTCGAAGTGACCGATGTTCCCGACGATCGCCTGGTGCTTCATCCGGGCCATGTGCTCGGCGGTGATGACGTCGCGGTTGCCGGTCGCGGTGACGAAGATGTCCGCGGTCTCGAGCACGTCATCGAGGGTCAGCACCTGATAGCCGTCCATCGCCGCTTGCAGGGCGCAGATCGGATCGATCTCGGTGATAACCACCCGGGCTCCCTGGCCGCGCAGTGACTCGGCGCAGCCCTTGCCGACGTCGCCGTAACCACAGATGACGGCGAGCTTGCCGCCGATCAGCACATCGGTGCCCCGGTTGATGCCGTCGATCAGCGAGTGCCGGCAGCCGTACTTGTTGTCGAACTTCGACTTGGTCACCGAGTCGTTGACGTTGATGGCCGGGAACAGCAACGTCCCCTGCTCGGCGAACTGGTAGAGGCGATGGACGCCGGTGGTGGTCTCCTCGGTCACGCCCTTGATCCCCTCGGCGATCTTCGTCCAGCGCTGGGGATCCTCCTCGAGCGAGCGCTGCAGCAACTCGAGCACGATCCGGAACTCGTCCGACTCGGCGCTCGCGGGGTCGGGGACGGCGCCCTCACGCTCGTACTCGGCTCCGTTGTGGACGAGCAGCGTGGCGTCGCCACCGTCGTCGAGGATCATGTTCGGGCCGGCGCCGTCAGGCCAGCTGAGGGCGCGCTCGGTGCACTGCCAGTACTCCTCGAGCGTCTCGCCCTTCCAGGCGAAGACCGGCACGCCGCGCGGATCGTCCGGGGTGCCGTCCGGGCCGACCACCACCGCGGCGGCGGCGTGGTCCTGGGTGGAGAAGATGTTGCAGGAAGCCCACCGGACCTCCGCCCCGAGCGCGACCAGTGTCTCGATCAAGACCGCGGTCTGGATCGTCATGTGGAGGGAGCCGGTGATCCGTGCGCCGGCCAGCGGCTGGCGCTCGGCGTACTCCTCCCGGGTCGCCATCAGGCCGGGCATCTCGTTCTCGGCCAGTTGGATCTCCTTGCGCCCGAAGGCGGCAAGCCCCAGGTCGGCGACCTTGAAGTCGGTCTTGGCGGCAGTCGTGCTCATGGCGTCTCCATCATCATCGTCGTGGTCGTGGTCGAAATTCGCGCTTACGCGGCCGCGAGCAGGCGCTCGTGCTTGTCCTGCTCGAATCGCAGCCAGTCCTCGGCGCCAACGTCCTCCGGGCGCTGCGCCTCCGCCGCCAGCCAGCCCTCAACCGCAGCTCGCAGCGAGGCGTCGATGGCCAGCCGCGAGGCGAAGGCCACGTCGGAGAGGGCGACGTCAAAGCGGACCAGCAGCTCCTTGAGCGTCCGTAGACGTTGGAGCTCTGCGGCCCGGTAGAGGCGGTAGCCGGAGGCTGAGCGAGCGGGTGTGACCAATCCGGTCCGCTCGACGTAGCGGAGCATTCGCGCCGACCAACCGGTCGTTTCGGCAGCTTCGTGAATGGTCAGTGCGTCCATCGGTTTCGGCCCCAACCTTACCACAACAGTGTCAAGGTTTAGTTCGAGCGCGAATCAGCCGATACGACACTTGTCCGCACCAGAAGCCCTGGAGAGGACAGCAGTCCACGTCCGATACGACACTTGTCGAGCGACACCCGATTCTCTAGAGAAGTGGGAATAGGATCTCCGGGTCCGTCCTGCGGGAGTCGGAGAATCGAGTCTCGCGACCAATCAAGGCTCTTTTATTTTGTTCATCAAACGCGGTAAGGGGATCTGCGCACTAGGCCTGGTACTGGGTACCGGCGGCCTCGGCCTGGTCACGGTGGCCGACACGGGCACTGCCTCCGGGCACGCCGGTGGCGGCCATGGCGGCGGGGCTGCCCACGGGCATGCCTGGGGTCAGGGTCACGCTGACCGGGGTCAGGGAGGCCCCGCCTGGGCCCACCACAGCCACGCCCCCGCCGGTGCGGGTCCCAGCTCAGCTCCCGCCCCAGCCGCTCCCCAGGGCCACGGCCACGCCTTCGGCCACGCCGGGGCCGCCCACGGCAACGGACACGCGTGGGGACGGGCGCGGCACGCCGCCGCCCCGGCACCGGCGGCGCCTGCCGCTCCGGCCGCGCCGGCCGCTCCGGCCGCTCCGGCCGCTCCGCAGACTCAGGCGGCCCCCGGTAACTCGGGCAACCACGGCCACGGCCACGGAAAGAACGGCGCCCACGCGGTCCCTCACGTCGCGCCGGGCCACGCCAAGCAGGGAAATGGCTCCGGTCAGGTCGGTCACGGCGCCGGACAGGGCGTGCATGGGCACAACGGTCAGGGCGCGTGCGGCGGTAGCTGCGGGCAGAGTCTCCAGTCCTCGCTCACCCCGCAGACTTCGACTCCGCTGACCGTGCCGCTCACCACCACTCATCTCCAGAGCGCCGGCCCGTCGCTCTCCCTCACGCCCACCAGCACCGGGTCGAGCACCGAGCTCCGGCCTCCCCGGTGGCTCGAGCACCCCCTCTTCCTCGTCCTCATCCGGACTCCATTCCTCCACCTCGAACCTGATCTCGGCTGCGTCGCTGCTGAACAAGCTCCACACCAGCAAGACGACCGGAACGGGCGGCCCGTTCGGTCCGGGTCTGGCCACCGGCGGGACCACGGCGACCGGTGGGACGGCGGCGCCTGCGTTCGCGACGGCCGGGACCGCTGTGCCGGGCACGATCGCTGGGACGACGACTGGGACCACCGGTACCACGACGACGGGCACGGCGCATGCCACCGCCCGTGCACACCGCTCGCCCAACCGCAACAGCAGCGCCAGGTCCACCCAGCCCAACGTGATCCAGCGGATCGAGCGTGTCGTCCCCGGCTTCGTGTGGCTCGCCCTGGCGGCATCGCTGCTGCTGGCGGCTGTGGCCACGGGCTCGGCCCTGCTCGCCGGACGGCGCGTCCGGCGCCAGGCCGGCCAGTTCGCCGCGGTCAGCGCCGCGGCGCTCACCGACCCCCTGACCGGGGTGCTCAACCGTCGCGGCTTCCTCGAGGCGATGGAGCGCGAGCTCGCGCGCGCCCGCCGCTACGGCCTGCCGTTCGTGCTCGCCTACGTCGACGTCCGCGGGCTGAAGGCGGTCAACGACAGTGAGGGCCACCTCGCGGGCGACGAGCTGCTCAAGGAAGCGGCGCACCTGCTCAAGGACTCCGCTCGGGCCGACGACGTCGTCGGTCGGATCGGCGGCGATGAGATGGGGCTGCTCCTGGTCGAGCAAGGTCCCGCGGGCGCCCGGAACGTTCTGCGTCGCATCACCAGCCAGATTCCCGAGCGCCGCGCGGCGCTGGGTGTCCACTCCAACTGGGATCTGACCGTGGGCACCGCCTCCTTCCCCGAGGACGGCAGCTCGGTCAACGAGCTGCTCGCGACCGCCGACCGGCGGCTCTACGAGCAGCGCGGCATCGCCCTGCGCTAGCGGCGCCCTACCCCTGCGCCAGCGCGCTCTTCAGATGTGCGATCGGCGCCGTCGGGCCGGGGTCGACGCCCCGGAGCACGGCTAGGTAGAGCGAGACCAAGTCGCCCAGCAGCACGAGCGAGACAAGCCGCTCAGTCCGGGTCTCGCCGACCGCGTCGATGCGGAAGGTGGCCGCCGCGGAGCCGGCGATCAAGCCTCGCGTGAGCTCGATCCGCTGGCGGATGCGGGGATGCAGGTCGGAGTCGTCGAGGAACACGGCGCTGAACCGGCCCAGCTCGGCCGCGCCCTCCCAGCCGACGATCTCGTTGTGGTCGAGCTCGGGCAGCTCGTGGGCGAAGCAGGGGATCTTGGCGTTCTCGTTGATCTGCGTCTTCCAGCGGTAGGCCACCGGGGTGGTCAGCCCCGCGCCGGCGATCTGCGGCGTCGTCCCGTGCAGCGATCGCGCCAGCTCCTTGGCCAGGCTCTCCTCGGGGCTGTCGGGACCCCACTCGACGACCAGCCGCTCGGCATGAGCGGCGGCCACGTCGATCTCGGCGTGGAGCCGCTCGCCCACCCCGCACGCCCCCGCCACCTCGAGCGCGATGACGAGCGAGTAGGCGACCGACGCCCGGGGTTGGAAGCCTCCCGGGATGGGGATCACGGACACGCCCTCGGCCCGGGCGTCCTCGGCCAGCCGCCCGCCCGTGGTGGCCACGATCCGGTGCGCGCCGAGCGCCCCCGCGGCCTCGTACGCCGCGAGCGTCTCCTCGGTGTTACCGGAATAACTGGCGCACAGGACGGTGGTGTCGGGGGTGGTCCACGCGGGGAGGGCGTAGCCGCGCGCGAGCACGATCGGGCGCGAGGCCCGATCGCCGAGCACGGCCCGCGCCAGGGCGCCGCCGATCGACGATCCACCCATCCCGGCCACGACCAGACCCCCGGGGGAGTCGTGGGGCTGGAGATTGGCCGACTCGACCCGCCACAGCGCATCTCGCAGCTGGTCAGGCAGCCCGAGCACGTCTGCCAGCAGGCCCCCGCGGTCGATTGCCGCGATCCGCTCGCGCCCCAAATCGAGCGTCGTGCTCAAGAGTGCAAGGCCGCCTCGGGAAGCTCCACGCCCGGGAAGATACGCGCGCCGGCTGCCAAGACGTTGTGCGGCCCGATCCTGGCTCCCTCTCCGATCACGACGTCGCGCTCGATCTGGCAGTCCTCGCCGATCGTCACGTCGGGTCCGATGATCGAGTCGCTCACCGTGCTCCGCGCCCCCACACAGCTGCCGTCGAGTACGACTGAGCTGTGCACGCGCGCGCCCTCGTGGACCCGCACGCCGTCGCTCAGCACGGTTCGCTCACCGACCACGGCGTCGCGTTCGATCACGCACCCAGGGCCGACCACCGTCGGCGCCAGCAGCCTGCCCTCGACCTCGGCCCCGGATCCGATTTCGAGCCCGCTCTCCCCCAGCCGTTCGGGCACGTGCGTCTCGACCGTCCCCTCGAGGATGTCGAAGGTGGCTTTGAGATAGCGCTCAGGAGTACCGATGTCGAGCCAGTAGCCGTGGGTGGCGTGTCCGAACAGACCCCGCCCGATCAGCTTGGGGAACACCTCGCGTTCGATCGAGATGTTGGTGGCGGGCGCCATCATCTCCAGGACCTCGTGCTCGAGCACGTAGGCGCCGGCGCTGATCAGATTCGTGTCGACATCGCTCTCGGCGGGCTTCTCGATGAACTCCCTGACCGAGCCGTCCCCGTTCTGGCGCACCAGCCCGTATCCGGTCGGGTCCTCGACGTCAACCAAGGCGAGCGTGGCCAGCGCCCCGGAGCGCTCGTGCTGGGTCAGCTGCGCGGTCAAGTCGATGTCGGTCAGAACATCGCCGTTGAGCATCAGAAAGCGCTCGTCCAGCAGGTCCTCGGCGAACTTGAGCGCGCCGCCGGTACCCAGCGGCTCCGGCTCCTCGGTGTAGCGCAGGCGGAGCGACAGTGACGAGCCGTCGCCCAGCACGTGGCGCACGTCGTCCGACATGAACCCGCAACACAGGATCACGTCGTCGACGCCGTGCTCGGCCAGCCACTCCAGCATGTAGACGATGAACGGGCGATCGACCAGCGGCACGATCGGCTTGGGCATGGTCGAGGTCAGCGGGCGAAGCCGCGTCCCCTCCCCTCCGGCCAGGATCAGTGCCTGCAACTCGAACCTACCGGCCGATGCCCTCGTACTTGAACCCGGCTGCCCGCGCCCGCTCGGGCTCGACGAAGTTGCGCCCGTCGATCACCAGCCGGCCGGACATCCGCTCGGCCGCCTCGCTCCAGTCGAGCTCGGCGAACTCGGACCATTCGGTCACCACCACGCACGCGTCGGCGCCGTCGAGCGCCTCCAGGGCCGAGTCGGCGAAATCGACTCCGATCATCAGCTTGCGGGCCTCGGCCTCGGCTACGGGGTCATACGCCCTCACTTTCGCTCCGTCGGCCTGAAGCCGCGCCGCCAGCACGAGCGAGGAGGCCTCGCGCATGTCGTCGGTGTTGGCCTTGAAGGCCAGACCGAGCAGGGTCACCGTTCTCCCCACCAGCGAGCCCAGGTGCTTCTGGAGCTTGGCGATGACCCGCCGCTTCTGCAGCTCGTTGACCTCGATCACCGCCGTCAGGAGCTGGAAGTGGTAGCCGGAGTTGCCGGCCAGCTGCTTGAGCGCCGAGACGTCCTTGGGAAAGCAGGATCCGCCGAAGCCGATGCCCGGCTTGAGGAAGTGGTTGCCGATGCGATGGTCGAGTCCCATTCCCCGGGCCACCTCGAGCACGTCGGCGCCGGTCTCCTCGCACACGTTGGCGATCTCGTTGATGAACGAGATCTTCGTGGCCAGGAACGCGTTGGCGGCCAGCTTGATCATCTCCGCGCTCGAGATGTCGGTGCGCACCAGAGGCGCTCCGAGCGGCGCATACAACTGCACGACCGCATCTCCGGCCCAGTCCCCGTCGTCGCCCACGACCACGCGATCAGGCTCGAGGAAGTCGT
Organism: uncultured Solirubrobacterales bacterium; assembly: GCA_963834635.1. Lineage (GTDB taxonomy): Bacteria > Actinomycetota > Thermoleophilia > Solirubrobacterales > Solirubrobacteraceae > Palsa-465. The sequence goes on along the minus strand of CAWICI010000008.1, from coordinate 157,815 downwards.
CCAGAGCCGAGCCCTCCTTGAGGAACTCGGGGCAGGAGACGTAGGCGAAGCCGGGCTTGCCCTGCTGCTCGAAGATCCGCCGGATCGCCGCCCCGGTGCCCACCGGGACGGTCGACTTCATCACCAGCGCGTGATGATCCGAGGCGGGCATCGCGTCAACCACGGCGTGAACGCTCGAGAGATCGGCGTCGCCCGAGTAGGTGGGGGGCGTGCCCACGGCCACGAACAGCAGGCGGGCGTGCTCGAGCGCGGGCGCCAGCTCGGTCGAGAAGTGAAGCCGCTCACGGTTGGCCAGGACAGCCTCGGACAGCCCAGGCTCGTAGATCGGGATCTCGCCGCGCTCCAGGCGAGCGATCTTGTCGGCGTCGACGTCGACGCACCACACCTCGCTTCCGAGCTGCGCAAATCCGGCGGCGGTCACAAGGCCCACGTAACCGGTCCCGATCACGGCGATCGGCTCGCGTTTCGAGTTCGAGTTCATGAGGCGGCCAAGTGTGCCGCAAGGCCAGTCCGCATGCGGACTGGCCCCGGCGGGTGCATGCACCCGCCGGCGGGGGCGCGCATGCGCGCCCCCGAACCTCGTACTAGCCCCCTCGCGTCAGCGATGCCGCGATCCCCAGCATCTGCTGGTTGCTCAACGTGTCGGTGAGCGTGTTGGAGATCCAGTAAGCCCCCTGGGAGGTGCGCCACGCCGCCAAGGTCAGCTTGTGCCCGTTGAAGAACAGCATCAGCTGCTTCCCGTTGACCGTTTTCGTCTCCGTCGGGCTGTTGAGGATCGGCGGGTTCTGCCAAGCCGTCCCCTGGACGCCGTAGTACTCACCGAGCACGGGATTTATCACCAGGGTGATCCGGTAGGCCGCGTAGGGCTTGCCGCTCTGATCGTGGAGGCTGTAGTAGCGGGGATAGGAGTTCGCCACGGGCCCGACCGGACAGGTGGCGTTCGTACAGAACTGGGAGCCGGGGGCGATCAGGCGCGGAGCGTAGACCGGCAGCGATCCGGCCCGGATCGCTGCCGCCTGGGATTTCGCATCGGCATCGTCGGCCGTCAGGTGGGCCGATGACGCGCTGCCGACATGGTGGCTGCCCGAGCCGCCACCCCCCGATCCCACGCCGGATGACTTGGTCGGACTCATGAACTGGTGGAAGGCGCGCGCCAGCCCGCCCGGAGTGGCACCGACGTAGCAGGGCACCACCCCGACCACCGGCCCGCCCGGGGTGGTCGACACGCCGCCGCCGCAGGGCAGGAACTGCGCCGGGAATGGGATCTGCTTGATCGTGTGGCCGGCCGAGAACGCCACCAGGTTGAACAGGTTGATCAGCCCGTCGACGGTGTGCAGGTTGTGGTCGGTCTGAGTGTTCGCGCCAAAGATCTTCAGCAGGTGGCCGCGGTTGTTGATCAGCTCAGAGCTGCCGTACTGGCTCTTCGCCCAGCGCAGGAAGTCCTGCTGACGGGCGTTGCGGACGATGTCGTTGTCGCCGTGGCGGTAGCGCACGAACGCCAGGGCATCGGACCCGCAGAGCTTCTGATAGCCCGGATTGAGATCGATGCTCGAGTAGTCGGTGTAGGCAGTGTTGTTGTAGTAGCGCCGATCCACGTCCGTGTAGACGCACCCGATCGCGTTGATCATGGCCTCGAAGTCGCCGAAGTCGACGTCAATGATGTGGTTGACGTGCAGACCGGGAAATACCTGCTGCTTGAGGATCCGGATCAGCAGGTTGGGCCCGCCGATCGAATAGGCCGCGTTCAGCTTGACCGTATTGGGACCGATCTGGACCTTGAGATCGCGCGGAACCGACAGCAGGTTGATGGTCGAAGAGTTCGGGTCCATGCGCACGAGCATCATCGTGTCGGTGTTGGACGACTTGCCGGAGGTGCCGTACCGGTGATCAGAGCCGATCAGCAACAGCGTCTGCGCCTCGCCCGGATTGGCGACCGTCACCTGCTGACTCTTGAGCGCGGGCGTGAGCGCGAGGTCGCTCGCGAACTGCTTGAACTGAAGGAGTCCGGCCACCGCGGTGGTGGTCGCGGTGAAGGCGATCACGATCACCGCGCCGAGGGCGAACCGCCACAGTGCGCCGCCGCGCGATCTCGGGATCAGCCTCACGCCAGCCCACCCTCGACCGCGTCGGGCAGCGCGCGCGCCCCGGCGCCGTTGCGGCTCCGCTGCTCCTCCAGCCACAGCGGCAGCCCGCGCACGAAGTCGCCGAGCGCACGCCGATAGCGGGCCAGAGAGGAAATCGACACCCATTCCTCAGGCCCGTGGTGACCGGCGCCGACCGGCCCGAACTCGACGGCCGGAATCCCGGCTCCCAGGAACGCGGCCGCGTCCGAGGCGCCGTCCCGGCCCACGCTCAGCGTCTCCCCGTCAGGCGAGGACCGCGCCACAGCGGCTTTGAGCGCCTGCACATAGGGATCCTTTCGCGACACGGTCACGGGGGGATAAATAAAGGTGCGCGTGACCTCGATCCCCGGGATCGAGCGAACCTGCTCGAGGATCTGCTCGGGATCCTGGCCGGGCAGGTAACGAACGTCGACCGCCATCGCGCAGTGGTCGGGGACCTTGTTGAGAGCGTCGCCGCCCTTGATCCGGCCGAGATTGATCGACGGCCGGTCGAACAGCTCCGAGGACTCGCGGGTAAAGGGCAGCGACTCGATCAGCCGGAACACGTCGATCGCCTTCAGCACGGCGTTATCGCCGAGCCAGGGCGTCGAGCTGTGGGCGGCCCGGCCGTGAACGTCGATCCGCATCACCACCACGCCTTTGGCCTCAACGCCGATGTGCATGTCGGTCGGCTCCCCGGTGATGGCGAAGTCACCGCCCAGTCCGCGGGTGACGATCTCGTCGGTCGAGCGCTCGTCAAGCTCCTCGGACTCCTCATCGGGCACACAGGTCAGGCGTACGCGCACGCGGTCCTGCTGCTGGAGGTCCTTGAGCGTGCACATCATCGCCGCCAGCGCGCCCTTCATGTCGTAGGCGCCGCGGCCGGACAGCCGGTCGCCCTCGACGCGGGGCTGGAACTGCTCCTCCCGCCCGGGGACCACGTCGAGGTGGCCGTGCAAGACCACGCAGGGAACGTCGTCGCGGTGGGGGCCCACGTCGGCCACCAGCACCGGCAGCTGGTTGTGCTCATGGTCGTGCACCTCGATGTCGCGGGATTCGAGCCAACCCTTGACGAATCCTGCGGCGGCGACCAGCACATCGGGTCGCGAGGTGTCGTATCTGATCAGCCGCTCGGCCAGGATTTGTTCGTCGAGCACTGCGCTGAGGATAGGGGGAGCTGCCTACCCCTCGGCGACGCGGAGGAACTGCTCCCAGCGCCGTTTGTTGCGCTCGGCCACCCGTCGCCGCTCAGAGTCTTCGCCGGCGGCCTCGAGCTCGCGCTCCGCCTCCTGGAGACGATCGCGCAGCTGGCCGGTGTCGAGCGACTCGGGCTGGTGGGCCTCCTCGACCAGGATCAAGACCCGGTTGCCGGCGACCTGCATATAGCCCTCGGCCTGGGCGAAGCTGACCACTTCAGACTCGCTCTTATACAAACGCAGCTCGGTGGGATCGAGCATCGCCAGCAGCGGCTGGTGGTGCGCCAGGACGCCGATCGAGCCCACCGCGGTTCGGGTCGAAACCATCTCGACCTCGTCGTTGAACACCTCGCCCTCGGGGGTCAGGACCTCGGCCCTGAACTTCTCGTGCGCCATCGAGCTTCCTTACCCCGAGCCGCTCTTCATCTCGTCGCCGCTGCCCTCGCGCTCCTTGTCCTCGTCCTTGTCCTCGTTCTTGTCGGAGTCGGAGTCCTCGCCGCCCTCGGAGCGCTCCTCGTCATCGGAGCGGCCGTCGGTCTCCTGCTTCTCGCTGTCCTCGCCGTCCTTCTTCTCCTCGTCGTCGGAGTCCTCGTCCTCGGCGCCGCCGGCCTCTTTGACCACCTCGTCGATCGTGCCCTTCATGAAGAACGCCCGCTCGGGCAGGTCGTCGTGCTTGCCCTCGAGAATCTCCTTGAAGCCGCGGATCGTCTCCGCGATCGGGACGTAGGTGCCGGGGGTGCCGGTGAACTGCTCGGCCACGTGGAAGGGCTGCGAGAGGAAGCGCTCGAGCCGCCGCGCCCGGTTCACGGTCAGCCGGTCCTCGTCTGAGAGCTCCTCGATGCCCAGGATGGCGATGATGTCCTGGAGGTCGCGGTACCGCTGCAGCACCTCCTTGACCTGGTTGGCCACCTCGAAGTGCTCATCGCCCAGGATCTCCCGCTTGAGGATGGTGGAGGTCGAGTCGAGCGGGTCAACCGCCGGGTAGATCCCCTTCTCGGCGATCGACCGCGACAGCGTGGTGGTCGCGTTCAGGTGGGCGAAGACCGAGGCCGGGGCCGGGTCGGTGAGGTCGTCGGCCGGGACGTAGATGGCCTGGATCGAGGTCACCGATCCCTTCCGGGTCGAGGTGATCCGCTCCTGGAGCTGCCCCATCTCGGTCTCCAGCGTGGGCTGGTAGCCGACCTGGGAGGGCATCCGTCCGAGCAGCGCCGAGACCTCGGACCCGGCCTGGACGAAGCGGAAGATGTTGTCGATGAACAACAGGACGTCCTGACCCTCCTCGTCGCGGAAGTACTCCGCCATGGTCAGGCCGGAGAGGGCGACGCGCATGCGCGCCCCGGGGGGCTCGTTCATCTGCCCGAAGACGAGCATCGTCTTCTCGAGCACCCCTGACTCCTTCATCTCCAGGTACAGGTCGTTGCCCTCGCGTGAGCGCTCGCCGACGCCGCAGAAGGCCGACAGGCCACCGTGCTCCTGGGCCAGGTTGTGGATCAGCTCCTGGATGATCACCGTCTTACCGACGCCGGCGCCGCCGAACAGACCGACCTTGCCGCCCTTGGCGTACGGGGCCAGAAGGTCGACCACTTTGATCCCGGTCTCGAACATCTCGGTCGTCGGGGTCAGGGCCTCGACCGTGGGGGCCTCGCGGTGGATCGGCCAGCGCACCACGTCGTCGTCCAGCGCCTCCCCCTCGTCGATCGGGTCGCCGAGCAGGTTGAAGATCCGACCCAGGGTCTCGTTGCCGACCGGGACGGTGATCGGCCCCCCGGTGTCGATCACCTCGGTGCCGCGGGCCAGCCCGTCGGTGGTGTCCATCGCCACCGCCCGGACGCGGTCGTCGCCGAGGTGCTGCTCGACCTCGCAGATCAGCCAGTCCAGATCCTCCGCCCCGCCCTCGGCCTGGGCCTCCAGGTCGATCTCGGCCCGCTGGGCCTCGGGCCGGCGGACCTTGATCGCGTGGTTGATCTCGGGCAACCGCTCGGGGAACACCGCCTCGATCACGACCCCCTGGATCTCCTCGATCCGGCCCTTGTTCTCGGCGCGCTGCTCGTCGCCGCCGTCGGCTGAGGTCTCTTTCCGCTCTTCCTGGGTGGCTGACATGTGGTTCTCCAGTCTAGGGTTCAGTTTTGGTCCGCTAGCCGGCTAGCCCTTCAGCCCCGGCGACAACTTCCATGATCTCTTGGGTGATCTCGGCCTGGCGTGCCCGATTCATCTGCAGCGTGAGGTCGTCGATCAGGTCGGTGGCGTTCTCGGACGCGTTGCGCATCGCGGTCATCCGGGCGCCGTGCTCGGAGGCGGTCGACTCCAGCAGCGCCCGGTAGATCGAGATCTCGACGTAGTCGGGAACCAGGCGCTTGAGGATCTCCTCCGGATCGGGCTCGTACTCCACCAGCGCCCGGCGCTCGGAGCGCGCGCCCTCCCGATCCTCGTCGTCCTGCGAATCCTCGTCTTCGGCCAGCACGGTGGCCCGCTGGAGCGGGAGCAGCGTCTCCCGCCTGACCTCCTGGCTGATCGGCGAGATGTAGCCGTTGTAGAAGATCTCCACCTGGTCGACGTCCCCGTCGACGTAGGCGGCGATCAGCCGCTCGCCGATCCTCCGGGCGTCGGCGTAGGCCGGGCGGTCGGTGAACCCGGTGAAGCCCTCAGCCAGCTCGAGCCCGCGGAAACTGATCGACGAGGCCGCGCGCCGGCCTGAGGCGAAGTAGACCGGGTCGCGCCCCTCGGACTCGTGTCGGCGGCCCGCGCGCGTCCCGGCCCGGACGATGTTCGAGTTGAACGCGCCGGCCAGCCCGCGATCGCCGGCCACGAGCAACAGGCCGACGTGGCGGACCTGCTCGCGCTCCTCCAGGATCGGCAGGTCGGGCACCCTCCCGGCCGCCTCAGCCGCCTGCTTGGTCATCCGCCGGATGGCGCTGGCGTACGGGCGCAGCTCCTCGATCCGCTGCTCGGCCCGGCGCAGCCGAGCCGCCGCGACCATCTCCATGGCCCGGGTGATCTTCTGGATGTTCTTGACCGAACCGATCCGGTTCTTGACGTCGCGCTGGGTCGCTGCCATGACTTACGCCGCCTCGGCCTCCTCGTCGTCCCCGGAGTCGTCGCTCTTGCTCTTGTCTGACCCGGACCGCTCGCCTTCGTTCTCGTCCTCGTCCTCGTCGAGCGGATGGCCCTCCTCGTCGAGATCGAAGCCGAAGTCCTCGGCGAACTGCCCGACCACCTTCTCCACCTGCCCCTGCGTGTCGTCGCCCCAATCACCCTCGGCGATCTTCTTCAGCAGCTCGGGCTCCGAGCCGCGGACGTAGTCGGTGAGGTCGGCCAGGAACCGCTCGACCTTGTCAACCACGATCCGGTCCAGGTAGCCGTTGGTGGCGGCATAGATCTGGACCACCTGATCCTCGGCCGCCATCGGGTTGCGCTCAGCCTGGTTGAGCGTCTTGACCAGCCGCTCGCCCCGGGCCAGGGTGCGCTGGGTCTCGGGATCGAGCTCGGAACCGAACTGGGAGAAGGCCTCGAGCTCGCGGTACTGGGAGAGCTCGAGCTTCAGCCGCCCCGCCACCTTGCGCATCGGCGTGATCTGGGCGTTCCCGCCCACTCGGGAGACCGAGATGCCGACGTTGATGGCCGGCCGGACCCCCGAGTAGAACAGCTTCGGCTCGAGGAAGATCTGGCCGTCGGTGATCGAGATCACGTTGGTGGGGATGTAGGCCGAGACGTCGCCGGCCTGGGTCTCGATGATCGGCAGCGCGGTCAGCGAGCCGGCACCGAGATCGTCGTTCAGCTTGACCGCGCGCTCGAGCAGCCGCGAGTGCAGGTAGAACACGTCGCCCGGGTAGGCCTCGCGCCCGGGCGGCCGGCGCAGCAGCAGCGACATCTGCCGGTATGCGTACGCGTGCTTGGTCAAATCGTCGTAGATGACCAGGGCGGCCTTGCCGTTGTAGAGGAAGTACTCCCCCATCGCGCAGCCGGCGTAGGGGGCCAGGAACTTGACCGGCGCCGCCTCGTCGGCGGCCGCCATCACGATGATCGTGTTGTCGAGCGCGCCCGCTTCCTCGAGCGTTTCCGCCAGCGCCACCACGGTCGACTTGCGCTGTCCGATGGCCACGTAGATGCAGATCAGGTCGCGGTCCTGGTTGTTGATGATCGCGTCGATCGCGATCGCCGTCTTGCCGGTCTGGCGGTCGCCGATGATCAGCTCTCGCTGTCCGCGGCCGATCGGGATCATCGAGTCGATCGCCTTCAGGCCGGTCAGCATCGGCTCCTTGACCGGCTGGCGCTGGACCACGCCCGGCGCCTTGTGCTCGGAGGGCCGGGTCTCGCTGGTCTGGATCTCGCCCCGGCCGTCGAGCGGATTACCGAGCGGATCGACGATCCGCCCGAGCAGCTCGTCGCCCACCGGGATCTCGAGCAGCCGCTTGGTCCGCCGGACGGTGTCGCCCTCGACGATCTTCTCCCAGTCTCCGAACAGCACCGCGCCGACGTTGTCGGACTCGAGGCTCAGCGCCAGCCCGGTCACATCGTGGGGGAATTCGAGCATCTCGAACGACATGCAGTTGTCCAGGCCGTGGATGCGGCTGATGCCGTCGGCGACCGAGAGCACCGTCCCGACCTCGGTCAGGTCGGAACCGTCGGCGTCGAGGCCTTCGATCCGGTTCTTGAGGATTGAGGTGATCTCGTCGGGCTTGATCTGCATTCAATGGCTCCCTTGGCGGGCCGGCGCCGGCGGCGCCTAGCCTCGCGCTACTTGCTTTCGAAGTTGGTTCAGGCGGTTCTTGATCGAGGCGTCGAGGATGAAGTTGCCCACGCGCAGCACGATCCCCCCGAGGATGTCGGGATCGACCGTGCTCGAGAGTTCAACCTCTTGGCCCGTCTGCTCCCCGATCCGCTTACCGATGTTCTGCACGGTCGACTTGTCGAGCTCGACCGCGCTGGTCACCTCGACCGGGAGCAGCTTGTGCTCCTCGTCCCAGTGCTGTTCGTAACGGGTGCGGATCCGGAAGATCACGGGCATCCGGTGGCGCTCGAGCAGCGCCTCCAGGAAGTTCATGAAGATCGGCTCGGCTCCGGTGACGGCGCGCTCTAGGCCGTCCTTCTTCTCCTCGGTCGAGAAGTAGGGCGAGAAGAAGAACACCGACAGCTCGCGGTTGTCGTTCAGGGCCTGGGCAAATTCGTTCAGCTGGTCGTGCACCTCGTCCACGAGGTCGTGCTCCTTGGCCACGTCGAACAGCGACCGCGCATACACCTCGGCGATCTCCTGCACTAGTGGTTCCTCACGTAGGTACGGACCAGCATTACTAGTTACTGCTCCTCTCGGCGGGAGCCAGCGCGCTGAAGTCGAGCTCGCTGAGCGCTTCCTCGACCAGGCGCTTCTGGTCCTCGTCGCTGAGCACCTTGCGGGTGACCTTCTCGGTCGCCATCACGGTCAGGTCCGCGACCTCGCGGCGGATCTCCTCGATCGCGCGACGGGTCTCGGACTCGATGTCGCGACGCGTCTGCTCCATCAGCTGATCGCGCCGGGTCTTGGCCTCTTCCTCCGCGCCCCGCTCGTGCGCCTCGCCCACCTTGCGAGCGCGCTCGATGATCTCCTGCGCCTGGTCGCGCGCCTCGCGCAGGCGCTCGCGGTACTCAGCCAGGATCTGATCGGCTTGCTTGCGCGTGTTCTCGGCCGCGTCGATCGAGTCTTCGATCGCCTTCTGGCGCTTGTCCAGCGCCGCCGAGATGCGGGGGAAGGCGAGCTTGGCCAGGATCACCATCGAGAGCCCGAACAGGAGCAGGGTCCAGAGCATCAGCCCGACGTTGGGCGTGATCAGGAACGATCCGCCGGAGCTGCTCGAGCTTGACGATCCGCTAGATGCGGCAGCGAGGACGAAGGCGTTCATTTACTTGAGGACGTAGGAGATCAGGCCGGCCACGAGGCCGTAGAAGAAGCAGGCCTCGGTGAGGGCGAACCCGAGCCACTGGATGCTGGTGATCTCGTCGCGCATCTCAGGCTGCCGGGTGACCGCCTCGATCACCTTGCCGAAGATGATGCCGATGCCCACGCCGGCGCCGACGGCACCGAGACCGCCGCCGATGCCGATACCAAGCCCGGCCATAGACGACGAGGACGACGATCCGCCGGAAGCGGCGAACGCCAGGATGTGTGAAAGCAACACTTGAGTTCAGCTCCTTCTCTGTTTAGTGATGGGTCGTCGCGCCAGCGAGATAGATGGCGGCGAGGGTGGCGAAGATGAAGGCCTGGAGCGTGGCCACCAGGCCAAGCTCGAACAGGTAGACGGCGATCCCCACCGGCAGTGTGAACCAGCCCAGGAACGACAGGCCCAGGATCACGGCCAGGCCGCCGGCCATGAACAGGATGATCATGTGCCCGGCCAGGATGTTGGCGAATAGTCGGATGGTGAGCGAGATCAGCCGCATGAACGTGGAGATGATCTCCAGGGTGAGGATGAAGGGGGTCATGAACACCCCGGAGACGCCAGCCGGGATCAGGCTCTTCAGGTAGCCGCATCGGGCCCTGCGTCCTGACCCCCACCCAGTTGAAGCAGACGAACACCACCACCGCCAGGACGAGCGGCACCGAGATGTTGGCCGTGGCCGCGTAGAGGGCGAAGCTGGGCACCTGAACGCCGAAGACGTTGAACGTCTCCTCGCTGTTGGTGGGCAGCGGCAGGTAGCCGATGATGTTGCAGAACCAGATGAACAGGAACAGGGTGCCCAGGAACGGGAACCACTTGGCCGCCAGCGAGTCCTCCATATTCCCCCGCGTGATGTTGTCGCGCATGAGCGAGAACATCACCTCGACCGCAGTCTGCACGCGGTTGGGCCGTGCGTGCATCCGGCGCGAGATCCACACCATCGTGACCACGGTGAGAATCGAGGCCAGGAACAGGTAGAGGACCGCGCGGTTGATGCTCAGCGGACCAAGGCTCACCCAGTCCGTCAACTTGAACTCGTTCTGGATCTGGAACGAGTTGTTCTTGTGCCCGAAGCCGAAGATGATGATCAGCAGGACGATCCCGAGCAGGTAGAAGCCGGCGATGCTCAGGAGGATCTTGCGCGTGCTGCTCATCGGGACCTCGGTCGATTTACTGCTGAAGTGCCCAATTGGATGGTGAAGGCAAACACGACCACCGCGAGGGCCGTCAGCCCACCATCTTTACCCTCGCTCTGACGCGCCAGGATCACCGCGATCGCCAGCGCGAACAGCCGTCCGAGCATGTAGCCCATCCGCAGGCTGATCTGCGTGCGGGCGTCGCTGACTCGCGCCACCCGCTCGACCCCGACGCCCAGCGCCCGCAGCGCCACCCACGCTCCCGCCCCGATGGCGTACCCGCCGGCCGGAACCCCGATCAGGATCATGATCGGAGCGGCGAGCACGACCAGGACGATGTCCAGGTAGGCGAGAATCGCAATCGGCTTGTCCGTAGGGCCCGAGGCCCCTTCGGGCGTGGGCGCGGTGCGTCCCTCGTCCCGGGAATTCGGGAACGGGGCATCGTGCTCTTGTCGAAGAAAGACACTCATAGCTGAAAAACGCGGCGCCAGAGGGGCCGCGAAGGGTACCGGCGCCACGACACAGCCGTCGCGTGATTTCGCCGGCGTGGTGCGCCTCGGACCCCCGGAGAGGAGGGATCCTCGGCCCTCAATGTTAGCCGCTAGTTAGCGCTTTGGACGCCGGAGCGAGCGGCTCAGGCCGTCTCGCCACCAAGGCCGCGCAGCTGCGGCTTCCACAGCTGCCCCTCGGCCCACAGCGCAGCGATCCCGGCCCGCGGCAGCCCAAGGGCGCCCTCGTAGACCAGGTAGCGCGGTTCCCAGCGCGGAAAGAACTTGGCGTTGAACCGGTACAGGCTCTCGATCTGGAAGAACGGGTTGCCGAGGGCGATCAGCTTGCCCAGCACCCGCTCCGAGAGCTTCTCCGGGCTGTGAATCCACTTGGCGAAGGCGGCGAAGTTGAGCGACATCTCGGCCAGGCCCCGTTCCTTGAGGAGCGCGGCCGCCTGGACGACGAGGAACTCGGTAAGGCCGTTGGGCGTGTCCGGGTCGCGGCGCATGAATGACAGCGACACCGCCTCGCGGCCGTAGACGGGAACGAAGTGAAGGACGCCGCGGATCGTCCGCTCCTGATCGCGGGCCAGCACGACCAGCGTGTCCTCTGCCCGCTGGCAGCGGATCGAGTCCAGCGCCATCGAGAAGCCGCGTTCCGGCGCGCCCTCGAGCCCGCGCTCGAGCACGCCCTCGACCTCCGCGATCGTGGCCGCGTCGAGCTCGGTCAGCTTCCGCAGCTCGGCCTCGTACCCAGCCTTGCCCAGCCGGTGCACCGACTGGCGGACCTTGCGGATCGCGCGGCCCTCGAGCGAGAAGCGCTCGAGCTCGATGACCGCCTCATCCCCCAAGTAGATGGTCCGCAGGCCGAGCGCCTCATACAGCGGGCACAGCCGTTCGCTCGCTCCGACCGCGCCCAGCTTCAGGCCTCGCGCCTCGGCGAAGCCGCGGAGATCGGCGAGTAGGGCGGGGAAGCTCTCCTCCCGCCCCACCGGATCGCCCGACAGCAGCAGCACGCCGTTCTCGATCCGGTAGCCGACGAACGCCTGCTCATCGCGGCTGAAGAAGTAGTGCTTATCGCCCCGCAGCTTGAAGAACGAGAGGGTGTCGGTGCCGTAGGAGCGGACCAGTTGGGCGGCGGCCGCCCGGGAGCCCGGGCCGGGGAGCGAGCCGGGGGTAGCCAGCGGACGGAAGATCACGTAGGCGATGGCCAGCAGCGTCCCGATCTCGATCAGGTGAACGCCGGAGGGGATCCAGGCGAATGAGTGGTGAAACGCCGTGTGGTGCTCGAAGCGCAGCGGCCCGCTGCGCCATAGGAGCAGGTCGCCGGTCTCGCGGCCGACCTTGGACCAGGAGGGATGGCCCTCCGACACCCATGCCGCGATCGCCGTGACCGACAGCCCGATCAGGCCGAGCACGGGCACCCGCCAGATGGCCGAGCGCAAGCTGATCGGGTCGTGACGGACGGTGAAGCCGTCGCGACCCAGGTAGAGGACGGCGGCCGTCCCCCAGCTGAGCAGGGTCTCCTCGAAGTCGAGGCCCTTGAGCAGGTCGAACGCCCCCAGCGCGATCATCAGCAGGATCGCCGTCTGCCAGGCCCGGCGGCGGCGCTTGAGCAGATACGGGGCCACCATCAGTAGAGCCGTGCCGGCGGGCAGGGCGAGAACGTGGAACAGCCGCACGCCCTGCACAGGCTCCACCTGGAGCAGCAGATGGCCGCGCCAGCGGATGTTCGGAGTCAGGGCCGAGGCGATGTTGACCAGCCCAACGAGCGCCGCGGCGAGGGCCGCGACGCGCGGGGTCCAGCGTGAAAGACGATCAGACGACAATGCGCGCACGAGGGTAATCCGATTTGCGTGGGGGCCCGATAAAGGCCGTATGAGGCGCCACGCAGCAGCTTGCTCGTATCTACGGCGCCGCGCCCAGTTTGTTACGGCGGCTCTGGCAGCGTTCCTGCTTGTCGGCCCTGCTTTCCTCCTTGCCAGGGCGACCGCCGCCCAGGCCCAGCCCTATCTACCTCCGGCCGGCCAGGTGTTTGCCGGCGTCACCGACAAGCCCGTCTCGGCCTACATGCAGGCCACCGGCAAGCATCCCCCCGTCTATCAGGAGTTCGTCGCCTGGGGCCAGTGGCTGCCGGGCATCACCCAGGACGCGATCAACGCCCACGCCCGGATGATGATGGCCATCACCACCGCCTACGGCTCGCGCGAGGCGATCACCCCGGGCGGGATCGCCGCCGGCAAGGGCGATGCCTGGCTGATCGGACTGAACCAGGCGATCTACAACAGCCACAACATCACCTACATCCGGCTGATGGCCGAGATGGACGGCTACTGGAATCCGTTCTCGGCCTACAACCAGAACGGCACCTCGCGCGGGCCCTCGCACTCGACGAACGCCTACAAGCGGGCCTGGAAGCGGGTCGCGCTGATCCTCCGCGGCGGCAGCGTCAGCCACATCGACGCCGAGCTGCACCGCCTCCACATGCCGAACCTGAACGCCCCCTTCATGGCCACGCTGCCGACGCCGGAAGTGGCGATGCTGTGGGTGCCCGAGTCCCCGCCCGGCGACCCGGCCGTCCCCGGCAACCAGCCGCGGAAGTACTACCCCGGCAACGCCTGGGTCGATTGGGTCGGCACCGACTTCTATTCGAAGTTCAAGAACTTCGCCGGCGTGTCCGACCTGTACCGGGAGTTCCCGGGCAAGCCATTCATGTTCGGCGAATACGCGCTGTGGGATTCGGGGGATGACGTCTCGTTCGTCAACCGGCTCTTCTCCTGGGTGGCCGCCCATCCCCGTACCAGGATGATGATCTACAACCAGGGCGCCGCCACCGAGGGCCCGTTCCGGCTCCTCCATTTCCCCAAGGCCGCCGCCGCGCTCGGCCGTCAGCTCTCGAGCCCCAAGTTCCCGGCGTTTGCGCCGGAGTGGCAGTAGGGGGCCTAAGCCCGAGCGCTGACCGGCTCGCGGGCCTGCTCGCGCCGCGCCGCGTCCGTGCGCCCCGGCCGCGAACGCGGCAGCGCGAATGTCAGCACCAGGGCCAGCAGCGGGAGCACGGCCAGGGTCTCGAACACGGCCCGCAAGCCGTGGGCATCGGCGAGCAGTCCGAGCAGCGGGGCCCCCACCCCTCCCAGGCCGATCGACAGCCCGATGGTGACGCCGGCCGCCACCCCGAGCCGGTCGGGCAGGTACTCCTGGCCCATGACGATCGTGACCGCGAAGGTGGCGATCGTGGCCGCCCCGGCCAGAGCCGCGAACACCACAGCCACACCCGGGCTGGAGAGCAGGAAGAGAACGACCAGCGGCGGGAGCAGCAGCATCGAGCCCGCCAGCACGGCGCGGCGGCCGAAGCGGTCGGCCAGCGGTCCGCCCGCGAGTGTGCCGAGCGCCCCGCCCAGCAGCATCGCCGACAGGGCCGCGTTGCCAAACGCCTTGCTCGCGTGCAGGTCGTGGATGTAATAGAGCGGGATGAAGGTGACCATCCCGAAGTACACGAACGAGCGCAGCGCGATGATCGTGCCCAGCAGGGTGAACGGGCCCCAGGCCTCGTGATGCTCGCCCTTCTGCACCCGACCCGAGACCACGTCGGTCCGGAAGGCCTTAAGCCGTGGCAGCTCGTGCACGAGCACTAGCGCCATGAGCCACGTCGGGATCAGGACGAACAGCGTCCCGGGCAGACCGAAGGCCAGCATCAGCGGCGTCACCAGGACCGGACCGAGGGCGAACCCGATATTGCCGCCGACCGAGAACAGACTCATGCCGCTCGCCCGGCGGGCGCCGGAGACGTAGTTGGCAAATCGCGAGCCCTCGGGGTGGAAGGCGGCGACACCGATGCCGCTGAGCACGATCGCCGCAAAGGTCCACCCGTAGCTCGGGGTGATTCCGGCCAGCGCCACTCCCAGCCCACCCAGGGCCGGCCCGAGCGGCATCAACCAGGGCAGCGAGAGCCGATCCGAGACGTGACCGAAGAGCGGCTGGATGACCGAGCTCGAGATGGTGGCGGCCAGGATCAGCGCCGAGGCGGCGGCGTAGCTCAGGTGATCCTTGGCGATGAAGAACGGCAGCAGCGCCGGGATCGAACCCTGGGCGATGTCGGTGAAGAGGTGGCCGCACGAGAGCGTGGCCATCGCGCGCCGGTCGACTCCATCCCTCACCGCAGCGCCTCCGCCACTCCTCACCTCCGCGGTTCCTTGAGCTTTCGCTGGACCAGCCGTCGACGCTCCACCAGCTCGCCCTCGAGCTGCTCGAGCTCGCCGCGGCGCCGGCGGACCAGGTTGAGCTGCACGGCGATGTGCTCGAGCGAACGGTTCAGGATCTGCTCGCGCTGCGCCGGGTCATCGGTCTGCTGGTACTCGCGCCGCAGCTCGGCCCGCGCGGCCTCCGCCTCGAGCAATGGCGAGAGCTCCTCGAGCGTTAGGCCCAGGAGGTCCTTGAGGCGGACGATCTCCTTGATCCGCTCGACGTCCCGCGTCGTGTAGCAGCGGTGCTTGCCCTGGGCCCGGTCGGCCCCGGGCAGGAGCCCGATCTCCTCGTAATAGCGGATCGTCCGCGGGGTGGTGCCGGTCTGCTCCGCGACCTCACCGATTCGCAGGGGGCGCTGCGCGGTGGCGCTCATTGCAGCACGGGCTCAGCGTGCGCCTCGGCGCGCGCCTCGGCCTGGACATGCGACGGCCGCGCCGCGGCGACAAAGGCCCCGACGACCGACACCGCGGCAAGGCACCACAGGGCGGTGTGCATGTTCGAGATGAACGGCGTCAGCTGAGCGTTCGAGATGTGTTTGGCCAGGCCCGAGAAGACCGCGAACAGGACCGACTTCGGGACGCTCGAGGTCACGACGGCGAGCACGAAGGCGATCGAGATGACAGCACCCGTGTTCTGGACCAGCACCCGCGCGCCGGCCGCGATGCCGCGCCGATGGGCGGCCACGGTTCCCATCATCGCCGCAGTGTTGGGTGAGTTGAACATGCCGCTGCCGATTCCCACCAGCATCATGTACGAGCCGCTGGCCACGTAGGTGGTGTCGCGGCCGAGCGTGGTCATCAGAGCCAGGCCGGCGGCGGTGACGAGCATCCCGAGCACGGCCATCTCGCGCGAGCCGCGGCGATCGGCCCAGATCCCCGCCAGCGGCGAGGAGATCAGCATCCCTACGGCCAGCGGCGCCAGCTTCAGCCCCGCCAGCACGGGCGAGTCGCCCTGGACGCCCTGGAAGTAGAAGACGAACAGGAACATCAGCGCGAACCGGGACAGCCCGTTGATGAACGCGGCCGCGGCGGCGGCGGAGAACAGGCGGTTCTTGAAGATCGAAAGGTCGAGCATCGGGGACTTGACGTGGCGCTCGATCAGCACGAAGCCCGGCAAGAAGATCGCCGCCGCAATCAGCCCGCCGATCACCAGCGGCTCACCCCAGCCGGAGATCCCACCCTTGGAGATCCCCAGCACCAAGCCGGTCAACCCGACCAGGAAGGTCAGCGTGCCGGCGAAGTCAAACGACGTGTCCTGCGAGCGCCCGGTGAGCTCGCGCAGGATCGCCCACGCCCACAGGCTGCCGAGCAGAGCGAACGGGACGTTGAACCAGAACACCCAGTGCCACGAGATCAGGACCAGCGCGCCGCCCAGGACCGGCCCAATCACCAGGCCGACGGCGGCCACCATCGTGTTGGTCCCCATGGCCAGGCCCAACTGCTCGCGGGGGAAGGCGTCGGTGACGATCGCGGCGGCATTGGCGAACAGGAAGGCGCCGCCGATCCCCTGGAGGATCCGCCACACGATGAGCTCGGTGCCGCTGCCGGCAAAGCCCGCGCCCAGCGAGGCCAGCGCGAAGGCGATGAAGCCACCGATGTACGCCTTCTTGCGGCCGAACTGATCGGACAGGCGTCCCGCGCTCAGGACCAAGACGGTCGAGGCGATCATGTAGACGAGGATCACCCAGACGAGCTCGAGCAGGCTCGTGTGGAGGCTCCGCTCGAGGTCGGGCAGCGCGATGATCAGCGTGCCCGAGTTGATCGTCGCCAGCAGCATCCCCAGGCTTGTACACGAGAGTGCCCACCACTTGTAGGAGTCGTGCTCGGCATGGACGCCGATTCGCCGGGTGCGCTGCGGGGTGGTGGCTTCGATCGTCTGCAGGATGCTCGCCCTCCTCGGGGTTCTTGCGAAATCTGATTCTTACGTAAACGTAAGATAGCAAATTTTGGGGCGGGCGCGGGCGGGCGGGCCGGGCCGCCCGGGCGGGGCGGGCTGCCCGGGCGGGGCGGGCCGGCCCGGGCGACCCAGACGCCCCGCCCGGCCCCCGCACATTCCGCAATCAACGGCCATAGTGGCCGTCAATCTCGGAATCTCCCCCACCCCTCACCAATCGAGCCCCCAACCGGGGCCCCACTTCAACCCCTAAGTCTCAAACGCGGCCACGGTGGCCAAGATCACAAACGTCGCAATCAAGGCCGCGCCCTCAAAGGTGGTCGCCTCCCCGTCGCCGGTGATCTGCCAGATGATCACCGCGGTGACGAACAGGGCGCCGATGAAGACGGGCGACAGGGCGAACGTGAGGGTCGTGGCCGTGAGCAGCGAGACCAATACGAGCACCGGGAACAGGAAGGCCGCGATCTGGGCGACCGAGTTCTTGACCACCGAGATGGCCAGCTCGGACCGGCCCTTGGCCGCGAGCACAATCCCGGCCACGTTCTCGACCGCGTTGCCGGCGATGGCGACGATCACCAGGCCGGCGAACGTCTGGGAGATGTGAAGGGTGTGGATCGTCGGCTGCAGGGCGTGGATGAACCAGTCGGAGACGAACGCGGACCCCACGCCCGCGACACCGAGCAGCACAAAGCTGAATGACGCCGGAAGCCTCGCCGGCTCCGACGACCCGGGCGCTTCGTCGGAGCGAAGGTACTGCCACAGCCAGGCGCCGTAGACGATCAGGATCGCCACGGCGCCGACGATCGAGATCGTCTGGGTGTGGTGGCTGGCCGGGTCGCCCGAGGAGTTCGCGAGCCCGATCAGGACGATGATGAACGAGGCCAGGAGGAGCAGCGTCGCGGTGTCGTTCGGCAGGCGGCGGCCGAATCGCATGACCCCATCCCGGGCCTGCCAGGCGCCCGCGATGATCACCAGGCCCAGCACGAGCAGGGCATTGACCAGGATCGAGCCGAGCAGCGCGGTCTGGGCGACGATCTTCTCCCCCGCGTTGAGGGCGAAGATGACCACGAAGAACTCGGGCAGGTTGCCCAGGGTGGACTGGAGGAAGCCTGTCACCGCCGGCCCACGGCGGCGCCCCACCTGCTCGGTCGCGAACGACACGATCCACGCCATCCCGGCCAGCGCGACGGTCGCCAGCGCGAACGCCACGACCTCGGAAACGCCACCCGCGTAACGGGCGATCCCCGCCAGGACGGTGACCACCACGATCGCGCCGAGGAGGAAGCGCTCGGTTCGGGAGAGCGAGCTCATGCGCTATCGCAGGCGCTCAAACTCACCCGTCTCGATGTCCTGCTGAACCTGTTGGTCGATCTGGTGCTCGCTTGTGGTCGGATCCAGGCCTCGCAGTTCCCGTTCACGCAGCCGCCTGAACTTGAAGATCTCGAGCACGTACACCAGGTACACGCTCGCTGCCAGGGCGACGAGGCAGATCGCGAGCAGCACGAGGACCCACCCGAGATGGAAATGGTATGGCGGCCTGTGGTCGTGATACGGGACGAAGCGGAAGGCCACCGCGACCCCTGCCAGCATCACTGTCCACGCGTACAGGTAGGCCACGGTCCGGCGCTGGCTGAAGCCGATCCGCGCCATGCGGTGGTGGAAATGGTTGGCGTCGGCGCTCCACGGGCGGCGACCGTACTTGACTCTCTTGGCCACCACGAAGGCGGTGTCGAGAAAGGGCACGGCGAGGATCACCAGGGGCACGATCAACGCCACCACGGCCTGGGTCTTGAGCGATCCCTGGATCGCGGCCACGCCGAGCAGGTAGCCGAGCAGGTTCGACCCCGAGTCCCCCATGAACACTGAGGCGGGATGGAAATTGTGAACCAGGAAGCCCAATGCCGCGCCGGCCGTCGTCGCGGCCAGGATCGCCGCTGCCACCACGGCGATCTCGGTCGGCCCGCGCGCCAGGTCGAAGGCGAGGACCGAGAAGGCGATCCCGTCGATCACGCACAGCCCGGCGGCCAGCCCGTCGATCCCGTCGGAGAAGTTGACCGCATTCATCACCGCGACCAGGAAGATCACCGACAGGATCGGCCCGGCGTGCAGCGGCCCCGCGCGCGGGAAGGCGAGCTGACCGACGAACGGCAGCACGATGCTCGTCAGCTTCACCCCGCCCGCCACCGCGATCACCGCGGCTCCGATCTGGCCTAGCAGCTTGGGCAGCGCGCTCAGCTCGACCACGTCGTCGATCGCCCCCACCAGCGTGATCACGCACGCCCCGAGCAGGATCGCGTGCAGGTGGGTCAGCGGGGTGTCCGGGACCCAGATCGCCGCCGCCAGGAAAACGCCGGCGAGGATGGCGATCCCGCCCAGCAGCGGCGTTGGCACCTGAGCCAGGTCGCGGTCGCGGGGGGTCGCCACCGCGCCGAACCGGCGCGCGAAGCGCCCGACGACCGGGGTCAGCAGTCCGCTGAGCACCATCGCCACGAGGAAGGCAAAGACGGCGTGCCAGTACCGCACCGGCGAAGCATTGCAGCCGCCGTTGACCGCTAGACGCGGGAATCGGGGGCGCCCGCCCCTCCGAGTAGCATGACCCGCAGCTTCGGCTGCGCGGTCCCGGCGCGGCCTCGCTTACCGATGCGGGTCTGGATTGACATGACAGCACCGGCGCACCCCGTGGTGTTGCGGCCAGTTATCGAGCGCCTGCGCGAGCAGGGGCATGAGGTGACCGTGACCGCACGGGACTACGCCCAGACGATCGAACTGCTCGAGCGCTTCGGGATCGAGCACCAGGTGATCGGCCGCCACGCCGGGGCGTCGCGCGTGCGCAAGCTCGTCTCCCTGCTCGGACGGGCGCGGCGGATGCGCCGGACGGGCAAGGCCGGGTTCGAGCTGGCCATCGCCCACGGCTCCAACGAGCTCCCGATCGCCGCCGCCTCGCTGGGAATCCCGGCGGCCGACATGTTCGATTACGAATGGGCCACCCAGCAGCACAACATCGGCTGCCGGCTGTCGCGCCGGGTCGTCACGCCCGAGGCGATCCCGCCCGAGCGACTGGCCCGCTATGGCGTCGACGATCACAAGCTGGCCCAATATCCCGGCCTCAAGGAGGAGTACTACCTATCCGACTTCGAGGCCGATCCCGGGATCTTCGCGCAGCTCGGACTCGACCCAGAGCGGGTGATCGTGGTCGTCCGCCCGCCCCCCGACGTCTCGCTCTACCACCGCAAATCGAACCGCATCTTCCCCCTTGTGCTTGACCACCTGGGTGAGCGCGACGACGTCCACGCGGTCGTCGTACCCCGGACTTCGGCCCAGCGTGAACAGGTCCGCCAGCTCGGGTATCCAAGTCTCGTGGTGCCCGATCACGCGATCGATGCCCAGAGCCTGATCGCCCTCGCCGACCTGGTCGTCTCCGCCGGCGGCACGATGAACCGCGAGGCGGTGGCGCTCGGCACGCCCGTCTATTCGACCTACGGAGGCCGGCTCGGCGGCGTCGATGAATGGCTGATGCGCGAGGGCAGGCTCCGGCCGCTCACCGATCCGCGGGCGATGGTGCTCGAAAAGCGGCACACCAACGGGACCCGCACGCGCCGCGATCCGCAACTCCTCACCGATCTGTTGCTGGGTGCGGTGGAATGAGCACCATGACGCGCCAGCGACTCCCGGTGACTGGGGAAGGCTTTCCCGGGCCGCCGCCCCCTCCGCGCCGCGTCGATTCCAGGCTCCGCGCCCTCGACCTGCTGTTCTCCGGTACGGCGATGGTGATTCTCAGCCCGCTGCTGGCGCTGATCGCGATCACGATCCGCCTCACCTCGGGACGTCCGATCCTGTACCGCGGGCTGCGCGTGGGCCGGTTCGGCGTGATCTTCACCATGTACAAGTTCCGCACGCTGGCCCCCGATGCCGAGACCCGGCTCGGTCCCTACTACGGGCCCGAGCTCACGGTCCGCACCGAGGCCGAGATGACCCGCGTGGGGCGCGTCCTGCGGGCGCTCTACCTCGACGAGCTGCCCCAGCTCATCAACGTCGTCCGCGGCGACATGAGCCTGGTCGGGCCGCGCCCGATCCGGCCGAGCTTCTTCGAGGAGCTGACCGCCGAGATTCCCCAGTACTGGCAGCGGTTGGTGATCAGGCCAGGGCTCACCGGCTTTGCCCAGATGCGGGTGACCCGCGAAATCAGCTGGTCAGAGAAGCTCTCCCACGACTTCGAGTACATCGCCGACCGCTCGATCCGCCTCTACCTGATCGAGATCGGGCGCACCGGGGCGCGGGTGCTGCTGGGAATCGGCCGGAGCCTGACCGGCCGCGGGAGCAGCCGCAAGCCGCTCGGGGGCTCCCCCGCCCCCGATAGCAACGCCCAGAACGGCCGCTAACCGTGTGCGGGATCTGCGGCATCCTCTCGCTGCGGCGGGAGCGGATCGACCCGCGGCGGGTGGCCGCGATGACCGAGACGATGGTGCACCGGGGCCCGGACGGCAGCGGCCAGCTGGTCCGCGACGAGGTGGTGCTCGGCATGCGACGCCTCGCCATCATCGACCTGGCCGGCGGCGATCAGCCCCAGTCCGATGAGCGCGAGCGGATCCACGTCGTCCAGAACGGCGAGATCTACAACTACCGCGAGCTTCGCAGCGAGCTGATCCAGGCGGGTCACCGCCTCAGGACCGAGAGCGACACCGAGGTCATGGTCCACCTCTACGAGGAGCACGGACCGTCGTTCGTGGAGCGGTTGCGGGGGATGTTCGCTCTGGCCCTGTGGGACGAGGATCGTGAGCGCCTCGTCCTGGCCCGGGACCGCTTCGGGATCAAGCCGCTGTTCTACCGACACGGGGGTGGGCGAGCGGGCGCGGCGAGCTCTCGTTCGCCTCCGAGCTGACCACGCTCACCGCCGGCCACGACGAGCCGGCGGAGATCGACCGCGACGCGCTCGAGGCCTTTCTCGCCTTCAACTGCATCCCCGCGCCGCTGACCATCCTCAGTGGCTACCGCAAGCTCGCACCCGGCCACCTGCTCACCGCCGAGCGCGGCAACGTCAGGATCGAGCGCTTCGCCCGGCCGGCACCGGTTCCCCAAGCCGACCTGAGAACCGCACCCAGCCAGGACCTCACACAAGAGCTGATCGACCGCCTCCGAGACTCGGTCCGCGCTCATCTCGTGGCCGATGTCCCCGTCGGCGTCCTGCTCAGCGGCGGGATCGACTCCTCGCTGATCACCGCCCTGGCCGCCCAGGAGGCGGGCAGCGGCCTGCAGACGTTCACGATCGCCTTCCGCGAGCGGACATTCGACGAGTCCGCCCAGGCCCGGGCAGTGGCGAGCAAGTTCAACACTGATCACCACGAGCTGATCGTCGAGCCGGACGCCGTGGCGATGGTCACCGAGATCGTCAAGGCGCTCGACGAGCCCCTGGGCGACTCCTCCCTCCTCCCCACCTACCTGGTCTCGGAGCTGGCCTCGCAGGAAGTGAAGGTCGTCCTCACCGGCGAGGGATCGGATGAGCTGTTCGGCGGATATGAGACCTACGTCGCCGACATGCTGGCCGCCCGCGTCGGACGGGCCGCGCGCCTCATACGGCCCGCGGTCGAGCGGCTGCCGAGCTCGTCGCGCCGGGTCTCGCTCGAGTACCGCGCCAAGCGCTTCGTCCGGGCGGCTGGCCGGCCGCCCCTGGAGCGCCATCTGGGCTGGAAGGACATCTTCGACGCCGACCAGCGCCGCGCGCTCATCATCGGCGACGACGCGGCAACTGACCCCTACGCCCCCTATCGCGCCCGCTACGCCGAGACCGAAGACGCCGAGGCCCTCGCCCGCATGCAGGACCTCGACCTCGGCCTGTACCTGGTCGATGACCTGCTGGTCAAGACCGACCGGATGAGCATGACCCACTCGCTCGAGGCACGGGTCCCGTTCCTCGATCAGGTCGTGGCCGAGCTGGCCCTTGCCCTACCCCGCCATGAGCGAGTCAAGGGCAACACCAAGAAGCGGCATCCTGCGCCGGGCCGCCGCGCAGCTGCTGCCCCCCGAGATCGCGAAGGCCCGCAAGCGCGGCTTCTCGATTCCGGCCGCCGCCTGGCTGCGCGGTCCGATGGCGCCATTCGTGCGTGACGTGCTCTCCGAGGAGACGATCCGCCGCCAGGGCCTGCTCGACCCGGCGGCGGTCACCCAGGTTCTCGATGCCCACGAGAGCCGCCGCGAGGACCTGAGCCGGCAACTCTGGGGACTGATGACGCTGACGCTGTGGATCGAGCAGCACGGCGGAGCCGTCGCAGGCGCGGGCACCGCGCCCGCCCTACGCGATGGCGTGCGCGCCTAGGCTCGCGTACAGCGGGTAGCGCTCGGCGATCGCCGCAGCCCGGTCGGCGAGATCGCCGCGCCGGGATTCGAACTCCCCGGGCTGGAGCGCCGAAGCGATGATCTTGCCCACCTCGTGGAAATCCTCCAGCTGGAGCCCGCGCGTGGCCAGGGCGGGCGTGCCGATCCGCAGCCCCGAGGAGACGGCAGGCGGACGGGGGTCGAACGGGACCGCATTGCGGTTGACGGTGATGCCGACATCGTGGAGGCGGTCCTCGGCCTGCTTGCCGTCGAGCTCTGACTCCCGCAGGTCGCACAGCACGAGGTGGACGTCGGTGCCGCCGGTGAGGACGTTGATCCCGCCCCCGGCCCCGAGCAACTCCTCGGCCAGCGCCTGCGCCCCCGCCAGCGTCCGCTCCTGGCGCTCGCGGAAGGGCTCGGACATGGCGATCTTGAACGCCACCGCCTTGCCCGCGATCACGTGCTCGAGCGGGCCGCCCTGCTGTCCCGGGAACACGGCCGAGTTGATCTTCTTGGCGTGCTCCTCGGTGCACAGAATCAGCCCGCCGCGGCCACCACCGATCGTCTTGTGCGTCGTCGAGGTGACGACATCGGCGTAGGGCACCGGGTTGGGGTGCAGGCCGACCGCTACCAGCCCGGCGAAGTGGGCCATGTCGACCATCAGGTAGGCACCGACCTCGTCGGCGATCTCGCGGAAGCGGGCGAAGTCGAGCTGGCGCGGATAGGCCGACCAGCCTGCGAGGATCATCTTGGGACGCCGTTGGCGGGCCACGCGCGCCACTTCGTCCATGTCGATCACGCTCGTCTCGCGGTCGACCTGGTAGGCGGCGATGTCGTACAGCTTGCCGCTGACGTTGATCTTCATCCCGTGGGTGAGGTGGCCGCCGTGGGCCAGCTCGAGCCCCATCAGCGTGTCGCCGGGATCGAGCAGCGCGTGGTAGACGGCGGCATTGGCCTGGGCGCCGGAGTGAGGCTGGACGTTCGCGTGCTGGGCCCCGAACAGCTCCTTGGCCCGATCGATCGCCAGCTGCTCGGCGATGTCGATGTACTCGCAGCCGCCGTAATAGCGCTTGCCTGGATAGCCCTCGGCGTACTTGTTGGTCAGGACCGACCCCTGGCACTCGAGGACCGACAGCGGGACGAAGTTCTCCGAGGCGATCATCTCGAGCGTCCGCTGCTGGCGCTCGAGCTCCAGCGCCAGCACCTCGGCGATCTCCGGATCGACGTCCGCGAGCGGACGGTTGAAGAAGTCCGAAGGCAGCTCCACGCTCACCTCGGCGACGATATCAGCGCCGGTGGCCGTCAACCAGCGGGCCGGCCGCCGTCCGGGGAAGACGGCCCGGGCGCGACACCGGGCGGCCGGGGCGCCTCGGCCGCAACCACCGCCAGGTCTCCCGAGGCCCACTGCACCCGGGGGTCAAGCCCGGCGTCGGACAACCAGGCGAGCTGCTCGGCCACCGAGCTCGGCTGATCGAAGCCGGGGGTCAGCTCGATCCGCGCCTCGTCGGGATTCTCGGGGACGACGACGTCTCCGAGGACGAACCGGCCTCCCGGTGCCAGCACGTCGCGGATCCGCCGGAACAGGTCGGCCTTCTGGGCGCCGTTCAGGTGGTGGACGCAGAGCGCGCTGGCCACGAGGTCGAACGGGCCCGGTGGCAACTCGTCCTCGAGCCGTCCCACCCGCAACGCCACCCGCTCGGCCGGCAGCTCCGCCGCCGCCAGCATCTGCTCGCTCGAGTCGATGCCCACCAGGTGGGCCGAGGGGTGACGCGCGAGCAGCCGCCGCGCCGTCTCCCCAGTTCCCGTGCCGAGCTCGAGGATGCGGCGCGCCCCCTCGCCACTTGCCGCCACCACCTCGTCCTCGAAGCGGTCGAACGCAGGAATGTCCTCGCGGATCATCGTCCCGTAGGTCTCCGGATCGAAGTGGAACTGCCAGTCGAGCGCCTCGTCCAGAAAGTCCTTCGGCACGGCGCCGGGTCGCACCACGTTCCAGCTCCCGTTGTCCTCGTAGCGGCGAAGGTCGATCACGGTCGACGCCGTTCCCGGTAACTCGCCGCCGTCGATGACCAGATCGACGCCCGCCCGGAGCCCTTCCGGGACGTCGGCCAGCTGCCTCGCCTCCGGCTCGCCGGCCAGGTTGGCGCTCGATTGGAGCACCGCCACATCCACTCCCGCCAGGAGGGCGACGTCCACCACGCGCAGCCCGAGCGTTCCCGGATCCGACCCACAGGCCAGGGGAAAACGCCCCGAGGGATTGGCGAGCAGCAGCGTGACTCCGCCGGGCAGCAGCCGCCCCATCGCCTCACGCGTCCGCTCTCCCAGCTCGGGGAGCCCGGCCAGGACCGCCGCCAAGGAGAAGAACATGACCGCCGAGGCCTTGTCTGCCGGGCGGCGCTTGAGCGTGTAGAGCCGCTCCACCGCCACTCGGTTGCCGGGGTCGCAGGCCAGCCCGTAGACGGTGTCGGACGGGAACAGGGCGATCCCGCCGACAGCGATGCAGCGCTCGAACGCAGCCGCCTGCGAAGCGCTCATCGCCGCCCCACCACCACCCGCTCGTGGCCGGCCAAGTCGCGCAGGCACTCCACCGAGTCGAATCCGTGCGCAGCCAGCAGCTCCGAGACCCGCGAGGCCTGGTCGAACCCCACCTCGAGCGCCAGGATCCGGACATCGGAGGCCATCTCGACCAGCCGCCTGATCACCGCCAACCCATCGGGGCCGGCGAACAGGGCCGCGGCCGGCTCGTGGCGCACCACCTCGGGCGCGACCTCGGGCGAGCCCTCGGCGACATAGGGCAGGTTCGCGAGCACCCCGTCAAACCTATCCGGGACGCTGGCGAGCAGATCGGCCACGAAGAACGACACATCCAGTTCGAGCCGCGTGGCGTTGGCGACGGCCACCGCGACGGCGGCCGGATCAATGTCGCTGCCCGCGACGACGAGGTCGGGGCGTTCGTCCTTCAGGGCCAGCGCCACGGCCCCGCTGCCGGTCCCGACATCGAGCACCGCAGTGCCCGGCGCAAGCTCCAGCCCCACCTCGACCAGCAGCTCAGTCTCGGGCCGCGGGACCAGCACGCGCCGGTCCACGGACACCGAGATGCGCCGGAAGTCCTTGTAACCGAGGATGTAGGCCACGGGTTCGCCCGCCTCGCGCCGCCCCACCAGCTCCTCGAAGCGCGCCAGGGCCTCAGGCGCGAGCTCCTCGCGGCCTGCTGCCACGACATGGGCGCGGTCCACCCCCAGCGCGGCGGCCAGCAGCAGCTCGGCGTCGAGCCGCGGTGTCCCCGAGCCCGCGCGCGCCAGCCGGGCCGCGGCCCCCGCCGTCGTCATCCCTAGGCCAGTCGCCGCCACGCCTCCACCACCCGCTCGGCCATCCGCGCCGAGGAGTAGATCTCGGCGCGCCCCTGCCCCCCGTTCACCCGCACCTCGTCATCGCCCAGCCATGGCTCGAGCGCGGACCGCCAGGCGGCGGCGTCGAACTCCTGGCAGAAGCCCAGCGGCAGCACCTCGGGGGCGATCCCCACCGGGGTCGAGAGCACCGGCACCTCGCAGGCCATCGCCTCGAGCACCGCCATCCCGAAGCTCTCGCGCTCCGACGGGACGAGCACGGCGTTGGCAGCGTTGATCCACAAGGGCATCTCCTCGGGATCGGCGTTCCCGAGGGTGACCAACCGCACGTCGCCGGCCACCGCGCGCGCGCGATCGACCCGCTTCTCCGGCCGCGCCGGGTCGGCCGGAAACAGCAGCACCGGACCCGCTTCCGGGAGGCCCAGAGCCCGCCGGGCCTCGACCCGCGGAATCGGCTGGAAGCGCTCGAGATCCACCCCACAGGGCAGCACCGCGACCTTCCGCTCCGGGACGAGCGAAGGCAGCAACCCAGCCAGTGACTGCGACACCGGCGCGACTAGATCCACGAACGGCACCGCCGCCAGGGTGATCGCGCGCGAGCGGGGATGGACCAGGTCGGTGCCATGCAGGGTGACCACGTGGGGCGCCCCGTTCACGCTGAACGCCGGCCACGCGGTCAGCCCGAAGTGGGCGTGGATCACGTCGAACTGCGACCCGCGATACCTACGACGCAACGCCCGCGCCGCCCGGACGTACGGCGACGCCCCCCCGGATTCGAAGGCGAACAGCTCCACCTCGACATCGGGAATCCGCCGCAGGGCCGCTACCTGATCGCGCACGAAGCTGCCGTGCGCGGGCCGCGCGGCGCTCGGATACATGCTCGTGACGACCAGCGCGCGCACGGCAGCGACGGCGGCTTACGCAGCCGCCTTTTCGGCCAGCCGGCGGCGCTTCTCGTCGTCCTGGAGGGCGGCGGTGAGCTCGTCGAGTTCGCCCATCAGGATCGCGTCGAGGTTGTGCACGCGCAGCCCGATCCGGTGGTCGGTCACCCGCCGCTCGGGGAAGTTGTAGGTGCGGATCTTCTCCGCCCGGTCGCCGGTCCCGACCTGGGCCTGGCGCGAGGCGGCCATGGAGGCCTGCTGCTCGGCCAGCGCGCGCTCATACAGCCGCGCCCGCAGCACACGCATCGCCCGCTCCCGGTTCTGGAGCTGGGATTTCTCGTCCTGCATCGAGACCACGATCCCGCTCGGTTTGTGCGTGATCCTGACCGCCGAATCGGTCGTGTTGACCGACTGGCCGCCGGGTCCCGAGCTGCGGTAGACGTCTATCTGGAGATCGCCGGGATCGATCGCGACCTCGACCTCGTCGGCCTCCGGGAGGACCGCGACGGTGGCCGTCGAGGTATGGATCCGTCCCTGCGACTCGGTCTCGGGCACCCGCTGGACGCGGTGGGTTCCGCCTTCGAACTTGAACACCGAGTAGGCGCCCTCGCCCTTGACCTCGAACGTGTACGTGCCGTCGCCCACCGCCAGCAGCTCGACGGCGAAGCCGCGCCGCTCGGCGTAGCGGGTCAGCATCCGGAACAGGTCGCCCGCCCACAGCGCAGCCTCGTCGCCCCCGGCCCCCGGCCGGATCTCGACGATCACGTTCTTGTCATCGTTGGGGTCGCGCTCGACCATGGCGAGACGGATCTCCTCCTCCAGAGACTCGATCTGCTCGCGCGAGCTTTCGAGCAACGCGCGCAGCTCGGGGTCGCCGGAGTCCTCCGCCAGCAGTTCGCGTGCCCCCTCGAAGTCGTCTGCCGCCCGGCGGTACGCGGCGGCCAGACGGCCCGCAGGCTCGAGCTCGCGGTAGGCCTTGCCAACAGCGGTGAAGCGTTCGCGATCGCTGATCACGGCAGGGTCGGAAAGCTCGCTCTGAAGCTCCCGGAGGCGGTTCTCGATCTGCGTCACCAGCTCGTCGATCATCTCGGCGCCGAGTGTAGGCCCAGGGGTTACGGACACACGTGCCCGGCGGCCTCGATCTTGGCCCGGAACGCCGCCAGCGTGGGCGCGTGGGAGATGATGAACTGATCGGGCTGACCGCCCGGCAGCGGGCGCCCGGCCACGAACGCGATCAGAGGCGGCTCGCTGGATGGGACCCCATCCGGACATCGTCGCGCCGCGGCGACCGTCGCCTGCAACTGCGAAGCGTCCATCAGCTCATACCACGCGTTCGCCGAGCCGGCCCGCAGGAACGGCTCGGACCGGCCGGGCGAGACCATCAGCGAAACGCTCTGGGCGAGCGTGAACAGCCAGGCCGCCGCGCAGGCGGCGATGGGGACCCACGAGCGCCCGGCGCGCACAGCGAACGCCGTCCCGACCACGGCCAGCGGCACCAGCGCCGCCTCGACCGGGACGGCGATGTTCAGCCCCGTCCCCTCCTTGAAGTTGGTCAGGAAGGTGATGATCATCGCCGCCGCCAGGCCGAGCAGCATCCGCAACATCGGCGCGTCAAGCGCCTCCCGGCGAAGCCACACCGCGATCCCGCCGCAGGCCAGCAGCCCGATCGCATTCCAGGCCGCCTGCGCCCAGAAGCCCTTGAGCTCGCCAAGCGAGCGCGACCCGGTCTGCGTCTGGGCGTACACCGCCTCGCGCCAGAACCCGCCGCCGGCCAGCGCCGAGGTGAGACCGAGGCCAACGAGCAGCGTGCCGAGCGCCCACGGTGCGACGCGCCGCCAGTCCGCCGACAGCGCCACGATCGCCACGGCCGGAATCGCGAACGGCAGCTTGATCAGAGGCAGGATCCCGCACAGGACCCCCGTGAGCACCGCCCGGCGTTCCTCGACGCTGGCCAGGGCAGCCCCCAGAAGCACCGGCAGCGCCACCAGCTCCGGCGTCAGGGCGCCGTGCTCGTGCACCGCCCACGGGGTGAGCAGGACGAGCGCCGGCGTCAGCGCCGCCGCCGCCCGGCTGCCCGTGATCCGGAGCACGATGACCGCGGCCATCAGGCCAGCGCCGAGCTGCAGACAGGCCACCGCGAAGCGGAGCCACTCGAGGCTGTCGTGGATCGCCAGCAGGCCCGCGCCGACCAGGAACACGCCCGGCGGCTGCGCCCCGGCGAACGACCCGTAGAGCGAGGCGCCGTGGAGCATCAGGTGAGCGCTCAGCGCGTAGACGCCTTCGCTGTAGTCCCAGTAGGTGTCGTGCAGCGCGATGTGCACGACGACGAGTACGGCGAGCCCGAGCGTCGCCCCCGTCGCCATCACCAGGGCACGGCCGCGATATGCGCCCGCCCGCACGCTCATCGCCGCGGCAGACTAACGAGCTTGCTAGGCCACGACTTCGACGCCGAGCATGTCGGCGGCGGATGTCTGGCCCGGCGTCTCGACGGCGAGCACCGCGCCCAGTCCGGCGATCGCCACCTCGAGCTGCTCCAGATCCGGCTCCTTGGTGGTCAGCCGTTGCAGCTGGAGGCCGGGATACATCAGCGCCTGCACCCACGGGCGGCGGCGGTTGCGCCCCGCCCACTTGACGATCTCAAACGACAGGCCGGCG
Organism: uncultured Solirubrobacterales bacterium; assembly: GCA_963834635.1. Classification (GTDB taxonomy): domain Bacteria; phylum Actinomycetota; class Thermoleophilia; order Solirubrobacterales; family Solirubrobacteraceae; genus Palsa-465. The sequence goes on along the minus strand of CAWICI010000008.1, from coordinate 127,660 downwards.
ATCAGCGGAACCCCGAGGATGCGGGTCAGCACCAGCACCCACCACGCGGGCAGGCCGATCGGCGCGAAGACGAAGATGGCCACGATCATCACGATGAGCAGGAAGCTCGTCCCGCACCGGGGATGAAGCCGCGAGTACAGCTTCGCCCGTTCGGGCACGAGCTGGTCCTCGGCTTCGTAACAGGAGATCACCTTGTGCTCGGCGCCGTGGTACTCGAGTACGCGTCTCAGGTCCCGCAGCCGCGAGATGAGGACCAGGTAGCCGAGGAAGATCGCCGTGCGCAGCACCCCCTCCACCGCCCAGAACAGGACCGGGGAGCCGAGCTGGTGCCGGATCAGGCTCGTGAGACCAACGGGGACGACGAAGAACAGGCCAATCGCGAACACCAACGCGACCAGGACGGTTCCCGCCCACGCGCCGGAGGAGATCTCCTGGTCCTCCTCGGGGAGCTGGGCGTTGGCCGAGATGCTGAGCGCACGCAGGCCGATGCCGAGCGACTCGGCCAGGGCCACCACGCCGCGGATGACCGGCCAGCGGTACACGCGCCGTCGCTTGGCCCATGAGACCAGGGGGAAGGTCTGGACGTCGAGTGGGCCGAGCTCGCCCTCGGTGGCGCCCGGCTTGCGGACCGCCACCGCCCAGGTCGAGACGCCGCGCATCATCACGCCCTCGAGGATCGCCTGGCCGCCCACGGGGGCGTCGCGAGACGCGGTAAGCCGCCCCTCGCCGCCCCCGCTGCTCATGGCTCGTCGCTCTACGCGCCGGTGCCGGCGCGGGCCGAACGCCGGCCCTTGGCGACCCGGCGCTGGAAGCGCTCGACGCGCCCGCCGGTGTCGACCAGCTTCTGACGGCCGGTGTAGAACGGATGGCAGGCCGAGCAAATCTCGACGTGGATCTCAGATTGGGTCGAGCGCGTCATGAACTCGTTACCGCAGGTACAGCGGACATGCGCGTCGACATATTCGGGATGGATTCCGGTTTTCATAGCCCTAATGAGTCTAGCGTCCGCCGGCGCCGCTCCCGGGACTCATCGGCCTCCGCGGCCCACCTCATGAGCAGGTGGTCTGAAGCGAATTGTTGGCCCGGTTGGAGTCCTGTACCCGGCCGCTCGGATCGGCGGTGATCGTGGCCGGCGCGCTGGCCGAGCACGCCGGGCCGGTGAAGCTGACATCGACGCGGTGGTGGGGCAGCAGCTGCCCGACCGAGATGGTGCTCAGGACGGAGCCGTCGTTGAACTCCAACTGGAAGTGACCCGTCGCCGTCTTGCCCAGATTCTTGATCTCGGCCACGAACGAGTCCTCGCCCGGGTTGGACGCCTGCGGGGTGACCGTGATGCCGCTCACCGCCAGGTCGGGGCGCAGCTCGGGCTGGAAGCAGAGGTGCGAGTAGCGGACCGCGGTCGCCAGCACATGCTGATCAGCGTCGCTCCAGCGGAAGGCCACCTTCAGGCGGTAGTAGGCCGGGGCGGCCAGATCCACGACCGGATGGTTGACCACCCAGGTATCGCCGGGCAGGCTGCCGAGGGTCGGATCCTTGGGGGTGATCCAGCGGCCGAGATCGGCACCGGGGACCGATACCGAGCGGCTATGGCGCGTCTTGCGCTTGAGCAGCGTGAAGCGCATGGCCATCCGCTCCGTGCCCGTAACGGGCCGCATCACGGCGACGACCGACAGCCCGCGCAAGGCCGGATCGACCGCGCGCTGGCAGACGAAATCGCGCAGCTGGGTGCGCGGCGCATCCGCCATTGCCGGTACCGCCGCCCCGGCGAGAAGCGCAACCAGCCCTGCGATCAGCCATCGCCTCATGCCCATAGAAACAAGTGAGGGGGCCAGAAGTTTCCGGAGTGGCTTGCGCCCTCCAACAAAAAGTGATATCTAATAGAAATCACTTTTTGGAAAGGGGTTCATCATGAGCCAAGACGTTCAGCCGTATAGCCAGCCCGCGGCGACCCCCGTCGGGCACTCGGGAACACGAGTCGATATCCAAGAGCGCCCGGCGTGGGCGATCAGCGGGTGGGCGGGCGTGCTCGTCATCGCCATCTGCATCGGCGCGGCCATTCTCCTCGGCGGAAGCTCGGTGCCAGGCTTCCTCGCCATTCCGGTCGTCATCGGCAGCCTGGTCGCTGCGTCGCTGGTGATCGTGCAACCGGGCCATACCAAGGTCGTGCGCTTCTTCGGCGCCTACGCCGGCACGGTCCGGCGGACCGGCCTGTGGTGGATCGTGCCGTTGGCCGATCGGCGGAACCTAAGCGTTCGGGTCCGGAACTTCGAGACCAACCGCCTGAAGGTCAACGACGCCGACGGCAACCCGGTCGAGATCGCCGCGATCGTCGTCTGGCAGGTGGCCGACACCGCGAAAGCGATCTACGCCGTGGATGACTACGTGGACTTCGTCACCGTTCAGGCCGAGTCGGCGCTCCGCCACGTCGCCACCACCCACCCCTACGACAACCCCGATGACGAGGGCAGCTCGCTGCGCGGCTCGGTCGACGTCGTCGCCGGAGAGCTCGCCCAGGAGGTGGCCCAGCGGGTCGCGACCGCCGGCGTCGAGATCGTCGAGGTGCGGATCAGCCACCTCGCCTACGCCGCCGAGATCGCCCAGGCGATGCTGCGCCGCCAGCAGGCCAACGCGATCGTCGCCGCCCGCTCACGGATCGTCGAGGGCGCGACGGGGATGGTCGAGCTGGCCCTCGATCGGCTTGATGAGCGCCACGTCGTCGAGCTCGACGAGGAGCGCAAGGCGGCGATGGTGAGCAATCTGATGGTCGTCCTGTGCGCCGACCAGCCTGCGTCCCCGGTCGTCAACACCGGGACGCTCTATACGTGAGCCGGGAGCGCAAGCAGCTCCCGCTGCGCCTCGATCCCGCGGTCCATGACGCGCTCGCCCGGTGGGCCGCGGACGATTTCCGCAGCCTCAACGCCCACATCGAGATGCTGCTGCGACGCGCCCTCGAGGACGCGGGCCGGATGCCGCACCGCGCCGGGCCGATGCCGAGACGCGGCCGGCCGCCGACCCGCAGCGTCTAGGTGAGCTGGTAGAGCGGGCCGTCCCCGCCCTCGGGCGGGGTCAGCCGGCCGCCCTTGGCCGTGATCGCCCCGCACTGCACGCAGTTGGTGTAGTTGACGATCACGTCGACCGGGCCGGACTCGGGAGCGTCGTCGGGGATCTCATACACGCCCGCGGGACACATATACACCCACGTCTCGGCGATCTCGCGCGGTACGTGCTTGTGGAGACGGATGTGGTTGGGCGCATCGTCCCGGGTCGCGTTGCCGGAGATGTAAACCGAGGAGAGCTTGTCGAAGGTGTACTTGCCGTCGGGCTTCGGATAGCGCTCCCTGGTGTCGCCGATGAACATCGGCTCGGCATCGTCGCGATGCCACTCCTGCCGCCCCGGCGGAACCTTGCCCTTCGACATGATCGCGGGACCCGCAAGCAGGCTGCCGACGACGAAGCCCTTCTGGAACGCCTGCCGGGCGTTGCGCACCTGGTAGAGCTCCTTGGCGATCGAAGATTGCTCGACGGCCTCCTCGTAGGACTCGAGCGACTCGCCGCCCTTGAGCGAGCGGTAGATCGCCTCCGCCGCGAGGATTCCGGACTTGATGCAGTGGTGAACGCCCTTGAGCGCCGCGGTATCGACCATCCCTCCAGCGTCGCCGACCAGTACGGCTCCGGGCATCGACAGCTTCGGCATCGACCAGTAGCCGCCACCGGGGAGCGCCTTCGCGCCCCAGGCGACGCGCTCGCCGCCCTCGAGGATCTCCCTGACCAACGGATGCGTCTTGAACGCCTGGAGCAGGTCGTGCACCGAGGTGGTCGCGTCACGGTAGTTCAGGTCGACGACAAAGCCGATCGAGACGAGATCGTCGCCCGACTTCTCGTCCTTCATCGGGTAGATCCACGTGCCGCCGAGCTGCCCGTACTTCGACGCCACCTTCAGCGGCCACGGCTGTACGAAGGTGTGGATCACCCGGTCGAGCGGCTTCTTGACCTTCCACACCTCCTTGACCCCGAGCTCCCACACCTGGGGCTCGCGGCCTTCGGACAGGCCGAACTCGCGGATCGCGGCGCCGGTGAGATGGCCCCAGCAGCCCTCGGCCAGCACGGTCGCCTTGGCCTTGATGTCGGTCCCGGGCTCGAAGTTGCCGAGCGGCTCGCCGTCCTTGCCCCGTCCCTTGTCGCCCGAGCGCACTCCAACCACCCGGCCGTCCTCGACGATCAGCTGCGTGGCCGAGGTCTCGGTCAGCACGTACGCGCCGCCCTCCTCCGCCTTGCGCTGCTGATAGCGGGCCAGAGCCGAGACCGAGACCACCTCGTTGCCGTGGTTCTTGAAGTTCGGCACGGCCGGAATTGGCACGCGGAGCTTGGTCTTCGGGCTGGTGAGCATGTAGACCGATTCCTTGGTCACCTCGCCGAAGGCGAAGCGCTCCTTGCGCCAGTCCTCGCGGGACAGCTCGGGGAACAGCTCCTGGAGCGGCCCTGGGCGCATCACCGCGCCGGACAGGTTGTGCCCGCCGCAGGTCTTCGCCTTCTCGATGATCGCCACCGGCACCTCGCCCAGCTTCTCCATCGTCTCGGGGTCGTCCCCGAGCAGCTGGAGCAGCCGGTTGGCGCAGGCCAGACCCTGCGGTGCCACCGCCGACGATCGCGACGCCGACCTCGATCAGCTCGTCTTCGTCATCGAGTCCCCGCTTGATGAACTCCTTGACGGAGTCGACGGGCGGCGGGAACTCGCTCGGTGCCGGTGCGCTGCCGTTGGAACCGGCCATCAGCCGCCCTTCTTGGCCTTGATCGCCTCGGTCAGCTTGGGCAGGATCTTGTTCAGGTCGCCCACGATCCCGAGGTCGGAGAACTCGAAGATCGGCGCGTTCGAGTCCTTGTTGATGGCGACGATGTTCTCCGAGGACTGCATCCCGACCTTGTGCTGGATCGCGCCCGAGATCCCGGCCGCGAGGTACAGCTTCGGGGACACGGTCTTGCCCGTCTGCCCGATCTGGGCCGCGTACGGGTACCAGCCGGCGTCGACGACGGCGCGGGTCGCGGCCACGGCGGTGTTGCCGCCGAAGGCCTTGGCCAGCTCCTCGGCCAGCGAGAAGCTCTCCGCCTTGCCGAGCCCGCGGCCGCCGGCCACGAGGATGTCGGCGCCTTCGATGTCCACGTCGGCGCCACGCTGCTCGCCGCGCTGCACCATCTTCGCCTGCTCAGACCACGGCGAGTACTCGACGTCGACGTCAACCACTTCGGCCGAGCCGCCGTCACGCTGCTGAGTCTCGAAGGCGTTGATCCGCCCGATGATGATCCCGAGGTCGCCCCTGTAGTGAGAGACCGAGATCTTCGAGTCCTGGAGGATCGGGCGCTCGGCCACGAGCTTGCCGTCCTCGGCCTTGACGGCGGTGACCTCCATGGTCACGCCGGCGTGCTTGCGCGCGGCCAGGCCAGCGCCGATCTCGAAGCCGAGCAGGCCGCCGCCGAACAGGGCGTACGAATGGCCGTGGTCATCGATCACCTTGGCCATCACGTCGATCACCGGTTGGGCCAGGCCCTCGGAGCCCTTGGCCCGGAAGACCTTGGTCGCGCCGTAGGCGCCCAGCGACTGGCACAGCTCATCGCTCAGATCGTCGCCACCGACGACGACGGCGTGACATTCGCCGCCGATCTCCGACGCGCGGGCCGCGCCCTCGGATACCGCGCCGAGGGAGTTCTTGTTGAACTCGCCCTCGTAATGAAGGACGTAGGTCAGAACGTCTGCCATCTAGATCAGCTTCCTTTCCTCAAGCCAAGCGACGATCTTCTCGACCGTCTCGTTCGTGTCCTCGTCCTCGATGATCTGGCCAGCCTGCTTGGCAGGGGGGTCGTGGAAGTCTCCGCATTGCACGCGCGAGCCCTCCTCGCCGACGAGTGAGGCGTCGATCCCGACGTCGCCGGACGAGACAGTCTCGAGCGGTTTCTTCTTCGCCCCCATGATCGCCTTCAGCGAGGGGTAGCGCGGCTCGTTGATCGCGTCGCCAACCGAGATCACGGCCGGCAGCTCGATCTGCACCGTGTCGTAGCCGTACTCGGCCTGGCGCTCACACTTGAGGCCGGCGTCTGAGACGTCGATCTGGATGACCTGCGTGAGCGAGGGCATCTTCAGGTGGTCGGCCACCACCGCGCCGATCGTGTAGCACTCGCCATCGTCGGACTGCTGGCCGAGCAGGACGAGGTCGGGCGACTCCTTCTCGAGCGCCTTGCCCAGGGCGTAGCCCGTGGCGGCGACATCGGAGCCGGCCAGCCCCTCATCCGTCAGGTGCAGGGAGCGGTCGGCGCCCAGCGAGACGGCCTTGTGCAGCGCGCGGACCGCCGACTCGGGCCCCATTGTGACGGCCACGATCTCATCGACGTCAACGGCACCGCCTTCGCGGATCTGCATCGCCGCTTCGATGGCGTGGGTGTCATAGGGGTTCAGGTTCTTCTCCCCTGATCGGTCCATTCGCCCCGTCGAGGGGTCGATCCGCTTCTCGACGGCGGCGTCCGGAACCTCTTTGACCAGGACGCAAATCTTCAACAGGGCCTCCTATTGCTTGAAACGGTGGCGAATATTACCCGGTTGACTGACGAGTCAATCAGTCCCTACTCGGGAGTACGGCGTGACCCCATCAGGCCCGCACGGCGTTCCGGATGAAGTCGATCGCCTGCTGGCTCGACGCCCCCGGCGTGAACACCTCGGCCACGCCCAGCTTCTTCAGCTCCTCGACGTCGTCGTTGGGGATCGTCCCCCCCACCGTCACCACCACGTCGTCAATCCCCTGCTCGGAGAGCAGCTCCATGATCCTCGGGACGAGCGTCATGTGAGCGCCCGACAGAATCGACAGCCCGACCGCATCGGCGTCCTCCTGGATCACCGTCTCCACGATCTGCTCGGGCGTCTGGTGCAGGCCGGTGTAGATCACCTCCATGCCCGCGTCGCGCAAGGCCCGCGCGATGATCTTCGCGCCGCGATCGTGACCGTCAAGGCCGGGTTTCGCGACGACGACGCGAATCTTCTTCTCTGTGCTGGACATCGGCGGAGCCGCAGTGTATTGCGGCGCGGCCGACCGGGGCCTAGAAGGCGGGCATCTCCGAATAGGTCCCGAACACGCGCTGGAGTGTCTGGACCATCTCCCCCTCGGTGGCCTCGGCGCGGGTGGCCTCGACGAGCAGCGGCATCAGGTTCTGATCCGGCTCGCGCGCGGCCTGCTCGAGCGCCTCCAGTGTGCGCTTGACGGCCTCGCCGTCGCGCCGCTCGCGCACCTCGCGCACGCGTTTCACCTGGTGGACCTCGAAGGCGGGGTCGATCCGGAGGATGGGCGTCTCGCGGTCGTCGCCCTCGTTGTAGGCGTTGACCCCGACCACCTTGCGCACGCCGGTCTCCAGCTCGCGCTGGTACTGGAACGCGGCATCGGCGATCTCGCGCTGCGGGAAGCCGCGCTTGACCGCCTCGACCATCCCCCCGAGCTCATCGATCTTGTGGAAGTACTCGTAGGCCCGCTCTTCCAGCCGATCGGTCAGCGCCTCCAGGAAGTAGCTGCCCCCGAGCGGGTCGATCGTGTTGGCCACGCCGGTCTCCTCGGCGATGATCTGCTGGGTGCGCAGGGCGACGCGCACCGCCTCTTCGGTGGGCAGGGCGAGCGCCTCGTCGAAGCTGTTGGTGTGGAGCGACTGGGTGCCTCCGAGCACGCCGGCCAGCGCCTCGATGGCCGTGCGCACGATGTTGTTGAGCGGCTGCTGCGCGGTCAGCGACACCCCGGCGGTCTGGGTGTGGAAGCGCATCAGGAGCGAGCGCTCGTCGCGGGCGCCGAACGTGTCGCGCAGCTCGCGGGCCCAGATCCGTCGCGCCGCGCGGTACTTGGCGATCTCCTCGAAGAAGTCGATGTGGGCGTTGAAGAAGAAGCTCAGCCGGGGCGCGAAGGCGTCGACGTCGAGTCCACGGGCGACCGCGTGCTCGACGTAGGTCAGACCGTCCTTGAGCGTGAAGGCGAGCTCCTGGGCGGCGGTCGAGCCGGCCTCGCGGATGTGGTAGCCGGAGATCGAGATCGGATGCCAGCGCGGCATCTCGGTCGAGCACCACTCGATCATGTCGGTGACCAGCCGCATCGCCGGGTCGACCGGGAAGCACCACTCCTTCTGGGCGATGTACTCCTTGAGGATGTCGGTCTGGATCGTTCCGGCCAGCCGGTCGGAGGTGATGCCCTTGCGCTCGGCTGCCACGACGTAGAAGGCGAGCATGATGGGCGCGGGGGCGTTGATGGTCATCGAGACGCTGACCTGATCGAGCGGGATGCCCGCGAACAGCGCCTCCATGTCCTCGAGCGTGTCGACCGCCACCCCCTCGCGCCCCACCTCCCCCAGCGAGCGCGGATGGTCGGAGTCGTGGCCCATCAGCGAGGGCATGTCGAAGGCGGTGGACAGGCCTGTCTGGCCGTGGTCAAGCAGGTAGCGGAAGCGCCGGTTGGTCTCCTCGGCCGTGCCGAAGCCGGCGAACTGCCGCATCGTCCACATCCGTCCGCGGTACATCGATGGGTAGACGCCGCGCGTGTAGGGGAACTCGCCCGGCAGACCGATCGCTTCGTCGAGGTCGGCGGGAAGGTCTGCCTCGGTGTACAGCGGCCGGATCGGTTCGCCCGACATGGTCGAGAACGGAGCGTCGCGTTCGGGCGCCCGGCGGAAGCGTTCGCGCTCCCACCGCTCGAGGTCGGTGATCCGCGGCCGGGTAGCCATATGTACGAGCGAAGTCTAGGGCCGCGAGCACATACACTTTCCCCGGGGGCCCACGGAGTCGTAACAGCGGATAGGAGGAAGGGGTCAGTGAGGACTTCCCCAAAGGGACGGCCGAGCCCGGCGTTGGTGATCTCGATCATCGCTTTGGTGGTCGCCCTGGGTGGCACGAGCTACGCCGCCTTCAGGCTGCCCAAGAACAGCGTCGGGGCCGCCCAGCTAAAGCGCGGGGCGGTGACCGGGACCAAGCTCCGCAAAGGAGCCGTGTCCGGCAACAAGATCGCCAACAACACGATCTCCTCGGCGAACCTCAACATGGCTGCCCTGGGAACTGTTCCGTCAGCCGCGAACGCGAACAGCCTGGGCGGCGTGCCGGCGTCCGGCTACCAGCAGCAGATCCTGTGGGCCCGCGTCGCTCCCGACGGCACGCTCACCACCGGGCGCGGCGCGACCTCGAGCGGCTTCCTCGGCACGGGCGAGTACGAGGTGAACTTCGACCGCGCCGTGACCGGCTGCGCCTATGAGGCGACGATCGGCTCGAGCCTGGTCAGCAACAGCGAGTTCAACGACAACTACCAGGGCGAAATCTACGTCGAGCCGCGCGAGGGCAACCCGAACGCCGTGTTCGTGGCCACGTTCAATCACTCGGGCAGCTCACCGGCGAACAATGCCTTCCATCTCGCCGTGATCTGCTAATCCGGCCGGGCCCGGGCCAAACCTTTCAACCTTCGGACCCACTCAGCCGATAGATGGGCGGGGAGGAGTCATCCGGACGCCGAATGGCGTCCTTTTCCGTTCGCTGAGAGGTCCAAGTAACCGTATGAGCAGGTTCGTCCCGAAACTGCCCAGCCCGGCGCTGGTCGTCGCGATCATCGCGCTCGTGCTGGCGCTCGCCGGCACCAGCTACGCCGCCTTCACCGTCGGCACGAAGAACATCAAGAACAGCGCCGTGACCACGAGGAAGCTCAGGGACGGCGCGGTCACCACCGCCAAGCTCGCCCCCGGCGCCGTGACCGCGACCAAGATCAACCCGGCCGGATTGACCGTCCCGAGCGCCCAGCACGCCACCACAGCCGATTCCGCCTCGACCGCCACCGAGGCCACCAACGCCACCAACGCGACGAACGCGGCCAACGCTCAGCCGCTTGCCTTCGCCCGCGTCAGCGCGGCCGGCGCCATCGATGCCGCCGACTCGAAGAACGTCGGCTCGGCCAGCTTGAACGGAACCTCCAAGTACTGCCTGAGCGGCATCCCGTTCACGGTCAGAGGGGGCCAGGCGACGGTGGACGAGGAGGACTCGGGATACGAGTACGCGCAGTTCGCGCTCGGCACGGTCTCCGGATGTCCAGCCGGGACGCAGGCCTTCGTGTTCACGGCGAGCGGCGGCAGCCCGGCCGCTGCGGGCTTCTTTGTTGAGTTGTATGGCTAGAGCTGCCGATAAGGGACCTGTATGCACGGATTTCGACTGAGATTGCCGAGCCCGGCTCTGATCGTGGCCAGCATCGCCCTCGTGCTGGCGCTGGCTGGCACCGGCTACGCGTCCTGGATGATCGGGACGCGCGACATCAAGAACGGGGCCATCACGACCAAGAAGCTCCGCAATGGGGCGGTCACCACCGCCAAGCTCGCCCCCGGCGCCGTGACCGCGAGCAACATCAATCCGAGCGGACTGACGGTCCCGAACGCCCAGCACGCCAGCACGGCCGGTTCGGCCTCGAGTGCTACCAACGCAACGAACGCCACCACGGCGACCAACGCGGGCAACGCAAAGAACGCCACCAACGCCACGCACGCGGACACGGCCGACGTCGCCAACGGGCTCGGAACGCTTCCGAGCGGACACTCGGAGTCGGGAGTGTTCGCGGCCGCGGGCGGCGATAACCCCAGCTCCGACTATGCGGTAGCCGCGATCACATTCCCAGTCCCGCTCGCAGCGCCGCTCGACTCCTCCCATACGATCGACGTGCCGCAGGGCACCAAGGTGGCCAATTGTCAAGGGCCCGGCCAGGCCGCCCCCGGATATTTCTGCCTCTACGAGGGAGAGAACAACGAGGCAGCCTTTTCCGGCTTCATCGTCCCCGGTGGAGGCACGACGCCGTCCTTGAGCGGTGGGGCTGCCGCCACCGGGACCGTCGTGTACTACGCGGTCGCCGCCTCCGGCAACTACGTCGACGGTCAGTGGACTGTGACCGCCCCGTAGGCCGCCTGGCGCTGCTCGCGCTGCTGGCCGGCGCGTTGACGCTGGCGGGGTGCGGGAGCGCAGTGCGGTCGAGGGTCGAGGCTTCGGCCGTTCCGGCCGCGGTCGCCTACTCGCCGCAACCGGTCGATGCGGTTTCCCACAGGGCCCCGCGGCGCCACGTGTCTCCGGGCGCGCGGCCGCGCATCAGCCGCCCCTCGAGCTCCTCCAGCTCGCAGCACTCGGTCCGCCGCTCCCGGCAGCACGCCTCGCACTTCTCGCGCCCCGCCTCCTCGTCTCCGCTCCGCAGCACCCGCTCACCGCACCCCTCGCGCCGTCGGCTCGCCGATCACTCGGCCTGTGCGCCGGGTAGCGGCGGCAGCTGCCACAGCCGGTCGCCCAGCCCGTCGTCCGCCCGCCCGCTTCTGGTCAACTCGTCCTGCGGACCGGGCCACGGCCACGGCTGCGGCCAGCCAAGCGCCGGCGTGAACCCGCGGCCGGTCGGCGTGTGGCCAGGACCGGGCAGCGGCTGACGTACGAAGCCTCACTCAGTTGCGTGACAAATGTCGCATGCCCTTGACTCTCCCGTCTGAGGGCGAGTAGTTTGCTTATTGCCCGGGGGGGTCCGCCCGAGGCACACGCGCGACCATTCGTCGCGGGATCAACATAAGGAGGGGTGGGCATGCGAAGGTTTCGGCTCAGGGTTCCGAGCCCTGCACTAGTCGTTGCGACCGTCGCCATCGTGCTGGCGCTTGCCGGCACTGGCTACGCGGCGTTCAAGGTCGGCTCCAAGAACATCAAGAACGGCGCCGTCACGACCAGCAAGATCAAGAACGGCGCGGTCACGATCGAAGAAGATCAAGAACGACGCGGTCACGAATCTCGAAGATCCAGAACGGCGCGGTCACGGCCAACAAGATCAACACGGCCGGGCTGACTGCTCCGAACGCGTTGCACGCCAACAGCGCCGACACTGCGACCACCGCAGCGCTGAAATGTAACCGTGGGTGGCCAGAAGGTGACGAAGATCTTCAGCACGATGTCGGAGGGAGCCGCGGACACGACGTTCTTCACCGGCGACGGCCTCACGTTGACCCAGAGCTGCGACGGCAGCGGCAACAACAACATCAACTACTCGGCCACGAATGACCAGTCCGAGATGAACACCGCGGGGAACAACAACAACTCGTTCTTCGGCGACCTGGAGGACGGAGTCACGACGGGATCGCTCTTCGGTGCTAGCACCGACAACGAAGGCAACGTCGTGATCAACTACTCGACGCTCACCGGACAGGTGGTCACGATCGAAGTCGGATTCGACTATCCGGACAGCTTCAACAACCAGCACCTGTGCGGCGTCTGGGGCACCGCGACGGTCAGCTAGACAGAAATCGGAAGTTAGGCACACGGGCCGGGTGGCGGTGCCGCCCGGCCCGTAGTCTTCGTGAATTGATATGCGCAGCCCAGTTTTCACCGCTGCCGCGCTCCTGAGCGCGGCGATCATCGGGGGATGTGGGGGCCACGCCGCCTCCCATGCCCAGAGCAACGCGGCCGGCTCCCCGTCGGCAGCGATCACGAGCTCCACCGCGGGACAGAGCTCGACCGTCCCGAGCGCCTCGGGCAAGGCCAAGCGGCCAAGCGCAGAGCAAAGCGGCTCGGCCGCGACGAGCGCCTCGGGCGGCGCGGCCCCGGTCAGCTCGACCAGTGGCGGCTCAAAGAAAGCGTCCGTCTGCAAGCCGGGTCCTGGAAAGAACTGCGCGCCGCCACGCCACTCCCGGACCTCCCAACCCACGGGCAGCGGTGGAGTCGCCCACAGCCGCTCCCCTCGACACGGGCGCGTCCAGGCGTGCCAGACGAACGGGAGCTGCACTCACCACAGTCGGGCCCCCCGGCACCGCCGGACGCAGACTGCTCAACCGGCTTCGCACTAGCTCCCGCCGGCAGCCCGCGCTAGCGCAGACGCACCGGCCATCGTCGTCTACATTGGGTCGATCTTGAAGCGCGCAACGGGGCGGGGAATCGTCGGACTGGCAGCAGCCGTCCTCATAGCTTGCACGCTGGCTTGCACCGCCTCGGCCCTCGTCGTCCACCGGCCCAACGGACAGTTCCTGGGCATCACGCTTCACCGAGGCGTCGCCCCCAGCTCGCTCCGCGGTCTGACCCCGGCGGCGTCAGGCCTCACGCCGCTGGCGAGCACCGGCAACGCCGACTACAACGGCGGCCCGGTCCTCCACTCGAGCGCTCCGTACCTGATCGTCTGGACCCCGAGTGGGTTCAGCCTGCCGGGCAACGCCGGCCAACTGCTTGACCGCTACTTCAAGGACGCCGCCGCCGACAGCGGCAAGTCGAGCAACGTGTACGGCGTCATCCGCCAGTACACCGACGGTTCAGGCTTCGCCGACTACCGGCAGACGTTCTCGTCCGCTCAAGCGATCGTGGACACGCATGCGTATCCGTCGAGTGGCTGCAGCGTGACCAAGACGACGTACTACCCCCGCTGCATCACCGACGCCCAGATCCAGACCGAGCTCGCGCGGTTGATCGCCGCCGATGGGCTCCCGACTGGCCTCGGTCCAACCTACTTCGTCGTGACCCCTCCGCAGGTGAACGTGTGCACGGACGCGAGCACGTGCGCCAGCAACCTGTTCTGCGCGTACCACAGCGCCTTTCAGGAAACGGACGGCGCCCAGGTCCTCTACTCGGCGGATCCGTTCTTCCTGAGCACGGCGAGCACGACCAAGGATCCCGAGCAGAACCCCAAGCTCTGCCAGCAGGACGCCTACACCACCCAGATCCAGGAGCCGAACGGCGACCTGGCCGACGTCGCGATCTCCTACACGAGCCACGAGAACAACGAGACGATCACCGATCCGCTCGGTACCGGATGGTTCGACCAGGCGACCGGCAACGAGATCGCCGATAACTGCGCCGCCTACGGCACGACTATCGACCCGGCCACTGGCCAGAACCCTGACGCTTACGCGCCGACGCTCGGCGGCTCCCCCGGTGCCGGCAACCTCTTCGACCAGTTGATCGACGGCGATCCGTACTACACGCAGTCGGTGTGGAGCAACGGCGACGGCAACTGTGAGCTTCGGCCGACGGCCGGCACGCTTTCGGCGAACTTCACCTCTACCGGAGCCACGCCGGGAACGCCCGCGACGTTCGATCCCGGCGCAACCGCGAGCTCGTATCCGCTGAGCAGCGAGACATGGAGATTCGGTGACGGCAGCGCCGCCGTGTTCGCCACCGCCTCCGCTCCGGTGTCCCACACCTTCTCCGCCCCGGGGACGTACTCGGTCACGCTGACCGTCCTCGATGACCGCGGAAACGAGTCGGCGGTCACCAAACCGGTGGTTGTGAGCAGCCCGCCGAACGCCGCCTTCAGCTACTCCCCCCGACCGGCGCTGCGACGCGGAGCGGTTCGCTTCGACGCGACCGGCTCGAGCGAGCCCGAGCCAGGCGTCGGGCTCAGCTCGTTCACCTGGCGCTTCGGCGACGGCGGGACGGCCTCCGGGCTTCGTCCGCACCACACGTTCCGGCACACAGGGACCTATACGGTGACCTTGACGGTCCGCAACAGCGACGGCGCGGCGGCGACCATCTCCCACAGGGTCAAGGTCGTGCTCCCGATCGCGCGCGTCCGGGTTCACGTCAAGGGCACGAGGGCCACCGTGCTCGTGAAGGTCAACGGCGCCGGCCGGATCTCGCTGCGCGGCAAGACGATCCGCAGGAAGCGAGCCTGGACGGCCCGCTTCGTAGTCACCGGGCCGGGTGGCCGGGTTCACCTGACCATCAGGTTCAAGTCGGGCTCAGGCGCGCGGGAGACCAAGCGCGTGACGGTCGTCTTCGCCTAGCTCAGCCGCGGTAGCCGCCGCCGGCGGCGCACCGAGGGGACGGCGGCGTGCAGCCCTCGGCGCCGGCTCCTGACCGCGATCGCCGCGCTGCCCACCCCGCCGGCGACCGCCGCGCCGACCAGCGCGATCGTCGCCTTCAGCCTTCGTCCGAGGCGATCGAAGCGCAGCACCTCCCATCCCCGCTCGCGAGCGACGTGAAGGAGCACGCGGTCGGGGTTGACGGCCACGGGATGGCCCACCACCTCGAGCATCGGCAGGTCCGACTCGGAGTCGGAATAGGCGTATGAGGCGTCCAGGTCGATCCCCTCACGCTCGGCGAGCTGCTCGATCGCCCGTGCCTTGTCGCTTCGGTAGACGAGCGGTCCCGACGGCTGGCCGGTGAACACCCCGTCCCGCACCTCGGAGAGGTTCGAGCCGATCGCCCCCTCGAACGCGAGCACGTGGGCGAGCATCGAGGCCAGCTCGGCCGAGGCCGCGGTGACGATGTACACGCGGCGGCCCGCGTCCTGGTGCTCGTAGGCGACCGCGAGCATCTGCGGGTAGAGGCGGGGCAGGATCCCCCCGAGCACGTCGGCCCCGAGCCGTTCCAGGTCACGCACTCGGGTTCCCGCGAGCGAGGCCGAGATCCGGTCGCGGAGCGCGTGCGTGCCCTCGTCGGTCGAGCCTCGCAGCCGGAACTGGAGATTGGCCCAGCCGTCGGCCAGCAGCTGACGGCGCGAGAGCAGGCCCGCCCGGTAGGCGGCACGGCCGAACTGGAAGGCCGAGGAGCCCTCCATCAGCGTCCGGTCGAGATCGAAAAAGACGGCGGCAGCGCCTGCCGGCCCGTCAGGCTTCGGAGCGGCAGCGCTCAGCTGCCGTTCACCTCCACGATCATCGCGTCGCCCTGGCCGCCGCCCGAGCAGATCGCGGCGCAGCCCAGACCGCCGCCGCGGCGACGGAGCTCGTAAACGAGCGAGCCCAGGATGCGCGCGCCGGAGGCGCCGATCGGGTGGCCGAGAGCCACCGCGCCGCCGTTGACGTTGACCCGGTCCTCATCGATGCCGAGCATGCGGATCGAGTTCAGGGTGACGGAGGCGAACGCCTCGTTGATCTCCCACACGTCGATGTCGTCGACGCTCAAGCCGGCGCGTTCGAGCGCCTTCTGAGCCGCCCGGGCCGGCGTCCGGGCCAGGTAGGCGAATTCGTCGGCGACCTGGGCCTGGGCCACGATCTTGGCCAGGGGGGGACGGTTGTTGCGGCGCGCCCACTCTTCGCTCGCCAGCACCAGGGCGCCCGCCCCGTCGTTGACGCCGGGGGAGTTGCCGGCCGTATGCGACCCATCCTTGAGGAAGATCGGGGGCAGCTTCGACAGCGCCTCGAGGCTGGAGTCCCGCCTCGGGGCCTCGTCGACGTCGACCACGGTGTCGCCCTTCTTGCCACTCACCACCACAGGCACGATCTCCTCGGGCAGGCGGCCTTCGTCAGTCGCCCGGATCGCCAGCTCGTGCGAGCGCAGCGCCCAGCGATCCATGTCGGGGCGGGTCAGCTCGAGCTCGGAGGCCACCTCGCTGGCCTCCTGGGCCATGTGCTTGCCCGAGAACGGGTTGGTGAGCCCGTCGTGGATCATCGCGTCGAGGGCCTTGCCGTCGCCCATCCGGAAGCCGAACCGCGCCTGCTTGAGCATGTAGGGGGCGTTGGACATCGACTCCATCCCCCCGCCCACGCCGATCTCGAGATCGCCGGCCCGGATCGCCGAGTCGAGCAGCCCCGCGGCGCGAATCCCCGAGGCGCACACCTTGTTGATCGTCTCCGAGGGGACCTCCTTGGGAATCCCCCCCTTGATCTGAGCCTGGCGGGAGGGAATCTGTCCCTGGCCGGCCTGGAGGACCTGGCCCATGACCACATGCTGGACCTGCTCGGGCTCTACGTCCGCCCGCTCCAGGGCGCTCTTGATCGCGGTCCCTCCGAGTTCGGTCGCGTCGAGGCTGGCCAGGCCGCCGCCGAGCTTTCCGATCGGCGTTCGGGCGGCGGACAGGATCACGGTCTTGGGCATCGGTATTCAGCGCTCCGGGGTCGCAGGGGGCTTCAATCGTAGTCATAGGCGGCCCTCAGCCGCATTGCTAGGTTCCGCGGTCGATGGACGTCGAGGCGACCAGCCAGGGCCCGCTCGAGACCGGCGCGGACACGATCGCGGTCGGCCTGTTCAAGGACGAGCCGGCGCCTGGGGATCTGCCCATCGCCCCTCTGCTCGAGTCCGGCGAGGCGCGCGGCGAGCTGGCCGCGCTGGCCGCGCTCCACGTAGAGGACCGGCGCGTGATCACGGTCGGGCTGGGCCACGCGAGCGCTTCGACGCCGAACGGATGCGGGTCGCGGCGGCCGCGGCGCTCGGCCGGGCGCGGGAGCTCCGCGCTCGGCGGCTGTGCTGGTCGCTCCCACAGGCTGATGTTGCCGCAGGGCTGGCAGAGGGCACGCTGCTGCGGGCTTACCGCTTCGACCGCTACAAGCCAGGGGACCGGTTCTCCGGCCCGGAGACGCTGATCGTGAGCTCGGGAGACCCGGGCATCCCCGAGGCGGTCAGGCGCGGCCGCGATCGTGGCCACCGCTCAGAACCGGGCCCGCGATCTCGGCAACACGCCCGCCAACGACCTGACTCCGGCGGCGATGGCCGACTACGCCGGAGGGCTAGCAGCGCGTTACCCGGCCCTGACGCTGAGCGTGCTCGACGAAGCGGACATCCGGGGGGCTGGGATGGGCGCGTTTGCGGCCGTCGCGCAGGGATCGGCGGCGGACGCCCGGCTGATCCAGCTCGACTACAAAGGAACGTCCGAGGGCGGGAACCCCGTGCTCACGATGGTGGGCAAGGGACTCACCTTCGATTCGGGCGGGCTGTGGATCAAGCCGCCCGCCTCGATGATCGAGATGAAGTTCGACATGTGCGGGGCAGCCGCCGTGATTGAAGCCACGGCCGCCCTGAGCGAGCTCGAGGCGCCGGTCCGGGTGCGGACGCTGGTGGGAGCGGCCGAGAACATGCCGAGCGGCAACGCGGTCAAGCCCGGCGACATCGTCCGCGCGCTGGATGGGACGACGATCGAGATCAACAACACCGACGCCGAGGGACGGCTGGTGCTGGCCGACTGCCTCTGCTACGCGCGCCAGCAGGGCTGCGAGCGGATCGTCGACCTGGCCACCCTGACCAACATCGACCTCGCGCTGGGCTCGACCTACGCCGGGCTCATGTGCAACGACGAGGCGCTGGCCGCCGCGGTGTTTGGCTCTGGTCAGCGGACCGGCGATCTCGTGTGGCGGATGCCCCTGCACGAGGACTACGCCGAGATGGTCAAGGGCCGTTATGCGCAACTGACCAACCGGAGCGAGCGGCGCGAGGCGATGCCGCTGACCGCGGCCGAGCTCCTGCACCATTTCGCCGGGAATACGCCCTGGGCCCATCTGGACATCGCCGGGACCGCCTGGGACGTCCCCCGCCCGTACTACGTAGGCAAGGGTGCGACCGGCTTCGGGGTGCGCCTGCTGGTCGAGCTCGCGCAGCGGCTGACGAGCTCAGATGCGGATTAGGTTCAGGAATCGCCGCATCTGCCCGAGCCTGCCCTGCACGCGGACGCGGCGGAGCGCCACCAGGCCGAGCGCGGCTCTCCCCCGGGCCTGCATCGGGCTCGGCACCCCGCCCACGACGGGGGCGACCATCAGGCTGACCAGATCCTCAAGGGAGCCGGTGATCCGGAGGTCCGGGCTGTCCGCCGGGCCATCCTCGACCAGCACCTGCTCGCCGCCGAAGGCAATCCGGACGGGCGGATACGCCCCCGCCGTGGAGAGCTCGACCTCGGCGTCGAGCCGCTCAGCCAGCCTCGGGCGGTGCTGGATCCCGCGCTCGACGACGGCCAGGATCGCCGGAGCAAGGCTCCCTTCAGCGAGCGCGCCGAGCTTGACCTGCGGCGGGCCAGCTCCGCCCGGTTGACCTTTCGTCGCCACGCCTCCGATCGTAGGGTGTGAGAATCCGGACCATGGAGTTCGACCTGGCAGACCACCATCGGCTGCTCCGCGACACCGTGCGCGACTTCGCCCGCCACGAGATCGCGCCCGTGGCCGAGGAGCTGGACCGGAACAAGGCCTTTCCCTACGACATCGTCAAACGCCTCGGCGAGCTCGATCTGATGGGAATCCCCTTCCCGGCCGAGTACGGCGGGGGCGGCGGCGACTCGGTCGCCTACGCGCTCGCGGTCGAGGAGCTGGCCCGCGTCGATTCATCGGTGGCGATCACCATGTGCGCGCACACCTCGCTCGGGACCCAGCCGATCTACCTGTTCGGCTCCGAGGAGCAGAAGCTGGAGTGGATGCCGCGGCTATGCCGGGGGGATCAGCTGGGAGCATTCGGGCTGACCGAGCCCGAAGCCGGCTCGGACGCCGGCAACACCAAGACGCGAGCCGTGCTCGACGGCGGCGAATGGGTGATCAACGGCGCCAAGCAGTTCATCACCAACGCCGGCACCGACATTTCCGGGGTCGTGGTCATCACCGCGGTGACGGGCAACGGCAACGGGGACGGCCGGCGCGAGATCTCAAATCTCCTGGTCGAGAACGGCACCCCGGGCTACGAGCAGGGCGAGCCGTACCGCAAGATGGGCTGGAACGCCTCCGATACCAGGCCCCTGTCGTTCACCGATTGCCGGGTGCCGGACGAGAACCTGGTCGGCCAGCGCGGGGCGGGGCTCCGGCAGTTCTTCCACGTCCTCGACATCGGCCGGATCGGCGTGGCCGCGATGGGTGTGGGCCTGGCCCAAGGAGCGCTTGACCAGGCCCTGGCCTACGCCAAGGAACGCCGCGCGTTCGGTCAGCCGATCTCGAAGTTCCAGTCGATCCAGGCCAAGCTGGCCGACGTCTCGGCCGAAATCGAGGCGACAAGGCTGCTCGTGCTGAAGGCCGCCTGGCTCAAGGACATGAGCCGGAATTTCACCCTCACCGCAGCGCAGGCCAAGCTCAAGAGCGGGCGGATCGCGGTCCGGGCGGCCGAGGAAGCGGTGCAGATCCACGGCGGCTACGGCTACATCGAGGAGTATCCGGTTTGCCGCTTTTACCGGGACGCCAAGATCCTCACGATCGGCGAGGGGACGGACGAAGTCCAGGAGATGGTGATCGCCCGGGCCCTGGGGGCATGAGGGCCAATTTGGCTTAATTGCTTGCCTATCCGGGGCAAACCTGAATAGGCTTGCGCAAGGATGGAGTCAACTGGCGGTCTGGGGCCGCCAAGAATTGGGGGACCGATGAAACTCTCTGCTCGGGTGCCGCAGGTGCGGAGCTGGATTTTGCTCGGCGGCGCGTTGCTGATGGCGGGATTCTGGCTCGCGCTGGCGGGAACCGCCAAGGCCGACGGCGTGCCGCTGCAAAGCGGCAACGTCCTCGTCGCACTTGGTGAAGGGAAGATCGGCGACTTCACGCCGACGGGCACGCTGCTCGACACGCTCGACACAACGAGCGGCAGCTCGGAGGAGACCGGGATGTGCTTTGACGGCGCCGGGAACCTCTACACGACGAACTTCGAAGCGGACACCGTGAGCAAGTTCAACGCGGCGGGCAATCTCGTCCAGGCGTCGTGGGGCGGTCCGTACAACACCGATCCTGAAAGCTGCGTCGTCAATCAGGCGCAGCAGGTGTTTGTCGGACAAGCTGACGGGAGCCATCAGGTGCTGGAGTTCGACTCCTCGGGAACGCTCCTGAACTCGTATAGCCCCATGACCCAGGATCGCGGTACCGACTGGATTGACCTCGAGAGCGACGGTCATACGCTGCACTACACCAGCGAGGGATCGTCGGTCCTGACATTCGACACGGCGACGAACACACAGGGACCGAACTTTGCCGACGGCCTCCCGGCGCCATGCTTCGCCCATCGGATTCTGCCCGATGGCGATGAGATCGTGGCCTGCGCGACCGAGGTGGTCCTGCTCGACACCTCGGGAAACATCGTCAAGACCTATCCCGTCGATCCGAACAACAACCTATTCGCGTTGAGCGTCAATCCGGACGGCCAGTCCTTCTGGACCGCCGACTTCAACGGAACGGTCTGGAACGTCGACATCGCGTCCGGCACTGTGCTGCACACGTGGAATGCGAGCCCGATAAACGACACCGCCGGCATGGTGGTAATCGGCGAGCAGACCGTGTCCGGCCTGACGCCGATCAAGGCCAGTGGCACCACGATCAACGCGACTGAGGGCAAGCCGTCCAGTGGCACCGTCGCGACCTTCACCGCGAGCTCGAGCGAACCCGCGAGCGACTTCTCCGCTTCCATCAACTGGGGTGACGGTCACACCACGACCGGGACCGTGTCGGGGAGCAGCGGCAGCTTCACCGTGACGGGCTCGAACACCTACGCCGAAGAGGGCACGTACACGGTGACGGTGAAGATCACCGATAAGACCCACACGAGCAACACCGGCACGGCTACGTCCACGGCGAAGGTGGCCGATGCGGCGCTTCATGCGACCGGGGTGAGCGCATCCCGGGCCGGATTGAAGTTCAAGGGAACGATCGCCCACTTCACCGACGACGACTCCGGCGGTGTCGTGTCGGACTACAAGGCGACGATCAAGTGGGGCGACGGCAAATCCTCGACCGGGACCGTCGCCAAATCCGGTAGCCGGTTCAAGGTCACCGGCAAACACACCTACAAGAAGACCGGGACGTTCACCGTGACGGTGACGATCAAGGACAAGGGCGGGAGCACCGCGACCGCTACGTCCACGATCACGCTCAAGCGATCCACGGGCACCGCGCATCTGTCCGGCGTGCCCGCGGCCTGCGTGCTGAAACCGGTGACCCTGCGGATCCGGGGCTCGGCGATCTCATCGGTCAGCTGGGCACTCGACGGCAGCTCGGTCACCGGCAGGACGGTTCATGCCGGTAAGCAGTACGCCGCGACGTTCTCCGTCGGCTCGGGCAACCACGCGATGACCTCGAAGGTCACGTTCAAGAAGTCCAGCCACACGAAGGCGCGCACGTTCCACCGGACGATCACCGGGTGCGCCGCGGTCACGCCGAGGTTCACCGGCTAGGAGGTGTGACTGAGTACGCGATGGCGGGTCGACCCGCCATCGCGTACCGGTCGTGGCGATGAGTGGGCGTCGGCACCCCCTTGCACGTCATCTGAGATCGCGCGCGAGCCGCGCCGTCGCTGGCGCGACGGTCCTCGCCTGCCTCGTGCTCGCCGCGAGCGCCCTGGCCCAGTCGCCGCTGGCGGACACGGCGCGCCTTCAGGGCTCGTACGCGCTGACCGGCCGGATCACGACGGCGCGGAACGTGCGCGGCGAGCACAGCGGGCAGACGGTGCTCAGAACATGGACCTTCACGCCGCTGTGCCCGACCGGGTCGTGCCAGCAGATCGGGCTCACCCGGCAACGCGCCGGGGGCAGCGACTACGTCGTGCTCAACCTCACCGCGGCCGACCAGTACTCGGGCACCGGGCTGTTCTACGCGCCGTTGCGCTGCGGCGGCCGCACCGTCCGCAGGGGTGAGTCGGTCCCGTTCTCGGTCACCGTCGAGATCACCGATGCAACCTCCGAGGCGGGAGGGCCCGTCGCCACCGCCATCGACTCGACCTACACCAACCGCACACGCCATAACCGCACGCGCTGCGTGGCGCCTCCGAGCCACGACGCTGCGACGTACTCGGGCTCGACGGGCTGAGGCGGGCTGCCCGGCGGGCGCCGCCTGCCGCGCTACCGCCCGATCGCCTGCGGGAAGTTGAAGTGATGGTGCGGATCGACGGAGCGCCGGATCGACTCGAGCCGGGAGTAGTTTGAGCCGTAGTACGCGTGCTGCCAGTTGCGCAGATCGGAGTCGATGTAGTTCTGGTAGGCGAACCCGGACACGTACCGGCGCATGCTGCCGTAGATCTGGCCCAGCCAGCTGGCGCCACCGTTGTAGGTCAGGTACTGCATGCAGAAGAGCGAGTTGCGGTGCACGAAGGCGGTGTGGCCGGACGCCACCCGGTTGATCGCCCCGCCGTAGGAATCGAACAGGATCGCCCCCGAGCCCGGTTGCGACGCGCGGCTCTCGATCGCCTGCACCAGCTTGCCCCGGGCCGAGGCCGGAAGCGCCTTGTTCACGTAGTCGGATTTCGCCCGGAAGCTTTCGCGCGGGAACGTCCCCCCGGGCGCCGCCCCGACGGTGTGGCAGGCGCGCAGCGACGTGTGCGCGCAGCCCGCCCACATCATCTGGAGGCTCATGTAGCCGAGGGTGCCCGTCGAGACGCTCGCGCCCGAGACCGAACGCAGCGGCCCCAGCAAGCCGTGAAGATCTCCCTCCGGCCCCAAGTACTGGCCGCTCACGTTGACGCTCGCCGCCCCGCCCCCGGCCTCCAAGTGGAAGATCGAGGTGAGCTGATCACGAGCGTGGGGCGCCCAGTCCTGCCACGCTTCGAGCGCGGCCGAGGCCTCCGACCACGGCCACGAGACGAAGAAGTACGAGGCGCTGCGTGGCAGGTCACGGACCCTGTAGGTGAGCTCGGTGACGACGCCGAAGTTGCCCCCTCCCCCTCCCTGAAGCGCCCACAGGAGATCGGGGTTGCTGTGCTTGTTGACCTTGCGTGACTTGCCGTCGGCTGTCACCAGCTCGGCTCCCACCAGGTGATCGGCAGTCAGGCCGTACGCCCGTCCGGCCAGGCCCATCCCTCCGCCGAGGGTGACCCCGGTGATCCCCACCGAGGGACACGATCCGCCCGGAATGGTCGCTCCGTGGTTGCTCAACCCGTTGTAGACGTCGATCAGCTGCGCTCCGGGCCCGATCGTCGCCGTGCCGGCTCTGTGGTCGACCGAGATCTTGTCCATCTTCCGCAGATCGAGCACCAGCCCGTTCGAGATGGTCGAGTAGCCGGCGTAGCTGTGGCCGCCCGAGCGGGCTCGCAGGGCGATGCCATGGGCGATCGCGTAGCTCACCGCGGCCCGAACGTCTGCGGCGTCGATCGGACGGGCCACGGCGAGCGGAGACTCGAAGTCGAAGCGCTTGTTGTACACGTGGGCGGCCCCGCTGAAGCCGGGGGATCCGCGCTCGAACACGTGACCGCGCATCACGTGCTGAAGACCGCTGATCGAAGAGCTCTGACGCTTGCGCGCGACCTTCGCCTGCGCGACCTTCGCCCGCATGGCTTCTCCGCATCCCGGCAGCGCCGCCGAGAGCCCCGCCGCCCCGAGGGTGGCCAGGAACTCGCGCCGACCAAGCGCACCCTTCCCCATCGCCGCCGGACCTTCCCACACCGCGGGCGGTGCGTCTAGTCTCGCGCGCGAATCTGCAGCGTTTCCAGCACGCGATCGACCACCGCCAGATGGCGCCGGCGGACCATGCGGTTACCGGCCAGCACCACGTAGAGGCAGAACGGCCGGCGGCCCGAGGTGAAGAAGTGCTGCATCCCGACCTGGCCGCTGCGCGGATGGGCCAGCCCGTTGCTGGAGAAGCTCGACGGGTCGAGACGCCGCGGGATCCGCGGCGCTTCGAACAGCCCCTGGCCAGGTTCGAGCCCGCCGCCGCGGCGGTATTCGTTCAGGGCAAGGAACGAGCCCTCGTGGGGCATCCGCGACGTGGTGCGGTCGCCGAACTCTCCGTCTTCGAGGGTCAGCGGAAAGCTGGCGGCGTGGAGCGTGGCCACTCCGCCGGCGCGGCCGTAGAGACGACCGCTCCAGCTGGCGGGAAGCTCGATGCGGAGCCCGTGCGCGTCGAGGATCACAGCAGCAGTCCCGCCAGCGCCACAGCCACGAGCGTCGCGAGCAGCCCGGCGAGCGCCGTCCCGGCGCGATGCTCCCAGTTAGTCAAGCGCGCGATGCAGGCGCAGCAGTTGATCGGGGTGGCGAACCCGCCAGGCGGCGAGCGGCTGGATGCCGCGGGTGAATCCGAACAGCCCCAGGATCAGCGCCCCCGCGCCAGCCCCGGCGCTCAGCAGCGCCGCGACGATCGCCAGGTAGGTGGCCGCGCTGCGCACGACCGTGGTCACGCCAAAACCCAACTGGACCCCGTAGCCCGACCCCCACACCCAGCCCCGGTAGCGCTCGCGCCAGCGTTCGTCGACCTGGCGGCGCGGACCCGGCACGCTCCGCGGGCGCACATCCAGCACGAGCGCCACGATCGCCGCCCCGGCCAGGATCGCCAGCCTGACCTGCACCGGCATGTTGCCGAGGAGCAGCGATCCGAGCCACCCGACCAGCGCGCCGGCCGCGGCGCCGGCCACCGTGGCCGAGACGAGGAACGCCGTGACCGTGACTCCCCAGATCGAATGCCTGCCCCGCTCGCCGAGCGGAGTGATGCTCGCCAGCATCGACTCGCCTCACGGCGACCAGGCCGCCGCCACGGCCCCCGCCACCGCGGACACGCACCCGAGCGTGACGAGCGCAATCACGCCCCGTCCCTTCCGGCGGGATAGAGGCTCGGATGATCGGGGCCAATCCCCGCCGCGGCCAGGGTGTCGTCGATGCTGCGCTCCGCCGCCACCTGCTGATCGGCGATCGCGTCGGTGACCAGCGACCCGAGGGCCTGCCACGTCGTGGCCACACCTTCGCCCCGGATCTCCCCATCGACCAAAACGAAGTAGGGAGCTCCGGGCACGGCGTACTCGCCCCAAGCGTCGCTCGACATGACCACGGGCACGCCGGCTGGGGCGAGCCTGCGGATCACCCCCGGCTGCTCGCGCTCGCTGCCCCGCGCGACGATCAGCGTCTGGACACCCTCGGGCAGCCGGCGCTCGCCGAGCGTGTCCCAGAAGGCCGCGCAGGTGGAGCACCCGCTGGTCAGGAAGGCCAGCAGCGTCGGTCCGGCCGCGCCGCCTTGGAACGAGATCGCCAGCGGGTCGCCGCCGGGGGTCACGCCGCTCACCGCCGGCGCGCTCGCTCCGGGGCTGCGCGCGATCGCGGACGACGGCTCGGGCAGCCCCTGAGCCGGCCCCAGCCGCCGCAGGATCTCGGCGTGGCTGCGCAGCAGCCCGGCCACGAGCACCACGAGCACCACCAGCAGCAATGTCTCTACCGAGACCACGACGGTCATGCCCCGCCTCCTCCAGGCTCCTGCCCTACGTCCCCGCGCAGGCAGTCCGCCTCGTGCGTGCACGTGCGGTTGTCGATCATCAGCGTGTCGTTGCAGCCGAATCCCGCCTTCGACGGGTGCTGGCAGATGACCAGCCGGCATACCACCTCGGTCGTTCCCTTCACGTCCGTGTTGCACTGGCCGTAGCGGAAGTGGTTGCAATCGACGCGGCGATTCGCGCAGTTCCCGTTCGCACACTGACACCCGCCGGGGAAGACCTGGCCGGGGGTGCGGTTGCAGTCGAGGTAGTAGCGGACGCCCTCCGCATGGCACAGACCGTGACCGCGGTAGTCGGTGCACTTCCACCACCCGGCCACGTAGGTCCCGTCTGGACAGCGGTTGTAGCCGTGCTGAATCTGGCAGCAGAACGCCGTGTAGCCGTCGGTGCACAGGCCGGACTGGCAGTTGCCGGGCCGGAGCACCGCCCAGGCCGTTCCCGGCCGGAGCAGGTAGCGCAGGGGAGCGACGGCAAAGGCCGAGCCCGCGACGGCCGCCCGGTTCAACGCGCTGCGGCGCGAAAGACGCCGCTCGAGCGCCGAGCCCACCGCTTCCGCGATCCGCTCGCTGACGCTCACCTTCCCTCCCAGGCCGACCATGCCGCGGGCAGGCGGGTGTAGACGAGGACGACGGCGTACGCGCCGGCGGCCACGCCCGCGCCGATCACGACCGCCCGTGCGGCCGATGTGTCCAGGAGCCAGCCGAGCCCGTGCACACCCGCGACCAGCGCGGCGATCGCCACCAGACAGAGGGTCGCGCTCAGCAGCGCCTGCGCGCCGGAGACGGGCTCGTCCGCGCCGCCGAAACAGCCGCAGGCGGCGTGACGCCGGGCCAGGGCGACGGACACGACGGTGAAGACGGCGTAGATGGCAGCCAGCGCCGCCGCGGCTGGTGCGGACGCCGATACGAGCGCCCACGCGCCCAGCCCCAGCTCGGCCACCGCCAGCGCTCGGATCATCCACCGCCGCGCGGGCAGGCCGAGCACCACCAGCGCCGCGGTCGCGCCGGCGGGCGAGCGGAGCTTGGCCGCGCCGGCGGCGCAGAGCACGAGCGCGGCGACGGCGAACGGTGCGCTCAGCGCGGCAGCCATCGGGTCACCCCCTCACTCGCTCTTCGAGGATCTGGGTGGCCGCGCTCGCCGGGTCAAGCTCACGCGAGACCACGCGGTCAAGCAGCTCCTTGACCTCGGGGTCCTCCTTGACCGAGGCCTCGAGCTCGCGCCGCATCCGGTAGGTGGCGATTGCCAGCACCTCGTTCATGAGATTCCGGCGCCGGCGCTCGGACAGCGTTCCCTCGGCCTCGATGAACTCCCGGTGCTCGGTCAGCTTCTCGACCAGCTCCTCTGTCCCCTCGCCCCGGACCGCCTCAGTCCGGATGATCGGGACCTCCCAGTCGCGGTGAGGGCCCAGTGCCAGCACGCCCTTTATCTCCCTGATCATCGTGTCGGTCAGGGGGTGGTCGGCCTTGTTGACGACGATCACGTCAGGGATCTCCATCACGCCCGCCTTGAGCGCCTGGATCGAGTCGCCCGAGCCGGGCATCAGCACCAGGACCACGGTGTCGGCGTGGTCGATGATGTCGACCTCGGCCTGCCCGACCCCCACCGTCTCGAGCAGAACCAGGTCCCGGCCGGACGCATCCATCAGCAACGCCGCTTGGAGCGTCGCCTCGCTCAGCCCTCCGAGCGCTCCGCGATTGGCCATCGACCGTATGAACACACCAGGGTCCAGAAAGTGATCGCTCAGCCGGATCCGGTCGCCGAGGAGAGCTCCCTTGGTGAAGGGCGAGGACGGGTCGATCGAGAGGACGGCGATCGTCCGGTCCCGCTCGCGCTCGAGCTTGGTCAGCGCCGCCAGCAGAGTCGACTTCCCGACGCCCGGCGGGCCGGTGAAGCCGATCATGGCCGCCTTCCCCGTGCTCGGATAAACCTCTCGGACCAGCGCCCACCCCTCCGGGTTGTCGTTCTCGACCAGCGAGATCGCGCGCGCCAGGGCTCGCTTGTCGCCGTCCAGCAACCGCTGGGCGAGAGTCTGATCCGTGCCTGCCACTGACCCGCGCAATCATGCCAGGGAGGGATCCGGGAGAGCCGATTCGCAATACGATCCCCCCGTGCAGTCGCTGGGCACGCAGACGATCGGGACCGCGCCGGCGCCCACTCGCGTACCTCGGTACGTCCGCTCGCCGCCCCCGCCGCTACGCGGCGGGCTGCTGAGGTTCCTCCGTTTCGCCCGGAGCCATCGCATGCTGACGCCGGGCTACCTCCTGCTCATGGTCCGCTGGCTGTGGCTGAAGCTTCGCTGGGGCAAGCGCCTGGAGACCGACGGGATGTGCTTCATCTGTCCCCGGGTGAAGTTCGAGATCGGCCGCGACGCGAAGGTCGTGCTCGGGCGCTGGTCTTGGATTGGCCACGGCTGCAAGATCCGGGCTCATGAGGGCACCGTGTCGGTAGGGGCCAAGTCGGTGCTCGGCCAGGAGTGCACGATCTCCGCCTTCCAGCACGTCTCGATCGGACGCGAGTGCATCGTCGCCGACCGGGTGATGATGATCGACTTCGATCACGGCATGGTCGAGGTCGAGCGGCCGATCCGGGAGCAGGGGATCTATAAGCGGAACGTCAAGGTAGGTCACAACACCTGGATCGGCTACGGGGCCTGCCTGCTCCGCGGCGTGATGGTGGGAGACAACGCGGTGATCGGGACGAGCGCCGTGGTGACCTGCGACGTGCCGGCCAACGCGGTGGTGGCGGGCATCCCGGCGCGCATCATCAGGATGCGCGAGGCGCCGAAGACGTTTCGCTGGGAGTAGGGGCTCAGCCGGTCCAGCCGACCAGGTCGGGGGCGAGGTTCCGGAGCGCGGGATCCGCTTGATCGGCTACGTCGAGTGCCTCCGCGTGAGCCTCGGCCCGCACCCGCGGGTACTCGCCCGCCAACTGCCGCGTGGCCATGAACGCCCAGTCGCTGGCCTGGAGCGCGAGCAGCTCCCGCAACGCGCGATCGGCCGGCTTCTGCCCTCGCGCGAGCAGCCTCAGCTCGGCCGTGCGGGCTCGCCACGCCAGATCGGCCGCCTGAGGCCCGCTCCATGTGCGCAGATCGCCGCCCGTCCCCCAGCTGCTCACTCTGAGGGCTTGTTCGGGCGCCGGCGCGGGTTCGTGTCGCTCGAAGGCATCGTCGAGCGAAGTCAGCGGCAGGCCCTGGCGTGCGGACTCCTCGAGCACCTCCTCGAGCCAGCGCACCCCCTCATACCACCAGTGCCCCAGGAGCTCGGTGTCGAGGGCGCACACGCATACGCCCCCGGGCTTGACCCGCGCTTTCGCCCGCCCGACGAAATCCCGCGCATGCTCGGCCACTACTTGGGCCGCCTCTTCCGCGGCATACGGTGCGCCGTCGTTGCGCCAGACCCGGTGGTGGTGGGCGGTGAGCCCGTGGTAGTCGCGGTAGGCGGGATGGCACGGGTAGCCCTGCTCGCTCCACACCAGCGCCATCGTCGCCCGGTCAAGCGGCCACATCACCGGACCGGAGGCCGACTGCAGGGGCCGCAGGTGCCGCTCATCCCCTAGGCCGAACGCGGCCGTCAGCTCCACGCACGTGCCCCGGGTCCCGGCCTCCATGAGCAGCGGGTCAAGCCAGGGCGCGTAGGCGCATTCCGGCAGCCAGAAACCGCCCCCCCACTCCCCGAACCGCCGTCGGTGCGAGGCGACGCCGGTCTCCACCTGGAGCGAGATCGCGCTGTCGGTGGCGAGCAAAGGCAGCACCGCGTGGGTGGCGGCGGAGGTCCAGCCGGCATGCTCGCCCAGTGCCGCCAGCAGGCCGCCGTTCGGGAGCGCCGCCAGCCGCTCGGCGGCAGCCGCATACTCGGCCGCGGAGCGCTCTATCGCCTGCGCCAGCCGGTCCTCGCCCGCGCTTTCGAACTCCGCCAGGTCTCGCCGGTGGGACTCCGGCCTGACCTCGGTCAGGAATCGGTGGCAGCGCTCCAGCGCCCCCGGTGCCTCGAGCTGGTCGCACAAGACCGGCGTCAACGACAAGGTGAGCGGGGCCCGTCCCAGCACCCGGTCGAGCAGCGGCAAATATGACGTCGCGATCGCCTCCCACAGCCACTCCTCGCCGAACGGCCAGGTCCCAAAGCCCTCGACGTAGGGCATGTGGGTGTGCAGGACGATGGCCAGCTCGCCGCGGGGCTTCACGGCATGGACCGTATCCGGAGTGCCCGCGTTTCACGGTTAGGCCGGAGCGTGGCCGGCCGGGCGCAGTACGCTCGCCCGGCTGCGTCACAAAAGCGGCGAGTGCCGGAATAACACTTTGTGATGATGTCCCTCGGCCGCAGAGCCGCCAGCGACGAAGAGTTACTCGCCCGCACTCCCACCGATCCCGAGGCGTTCGGATGCTTCTATGACCGCTTCGAGGCTCAGGTGCTGGCCTTCTTCGTTCGGGCCACACGGCGGGCGGACATCGCGGCGGACCTGACCGCTGAGGTGTTCGCAGCGGCGCTGTCGTCCGTGAGCAGTTTCGATCCCGGGTTGGGCAATGCCCGGGCGTGGTTGTTTGGAATCGCCCGGCATGAGCTGGCCGACACGTGGGAGAGGGGCCGCGTGGAGGACCGCGCCCGCAGGCGGCTGGGTCTCGAGCCGCTCGCGCTGACCGACGAGACGATCGATCGACTCGAGCGGCTGGGCAGTGAGGTCGGCGCGCTGGCGCTCCTCAGTGGGCTGCCGGACGACCAGCGGGTGGCGGTCGAGGGCCGCGTCCTGAAGGAGCGCGACTACGCGGAGCTAGCCACCGTCCTTCGCTGCTCGGAGAGCGTCGTGCGCCAACGCGTTAGCCGAGGATTGAGAACGCTGAGACGGAGACTGGAGCAGGCACCGTGACCTATTTGCCCGGCTTGAGAGACTCGCTCGTGAAGGCGGCAAAGCTTCAACAGGAGAGCACGGTCCTGCCTTCCGCCCCAGCGCCCCGGAGGGTGAGCCTCGGAGCGGTTGCCACGGGCCTGGCCGCAATCGTGGGCGTCGCCGTGGCCGTTCTTGCATTGACCGCCCTCAAGCACGGCCATCCGTCCGCGACCCGGCCGAGCTCGCAGCTCAGCCCGGCGCAGAAGCAGCGCGCCGAGCGAGCGGCGGCCGTTCACACGCTGGGCCTGCTCGTGCTCCCGCCCGGAGCGGCCAAGTCCGGACTGGTTCGAGGCACGCCCGTCGAGCTGTGGTCGCCGTCCGACAAGCTCAGCACGTCGAATCGCGTCGACGTGTACCGGGTCTGGCGCGTCCCGGGGAATCCTCAGCAGGTGCTGAGCTTCCTCCAGTCCCACCCGCCGGCCGGGTCAGAACTGGGCGAGCGCCACCGAGTCCGGCTCGAGCAGCGGGAAGGGCGGCCACGAGGTGGTGGACACCGCCACTGTCACGTTCGAGTTCCGCGTGAGGCCGGCATCGACCATCGTGCGCGAGATCGCAGTGCAGGCTGTCAGGTTGCCCGGAGGCGGATCGGCGGTGCGCGCAGACGGCGAAGCTGGGTGGATCACGCCGCGCTCGCCAACCGAGCGGATCCCCGCCGGTGCCGACCGTCTCCTCGTCACTACGGCCACCTCGGCGAGCAGGCAGCGCACACGCGGGTCGGGAGCCAGGCGCGGGCCGAAGCCGGGCACCGTGCGGATAACCGCACCGGCACGGATCAACGCCCTAGTCAGCTTGCTGAACCAACTGCCCCTGGCGCAGCCCGGCGTCTACCGATGCCTGAACGGCTCGGGGCCACTCATCCGCTTCGCCCTCTACGCCGGCGCCACGCCCGTGGCAGACGCCGTCTTTCTCCCATCATGTAGCCGGATCCGGCTGACGATCGGCGGCCGGACACAGCCCTCCCTCGCGATCGGAGTCCCCGCCGGCAACCTGCCGCAGGAAGCATCACAGCTCAAGGCGCTCCTCTCCTTCACGACAGGGCCCTGATCACGGGATAGTCAGCCGACGACTTGGGTGACGACCCACCGATGCTTGCCAATTCGGCGGTTGCGTGCAAAGCCATGGCGCTCAAACATCGCGACGGTGCCGTTGTTGAGGAACGACCCCGAAACCTTGCGGCCGGCGGTGTCCTCGGGGTAGCTCTCCACGCTGCCGCCGCCGAGTCGCGAGATCTCTGCGAGCGCACCGGCAAGCGCAGCGTCGGCCACCCCACGATGTCGATGAGTCCGTCCGACGAAAAAGCAGGTGATGCGCCAGTCCGGCAGCTCGCCCAGGCCCTCCCGATAAGCCTTCTGGTGCTTGATTCGCGGCAGCTCGTCAGTCGGACCGAACTGACACCACCCGACACAGCGCTCACCGTCGAAGACCAGCGCCGCGTGTGCCCGTCCCTCCCGTACGCGCGCTTCCTTGAGAGCGCGTCGCTGCTCTGGCGTGTGGATGTGCGGACGGCCCTCCTCGTGGAAGCCGAGACACCAGCACCCATCCCACACGCCATGATGATCCTCAGCCAATCGCGCAAAGTCGGCCCAAGTCGTTACGTCGAGCGGCTTAATCGCAAACGACATCGCGTAATTATCGACACCGGTAGGCTCGGCGGGATGTTCGATCACGTCGGAGTCGCCGTCACCGATCTCGCCGCGTCGGAGCGCTTCTACCGCACCGTCCTCTCCGTGCTGGGGGCTGAGCCGAGTCATGCGGACGCCGAGCTCGTCGAGTGGGAGGACTGGGACATCGGGCCGACGGATCGCGAGCACCCCGTGACCCGCGGCCTGCACGTCGGCTTCCGAGCGCCGTCCCACGAGGCCGTGGACGCCTTCTGGCAGGCGGGAATCGACGCCGGCTATCGCGATGACGGCGCGCCAGGCCCGCGCACGGCCTATGGCCCGGACTACTACGGCGGCTTCCTGCTCGACCCGGACGGCAACAGCGCGGAGGCGGTGTACATGGAGCGCGAGCACCCCGTGCCTGATGGCCACGTCGACCACCTGTGGATCCGCGTCCGCGACCCAGCGGCGTCCAAGCGCTTCTACACGACGATCGCCCCGCACGCCGGGCTCCGGCTCGGCGTGGACGAGCCGGGTCGCGTCCAGATGGTCGGCGAGGACTTCAGCTTCTCGCTGATCGCCGATGAGCGACCGCTCACGGAGCACGTCCACCTCGCGTTCGGGGCACAGGACGACGCGACCGTGCGGGAGTTCCACGCCGCCGCGCTCGCGGCGGGCTACGAGGACCACGGCGGTCCGGGTGAGCGCACCGTCTACCACCCGGGTTACTACGGCGCGTTCGTGCTGGACCCTGACGGGCACAACGTCGAGGTCGTCAACCACAACCGCTGAACCGTGACCGACGACGCCACCACACCCCATCGGCCGGGATACGGTGCGACGACCGTGCGCCCGTGCTGATCTACTCGATGGGCGTCTCGGTGGACGGCTTCATCGCCGATCGCGACGGCGACTTCGGATGGACCGTCCCCAGCGATGAGCAGTTTCGTTTCCACCTCGAGCAGACACGCGAGCTCGGCGGCTTCCTGTCCGGTCGCAGGCTCTACGAGACGATGCTGCCGTGGGAGACCGATCCGGCGCTGAGCGACAACGAGCTCAGGGCCGCGTTCGCCGACGTCTGGTCCGCCATCCCGAAGGTCGTATTCAGCCGCGCGCTTGACAGCGTTCAGGGCAACGCCCGGCTCGCCGAGGCTTCGCTGGCCGAGGAGGCCGCCGCGGCGCTCGCTGCGACCGACAAGGACGTAGCGATCGGCGGAGCCGGCTTAGCCGCGGCGGCGATCGAGCTAGGCCTCGTCGACGAGGTGCGCATGTTCCGCCATCCGGTCGTCGTGGGTGGGGGCACACCGTTCCTGCCGCCGATCACCGAACCCATCCCACTGAAGCTGATCGAGACCAGGACGTTCGGGTCAAAGGTGATCTACGAGCGCTACCGGCGCGCCCCGGATCGGTCGGAGTGACACCCGCCGACTCCGTGCTCGACGTCAGCGGGGGTCAGTGCGATAGGCGATCGAGCGATGGCGGATCGCGGCGATGCGGACGGTCTGGTCGTTGTCTGCCAGTTGGTAGATGACGCGATAAGTGCCCACGCGTAGCGAGCGGAGGCCGTTCAGCCGGCCGCGTAGCGCGTGTCCCAGGCGAGGGTCCCGCTCGAGGAGTCCGAGCGCGTCCTCGACGGCGTCGATCAGGGGCCAGTCGAGGTCGAGCAGTTGCTGCCGGGCCCGCCGCGCGAGAACGACTTTGGCCACGCGTCAGCGGGCGCGTCTACGCTCTGCGAGCTCTCGACGCAGATCGTCGAGCGTGACGCTGTCGCCTTTCGCCAACTCGGCGAGGCCAGCCTCGATGGCTGCGAGGGTCTCAGAGTCCGAGAGGATCTCTGCGGTCTCTTCGAGCGCCTGATACTCGTCGATTGGGACAAGCGCCGCGGCAGGCTTGCCGTTGCGAGTCACGAGCACGTGATCCCGGCGGTCGGCGACGTCGCTGAGCAGCTCGCTCAGCTTAGTTCTGAACTCTCGAACCGGAACGATCTTCGCCATGGCGAGGAGTGTACCTTATTGCGTACACCTGGCCCGGTATGCGGATCAGCAGACGGTCGATCACACGGACGCGTGCCGCCCGATGACCTCATACGCCGCCCCCGGATCCTCGATCTGCGGGTAATGCCCCAGGCCCGGCAGCCGAGTCACCTCGGCCTGAGGCCGCAATCTGAGAACCGCTTGCAGCACCGCTTCGGTGCAGATCGGGTCCACCTCGGCCCAGGCGAGCTCGAGCCGTCCCGGCCAGTCGCGGAGCGCCCCGTGCCAGCGAGCGGCGAACGGCGGCGTCACCCGCTCGCGGTTGTAATGGATCAGGCGGTCGAGGAGGCGGTGTCCGTCGTTTTGGGCCAGCAGCGACCACTGGTCGGCGGCTTCGTCGTCGCTCAGCGGGTGGCCCGCCGAGAAGATGCCGGCGAACTGGCGGCGGAAGACGGGCTCGTTACTCAGGCGAGCCGCCACCGGCCCGAGCGGGCTGAGTAGGAGCTTCTGGCCCCAGAGGAGGCTGGCCTGCTCGCGCACGAGGCTGGCGTTGAACAGCAACGCCGAGCTCAGCTTGAACGGCAGCGTCCCGTCGAGGTCGCGGGCCAGGAGCTCGGTCGCCACTGAGCTGCCCATGTCGTGCGACACGATCGTCACCGGCTCGTCCACGAACCGTGCCGCGAGCGACTCGACGATGTCGGCCTGGCCCCGCAGCGAGTAGATCTGGTCGCGCGGTTTATCCGACAGCCCGTAGCCGAGGAAGTCGAAGACCAGCAACCGGCGTCCCGCGAGGTGGTCGAAGGCGTGGTGCCAGTCATACGAACTCGACGGATAGCCATGGAGGAAGAGCAGCGGCGGGCGGTCTGCGTCTCCCGGCGCTTCCCGGGTGAAGATCCTCCGACCGTCGACTTCGGTGAACGTCCCCGCATTCCGCCACGCCGCGGTGCGGGCGGTCAGTTCTGTGCTCACGTTTGGCACACGGCCAGGAAGTCGAGCGCTCGGTCGAGCTGGCTCGGCGCCAGGCGGAAGTCGCTGGTGGCGATCGCGGGGGTGAACCAGTCGTAGAACGGCTTGGTGATCCGCAGCCGGGCGTGGATCGCGTCCCAGCCGGCCCGGAGCGCGAGCTCGTGCACTCGCAGCTTGCGCGCATGGAACAGGCCCAGCAGCTCGACCCGCTGGAACGCGGTCTCGCACAGCGCACGGAACTCCTCCGCCCGGTACTCCTTCAGGTGCCACGGATTGCCGGAGCGCTCGGCCCCGGGGGGCGCCAGGGTCAGGACGTTTGGGGTCGTGATGTACGCGGTGCCGCCGGGCCTCAGCAGTGAACGGATGTGCCCGAGCACCGCGACCGGGTCGTGGACATGCTCAATCGTCTGGAGGAACACCACCGCATCGAACGTCCCCGGCTCCCCGAACGTCTCGACCAGCCCCCGCTCGAACCGCAGGTTGGGGCGGACGTAGCGCAGGCGTGCGTGGTCGTGCGCCTCGGGGTTGGCATCGAGGCCGACGACGTCCGCGGCCCGCTCGGCCAGCAGATCGGACCCGTACCCCTCCCCGCAGGCCAGGTCGATAACTCGCCGGCCGGCAACCCGCTCGCCGATCCATTCGTAGACCGCGAGGTGGCGCCGGAACCAGTAGTTCTCGGCCGGAACGTCGGGGAGCGTCCGCTCACCGGTCAGTTCCAGCGGGGGCACGCCCGCGGGCTGATTCTCCTGAACATAGACGTTCACTGGCAGGGCGACAGGGTAATGTGACGGCCGCGATGGAGGCAGGAACGTTGACGGCTACGCGCAGCGCGGACGAGATCCGCGACGTCAACACGCGCTACCACGACGTGGCTGCGGCCAGCTACGACGCCAAGTGGGGGATCGACTTCGGCGAGGTGGGCCAGGCCCAGGTGATCGGCAAGCTCCGCAAGCTGCTGGGCTCGGAGCTTCGCGCCGGCTTCGCCCGCTCGCTCGAGATCGGGGCCGGAACCGGCTACTTCAGCCTCAACCTGCTCCAGGCGGGGATCGTGCGCGAGGCCACCTGCACCGACATCTCGCCCGGGATGGTGAGCACGCTCGCGCACAACGCCGAACGGCTGGGGCTGAAGGTGCGAACCGCGCGCGCCGACGCCGAGTCGCTGCCGTTCCCGGATTCGAGCTTCGACCTCGTCCTGGGCCACGCCGTGCTGCACCACCTTCCGAACTTGGAGCGGGCCTTCGCCGAGTTCAGTCGCGTCCTCTCCCCCGGCGGCGTGATCGCC
The DNA here is from genome assembly GCA_963834635.1 of uncultured Solirubrobacterales bacterium. Classification (GTDB taxonomy): domain Bacteria; phylum Actinomycetota; class Thermoleophilia; order Solirubrobacterales; family Solirubrobacteraceae; genus Palsa-465. Next base: position 91,135 of record CAWICI010000008.1, on the reverse strand, counting down.
TTCGCGGGCGAACCGTCCCGGTTCGGAGATCGGCTCGCCTCGCTGCCAAAGACCGGAGCGCATCGACTCGCGCCGGCCTGGCGCAACGCCCTCGGCGCGCGCCCGGCGCCCCCTCCCGCCCCCTCCGGAAGCGACGACGGTGCCGACCACGAGCTCGAGCACAGCGTCGACATTCATGCCTTCTCGCCCGGCGACCTCGCCTCGCACGCCCGTCGCGCCGGGTTCACCGACATCAAGGTGCGCGGCGAGGAGCTGGTGGCCAACTGGTTCGGCTGGTTCAACCGGGCGCTCGAGGCGACGGCCACCCCGGACGACGTCCCGATGTGGTGGCGCCAATACGCCTTCCGCGGCTACCTCTTGTTCCAACAGCTCGACAGCCGGGTGTTCGAGCCCCTGCTGCCGCCGGCGATCTTCTACAACCTGTTGATGTCGGCCCGGCGGGGATAACCCACCCCACGCTCGTAGACTTCTACGTGATGCCGGACCGGCTCACGCGTGACTTCCCGCTGTTCCCGCTCGGCCTCGTGGCGGTCCCCGGCGAGCTGATCCCGCTGCACATCTTCGAGCAGCGCTACAAGACGATGATGAACGAGTGCCTGCGCGGCGAGAGCGAGTTCGGAATCGTGTGGCTATCGGACGACGGGCTGCGCGAGATCGGCTGCGCGTGTGAGATCGACCGCATCCTCGAGCAGCTGGAGGACGGCCGGCTGAACCTGCTGGTCCGCGGCACACGTCCCTTCCGGGTGGTCGAGCGCCAGGCACATCTAGCGTATCCGGCGGGGGTGGTCGAGTTCGTCGAGGACCGTGAGGAGCCCGTCGACCCCGAGCTGCTGGGCGCCGCCCACGAGGCCTACGGCGACCTCGTCCGCCGGGCCACCGACCGAGATCCCGAGCCCGACGAGCTCGCGGACATGACCGCCTACGCGATGGCGGCGACCGTGGACTTCGGGCTCGACGCCAAGCAAGGGCTGCTTGACCTGCGCTCCGAGAACGCCCGCCTACGACTGGTCACGCGCCTCTTCCGAGCCGCGATCAAGCGGCTTGACTTCGTCGATCGCGCCCAGGCCCGCGCCCGCTCCAACGGCAAGGTTCGCTTCGGCTGACGGGCCGCTAGGCGTTGTAGATGATCATCGCCGCGCCGAAGATCAGGCAGTAGATCCCGAACGGCTTGAGGTTCCCGCGTCGCAGATAGCGGCTCAGGAAGTGAACGGTCACGACGGCGCAGATGGCGGCCACGACCGCGGCCAGGAAGGCCGCGCCGCGGATCCCGTTGCCGTCCGGCCCGGTCAGATCGCCGAACTTGAATATCCCCGCGGCCAGGATGATCGGGGTGGCGAGGAGGAAGCCGAAGCGACCCGCGTCGTAGTTGTCGAGGCCTCGGAGGAGCCCGCCGGCCATGCACATCCCGTCGCGGCTGATCCCGGCGAGCAGCGCCGCCGACTGGGCTAACCCGATCCCGGCCGCCTCCTTGTACTCGAGCGTCTCCAGCTTCCGGCCACCGTCGCTCTTCATCCCCTCGCGCGCGGCCAGAGCCCGGATCTCGGACCGCTCGCGCACGCGGTCGGCGCCGATCAGGATGAAGCCATTGATGAACAGGAAGATGGCCGCGACGATCGGTTTGGCCGTGGCCACGCGCGCGGTGTGCTCGAGCAACAGGCCGAGGATGCCGGTGGGGATGCTGGCAGTGATGATCAACCAGGCCAGCTTCTCGGTCGAGGTCTCGACCCGCCGCTTGCGCAGGGTGGCGAAGAAGGCCTTGATGATCTCGATCCAGTCGCGCCAGAAGTAGATCAGCAGACCGATGGCGCTGCCGACGTGGAGCATGACGATGAAGGCCAGCCACGGCGACTCGGTCTGGGACTGCCACTTGACGATGTTGCTCCACCCGAACAGGTTCGGGAACAGCACCGTGTGGCCCAGGCTGGAGATCGGGAACAGCTCGGAGATCCCCTGCAGGGCACCGAGCACGATCGCCTGGAAGGTGGTGATCAGGCTGGAGGCGACAACAAGCACGCGGCGCGGAAGGCTACCCGGGCCGGTAACGCATTGGTAAGCCGAGAGGTGAGGACATTCTCATCCCGAGAGCCCGCAGGCCTGCTGAGCGGCCTGGATCGCGAACAGCTCGGCCTGGGCCAGCTCGTGATGACGCGCCCCCGCGGTGTCGGGAAATTCGATCGTTCCGGGCTGAAGCTTCATCGTGTAGAAGCTGACGGTGTCCGACGAGCGGGGGATGCGGAGCTGGTTCTGGGCATCGGTGCGCAGGTTGTCGGCCAGATCACGCGCCTGGATCAGCAGCGAGCTGGACAGCGTCTTCGGCTTGGCGCCGTTGCAGGAGATCGTGCCGGCGTCGTTGACGAGCAGCGTGAGCCGCTTGCCCTGGCCGGTCCGGGTGAGCAGGAACAGGTCCGGGGCCTTGATGTCCAACCCGCACCCGGCCAGCACCAGGGTCGCGGCCGCGGCCGCCATGATCAGGAGCCTCACCCTTCTGATTGCACCACGATCGCCGCGCCGCCTCGCCGCGGATCGCCACCGCCCCAGAAATCGCCGTTCTCGTCGAGCTCGGCCGCCTGGACGCCGCCGAAGAACAGGTTGAGGTCGCGGAAGCGAGCGATCGCCCGCCCGCGGGCCTCGAGTGGGGCGGTGTCCACCCCGGGCTCGGCGTAGACGACTCCGTCCTCGAAATGGACCCGGGGCGCCTGCACGGCATCGCCGGCCCGCAGCCCGTCGTCGACGACGCGGAGGATCGTCTGGAGGATCGCCGAGCGGATCCGGTTGGAGCCGGCGCTCCCCAGCACGAGTTCGGGCACGTCGCCCCGGAGCACGATCGTCGGGGCCATCATGCTCGGCAGTCGCCGCCCCGGTGGATGGCGGTGGAAGCCCAGCGGGTTGAGGTCCTGCTCCCCGAGCATGTTGTTCAGGTGCACCCCGGTGCCCGGCACGATCACGCCCGAACATGAGCCGTTCGAGCAGGTCACCGAGCAGGCGCCACCGTCGGCGTCGATCACCGCGATGTGGGTGGTCGAGCCCAGCGAGCGGGTGAGGAAGTCCTGCACGGAGGCGGGGTCGTCGAGTCCTTCCAGGAAGTCCGCCGTGCGGGCGGCCTGCGTTCGCTCCATGACCTCGACCATCCGCACCACGTCCGCCCGACCGTCCTGCCCCTCGAGCTGCCCGAGGGCGTGGGCGATGAGGATCCCGCCGGCCGAGGGCGGAGGATTGGTCAGCACGTCGCGGCCCCGGTAGCCGGCCTTGACCGGCACGCGATCGGCCACCTCGTAGCCGGCCAGGTCGGCCGGCGTGAGCATTCCGCCGCGCTCGGACACCCAGCGCACGATCTCCGATCCGATCTCCCCGGCGTAGAACGGCTCCGCCCCCTCTGAGCCGAGCAGCTCGAGCGCGTCGGCGAGCTCGGGCTGAGGGATCACATCGCCCGGCCCGACCAGGCGCCCGCCGGGGGCGAACAGGGCCTCGGCCTCGGGCGTGGAGGTGACGATCCCGGCCAGGATCTCGATCACGTACGCCTGCTGGACGTTCAGCTCGACCCCGTCCCGCGCGAGCGCCGCGGCCGGCCCGACCAGATCGGCGAGCGAAAAGCGCCCGAAGCGCCGTGAGGCCTCGGTCAGCCCGCGTGGCATTCCGTAGGTTCCGACCGACGCGGCGCCGATGTTGAAGATCTGGACCGCGTCGCCAAATGAGACGCTGATGGGAACCAGCTCGGCCCGGGCGGCAGGATCGCCGTCCCGCCCGGGCGCCTCGACGAAGAAGTCGAGCAGCACCGGCTCGCGACCCGGATCCGCGACCAGCATGTAGCCGCCGGCACCCAGACCGGTGAGCAGCGGCTCACAGGCAAACGAGGCCAGGATGGCCGCTATCGCCGCGTCGACGGCGTTTCCGCCCTCGCGCAGCACATTGGCGCCAGTCCGGGCCGTCACCGGATGGCCGGCCGCGACGACGCCGAGCTGGCGCCCCGCCATCCCGGGGACTACCTCCTAGGGATGAACTCCGGGACGTCGAGCTCCATCGGGCTGCGACGTACCCGGCTGACCCGCGGCTCACCCCGCGGCTCGCGCAACGAGGGGCGCGGCTCGATCGCCTCGCGCTCGCTGATCGCGGGCTCGAAGTCCCGCCGGCGCGGGCGGCCGTTGCCGAACCCGGTGGCCACCACGGTCACCCAGACCTGATCGTCGAGTTTTTCGTCGAGCATGGCGCCGAAGATGATGTTGGCGTCGGGGTGGGCAGCCTCGGCCACTGCCTTGGCCGACTCGTTGACCTCCCACAGGGAGAGGTCACGCCCGCCGGTGATGGACAGGAGAATGGACCGCGCTCCCTCCATGCTCGTCTCGAGCAGGGGTGAGGAGACCGCCTGTTCGGCGGCGTCGATCGCGCGGCGCTCGCCGGTACCCATCCCGATCCCCAGCAGTGCGTTGCCGGCATCGGACATGATCGTCCGCACGTCGGCGAAGTCGAGGTTGATCAGGCCCGGGAGGGTCACCAGGTCGGAGATCCCCTGCACGCCCTGGCGCAGGACGTCGTCGGCGACGTGGAAGGCGTCGACCATCGAGACGTTGCGGTCAAGCACGGTCAGCAGCCGGTTGTTGGGGACGACGATCAGCGTGTCGACTTCCTCGCCCAGGGCGACGATCCCGGACTCCGCCTGCTCGCGGCGCCGGGTGCCCTCGAACCCGAACGGGCGGGTGACGATGCCGACCGTGAGCGCGCCGAGCTCGCGCGCGATCTGGGCCACGATCGGTGCCGCGCCGGTGCCCGTGCCGCCGCCGGCCCCGGCGGCGATGAACACCATGTCGGATCCCCGCAGCAGCGCCTTGATCCGGTCGTACTCCTCGCGGGCGGCCTGCCGGCCCAGGTCGGGGTTCGAGCCCGAGCCAAGCCCGCGGGTGATCGTCTCGCCGATGTGAAGCGTCTCGTGCGCGGCGCACTGCTGAAGCGATTGGAGGTCGGTGTTGATGGCCAGGAACTCGACCCCTTCGATCTCTGCCTCGACCATCCGGTTGACGGCATTGACCCCGGCGCCGCCGACACCGACCACGCGCAGGACCGGCTTACCGAGGATCGGCTCGGGCGGGGCGAGCAGCTCGCCGGCGCGCTCGGGGCGCGCATAGACGTCCTGGGCCGGGGCCTCGGAGGCACGGCGCGTCGGCGGGTCAAGCAGGCTGTGCGGGATGTCGGAGGAGAAGGCGTGACGGAGCCGTTCTTGCGGGCTCGGCACGTGGGCCTCGACCTCCTCGCGCGCCGCCGCGGGCGGGGGCGCGGCGGGCGCCGTGGCGCGCTTGCGCGGGCGCTCGGGCGCCGGTGGTGGGGGCGCCGCCGCGGGCTCCTCGGAGCGCTTGGTGTCCTCCGCCGTCTTGCGGAAGAGCGAGGCCAGGGGGCCCTCGCGCATGCTTGCGCGTTTACCGGTTGGCATTAGAGAGGACCTCCTTCGCGAGCTGCCTATAGGAGTGCGCGGCGATACCGTCCGGATCGTACTTGAGCACCGACATGCCTTTCACAGGTGCTTCAGCAAATCGGACGGTTTTCCGGATGCGCGAGGCGAATACGCGGTCGCCGAAGTTCTCCTCGAGCAACTCGATCGCTTCCTTGGCGTGCAGCGTGCGCGCGTCAACGAGCGTCGGGAGGATGCCCTCGATGTCGACATCGGGATTGAGGTTCTCGCGAATCATCGCCAGCGTGTTCTGAAGCTGGATCAGCCCACGCATCGAGAGATATTCGCATTGGACGGGGACGATTACCTTGTGCGCCGCGGTCAGGGCGTTGATCGTGAGCAATCCGAGGCTGGGCGGGGTGTCGATGAAGACGAAGTCGTAGTCGTCGTCCACCGCCTTCAGCGCCTTCTGCAGGGAACGCTCGCGCCCGATCATCGTCGACATGGCGATTTCGGCTCCAGCCAGGTCGATCGAGGCGCAGGCCACGTCGACCTCGCGCTTGCGAACCACCTCACGAATCGAGACGTGATGCACGAGCACGTCGTACATCGACTTCTCGAGGGTGTCCGGGTCGATGCCCTGGGACATCGTCAGGTTGCCCTGGGGGTCCATGTCGCAGCACAGCACGCGGTGGCCCTCCTCGGCAAAGGCCACGGCAAGATTGAGCGTGGTCGTAGTCTTGGCGACGCCGCCCTTCTGGTTGGCGAACGCGATCACCTTGCTGCTCACGGGTCGCTCCGATGTTCGCGGGAACTCATACGCGGGTGTATTCGCACGCGCGGAGCAGATTCCTCCGCCGAGCCGTGGGCGATCTGCCGCGATTTGGTTCCGCACGCCGGAACCAAATCGCGATAGTTCGCACCCCCACCCCGGTGGCCGGGTCTGCACCCGCCGCCCAGTAAGTTCCCCCGCGTGCCCGGCCTGCTTGACCGACGCCTGATCTTCGTCACCGGTAAAGGAGGCGTCGGCAAGTCGACCGTCGCCATCGCGCTCGGCCTGCTCGCCGCGCGGCGCGGGCTGCGCACGATCGTGGCCGAGCTGGGCAGCCAGGAGCGGGTGCAGCGGGCCTTCGATCACAAGGGAAGCCACTTCCGCGAGCTCGAGATCGCCCCCGGGTTGTTCACGATCTCGATCGATCCTCAGCACGCCATGGAGGAGTACCTGCGGGTCAAGACCGGGCCCGTCGGGCAGGCGCTCGGCGGCACGCGGCTCTTTCACGTGTTCGCCATGGCCACGCCGGGGATGCGCGAGCTGCTCAGCATCGGCAAGGTGTGGGAGCTGGCGCAGCTCCAGCGCCGCACCCGCGGGGCCGCGCCGTATGACCTCGTGATCGTCGATGCCCCGGCCACCGGTCACGGGGTGGGGATCCTGCGCACGCCGCGGACGTTCGCCGAGATCGCCCGGGTCGGGCCGATCGCCCACCAGGGGCGCACGATCGCGGCCACGATCGCGGACCGGGACTTCACCGGCGTGATCGCGGTCACCACCGCGGAGGAGATGCCGGTCAACGAGACCCTGGCCCTTGACGAAGCCTTGGCGGAGGATGGCCTCGGGCTCGACGCGGTGATCGTCAACGCCCTCTACCCCGAGCGCTTCAATCGCCGGGAGGCGAAACAGCTGACCACCGCGCTTGGGCAAACCAACGGGGGGATCGCCCGCGGCGCGATCAGCGCCGCCCTGTCCGAGCACGCTCGCGGCGCGCGCCAGCGCGAGCAGCGCGACCGCCTGGCCGGCGAGCTCGGCCGCGAGCTGATCGAGCTGCCCTACCTGTTCGCCGACCGGCTCGCCGAGGGCGAGCTCGAAGCGCTCGCCGACACGCTCGAGGCGGTGCTCCTCAACGACTCAGCGCCGCCGCCCGAATCCCCGCCCGCAGCCCCGACTCGATCGCGCCGTCGATAAAGCCGTCGGCGTCATCCAACGGGGGACCCGGCCGGCTCGGTCGTGCGCGCGCGGGCCGCGCGGCGGGCAGTCGCATCCACCGCCACCGCCCCCGTCTCGCCGACCAGCACAGGGTTCAGCTCCAGCAGCGCCAGGAACTGCTCGAGCAGCAGCGTCCCCACCGCCGCCGCGAGCCGTGCGGCAGCGCCAAGGTCGAGCGGCGGGCGACCGCGGCCGCCGGTCAGGAGTGACGCGCCGCGGAGCGCACGGAGCTCGAGCTCGATCCGCTCCGGGCCGGCCGGCAGCGGGACGACGGCGACGTCGTCCACCAGCTCCGTCCACGCTCCGCCCAGGCCGATCACGAGCGCGGGAACGATCCCGTCGCGGTGGGCGGCGATCAGCAGCTCGACGCCCGGATCCGCCATCCGCTCGACCAGCACCGAGCCGAGATCGAGACTCGAAAGGCGGCGATAGGCCGCACGCACGGCCGGCTCTGAATCCAGTCCGAGCTCCACGGCGCTGAGCTCGGACTTGTGCTGAAGGCTCGGCGAGCTCAGCTTCATCGCCACCCCTCCCTCCAGCTCGACGAACGCGGCCACGGCATCGTCCTCGTCGTGGGCCACCCGCCCCGGCACCACGTCGATGCCGTTCGCCCGCAGGAGCTCCTTGGCCTCGTGCTCGGCCAGCCACTCCTCCCGCTCGTCCACGGACGCGTCAGGGTCAGCCGCCGCCGCCGCGATCGCGCGCAGCCGTTCCGGATCCCCGGGCGCCCGCCGCATCGCCGCCGCGCACGCCAGCCCCGTCCGCAGCCCTGCTATCGCCGGGACGCCTGCCTGGGCGAAGCGCCAGGCCGCGTCATCGTCGAGCAGCTCGGGGAGCGTCGAGGAGACGATGACCGGAACCGGACTGCGCGCTGCGCCGGCGATCAGCCCTTCCCGGACCGCGCGCCAAGATTCCTCTCCGGCGTCTCGCAGGTCGGCCGGCTGGTCGTAGAACACGAGGAGCTGGCCGATCGCCGGGTCGGAGGCGACGATCGAGACGAGTTCGCTGAGCGCGTCGCGCTCGCCCCAGATCATCGTCGTGTAGTCGAGCGGGTTGCCCACCGTGGCCGCGGCCGGCAGCAGCTCGCGCAACCGCGCCACGCTGTCGGCGGCAAACGGCTCGAGCGCCAGTCCGCGACGCTGCGCCTCGTCGGCCCCCTGGGCCGAGTCCCCTCCCGAGCAGGTCATGATGGCCAGGCCGCCGCGCCCGACCGGCGGCGTCCTGACGGCGGCCATCTTCGCCAGCTCGAGCAGTTCGTGGAGATCCTCGGCCCAGATCGCGCCCGCCTCCTCGATCAGGCTGCGGAACACCCGCTGATCGCCGGCCAGCGCGGCGCTGTGCGCGCCGGCGGCGCGGGCTCCCGCCGGGGAGCTGCCGACCTTGAGCACGACCACTCGCACCCCGGCCTCGGCGCAGGCGGCGAGGCCCTCACACAGCTCGGGGCCGCCGTCGTCCTCGAGGTAGAGCGCGATGGCACCGAGGTCCGGCTGGCCGGCCAGGAAGCGGACGAAGTCGGCTGCGCCGATCACCGCCTGGTTGCCGCTCGCGATCACGGTGTGAAAGCGCAGGCCCCGCCTCGCGGTCAGCGCGTTGACAGCGACGTTGCCGCTCTGCGAGACGAGGGCCACGCGCCCGGGACCGCGCCGGTCAAGCTCGTCCCCCCAGAGAGCGCTGCGCGCGTGCATGGCCACGATCCCGTTGCAGTTGGGACCGCAGACCGGGAGGCGGTGGCGGGACGCCGCGGCCACGAGCTCCTGCTCGAGCGGCGCCCCGTCCGCGACCTCGGCGAAGCCCGCGCTCAGGACCACTGCGCCGCCGCACCCCCGCTCCCCCGCCTGGTCGATCACGTCCGGCACGCCGGCGGCGGGGATGGCCACGATCACGGCGTCGACCGGCTCGGGAAGATCGGCGATCGTCGGCACGCACACTCGCCCCAGGGCCTCGGTGCGGCTCGGGTTGACGCCCCACACCTCGCCCTCGAAGCCGATCGTCTCCAGGTTCAGGAGCGCCTGCGCGGCGTAGCTCCCGCGCCGATCGGTGGCGCCCACGACGGCGATCGACGCCGGCTCGATCAGCCGGCGGAGATCGAAGCCGGTCAATGGATCGTCGCCTCCACCCCGCGCCGCTCGAGCGCGCGGGCGATGATCAGCCGCTGGATCTCGCTCGTGCCCTCCCAGATCCGGTCGACCCGGAGCTCTCGCTGGAAGCGCTCGGCCACGTTGCTGCGCATGTAGCCCCGACCACCGAACGTCTGCACGGCGCGGTCGGCGCAACGACCGGCGGCTTCGCTCACGAACAGCTTCGCCATTGATGCCTTGGCATGGATCAGCTTGAGGTCGGAGCCGGCATCGACCATCCCCGCCACGTGCATGGTCAGCAGGCGCCCGAGCGCGGCGTCAGTGGCGGAATCGGCCAGCGGGAAGGAGATCCCTTCGTAGTCCATGATCCGCCGGCCGCCCTGGATCCGGCTCAGCGCCCAGTCGGTGGTTTCCTCGAGCAGCCGCCACATCGCTCCCAGCCCGTGGGTGGCGATCCCCAGCCGCTCCTCGGTGAACCACGCTCGCTGGAGCACCTCGCCCTGCCCGATCCCGCCGATCACCGCGTCGGCGCCGACCTCGACATCGGTAAAGCGGATCGTGGGATGACCGTGGGGATAGTTGTGGGTGAAGCTGGGGTTCTCGACGAACTCCACCCCGGGGGTTCCGGGCTCGACCAGGAACAGCGTGGGCAGCCGGTCCTCGCCGTCGACGACGTTGGCCATCACGATGAGCACGCGGGCGACGTCGCCCGAGGTGACAAACCACTTCTCGCCGTTGATCCGCCATCCCCCGTCGGTGGCGTGTGCGGTTGAGGCGATTCCGGCCGGATCAGAGCCGGCCTCGGCCTCGGTCACCGCGTAGGCGTCGCCGCCCTCGCCCCGCAGCGCGGGCACCAGGTAGCGCTCGATCTGCTCGGGCGTGCCCTGAAGCAGAACGTTGTAGACGCTGGGCACGTGCCAGTGCAAGCCGTTGGTGACCCGGCCGAACTGCTCGTTGACCACGAACCAGTCGAGCATCGACCACCCCTGCCCCCCGTAGTCAGGCGCGACTCGACCGCCGTGCAGGCGCGCGGCGATGGCCTCGCGCTTGATTCGCTCCTCGGTCTCCTTGGGCAACCGGCCATGGCGCTCCTCGGCCTCCAGCTCGAGCGGCATCAGCACCTCCTCGACGAACGCCCGCGCGCGTCCCTGCAGCTCGAGTTGCCCCGGTGTCAGCTCGACCCCGGCGCTCGGAGGGGAAATTGCTGTGCTCATGGGCGACCTCTTGCGTGCTCGGTGTGGCTGGCGAGCCGCTCGCGGTCAGCGGCGGTGCGCGCCGCACCCGGACCGGGCAGCGCCAGCAACAGGTTGTGGTGGTTGGCGACGACGGCGATCGCGCGCTCGCGCGCCCGCTTGACGTCGGGGTCCTCGGTTTCGGCGCGCCGCTCGATCAGCTCGACGACGTCGCCGAGGTAGCGAAGCCAGCTGCGCTGGCTGCCGTGCAGGATCAGCCGCTGCACCGTCGCCTGCTCGACGGCGACCGCGTCAGGTGGCGCTGCGGCCCCCCGGCTGAGGGTGGCAACGGCCCACGGCAGCTCTCGCTCCGGCTCGGGCGTGATCGAGAGCCACCCGTTGCGCCTGACCATGGCGGTGTAGACTAACAGCAACTGATCACAAAGTCAGGAAAGGCTCGCTTGCCATGGATCCAGTCGCCACGATCTCCGCTCCACCCACCGCCAGCGAGGCGCTTGACCCGCGCTTCTACACGGATCCGGCACTACTCGACGCCGAACAGGAGCTGATCTTCGAGCGGACGTGGCAGCTCGCGGGCCACGTGTCGTCGCTGCGGAACCCCGGCAGCTATCTCACGGTCAATGCCGGGTCGCAGCCGGTCCTGGTCGTGCGGGACGACCAGGGTGAGCTGCGGGCCTACCGCAACGTGTGCCGGCACCGGGGGTCGCAGTTGCTGACCGGATCGGGCCAGTGCAAGGGCGCGTTGCGCTGCCGCTATCACGGCTGGACCTACCGCTTCGACGGGACGCTGATCGGAGTTCCCGAAGGCCTGGCCTTCGGCGAGCGCCTCGACAAGTCGACGCTCGGGCTGCTGCCGGCAAGGGTCGAGGAGCTGAGCGGGTTCGTGTTCGTCAACCTCGATCGGGACGCCGCGCCTCTGGCCGACCTCGTCGGCGATCTGCCCGCCCGCCTCGAGCGCTACCGGATCCCGTCGCTAGCGCCATTCGCGCCTAGCGGCGGCAGGCAGCCCGCGAACTGGAAGGTGGTGGCGGACAACTACCTCGAGGGCTACCACATCCCGATCGCCCATCCCGGCCTGATGCGGATGTTCGATTACAAGCACTACACGGTCGAGTTGGGCGAGCACTACGTGTGGGTCGAGGCGCCCCTGCGCAGTAAGCCGAGCAGCAATCGCCTCGAGCGGCTCTACGCGCAGCTGGTCACGCCGATGCCCGGGCTGGGCGAGGAGGACCGCCAGGTGTGGCGCTACGTCTTCATCTACCCCAACACCACGATCGACCTCTACCCGGACCAGGTCAACACCTGGCAGATGCTCCCGGACGGCGTCGCCGGCACCCGCGACGTGTTCGCCTGCTACCGCCCGGCGAACAGCGGCGCGCGCACCCGGTTCGTCCAGTGGGCCAACCAACGGCTGAACACGCTCGTCCTCGACGAGGACATCGACCTGGTGGCAAACGTCCAGTCGGGGCTCCAGAGCCGCGGCTATCGCTGCGGCCCGCTGTCGGTGCGTGAGCAGGGGGTGGCCTGGTTCGCCGACCGGATCCGCGCCGATCTCGCACCCGTCCTCGCCGATCTCACGCCCGCCCCCGAATGACCCAGACCCGACGCCGGGGCGAGGCCCGGGAGCGCATCCTGGCCGCGGCCGTCCGGCGCATCGCCAGCGAAGGGATCGATGGTGTGCGCATCGCCCGGATCGCCATGGACGCCGGGGTGTCCACCGCGCTCGTGCACTACCACTTCGAAACTCGCGAAGCGCTCCTGGCCGAGGCCCTCGAGTACTCATACACGCACGCGGGAGACGTCCGCATCTCGAGCGGCGAGATGCCGCTGGCCAGTCACGCCGAGCGGCTGCACTCGATGGTCGAGCAATGCCTGCCGAGCACCGAGGCGCTGGCCGAGGATTGGGTGCTGTGGGTCGAGCTCTGGCTGCGCGCCGTCCGCCACCCCGAGCTGCGCCCGGTGGCCGAGGAGCTGTACGGCCGCCTGCGCGCGTGGTTCTCCGAGGAGATCGCCGCCGGCGTCAAGGACGGCGAGTTCGCTCGCTGTGACCCGGAGGACGTAGCCGACCGGACCCTGGCCCTGCTCGACGGCTTCGGGATCAGGACCCTGATCGGCGACCCCCAGGTTCCGCTCGAGCGCGCGCGGCGGGCGGTCGAGACGGCGCTGGCCCGAGACCTCGGGCTGGGGGAGGAGCTGGTGCCGGCTCAGGCGGGCGAGCCCGCTCCGAGCGCGGCGCGGGCGGCATCGCGCCCAGTCCGCACGGCCCCCTCCATGTAGCCCGCCACCCAGTGGTCCGAGCCCGCCACGTAGAACGGCGGCTCATGTGTCCCGTGCAGGGGACCCACCCGGTGCAGATCTCCCGGCGCCCAGCTCGAGATGTAGCCGAGGGTGAACGGCTCCGCCCCCCAGGTCCGCTCGAACATCGCCGCGGGCCTGCCGGCTCGCTCGCCGTAGAGCGCGACCAGCCCGTCGAGCACGGCCTGAGTCCGCACGGCGGGAGGCGCCGCGAGGAAGGCCGAGAAGCGTTCCGGGGGAACCAGCAGCGACAGGATCGCCCCCGCCTGGGGCCAGGTGGAGCCGAACAGCCACTCGGTTTCGGCCAGGCCGTTCTGCCCCGCCTCCTGCCAGAACGGGCGCTCGTAGGCGACCACCACCTTGGCGGCGAGCGCGTGGCGCTGACCGCGCAGCGAGCGCAGACGGGCCTCGCTCAGTCCGTTGATCTCGACCCGGCGCAGCGGCCCGGCCGGGATCGCGCACACCACCGCCTCGGCCACGACCTCCTCGCCGCCCCGGAGCGTCACCCGCGTCCCGGCCGCGCTGACGTCGATCCCCTGCACCTCCGCCCCCAGCCTCAGCCTCGGGCCGAGTTCGTGGGCCATGCGGCGGGCCACCTCGGCCGAACCCTCGGCCACCCGGAGCCCCTCCCATCGCTCCAGGTCGTAGAACCCATCGCTGTCGAGCGTCGCGTGCTTACGCAACTCGCTCAGCAGCGAGGTCCGCTCGGGGCCGTCGCAGGAGAGCGAGAGGAACAGGAGCTTCTGGCGCCGCTGGACCGCCGGGAGCGCGTGCTGCTCGCGCAGCCACTCGCCGAGGCTCAGGCGATCGAGCGCAGCAGCGTCCGGATGCGCCCACGGGTCGCCGGGATCGACGCTGGCTGCCAGCCGCGCGAACTCGCGCTCGATCCTCGTAGCGTCGGCCCGCTCGGCCTCGTCCATCCACGGCAGCTCATCGCCGATGTGAACACCGTCCACCAGACCCCAGCTCATCTCCCCCGGGTCGGCGACGTAGCTCGGCTCGATCGTCAGCTCGAGCTCGAGGACGAGCTCGCGGTAGGAGGTGTGTTGCTCGCCGAACACTTCGCCCCCCGCTTGGGCGATGCGGCCGTCCGGCAGCGTCACCGCGTCGACGCGGCCGCCGGGCCGCTCGCGGGCCTCGAGCACGATCACCTCCGCGCCGGACCGCATCAGGTCGCGCGCCGCCGTCAGACCGCCCAAACCTGCACCGAGAACAGCAACATCGACCACTTTGCGGGGCTCCCCAGAAGCTTCGAAGGTTGACAGTCGCGGTTAGCTCGCGGTAGTTTTCTGAACCGCCATTCAGTATACGTGGTTCCCTGTCCCGTAGCCAGTGAGTCCTCGTCCGAAAGTCGATCACCTGCGCAAGCCGCAGATCGTGGCCGCCGCCGCGGAGGTCCTCTACGAGCGCGGCCTGTTCGACACCCGGATCGGCGACATCGCGGCCCGGGCGGGGACGAGCTCCCCGACGATCCTCTACTACTTCGACTCCAAGGACCGGCTGCTCGAGGAGGCTGTCGACTACACCGACCGTGACTTCTACTCGCGCCTGTGGGAGGGCCAGGCCCAGCACGAGCGCGCGAGCGACAAGCTCGTCCATCTGATCGAGCAGTCGAGCCTCGGGCCGGTGGGGATCAGCGACTACACGCTGTGGATGGAGATCTGGGTCCGGGCCCGGCGCAGCGAGGCGGTCCGCACCTCCTACTTCAGGCTGGACCGCCGTCAGCGTGAGCTGATCGCGGACATCGTCCGCGACGGTCAGGCCTCGGGGGAGTTCATGCCCAACAGTGACGCGGATGACGTCGCGCTGATGCTCGAGCGGGCTGATGGACGGGCTGGGCGTGCAGGTGACGCTCGGGCAGCCCGACGTGACGCCGGAGCGGATGGTGGATCGCTGCCTGGCGCTGGCCTCGACTCAGCTGGGATGCGAGCTGGAGCCCACGGGTGCGATCCGAAACCGAGGGACGAGAGGAGCAAGACGATGAGCACCGAGGCAAGCGACGGCTCGGGCCCGAATCGCGCCGGGACCAACCGCAGGACGTTCATCAAGCGAGCGACCGCGACAATGGCCGGCCTCTCGGCTCCGGGACTGCTGGCCGCGTGCGGCACGACCGCCCCGACCGGCGGCGGCAGTAGCACGACGGCGGCGCGGGGTCCGGGCGGCCTCCCGCTGGCCCGGCCCTATCGCCCGGTGACGCTGCCGATCTACGCCGACAACAAGGCGATCGCCTCCGGCATGGCGCCGGAGAAGGGACCGCTCCAGTTCTACAACTGGACCGAGTACATAAATCAGGACGTCGTCAACGCGTTCGAGAAGAAGTACGGGGTCAAGGTCCAAATCAGCACGTTCACGACGATCGACGAGGCGGTCTCGAAGATCGCCAGCGGCGAGGTGCAGTTCGACGTGTTCGTCCCGGAGCTGGTGTTCCTCGAGCGGTTGGTCGTCGGCAAGGTGCTCCAGCCGCTCAACCTCAGCTACATCCCGAACCTGAGGCAGAACGTGTGGCCCTCGCTGGCCAGCCCCTGGTACGACGTCGGCAGCCGCTACACCGTCCCCTACACCGTGTACACGACCGGGATCGGGTGGCGGGCCGACAAGCTTCCCGGCTTCAATCCGGCGAACTACCCCAACCCCTGGAGCGCGCTGTGGGTCGAAGGCCCGAAGATCTCCGGCAAGGTCGGGGTGTTGGATGACCAGCACGAGGGGCTGGCCCTCGCGCTGCTCCACAACGGCGTCACCGATGTGAACACCGAGAGCCCGGCCGCGCTCAATGCGGCCCAGAAGTCCCTGATCCAGCTGGTCAACAAGGCCAACCTGAAGTTCGACACCAACGAGTTCCAGCACCTGGCCGACGGGTCCTCGTGGCTGCATCAGGCCTGGTCAGGGGATATGGCCGCGACGCCGGCCTATGCGCCCCAGGGAACCAAGCCCTCGGCGTTCGCCTACTGGTGGCCGACGGACGGCCGCGGTCCAATCGACAACGACACCTTCGCCGTGCTCCGCGGCGCCAAGAACCCGGTCCTCGCCCACCTGTTCATCAACTTCCTGCTCGACAACAAGCAGGCGTTCAACAACTTCACCTACCTCTACTACCAGCAGCCGCTGAACGCGATGACACCGGAGGCGGTGGTCAAGCAGGGGCTGATCGCGCCGAACCTCCGCAACACGATCATCCGCGAGGCCCAGTTCAAGAACGGCCTCGTCCAGGGTCCGCTGAGCCAACGCGGTGAAGTGCTGTGGGAGAACGCCTGGGCGGCAGTGCAGTCGTCGTGAGCGATGTGGGGGCTCCGTAGCGGTGCAGTCGCGCAGGTACTGGCGGGGGTTCGCGCTGCCCGGCGTGGGGTGGCTGTGCCTGTTCGTGGTCATCCCGGCCTACGCGGTGCTGGCGATGGCGATGGGCCGGGTCAACCTCCTGCTCCAGCCGGTCCCGGCCTGGAACCCGGCGACCTGGAATCCCGGTTATTTATCCAAGGCCTTCTCGGGCTCGCTCCCTGGCGGGGAGTACTGGCCGGCCGTCCGCAACACGCTGGTCTTCGTGTCCGTCTCGCTCGCGCTGTGCTTCGCCATCGGCTACCCGGTCGCCTACTACGTGGCTCGTCATGCGCGCCGGACCAAGGCGCTGCTGATCGTGTTGCTGGTGATCCCGTTCTGGGTCAGCTACCTGCTGCGGATGCTGGCCTGGATCGGGCTCCTGTCCTCCGACGGCTACGTCAACCAGGTGCTGAGCACGATCGGGATCACCCACCCGCCGAACTGGTTGAACGGCAACCCCTACTCGGTGATCCTGGCTCTTGTCTACGGCTACATCCCGTACTTCATCCTGCCCGTGTTCGCGGGGATCGATCGCATCGACGGGAGCCAGATCGAAGCCGCGCGCGACCTCGGGGCCACCCCGTGGCGGGCCTTCCTGCACGTGACGCTGCCCCTCAGCCGACCCAGCATCCTCGCCGGCGCCGCGCTTGTGATGCTGCCGATGTTCGGCGACTACTACACCAACGACCTGATCTCCGCCTCGCCGCGCACCAACATGCTCGGCAACGAGATCAACCTGTTCGTCCAAGGTGGCCCGCAAAAGAATCTCGGCGCGTCGCTGGTGATCGTGCTGATGGCCATCCTGGCCGTCGGGATGGCCTACTACGTCGTCCAGACCGCGCGCGACGCGCGGAGGTTCGCGTGAGAGCGAAGCTCCGCAACCCGTGGGGACGTCCCCGCTTCCTGGTCCTCACCACCTGGACCTACGTCGCCTGGGCGCTGCTCCCGGTGCTGATCGCGATGCTGTTCTCGTTCAACCGGGGCCGCTCACGGAGCGTGTGGCAGGGCTTCTCGCTGCGCTGGTGGTCGGGCGACCCCACGCTGTCGATCTTCCACGACCCCGACTACATCCACGCGCTCGTCCACAGCCTCGAGCTGGCCGCGTTCGACATGGCGATCGCCACGCCGCTGGGCGTGCTGCTGGCGCTCGGTCTGGCCCGCTGGCGGGGCCGGGGATCCGGCGCGGCCAACGGGCTCATGCTGGTGCCGCTGGTGACGCCGGAGATCGTGATGGCGGTTTCACTGCTTGTCGTCTTCACCCAGCTCGCGATCATCCCATTCAGCCTCGTTCACCTCGGCACGCCCGCGCAGGTGGTGGGACAGGTGACGTTCTCGATCTCCTATGTGGTGGTGATCGTCCGCAGCCGTCTCGCCTCGATCGGACCTCAGTACGAGGAGGCGGCCCGCGACCTCGGCGCCACCCCGGTCGCCGCGCTGCGGCTCGTCCTGCTCCCGCTCTTGCTGCCCGCGATCCTGGCCAGCATGCTGATCGTGTTCGCCCTGTCCATTGACGACTTTGTCGTCACCCAGTACATGTCCTCGAACGCAGCGACGACGACGATTCCCATGTACCTCTATTCGAACGCCCGGGGCGGCACGACCACGCCGGCCCTGAACGCACTGGCCACGATCCTGGTCATCGCAACGCTGCTCGGGATCGCCATCGCCTATCTGACCTACACGGCCCTCGGCCGCCGAACGTCTCCCGGCGGTGTGTCGGCGCTGCGCGAGCTGTCGGGAATCGAGGCCACGTGATGGCGGGCGGCGCGATCCAGCTGCGCAAGCTGACCAAGCGCTTCGACGACCAGCTCGCGGTCGACGCGATCGACGTCTCGATCCGGGCGGGGGAGTTCTTCTCGCTCCTCGGACCGTCGGGCTGCGGGAAGACGACGACGCTGCGGATGATCGCCGGCTTCGAGCGCCCCACCGGGGGCGAGATCATGCTCGACGGCACCGACGTGGCCGAGGTCCCGCCGCACCGCCGGAACGTCCACACGGTGTTCCAGAGCTACGCGCTGTTCCCCCACCTCGACGTGTACGGCAACATCGCCTTCGGCCTGCGGCGCCGCCGGGTCTCCAAGGGGGAGGTTCGTAAGCGCGTGGAGGAGGCGATCGAGCTGGTCGAGCTGCGGGGGCTGGGCGGACGCAGGCCGCAGCAGCTCTCGGGCGGCCAGCAGCAGCGCGTCGCCCTGGCCCGGGCGCTCGTACTCCGCCCGGCCGTGCTGTTGCTCGACGAACCGCTCGGCGCGCTCGACGCCAAGATCCGCAAGCAGCTCCGGCTCGAGCTGAAGACCCTCCAGGAGGAGGTGGGGATCACCTTCGTGTTCGTCACCCACGATCAGGAGGAAGCGCTCTCGATGAGCGATCGCGTCGCGGTCATGAGCGCCGGGCACGTCGAGCAGATCGGCACGCCGGAAGAGGTCTACGAGAGCCCGGCCAGCGTGTTCGTGGCCGATTTCCTCGGCGTCTCCAACCTGATGGACGCCGAAGCGACCGGCGCCGGTCGCGAGGACTGCGCCGTTCGCATCGGTGAATTCACGCTGCGGGCGGGGTGCGGCGAGCTGAGCGCGCGGGGCGCGGTGAAGGTAGTGGCCCGCCCCGAGCGGCTGCGCCTGCTCTCCCACGGCACCGAGCACGAGAACTGCCTTCCCGGGATGGTGGAGCGGACCGTCTACGTCGGGGCCACGCTCCAGGTGATCATCCGCCTCGCCACCGGGGCGACCCTCCAAGCATCGATCACCAACACGGGTGGCGCGGAGGGCTACAGCCAGGGCACGCCGGTCGCGGTGCAGATTCCGGCCGACGCCCTGCGGGTGCTCGCGGACCGCTCCGGGCCTGAGGCGGCGGATCCCTCGCCCCTCGAGGCGCCCACGGAGCCCGCGCCCGAGCCGGCGGCTCGCTCGTAGACTGAGCGTCCGTGAGCGTCATCGAGCTGCTCGAGGGCAAGCGAGTCTGCGTCTGCGGCGGCTCGGGCGGGGTCGGCAAGACGACCACCTCCGCAACGATCGCCCTCGGCATGGCGGCCCGCGGGGCGAAGGTCGCCGTGGTCACGATCGACCCGGCCAAGCGGCTGGCCAACGCGCTGGGACTTCAGGAGCTGGCCAACGAGCCCAAGCGGGTTGACCGCCGGCGGCTGCGCCACACCGGGTTCGAGATGCGCGGCGAGCTGTGGGCGATGATGCTCGACCCGAAGCGGACCTTCGACGAGCTGATCGAGCGGATCGCCCCCGATCCGCGCCGGGCGACCGAGATCAAGGCCAACCGCGTCTACAACGAGCTCTCCACCGCCGTCTCCGGCTCCCAGGAGTTCACCGCGATCGCCAAGCTCTACGACCTCGACCGCGAGGGCGACTTCGACCTGCTGGTGCTCGACACCCCGCCCTCGCGCAACGCCCTCGACTTCCTCGAGGCGCCCGGGCGGCTCACCTCGTTCCTCGAGGGCCGCGCGCT
The DNA here is from genome assembly GCA_963834635.1 of uncultured Solirubrobacterales bacterium. Lineage (GTDB taxonomy): Bacteria > Actinomycetota > Thermoleophilia > Solirubrobacterales > Solirubrobacteraceae > Palsa-465. Next base: position 71,449 of record CAWICI010000008.1, on the reverse strand, counting down.
GAAGGCGTTCGTGCGCCCCACCGGCGTCGGCATGCGCGTGCTCGGCCGGGGGGCGTCGCCGCTCCTGTCGGGGCTGCGACGGATCACCGGAATCGACCTGCTCGCCGACCTCTCGACCTTCTTTGCGCTGCTCGGTGACATGACCGACGACTTCAGCGCCCGGGCCCGGCAGGTGCAGGAGATGCTGACCGCGGAGACGACCGCGTTCGTACTCGTCACCTCGGCCCAGGCAGAGGCGATCGAGGAGACGATCTGGTTTCGCCGCACGCTCGAGGAGGGCGGTCTCCCCTTCGCCGGCGTCGTCGTCAACCGAGTCCATCACGACATGCTCGGACAGCGCGAGCCCGGCGACCTCGACGCCGCGCTGAGCGCCGAGCTCCCGGCCGAGCTGGCCACCCGCGTGGCCGAGAACTTCCGCGACTACCACGTGCTGGCCCGCCGCGACGCGGCCAACGTGGCCCGGCTCGAGTCCGAGCTCGGGGACCGCCCGCTGCTGCTCGTCCCCCACCTCGACGACGACGTCCACAACCTCGACGGTCTCCTTCGCATGCACGAGTACCTGTTCGCCTCCGACGCCGAACGGGAACGGCTGATCGCCGAGCTCGTCGCCTGATCAGCCGGGCTCGATCGTCAGATCGGCGTCGCACCAGCTCGCCCAGGCCAGCAGCACGGCCTGCCACTCGTCCGCCATCAGGTCGTCGTCGCCGCGACGCAGCCGCACCCGGCCCTGGTGCAGGAGCTCCCACACCGCCTGCTCGGCGAGCGCCAAGCTCTCGCTGGCCCGGCGCCCGGGCTGCTCGGCCGCGGCGAGCGCGATCACATCGGGAAGGGCGAGCCGGCCACGCTCCTCGAGCATCCGCTTGAAGGCCTCGTCTGGCCGGGCTGCCGCGCGCGCCTGCTCGACCATCCGCGCGGTGACATCCTCGCCCCGCCGGGTGACGTTGCCCCAGCTCCGCCCGAGCCCCATCTCCTCCGGCTCGAGCGCCGGGCCCTCGTAGATCGTCAGCTTCGCCTTCTCGGGCGACCAGCGGCGATCGTCGAGGAGCACCGGGCGCTCCTCGGCCCAGGGCCGCAGGACTGTCTCCTCGAGTTCCGGCTTCGAAAGGTTGAACGCCCGGGCCAGGTTGGGGAACTGGCGCAGCTCGACGTGGAACACGCCGCGACGCTAGCGAATTACGCCCTCACCGCTGCCCGTCCGGTAGCCCTCGCGGGCGCGGGCGATCGTGTCCCAGGCCTCCTCGCGCGTGCCCCACCCGTGGACCTCGGAGTGGCGTTCGGCGTCGAGGTCCTTGTAGACGGCGAAGAAGTGACCGATCTCGCGGCGCAGCTGCTCGGGCAGGTCCTCGATCGCCTCCATCTGGTTCCACCCCGGGTCATCGCAGGGGACACACATGACGTGATCGTCGGGGCCTTTTTCGTCGCTCATCTTGAACAGCCCGATCACCTTCGAGGGGACCATGCAGCCGGGGAAGGTGGGCTCAGAGACGCAGATCAGGACGTCCAGCGGGTCGCCGTCGGGGGCGAGCGTGTTGGGCACGAAGCCATAGTCGGTCGGGTACACCACCGACGCCGACACGAAGCGATCGAGCTTGATCCCGCCGAGCGCGGGGTCGTACTCGTATTTGTTGCGGCTGCCCTTCGGGATCTCGACGACGCAGACCAGCGGACCCCCGTCGGTGTCCTCTGACCCAGCCCCGTCTCGCTGCGAATCACCGGCCATCGCGCCGTTCCTTCCCTCGGTTGAGTGCGTAAAACCGTACCGGGGTAAGCGACCGTTCGTGAGCCGACAGTTAGCCAGGGCCGGGGTCGCGTACGCGTTCGCGGTGACGATGATCGGCACCACCCTGCCGACGCCGCTGTATCCCATCTATCAACTGCGGTTCGGCTTCTCCTCGCTGATGGTGACGCTCGTGTTCGCGGCCTACGCCGTCGGGGTGTTGCTCGCGCTGCTCATGTTCGGGCAGCTCTCGGACCGCTACGGCCGCCGGCGGCTGCTGCTGCCGGGATTGGCGCTGGCGGCGATCAGCTCGATCGTCTTCCTGCTCGCCCACGGCCTGGCCGCGCTGTTTCTCGGCCGGGTCCTCTCGGGTCTCTCGGCGGGGATCTTCACCGGCACGGCGACCGCGGCGCTGCTTGATCTCGCAGGCGAAAATCGAGGCCGGGCCACGCTGCTCGCCACCGCGGTCAACACGCTCGGGCTAGGCACGGGCGCGCTGCTGGCGGGGGTGCTGGCCGAGCTCGCCCCGGACCCCCTTCGCCTCCCCTACGCCGTCCATCTCGCGCTGCTCGTCCCGGCGGCGCTGGCGATCTGGATGATGAGCGAGCCGGCATCGATCGAGTCCTCAGACGAGCGCGGGCTGCGCATCGCCCGGCTGGGCGTTCCGGCCGAGGTCCGGCCAACCTTCGTGCGTGCCGCCACCGCCGCCTTCGCCGCCTTCTCGACCATGGGCCTGTTCACCGCGGTCGCCCCCGCCTTCCTGGGCAAGCTCCTGGGCCTCCCCAATCACGCCCTCACGGGCGCCGTGGTGTTCTCAGTCTTCGCCGCCTCCGCCTGCGGACAGGCGCTCATCGGACCGATCTCCCCCCGCCGTGGCCTGCCCTCCGGATGCGTGGTCATGATCGCCGGGATGGGACTGGTCGCGGCCGCCCTGGCCGCCTCCTCGCTGGCGCTGCTGCTCGCCGGCTCGGTCGTCGTCGGCGTGGGCACCGGGATCAGTTTCCGCGCCGGGCTGGCTCTCCTGGACGACGAGACGCCGCCCGAGCACCGCGGCGACGTCAATTCGAGCTTCTTCGCCGTGGCCTATCTGGCGCTGGCGATCCCGATCGTCGGGGAGGGTTTGGCGGCCGAGGCGATCGGCCTGCGGGCCGCTGGGCTGGCCTTCAGCGGCTTCGTCGCCCTGCTCGCGCTGGCCGTGCTGCTCAGCCTGACGACGGGTTTCAGTTCATCTCGCCGCGAGCGACCGAGAGGCAGGCCTCGCAGTGCGGCCACGGCGGATTCCAGGGAAAGCCGGTGACATCCTTGCCACACAGGGCTGTGTCCGGGTCGGCCTCGCTGACCAGGTGGCAGAGCTCCTCGAAGCCCTCGTCGCTGATCCCCGGAAGGTTGAAGCAGGCCGGATGGACGTTCGGCGTCCTGACGGGCGTGGCCATGGGGTGAGCATAGCCCGGCGATACACAGCGCCAGTGCCGTTCGGCCCTCGAGGCAGAGCCCCCCTGTTCGTACCCCCGGACACAGAACGAGCGGGCGAGATGCCCGCTCGAAGCTGTGATCGCGCTCCCCCTGACTTCTTACGAGCCCCAGGACTTACGTGTTGAGCCTGGCGGCAAAACACTCCCGGCCCCGGGGGGACCGAGTAGGGAGCGGTCGCAGGGGAGCCTAGCGGCTCGTCAAGTCGGCCGTGGCTGTTTCTGCCTCGGCCGGGGTCTGGGCCAGCAGTTCGTCGGCCAGCACGCGCAGGTCGGAGTCGAGGTGGCCGCAGAGCACGTCCCGGAGCAGCGCCCGCAGGTGCTCGGCCAGCTCGTCGACCAGCGCATCGACGCCGGGCTCGGCGGGCGCCAGCCCGGCGATCACCGCCCGCTCGAGCGAGATCGCGTAGGCGATCCGCTCGGCCAGCGCCGCCCGCTCCTCCGGGCGGCGCGCAGATCGCGGCCAGCCTCCCGGCGAGCCGGCCGCTGTTCGGGCCCTCGGGCTCGAGCAGCGCCCGCAGCGCGAGCAGGTAGTCGGTCAGCGCCTCGAACGGCGCGAGCCGCTCGCACCCCATCTCGAAGCGCGAAAGCGCCCAGGCCAGCTCGCCCCTGTGTCGGCATGCGGCGGGAGATCAGGTTGCAGAACGCCCGCAGCTCGTCCTCCTGCGTCGGCCGAGACGAGCGTGAGCAGCCGGGCGCGGCCGCGCCGCCGAGCGGCGAGGGACGCCACGGGCCCGCGTCGGTGCGGGTCCAGGCGATCGGCCCGAGCGCGTAGCCGCCGCGCTCGAACAGCCGCAGCGCGGTGAGGACGCGCCGGAAGCGGGCGCGCGCGGTCGACACCGCCGGGGCGCGCGGTCCGCTCCTGGGTGACGGTCAGCACCACCAGCACGTTCGGCTCCTCGCCGTCGCCCCACACCGCCTCGGTCGGGGCGTCCGGGAGCGCGTCGCCGCGGACCAGCGAGAGGCCGTCGCCGAGCGCCAGCTCGCGTGAGCCGGGGTCGAGCGCCAGGCCCAGCAGCGGCGCGATCACCGTGGTCACGCAGCGCCCCTCGTACAGCGCGGCCTCGAGCTCGGCGTAGGCGGCCTCGAACCGGTCGGGCTCGAACTCGAACTCGCTGCGCTCGTCGAACACGCTCGACAGGAGGCGCGAGCGCGGCGTCGGCGCGCTCGCGCGGCTCATCGGGGATCCGGCGCCTCGCCGCGCCGGCGCAGGTAGTCGTCGCGCGCCCTCGAGGGCCGCCAGCGCACGGACCGCGGGCGCTAGGTGGGCAGTGCCGCCAGGACGTCGAGCCGCTCGCGGATGAACTCGTCCGGTCAGCGGCCGGTAGCAGTACAGCGGGACGCGGCCCCGGCGCTCCTCGATCACCTCGAACGGGATCTCGGCGCCCGGGAGGTCTCCGCCGCGAGCTGGAAGGCGGCGTCGGCGACGAACGCCTCGAGGATCGCGTGCAGGGTGCTGTTGCGCACGTCCGCCGATTCGCCCTGGCCGCGAGCGATCCTGCATCGCGGTCGGCCGGTTGCAGTTCTAGTCGACTGGTCTCCAGGTGCGCGATGTTCTCGGACGTCGTCCGCGTCGCTCGCTGGCGCGGCCGGCGAACCAGGCGTCGAGGATCTCCTCGAGCTCGGCGTGCGAGGTCAGCCGCAGGCTGAGCGCGAGCACGTTGGCGTCGTTCCAGCGCCGCGCCCCGTCAGCCGTCTGGGCATCGCCGCACAGCGCCGCGCGGATCCCGGCCACCTTGTTGGCGGCGATCGACGCGCCGGTCCCGGTCCAGCACGCGACCACCGCCTGCTCGGCCCGGCCCTCGGCCACGTCGCGGGCCGCCGCCTCGCTGGCCCACGCCCAGTCGGGGCGCTCGCCCTCGGCGTAGGCGCCGTGGAGGATCGGCTCGTGCCCGCGGCGGCGCAGCTCCTCGGGGAGCCCGGCCGCGACGCCGGTCAGCTCGTCGGCCGCGACCGCGATCCGCATCGGCGCGGATCAGGCGGCGGCGATCGCCGGCTCGCGCTCGGCTCGACCGGCGTCGCGACTCGCGCGTCGTCGCGGTCGCGGCGCAGTCGGCCCCGAGCCACTCGCGCCCGTAGGCGCGCATGTCCTCGATCAGCGGCACCAGCGCCCGGCCCTTCGCGGTCAGCGCGTACTCGACCCGCGGCGGAACCTCGGGGAAGGTCTGGCGCTCGACGATGCCCTCCTCCTCGAGCGCGCGCAGGCGCAGCGAGAGGGTGCGGGGGCTGATTCCCTGCAGCGAGCGCTCGAGCTCGCAGAATCGCGACCGGCCCTCGGCGAGGTCGCGGATCACCAGCAGCGTCCACTTGCCGCACACGATCTCGGCCGTGCGGCACACCGGACATGTGTCATTTGAAGCCATCAGAAGTTCGATTCTAGCGCAATGCTTCAGGAACTGAAGTACGGGTGGCGCAGTTGAGCCGAGCATGCCGCCGGCGGCGGCGCGGCCACCCCGGGCGAGTTAGCCGAGCATGCCCGGCGGCGGCGAGGACACCCGGCGTTGCTCGGGGCCATCGCGGGAGCCGGCGACGGCGGAGCGCCATTCGGCGCTGAGGCAGCCCGGTGCGCCGACCGCCGACCGGCGACCCCGATCCCGGTCCGATGCTCGGGCGGGCACGGCCGTGGGCGCCTGAGCGCGGCGGCGGGGGCGCCTCCGGGACGGTTCGCGCGTCTCGTGCTGCTCGCGGCTCGTCGAGGTCCTCCATCGAGGTCGAGGTCCGGCCGTCGGCCGCGACCAGCAGCTTGAAGTCGTGGGGGCTGGAGGCGACGCGCAGGGCGTCCTCCATCGAGACGCGGCCGGCCTGGTAGTGGCGCAGCAGCGCCTGGTCGAAGGTCTGCATCCCGTAGTACTCGCCCTCGGCGATCACCTCGCGCAGGCGGCCGGTCTGCTCGGGGTCGAGGATCATGTCGCGCGCCCGGCCGGTCATCCGCAGGATCTCGCAGACCGCCACCCGGCCGTCGCCGGTCGGCGGTCGGCACGAGCCGCTGCGAGACGACGCCTTCAGCGTGCCGGCCAGCATCGCGCGGGCCTGGCTCTGCTCGTGCGGCGGGAAGAAGTCGATGATCCGGTTGACGCTCTCCGGCGCGTCGAGCGTGTGGACGGTCGAGAGCACGAGGTGGCCGGTCTCGGCGGCCGACAGCGCCGAGCGCACCGTCTCCTCGTCGCGCATCTCGCCGATCAGGATCACGTCGGGGTCCTGGCGCAGGACGCGGCGCATCGCGCGGCCGAACGAGCCGGTGTCCATGCCCGACCTCGCGCTGGTTGATGATCGAGTTGCGGTCGCGGTGCAGGTACTCGATCGGATCCTCGATCGTGACGATGTGGCGCGACTTGGTCTCGTTGATCTGGTCGATGATCGCCGCGAGCGTGGTCGACTTTCCCGAGCCGGTCGTGCCGGTCAGCAGGATCAGCCCGCGCTCCTCGTCGGCCAGCTCGCCGATCACCGGCGGCAGCCCGAGCTCGTCGACCGTCCGCACCGCGAACGGGATCACGCGGGCGGCGATCGAGACCGAGCCGCGCTGGCGGAACGCGTTGACGCGGAACCGCGCCAGGCCCTCGACCGCGTAGGCGAAGTCGACCTCGTTCTCGCGTCGAACTCCTCCATCTTCTCGTGATCCGTCGAGCATCTCGCGCAGCACCCGCTCGGTGTCCTCGGGCTCAGCGGCTCGTAGTGCTCGATCGGCCTCGAGCTGGCCGTGGATGCGCGCCAGCGGCCGCGAGGGGACCTTCAGGTGAAGGTCCGAGCCCTCCTTGCGCACGACATAGCGAAGCGCCTCGTGCAGATCGAACATCCCAGCGACCGCATCGGCGCCGCCGCGCCCTGCGCTTGAGCGCATCGAGACAAGGTTGGACGCCGCGCGCGAGGCGCGCGTCCAGACGAAGCTCCTAAGCGACGTCGCGCAGCTTCTGCGCCTCGGCCAGCGACTGAAGCTTCTTCAGCGACTGGTTCTCGATCTGCCGGATCCGCTCGCGGGTGACGTTGAACGTGCGCCCGACCTCGTCGAGCGTGCGCGGATGCTCGCCACCGAGGCCGTAGCGCAGCTCGAGCACGCGCCGCTCGCGATAGCTCAGGTTCTCGAGCGCCTCGCGCAGCGCCTCCTTGGTCAGGATCTCGGCCGCGCGCTCGTAGGGCGACTCGGCCCGCTCGTCGGCGATGAACTGGCCGAACTCGGACTCCTCCTCGTCGCCGACCGGCTTCTCGAGCGAGACCGGCGCCTGGGCCGAGCGCTTGATCGACTCGACCTCCTCGGGCTCGATCCCGGTGACCTCGGCGATCTCCTCGGCGGTCGGCTCGCGGCCGAGCTCGGTCACGAGCTTGCGCTCCGCGCGGCCGATCTTGTTGAGCTTCTCGACCACGTGGACGGGGATGCGGATCGTGCGCGCCTTGTCGGCCAGCGCGCGGGCGATCGCCTGGCGGATCCACCAGGTGGCGTAGGTGGAGAACTTGAAGCCCTTGCGGTAGTCGAACTTCTCCGCGGCGCGGACCAGGCCGAGCGTGCCCTCCTGGATCAGGTCGAGGAACGGCAGGCCCTGGTTGCGGTAGTTCTTGGCGATCGAGACGACCAGCCGAAGGTTCGACTCGACCATCTTCTGCTTGGCGTCGAGGTCGCCGCGCTCGATCCGCTTGGCGAGGTCGACCTCCTCCTGGGCCGTGAGCAGCCGGACCTTGCCGATGTCCTTCAGGAACAGCTGAAGCGAATCGGTCGTCATGTCCGGCTTGAGGTCGAGCGTCGTCTTCGGCTTGCGCCGCCCGCGCTTGTCGGGCGCGCGCTCCACCTCGGCGGCGGCGAGCGTCGCCGGATCGACCTCCTCGACGAGCTCGATCTCAGCCCGCTCGAGGAAGCCGTGCAGCTCCTCGACATCCGCCTCGTCGAGATCGAGCTCGGAGACCGCGCCGGCGATCTCCGCGTAGGTGAGCACGCCGAGCTGCTGGCCGCGTGTGACGAGCCCCTTGATCTCTTCGAGTTCCTGCAGTTCCGCTACTGACATCTGATTCCGTTTCCGTCGTATACGCCGGCCGTGGAAGCCATCCGGCGCTGAGGGGCACAGAGCTGACGGCGCCCCCAGGGCGCACGCCCGCTACTCAAACATACGGCCGGCAGTATATGTACTATATTTTTTGAAGTCAAGGCGCTGGAAATCTCGCTCCACCGAGCATAGTCCGGGGGCAGATCGTGACCGGAAAACCCGGGGCGGCATCCGATCGCTCAGCATTACTTACGTAGAACTGGGGCTCTGCGTTTCAGGTTGCGGCGATCAAAGTGCGCAATTCGGTCAATTAGGCGTCCGTCTTGATCGCGCCCCCGGGAGCTATGCGCGATCATTTGGTCTCGATGCCCGCTTCCCGATCCTCGGACGTCCTCACCTCGCTGCCCCGAACCAGGCCGCACCGCCGCAGCCAGAAGCGCCCGGCGCGAGCCGCGGCGGCGGCGCCGGCGCAGGACACGCCCGCGGCCAAGCCGGTCCGGGCGGCGGCCGCCAAGCCGGCCCGCACCGCAACCAAGCCGACAGGCACGGCGCCAGCGGGGAAGACCGCCCGCGCCGCAGCCGCTAAGGGTCCGACCTCCGTCGAGTCGGCCCGCCAGGCGCGTTCGGCGCCCAAGGCCAAGCCGGCCCGGCTGCGTCAACCAGCCCAGCCGGGCGGGACGCCTCCCGGCCCGCGGCGCGCCCCCACGCCGCCGAACAAGCCGACGTGGTCTCGCACCGCAGTCCAGGCCGCCGCCGAGCTGGCGGAGATCGGCCTCTCGGCCGGCGCCCGGACGATCCGCGGCGTCGTCTCGCGGCTGCCGCGGCCGCTAAGCGTCCAACGTTACGTATACTTCCGCGCCGTCCAGCCGAGCGATCGTCCGTCCGCGGGCGATCGGCGGGGGAACCACTTGCGAGCCAGCGTGTTCGCAGGGGCGAATCGGTCCCGTCCGGGGCCGTAGCGCCAAAAGCGCGAGCCCGTCAGCTCACCCCGTAGGCACCAGACAACCCGAGGATGAACAGGCTGACCGTGACTCGACGTGCCACGCCCTATCTCGTGGCCATGCTCGCCATTGGCGGGTTGCTCCTGCTGACCCCGTCCCTGGTCCGCGCCGCATCGGGCGGCGCGCCGCCCTCGGGCGGCACCGGCACCAGCGGCCAGGGCCCAAGCGGCACCGGCTCCGGGGCGCTTCAGGCCGGCGGTACCGTCTCAGCCAGCGGCAACGGGATGACGGTGACCACTCACGTCTCGGCCATCCTCCGCAAACCCCTACGGGTGTCGGGCAACGTGGGGTCGGGGGCTGCGGGTGAGACCGTCGAGATCGAACGTCGGGGGCGAGAGACTCACTGGAGCTGGGCGCCCACGATGCACAGCACCGTGAGCTCGGACGGCGGCTTCTCGGCCACCTGGGCGACCAACCACATCGGGCGCTTCTCCATGCGCGCGGTGCTCGAGACGGGTAGCACCGCCCGCGCGTCCACCGCCTCCCCCACCGTGACGGTCACCGTGTACCGGCCTTCGCTGGCCACGATCTACGGCCCCGGCTTCTGGGGTCACCGCACCGCGTGCGGCAAGGTGCTGCGGCGCTCGACGCTGGGGGTGGCCAATCGCACGCTCAAGTGCGGCACGCCGGTGGCGATCTACTGGGGCGGTCGCTCGATCATCGTCCCCGTGATCGACCGCGGTCCCTACGCCTTCAACGCGGAGTGGGATCTGACCGAGGCCACGGCACACGCGCTCGGCATCAAGGGCACGGAGACGATCGGCGCCGTCTCGCGCCCCGGCCCGGCGCTCCCGTAGCTCGCTGCCCGGCCCGGCGCTCCACTAGCGCGCCCCGCCCCGGCGTTCCCGTAAAGCCCCGCCCCGGCGCTCCCGTAAAGCCCCCCGGGGCCCCCTCAGCTCACGAGCTGCGGGCCATTCCCCTCGGGTGGCAGCTCGTGGAGCACGGCCACCCCGGCGGCCGCGGCCGCATACCTGGCCTCCTCCGCCGCCTCGATCAGGCTCGCGGCGTCGCGCCCGTCCTCGCTCAGGACCGCGACCCCCGCATTGACCGTCATCGGGCCGCCCTGCCAGCCATGGGCCTCGCGGATCACGCTGGCGGCGCGGCTCGCCAGGGCCTGGGCGCCGACCCTTCCGGTCTCCCGGGCGATGATCCAGGCCCGGGTGTCAGTCTCCGAGGCGAGGATGTCCCTGCGCCGGACCACGGCCCGGAGCGCGTGGGCGAAGCGGCTGAACGTGCCGCCCGCCTGCACCCCCTCGGCCGCCTCCACCCGCTCGGCGTCCTCGAGCTCGATCAGCAGCAGCGAGAGCGGCGTATCCGCCTCGCGCGCCTTGGCGATCTCGTCCTCTACGGCCCCGATCCAGAGCGCATCGCCACTCACAGCGGCGCTCGGCTCCACCTCGGGGACGGCCCGCGCAGCCCGCCCGCGCGTGGCGGCGGGCACCGGCGGCGGCGACGGGACCGCCTGCGGTCGGCTGAGCGGCTGCGTTAGCTGGTTTCCGGACGAGCGCCGGAGGGCCGCCCCCCGGGCGAGCTCGGCCACGTAGGCGAGGCGCTCGGCCAGTTGAGCCACCTGCTCGCTGTCGCCATCGTCGAGGTCGGCCTTGATCGCGCTCCAGATCACCGCCGCCAGCGTCTCGACGGCGGCGGACACGGCGTCCGGAGCGCCGACGCCGGCCAGCTCCCCGATCCGGGCGACCAGCGGCTCCAGCGCGCCGCCGGCCTCGAGCCGCTTCAGATCCTCCTCGTCGGCCAGAGCGCGGACCAGGGCCTCGCAGATCCTCGGCCCGTCGCGCGTTATCTCGGCAGTCAGGATCGCCGGAGCTTGCTCCAGCGGCAACTCTTCCAGCAATGCCAGAAGCCAACCCTTCGTGAGATCCTCAGCCTGCGCGGTGAGCGCATCGATCGGGGCATCCCCTACCGGCCTGGCTCGGCGCCGTCGTGGCGGGCCATGCTGCATGCGGCTCTTTTATCACGCTGCACAAACCTGACGAACCCGCGCTGGACGATCTAACAGAAGAGTTGGAAATCGGCCTGGACGTTCGGACAGGTACCTCGGGACAATGTCGGTTCAGATGTCCAGAGCGCTGATCTCCGTGTCCGACGCCCGCAGCCTGGTGCTCGGCCGGACGGGCCGACTCGATTCCGAGCGCGTGCCGATCGGCCAGGCCCTTGACCGGGTCCTCGCCGAGGATGTCCTGGCCGGCGACGATGTCCCCCACTTTCCCTGCTCGGCGATGGACGGATACGCCGTCCGATCCGGCGCCGCCGGCCGGCGGCTTACGGTGATCGGCGAGTCCCGAGCCGGATCGCCGTTCCCCGACTCGCTCAGCGACGGCCAGGCGGTCCGAATCTCGACGGGCGCCGCCGTACCCCCCGGCGCCACCGCCGTCCTGCGCCAGGAAGATGTCGAGACCGACGGGGCAGAGATCGAGGCGATGACGGAAACGGCCGAGGGTGAAAACGTGCGGCCACGCGGGGAGGACATGCCGAAGGGAACGACCGTGCTGGAGGCCGGGACGATCTTGGGCGCCATCGAGTTGGGGGCAGCGGTCGCCGCCGGAGCCGGGGAGCTGGCCGTCGCCCGCCGCCCGCGCGTCTCGATCCTGTGCACCGGGGACGAGCTCCGCGCCCCGGGCGAGCCCCTCGGTCCCGGGCAGATCCACAACTCAAATGCCCCGATGCTGTGGAGCCTGGCCGGCCGTTGCGGGGCGATCGCCGACGCCGACCGCCGGCTGGCCGACGATCGCGACAGCACCGAGGCCGCCCTCGAGGAGGCGCTCCGCGGAGCCGAGGTCGTCGTCATCTCGGGCGGGGTGTCCGTGGGACCCCACGACCACGTCAAGCCGGCACTGGCGGCGTTGGGGGTTGAGGAGATCTTCTGGGGCGTGGCGCTCCAGCCAGGCAAGCCGACCTGGTTCGGAAAACGCGACGGCCGGCTGGTGTTCGGGTTGCCGGGCAACCCCGTCTCGGCCGCCGTCACCTTCTGGCTGTTCGTGCGACCGGCGCTCCTCACCCTGCAGGGCGCGGCGCCACCCCACGTCCACCCGCCGCAGGCCACGCTGGGGACGTCCGTGCGTCGCAATCCGGCCCGGGAGCAGGCGATGCGCGTCCGCTTCGACCGGCAGGGAGCGGAATCGGTGGTCGTCCCGACCGGTCCGCAGGGCTCGAACATCGTCACTTCGCTGCTCGCGGCCGACGCGCTGGCGATGATTCCGGCCGGCGACGGCGAACTACCAGCTGGCACCACGGTCGCCCTGCTCGAGCTTCCGCGTTGACCCCGACCAATATGGGCAGACTGACAACGTGATCCAGGCCGTCCTCGCCCTCGTCGCGCTCGTGGCCTTCGTCGCCGTCCGGCTTCGCCGTCGCGGTCGCCTGCCCGCCCGCGCGGTGATCGTCTCCCCGCGCAAGTCGACGATCGTGGCCCGGGACCAGGCGGTGTACTCGGTTCAGTCCGCCGAGCTGACCCTCGCGGCCGAGGATCTCGAGCGGCTGTGGAACCCGACCAACCTCGAGAACCTGGCCCGCACCTACTGGCGCTTTCTCTCTCGGGTGACGCTCGGCCTGATCCGGGTCGTCTACGGGCAGAACGAGCGCGCTGTCGTCTTCGTCGGGCGGCCGTTCACGATGCTGCGCTTCGACCCGCCGGAGTACTCGTTCGAGGGCGACCGCGGCACCGTCCGCTGGCGGATCCGGGACGGCTTGCTGGTGGCCCGCAGCGGCCGCGGCTCGGGCTACCTCGCGCTCGACGTGCGCCGCGAACGCGAGGCCGAGGTCTCAGGCCGCGCCCGGCTGCGGATCGAGGTCGAGGTGGCGAACTTCTATCCGTCGATTGCCGCCGGCTTCAGCACCCCGGTGTACGAGGCGACCCAGTCCTCGATCCACGTGCTCGTGACCCACGCCTTCCTGCGCTCGCTGGCCACCCTCGATCTGGCCGAGTCACGCGTTGGCCGCCTGGCCACCCCGGCGCCCCCGAGCCCGGAGGCCCACACCCCGGACCCTCAGTTCGCCGAGCCTGAGCCGGTCCCGGTGGCCGCCGGCCAGCCTCAGCCGTAGCGGACGCCGGTCAGCGCGCGCAGCTTGGCGCGGTCGTGGCGCGCCGAGATACGCCGCACCGTCCCCGAGCGCGAGCGCATCACCAGCGATTCGGTGGTCGCCCCCCGGTCGCCCTGGTAGCGAACGCCCTGGAGCACATCGCCGTCGGTGACTCCGGTGGCCGAGAAGAACACGTCGTCGCCCGCGACGAGGTCGTCGGCGTTCAAGACCCGCGCGAGGTCATAGCCCGCGCTCACGGCGGCTTCACGCTCCTCGTCGTTGCGGGGCCACAGCCGGCCCAGGAGCTGGCCGCCGATGCACTTGATCGCCGCGGCCGAGATCACGCCCTCGGGCGTGCCGCCGATCCCCCACAGCAAATCGACCGGGGAGTTGTCGCTCACCGACAGCATCGCGGCCGAGACGTCGCCGTCCATGATCAGGCGCACCCGCGCGCCCGCGGCGCGCACCTGGGCCATCGCTTCGTGGTGTCGCTCGCGGTCGAGCATCACCACCATCACGTCGCGGATGTCGATCTGCTTTCGCTGGGCGATAAGCGCGAGCGTCTCCGGCAAGGGCCGGTCAAGGTCGAGGAGGTCGGCGATCTCCGGCCCGCCGGCGATCTTCTCCATGTACACGCACGGCCCCGGATCGAACATCGCCCCGCGCTCGGACAGGGCAATCACCGCGATCGCACTCGGCATCCCGAGCGCGGTCAGCCGCGTTCCCTCCAGCGGATCGACAGCGACATCGACCTGGGGCGGGGTCCCGTCGCCGATCTGCTCGCCGTTGTAGAGCATCGGCGCCTCGTCCTTCTCGCCTTCGCCGATCACCACCACACCGTCCATCGAGACGCCGTCCAGCACGTGGCGCATGGCATCGACGGCGGCCTGGTCGGCGCCCTCCTTGTCGCCGCGGCCGACCATCCTCGCGGCTGCCAGGGCGGCCGCCTCGGTGACGCGGACCAGTTCGAGCGCGAGGTTCCGGTCCGGGCGGGCCGGCGACTGGGACCCCTCCGGGGTGCTCACAGGACCCCGGGAGGCTTGCGTCGCGCGGCTTGTTCCTGCGAGCGCCAGATCGAGCCGGCCAGGATCATCAGGCCGCCGAGCAGGGCCACGAAGAACCCGTAGTCGACGCCGATCTCCGAGGGCGGCGCACCCGGCTTGTCGATCACTCCGCGGAAGACGGTGAAGGTCAGCGCCGCCAGCGCGATCACCGCCGTCAGCTCGCCCCGCGGCCAGGACAGGGCGTGACCGCGGATGATGATCCAGGCCAGGATGGCGGGCGCGACGGCGGCGATCAGCAGCAGGTAGCGGAGGATCTTCAGCGCCTGCCAGGCGGTGCAGCTGCCGTTCGGTCCGTGGCAGCTGTTGAGCGTGGCGAAGTGGTTGCCCAGCGAGTACCAGGCCAGAAACAGCGAGATCAGGAGCAGAATCCCTCCCACCGCCGCCAGCAGCTCTCCTCGGTCCAGCCGTTTGAAGTCCATTCGGAGGCGGAGCCTAACGTCCGACCGCGAGCACCGCCAACTGGTAGCTTCGCGCCGCTGATGGAGTTCCACCAGCTTGTCCCGCTGCCAGCCACGGTCGAGGTCGATGAGCTGCTCGGCTCCCTCCAGCTCGACGCCGAGCTGCCGGCCGAGCGGCCCTACACGATCGTCAACTTCGTCAGCACAGTCGATGGCCGGGCCACCCTCGACGGTCGCTCGGGTCCGCTCGGCGACGACGGCGACCGGGCGATGTTCCACGGCTTGCGTGAGCAGGTCGACGCGGTGCTGGCCGGAACCGGGACGCTGCGGACGGAGCGCTACGGGCGGATCTTGGGCAAGGCGGAGCGGCGCGAGCGCCGCCAGCAGCGGGGCCTGAGCCCCGAGCCGCTCGCCGTGGTGATCTCCCGCGGCGGCGAGATTCCCAGCGAGATCCCGCTGTTCGACGAGCCCGAGGCCCGGATCATCGTGTTCTCGGCCAAGGATCCTCAGCTCGGTGCGTGTCGAGCCGAGATCGAGCTCGTGCGGCTCGACCCGGGCGAGCTCACGCTGACCACGATGATGCGCCGGCTGCGCGTCGACCACGGTGTGCGCACCCTCCTGTGCGAGGGCGGTCCGACCCTGTTCGGCGGACTGCTCCGGGAGGGCGTGGCCGACGAGCTGTTCCTCACCCTGGCCCCAAAGCTGGCCGGTGGCGGCCGCGGGCCATCGATCACCGCCGGCCCCGAGCACACGGACCCGTTGTCGCTCCGGCTGATCTGGCTGCTCGAGCGAGCCGGCTCGCTCTACGCCCGCTACGCCATCCACTGACCCCGACAAGCCGAGAGCCGCGGGATGCGACAATCTCTTCTCGTGGGTACCGGGACACTCACGCCGACCGACGCGGTTGCTGCCCTCGACGAGGCTCGGGAGCGCACACTGGCCCTCGTGCAGTCCGTCTCCGAGGAGGACCTCGAGCGGGTCCACTCGACCCTGATGAGCCCGCTGGTCTGGGACCTCGGACACATCGCCGCCTTCGAAGATCTGTGGCTGGTGCACCGCTACGGCGGGCGGCCGTTGCTGCACGCAGACCTGACCGATGTCTACGACGCATTCGAGACCCCCCGCGCCGGACGCGGTGATCTCCCCTTCCTGCGACCGGCCGAGGCGCGCGAGTATCTGGCCGAGGTGCGGGCACGAACCCTCGAGGTGATCGAAGAGCGGGGCATCGGCGACGGCTTCCTCTCCGAGATGGTTCTCCGTCACGAGCACCAGCACGACGAGACGATGCTCCAGACGCTCGAGCTGGCCCGGCTCGACGACTACGAGCCGCCCGTCCGGCACGCCGCGGCGTGCGAGCGGCCTCGTCTGACCGGGCTCGAGTTCGTCGAGGTCCCGGGTGGCGAGTGCACGATCGGCGCCCCCGAGCACGGCTTCGCCTACGACAACGAGCGGCCGCATCACCGCACCGATGTCCGCTCCTATCGCATCGCTCGCTCCCCTGTCACCAATGCCACCTACCTCACCTTCGTCGAAGGCGGTGGCTATCTCCGCCGCGAGTGGTGGTCAGACGAAGGCTGGGCGTGGAAGGAGGAGTACGACATCACGAGACCTGCGGGCTGGACCGCGGGCTTGGACGCGCAGTGGTCGCTCACCGGGCTCACCCCGCTGCACCCGCACCAACCCGTGGTCCACGTCTCCTGGTTCGAGGCCGACGCCTTCGCCCGCGCGCACGGCGCCCGGCTCCCCACAGAGCTCGAGTGGGAGAAGGCGGCGACCTGGGACCAGGAACGGCAGGAAGCCCGGCCGTTCCCGTGGGGGAACGAATCGCCGATTCCCGGCGTCCATGCCAACGTGGACCACGGAGGCTGCGGCCCGGCGAGCGCCGAAAGTCATCCCCTCGGTGCTTCGCCCTACGGCTGCCTGGGGATGATCGGCGACGTGTGGGAATGGACGGCCAGTGACTTCGGCGGTTACCCGGGCTTCGCCCCCTACCCCTACCGCGAGTACTCGCAGGTCTTCTTCGGCTCCGGCTACAAGGTGCTGCGCGGCGGCTCGTGGGCGACTCGTGCCCGCGTCGTGTCCCCCACCTTCCGCAACTGGGACTTCCCGGAGCGCCGCCAGATCTTCGCGGGGGTGAGGCTGGCCCAGTGAAGGCGCTCGTCGAGTCAGCCGAGATCAGGATCGAGTCGTGGCTCTCGGAGGCCGACGAGCGCTGCCTGGCCAACGACGTGCTTGACGGGCTCACTCGCCCGTTCAAGGAGCTGCCCCCCAAGCACTTCTACGACACGCGCGGCTCCGAGCTGTTCGAGCAGATCTGCGAGCTGCCCGAGTACTACCCCACCCGGACCGAGACGGCGATCCTCCGCGATCGCGCGGCCGAGGTGGTGGATCGGACGGGCGCGGGGGAGCTGGTCGAGCTGGGGTCGGGCACGTCCGAGAAGGCCCGGATCCTGCTCGACGCGATGGCGGCGGCGCGCACGCTCCGACGCTACGTCCCGCTCGACGTCTCCGAGAGCGTGGTCGAGGAGGCGGCGGCGCAGCTGGTGGAGGAATACGACGGGCTCCAGGTCCACGGCGTGGTCGGCGACTTCGAGCGCCACCTCGAGGGAATTCCCGCCCCTGACGGTCAGCCCCGGATCGTCGCCCTGCTCGGCGGGACGATCGGCAACTTCCCGCCCGGGACGCGCCGCGGCATCCTCCGAGCCCTCGCCCAGCTGCTGAGGCCGCAGGACCGGCTGCTGCTGGGCACCGACCTGGTCAAGGATCCGTCCACGCTCGAGGCCGCCTACGACGACGCGGAAGGGATCACGGCCGAGTTCAACCGCAACGTCCTGCACGTGATCAACCGCGAGCTCGACGCCGACTTCGTCCCCGAGTCGTTCGAGCACGTGGCCTTCTTCGACCGCCGCCACGAATGGGTCGAGATGCGGCTGCGGGCCAAGCGGCCCTGCACCGTGCTGATCGCCGACCTTGACCTGCGCATCGAGTTCGCGGCCGGCGAGGAGCTCCGCACCGAGATCAGCGCCAAGTTCACCCGGGGGCGGATCGAGGCCGACTTCGCGGCCGCCGGGTTGGCGCTCGAGCGCTTCTACACCGACGAGGACGAGCTGTTCGCGCTCTCGCTGGGCCGTCGCGGTTAGGGGCGCGCACCCGGGTGCCCACCCCCCGTTAGGGTTCCCTTCTATGCAAATCAGTGATGGCACGGCACTGGTCGCGGGTGGCGCGTCGGGGCTCGGCGAGGCCACGGCCCGCCGGCTGCACGGCGCGGGCGCGAG
The DNA here is from genome assembly GCA_963834635.1 of uncultured Solirubrobacterales bacterium. Lineage (GTDB taxonomy): Bacteria > Actinomycetota > Thermoleophilia > Solirubrobacterales > Solirubrobacteraceae > Palsa-465. Next base: position 53,520 of record CAWICI010000008.1, on the reverse strand, counting down.
CGTGGTCATCGCCGACGTCAACGAAGAGCGCGGCGGCCAGCTGGCGCAGGAGCTGGGTGAGCGGGCGCAGTTCGTGCGCACCGATGTGACCGATCCCGACTCGGTCACCGCCGCGGTCGACCTGGCCACCGGTCAGGGGCCGCTGCGGATCTCCGTGTGCTGCGCCGGCGTCGGCTGGGCCGAGCGGGTGGCCAGCGGCCGTGGAGCCCACCAGCTCGAGCCGTTCGAGACCGTGATCCGCATCAACTTGATCGGCACCTTCAACGTGCTGCGGCTGGCCGCGGCGGCGATGCTCGAGAACGCGCCCACCAGCGCGGGTGAGCGCGGGGTGTGCATCAACACGGCCTCGATCGCCGCCTACGACGGCCAGATCGGCCAGGTCGCCTACTCGGCCTCGAAGGGCGGGATCGTCGGGATGACGCTGCCCGCGGCCCGGGATCTCTCTTCTCGGGGAGTCCGCGTGTGCACGATCGCCCCGGGCACCTTCGACACGCCGCTGCTCGCCGGCCTCCCGGAGGAGTCTCGGCAGGCGCTCGGCGACGCGGTGCCGTTTCCCCGCCGGCTCGGTCGACCAGAGGAGTTCGCCGCCCTGGCCGCGCACATCGTCGAGAACGAGATGCTCAACGGCGAGGTGATCCGGCTCGACGGAGCGCTGCGGATGCCGCCACGCTGAGTGGATTACGATCAGTAAGCACTGATGTCCGCACTGGCTGAGCTCTACACGATCCCCCAGGAGCATCTGGACTTCCGCGACACGATCCGCCAGATCGCGCGCGAGCGGGTCGCGCCGAGGGCGGCCGAGATCGACGAGAAGGCCGAGTACCCCCATGACCTCCGCCAGCTGCTGGCCGAGCAGGACATCCTGGGGCTGCCGTTCGAGACCGAGCACGGCGGCACGGGCAGCGGGACGCTGATGCTGAACATGGCGGTCGAGGAGATCGCCAAGGCCTGCGCCTCGACCGCGCTCATCCTGATGGTCCAGGAGCTGGGCACGCTGCCGATCAAGCTGTTCGGCTCCGAGGAGCTGCAGTCCCGCTTCCTGCCGCGCTGCGCCTCGGGCGAGTGGAGCCCGGCGTTTGCCCTCTCCGAGCCTGACGCCGGCTCCGATCCGGGCGGGATGCTCACGCGGGCCGTACGCGACGGTGACGACTGGGTGATCGATGGGACCAAGAACTGGATCACCAACCTGGGGATCGCCGACTTCTACGTCGTCTTCGCGGTAACCGATCCGGAGGCCGGCCACTCCCGGGGGATCACCGCCTTCGTGGTCGAGTCCGACCGGCCCGGCTTCAGCGTCGGCAAGCTCGAGCACAAGCTGGGGATCCGGGGCTCGCCCACCGGGCAGCCGATCTTCGACGGCGTGCGCGTCCCCGAGGAGAACGTGATCGGGGAGGTCAACCACGGCTTCAAGGTGGCGATGGCCACGCTCGACCGCTCACGCCTCGGCGTCGCCGCCCAGGCACTCGGGATCGCCCAGGGGGCCACCGACTACGCCGCCGCCTACGCCGGCGAACGCAAGCAGTTCGGCAAGCCGATCAACTCCTTCCAGGCGATCCAGTTCAAGCTCGCCGACATGGAGACCAGTTGCGCGGCGGCACGCGAGCTGCTCTACCAGGCGTGCGCCAAGGTCGACCGCGGCGATCCCGATGTCGGCAAGTACTCGGCCATGGCCAAGCTGTTCTGCTCCGACACCGCGATGGCCGTCACCGTGGAAGCGGTGCAGGTGCTAGGCGGCTACGGCTACGTCAAGGAGTATCCGGTCGAGCGGATGCTGCGCGACGCCAAGATCACCCAGATCTACGAGGGCACGAACGAGATCCAGCGGCTGGTCATCGCCAGGACCCTGCGATGAGCGGATCGCCGCCCACCCTGAAGCGCATCCTCCTCTCCGCCCTGGCGGGCCTGATCGTCGGCCTCGGCGCGGTCAGCCTGATCACCGGGTTCAGCGACTCGTTCGCGCTCCGGTTCGTCCAAGCGCTGGCGGTGTTCGGGGCCGGTGCGGTGATCATCGGCGGTGCCGCCGTGCTGGTGATGATCCGGCTCGCCGGCTGGCGCGACCCTGAGTCCGAGGAAGAGTTCGAGGCCCTCGTCCAGCGCGCGGAGCGCCTGGCCGCCCAGGACTCCTGGGGCGACAGCGAGGACTACGAGGACGACTACGACGACGAGGACGAGCGAGGAGCTCTTCGACCCCTACGACGAGGACGACTTCAAGGTCCTCGTACGCTCAGCCGTGGACGAGCTGCCGCTCGAGTTCCACCGCGCGCTCGAGCATGTGGCCATCGTCGTCGACGACGGCGGGCGCCGTCAGCGCGCCTATGGGCTCTACCAGGGCGACACCGTCTCCCGCGACTTCTTCCACGACCGGATCGTGATCTTCCGCGACACGCTGTTGCGCGACTTCGGCCACGATCCCGAGATGCTCAAGGCGCAGGTCACGCGGACCGTCCGCCACGAGCTCGCGCATCACCTCGGTTGGAACGAGAAAGGCGTCCGGGGCCTCGGGCTCTGAACGCCGCCACGAAACCCGAAACCTCCAGGAGGCCGAAACTCACATGCCAGAGGCAGTAATTGTCGACGCAATCCGCACGCCCATCGGGCGGGCGATGAAGGGATCACTGAAGACCGTCCGCGCCGACGAGCTCGCCGCGATCCCCCTGCGCGCGCTGATGGAGCGCAACCCCGAGGTCAACTTCGCCGAGACCGGCGACGTGATGATGGGCGCCGCCTCCTCGATCGGCGAGCAGGGCTACAACGTCGGTCGCAACGCCTCGCTGCTGGCGGGCATCGACCACCACGTCCCGGCCTGCACCGTGAACCGCTTCTGCGCCTCCTCGCTGCAGACGCTGCGGATGGCGTTTCACGCCGTCAAGGTCGGCGAGGGAGATCAGTACATCGCGGCCGGGGTCGAGGCCGTTTCGCGGGCCGGGCTCGGGGCAGGAATGATGGAGGAGGCCAAGCATCCGAAGCTGAACGGCTCCGACGGATCGGCCTACGACGTCTACATCCCGATGGGGCTGACGGCCGAGAACGTGGCCGAGCGCTGCAAGGTCACCCGTGAGCAGCAGGACGAGTGGGCGGTCATCTCCCAGAGCCGGGCGGTCGAGGCCCGCGACTCCGGCCACTTCGACGCCGAGATCGTGCCCGTGCCCGTGGCCGCGCACAAGGACGTCGACAAGGAGGGCAACGAGATCGACGTCCCCGACACCGTGGTCGACAAGGACGACGGACCCCGCGCCGGCACGACCATGGAGGTGCTCGGCAAGCTGAAGCCGGCCTTCCGGGAGGACGGCACCGTGACGGCCGGCAACTCCTGCCCGTTGAATGACGGCGCCGCCGCGGTCCTGGTGATGTCAGAGGAGAAGGCCAAGGCGCTGGGGCTGAAGCCTCGGGCCCGGATCCTCGCCTCGACCGTCGCCGCCATCCGCCCCGAGATCATGGGCCTCGGCCCGATTCCCGCCATCCAGGCCCTGCTCAAGGAGAGCGGGATGAAGATGGAGGACATCGACGTGGTCGAGATCAACGAGGCCTTCGCCGCCCAGATCGTCCCCTGCAAGGAAGACCTGGGCATCCCCGAGGAGAAGCTCAACCCGTTCGGCGGCGCGATCGCCCTCGGGCACCCGTTCGGAATGACCGGCGCCCGGATCATGACCACGCTGCTCAACGGCCTCCAAACCCTCGACGGCACCTACGGCATCGAGTCGATGTGCGTCGCCGGCGGCATGGGCCAGGCGATGCTGGTGGAGCGGCTGCGGTAGACGGAGGTTTGCAGCAGCGGCGCGGGGGGCCCGGGCCGCCGCCCCGCTGCACGTCGAATGGCGATTGACTTCCGACGTCCGGAAGTCAATCGCCATTCACGTGGGCGCCGGAGGGCTCGAGGAGCCCGGGGGCGCGCCAATCAAAGGTCCCGGCTACCGACCCGCGCCCGCCGCCCCATGCCCAAGGGCGGCCGGCCCGGGTCAGTAGCCGTTGGGGGGTGGGGGCTAGTAACCGATGGGGTGACGCTCGATGAAGCCTGCGTTGGAAGTCCGGGCCGAGGTCCAGCGCGAACCGCCGGTCGAGCCTTGGGCGGCGGTGTCGAAGCGCAGACCTGCGACGTACATATAGGCGTGGCCGCCATTGGCCCAGATCGAGATCCAGCGGCCGGCACCGGCGCCGCCGTAGGACTCCAGCTGGGTCGAGTCTTCGGTCACGGAAATCAGGCCGCCGCCGTGCAGGGCGTAGCTGACCGAGCCCGAGCAGTCATAGCCAGAGGAATTCCAGCTTCCGTGACCGCCGCCGTAGACGTATGGCTTGTAGGCGATGCGGTTGGCCGCGATGATCACGTTCTTGATCGCCGTCGGGGCGTCGGTCGGCGCGACGGCCAGTCCGCCGACGACGCGGGCGCGTGTGACGGGAGGCGCGGCGGCCGAGATCTCGGCCACGACCAGCCGCAGGGACTGCTGCACGTTCCAGGTGACGACGCCGTTTGCCCGCAGGTTGTGCGAGCGCTGGAAGCGGATCACGTTGTGCTCGGTCGTCGCTCCGAACGACCCGTCGACCGCGGTGTTGAAGCCAGCGATGGAGAGGTAGTCCTGGAGCACGCGGACGTCGTGCCCGGTCATTCCCGGCTTCAGGAGCCGGTCGCCCATGTGGCGCGAGTCGCCCGCGTAGTGATGCCTACCAGTGGAAATCGACGGTGCTGGACCGCCGAATAGGGCTGCCCCGCCGGACGCCTCCTCCGCCTTCTTGCTCGCGGCCGCGGCCGACGCTGCCATCAGCGCCATAAGCACGGGTACAAACACAATGGCCGCAACAACCCGCCCAACAGGAAATCCTGTATTCCTCAACAGCTAACCCCTTCTCTTTCTTGCGCCTACGGGGTTAGCTGTCGGGCTCGCGCTGAAAGAGTCGCGCTACGCCGGGATTCCGGCGATTCGCCCCGCGGAGCCATGGCTCCTTCGGGTTCCCCGTTCCCCAAACGATTGTCGTCCGGGAATTCGGCTGGGTCTTATTTCGGCGCGCAGCCTACATCACTTGCAGGATGAATGTCACCACATCAATTTGAACGAGAGATTGCAGGGCCTCGGGGGGTGCTGGCCGGGAGATCGCCGCCGCCCCGGCCCGCGCCCGGCAGCCCGGACACACGGGCGGCCCGGGCCCCAGTCGCCCGGCAGGGCCCCGGCCATCGCCCGGGCGCAGGGCGCCCGGGCCCCCAGTCGGCCCGGGCATACGGGCCGCCCGGGCCCCCGATCCGCCGCCCGGCCCGCTCCCGCTAGGCTCCCGGCCATGGCCGACTACACCCCGCAGGACGTGGCAGGGCGGCTGGAGCGGGGAGAGATCCAGCTGGTCGACGTCCGCGAAGCGCACGAGCACGAGGCGGGCCGGATCGCCGGCGACCGGTGGATCGAGCTCATGCAGCTCGGCTCGGAGCTCGAGACCCTCTCGCGCGATCGGCCGATCGTCTTCTATTGCCGGAGCGGCACCCGCTCGGGGATGGCCGCGCAGGCCTTCCAGGAGGCGGGCTTCAACGCCCACAACCTGGGTGGGGGCCTGCTCGCCTGGGAAGCAGCCGGGCTCCCGCTCGAGCCCGAGGGCGGTTACGTAGCCCAGAGCTGAGGCTGGCGAAGAAACCCGCCTATATGGCGGGTTTCTTCGCCAGCCTCCCAGCGAAAGCGCCTACCCCACCCTCCAGGTGTCCCCGGACAGCAGCAGCTCGCCGAGCTGCTGCTCGGACGCGGGCTCGGCGGCGACTCGCCCCGTCCGCCCGTACACCGGCCGCTAGACGTCGCGGAAGATCCCGATCGGGGTCGGGCCGGTGGGATTCTCGGCCAGCCGGGCGAGCGAGAAGGCGAGGCCCGAGTCGTGCCGCCCCGGGTCGTGGACGATCAGGGCGTCCTCGCCCACCGAAGCGACCTCGACGATCTCCAACCCTCCGTCGGGACCCCGCGCCACCCCCCGTTCCCCGTCAGCCCCGAAGCGGATCGGCTCGCCGGCCTCCAGACGGATCTGGTTCAAATCCTTGACGTCCTTCTCGGTCAGCGCCGCGAACGCCCCATCGTTGAAGACCGGGCAGTTCTGATAGATCTCGACCAGCGCCGCCCCCTCATGGACCGCCGCCGCGCGCAGCACCTCGGTCATGTGGCGCCGATCGCGGTCGATCGTGCGGGCCACGAACGAGGCCTCGGCCCCCAGCGCCAGCGCGACCGGGTTGAAGGGATGGTCGGAGACGCCGAACGGGGTCGACTTGGTGATCTTGCCCAGGCCCGAGGTCGGGGAGGCCTGGCCCTTGGTCAGCCCGTAGATCTGGTTGTTGAAGAGCAGGATCTTCAGCGGCACGTTGCGCCGCAGGGCGTGGATCAGGTGGTTGCCGCCGATCGAGAGCGAGTCGCCGTCGCCGGTCACGACCCAGATCGAGAGGTCCTCGCGCGCGGTGGCCAGCCCGGTGGCCAGCGCCGGGGCGCGGCCGTGGATGCCGTGCAGCCCGTAGGTGTTCATGTAGTAGGCGAACCGCCCGGCGCAGCCGATCCCGGTCATGAAGACGATCCGCTCGGGCGGGATGCCCAGCTCGGGCATGAACTGCTGGACGGCCGAGAGGACGGCGTAGTCGCCGCAGCCCGGGCACCAGCGGGTCTCCTGGTCGGACTGGAAGTCGACCTTGGTCAGCCCGCCGTCGCCGCCCGCCACCGTCGCGCTCATTGCCGCTCCGCGATCTGCTGCTCGATCTCGCCGGCGAAGATCGGCTGGCCCTGCACCTTGCAGAACGACTCGACGTCGACCAGGAACTTCGCCCGCAGGATCTGTGCCAGCTGGCCTGAGTTCATCTCCGGGACGAGCACGCGGTCAAACGAGCGCAGCACGTCGCCGGTGTTGGCGGGCAGGGGATTGAGATGGCGCAGGTGCGCGCTGGCCGCCCGGTGCCCGGCGAGCCGCGCCCGCCGCAGCCCGGCCCGGATCGCCCCTTCACTTGACCCCCACCCGAGCACGAGCAGCCGCGCGTCGGGCTCGGAGTCGACCACCAGGGGCGGCACGTCCTCGGCGATCCCCGCCACCTTGGCCGCGCGCAGCTCGGTCATGCGGGCGTGGTTGGCCGGGTCGTAGGAGATGTTGCCGCTCCCGTCGGCCTTCTCGAGGCCGCCGATCCGGTGCTGGAGACCGGGCGTCCCGGGGACCGCCCACGGCCGGGCCAGCCGTTCGTCCCGCACGTACGGCAAGAACTCGGCCTCGGAGGCCTCGGCGAAGCCCGGCTCGATCGAGGGCAGGCCCGTCCACTCCCGGGACCAGCCACGGCTCCGAGGAGGAGGCCAGGAAGGTGTCGGAGAGGAGGATCACCGGCGTCCGGTATCGGATGGCGATCGAGGCCGCCTCGAAGGCGGCGTCGAAGCACCCCCCGGGCGTGCTCGGCGCGATCACCGGCAGCGGCGACTCCCCGTGGCGCCCGTACAGGGCCATCAGCAGGTCGGACTGCTCGGTCTTGGTCGGCATCCCGGTCGACGGGCCGGCGCGCTGCACGTCGACGACGATCATCGGCAGCTCGAGCGCCACGGCCAGCCCGATCGTCTCCGCCTTCAGGTCCATTCCCGGCCCGCTGGTCGCGGTCACGCCGAGCCGGCCGCCGAAGGCCGCCCCGAGGGCCATGCCCGCGGCGGCGATCTCGTCCTCGGCCTGGATGGTCGAGACGCCGAAGGCGGCGTGGCGGGAGAGCTCGTGCAGGAGCTCGGAGGCCGGCGTGATCGGATAGCTCGCGAGCACCAGCGGTAGGCGGCTGCGCACGCTGGCGGCGATCAGCCCGAGGGCCAGCGCCGTGGTGCCGTTGACGTTGCGGTAGACCCCGGGCGCGACGTCGGTGGCCGCGGGGACGCGGTACTGAACGTCGAGCAGCTCGGTGGTTTCGCCGAACGACCAGCCGGCGTTGAAGGCGGCCAGGTTGGCCTCGATCACCGCAGGCTTGCCGGCGAACTTCTGCTCGATCCAGCGCTTGGTCACGTCGGCCGGGCGGCCGTAGAGCCACGACAGCACGCCGAGCGCGAACAGGTTCTTGGCCCGGCTGGCGTCGCGCGTCGAGGCGCCCTCGATCGCCTCCACGGCCCGCTGGGTCAGCGTGGTCATGGGGATCCGGTGGACGCGGTAGGCGCTGAGCGAATCGTCCTCGAGCGGGTTCGACGAGTACCCGGCCTTGTCCAGGTTGCGCTTGGCGAACGCGTCCTCGTTGACGATGATCGTGGCGCCGCGCTCGAGCTCGGGCAGGTTGGCGCGCAGGGCCGCGGGGTTCATGGCCACGAGCACGTTGGGCGCGTCACCGGGGGTGAGGATGTCCCGGGAGGCGAAGTGGATCTGGAAGGCCGACACGCCGGCCAGCGTGCCCGCGGGGGCCCGGATCTCCGCCGGGAAGTTCGGCAGCGTGGCCAGGTCGTTGCCGACCACGGCAGTGGCGTCGGTGAAGCGGCTGCCCGCCAGCTGCATCCCGTCGCCCGAATCCCCCGCGAAACGGATTACGACCCGCTCGCGCTCTTCGACCGTCTTATTCACGTCTATCCCGATTCTAGACCGTGGCCTCGACGGTCACCGCGGGTCGCCCCGATCGACGTTCCAGTAGCGCAGCACATCGGCCCGCTCTCCCTCGATCTCCGGCCATGGCGTGACCCCGAAGCGGGCGATCGTCCGCTGCCCGCCTTCGTAGTCGCCGTAGAGAAGATCGACCATGATCCGGCTGCCGCTGCCCGCCGCGGCCCGGACCGCCTCGTACTGGTCGTGGCTCCCGTCTCGGAGCCGTCCCTGCCAGAAGCCGGTGTCGCCGGCGGGGATGTAGAGATCGCGCTGCTGGTCCTGGAACTCCTCAAGCGCCGGCGCCGGCATGCCGGCCGGGGACAGGCCGCCTTCGGGCGCCTCGGCCCGCCAGCCATGAATCACGCCCAGGCCCGAGCCGCCGTTGCGCAGGGCGATCGCCATGTAGATGTTGCCCTCGGCGACGCTGACCGCGGCGCCGTGGCCGGGCACGCTCACCAGCACCCCGTCCCCGAACCCGACCCGCTCGTGCGGGTCGTCCTCCCGCGACGGGATCAGGACCGGGCGCACGCCCGCCATCAACGACATCTCGGCCACCCGCGCCGAGCGATTGGCCGAGCGCACGGAGCTGAAGGTGGCCACCGCGAGGACGAGCGTCCCGCCCGCCGTGGCCAAGGAAGAGATTGTCGCCGCGTCCGCCATGCCCTTTAAGTGGTTCGGACCGGTGCATGCACCGGTCCGCGGTCGGGCGCATGCGCCCGACCGGGCCGGGCCGCATGCGGCCCGGCCATCCCGATCTAGCTAGACCTTCTGGACGTTGATCGCCTTCGGGCCCTTGGGCCCGGCCTCCTCCTCGTAGGAGACCTTGGCCCCCTCGGCGAGCGAGCGGTAGCCGTCGGCGTTGATGCTCGAGTGATGGACGAACAGGTCTCGGTTGCCGTCATCGGGCGTGATGAAGCCGAACCCCTTCTCGTCGCTGAACCACTTGACTGTTCCTGTTGGCATGTGGAGTTGTCCTCCGTAGCTATCAGTGCTGCTCCGCGGAGGATGCCCCGGCGCCTGCACCTGCCTTCGCCGCCCGTTGTCCGGCGGCCTTACGGCGGGCCACGGTATCACGGCTCCCCGCGGCAAAGCAGTCATCCTTCAGCGGATGGAGGATCCCATGCAGCTCGGCCGCCACGCGGCGATTCCGCTGAGCGAGGTGACGGTCCGCGCCTCGCGCTCCTCGGGGCCCGGCGGCCAGCACGCCAACGTGACCGCCTCGCGCATCGAGGCGGTGTTCGACGTGGAGGCCTCGGCGGCCCTGAGCGACGAGCAGAAGCGGCGCATCATCGCCCGCTGCGGACCCCGCGTGACCGCGTTGGCGCAGGACGCGCGCAGCCAGGCGCGCAACCGCGAGCTGGCGCTGGAGCGTCTGCGCCGTCGCCTGGCGAGCGCGCTCACCATCCCCCGAGCGCGCCGGCCGACCCGGCCGAGTGAGGCCGCGCGGCGGCGGCGGCTCGAGGCCAAGCGCCGCCAGGCCGAGCGAAAGCGCGCCCGGCGCGCGCCGAGGAGCGACGACTAGTGCGGCGCTGGCTCATCGACGGGATGAACGTGATCGGCACGCGGCCCGATGCCTGGTGGCGCGACCGCGACGCGGCGATGCTGCGGTTGGTGGACATGCTCGAGCGCTGGGCCGCGAGCGAGGCGGAGGACGTGACGGTGGTGTTTGAGCGGGCCCCCTCCCCGCCGATCCGCTCCTCGGTGATCGAGATCGCCCACGCCCCGCGAGCCAAGCGCAACGCCGCCGACGACGAGATCGTCCGGCGGCTGCAGCAGGACCCCGATCCGGCCAACGTCATGGTCGTCACCTCGGACCGGTGGCTGGCCGAGCGCGCCTCGGCCGAAGGGGCGGCCGTGCTCGGCGCCGACTCGTTCCGAAGAAGATTGGAAGACGGGTAGCGGCGGTTGCCACAATCAAGACATGGCCGATCAGCCCAATGGGCGCCAGAACCTCCCCCGGGACAACTCGGGTGATCAGGGACGGCCGGCCGGCTGGCGGGTGACCCCCGCGCCTGACGGGCGCGGCCGACCGGCGACGACGGGCGGCGCCAAACCCCCCAGCGGTCCCAACGCCAGGTGGCTGGTGGTCCTGCTGATCGTGGCGCTGCTGGCGCTCAACTTCTGGATCTCCTCGCAGGCGCTGAAGCCGACCACGCGGGTTCGCATCCCCTACAGCCCGACCTTCCTGACGCAGGTCCAGGACAACAACGTCAGCGAGATCTCCTCCACCGCCGACTCGATCCAGGGGACCTTCTACCACGAGGTCAAGTACCCGGCGGACAGCTCCAGCGCCCAGGCCACGAAGAGCTTCTCGACCCAGGTCCCGTCGTTCGCCAACAACACCCAGCTCTCGCAGCTGCTCCAGAAGCACAACGTCACGATCGACGCCAAGAACCCCTCGAGCGGTCCGTCCCTGCTCGAGAGCCTGCTCTACGGCTTCGGCCCGACGCTGCTGTTCGTGCTCCTGTTCTTCTTCATCATGCGCCGGGCGGCGGGAGCCGCCGGGGGCGCGGGCGGGCTGATGTCGTTCGGGCGCTCCCGAGCCCGGCTGGTCGAGGGCTCCGAGCAGCCGGTGACGTTCAACGACGTGGCCGGGATCGATGAGGCCAAGGAGGAGCTGACCGAGATCGTCGATTTCCTCAAGAACCCGGACAAGTACCTGCGCCTGGGCGGCCGGATCCCGCGCGGAGTGCTGCTGAGCGGGCCGCCCGGCACCGGTAAGACGCTGCTCGCCCGGGCGGTGGCCGGCGAGGCGGGCGTGCCCTTCTTCCAGATGTCCGCGTCCGAGTTCGTCGAGATGATCGTCGGGGTCGGGGCCTCGCGCGTGCGTGACCTGTTCGAGCAGGCCAAGAAGGCAGCGCCGGCGATCATCTTCATCGACGAGCTCGACGCGATCGGTCGCGCCCGCGCGGGCGGCGCCGCCAACATCTCCGGTGGTCACGACGAGCGCGAGCAGACGCTCAACCAGATCCTCACCGAGATGGACGGCTTCGACCCCCGCACCGGCGTGATCGTGCTCGGCGCGACCAACCGGCCCGAGATCCTCGATCAGGCCCTGCTCCGCCCCGGCCGGTTCGACCGCCGGGTCACCGTGCAGCCGCCAGACCGCGCCGGCCGCGAGGCGATCCTCCGGGTGCACACGCGCTCGGTCCCGCTGGCCAACGACGTCGACCTCGGGGCGCTCGCCGCCTCGACGCCCGGGATGGTCGGTGCCGACCTGGCCAACCTGGTCAACGAGGCGGCCCTGTGGGCGGCGCGGATGAACCACGACGAGGTCACCCCGGAGGACTTCTCGGTCTCGCTCGAGCGGATCGTGCTCGGGGCCGAGCGCAAGGTGATGCTGAGCGAGGAGGACCGCCGCCGGACGGCCTACCACGAGTCCGGCCACGCGATCGTGGGGATGCTCACCCCCGGGGCCGACCCGGTGCGCAAGGTCTCGATCATCCCCCGCGGGCGCGCGCTCGGAGTCACGTTCTCGGCCCCCGACGCCGACCGCTTCAACTTCGACGAGCGCAACCTACTCGGGCAGATCAAGGTCGCGCTCGGCGGGCGCGCGGCCGAGGAGCTGGTGTTCGGCGACCTCACCACCGGCGCCGAGTCCGACATCCAGCACCTGACCCAGATCGCTCGCCACATGGTCGGCCGCTGGGGGATGAGCCCGGCGATCGGGCCGGTGGCGGTGCTCCCGATCGACGGGATGGGCCCGTTTTTGCCCGGCGTCTCGGAGACCTCTGAAGCCACCCAGCGATTGGTTGACGAGGAGGTCAGGCGGATCGTCGAGGCCGCTTACGCCGAGGTCAGCGACCTGCTGCGCACCCATCGCGACAACCTCGACTCGCTCGTCGCGGCGCTGCTCGAGCACGAGACGGTCGACGAGGCCGTGGCCTATTCCGCGGCTGGGCTGCCTCGCAACCGTGAGGTCGCCGACCCGCTGGAAGCGCCGAGCATCACCTGACTCAGAGCGGCTGGCGGCCGGCGAACCCCGTCTCGGGTTCGTGCCAGTAGCCGATCTCCTCCTCCTCCACGAGCCAGCACAGGTAGACCTCCTGGCCGTCGCGCAGCGAGGGAAAGTCGATCAGCCCGCGCTCGACGTCGCGCAGGACGACGTCCACCGCCTCGAGCTCACCCACGGCGCGCCCGAGCTCGACCAGCGGCCTTGCGATCTCCCGCCCCGGGTAGGAGCCGCCGGCATTCGGATCGATCTCCGCCAGCGCGTCCGGGACGCGGCGGCCGAGCGCCACGAGCTGGGCCTGGGCGTCGCGGATCCAGGCCACCCGCTCGCTCACCCAGCCGCGCACCGCGCTGGCCTGGGCGAGCGTGTAGTGGCGCTCGTGCTGCATTTCTAGGTTCAATCGCCGAGGCGGGTCATCCGGGCCAGCGCCTCGTGGCACTCGACCACCCGCCGCTTGACCGGGTCGCCGTCGGGGCGGTCGTGGACCAGGTCCCAGGTGCGGTCGGCCACCTCGCGCGCGTTCTCGGGCGTGGCGGTTTCCCACAGGCGGTTGACCAGCTGGAGCTCGAAGGCCTGGATCTGCTCCGCCGGATCGCCCGGAGGCATGCGCGGCAGAGGCTCGCCGGTCGCCTCCTTCCACATCCCGGTCGCGACCAGCAGACGGTTCCGTAGCGTGATCGGATCCATTCGGGGGCCATCCTAACCCGCGCTTGGAAGCTGCTGGGAGAGCGTGAGCGCGGGGGCGAACAGATCGCCCTGCTCCTGCACCCGGCGGAGCACCTGCGCGGTGTCGAAGGTGAGCAGTTCGGGGTCGCCGGCCTCGCGGCAGGCGGAGACCTCCTCCCAGCTGACCGGGGTGGAGACAGTTGGTCTCTCGCGCGCGCGTACCGAGTAGACGTTGACCGTCGTCTTGTGGACGTCGTTCTGGCTCCAGTCGACCAGCACCTTCCCCGGGCGCAGCCGCTTGGTCATCCGCGAGACCACGAGCTTCGGCATCCGCTGCTCGAGCAACTCGGCCACCCGGCGGGCGAACGGCTTGGTCTGCTCGTAGGTGACAGAAACGTTGAGGGGGACGTAGACCTGGAGGCCCTTCGATCCCGAGGTCTTGACCACGGTCTCGAGGCCGAGCTGGGAGAACAGGCCGTGGAGCACCAGCCCCACCTCACAACACTCGACGATCGCCGCCGGTGCTCCCGGATCGAGATCGAACACGAGCATCGTCGGCCGCTCGATCCGCTGGGCCAGGGACAGCGAGGTGTGCAGCTCGACGTCGGCCAGGTTGGCCAGCCACACCAGCGTCGGCCGATCCTGGGCGAGCGTGTAGTTGATGTCTCCGATCTTCGCCGTGGCCACCCACTCGGGCCGGTGCGAGGGCGACTGCTTCTCGTAGAAGTAGGGAGCGTCGACCCCGTTCGGGTAGCGCTTGAGCGTGAGCGGGCGGTCGTGCAGGTGGGGCAGCAGAACCGCCGCCACCTGGGCGTAGTACGAGATCAAGTCGCCCTTGGTGAAGCCGGCCTGGGGAAACAGCGTTTTGTCCCAGTTGGAGAGCTTCAGCCGGCGGCCCTCGGTCAGCACCTCGAGCGAGGCTTCGGGGAGCTCGCTGACCTCGTCGAACAGCGACTGCGGCGAGCCGTCGGCGGGCGCGTCGGCCGGCTCGGCCCCCTCGAGCGTCACCTCGCGCGGCGCCTTGTCCTCGCGCAGTCCCTTGAACGACGGCGCCCGCAGCACGCGCTCGTTCGTCCACTCGCGAAACTCGATCTCGGCCACCAGGCAGGGCTCCACGAACACCGTGTTGCGAGGGAGCTTGGGCGCGGCATCGAACGGGCTCGAATCGCGGCGCAGAGGCTTCAGGCGCCGAGCCAGATCGGCCAGCGTCTTCTCGGTGAACCCCGTTCCCACCCGGCCGGCGAAGCGGAAGCGCGCGTCCTCGTAGTAGCCGAGCAGCAGCGCCCCGATCCGCTCCGCGCGCCGGCCTTCGCCCGGAATCCAGCCGGCGATCACCAGCTCCTGGCGGCGGGTGTGCTTGATCTTCAGCCAGGCGCCGCCGCGCCGGCCCGGCTCGTAGCGGGAGTCGAGCCGCTTGGCCACGATCCCCTCGAGCCCTTGGGCCTCGGTCGCCTTGAGCAGCAGCTCGCCGTCGCCCGGGTGGGCGGCGGGCACACGCCAGGCCGGGCCGGAGAGCTCGAGCGCTTCGAGCTGCTCGCGCCGCTGCGCGTACGGGAGCTCCATCAGCGAATGGCCGTCGAGGTAGAGCAGATCGAAGATCGCGTAGACGACCGGCGTCGAGGAGCTGAGGCGACGGACGGCCGAGGTCGAGGTGACGTGCATCCGGCGCTGGAGGAGCTCGAAGCTCGGCTTGCCCGCCTCGTCGAAGGCCACGATCTCACCGTCGAACACGGCGTCGCGCATCCCCAGCACCTTGAGCAGCCCGCGGACCTCGGGGTAGGCCTCGGTCACGTCGTTGAGGTTCCGACTCTCCAGACGAAGCCGGCCGGGCTGCACGTAGGCGATCGCCCGCACCCCATCCCACTTGACCTCGAATGACCAGTTGCGCTCGTCGCGGGGAACCAGCGGCGAGGGCTGAGCCATCATCGGCACGATCCGCTCGGGCATCGGCTCCCGCTCGGGGTCCGAGGCCGGATCCATGCGATGGATCATCCAGTCGTTCTCGTTGGCGCCGGGGCGACCGATCGGGAACAGCCCGTATCGACCCTCGATGCGCTCGCCGTGGAAGGTGACCTCGACCTTGCGCTCCTCCCACTTGTGGATCTCGAACGTGCCCCGGTCCCAGATCCGCATCGTCCCCGCCCCGTACTCACCCTTGGGGATGTCGCCCTCGAACTCGAGGTATTCGAGCGGATGGTCCTCGGTGTGCACGGCCAGGCGGTTCTCGGCCGGATCGGGAGGGATGCCGTTGGGCACGGCCCACGAGGCGAGCGCCCCCTCGTGCTCGAGCCGGAGATCCCAGTGCAGCCGGGTGGCGTGGTGCTCCTGGATGACGAAGCGAGGCTGGTCCGTCCGGGCCGTCGAATCGCCTTGCCCGGACGGCTCCGGCGTGGCCGCGAAGTCGCGCTTGGCCTGGTAGCGATCGAGCTTCTGCTTGGAGGCCACTGCTCGTCTAGGCCGCCCGGCGCGCGGCCCCCATGATCGTCGGCCGAACGGTGGGGAGCGACGCGGGCTGGTTGCCCCGCTCGAGGCGCTCGACCTGGAGCGGCGAGGCCTCGAGCAGCTCGCCCGTCCGCCGGTTGGGATGGCAGCCGGCGGCGATGTAGCGGTGCGGGAGCTCGACCAGATCCTGGACGCGGCCGAGCATCGTCCCCTCGCCGGCATGCACATGCTCGAGGAACAGCATCACCCCATCGGGGCGCAGCACCCGCGCCACCTCGGCCACCGCGCGCTCGGGGTCCGGGACCGTGCACAGCACGTAGGTGCAGACCACGGTGTCGAAGCTCTGATCTTCGAAGGGCAGCTCCTCCGCGCCGGTCTGGACGAGCTTCCACGACTGCGCCTTGGGCGGGTGCTCGCGGAGCGCCTGGCGCAGGTGAGCGAGCATGTGCGGGCTGGGCTCGGTGAGGATCAGCTCGGTGACCGCGTCGGTGTAGTGATCAACGTTCAGTCCGCTGCCGGCACCGAGCTCGAGCGTGCGCCCGCGCGCGTGTGAAACCAGGTCCCGGCGCGTCTCGCGTTGGCCGGCGTCCTCGGCGCGCTGCACCAGCCGCGGGTAGAAGAAGGCGAAGAAGCGTTCGTTGAGTCCGAGCGGATCGCGCACGAGGCGAAGGTAGCGCACAGCCTCTGAAAGGCCTTCTTCACGAACTTTTACGCGCAAGCGCCATCATTGTCGTCGTGGCGCGCGTACTGGTAGTCGACGATGAGCCCGCGGTCCGGCGGGCGCTCGAGCGTGCCCTGCGGCTTGACAGCTACGACGTCGAGCTCGCCGCCGATGGCGAACAGGCGCTTGACGTGCAGGCTCGCACTCCCGCCGACGCCGTGATTCTCGACGTCGCCATGCCCCGCCTCGACGGGCTCGAGGTGGCCCGGCGGATGCGGCAGGCGGGTGACCGCACGCCGATCCTGATGCTGACCGCGCGCGACGCGATCGACGATCGCGTCCAGGGCCTCGACGTCGGCGCCGACGACTACCTGGTCAAGCCGTTCGCTCTGCGCGAGCTGCAGGCCCGCCTGCGGGCGCTCCTGCGCCGCTCCGGCGACGGCGCCGAGGAGGGAGAAGTCCTGCACTTCGCCGACATGGTCCTCGACCCGATCCCGCACGAGGTGCGGCGCGGCGATCGCCTGATCGAGCTCTCCAAGACCGAGTTCCTGCTGCTCGAGCTGTTCATGCGTCACCCCCGCCAGGTGCTCACCCGCTCGACCATCTTCGAGAATGTCTGGGGCTATGACTTCGGTCCGACCTCGAACGCGCTTGGCGTCTACATGGGCTACCTGCGGCGCAAGACCGAGGCCGAGGACGAACCGCGTCTCCTGCACACGGTCCGGGGGATCGGCTACGTTCTGAGGGACTGACGATGCCGCTGCGCCGGAGGGTCTCGATGGTTGCCGCCGCGGCCGTCGCCGTGGCGGTCATTCTCGCCGCCGCCATCTGTTACTGGGTGGTGCGCAACCAGCTCCGTGGTGAGGTTGACACCGCGCTCAGGACCCAGGCGGCGGCCTTCCAGCACGGCGACTTTCGTGCCCTCGCTCAACCCCTGCCCGGGATTCCGGCCAGCGCCGGTGGACCGGCCCAGTACGTCCAGTTCGTGGCGGCCAACGGGGCCGCGGTGGGGCGCAAGGGCGGGCTCGCGCTACCGGTGAACGCGCACACGATCGCGGTGGCCAATGGCAACGCCAGCGCCTTCCTGTCCGATGTCAACGCCGGGCAGAACCACCTGCGGATGATGACCATCCCGCTGACCCTGGCCGGGAACGGGCAGATGGCCACGGTGGCGGTCCAGCTGGCCCGTCCCCTCTCCCCGACCGACCACGTGCTCTCGCACCTGCGCCTGATCCTGCTCGTCTTGCTGGCGGGCGGGATGGCCCTCGCCGCCGCGCTCGGCCGGCTGGCCGCGCGACGCGTCCTCGCGCCCCTGTCCGAGGTCACGCAGACGGCGGAGCACATCGGCGAGACCGACGACCTTTCTTTGCGGCTGGTGGTGCACGCGGACGACGAGGTCGGGCAACTGGCCCGCAGGTTCAACGAGATGCTCGCCCACCTCCAGGGCTCGCGGGCCGCGCTGGACGAGTCGGTCCGCGCCCAGCGGCAGCTGGTTGCCGACGCGTCGCACGAGCTGCGCACGCCGATCACCAGCCTGCGCACGAACGTCGAGGTCTTGCTGGCCGATCCCGGACTCGACGAGGAGGATCGGCGCCGGCTGCTCTACGACGTGGTCGAGCAGACGGGTGAGCTGACGGCGCTGATCGGTGACCTGATCGAGCTGGCCCGGGGCGATCTTCCCGAGGGCTCGGCCGAGGACGTTCGCGTGGACCGGATTGCCGAGGAGTCGGTGGCCCGGGCCCAGCGACATTCCCCGGGGATTCACTTCGAGACCAAGTTCGATCCGGTGATCGTCGAGGGTGTACCCGACCGTTTGCACCGGGCGATCAACAACCTGCTGGACAACGCCGCTCGCCACTCGCCTGAAGGAGGGACCGTCGAGGTGACGGTCGACGGCAGTGGGGTGACCGTGCGCGATCACGGGTCGGGCATCGACGAGCAGGACCTCCCCCACGTGTTCGACCGTTTCTTCCGCGGGGCCAACACCCGCGGCAAGCAGGGCAGCGGCCTCGGGCTGGCGATCGTGCGCCAGGTGACCGAACAAATTGGCGGCTCGGTCAGCGCGGCCAACGCCCCCGACGGCGGCGCCGTGTTCAAGCTGCAGCTCCCGGTGACGCCGGCCGAGTCCGCCGAATCCGCCGAGCCGCCCGCTCCCGCGCCGGCACCGGCGAAGGCCTAGTCCCCGAACGAGAACAGCTGCGCGGCGCCGGTCAGCTCGAGCATCCGGTGGATGTGGTCGGGCCCGCGCAGCAGCGTGAGCTGGCGGTCCGCCTCGAGCGCCTCGCGGCGAGCCAGGAGCAGCACCTGGAGACCGATCCAATCCATGAACTCCACGCCGCTCAGATCGATCACCAGGTGGGTGGCGCCGAGCGTCAGCGCCCGGCGGATCGGCTTGAGCGCGCACGCCTCCGCGCTCAGGTCGAGGCTGCCGTACAGCGCCAGCATGACGATCTCCCCGTCGGATTCGGTCGTGACCATCAGATGGCCGAAGGTCGCCGCACCCGGCGGCCACAAGCTGGGGCGACCTGTCGGCACGACAACGCCTTCGTGGGCATAGCAGCGCGGGCAGCGATCGAGGCTCAGCAGCGAAGAGTGCACGCGGATGTTGAGCTCACACCGCGAGCAGCGGACGTGCGTGGCTGGTCCCTCCGACATGCGCCTGCGTGCTACCCGCCGGACGCGACCAGCATGCGCCGCCTCGTTTCGAGCCGGGCTCGGCCGACGAGGAGTGACTGGCAGCTAAGCGCCGGGTGGGGTCGGCGTTCCGGGGGGCGCGGGCGCCGGGGGCCGGGCCACCCGGGCCTGCCGGGCGATCTGAAAACGCTTGCGCAGCACCCAGAACAGCCCGACGAAGACCGGGGCGGCGATCAGCAACAGCAGCCCCGAGCGATCGCCGCCACCGCCGATCAGCGAGGTCAAGCCGATCCCGATGATCAACGCCGGGATGGCGGCCAGCAGCGTCGTGTGGGAGCGGTAGCCCGAGAAGTGCTCGCGCGCCGTCACCTCGACGACCCCCAGCGCGCACAGCCCAACCCCCACGATCAACAGGCTCCCGGCGCCGCCAACGGCGAACCACACGACCAGCGCCACCAGCCCGCAGGCGATGGCGATCTCGGAAACGGGAACGCCGCCGAACGGCCCGGGCGGGCGGTCGCCCTCGGTTCCGAGCTGGCGGCGGGAACGTTGCTCTCGGCGGGCCATGGCCAGCTCGCGCTCGCGGCGCTGCTCGCGCCGGACCGAGGCGATCGAGCGCGGAGCGCCACCGGGATTGCGTCGCTTGCGCGAGCGCCGCTTCGAATTCTGCGCGGCCAAGGTCCCGTCAGGATAAGCCAGAGGCACGCGCCCCATTACATTTTGCGGATGAGCGTCCAGAAGCCGCTCGAGTTGATCCTGGTCGAGGCGCCGTGAGGCTGCTCGCAGCTGCGCTGGCGGCCACGCTCGCCGCGGCGCTGACGGTCGCCGCATTGCACCCGGCCCGCGCGCTGGCCGACGGCGACCCGGCGAGCGATGTCCTGCTCGGCGAGAACGTCTTCTACCCCTACCAGCCGGCCACCTCGCGCGGCGTCGAGACGACGCTCAACGCCGTGACGGCGGCGGCCAAGAAGGCGGGCTTCCCGGTCAAGGTGGCGCTGATCGGTGCGCCCGTCGACCTGGGCGTGATCCCCGACCTGTTCGGCCGCCCGCAGCAGTACGCGAACTTCCTTGACCAGGAGATCAGCTTCCAGACCAAGCAGCCCCTGCTGGTGGTGATGGCGGCGGGCTATGGCGTCCAGGGCATGAACGCGAAGGCCGTGCAGGCGGCCGCGGCACTCCCCAAGCCCACCGGCCGCACCCCCGACGCCCTGGCCAGCGCGGCGGCGAATGCGGTGGCGAAGCTGGCCGCGGCCTCGGGTCACCCGGTCAGCGGCGTTCCCGGCGTCGGCCGGTCAAGCTCGAGCAGCTCATCGACCGTGCTGGTGGTGATCCTCGCGGTGGCGGCGGTGGCGACCGCGGGTGCGCTGATCGTCGTCCGCCGGCGGCAGGCGCCGCGCCCCAGCCCGCGGTAGCGGGCAAACTCTCCGAACGGATAGGGTCGCCTCGCCGTGACCGGGACCAGCCAGCTGGGATCGAGCCTTCGCACCGCCTTCACCGAGCTGCCGCCGGCCGGGCGAGAGCGACCTCCCGGGCAAGACGATCTGGCGGATCGGACAGTTCGTGCTGACGCTGGTGATCGTGCTCACCAACCTGATCGGCGCCGCCGCCGTGCTGGTGATCGCCGCCTTCGTCGTGCCGCTGCCGGCGATCGCCCACGCGTCCACGTCCGCTCGGTGAACGCGACCGTCGCCGTGATCTACGTCGCCATCGCGATCCCGCTCGGGGTGGTGGTCGGGCACCTGGCGCATGTTCCGGCTAAGCGCTGGCTGACTCGAGGAGCGCCCGGCCACGCTCCAGGAGCAGCGCATCGTGCTCTACGGCGCCCCTGCGCCTGTTCGCGCTCCAGCTCAGCCTGTGGCTCGTCGCCGCGGTCCTGTTCGGGCTCTCAACGATCGACTACTCCGCCCAGCTGGCCATGCGCGTCGCCGTGCTGATCGCCCTGCGCGGGCATCGTCACCGCCGCATGTGCGTACCTGCTCACCGAGCTGCTGCTGCGCCCGGCGGCGGCGCGGGCCTCTGGCCGAGGGGACCCGAGCGGCGGTTCGGTGCCCGGCGTGGCCACGCGGGCGGTGCTGGCCTGGCTGCTGGGCACCGGCCTCCCGGTCTTGGGCCTCGTGGCGATCGGGGTCCTCGCCCTCACCGGAGACCGCGACGGCCACCGTCGCACAAGCTGGGCGTCGCGATGGTCGTCCTGGGGGGAACCGGAATCGCCGTCGGGCTGCTCGTCGGTGACCGTGGCCGCCCGCGCCACCGCCGACCCGCTCGACTCGGTCCGCCGGGCCCTGGCCGAGGTCCAGGGCGGCGACCTCGACGTGCGCGTGCCCGTCTACGACGGCACCCAGATCGGCCAGCTCCAGCTCGGCTTCAACCAGATGGTCGGCCGGCTTGGCCGAGCGCGAGCGGATCCGCGAGGCGTTCGGCACCTACGTCGATCCCGACGTGGCCGAGCACATCCTCGAGGAGGGCACCAGCCTCAGCGGCGAGGAGGTCGAGGTGACGGTCATGTTCATCGACATCCGCGACTTCACCGGCTTCGCCGAGCGCACGCCGGCCGACGAGGTGGTCGTCAGCCATCAACGAGCTGTTCGAGCAGATCGTGCCGATCATCCACGACCACGGCGGCCGCGTCGACAAGTTCGTCGGCGACGGCCTGCTGGCCGTGTTCGGCGCCCCGCGGCGCCAGCCCGATCATGCCGACCAGGCGCTGGCCACCGCGATCGAGATCGCCGGCGAGAACGAACTCGGAGCACGGGCTCGAGTTCGGGATCGGGCTCAACTCGGGCACCGTGGTGGCGGGCAACGTGGGCGGCGCCGGCCGCCTCGAGTTCAGCGTGATCGGCGACCCGGTCAACGTCGCCGCGCGGGTCGAGGCGGCCACCCGCGAGACCGGCGACACGATCCTGCTGGCCGAGCGCGACCAAGGAGCTGCTCAGCGACGAGCACCCAGCGCTGGCCGAGCGCACCGGGTCGAGCTGCGAGGCAAGCGCGAGACGGTCCGGGTCTACGCGCTTGAGCGACGAGCGCTAGCTGCCGACGGGCTAGACGACCGGCGTCTCAGGCGAGGTCGAGGCGTCGGCGAACTCGCGGAACAGGCCGGTGACCACGAACACCACCTGCTCGGCGATGTCGACGGTGTTGTCGCCGATCCGCTCCAGGCAGCGCGCGACGAGGATCATGAACATCGCCCACTCGCGCACCTCGGGGTCGTCGCCGACGTCGACCGCGCGCCGGAAGATCTCCCGGTTGAGCCGGTTGATCTCCGCGTCCTGGCGGACCAGGTCCTGGGCCAGCTCGACGTTGCGCGCGGCGAACGCCTCCTTGGCCTGGGCGACCTGGGAGCGGGCGAGCTGGCCCATCCGCTCGATCGCGTCGAGGATGTCCTTGTCCTTGGGCGCCTCGTAGCCCGACAGCGGCACGAGCTTGGCGATGTTGACGCACTGGTCGCCCATCCGCTCGACGCAGCGGATGATGTGCAGCAGCGCGGCGACGATCCGCAGGTCGCCGGCCACCGGCGCCTGGCGGGCCAGCAGCGAGAGGATCCCCTGGTGCACCTCCAGGTAGCGGCCGTCGATCGCGGTCGTCGTCGGCGACGACCATCCCGGCCAGCTCGACGTCCTGGTAGCTGATCGCCTCGAGCGCCCGGTCGAGCTGCTGGGTGACCAGGTCGAGCCCGCCCAGGGCCTGCCGCTCGAGCCCCTTCAGGTCCTCGCGGAACTGGTGGCGGGTCTCGTGCATGGCAGCTCCGCCGCTTAGCCGAACTTCCCGGTGACGTAGCGCTCGGTGCGCTCGTCCTTGGGGTTGGTGAAGATCTCGTTGGTCGGCGCGTGCTCGACCAGCTCGCCGTCGAGCATGAACGCCGTCGTGTTGGCCACCCGCGCCGCCTGCTGCATGTTGTGGGTGACGATCACGATCGTGTAGCGCTCCTTGAGCTCGTCGATCAGCTCCTCGACCTTCAGCGTGGCCACCGGGATCGAGCGCCGAGCAGGGCTCGTCCATCAGGATCACCTCGGGCTCGACGGCGATCGTGCGGGCGATGCACAGCCGCTGCTGCTGGCCGCCGGAGAGGCCGATGCCGGGAGCGTTCGAGACGGTCCTTGACCTCGTCCCACAGCCCGACCGCGCGCAGCGCGCTGTGCACGCGCTCGCGCAGGTTGTCGCTCGCGGGTCCCGGTCAGGCGCAGCCCGGCGGCCACGTTGTCGAAGATCGACATCGTCGGGAACGGGTTCGGCTTCTGGAAGACCATGCCGATCAGCCGGCGCACCGCGGTGACGTCGACGCCGCGGCCGTAGACGTCGAGCTCGTCGAGCTTGACGCTGCCCTCGGCCCGGGCGCCCGGGATCTCCTCGTGCATCCGGTTGATGCAGCGCACCATCGTCGACTTGCCGCAGCCCGACGGGCCGATGATCGCCGTGACCTGGTTGGCGGGGAAGTCGATGTCGATCCCCTTGACCGCGTGCTGCTGGCCGTAGTAGGCGTGCAGGCCCTTCACGTTGACCGCGTGGCCGGCCCTCGTGCGCTCGCCCGAGCGCCTCGCGATCTGGGCGATCGCCTCAGCTCGTTCCGACGGGCCCCCAGCGGTTGTCATCTGGATCGGTTCCTTGGTCGTGGTTTCAGGCGGGATCATGCCATGCGACTCCTTCGCGAGACCGCTCGCGCGATCAGGTTGAGGATCAGGACGAGCACCACCAGCGTCAGCGCGGCGCCCCAGGCTCGGGCGACTACGATCGCGTCGCGGCGATTGGTGATGTCGTTGTAGATCTGCAGCGGCAGCGTGTTCATCTGCGCGCCGAGGTTGCCGGTCAGGCCGAACGGCCAGCGACACGGTGAACAGCAGCGGCGCCGTCTCCCCCATCGCCGCGGGCGACGGCCAGCAGCGACCCGGTGACCAGGCCCGGGTGCGCCGTCGGCAGCACGACCCGGGACCACCCGCCAGCGCGGCGCGCCGAGCGCCAGCGCGGCCTCGCGCAGGCTGTCGGGCACGAGCAGCAGCACCACCTCGGCCGAGCGGATGACGATCGGCAGCATCAGCAGCGCGAGCGCGATCGAGCCCTTCCAGGCCGTGAAGCCGCCCGCCGACGTGCGAGATCACCAGCACGATGTAGATGAACAGGCCGAACACGATCGACGGCACGCCGGTCATCACGTCGACGAAGTAGCGCACCAGGTTGGCGAACCAGCGACTCCTTGCCGTACTCGGTCAGGTACAGGGCGACGCCGATGCCGATCGGGACCGCGATCACGCGTGGCCAGGGCGACGATCTCGAGCGTGCCGAGGATCGCGCTGCGGATCCCGCCCGGATTGCCGAAGAAGTTGCCGTTGGGGTCGGTGGTGAAGAAGCTGCCCGCTCCACGAGCCCAGGCCCTTGTCGAGCAGGTAGTAGATGACCAGCACGAGCGGGATCAGCGCGATCACGGTGGCCGCCAGCAGCAGCGCCGCGCATCGACCTGGTCGGTGCGCCGGCGCCGGGCGCTGATCGTGGGGCAGGGCGACGTGCCGCTCATTGGCGGCGCCGACGCCGCGGTCACGGCTGCGGACATCGCCACCGCCGGCGGCCCGCGCTGCCCGCGGGTCCCGCGGGCCACGAACCAGCGCGCGACGATGTTGACCAGCAGCGTGAGCACGAACAGCACCAGGCCGGCCGCGAACAGCGCCGAGCTGTGGATCGGCGGTGTTGGCCGCCTCGCCGAACTCGTTGGCGATCACCGCCGCCAGCGTGTAGCCCTGGTTGAACAGGTGCTGCCCGATCACCGGCGCGTCGCCGATCACCAGCACGACGGCGATCGTCTCGCCGATCGCCCGGCCGAGGCCGAGCATCGCCCCGCCGGTGATCCCGGGCCGCGCGTAGGGCAGGACCGCCATGCGGATCATCTCCCAGCGGGTGGCGCCCAGCGCCAGCGCCGCCTCCTTGTGCTCGGACGGCACGGTGGCCATCACCTCGCGGGAGATGGCCGAGACGATCGGGCAGGATCATGATGGCCAGGATCAGCCCGGCGATGAAGTAGTTGCCCGGCGTGACGTCGCTCGGCCCCCGCCGATGAACGGGATGAACGAGAACGTGCTGGCGAACCACTTCTCGGCCGGCATGCAGCTTCGGGACCAGCACGAACACGCCCCACAGGCCGTAGACGACCGACGGCACGGCGGCCAGCAGGTCGACCAGGATCGCCAGCGGCGTCGCGGACCCGCCGCGGGCACAGCTCGGTCAGGAACAGCGCCGTGGCCACGGCCACCGGCACGCCGATGAGCAGGGCGATCGCCGAGGTGATCAGCGTCCCGACGAGCAGCGGCGCGCCGTGGTAGATGTTGCGCGAGACGTCCCAGTCGTTGCCGAACACGAAGCTCAGCGCCGAACTGGCTGAACGCCGTCCCGGACTCGCCGATCAGGCGGATGAAGAAGTAGGCGATCAGCGCCAGGATCAGCGCGGCCAGCGCGGTCAGCCCCCACGCGCAGCACCTGGTCCGGAAGCCGGCTGCAGCGGCGACCGCTCGAGAGCCGAGCGGCCGCCGCTGACCGTGGTGGCGCTTGCCTCCACGCTAGCCGGTCCTCGATCGCCTAGGAGATCGGCGAGCCGTTGCAGGTCAGCTTCGCCAGCTGCGCGTTGTCCTTGGCCGCCAGCGAGGCCGGCAGCGGGCGCGTAGGGCAGCTGGCTGGAGCTCGGCGCCGAGCGTCTTCTGGCCGGCGCCGAAGGCGTAGGTCAGGAACGTCTTCAGGCCCTTGGCCATCGACTGGCTGGCTCCCCGCCTTGCAGGGGTCCTGGTAGGCGTCGAGGAACGTCTGGGAGACGATCGGGTAGGCGCGCGGCGTCGGCGAGTTGATCGTCGAGATCCCCAGGTCGGCCGGGACCTTGATGCCCGTTCGCGGCCGCCGAGGTGTTGGCGATCGTCGGCAGCACGTAGGTGCCGGCCGAGTTCTTGACCGCCGCGTAGGTGAAGCCGTTCTCGAGCGCGTAGGCCTGCTCGACGTAGCCGACCGCGCCCGGGGTCTGCTTGACCGCGGCGGCGACGCCGGAGTTCTTGGCCGCGCCGGTGCCGGTCGGCCACTTGACGTCCTTGCCGGCGCCGATCGACTTCGCCCAGGTCGGGCTCGACGTCGGACAGGTACGTGGTGAAGCCGTCGGTCGTGCCCGAGGAGTCCGAGCGGTGGACGACCGTGATCGCGCGTGCTCGGGCAGGCTCATGCCCGGGTTCAGCGCCTTGATCGCCGGGTCGTTCCAGGTCTTGATCTTGCCGCTGAAGATGTCGGCGAGTCGTCGGCCCGTCGAGCTTCAGCCCGCTCTTGACCCCCGGCAGGTTGTAGGACACGGTGATCGCGCCGAAGGCGACCGGGAACTGGAGGACCGGGCCCTTCATCTCCGCTGCGTCGGTCGGCTTGAGCGCCGGGTCGCTGCCGGCGAAGTCGACCGTCGCCGTCTGCAGATCGGCGATTCCGGTGCCCGAGCCGACCGGGTTGTAGTTGACGGTCAGGCCCTGGGACTTCAGGTTCGAGCCCCACTGCTGGTAGATCGGCGCGGCCAGCGTCGAGCCGGCGCCGTTGAGCGTGGCCGAGCTGCCGCTCGGAGCTCCGAGCTTGCGCCCGACCGCGCTGCTCGAGGTCGAGCTGTTGTTGCTCGAGCCACAAGCCGCAATGGCCAGCGACGGCAGCCGCCGTCAGCGCCAATGCCGTGATTCGCTTCAAGTCGACTTGTCTCCTTCACTTTGGTTGATCCGGCAAGTCTCGGCGCTCGCGGGCCGCTAGGTGTTATCAGTTGTGAACCGGTCCAGGTTGACCGGTGACCGTTGTGTGACTGCTCGGCGGCGACAGCCGGTAGCCGAAGCCGAAATGGGTGTGGATGAACCGCCACCCCGGCAGCGCCGCCTCGAGCTTGACCCGCAGCTTGCGGACGTAGACATCGACCGAGCGGTCGCCGCGACGCATCTCCCGGCCCCAGACCAGCCGGAAGAGCTCCTCGCGCGCCACGATCCGATCGGCGCGCCGGGCCAGCTCGGTCAGCAGCCGCAGCTCGCGGAGCGAGAGCATCAGCGCGTGGCCGCCGCCCCGCGCCAGATGCTCCTCGGGCAAGATCTCGAGCGGGCCCACGTCCAGGACCTCGTGCGCGTGCGCAGCGCGGTCGCTGCCATCCCGGCCGATGCTTGTCGGCCGCCCGCGCGCCGCGGGTTATCGAGTCGTGACGAAGATGTGAACGAAGCGTGTGAACGGTCAGCCGACGCCGTGAGCCGCTCGGAGCGGTCAGCGCGCTCGTCGAGCTCGCCGTCGCCGCGCCAGGGCAGCCCTCGATCGGAGCGTCGACTAGTCGGAGCCTGGCTCGTCCGGCTCGGCGGCGAACCGGTAGCCGACGCCGAAATGGGTGTGGATGTAGCTCCAGCTCGGGCGAGGCGGCACGAAGCTTCTGGCGCAGCTTGCGCACGAACACGTCGACCGAGCGGTCGCCGTGGGCCATCGCGTAGCCCCACACCCGCTCGTAGATCTCCTCGCGCCGCAGCACCCGGTCGGACTGGGTCAGCAGCTGCAGGATCTCGAACTCCCGGGCGGTCAGCTCGAGGCTGTTCTCGTCCGCGTAGGCCTGGTAGAGGTCGGGACGGATCGTGATCTCCCCGACCGTGGCCGCGTCGTCGAGCGTCGGCATCTCGTTGCGCCGGTGGCGGCGGATCGCCGCCTCGACGACGCAGATCAGCTCCTCGGCGTGGCACGGCTTGGTGACCCAGGCGTCGGCGCCCAAGCGCAGCCCGCGCACGCGCTGGGCCACCGACGAGGGGCCGGTGCAGACGATCACCGCCAGACCGGGGAGCCGCGCGCACACGCGCTCGAGGTAGTCCCAGCTCCGCGGGCCGAGGATCGAGACGTCGATGACCAGCGCGTTGAGCCGCATCGCGACCAGCGCGTCCGGCGTGACCGGGCTGGCAGACGGCGTGGTGATCCCACCCCAAGCGCCTCCAGGCGGTTCGACAGAACCTGCATGAATCCGGGGTCTCGGTCGATGACCGCGAGCCGGACCCGGTGGTTGGTGCGCTGAGCGGACGACTGGCCCCCAATCAGCGCGCCGCTCGCTTCGGGCGACATGGGCCCACTGTATAGACCGCGGCACCTCGAGCGGCAGAAGAGTTGGCCGCTTACAGGATCTTTACATGCAAACAGCGGCGATTCAGCCCTCTCTCGGTACGCTGGCAAGCAGTGCGGGCCGACCTTTCTGCATGCGCTTTCAGGCCTTGGCGGAGGGCCTGGCCTTTGTCTGCGCTACTCGCCGCCGTCCTCGCGCTCGCCGGGTGCGGATCCAGCGGATCGACCCATAGCCACGGCACCTCGTCCTCCACGAGCACGACCGGGCGGACCTCGACCACGACGGCCCCGAAGCCGGCGGTCGACGAGCTCGCCGCCGCCGAGGACCCCCGGGCCGGGCAGTTCCCCTCCGCCCACGGCCGGAGCCTCCAGCAGCTCGCCAAGGCGGTCAAGGGGAGCGCGCAGCTCGGGGCGGCCACGGGCACGTTCACTCCCGGGACGCGCCGGTTCGCCTTCGCCCTGACCAGCAGCTCCGGCGCGTTCATCTACGCGCCCACGGCCCTCTACATCGCCCGCAGGCCGAACAGCCCGGCCATCGGGCCGATCCTCGCGCCCGACGATCCGATGGGCGTGTCCCCCGAGTACCGCAGCAAGCAGAACTCAGGGCCGGGCGGGATCCAGGCGATCTATGGGGCCCAGGTCCCGCTCCCCCACGCCGGGACCTTCGCCGTGCTGTCGATGACGCGGACCGCCCACGGGTTGATCGGAGGGGCGGGCGAGATCGCGGTGGCGCGCTCCTCACCCATCCCCGACGTCGGACAGCGCCCGCCGGACATCGCCACCGACACCGCCGCCACCGTCCACGGCGACGCCGCCCTGCTGACCACGCGGGTTCCCCCCGAGAGCATGCATTCCGTCTCGTTCAATCAGGTGCTCGGCAAGCGGCCGGTCGCGCTCCTGTTCTCGACCCCGCAGTTGTGCATCTCGCGCGTCTGCGGTCCGGTGACCGACATCGCCGTCCAGCTCCAGCACTCCTTCGGCAACCGGATCACCTTCATCCACGAGGAGGTCTACGTCGATAACCAGCCGAGCAAGGGGCTCCGGCCGCAGCTCACCGCCTTCCATCTGCGGACCGAGCCGTGGCTGTTCACGATCAACCGTCATGGCGTGATCGTGGCGAGGCTGGAGGGCGCCTTCGGAGTGCACGCGATGACCCAGGCGTTAAAGGCGGCCCTGCAATGAGACGACGCTATCCTCAGTGCAAGCGGGGCGGCCGCATGTTCGGGACGCCGCTCACTCGACTCATTAGGTAAGACCGATGGCCTCAAGGACCAAGCAGAAGGAAGAAGCACGCGCCCGCCGGCTGGCCGAAGAGCGTGCCCGCCAAGAGCGTGAGCAGCGCCAGCGCCGGCTGCGGATGATCATCGGCGTTGTCCTCTCGGCGGTGGCGATCGTCGTGGTGGCGATCGTGATCTCCTCGAGCAGCGGTGGCAGCGGTGGCCTTCAGACGGGAGCCAAGGCCACGCAGACCTCACAGAGCGTCGCCTCCCTCCTGGCCGGGATCCCCCAGAACGGCAACACGATTGGCTCGCCGACCGCCAAGATCACGGTCACCGAGTTCGGCGACCTGCAGTGCCCCGTGTGCCGCGACTTCGCCCTCAGCTCCGAGAAGCAGCTGATCGACAAGGACGTCCGCTCAGGCAAGGTCAAGCTGGTCTACCGCTCGCTCGAAACTGCGACCGGCAACGGTCCCGATCCGAGCATCTTCCCCACCCAGCAGGCCGCCGCCTACGCTGCCGGCCTCCAGCATCTGGGCTGGAACTACATCCTGCTCTTCTACAACGAGCAGGGCACCGAGGGCACCGGCTACGTCAATGACAATTACCTGTCCGGCCTCGCCCGGCAGGTCTCCGGGCTCAACCTCGCCAAGTGGCAATCGGACCGCGCCTCCTCGACCATCACCGGTCAGGTCTCCTCCGACGAGCAGCTGGCCGCAGCGCGTGGCTTCAACAACACGCCCACGCTCGTCGTCCAGGGACCCAAGGGCCAGGCCCAGCCGATCGTCGGCGCCCCCACCAGCTACGGCCAGCTCGAGCAGGTAGTCAACTCGGTAGCCTGACCACGTGGTCCTGCGCCGCGTGATGATCGCTCTGGCCGTGATCGGCCTTGGCGTCGCCGCCTACCTGACCTACATCCACTACGCCGGGATCAAGCCCGCTTGCACCGCCGGCCAGTCCTGCATCAAGGTCCAGACCTCGCAGTGGTCGCGCCTGGACGGCGTGCCGGTGGCCCTGCTCGGGCTGATCGGCTACGTGGGCATCCTGATCAGCCTGTTGCTCCCCGACCGCGAGGAGACGCGGCTGGCGACGCTCGGGTTGACCGTGGTCGGCGCCGGATTCAGTGGGTACCTCACCTACCGTGAGCTCTTTTCCATCCACGCGGTGTGCGAGTGGTGCGCGTCAAGCGCGGTGATCCTGGCCATCCTGTTCGTGCTCTCCGTGGTGCGCTTCGTGTGGGCGCCGAGCGCGACGGAGACCGAGATCGGCCCGCGGCCGCCCAAGGACGTCGCCAGCCGCCGCGCCGTGGCCACCCGCCGCTGAGCCGTCCGCCCCGGGGCGGATGATCCGGCCGTGAGCTGGCGATCGACGCGCGCCTCGGGCCGTCTTCAGCAGGGCAACCGACAAGTCGCCGTAATCGACCTCGGCTCCAACTCGTGGCGACTGGTCGTCTTCACCTACTCCCCGGGCAGCTGGTGGAAGCGGACCGACGAGCTGTACGAGACCGTGCGGATCGGGGCGGGCGAGGGCGCCTCGGGGCGCCTGAGCGAGGAGGCGATGGACCGGGGAATCGAGACCCTCTCGGTGTTCGGCCGCTTCTGCCACGCCAATGGGCTGCGTGAAGAGGACATCCATCCGGTCGCCACCAGCGCGATCCGGGACGCCTCCAATCGCGATGACTTCCTGACCCGGGCCGAGCAGACCACCGGCTTGCGGATCAAGGTCCTGTCGGCCGAGGAGGAAGCCCGCTACGGATACGTCGCCGCGGTCAACTCGACCACTCTGACCGATGGCGTGGTGGTCGAGCTGGGCGGCGGCAGCATGCAGCTGATCCAGGTCGAAGACCGCCGGGCCCGGGCGCTGTGTTCGCTGCCCCTGGGCGCGGTGCGGCTGACCGAGCAGCTTCTCCAGAACTCCGGGCCGGCCAAGAAGAAGGAACTCGCCCGCGTGCGCGAGCACGTCGCCAGCGCGCTGGCCGGCGTCGGCTGGCTCCAGTCCTCGGGCCCGAGGCTGGTCGGGATGGGCGGCGCCGCCCGCAACCTGGCCGCGGCCGCGCAAAGAACCGCCAACGAGCTTGACATCGGCATCCAGGGCTACGTGATCACCCAGGAGACGCTGTCCGAGCTGGTGCAGATGCTCGCCGCGATGCCGGTCGACGAGCGAGGCTCGGTGCCCGGAATCAAGCCCGGACGGGGCGACGTGATCCTGGCCGCCGCGCTCACCCTCGAGACGGTCCTGGCCGAGCGCGGCTTCGAGGGCCTCGAGGTGACCGAAGCCGGCCTGCGCGAGGGCGTGTTCCTGGCCGACACGCTGCTCAAGGGCCGCGAACCGCTGTTCGACGACGTCCGCGAGGCGGCCGTGCGCAACCTGGCTGTCCAATACGAGTCCGACATGGTCCACTCCGAGCACGTCGCCCACCTCGCTCTCCAGATGCATGACTCGCTCCGGTCCCAGGGGCTGTTCGAACCCCAGCCCGACGAGCGCCAGCTGCTGTGGGCGGCGGCCATGCTCCACGACGTGGGCATGACGATCTCCTACGACGATCACCACAAGCACTCCCGCTATCTGATCGTCAGCGCCGAGCTGCCCGGCTTCGGCCCCCGGGAGCGGGCTCTGATCGCTCAGATCAGCCGCTACCACCGCAAGGGCGCGCCGAAGCTGGGCGACATGGCCCCGTTCGCCCAGGAGGGCGACGAGGACATGCTCGACCGCTGCTCGGTCATCCTGCGCCTGGCCGAGCACCTGGAGCGCGGGCGCGATCAGTCGGTCCGCCAGGCCAAGCTCCGGGCCAACGGCCACGGCCTTGACCTTCACCTCGAAGCGGCCGGAGACCTCACGCTTCCCCGTTGGAGCGTCGAGCGATATGGCGATGACGAGGTCTTCGAGCGGGTCTTCGGGCGCCGCCTGCTGATCGGCTGAGCTCCGCCTGCTGATCGGCTGAGGGCTGGTAGGGTCGCGTCGGATGAACCGGGGCCTCGTCGCGTTTGTGCTGGCGCTGGGGGTCGGCGCGATCGGACCAGCGTCGGCGTCAGCGTCCATCACGAGCGTGTTCGCCGGTCAGACGATGAGCGGCCAGGCGATCCCGTGCACCGCTCAGCCCGACGCGGTCAGGGTCTGCCACGGAACCGACGGTGGTGGGGCGGCAGCCGACCTTCGGCTTCAGTCCTTCGACGGAACCCCGCTCGAGGTCTGGGTGATCCTCCCTCCCGCGCCGCAGAGCGGCACCGACGGGGACTACCCCTTGATCGTCCAGAGCCACGGTTGGGGCGGGCCGCCGAACGGTCCCTACGACACCCAGTTCTACGGGCCCACCGCCGACGCCTGGGCGCGGGACGGCTACGCCGTGGTCCAGATCACCGCGCGCGGCTGGGGAGACTCATGCGGAAGCTCGGCCTCGCGGCTGGTCAACCCCGCTGCCTGCGCCAACGGCTACGTCCACTTCGATGATGCCCGCTATGAGGGCCGCGACATCCAGAACGCGATCGGCGAGCTCGTCGACGACGGAATCGCCGACCCGAACCGAATCGGTCTGACCGGGGATTCCTACGGCGGGATGATCAGCCTCGAACTGGCCACGCTGAAGGATCGCGTGATGGAGCCCGACGGGACGCTCCAGCCATGGACGAGTCCTGACGGGACGCCGGTGCACGTCGACGCCGCCGCGCCGGTCCTCGCCCCGACCGACATCGTCTACACGCTCATGCCCAACGGGAGAACGCTCGACGATGCGGTTACCGGACCCACCGACGACCTCAGCCCGCTCGGCGTCGAGAAGCAGTCGCTGTCCGATGCGCTGGCCTGGATCGGCTCGACCAGGGGGTACTACGGTCCTCCCGCCAGTTCGCTGTGGTTGCACTGGTTCTCGGAGATGACCGCCGGCGAACCCTACGACGGCAATCCCGCCATGGTGGCGACGGTGAACCAGATCTCTCAGTACCACGCTCCGTACTACCTGTTGGACGGCGGCTACGGGGCGCCCCAGGAGCCGCCGGCGCCGCTGCTGCTGGCCGACGGGTTCACCGATCAGCTCGTCCCGGTCGACGAGGCGCTCCGCTACTACAACCTCGACCAGTCGCTCTACCCATCGGATCCGGTCACGCTGGTGGACGGCGACTTCGGCCACGCAGCGCAGAACAAGCCCTACGACCTGTCGCTCCTCTCGTCCCACATCCAGAGCTTCTTCGACCACTACGTCAAGGGGACCGGGGCGCAGCCGTCGCTGGATTTGACCGCGGTCGTCGAGACCTGTCCCAAGAGCGCTCCCTCAGGACCGACCTACACCGCCCCGACCTGGGCGGCCCTCCACCCCGGCGAGGTCGACTACTCCTCGGCCGCCGCCCAGACCATCCTGTCCACGGCGGGCAACCAGAGCATCGCCAGGGAGATCGATCCCGCGACCGGCGGCGGCCCCTGCGCCACTGTCCCCTCGACCGACCAGGGCACCGGGGTGGCCACCTACCGCCTGCCGGCGGTCGGCGCCGGTGGCTACACGCTCCTCGGCTCCCCCACCGTGACGGCGACGCTCCAGATCAGCGGCGAATACGCGGAAATCGCCGCGCGGCTGTGGGACGTGAACCCCGC
The DNA here is from genome assembly GCA_963834635.1 of uncultured Solirubrobacterales bacterium. GTDB lineage: Bacteria > Actinomycetota > Thermoleophilia > Solirubrobacterales > Solirubrobacteraceae > Palsa-465. The sequence goes on along the minus strand of CAWICI010000008.1, from coordinate 19,787 downwards.
GCTCGGTACGGAGACCCTGGTGGCCCGGGGGCTCTACCGGCCAGCCGCCGGCGCGGGCGGCCAGGTGGTCTTCCAGCTTCACCCGGCGGCGTGGCAGTTCCCGGCTGGAGACGTGCCCAAGCTCGAGCTCCTGGGTCAGGACTGGCCCTACGCCCGGCGATCCAATGGCACGTTCGCGATCACGGTCAGCGGTCTTCAGCTGAGCCTCCCCGTGCACGAGGCTCCGGGGTCCTCCCCGCAGGTCCGCGGTCCGCGGTCCCGCCTCACGATCGATAACACTTAACCCATCACACCATTCGGGTGACGCCTTTTGTGGGGTCGTGGCCCGCACCGGCGTAAAGTACGAGCGTGCTCTGGTTGCTCCGACACGCCGAGGCCGCCGACGGGATGCCCGATGACGATCGGCCGCTGACCGACAAGGGAGTCCGCCAGGCGGAGGCCGCCGGCCGCGCGCTCGCCCGCCTGGGCACCGAGATCGACGCCTGTCTGACCTCGCCCAAGCTCCGCGCGCTCCAGACCGCCCAGCTCGCCTGCGAGCCGCTGGGAGTGATTCCGATGATCGAGCCGACCCTGTCCGGCGAGCCGTTCGACGTTCAGGAGCTGATCGCGGGCCACGGGGAGAACGTCCTGCTGGTCGGGCACGACCCGTCCTTCTCGCTCACCCTGCATGACCTCACCGGCGCGCAGTCGCGGATGCGCAAGGGCGGTCTGGCCGGGATCGCCAAGGGCGAGCTGGTCGTGCTGCTTCGCCCGACCGAGCTGGCCGCGATCGCCACCGAGCCAGAGCGAGTCGGATGAGCGAGGTCTCCGCCGGCGCGGCCGCCGCCGACATCGAGTCCCTCGAGGGCGACGCCACCCCCGAGCTCACCGACCCGGGGCTGTACTTCAACCGGGAGCTGTCGTGGCTCGACTTCAACGATCGCGTCCTTCAGCTGGCCGAGGATGAGTCGCTACCGCTGATCGAGCGGCTCAAGTTCCTGGCCATCTTCGTCACCAATCTGGATGAGTTCTTCATGGTCCGGGTGGCCGGCGTCCACGACCAGGTCGAGGCCCGGGTGGACGCCCGCGGTCCCGATGGCCTCCCCCCCACGGCCGCGCTCGAGCGCATCGCCGACAAGGTCCGCGAGCTTGACCAGCGCCACGCCAAGCAGTTCACCGAGGTCGTCTGCCCCGAGCTCGCCACCCACGGGATCAGGATCGTCAGCTCCGAGGAGGCGGACAACCCCGAGGCGCTCGAGCGCCACTTCCGCGAGCAGATCTTTCCCGTCCTGACGCCCCTGGCCGTCGGGCCGGGACGGCCCTTCCCCTACATCTCCAACCTCTCGCTCAGCCTGATCGTCCGCCTCCACGACCCCGACCTCGAGCACGACGTCTACGCCCGGATCAAAGTCCCCAAGGAGGTGCTGCCCCGGTTCGTCGAGATCTCCAAGCACACCTTCGTCCCGCTCGAGGACATCGTGGCCCGCCACCTCGACACCCTGTTCCCGGGGATGGAGATCCGCTCCTATGACCTCTTCCGCGTCACCCGGGACGCCGACTTCGAGGTCTCAGACGAAGCCGACGACCTCCTTCAGGCGGTCGAGGACGAGCTCCGCCGCCGCCGCTTCGGCGAGGTCGTCCGCCTCGAGGTGAGCGCGAGCATGGAGCCCGCGCTGCGAGCGCGGCTGATCGAGTGGCTCGATGTTGACGATGTCCAGGTCTACGACGTCGACGGCCTGCTCGACCTCGGCGATCTGTGGGAGATCGCCAACATCGAGAACTTCCCCGAGCTCCGCCAGACGCCGTGGACGCCGATCACCCATCCCGCCTTCGGCCCCGTCCCCGGCGATCGCGACGAGCAGCCCGACGTCCTCTCGGCCATGCAGCGCGGCGACCAGCTCGTCCACTACCCCTATGACTCGTTCTCGACCAGCGTCGAGCGGTTCGTCAAGCAGGCGGTCGACGACCCGAACGTGCTGGCGATCAAGATGACCGTGTACCGCACCTCCGATGACTCGGCCCTCGTCCCGTCGCTGATCGAGGCGGCGGAGAAGGGCAAGCAGGCGGTCTGCCTGGTCGAGCTCAAGGCACGCTTCGACGAGCGCCAGAACATCCGCTGGTCGCGGGCCCTGGAGGAGGTCGGGGCGCACGTGGTCCACGGCATCCCCGGGCTGAAGACCCACGCCAAGGCGATCCTGGTGGTCAGGCGCGAGCGCGAGGGCGTCCGCCACTACGTGATGATCGGGACCGGCAACTTCCACGCCAAGAACGCCCGGCTGTACGAGGACTTCGGCTTCTTCACCGTCGATCGCGAGATCGGCGAGGAGGTGGCCGGGCTGTTCAACACCCTGACCGGCTACGGCCACCCCGACCGGCTGAAGAAGGTGCTGGTCGCGCCCGACTCGCTGCGCCGGGGCCTGATCGAGGAGATCGAGGCGACGATCGAGGCCGCTCGCGCCGGCGAGGACGTGCGGATCGTGATGAAGATGAACGCGCTGGTCGATCAGATCTGCATCGAGGCCCTGTACCGCGCCTCCCAGGCCGGGGTCCCGATCGACCTCAACGTGCGCGGGATCTGCTGCCTGCGACCGGGCGTGCCCGGCGTCTCGGAGACGATCAACGTCATCTCGGTGGTGGGCCGCTTTCTCGAGCACTCCCGGATCTACACCTTCCACCGGGGCAAGGAGAGCCGCTACTACATCGGCTCAGCCGACCTGATGCCCCGCAACCTGGACACGCGCGTCGAGCTGCTGACCCCGATCGACGACCCGGAGCTCAGAGCCGAGCTCGAGGACACCCTCGAGCGCTGCCTGGCCGATGACACCTTCGCCTGGACACTCGGCCCCGACGGCCAGTGGACGCGGCGCGAGGGCCGCACTCGCTCGGTCCACCGCGAGCTGATGGAGCGCGCCCAGGACCAGGCCGCGATCGCGGCTAGCTAGCCGGGAAGCGGGGCGCCCCGGGGCGCAGGGGGCGCCCCGGGGGCGGGGGCGCCCCGGGGGCAGGGGCGCCCCGCGCCACTACCCGCCGTTTGGCGCTGTCTTTGGGCGGGTCCCGAGCGTCAGCTTGACCTGCTTGGTCTGTCCGCCGCGCTTGACCGTCAGCGTGATCGTCTGACCAGGCCGATAGCCGTCGACGGTGGCGATGAACTGCTCGGTCGAGTCGATCGGCTTGCCGTCGATGGCCGTGACCAGATCCTTGGCCTTGAGCCCGACGCCGGCCGCGGGGGTACCCGGTGTGACGGAGCCGATCTCCGCCCCACCCGTGCTGTTCTGGGGCAGCGAGACCCCGACGTAGGCGTGCTGGATCGGGTGGCCGGCGATGATCGCGTTGGCGATCCGCGCGTCTGTGTTCGCCGGGGTGGCGAACCCGACGCCGGCGCTCGAGCCCGAGTTGGTCTGGATCTGGTCGTTGAGCCCCAGCACGTGGCCGCTGGCATCGAGCAGCGGGCCACCGGAGTTGCCCGGGTTGATCGCCGCGTCGGTCTGAATCGCGCCCGTGATCGTGTAGTTGTTGGGCGCGGTGATGCTCCGGCCGACAGCGCTGACGATGCCCTGAGTCGTGGTCTCCGGGAGGCTGAACGGGCTGCCGATCGCCACCACGGGGTCACCGACCTGCGCGCCACTGGAGTTGGCCAGCGGGATCGGATGAAGCTCCGAGGACGGAGCAGTTGACGCGGATCACGGCGACGTCGGTCGAGGGATCGGTGCCCAGCACCTTGGCTCCCACCTTGAACCCGTTGCGGAAGTTCACGGTCACGCTCTGCGCGCCGGCGACCACGTGCTCGTCGGTGAGGATGTCGCCCTTGGTGTCGTAGACCACGCCCGCGCCCTCGCCCTCGGTCTGCTGGCTGCCGCCGCCGAACGGTCCGAACCCGCCCGAGTTGCTCGTCGAGGTGACGGTGATGTCGACGACGCCCGGGCTGGCGGCGCGGTAAATCTGGTTGATCGTCATCCCGTGCGAGCTGCTGAGCGCCGTCGGCACTCCGCGCGAGGACTGGATCACGGTTGTCGTAGTGCTGTGCGAGGTTCCGCTGCCAGCGGATATCGCCAGCGCGATCGCGCCCCCGGCGATCGCCCCCCCGATGACGCCCAGAAGGCCGCCCTTAGAGCTCATGGTCAATTCTCCTGATGCAAAGTGAAATCTGGATCACCCCAGTACAGCAGGCGGGCGTGAGAAACTCTTCAGAAGGCGATTAGAGGTTGATAAGAGACGTGGTCTCTTAGGACCTTCTATTCGGCCGGACCGGACGACTGCGTGAGCGTCGAACCGGTGGCCGGAGGCTTCGCCGGGCCCGGGACGGCTTGGGGCACCGGAGCCGAGCTGGGAGCGCCATAGGGGACCGGGGCCGAGTTGGGGCGAGCGCCGTACGGCACCGGGGCGGTGCTCGGAGCGCCTTGGAGCGGCATCGGGACGGTCATACCGGGAGCGAAGCCCGGCGCGGGCCGCTTGACCTGGGCCGCGATCTGGGCCGGCAAGCTGCTGATTGCCTTGTCGGCCTGGGCCTGCGTGATCAGCTTCGCCTTCACCGCCGCCTCCAACCGCGCCTTGCCCGCGGCCACGAGCGCCGCCTCGAGCCCGCTCACCGACTTGCCGCCGGCAGTGGCGATCTGAGCCAGCGACTTGCCGCCGGCCAGCCGCTTGAGCAGCTGAAACTGGGAGAGCCCCAGATAGGCGGCGGCTGCGTGGTAGGTGCCGACCGGACCGAAGGGCACGAGCTCGCCCCGCGGGAGCGGGATAGGCACCGCGTAGGCGCGCTTAAGCGGGCCGGGTACGGCGAAGCCGCGCGGCCCGCCATACAGCCGCGGCGGGAGGAGCAGACCGGGCAGCGGGAAGGGCAGCGCCCCACCCTTCTCGATTCGCTGCTTGAGCGCGTTGGCCTGGGCTTGGGTCATCTGGCCCGACTTGACCTCGGCGTTCAGCTGATCGAGCGCGGCGCCCTTCAGCGCGGAGGACAGCTGCTGCCGGCTGACGTGAAGGCGGTTGGCCACGTCGTTCAAGAACGCCTGGCGGGAGGTTGCTACGGAGTCCTGCGTGGCCGCGTAGGCCCCGCCGGCAAAGGCGGCCACCGCGACCGCCGTCACCCCGACCGTCAGTTTGCGCTTGAGGCTCATCCGGGACTGTGACTCCTGCAGTTGGCCGGGCGCCCCGGGGAGGCCAAAGCGCCCGTGACCGGCATCAAACTGGACGAGTTTGAGAAAGTCGTAAGAGTTGTGAGCGGCTCACTCATGGCGGGCCATTTCGACAAAGTAGTCGAGCGCCTCCGGATTGGCCAGCGACTCCCGGCTCGCCGCCTGCTCGGCCGGGGTTCCCATCAGGATCCGCTTGACCGGGACCTCCAGCACCTTGCCCGAGAGCGTGCGGGGGACCTCGGCGATCTGCGTGATCTCGTCCGGGACGTGGCGGGGAGAGCAGTCCTCGCGGATCCGCCGGCGGATCCGGCCCGCGAGCTCGTCGTCGAGCGCGGCCCCGTCGCGCAGCACCACGAATAGGGGCATCCACCCGTCGGTGTCCGCGCGCGGGAGGTCGATGACCAGCGCATCGACCACCTCGGGCACCTCGAGCGCAGCGCGATACAGCTCGCTCGTGCCCATCCGCACCCCGCCACGATTGATCGTCGAGTCCGAGCGGCCGTAGATGATCGCGGTCCCGCGCTCGGTGATCTTGATCCAGTCGCCGTGGCGCCAGACGCCCGGCCACATCGAGAAGTAGCTCTCGCGGTAGCGCTCGCCGTCCTCATCGCCCCAGAAGAACAGCGGCATCGAGGGCATCGGCTTGGTGATCACCAGCTCGCCCACTTCGTCCACCTGCGGCTTGCCCTCCTCGCTCCAGGACTCGACGGACGCCCCGAGGCAGCGCGCCTGGAGCTCGCCCAAATAGACCGGGAGGGTCGGCATGCCCCCGACGAACGCCGTGCACATGTCGGTGCCACCGGAGGTCGAGAACAGCCAGGTGTCATCGCCCAGCTGCTCGTAGATCCAGCGAAAGCCCTCGGGGGACAGTGGTGAGCCGGTCGACCCCACCGATTTGAGCGCGCTCAGATCCCGCCCACGCGCGGGCGCCACATCCGCCTTCATGCACGAGGAGATGAAGGCGGCGCTGGTGCCGAAGCAGGTCATCCCCGTCTGCTCGGCCAGGACCCACAGCGTGTCGAGGTCCGGATAGCCCGGGTTGCCGTCGAACAGCACGATCGAGGCCTCGGTCAGCAACACGCCGACGAGGAAGTTCCACATCATCCAGCCGGTGGTGGAGAACCAGAAGATCCGATCGCCCGCGTGGGCGTCCAGGTGGAGATGACCCTTCTTCAGCTGCTCGATCAGGATCCCGCCCTGTCCGTGCACGATCGGCTTGGGCAATCCGGTCGTCCCCGAGCTGTAGAGAACCCACAGCGGGTGGTCGAAATCGACGTAGGTGAAATCGAGCCCGTCCGCGCTCAGGAAGCCCGGCTCCCAGCCTGAGCCGTCCAGGTAGCCGAGCCTGACCACCCGCTCGAGCGACGGCAGTTCCGAGGCGATCCGCTCCACCACCGGAGCCCGGTCGAAGTCCTTTCCGCCGTAGCGGTAGCCGTCGATGGCCAGCAGCACCTTCGGCTCGATCTGGGCGAAGCGGTCGATCACGCTGCGCGATCCGAACTCCGGCGCCGCCGAGGACCAGACCGCGCCGATCGAGGCGCAGGCCAGGAACGCGGCCACCGTCTCGGGGATGTTGGGGAGGTACGCGGCCACCCGATCGCCCTCCCCCACGCCCAGCCGGCGGAGGCCGGCGGCGATCGCCCGCGTCTCCTGGCGCAGCTTCGCCCACGTCCACTCTCCGGGCGAGCGCAGCTCGGAGGCGTGGCGCAGGGCCACATCCTCGTCACGCTTGCCTCGGAAGACGTGCTCGGCGTAGTTGAGCCGAGCCCCGGGGAACCACTTCGCACCCGGCATCTCGAGGCCGCTCAGGACCCGTTGCCCGGGGACCTCGAAGCGGACGTCGAAGTGCTCGACGATCGAGGACCAAAACCCCTCCAGATCGTCAACCGACCATTGCCAGAGCTCGTCATAGGAGCCGAAGCGCAGGCCCCGGGTCTGCTCGAGCCACGTCTGGTAGCGCGTTACCCCCGCGCGCTTGATCCGCTCGCTGCTCGGAGTCCACAGGATCTCGGGCTCGGCCATAACGGCAGTATCCTGCCTCCGTGCCCGAAATTGCCTCCCCCAGCGCCGAGCAGCTGGCCGACCTGGTGCTTCCCGATTACGAGGGCAACCCGGTCAGGCTCGGAGATCTGTGGCAGGAGCGCCCCGTGGCGCTGGTGTGGCTTCGCCACTACGGGTGAACGTATTGCCGAGCGCACGCGGTGCAGTTGCATCGCGCCCAGGGTGATTTCGAGGCGGCGGGCGCCCAGCTCGTCCTGATCGGCCAGGCCACACCGCGCCATGCCGCCCACTTCCGGCGCCGCTACGCGGACGGCGTGATGATCCTGGCCGACGAGGACCGGAAGAGCTACAAGGCGATCGGGGCGAAGGTCGGGTCGGTCGGCGACCTGGTTGGTCCCGAGATGCTGGCCAAAGGCCTGATGACGACCGTCCGCCGCGGCGTCGTCCAGGGGCGCACGATCGGCCACCCGGCCCAGCTCGGCGCCGCCATGGTGATCGTGCCCGGCGACGAGGTCGTGTTCTCGCACCTCGCGCGCAACGCGGCCGACAATGCCGATCCGGAGGACATGCTGGCCGCGCTGGCGGGCTCGGGCGCGTAGCGCCGCGCGGCGCCGCGCGGCGCGGACGAGCGCGCGCGGGACGAATCCGAGATTTACGGCCATAGTGGCCGTCAATCTCGGAATCCTGGTCGCGGACGAGGTGTGGCACGCTTGCACGGGCCGCCGCACCCCGCATGCCCCACCCCGCGGCACGGCAGCCCCGCAGCCCGCAGCCCCGCCCCGCCCCGCACACCGCCCCGCCGCCACACCCCGCATCACGATGACACCAAACGATGTAACATCAATCACGGCTGATGCCTTCCTCCTCTCCGAATCTGTCTGAGCGCAGCATGGCCGTGGGCCTGCGGGCGCTGGGGTGGCTGGCGTCGTCTGACCTGATGGACCGGCTGGGCCTGCGCCAGCCCACCGAGCGCCTGCTCCACACCGCTTCCAAGACCACCGCGCGCACCGCCGCGCGGGCCGGGCGCACGTTCGCGGCCGCCCAGAAGCTCTCCCGTCCGGCCCGCCAGCCGCGGGCCAAGCGCACCGACCTGTTCGACTTGACTCCGAGTGACGAGCAGCAGATGCTCCGCGACTCGGTTCGCGACTTCGGCCAGCAGCGCCTGCGCCCCGCCGCCGAGCGGGCCGACGCCGAGTCGGCGGCTCCGCCCGAGTTGCTGGCGCAGGCGAACGAGCTGGGCCTGACCATGGTCGGCGTGCCCGAGGAGCTCGGCGGCGCCGTGGAAGAGCGCTCCGCCGTGACCTCGGTGCTGATGAGCGAGGCGCTGGCCCAGGGAGACATGGGCATCGCCCTGGCCTGCCTGGCCCCGGCCGCCGTATCCACCGCACTCGGCCTGTGGGGCGACGCCGACCAGCAGGCGCAATACCTGCCCGAGTTCGTGGGCGAGAACGTCCCCGCCGCCGCCCTGGCCGTGCTCGAGCCGCGGGCGCTCTTCAACCCCTTCGAGCTCCAGACCACCGCGCGCGAGACAAACGGCGGCTACGTCCTCGACGGTGTCAAGTCGCTCGTCCCCCGCGCCCACGATTCGGAGCTTTTCATCGTCGCCGCGCAGCTCGAGGGCCGCGGGCCGGCGCTGTTGATCGTCGAGCCGGGGACCGAGGGCGTGAGCGTCGAGCCCGAGCCGGCGATGGGAATCCGCGCCGCCGCCACCGGCCAGCTCATCTTCGAGAACGTCAAGCTGCCCGCTCAGGCGCTGCTCGGCGAAGGCTCGCCCGAGGTCTACAAGGAGTGCATGCAGCTCGGCCGCCTGGGCTGGTGCGCGGTCGCCGTCGGCACCGCGCAGGCCGTGCTTGACTACGTCATTCCCTACGTCAAGGACCGCACCGCGTTCGGTGAGCCCGTCTCGAACCGCCAGGCGGTGGCCTTCACGGTCGCCAACATCGGCATCGAGCTCGAGGGGATGCGGCTCGCCACCTACCGCGCGGCCAGCCGCGTCGATCAAGGCCTCAGCTTCTCCCGCGAGGTGACCATGGCCCGGCGCCTGTGCGCCGAACGCGGGATGGCGATCGGCTCCGACGGCGTCCAGCTCCTGGGCGGCCACGGCTACGTCAAAGAGCATCCGGTCGAACGGTGGTACCGCGACCTGCGCGCCGCCGGCCTGATGGAGGGGAGTCTTCTGGTCTGATGCCGATCAACCTCGAGACACCCAAGAAGTTCGAGCAGCTGGTCACCCAGGCTCACCAGGTCGCGGTCGAGATCTTCCGCGCCAACTCGCGCAAGTACGACCGGGCCGAGCACTCCTATCCCAAGGAGCTCGACATGCTCGCCGCCGTGATCGACGGCATGAACGAGGGCGGCGCGATCAGCGGCGCCGGCGCGGGCACGGTCGGCGGGGGCTCCAATGGCGCGAGCGCGGCCAAGGAGGGCGAGACCCGCAACGGCTCGAACATGGCCAGCCTGCTGGGTCTGATCGAGCTGTGCTGGGGCGATGTCGGCCTGCTGCTGACCATGCCCCGCCAGGGCCTTGGTCAGGCCGCGATCGCCGCCGTCGCGGACGAGGAGCAGCTCCAGCGCTTCGGCGGCAAGTGGGCGGCGATGGCCATCACCGAGCCCGAGGCGGGCTCTGACTCGGCCGCCATCCGCACCACCGCGCGCTACGACGAGGAGAACGACGAGTACGTGCTGAACGGCGAGAAGATCTTCGTCACCTCGGGCGACCGCGCCGAGCTGGTCGTGGTCTGGGCGACGCTCGACCGCAACCAGGGCCGCGGCGCGATCAAGTCGTTTGTGGTCGAGCGCGACAACCCCGGGCTGAAGCTTGACCGGCTCGAGCACAAGCTCGGGATCCGCGCCTCGGACACGGCCAACTTCGTGCTCGAGGACTGCCGCGTGCCCAAGGAGAACCTGCTCGGCACTCCCGAGATCGAGACCAAACGCGGCTTCGCCGGCGTCATGCAGACGTTCGACAACACCCGCCCGCTGGTCGCGGGGATGGCGATCGGCGTCGCCCGGGCGTGCCTCGACCGCACTCGCGAGCTCCTGACCGAGGCGGGGATCGAGATCGACTACGACGCGCCACCCCACATTCAGCCCGCGGCGGCCTCGGAGTTCATCGCCATGGAGTCCGACTGGGAGGCCTCCCGTCTGCTCACCCTCCAGGCGGCGTGGATGGCCGACAACCGCAAGCCCAACTCGCTCCAGGCCTCGATGGCCAAGGCCAAGGCCGGCCGGACGGGCACCGACATTGCTCTGCGGTGCGTCGCGCTCGCCGGCTCGATCGGCTACGGCGAGGGCGAGCTGCTCGAGAAGTGGGCCCGCGATGTCAAAATCCTCGACATCTTCGAAGGGACCCAGCAGATCCAGCTCCTGGTCGTGGCCAGGCAGCTGCTGGGGAAGACGAGCGCCGAGCTGAAATAGCTCCGCGATAGGCGGCTACCATGCCGCCTTCATGGCTCTGGGGAGACCGCGACTGCTCATACTGATGGGGGCCTTAGTCGTCCTCGTCATGAGCCAGGCCACCGCCAGGGCAACGACGAGCCACCACCCTTTCCCTGACGGCGACTGGACGCGCTTCAACTTCGACGCCCAGCGCAGCGGGGTCGGACCCGCCGACACCGGGATCACCGCCGCCAACGTTGACCGGCTGCGCGTGCGGCTGGTGCAGCTGGACGGCACGGTCGACGCCTCGGCCATCCAGTTGCACAACGTCAAGGTCCACCGTCGCCGCCGCGACGTGGTGATCATGACCACGACCTACGGCCGGACAATCGAGCTTGACCCGCGCACCGGGCACCGGCTGTGGGAGTTCACCCCACCCGACATCGGCAGATACCAGGGCACCTTCCAGATCACCACCACCACGCCCGTCGCAGATCCGGACCGCCGCTACGTGTACGCCGCCAGCCCGGACGGTTACATCCACAAGCTCCGCGTGGCCACCGGAAGGCAGGTGCGTTCCCGGCACTGGCCGGTGCGCGTCACCTTCGATCCGACGCACGAGAAGCTCGCGTCCGCGCTCAACATCAGCGGACGATCGCTGGTCGTTACCACGGACGGCTACATGGGCGACGCCCCGCCCTACCAGGGACACGTCGTCTTTATCAACCGCCGGACGGGCCGGATCACCGCGGTCTGGAACGCGCTGTGTTCGAACCGCCACCACCTGATCCACCCGAGCTCGTGCTCGGCCAGCGATGCGGCGATCTGGGGACGCTCCGGCGCGGTGATCGAGCCGGGGAGCCATCGGATCCTGGTCGCCACCGGCAACGCCCCGTTCAACGGCTCGACCGAATGGGGCGACAGCGTGCTCGAGCTGAGCGCCAGCGCACACCGGCTGCTCCACAACTGGACCCCCACAAATCAGGCCGAGCTGAACTCCGACGATCTGGACGTGGGGAGCACCTCCCCGGCGGTGCTGCCCGAATATCACGGCTTCCGGCTCGCCGTCCAGGGCGGGAAGGCGGAGGTCCTCGACCTCCTCGACCTTGGCCGTCTCAACGGCACCACGGGCGGCCCTGGTCCCCGTACGGGTGGCCAGCTCCAGCAGCTGCCGACCCCCGGCGCGGCGATGATGTTCACCGAGCCGGCGGTGTGGACCAGCGGGGGCCAGACGTACGTGTTCGTCGCCACCGGGGGCGGCACCGACGCCTACGTCCTGACCGGGGGCAACCAGCCTCGCCTGACCGTCGCGTGGCACAACCACGTTGCCGGTTCGAGCCCGGTACTCGCGGGCGGCCTGCTGTACGTGTACAACCCCAACGCGGGTGCCCTCAACGTCTACGACCCGACGAGCGGAAACCAGCTGGTCTCATTGCCGGCGGCCTCCGGCCACTGGAACAGCCCGATCGTCGTCGGCGGACGAGTCATCCTCCCCACCGGCGACGCGAACGACCACTCGCTCAAGGGCAGCGCCTACATCTTCCATCTGCCGGGGCGGTAGCTGTTTGCGCAGTTCGGATCGGCGCATGCGCCGATCCGCCGGCGGCGCATGCGCCGCCGGGGCCCGCGCGCATGCGCGCGGGCCTACCCGTCCCTGAGGGCGATGATCCCGCCGATCGCGCCGAGGTACGCGGTCCCGCCCGGGCCCAGCACCAGCCCCGAGTAGTTGTTGTTGTAGCCGAGACCCGTGCCCGAGAGGACCTTGAACACCGTCTTGCCGGTGCGGAAGTCGATCGCCGTCCAGTACCAGGGGTCGTCGCGGCCTGCGCCCTTGGTGTAGGTGTAGAGCAGCCCGTTGGCGAGTGACAGCTTCGAGACGACGGTCGGCGCGTCCTCGCTCGTGCTGGTCCACACGAGATGGCAGCCGCGGCCGTTTCGGTTGATGTCCACGCGCGCGAACCCGGCCGTCGTCTGCTGGCCGCCCTCGGTGTTGACCGGCGTGGTGTAGCCGTAGTTGTTCTCGATGATCATCGAGCGGCCGGCGGCGATGAGCGAGTTCTCGTCGCTGCTCGCGCCGCGGCTGAACACCGGGATCTTGCAGACCATGCGGTGCCGGTGGCGATGGAGCTTCTTCGCCGTGCGGTACACGACCACGTCCATCGGATCGGCGTTGTCGGAGATGTTGACGTAGCCGCCCGGCATCACCGTCGGAGTCGAGCCGGTGCCGTCGTCGACCTGTCCCGGCTTGGTCTCGTAGCTGTTCGGATAGGCGATCTGCCAGACGATCTTCGGCCGCCCGCCCTTCTGGGCGCGGAAGCGGTAGAGCTTGCGGTTGGTGGCGAGGTACACCGCCCCCTTCCGGGACGTGGCGAACGAGTTCTCGATCTCCCCGACCGTGCCGTGGCCGAGCCGGCGCACGCGCACCCGGCCGGTCGTGAAGTTGAGCGTGCCCACCACGCCGTCCTGGCGAGCCACGAACCACAGCAGGCCGTGGCTGTCGGGCAGGGCCGAGGTCAGCAGCTCGTTCTGGCGCAGGACGGTGCTCAGGTCGTAGTCGTGCACGAGCGTGAAGCCGGGCTGCGCCCCGTCTTCGCCAATCACGTAGATGTGCTGGGTGGTCGTCCCCGTGACCACCTGGTCGTGGTTGTTCAGATAGAAGTAACCGCCGCTCGAGAAGTCCTGGAAGAAGTTGGGGTAAAGGCTCAGCTCCTCCGCGCTGCGACCCGGGAGCGAGAACGTGGCCAGCGTGGCCAGCGTGTTCGGGTCGAACATGAACAGCTCGGCCCCCGTGCTGCCCACGCAGATCGAGACCAGCCGTCCCCGCGAGTCGACCGCGATCGTCCCGCAGTCGTGGCCGGGAGCCAGGTAGGAGGAGAAGGTCTTGGGTCTCGCCCAGCGGGCCGCCCCAGCCGTAGGCGTCGCTCTGCCAGCCGTCGTCGTGGATCTCCGAGGTTCCGTTCGGCGCCATGTAGCGGTTCTGGGGGATCCGGCCGGTGTGGCGGATCGGGTCGGCCGTGGCCGCGTGGCCCTCGAACTTGGGCGGGTACGGGGGCAGCAGGGCGATCGAGGGGATCGGCACCGGTGGCGTCTGGCGCGCCGGCACTCGCGCACCAGCACGCGAACGCGGCGACCACGAAAACGAGCAGCCTCCCTTTCACAATCGCGAGGCTTCCCGACTGAGCAGGTTCCATGCGCGGTCGATGTCCTGATCGGTCGTGCTCATCTGCCCCACGGCCAGGCGCAGCACGTAGCGACCATCCAGCACGGCATGGGAGATGAACACCTCGCCGCTGGCGTTGACCCGCTCGAGCAGCGTCCGGTTGCGCTCGTCCTCGCCCTCGAGCCGGAAGCACACGACCGAGAAGCGTCCGCGGCGCGCACAGCTCCCAGCCGGGCTCGTCGGCCACCAGGCGCTCGAACCGCTCGGCCAGCGCGACCCCGCCCCGGATGTGGGCCTGTAGCCCGCTGCGACCGTGGCAGCGAAGCACCGCCCACAGCTTCAGCGCCCGAAACCGCCGGCCGAGCGCCGGGCCGTACTCGCTCAGCGACAGCGCGTCCTCGCGGTCCGGGGTGCGCAGGTACTCGGGGATCAGGCTGAACGCCGCCCGCAGGTCCTCGGGCCGCCGGCTCCACAGCAGCGAGCAGTCCATCGGCGTGAGCATCCACTTGTGGGCGTTGACCACCACCGAGTCGGCGTGCTGCACCCCCTCGAACGCCCATCGGTGCTCAGGGCAGACCATCGCCGCGCCCGCGTAGGCGGCGTCGACGTGCAGCCAGGCGCCCCGCCTCGCGCGGCCCGGCGCCACCTCCGGCACCGGATCAACCGCGGTCGACGCAGTCGTACCGACGGTAGCCACGATGGCGGCTGTATCGGACAGATCACCGATCGCGTCCGCGCGCATACGCAACTCGTCGTCCGTCGGCACCTTGCGCAGCTTCATCCCCAGCATCCGCGCCGCCTTCTCGACCGACGAGTGCGCCTGCTCTGAGCAAACGACCGTCGAGCGGCCGGTCGCCTCGCGGGCGGCGATGATCGAAGCCAGGGTCGAGGTCGAGGCGCTGTCCTCGATGTGGCCGTGCCAGCCGCTCGGCAGGCCCAGCAGGTCGGCCACCCAGTCCAGCACCACGCCCTCGAGCTCGGTCGAGGCCGGGGCCGTCCGCCACAGGATGGCCACCGAGTTGAGCGTCGCCGCCAGCAGTTCGGCCAGGATCGCCGGCTCAGAGGCGCTGGTGGCGAAGTAGGCGAAGTAGCGGGGGTGCTGCCAGTGGGTGACGCCGGGCAGGAGCACCTGGTCGAGGTCGCGCAGGACGTCGGCGAACGGCTCGGGCTCCTCGGGCGCCCGCGCCGGCAGCTTGGCCCGGATCTCTCCCGGCGCCACCTGGGCCAGCACCGGCAGCTCCCCCACGCGCTCGAGGTAGCCGGCCGCCCACTCGAGCGCGGCGGCCCCGTCCGTCCGCAGGTCGGTCAAGCTCTCGCCGGGTCGCCCCGAACTCGTACTGCACGCCGGTCAGCTCCTCGGAGACCTGCCACAGCCGCCGCTAGGCGTCCTCGTCGTAGGCCCGGCCCGCGGCGGTGACGATGTGGGGATGGCCGCGCTGCTCCAGGAAACCGTCCGGACCGACGAACGAGCCGCCGGGGACGTCGGGCGCCGTCGCCGCGTACAGGCTCGGCAGCGCACCCATCTCGGCGCTCTGCGCGACCACCTTGTTGGTGACCGCCATCACCGCCTTCTCATACCAGGCCGCCGGCCCGGCGAACTGGAGGTTGGTGGCGGCATAGCCGGGATGGCGGCCAGGCTCTTCAGGTCCGTGCCCGCCTCGCTCGCCCGGCGCTGGAGCTCGAAGCAGAACAGCAGGTTGGCCAGCTTGGACTGGCCATACCAGAGCCAGTTGTTGTAGCGCCGCTCGCCCTGGAGGTTGTCGAAGTGGATCCAGCCGATGTGGTGCGCGCCGCTCGAGAGGGTCACCACCCGGGGCTCGGGCGCGGCCAGCAGCCTGGGCAGCAGCAGGCCGGTGAGGGCGAAATGACCGAGGTGGTTGGTGCCGAACTGGCTCTCGAAGCCGTCCTTGGTCTCCCGCCGCGGCGGGGCCATCACGCCGGCGTTGTTGATCAGCAGATCGAGCTGGCTCGGCCCCGAAGCCCTCGGCGAACGCGCGGATCGAGCCGAGATCGGCCAGGTCAAGCTCGCGCACCTCGACGTCTCCCGACATCGCCGACGCAGCCCTCCTGCCCTTCTCGACGTTCCGACACGCGACCACCACCGCGCTCCGGCGCGCGCCAGTTCGCGGGCGGTGACCGCCCCAACCCGCTGTTGGCGCCGGTCACGACCACCACGGCGACCGCTCTGGTCCGGGATGTCCGCCGCCGTCCACTTCAGCCGTCGGCGGTCCTCTGCTGCACCGAGTCGTCGTAGGCCGCGGGCGGAAGCGGAGCACCGGATCGTCCGAGCACTCGATCCCGTCCGCCACCCGGCTCGGGTCGAACACGAGGATGTCATCGCCCGTCTCGCGCGTCGGTCTCCAGCCCGGTCAGCTCGAGCGTGCCCGCCTCGACGCGCTGGCGATCCTTGGGCCAGGCCACGTACGGGTCGTCGACCTTGTCCCCGGGCAGCGCGAGCTGGAGCTCGAGCTTGAAGCGGACCGGTCCCGCCTCCACTCGCCGGCGGATGTCCTCCTGGAGATAGTCGCGGCCTTGCTTGCGCGCCGACCAGGGGGCCAGCCGGGGCTCGGGCTTCTCGGGCACCCACGTGTAGCGGACGTAGCGCGAGCCGCCCTCGGCGTCGGTGAACTTGAACGCGTGCACGGCGTAGTAGGTGCAGCCGGCGTAGCTGGTCGGCGGCTGGAGCGCGGGCAGGTTGAAGCGCAGGGTGGCGAATCGCCTCGGGGTGGCGCAGCAGCATGAGCGGGAACTTGACCGCCATCGCCGGCCCCGGGCGCTGGGTGCGGATCAGCTCCAGGAACGCCTCGGGCCGGTGGAAGGGAAACCGCGGTGCGGTCTGGGCCACGATGTCCGCCCGCGAGCCGTCGGGGAGGTAGAACTTGACCGCCAGGCCGCGCACGTCGGGCGCGTAGTCGGGGAGCTCGGGATTGCCGGCGCCATTGGAGAAGCGGGCGGTGACCGGCACGGGCTCACCCTGCAGGTGGGCGGCGCGGGTCAACCTGGCCGCCTGCGGCGTGGCGGTGAAGGTGCCCTTGACGAGCGTCCCCTTGGCGTGCAGGGAGCGATAGCCGGGGTGGCGGCCGTAGGCCTCGTTGGCGGCAGCGGTGGCGTCGGCGGGCGTGACGGTCATTCCCCCTCCAAGACCTTGAACTCGATGCCGGCGTTGGTGAGCCGGTCGATCAGGTGGTTGCCCATGGCCACGGCCGGAGTGAGCTGCCCGGCGCGGTCGGGCAGGTGGTCGCCGGCCAGGCACAGCGCCGCCTCGCTCAGCATCTTCGACGTCTCGCTGTAGCCGGGATCTCCGCCCGAGACCTCGGTCACCACGCGCTGGCCGTCGGCCTCGCCCTGGAAGCGGACGCGGAACCACGCCTTGGCGCGCTCCTCGGGCGAGGGTCCGTCCCCCGGGTCCTTGAGCTTCAGGAGCAGCTTGCGCGTCGGCTCGAGCTGGGCCAGCGCGATCGCCGCCCCCGCCCCCGCCGTCATCCCGACCAGCACCGGCAGGCGCTTGACCACCAGGTAGTGGCTGTAGGTGAACTCCGGCCCGTAGCGGGTGAGGGCGCGGGCGCTGGCGCAGGACGGTCTGCGGGTCGATGGTCGGGAACGGCACCGCCCACCCCCCACCCACGCCGCTGTGGTGGGGCCGGCCGGGGGAGCCCTTGATCTTGCGCTCGCTGGGCTTCCGCTCCTGCTGGCGGCGCTCCTTGGCCACCTGCATGCCCTGGCGCAGCCGTCCCATGATCTGGACCGCCGAGTGGTAAGTCCCGCCAGAGAAGGTGCCGCCGATCCTGACGTAGCCCTCGAGCGAGATCGGGACGCCCTCGGGGAGCTGCTGGACGGTGAACAGCGCTCCCAGGTCGTAGGGGATCGAGTCGAACCCGCACGAGTGCACGAGCCGGGCGCCGCTCTGCTCGGCGTGCTTGTGGTAGCTTCAGCCACATCCGGTCCACGAACTCGGGCTCGCCCGTGAGGTCGACATAGTCGGTGCCGGCAGCGACGCAGGCGGCGAGGAGCGGCTCGCCGTAGAGGATGTAGGGGCCGACGGTGGTGATCACCACCTTGGTCGATTCCGCCACCTCTCGCAACGAAGCCTCGTCGTTCACGTCGGCGTGGAGGATGGCCAGGTTCGCCTGACCCAGGTGGTCGCGCACCCGTTCGAGCTTCTCCCGGTTCCGTCCGGCGATCGCCCACCTCGTGCCGGCGGGCGCGTTGGCGACGAGGTACTCGGCGGTCAGCGCGCCCGTGAAGCCGGTGGCCCCGAAGACCACGATGTCGTAGTCGCGCTCAGACATCTTGCAGCCTTTGGGCGGCTCGCAGAGCCTGTACCGGGTCCAGTCCCGCCTTCGCGGCCAGCCAGCACGAGATGGGCGCAGCCACCCGCTCGGAGGAGTGGGCCGCCTCGCCGGCCAGGTCGAGCAGGGTCTTGAACTCCTCGGTGCTCGGCGCCTCGACGCCGAGCTCGCGCGCGTAGGCCGCGAGCCACTCGGTTGCGTTCATGCCCGGGCACCCACGAATTCCGACTCTACCCGGCCCAGCTCGGTCACCGGTTCCTCGCCGAAGATCACCTCGCGCCCGATTCGATACCAGTTGTTCGTGGCCTCGAGCTGGCCGAGGATCCCGAACACCAGCCCGAACGCCCGCAGGGTGACGATCTGGTTGGCGGGCAGCCGCAGGTCGCCGAAGCCGCCCTTGCGCATGTCGCTGTGCTCGAGCATCACCTTGGTGACCTCCTTCGCGCTCAGCCGCACCTCGCGGTCCTCGAGGAACCACCACGTGGCGGCGCGGTACTTCTCCATCAGCGGCTGCACCATCTCGCGCCGGCTCCGGGAGATGATCCCCTGCTGCACCGTGAGCTCGAACAGCCGCTCGGCGTCCTGGGCGTAACAGGCGCGGAGGATCTCGAGCTGGTCGGCCACGTCCTCCTGGGTCTGGCGCTTGAAGAAGCCGAAGTCGATGAAGGCCACGCGCCCGTCGGGCAGGAACAGCGAGTTGCCCGGGTGCGGGTCGCCGTTGAGCATCAGGTGGCGGTAGGGCCCGTTGACGTAGAAGCGGAACAGGATCTCGCCCCAGCGCGAGCGCTCCTCATCCGCATCCCCGCGGATCTCGCCGAACTTCCGCCCCTCGACGAACTCGGTCACGATCACCCGCTCCCGGCACAGCTCCGTCACCACTCCGGGCACGACGATGAACGGATGGCCGCTGTATTCGCGGGCCAGCGCGCGGTGGTTGACCGCCTCGAGCTCGTAGTCGAGCTCCTCGGTCACCCGCTCGGTGATCTCCGCGGCGATCTCCTTGGTGTCGAGGCCGGGCGCGACCCGGGCGGCCAGGCGAAGCAGCATGCCCAGGTTCTTGAGGTCGGCGCGGACCACGTCCTTGATCCCCGGGTACTGGACCTTGACGGCCACGTCGCGCCCGTCCTCCTTGAGCGTGGCGCGGTAGACCTGCCCGATCGAGGCGGCGGCCACCGGCTCTTCGTCGAAGTCCTCGAACACCGCTTTGAGGGACTCCCCGAGATCCTGCTCGATGACCTTCTTCATGTCCTTGAAGGAGACCGTCGGGGCCATCGACTGGAGCTGGGCGAGCTTGGCCTGAAACTCGTCCCGGTACGGCCCGGGCACGACGCCGGGGTCGAGCACCGAGAGCGTCTGGCCCACCTTCATCGCCGCGCCCTTCATCGTCCCGAGCACCTTGACCAGGCGATCGGCCATCTCGAGCGCTTGCCGGCCAAGCGCCTCCTCCGCCTCGTCCTCCGAGCGCCACGTGTTGGCCGCGCGCGTCCCCAGCCGCCGGGCAGCCGCCCCGGCGGCCACCCCGCCCAGGCGCCCGGCCCGCCCCAGGCGGGACTTGTTCAAGGGGCTTTCAGGCATCGGCGGCTGGCTTTCGTTCCGGTGCGGACCGTCCGTCGGGGGGGAGGGCACGGTCCGCTGGGTGTCGGCAGAATGCCAACTCCCCAAAACGAAAGGCAAGCGAAACATGGCAGCACTTCTCGACGGCAAGGTGGCGATCGTCACCGGTTCTGCGCGCGGCATCGGCCGGGCCACGGCCGAGATCCTCTCCGAGCACGGCGCCAAGGTCCTGATCAACGACCTCGACGGGGACGTGGCCGAGCAGACCGCCAGCGAGATCGACGGCGACACGCT
>CAWICI010000007.1:0-229083 GCA_963834635.1 uncultured Solirubrobacterales bacterium | reverse complement strand
CGCAGCGGTAGCCGTGCTCGTCGAGCAGGCGCTGGAAGTCGCGCAGGTACTCGCCCAGCCGGTCGGGATGAACCGCGGCGTCCTCCCAGGCGCCTTCGGCGTTCATGTCGCCCGGCACGCGGCTGTCGCCGACCGCGCTCTCGCGCACCTTCCAGACGCTGACCTGTTCGGCCGGCTTGGCCACGATCTTGGCCTCCAGCTGCGGCCCGCGGCGCAGGGCCTTCAGCGCGCGCTCGGCCAGCTCGGTGGCGTGATCTGGATCGTCGTCGCCGTACTCGGCATACAGCCACGCTCGTCCGTCCGGGAGCAGGGACCGCTCGGCCGCCAGCCGGTCCTTGGCGATCATGTTCCGGATCAGCTGGTCGTCGTAACCCTCGAGCCCGATCGGATGCGTCTCGACGATCGCCGGGACGTGGTCGGCGGCGGTGAACACGTCCGGGTAGGAGAGGATCAGCGTGCGGCGGTGCTGCGGACTGGGGACCAGCCGGACGGTGGCCTCGAGCACGTTGACGCACGTTCCCTCGGACCCGACCAGCGCCCGCGCGACGTGGAAGCCGTTCTCGGGCAGGAGCTGGTCCAGGTTGTAGCCGGACACGCGGCGCGGGATGTCGGGGAACTCGGTGCGGACGTGGTCGGCCACGCGGTCGCGGAGGTCCCGGAGGGCGGCGTAGATCTGGCCCCGGCGTCCCCCGGCGGCGATGATCCGCTCGAGCTCGTCGTCCGAGGTGGCGCCGACGCGCATGCGGGTCCCGTCATACAAAACCACGTCGAGCGAGTGCACGTTCTCGCTCGTCTTGCCGGCGGTGATCGAGTGGGTGCCGCAGGAGTTGTTGCCGAGCATCCCTCCGAACGTGCAGTACTCGTGGGTGGCGGGGTCCGGGCCGTAGGTGAGGTTGTGGCGCTCGGCGGCGTCGCGGAGCTGATCGCAGATCACGCCGGGCTGAACGCGCGCTCGCTGGCCCTCGTGATCGAGCTCGACGATCTGATTGAAGTACTTGGAGTAGTCGAACACGACGGCTACGTTCGTGGTCTGTCCACTCGGCGCGGTGCCGCACCCGCGCGGCAGCACGGGCGCGCCGTGCTCGCGACACACCTCGACGGCGGCCATCACGTCATCGGCGTCTCGCGGGATGACCACGCCGATCGGGACCGCCCGGTAGACCGAGAAGTCGTTGGCGTACATGGCCCGTGAGCCGGCGTCGAAGCGAACCTCGCCGGCGATGGCAACGCGGAGCGCGCGCTTCAGGCTCGAGACGTTCACCGTTGCGTGATTCCCGCCCTGGTCAGAGTTCATCCGGAAGCAGCCAATCCTCGGTCAGGGTCATCCAGAAGGCCAGTCCGGCGAACTCGCGATAGCGACGGAAGGCGCGCTCGATCCCCTTGTCGGTGATCCGCGCCCGACCGCTCACGCGGCGGTACTTGGGTCGAGTCCACGAATCGAGGATCAGCCGTCGGTAGCGCCCGAGCAGCATCATCATGTGGGCTGTCGCGTAGGGACCGACACCGTCCAGCGCCAGCAACTGCTCGGCCACGATCTCGTCACTCAGCGCCGGATCGGTGAGGGACTCGAGGTCGAGCCGACCCTCGGCTACGTCGGTGGCGAGTGTCTTCAGGTAGGGACCGCGGTAACCGGCGCGGGCGACATCGCGGTAGAAGCGCTCGTCGGCTTCGGCCATGGCGGCCGACGACGGGAACGCTTTGCGGGCACCGGGATCGTCGACTGCCCGTGGCCCCAGCTCGCCGACCAGCGCGCTGACCATCCGCACCGTCCCCGACCAGGCGCAGTTCGTGGTGCAGATCGTCTTGACCACATCCTCGAACACGGTCGGGCTTCGGAGCATCCGTCCTGCCCCGGCAGTCACCCAGGCCAGCTCCCGGTCATCGGCGGCGGCGAGGTAGAAGGCGCTCAGATCCTCGTCGAGGCGCAGCATGTGGCGGACCTGGGCGGTGACGGCTGGGCGCAGTTCGGGCGGCGGCGCGGCGGCGTAGGGGACGTTCTCCAGGCGGGCAGAGTTCCGCGGCGCGAGCTTCAATCGCAGCGCCCAAGCCTTCCCCCCGGCGCTGAGGACGGTGTCCATCGTCGTGCCATCGGGCGCGATCGTGTTCGGGGGCAGGTCGGCGACGCCGTGGGAGAGCAGCGTGCGGGCGAAATCGACGGGCTCGCCACCCGCGCCGCGGAGGCGGAGCGTCTCCGAGAACTCCACCGGTTCATGCATGGGGCGATCCTACGCGGAGCATCATCTACCCAACCGACCGAAGGAGATGACGTGCCCGAAAACACAGTCCGACAACTGGCCGATGGCTCGGAGATGCCGATCCTCGGGCTTGGCGTGTGGCAGATACCCGACGGATCCGAGTGCGAGAACGCCGTGCGCTGGGCGCTCGAGCTCGGCTATCGCCACATCGATACCGCCCAGGCGTATGGAAACGAAGAGAGCGTCGGCCGCGCCCTGCGCGACAGCGGCGTCCCGCGCGAGGACGTGTTCATCACCACGAAGTTCTTTCCTCGCCAAGAGGATCCCGCGCGCGAGGCCGAGCGCAGCCTGCGCCGGCTGGGGGTCGACCAGGTAGACCTCTACATCATCCACTGGCCCGAGGGCGGCCCCACCTGGGCCTGGTCCGGGATGGAGCAGGCGCGCGAGCAGGGCTACGCCCGCTCGATCGGCGTCTCGAACTTCAGCGTGGCCGAGCTCGACGAGGTGCGGTCGATCGCCCAGACCCCACCGGTGGTCAACCAGGTGCAGTTCAGCGCGTTCGAGTACCGGCGCGGGCTGCTCGAGGCGTGCCAAGAGCGTGACCTCACGGTCGTCGCCTACAGCTCGCTCGGGACCGGGCGGCACCTCGACGAGTCGACTGTGCGAGAGATCGCCGACCGGCTCGGGCGCACCCCGGCGCAGGTCCTGCTGCGCTGGTGCATCCAGCGCGGGACGATGGTGATCCCGAAGTCGACCCATCGGGAGCGGATCGAGGAGAACGCCCAGCTGTTCGACTTCGCGCTGTCCGACGAGGATATGTCAGCGCTTGACGCACTCGATCGCACCGGCGGAACTGATCGCGCGCGCGAGGAGAAGTGGTGGTCCTAGCCCGGGCCGGCTAAGCGAGCGGGCGGGCGGAGACGCTGCTCGATCAGGGCGTCGACGAGCCGCTGGGATTCGGCGTGGTCGCTCACCGCGCCGATGAAGGCCGGCCGGCTGACCGCCCACAGCTTGACCTCCGAGGAAGCCCGCACGGTCGCCGTCCGCGGGATGTCCCGGAGCAGCGCGATCTCGCCGAACCCTTCGCCCGGCCCTCGCATGCGCCCGTACTCGACGATCTCGACTGCGCCCTCCTCGACCACGAAGAAGTCATCCCCGGGCTCGCCCTGGCGCACGATGTCGATCCCCGCGGGGACGTGGACCGAGCGCGCGCCGCGCACGAGCCGCTCGAGGCGGGGCAGGGGCAGCGGGGCCAGGAAGGGCACGCCTCGGAGCAGTTCCCGCACCCGAGCGGCCCGCTCCTGGCCGGCGTCCACGCGAGCGCACGCCGGCCACGCGGCAACCGCACACAAGCCCAGCGCGACGCCCACCACGACGAGACTGTCCCCGGCGCCCAGCCAGCTGATCAGCAACGGGGCGATCAGCGCGCCGATTCCCGCCGCTCCCGCGTAGAGGATTTCCGAGAGGGCGTAGACGCGTCCGATAACCGCGTCGTCGGCCAGGCGCGGAACCAAACCCATCACCGCGGTCTCGACGAGCGCGAAGCCAAGCCCCGCCGGCACCATGGCGATCAGCGCGACCGCCACCCCGTCGACCCCGGCCAGAGCAATGCCGACCGCGAACACGATTGCCCCGCCGGCGACGGCCAGGCCGTAGCCCCGACGCCGGACCAGGTGCAGCAGCGCGATGCCGCCCAGCATTCCGCCGACGCCCCAGACCGTGTACAGCAATCCCGGTCCGCCGTTACCCATGCTGAGCTTCCCGAGCGCGAGGGAGACCAGCTGCACGTCGCTCGTGCCCTCGAGCAGCAGCACGCCGGCAAAGAGCGCGTACGGGGCGCGCAGCAGCTTTGACTCCGCCAGCGCCCTGAGACCGGCGAACGCGTCGCGGAATCCCTCCGCCTCTTCCTCCTCGTCGGCGGCGGTGGCGGTTAGTGCTGGGAGTCGCGTGCCGAGCGCGCCGGCCAGCGCCAACATCACCGCCGCGGCCGCGATGATGGCGGTGGTGCCTACGGCCGCGATCGCCACGCCCCCCAGTCCGCCTCCGAGCAGGAACGCGCCGTTGTCCACGCTCGACCAGATCCCCGTCGCGCGCGTGAGCTCCTCCGGGCTGCGGGCGAGCGCCGGCATCAGCGCCTGGAGCGCCGGCCGGGGGGCGGTGTCGGCCATCCTGGCCAGGGCGGCCAGGACGACCAGCGGCGCCAGGGCGACGCCGCCGGCGACGAGCGCTGCCGCCCCCGCCAGGCAGGCGGCCTGAATCGCGCAGCTGGCGGAGAGCACTCTCGCCCGCGGGGCGCGGTCGAGCAACGTGCCGGCGACCGGCGCCGCGAACACCGCCGGCAGCAGCCGGGCCGCCACGACCGCGCTCACGCCGCCGGCGCCCCCCTTGTGGAAGGCGTAGACGGAGATCGCGACCAGGAACACCCAGCCGCCGGTGGCGTCGAGGAGCCAGGCTGCGAGCAGCGTGCCCAGCGGACCCGGCCGACGTGGACGCCCCATCAGCCGACCCTAAATGGTGAGTGCCCGGCGCGCATGCGGGTGGCCGAACGTGGGTACGGGGCGGCTCATGACCGACTTTGGCTACACGATGATGACCGAGCAGTCGCGTCCCGATCAGCTGGTGCGGGACGTGAAGAAGGCAGAGGACGCCGGGTTCGATTTCTCGGTGACCAGCGACCACTATCAGCCGTGGCTCGATGCGCAGGGCCACTCCGGCTACGCCTGGTCAATTCTCGGCGCGGCCGCCCAGGCGACCGACCGGATCGGGCTGATGACCTACGTCACCTGCCCGATCTTGCGCTACCACCCCGCGGTCGTCGCCCAGAAGGCGGCGACCATGCAGATCCTCTCCGGCGGCCGCTTCCGCCTGGGTCTGGGTGCGGGGGAGAACCTGAACGAGCACGTCGTCGGCAAGCGCTGGCCGTCGGTGGGCGCACGCCACGCGATGCTGAGCGAGGCGGTCGACATCATCTCCGGACTGTTCGACGGCGAGGAAACGTTCAACTACCGCGGCGAGCACTACGACGTCGAGACGGCCAAGCTGTGGGACCTTCCCGACAAGCGGGTGCCGATCGGCCTCGCCGTATCGGGTGAGGACTCGTGCCGGCTCGCCGGCGAGCGGGCGGACATCATGATCGCGGTGCAACCCGAGTCCGAGCTGGTGGAGATGTTCGAATCGGCCGGCGGCTCGGGGAAGCCGAAGGTGGGTCAGATCGCGCTCGCCTACGACACCGATCGCGACGCCGCGATCAAGCGCGCGCACGACCAGTTTCGGTGGTTCGGGCTCGGCTGGAAGGTGAACGCCGACCTGCCCAATCCGAACTCGTTCGAGGCAGCAACCCAGTTCGTCACCCCCGACGATGTGGCCGAGGCGCTTGGATGCGGCCCAGATGTCGAGGAGCATGTGGAGAAGATCAAGCCGTTCGTCGAGGCCGGTTTCAGCGAGGTCGCCCTCGTCCAGATCGGGGCCGATCACCAGGACGAGTTCATCGATTGGGCGGAGCGCGAGCTCCTGCCCGCGTTGCGCTCGTTGTAGGGGGCTCTGCACCGAGGGCCGGCGCCAACAGGATGACTCGCGCGCGGCGCATGTAGCGAGGCCGGATGCCGAGCGCGCCGCAGGCGCGAGCGCTGTGTATCGCCGGGCCCCGGCGGGGCTGTTCCGTTTCCGCCCCCCGTAGCGAGAAGATCTGCGGGAGATGAGCGGATGGTCCCGCAGCCGCTACCACCAGACCGACCTGGCCGTAGTCGGGATCGTGGCCGTGCTGGTGATCGTGCTCGCGCTTCTGAGCTCAGGCGGCAGCGCGCAGGACGGGCCGCCCTACGTGGTGACTCTCCCGAGCGCGGCGAGCTTCGATCAGGGGACCGTCGTGCCGGCCGGCTTCCTCGGTCTGTCGCTCGAGTACGGGGCGGTCGAGGGCTACGCGGGGACCAACCCGTCGGCCATCGACCCCGTGTTCGAGCAGTTGATCCGCAACATCACACCGGGCCAGCAACCGGTGCTTAGGATCGGCGGTGACAGCACCGACACCACGTGGTGGCCAGGGGCCGGGATCACCCGGGCGCCTGGGATCAACTACACCCTGACGCCGACCTGGCTGGGCGTCACCCGAGCCCTGACGCAGTCGCTGAAGGCCCGCCTGATCCTCGGGGTCAATCTCGAAGCGGGCGATCCGCAGCTGTCCGATGCCGAGGCGCACGCTTTGCTGAGCGGCCTCGGGACGGGCTCGGTGCGCGCGCTCGAGCTGGGCAACGAACCCGAGCTCTACGGCGCCTTCCCGTGGTACCGGACCGCCGACGGCCGGCGGGTCACCGGCCGTCCCCGCGGCTACAACTTCGCCGCCTTCACCCAGGACTTCACCAACTACGGCGCCACGCTGCCCACCTCTCCGCTCGCCGGACCGGCGGTCAACGGCTCGAAGTGGATGTCCAGCCTCGATCAGTTCGTGAAGGCGGTGCCACACCTCGGTCTGGTGACGATCCACCGCTATCCGCTGCAGAACTGCTTCACCACCCCCGCCTCGACACGCTACCCCTCGCTCCACGACCTCCTCTCCGACACCGCCTCGGCCGGGATGGCCGACGCGCTCACGCCGTACGCCACCATCGCCCACCAACACGGACTGCCGATCCGGATCGACGAGATCAACTCGGTGTCGTGCGGCGCCTCGCGCCGGGTCAGCCAGTCGTTTGCTTCGGCGTTGTGGGCGGCGGATGCGCTGTTCGAGCTCGTGCACGCCGGCTTCGACGGAGTCAACATCCACACGTTCCCGAACGCGGGGTATGAGTTATTCAAGCTGGCGCAAGCCGGGGGGCGGTGGCGGGGAACCGTCTCCCCCGAGTACTACGGCCTGTTGCTGTTCGCGCAGGCCGCGCAACCGGGAGCGCGGCTGGTGCGCGTCGGGGCCTCGGACGCGACGGTCAAGGTGTGGGCGACCCGCGCAACCGATGCCCGGCTCCGCATCGTGCTCATCAACAAGGACGTCTCGCACTCGCGTCTGGTCAAGCTGCGCGCGCCCCATGCCTCGGCGACGGGGACACTCGAGCGGCTACGGGCCCCGAGCGCGGCCGCGCGCAGCGGCGTCACGCTAGGGGACAAGAGCTTCGGTTCGAGTACAGAAACCGGCGTGTTGCCGACGCCGCAAACGACCACTTTGCAGCCCAATGCCGGGGCGTACGAGATTGAGCTCCCACCGGCGAGCGCGGCCCTGCTGACGCTGGCGCCTGGGCACGGCTGACCTCTCCCGCCCAGGTGTTTCCGCTACCGAGGCCGGGGTAGCAAAGCTGAAGAGGCGCCGTCCGGCGACACCTCGGAGTGGAGGAGGGACAGCATGGCCAAGGACATTCAGGAAACGATTCGGGACATCCTGAGCGAAGCCGTGGGGGACGCGACCAAGGCCGTCACCCCGAGTCGGGACGGCAAGAAGGGCGGACCACTTTCCGGCATGAAGGGAATCGCAGCCGGTGCCGGCGCCGTTGCCCTCGCGCCGCTGGCTGCCAAGGGCGTTGGCAAGCTGGCCAAGACTTTCGTGTCCGACGGTCTCAATGGCGTGGTCAAGGCGCCCGGTGAGGCGCTCGGCGGCGCCACCTCAAAGCTCGGTTCGACCGTCGGCTCCGGGATCGGCGACAAGATCACCGGCAAGATCGACGAGTCCGGCGGTCCGGGCGGAATCGTCAAGGACGCGGTCAAGGGCGCGCTGCCCTTCGGCGGCGACGACGATGACGACGACGACGATCAGTCGGGCGGCAAGGGCGGCGTCCCGGGTGTCGGCAAGGGCCGGCGGATGCCGGTGCAGCAGAGCATCGACATCGCCGTGCCGATCGAGACTGCCTACAACCAGTGGACCCAGTTCGAACTTTGGCCCAACTTCATGCACCGGGTCACACGCGTGACGCACGACGATGACTGCACGGTCTCGTTTGCCACCAAGATCTGGGGCAAGACCAAGGAGTTCACCGCGCAGATCGAGACCCAGCGACCCGACGAGCGCATCAAGTGGCGGGTCACCAACGGCATTACCCACACCGGCGTGGTCACCTTCCACGAGATCGCGCCCCGGCTCACCCGGGTGGAGCTGAACCTTGACCTCGACCCGGGCGGAATGCTCGAGAAGGCCGCGCGCGGGATGCGTCACGTAAAGCGGGCCGCCCGCGGCGATCTCCATCGCTTCAAGGCATTCATCGAGATGCAAGAGAAC
Organism: uncultured Solirubrobacterales bacterium; assembly: GCA_963834635.1. GTDB lineage: Bacteria > Actinomycetota > Thermoleophilia > Solirubrobacterales > Solirubrobacteraceae > Palsa-465. The sequence continues at coordinate 220,695 of CAWICI010000007.1, read as the reverse complement.
GAGACCGGCGCCTGGCGCGGAGTTATCGAGGACGGCGAGCTCGTCGAGGAGCACGATCCGAGCTACGACAAGGAGCGCGACTACAGCGAGTTCGAGGACATCTACCCCGGCGAGAACGGGGACCGCGCGGACGACGACGAAGATGACGAAGAGGAAGAGGACAGCGGTTCCCGATCGAGTGGCCGCAGCGCGGCCAGCAGCCGCAGCGGCAGCTCGAGCAGCCGCAGCCGTTCGAGCGGCAGTCGGAGTGGCTCGAGTGGCCGCAGCAAGTCGAGCTCGAGCGGTGGCCGTAGCGGTTCAAGTAGCAGCCGCAAGTCGAGTGGCAGCAGCCGGAGCGGGTCGAGCAGCAGCCGGAAGTCGAGCGGCAGCAGCCGGAGCGGGTCGAGCAGCAGCCGCAAGTCGAGTGGCAGCAGCCGGAGCGGGTCGAGCAGAGAGAGAGGGAGGCACGCGACAGCAGCCGCAAACGCTCGAGCAGCCGGTCCTCCTCGAACGGAGGCTCGGCCTCGGGCGGCCGGTCGCGCTCATCCTCATCACGTCGCACGAGCAACCACAGCAACGGCCAGCGTTCGGGTTCGAGCCGCGGCCGGAGTTAGGAGGAGTCGATGGCGTTCGACAGCCGGAAGGTCATCCTTGCGGCCGTACAGGCCGCACTCGAGAACGATTCCCCCGCGAAACCGAAGAAGCGGCGGCAGCTGCTGCCGGCCAAGCGCGCCCTCCTGCTCGGCGCGGGTTTGGCGGCGGCAGGCCGGATCGCGGTCGGATCGCGGGGCCGGGATGCAATGGCGAACCTCCAGGACCGGCTAGCCGACTTCGAGGATCGCTTCCTAAGCGACGACGAGCCCGAGGAAGAGGACTTCGCCGACGAGGACTACGACGAAGACTTCGACGAGGACTTCGACGAGGACGAAGGGCCGGTCGACGAGGAGCCGCTCGACGGAGAGCCCGTCGACGAGGAGGAGCCGCTCGACGAGGACGAGGAGCCCGTCGAGGACGACGAGGAGCCGGTCGCCTCGGAGTGACGGCGACTGGGGCGCTTGGGGGATAACTCGGTCTATATCCGAGAAATCACCCAAGCCCCGCCGGGGCGGCCGCCCCAGCAACTTTTCCGGACCGTAGGGTTTAATCAGCCGGGTTGACCTGTCGAGCTGAAGGGGCCTGAGGAGGCTGAACATGGTGGGGCGGTCCCGCGGACGGCGGAGGGGCGAGCATGGCCAGCACGCGGTGGCGTGGCTGGCGGCGCTGCTCGTCATCGGCGGTCTGATCGCTGCCCCGAGCGGCTCCGCGACGGTCCGGGCCAGCGCGGCCTCGACGTCGACCATCTCAGTCACCGGCACGACAATCGACCGGCCGATCCCGTCCGGCTTCGTTGGCCTCGGACTCGAATACAAGAACGTTCCCGTGCTCGCCGGCAACAACCCGAAGGCGATCGATCCGGTGTTCGTCCGGCTGACCCGCAACCTCACCGACGGGCAACATCCGATCCTCCGGATCGGCGGGATAAGCACCGACCGGACGTGGTGGCCGGTGCACGGCATGCGCCAGTCACCCGGTCTCACCTACACCTTGACCAAGAAGTGGATCGAGGTCACCCGGGCGCTGGCGCAGGACACGCACGCGCGACTGATCCTCGGGATCAACCTCGAGGACAACAACACGAAGGTGGCCTCGACCGAGGCCAAGGAGCTCGACTCGGGGATCGGCTCCTCGCGGATCTCGGCGCTCGAGATCGGCAACGAGCCCGAGCTGTACACGGTGATCCCGTGGTACGTGACCCACAACGGCCAGGATCTGCCCTGGTACCAGAAGCGCAAGGGTCGCCCGGTCCAGAACCGCCGGCCCGGCTACAGCTTCAACGACTTCACGGGCGAGTTCTCGCGGTTCCGCAAGGTGCTGCCCCATCTCCCGGTGGCGGGCCCCGCGACGGGCAGCTTCGGCTGGCTTACGGACCTGCCCCACTTGTTGGTGGCACAGTCGCTGCGCTGGGTGACCTTCCATCGCTACGGACTCAACGGCTGCGTCTCGAACACCCATTCGCCGTACTACGCCACGCTTCCGAACCTCCTCGGCACGAGTGCTTCGCGGGGCATCATGAACGGCGTCGGCAAGTACGTCGCGCTCGCCCACAAGCACCACAGCGGCTTCCTGATCGACGAGATGAACTCGGTCACCTGCGGCGGTCGCGCCGGCATCAGCAACACGTTCGCCTCGGCCCTGTGGGCACTCGACGCGATGTTCGACATGGCCAGCAACGGCGTGGACGGGGTGCAGATCCACACCTTCCAGGGCAACGAGAACAGTCTGTTCGACTTTCACCAGTCGCAGGGCACCTGGACGGCTCAGGTCCGCCCCGAGTACTACGGCCTGCTCATGTTCGCCCAGGCGGCGCCACCCGGGTCGCGGCTGCTGGCGATCCACGCTCCCAACGACAGCTCCCTGCGGGAGTGGGCGACCCGGGGACGCGACGGTCGGGTTCGCGTGGTCCTGATCAACGACAGCCTGAGCCGCTCCTCCTCGCTAGACGTCAAGCCCCCGATCAGTGCCAGCAGCGTGACGCTGACCCGGCTGAGCGCCCACAACGCGTATGCCACCGGCGGCGTGACTCTGGGTGGCCAGTCCTTCGGCTCCGAGACGACGACCGGAAACCTGAGCGGGAATGCCAATGTGACGACGCTCAAGGCGGTAAACGGGGCCTATCCGGTGTCGCTACCCGCAGCCAGCGCGGCCATGATCACCTTCTCTCCAACCACTTCCAACTCCTCTAGGTGACGGTGAAGTGACCGTCGGGCCTGACAAGATCGGAGACAGATGAAGGCGCCCTCGCGAATGCTTTCGGGATTCCTGGCCGTCGGGGTGGTGGCCCTGGCCGCCGGCGGGATCCACGAGCTGGGCGCCTCGCCCGCCTCCGCGAAGGCTTCGGTCAGCGTGTCGGGGGCGACCACGGGGCGGGCGATCCCTTCGGGGTTCGTGGGACTGTCGATCGAGCTCAAGGGCCTGTCCGAATACAGCGGCACCAATCCCCGGAACGTCAACACGGTGTTCGAGCAGGAGCTGCGAAACCTGTCGGGCGGCGGCAGCGCCGCGCTGCGAATCGGCGGCGACGGATCAGACTGGAGCTGGTGGCCGGTGGCGGGGATGGCCCGTCCGGGCGGGGTCAAGTACAACCTCACCTCGGGCTGGATGGGGGTGGCCAAGGCGGTGGCCCAGTCGACCGACGCCCGGCTGATCCTTGGGATCAACCTCGAGGCCGACAGCACCCGGCTCGCCGCTGCCGAGGGCAAGGCGATGGTGAACGGAATCGGGAGCAAGTACATCAAGGCGTTCGAGATCGGCAACGAGCCCGAGCTGTACGGAAGCTTCAGCTGGTACAAGAACGCCGCCGGCCAACACATCCCCGGCCGCCCGGCGAGCTACAACTTCACCGACTACCTCCACGACTTCTCGAACATGGCCCGCGCGCTCCCGCGCGTCCCGTTGGCCGGACCGAGCACCGGGGCGCCGGCGTGGATGGCCCAGTTGCACCACTTCCTGGCCGCGGAGCCGCGCGTGGGAGTGGTCACGCTGCACCGCTATCCGCTCAAGCACTGCACGAAGTCCAGCCGCGCGACGATCGGCGAGCTGCTCGCGCAGAGCTCCTCGCACGGTCTGGCCGACAGCGTCGCGCACTACGTGGGCATCGCCCACGGACGTCACGCGGCGCTGCGGATCGACGAGCTGAACGCGGTCTCGTGCGGCGGCCAGCGCGGCGTCAGCGACACCTTCGCCTCCGCCCTGTGGGCGCTCGACACTCTGTTCGAGTTCGCGCGCGTGGGCGTCGACGGGGTCAACTTCCACACCGTGCCCAGCACGATCAACGAGCTGGTGAGCGCGTCGGACTCGGGTGGCCGCTGGCACTCCTACGTCCACCCGCAGTACTACGGGATGATGATGTTTTCCCAGGCCGCGCCGGTTGGGTCGCGACTGCTACGGGTCTCGGGCAGCAGCGGTTCCTTCCATGTATGGGGGACGAGGGCGCCGAATGGCACCGTCCACGTGGTCCTGATCAACGAAGCCAGTGGTGGCACCCGCGCCGTGACGCTGCGGATCGCCAGCCAGAGTGGTACGGCGTCGCTTGTGCGGTTGCAAGCGCCCGGCCTCGCCGCCAAGCGCGGGGTGACCCTCGGAGGTCAGAGCTTCGGCAACGCCACCTATACCGGTCGCTGAGCGGTAAGTCGACCGCGGTCTCGGTGGTGTCGTCGGGCGGGGCGTACAAGGTTCAGGTCCCGGCGGGCAGCGCGGCGATGCTGACCGTCCCGGCGAGCTGAGCGCACCGGGTGGCTCACCGTCCCGGCGAGGCTGATCAGGACGGGGCGAACGTGATCTGCCGGGACGGGTGCGTCACCGCCAGCCGTCCCCGCGCGACTTCCATCAAGGAGGACGAGGGCGGGGTCGTGGTGAGAGTGGCCAGCAGCGCGTCCCCATCGATCCGATCGCACCGGCAATCGCCCCGAGCCCTCACCGTTGCCGTCCGGGGGATCCGCTCCAGCACGCCGATCTCGCCGAAGTAGGCGGGCGCGGTCAACGAGCGCAGATGGCGCCCGGCCCCGCTCGTCTCGCCCCGGACGCTGACCTCCACTTCCCCCTCCACCAGGACGTACAGAGCGTCGGCGGGCTCGCCCTCGCACACGATCTCCTTGCCCGGCCCGAACTTGACCTCGGCTGCGGCGGAGGCCAGCCGCTCGAGCACCGTGCGGCTCGCCGCGGCAAAGATGTCGAGGCGTTCGAGGACGGCCACCCGCCCGGCCAGCAGGTCGGCGCGCTCAGCCGTCTGGCGATCGATCCGCAGGAGCTCGGGATAGGCCAGCAGTCCGAGCAGCGAGGGCGCAAAGGCCATGGTCAGCAGGGCGCCATTCAACCCGAGGGCACTGATGATCGGTGGCGTGATGAGCGTTCCCAACGCGATCGCGCCGAGGATGAAGGCGAAGAACACCCCGAACACGCGGGCCAGCTGATCGGCCGGGACCGCTCGCTGGAGCGAGGTGACGGCGAGGACGTCGACGATCAGCGTGGCACCGCCACGAACGATCTGGACGACCACCGCGAGGGCGATGCTGTGAATCACGGCCATCAGCGCCGTGGGCAGGCAGAAGCCGATCGTCCCCGCCAGGATGATCGAGGCCAGACGGCGCGAGCCGGAGAGCCGGTCGACGGCGGCGGCCATCAGGATGCCCCCGATGCCCACGCCGGCCAGCAGGTAGCCAAAGCCTTCCGGCCCGGTCCCGAGGCGGTGCTCGGACACGGCTACGAACAGGACCGTATCGGTGCCATAGACGAAGCTCACGAGCGTGCTGAGCGCGACCAGGGTCCGCGCGGCCGGCGAGCCCATGATCGTCCGTGCCCCGACCTGCACCTGCTCGAGGACCCCGGCGCTCCCCGCCTCGGTCACGTCAACCGGGCGGCTTCGGGAGCGGATGCGTGAGACCAGCAGCGCCGAGAGGGCGAAGCTGGCGGCATTGGCGCCGAAGCCCACCGCGGCTGAACCGACGGCCAGCAGGAGCGCTCCGATCGCCGGCCCGACGATCACCACCAGGTTCTCGATCGTGCTGTTGAGCGCGTTCGCCGCCACCAGATCGTCTTCATCGGTGAGGGTGGGAATCGTGGCGGCGACGGCCGGGTTGTAGACCACGTTGGTGGCCGCGGTGAGGATCGAGAACACGAGCGCAAGCACCAGCGGGCCGTGCAGAGCGGCCACGAGTACCAGGCCCGTCTGCCACAGGGCGCACCCCAGATCCGATCCGACCATCAGTCTGATGCGCTCGGCGCGCTCAGCGATCACGCCGCCATAAGCGCTCAACAGCAGCGAGGGCAGAAAGCGGGCAAGCCCGGCCGCGCTGACCCATCCCAGGGAGTGGCTGCGCTCATAGACGAAGGCCAGCAGCACGACGTTGTACGCCCACGAGCCGGCGGTCGAGATGAAGAGCGCTCCGAGGAGTAGCCGTAGGTCTCGGTAGGCGAGCGCGGACCGGTACCCCTGAAACCACCCGGCGAGGCGCCTGCGGGCCATGGCCGGCCAGCCTACCTGCCTCCCCGGGGTTACCATCTATCCGGTGAAATGCTCGGCGTGCGGTACGGAGAACCGGCCCGGGCGACGGTTCTGCGGTCAGTGCGGCACCGCGCTCGAGATCCGCTGCGGGGCATGCGGGGCCTCGAACGAGCCCGGTGACCGGTTTTGCGGGGAATGCGGCGCTGGGCTTGCGGCGCTCTCCGGTGCACAGGCAGTGGCCGATCTAGCCGCGCCGTCGGCGGCCGAGCGGCGTCTGGTCTCGGTTTTGTTCGCCGACCTGGTCGGCTTCACCAGCCTGAGCGAGCATCGCGACCCGGAGGAGGTCCGCGAGCTGCTCAGCCGGTATTTCGAGCGGTGCCGGACGCTGATCGAGCGCTATGGCGGCACGGTGGAGAAGTTCATTGGGGACGCGGTGATGGCGGTGTGGGGAACGCCGGTGGCCCGCGAGGACGATCCGGAGCGCGCGGTCCGGGCTGCGCTGGCGCTTGTCCAGAGCGTGTCGGCGCTGGGCGGAGAGGTCGGCATACCCGAACTGCGGCTCCGTGCGGGCGTTCTGACCGGCAACGCCGCGGTGGAAATCGGCGCCGAGGGCGAGGGAATGGTGCTCGGCGACACGGTCAACACCGCCTCGCGCCTGCAGTCGATCGCGACGCCCGGCACAGTGCTCGTCGACGACGTCACGAGGCGAGCCTCCGAGGCAGCGATCGCCTATGAGGACGCCGGTCTGCACGAGGTGAAAGGCCGCGAGCGGCCGGTGCACGCCTGGACGGCGCTGCGGGTGGTCGCGGGGGTCCGGGGGGTGCGCCGGAGCGCTGGGCTGGAGGCGCCGTTTGTGGGTCGCGCGGCTGAGCTCGAGCGCGTGATCACGGCGGGGGAGGAGGCAGCTGATGGCCGAGCGCGGATGGTGGCGATCGTCGGCGACGCCGGCGCCGGCAAGTCGCGCCTGCTGTGGGAGTTCTACAAGTATCTGGACGGGATCCAGGACCTGCGGTGGTGGCACCAGGGACGGTGCCTGTCCTACGGCGAGGGGGTCGCGTACTGGGCGCTGGCCGAGATGGTCAGGGCGCGGGCCGGGATCCTCGAAGAGGAGGATGCCGACACCTCACGGAACAAGCTGAAGGCGACCGTCGAGGAGCACGTCGCCGACGAGCGCGAGCGTCGGCTGGTGGAGCCGCGGCTCGCACATCTGCTCGGGCTCGAGCAGCGCAGTGCGTCCGATCGCGCCGACCTGTTCAGCGGCTGGCGGCTGTTCCTTGAACGGCTCGCCGACCAGGCGCCGGTGATCCTCGCCTTCGAGGACCTGCAATGGGCTGACAGCGGGCTGCTCGAGTTCATTGACTATCTGCTCGAGTGGTCGGCTGACCATCCCGTGTTCGTGCTGGCCATCGGCCGGCCGGAGCTGCTCGATGCGCGGCCCCAATGGCGCGAGCACGCGATCGAGTTGACCGCTCTACCGGACAACGCGATCCGCGAGGCGCTGGAGGGGCTGATCCCCGGCCTGCCGGATGATTTGACGACCCGGATATTGAGACGCGCGGAAGGCGTACCGCTGTATGCGGTTGAGACCGTGAGGATGCTGCTCGATCGCGGCCTGGTGGCCGAGCAGGGCAACCGTTACGTGGTCACGGGGGATGTCGGCGAGCTAGAGGTGCCCGAGACGCTCCATGCACTGGCGGCCGCGCGGCTCGATGAGCTGAGCGCCGCCGAACGCGACGTGATCCAGGACGCCTCGGTATACGGCCAGTCGTTCATGCCGGCCGGTGTCGCAGCCTTGGGTAGCCGCTCGGAGGACGAGGTGCAGAGGATCCTCGGCGGCCTGGTGGCCAAGCAGATCCTCGAGCTCAACGACGACCCGCTCTCGGCCGAGCGTGGGCAGTACCACTTCCTTCAGGGTCTGCTGCGGACCACCGCGTACGGCACGCTTTCCCGGCGCGATCGCAAAGAGCGCCACCTGGCAGCGGCACGACACCTCCAGGAGGCGTGGGGTGATGGTTCGCCCGAGCTCGCGGAGGTCCTCGCGGCGCACTTCCTCGATGCCGCCGACGCGGACCCGGATGCGAGTGACGCATCCCGAATCCGGGCCTCGGCGTGCGAGACACTCGCCGAGGCCGGTCACCGCGCGCTGTCGCTGGCGCTCGGGCAGGAGGCGCAACGCGCGTTCGACCGGGCGGCGGAACTGACCGGCGACGAGGCTCGGCGAGCCACGCTGCTGGAGCAGTCGGGACGGGCCGCCCTGCTGATGGCCGATCACGCGACGGGACGAGAACGGCTCCAGCAGTCGGTCGAGCTGTTCGAGGCGATCGGCAACCGTGAGGCCGCAGCTCGAGCGCTGGTGGCGCTGGCTGAGGTGCTCTGGCTGGAGGATCGTCTCGACGAGGCACTCGAGCTGACGCGCCGCGCGGTTGCCGGACTCCCAGAAGGCGGCGCGGATCGGGCCGCGGCCCTGGCCAATCTGTCCACCAACCTCGCCTTCCGCGGAGAGTTTGACGAGGCGCTGGCAGCGGCCGACGAGGCGCTCTCGATCGGCGAGCCGCTCGAGGAATGGCAGACCGTGCTCTGGGCGTTCAACTCCCTCGCCATGGTGCGGAACAAGCAGGGCCGGAGCCAGGAGGCCAGGGCACTCAGGGAACGAGGCCTGGCCCTGGCCCTCGAGCACGATCTGGGTCACGAGACTCTGCGCGCCTACAACAACCTTGCTGACCTCTCGCTCCAGGCCGATCGTTTCACTGAAGCACTGACGCTGGCGGAGGAGGCGATGGAGCTGGCGCGATCGCGCGGCGATCGCCGCTGGGAGGAGATGCTGGGCCTGATGATCACGACCTGCAATGTCGCCATCGGCCGGTGGGACTCGCTGCCCGAGCTGGGTGAGGACGGCCTGCCGGGAGCGATCGAGCTCGTGCGGATGGCGATGCTGTTACCCCTCGTGCGCGTGCAGGCAGGTCGAGGCGAGGACGAGGCGGTTCGCCGAACGCTGGCGCTGGCCAGCGGCAGGGAGGCCTCGAGCAACATCGATTGGGGCGCGAGCCCGATGGTCGCGAGCGCGATCGCGCTGCGGGCGCTCGGTCGCGACGCCGAGGCACTGGAGAAAGCGATGCAGGTCGCGGTCGGTGGCGCCGAGATCGCCAACGAGGACCGCCGAGAAGCGATTCTCGAAGCGGGCCTGGCGGCACTCGCGGTCGGCGATGAGGACGCTGTCGGGCACCTGATCCGCTTTGTGGCAGAGCTGCCGCCGGCGCGGCGCTCGCCGCTACTGGGGAGTGCGGCGGCGCGGTTCGAGGGTCTGCTCGCGGCCCGGCGCGGCGACTTGCCCGCCGCCGATAAGCGACTGGCCGCCTCGATCCGTCAGCTGCGCGAGGTCGAGGTGCCGTTCAACCTCGGCCAGGCGCTGATCGACCATGCCGAGGTTCTGCGAGCCCGCGGCGATGACCAGGCGCCGGCTCTGCTCGCAGAAGCTCGGACGATCTTTGAACGGCTACGGGCGACACCTTGGCTGGAGCGGGTCGATCAGCTCGAATCGGCGGTGGCGGCGTGAGCACCGGGGCGACGGGCGCGTCGGTGGCGTGCGAGGCCTGCGGCCAGCAGACCCCCGCTGGCAAGCGGTTCTGCATCCACTGCGGGACGCCGCGGCAGGCTTCGTGTGCGGCCTGTGGGGAGCCACTGCTGCCGGGGGCGCGGTTCTGCGCGGAATGTGGGACTGCGGTTAGCGCCCGTCACCGCGGCGGGTCGGAGCTCGCCCCCGGGCAGCCGCCCTCTGGGGCCGAGCGGCGTCTGGTAACGGTGCTGTTCGTCGATCTGGTCGGTTTCACCACCCTGTCCGAGCATCGCGATCCCGAGGAGGTCCGCGACCTCCTGAGCCGTTACTTCGACCGGTGCCGGACGCTGATCGAGCGCTACGGCGGAACGGTGGAGAAATTCATCGGCGACGCCGTGATGGCGGTGTGGGGGACGCCGGTGGCCCGCGAGGACGACGCCGAGCGAGCCGTGCGATCAGGTCTGGCGCTGGTCCAGGTGGTCGCCGCTCTGGGCGAGGAGACGGGAATCGGCGGGCTGCGCGCCCGGGCAGGAGTCCTGACCGGAAATGCGGCCGTCGAGCTCGGGGCCGAGGGCGAGGGGATGGTGCTCGGCGACACGGTCAACACCGCGTCCCGTCTCCAGTCGATCGCCGAGCCGGGCACGGTGCTGGTCGATGACGTGACGCGGAGAGCCAGCGAGGCAGCGATCGTCTACGAGGACGCCGGCAGCCATGACGTCAAGGGACGTGAGGCACCGGTGAAAGCGTGGACCGCGCTGCGCATCGTGGCCGGCGCGGGTGGGGCGCGCCGGACGGCCGGCCTCGAGGCTCCCCTGGTCGGTCGCATCCACGAGCTCCAGACGATCATCGACGGCGCCGACGCGAGCGCGGCGCAGCGGCGCGCCGGGCATGTGGCTGTGGTGGGCGAAGCGGGGTCCGGAAAGTCACGACTGGTGTGGGAGTTCTTCAAGTACATCGACGGGATCGAGGCAGAGCGCTACTGGCATCAGGGCCGCTGTCTGTCCTACGGCGAGGGGGTCGCGTACTGGTCGCTGGCCGAGATGGTCAGGGCGAGGGCGCGGATCCTGGAGGAGGACGAGCCGGCTGTGGCGCGGCAGAAGCTCGGCGAGGCGATCGAGCGAGTCGTCGCCGACGAGCGCGAGCGGCGATTGGTGGAGCCGCGTCTCGCCCATCTGCTGCGCCTGGACGAGCGTCCCGACGCAGATCGGGCCGACCTGTTCAGCGGCTGGCGGCTGTTCCTCGAGCGGCTCTCCCAAGACGCGCCGGTGATCCTCGTGTTCGAGGATCTGCAGTGGGCCGACAGCGGTTTGCTCGAGTTCATCGACTATCTCCTCGAGTGGTCGGCCGGCTTCCCCATCTTCGTGCTGACCCTGGCGCGGCCGGAGCTGCGCGAGCGGCGCCCCAGCTGGGAGCCGGTGTCACTCACGCCGCTCGAATCAGATCAGATCGCGACGATCCTGGAGGGGTTGGCGCCGGGCCTTCCCTCGGAGCTGGTGGCCGAGATCGGCCGGCGGGCCGAGGGCATTCCGCTCTACGCGGTGGAGACGATCCGGATGCTCCAGGACCGCGGAGTCCTCGTGCAGGAGGGAAACCGCTACGTGGTGACCAAGGAGGTCTCGGACCTGGAGGTCCCGGAGACCCTCCAGGCGCTGGTCGCGTCCCGGCTCGACGGCCTCTCACCCGGTGAACGCTCATTGCTCCAGGACGCCTCGGTGCTCGGGCAGTCGTTCACCCCCAGCGCCGCCGCGGCCCTGAGCGGTCGGCCCCAGGCCGAGGTGCGCGATGTGCTCGACGGCCTTGTCGCCAAGCAGGTGCTCGGCCGTGACGACGACCCCCGCTCGCCGGATCGCGGCCAGTACGTGTTCCTCCAGGGACTGCTGCGGACGGTCGCCTACGGGACCCTGTCCCGCCGGGCCCGCAAGGCCCGGCATGTCGCGGCGGCCCACCATCTCGAGCGAACCTGGCCGGGCGAGGCGCGCGATATCGCGGAGGTGCTGGCCTCGCACTACCTGGAGGCCATCCACGCCGACCCCGAGGCGGAGGACGTGGCCGAGCTCCGCGGCTCGGCGCGCGAGAAGCTCGCCACCGCCGGCCGCGCTGCCGCGTCGCTCGCGCTCGGTCCCGAGGCCGATCGCTACTTCGAGCAGGCGGCGGAACTGGCCGACGACGAACTGGAGCGCGCGGAGCTGTTCGAGCAGGCGGGGCGCGCGCAGCAGCACAGCGGCGATCCCGCGTCCGCCGAGCGAAGGCTTCGGAGCGCCGTCGAGCTTTACGAGCGAAACGGCCGCCCCTCCGGGGGGCCGGCATCGGTCCGGCTCTCCGACGTGCTGCTGACCACCGGCCGGCTCACGGAGGCGGCCGCGGGATTGGAGCGGTTCCTGGCCGCCGAGGAGCCGGAGATGGATCCCGTCTTGCGCTCGGAGGCGATCGCCGCGCTCGGCCGAGTGCGGCTGTTCGCTGGTGATCTCGAGGCGGCCGGGGGGCTGATCGAGGAGGCGCTCACGGCGCCTGGAGCTCTACCAGGCGTGGGCCGGCCTGGCCACCGCGCTGGTATCACGCGGCGCGTACCTGGTGACCCGACACCGGCGCGAGGAAGGTGCGGGTGTCCTGGCGCACGCGCTTCGTTTGTCCGATCACCATGGTTTCACCGAGACCGCACTTAGGGCGCGCGTTCAACATCGCCGCCGTATTGCTCGAAGCGGACCGCTTCTCGGCCGCAGTCGATGCGGTCGACGAGGCGCTGGCGGTGGCGCGTGAGCGCGGCGACCGGTGGTGGGAGCGCCAGCTGCTGGCCCAGCGGCTTCCTCCGCTGACAATGTTGGGGCGCTGGGACGAAGCCGTCTCGGGAGGCGTGCCCTTGATCTCCGGCGAGTTCATTGATGCGGCCCACAGCGCCGCGTTTGTGGCTCTGGTCGCAACCGCTCGTGGCGAAGAGGAGCTGCTGGATCGCTGCCTTCCCGCGGCTGAGAAGGCGCGTGATTCGGAGTATGTCGATGAGCGGGTTGCCGCGATGTTGGGGCTGGCCACGGTCGCGCTGGCCCGAGGGGCTCCAGAGCAGGCGCTCGAGCTGGCGGAGTCGGCTCTGCCCGAGAACGTGACCGCGATGGAGCTGGTCGAGTACGCCTACGTAGTGGCCAGTGGCGCGGCCGAGACGCTCGGCGACCGCGACGCGATGACCCGGCTGATCGCGGTTGTGGATGCCCTTCCACTGGGCCGGGCCACGCCGTTGCTTCGCGCCGGGCGGGCGAGGCTCGCGGCCGAGATGTCCCATCTGCAAGGTGACGAGGTGACGGCGGCCCAGTTCGAGGATGAGGCGATCGCCCTGCTGCGGGAGATCGGGGCACGTCCACTGCTCGCGCAGGCGCTGATCGAGCGCGGCCGGCGGCACCGGAACGCCGACGCGCTGTCCGAGGCCCGCGCGATCTGCCAAGAGCTCGGAGCCCACGCCTGGCTGGGGCAACTCGATCAGATGAGCGAATTCGTTCTATGAGCGCGGCGGAAAGCGTCGCCTGTCAGGTCTGTGGCCAGCTCACGCCGGCGGTCGGGCGCTTCTGCATCCACTGCGCGGCACCGCTCCAGCAGGCGTGCCCATCGTGCGGAGCCGCGGTGGTTCCGGGGGCGCGCTTCTGCATGCAGTGCGGGACGCCGCTGCAGGAGGGCACCGCCGCCCGCGCCGGCCACCCCCGCCTCCGTCTCGGAACGCCGACTGGTGTCGGTCCTGTTTGCCGATCTGGTCGGGTTCACCACGCTGTCGCGAGCACCGCGACCCAGAGGAGGTGCGGGAGCTGCTCAGCCGCTACTTCGATCGCTGCCGGACGCTGATCGAGCGCTACGGCGGGACGGTGGAGAAGTTCATCGGCGACGCGGTGATGGCGGTGTGGGGGACGCCGGTGGCACGGGAGGACGATGCCGAGCGGGCGGTCCGGGCGGGGCTGGCGCTGACGCAGGCCATCGCGCTGCTGGGCGAGGAGGTGGGGATGCCGGAGCTGCGGCTCGGGCGGGAGTGCTGACGGGCAGTGCGGCTGTGGAGGTCGGGGCTGAGGGCGAGGGGATGGTGCTGGGGGACACGGTCAACACGGCGTCGCGGCTGCAGTCGATCGCGGCGCCCGGGCGCGTGCTCGTCGACGACGTGACGCGGCGGGCCAGCGAGGCGGCGATCGCCTACGAGGACGCCGGGGTCCATCAGGTCAAGGGCCGCGAGCAGCCCGTGCACGCCTGGACGGCGCTGCGGGTCGTCGCCGGAGCGGGCGGGGCGCGGCGGAGCGCCGGGCTCGAGGCGCCGTTCGTCGGCCGCGACCGGGAGCTCCACGCGATCGTCGAGGCGGCGACGAGAGCGCCGCCGAGCGGCGGGCGCGGCACGTGTCGATCCTCGGCGAGGCCGGGCTCGGGCAAGTCGCGGCTGCTGTGGGAGTTCTTCAAGTACCTGGACGGGATCGAGGAGGCTCGCTACTGGCATCAGGGCCGAAGCCTGTCCTATGGCGAGGGCGTCGCCTACTGGGCGCTGGCGGAGATGGTCCGCGCCCGGGCCGGGATCCACGAGGAGGACGAGCCCGGAGCGGCACGCGAGAAGCTCCGCGCGACCGTGGAGCGGTTCGTGCCCGACGAGCGCGACCGCGGCTGGTCGAGCCGCGCCTGGCCCATCTGCTGCGGCTCGAGGAGCGGCCGGATGCCGACCGGGCCGATCTGTTCTGCGGCTGGCGGCTGTTCTTCGAGCGGCTGTCCGACGACGCGCCGGTGATCCTGGCCTTCGAGGATCTGCAGTGGGCCGACAGCGGACTGCTCGAGTTCATCGACTACCTGCTCGAGTGGTCCGCCGACTTCCCGATCTTCGTGCTCACGCTGGCGCGGCCGGAGTTGCGCGAGCGCCGCCCGGGCTGGGAGCCCTGACGCTGCAGGCCGCTCGCGACCGACGCGATCGCGACGATGCTCGACGGGCTCGCGCCCGGCCTGCCCGGAGACCTTGTCAGCGAGATCGTCCGCCGCTCCGAGGGGATTCCGCTGTACGCGGTCGAGACGATCCGGATGCTCCAGGACCGCGGCGTGCTCGTCCAGGAAGGCGCGCGCTATGCCGTCCGGGGAGACGATCTCCGAGCTCGACGTGCCCGAGACGCTCCAGGCGCTCGTCGCCTCGCGGCTCGACGGCCTCTCGGCCGCCGAGCGATCGCTGCTGCAGGACGCCTCGGTGCTCGGCCAGTCGTTCACCGCCGCGGCGGCGGCGGCGGTCAGCTGGCCGGCCCGAGCCGGAGGTCGCGGCGGTGCTCGACGGCCTCGTCGCCAAGCAGGTCCTGGCGCGCGACGACGACCCGCGCTCGCCCGAGCGGGGCCAGTACGTCTTCCTCCAGGCGCTGCTGCGGACGGTGGCCTACGGCACGCTCTCGCGCCGGGCGCGCAAGGCGCGGCACGTGGCCGCGGCGCGTCACCTGCAGCAGACCTGGCCGGGCGAGGCGCGGGACATCGCCGAGGTGCTGGCGTCGCACTACCTGGAGGCGATCCGGGCCGACCCGGACGCCGAGGACGTCGCGCGCTCGCTGCGCTCGGCGGCCCGCGAGACGCTCACCGCGGCGGGGCGAGCCGCCGCATCGCTGGCCCTCGGTCCCGAGGCCGACCGCTACTTCGAGCCAGGCGGCCGAGCTCGCCGACGACGATCTCGAACGAGCCGCGCTGTTCGAGCAGGCCGGGCGCGCTCTGTGGCACAGCGGCGATCCGGACGCCGGCCGAGGCGCGGCTGCGCCAGGCGATCGAGCTCTACAGCGGAGCGGCCGGGCGTCGGGCGGCCGCGCCGCGATCGCGCTCGCCGTCATCCTCGTGCCCGCCGGGCAGGCTCGACGAGGCCCAGGCGTTGCTCGAGCCGTTTCGCGAGAGCGACGACCCGGGCTCGATCCGATCCTCCGGGCTGAGGCGATCGGCGAGCTCGGTCGTGTGCTGGTGCTCGCAGGCAAGCTCGAAGAGGGCAGACCCGCTGCTCGAGGACGCGCTGCGACGCTCGAGCACGAAGAGGAGTCTCCCGCGCTGGCCACGGCGTGATCAACCGCGCCATCTATCTCCTCTTCTCGCTGCGCCGGCAGGAGGCCGTGGGCGTCATGCGTCAGGCCCTGTCGCTCGCCGAGGCGCACGGGCTCTCGACGGTTGCCTTGCGCGCGCGTTACAACCTCGCCGCCGTCTCCTTGGAGAGGATCGCCTGAACGAAGCGTGGCCGAGATCAACGAGGGATTGGCGCTGGCACGCGAGCGCGGTGATCGCGCTTGGGAGAGCCAGATGCAGGGCCAGCTGTTCGCGCCGATGGTGATCCTCGGCCGGTGGGACGAGTCGGTGCCGCTCGGGGCAACGCTGCTGGATGGGATCCTGAGCCTCGACGCGATGGTCGCGGCCGCGTTCCTGTCCGCGATCGCCGCTGCCCGTGGCGATGACGCGAGCGCTCGAGCGCTGCCAATCGGAGGCCAGCGCGAGCCTTGAGTCGAGCTACATCGATCTCCGCGTGTGCGCCACCTTGACCCTCTCGCGCGGCGCACTCGAGCGGGACGCCGCTGAGGAGGCACTGCAGTTGGCCGACGAGGCATTGAGCCACGAGCACATTGCCACCGAGTTCAGCCAGGAGGCCTACGCGCTGGGCATCGAGGCGGCGATGATGACCGGCGACGATGATGCGATCGCGCGGTTGATCGCCGTCGTCGACGCCATGCCCCCGGCCGCCGCCCGGAAACTGATGCACGCGGGACGAGCACGGCTGGCCGCCGAGCAGGCGCTTCGCCGTCGGGACGAGCTCGCGGCCGAGCGCTTCGAGGATGAGGCGATCGCCTTGCTGCGTTCGATGGGCGCCCGCCCGCTGCTGGCCCGGACGCTGCTCGAGCGAGCGGGGCGGCACGAGGACCCGCGCGCCCGCGACGAGGGACGCCAGATCTTGACCGAGCTCGGAGCGACCCGCTGGCTGGCCACGTTTGACGACCCGGGTGGGGTCACTGCCCAGACAGCCGGGACTTGACCTCTTCGAGCAGCTGCACGCGCGGCTTGACGCCGGCCTCGCGCAGGGCGGCCTCGAGGTCGGACAGGATCGTCTCCCGCCGAGCCTGATCCTCGGTCGCCTGCGCCACCAGCTGATCGATCGCCGTCCTCGCCGCCGGCAGCTCGATCGCGGCCTGCACCCATCCCTCCGGGGCGGGAGGGAGCGCGGCGATCAGCTCGGCGATTTGCTCCTCGGATAGCTCGGTCATGGCTCGTCTCACTGGACGGGCCAGAACGGCGGATTCTTCCCTCTTCGGTGGGATCAGAGCCGCTGGGCCGCGGCGGCACTGCGCTCCGCCGTCCCGGCGCGATCGGCGGCCTGCTTGACCAGCTCGGGGTTGGCGCCGGCCACGAGGTTTATCTCCACCAGGTGAGCGGCGGAGCGGGCCGCCCCCGCGGCCAGGATCGCCGCGATGGCGGCGTCGGCTCGGAGCTCGGGATCGCCGTGGTCCGCGACGGCGGCGGCCAGCTCGGCCACGTCTCCCGCCGCCTCGGCGATCCGTTGCGGTACCTGCGCCGCGAGCGAGACGACCTGGCCGAGGTCCAGGTCCGAGCTCGCACTGCGCCCGGCCAGCGCCTTCCGGGCCTCGGCGTAGGCGTCGATGTCGCCTTGAGCCAGGGTCAGCGCTCGCTGCCGCAATGCCTTTGCCTGAGCTCGCACGCCGGGGGCCTCGGGCCATCCTGACCGGGAGTGGTTTGCCGTGGCCGCCACGAGCGCGGCCGCCAGCGCGACGGCGAGCGCGGCCACGGCCCCACCCACCGGTTCCCCGTCGGCCTCGGCCAGCTCAGCCGACAGCGCCGCAGCGGCGCCGAGAAGCTGGCTGGACTCAAACTCCGACAAGAGGGAAGATTCTCGCCCATCCACCGTCTAGTGGGCATCTGTTCCACTTCTCCCGAGGGAGGCCACGCATGCCAGACGAACGCACCCCAGAGCCCGACGAGCGCCTCGTGCACAACTCCGAGACGGATGAGGAGGTCGAGGCCCACCGCTTTGTCAACCGGAGCGACGAGGGCGAGGACGACGAGGTCGAGGCCCATCGCTTGCGGCCAGCCCCGTCAAGCGAGGATCCCTCGCGGCCCATGCCGAGGCCGATGCCGTAGGCGTTCGACCCGCAAGGCAGAAAAACGGGGCGGCCTCTGGCCGCCCTTTTTTTAGCGCTCCAGCACGTTCGCGATCTCTTCGAGGAGCCGGATCCCCGCTTCGCGTCGCTCACCGTCCAACCGTTCGAGCATCGCCGCGGCTCGCGCCACGGCCTTGAGATCGTCGTCGCCGGCGGCGAGGAGCGTCGCCGTCCGGCGCGCATGGAGCAGGAGGTCGAGCGCGACCGCGGCCTGATTGGCGAACAGCGCCAGCAGGTCCATCTCGGCCACGCTGAACCTTCGCTGGGCGGGGCGATCGAGCACGTTCAGCACGCCGAGCACCCGGTCCTCGCTCAGGAGCGGCACCGCCATCAGGCCCTTCGGCACATAGCCCGTGCGCCGCGCCTGGTCCAGTGCGAATCTCGGGTCCGCCGCCACGTCCTCGATCACCAGGGGCTGGCGCGACTCCGCCACCCACCCGGCGATACCCGCCGAGGCGGGGATCCGGCGCCCGATCAGCGTTTCCTCGCCCTCCCCGGTAACCGCCTCGAATACCAGCTCACCCTTCGCCTCGTCCAGGAGCATCACCGAGGCGGCGCGAGCGGCAAAGATCGCGCAGGCGACCTCGACGATCGCCTGGAGCAGGGGCCGGAAGCCCTCGCGGGCGGCCAGCGCCCCGGCGGCGACAGCAGCGCGGAGGTCGTCCTCGCGGTTCATCGGGGTCGCATGTTCGAGGCCGTTTCGTGCAGGACGGTCTTCAGCTGAAACGGGGTCAGGGTCGGATGCTTGGCCAGGATCAGGGCGCAGATGCCGGCGATGTGAGCGGTCGCGAACGAGTTGCCGGCGGCGACGATCCGCGCCCCGCCCAGCCACGCTACCTC
The DNA here is from genome assembly GCA_963834635.1 of uncultured Solirubrobacterales bacterium. Lineage (GTDB taxonomy): Bacteria > Actinomycetota > Thermoleophilia > Solirubrobacterales > Solirubrobacteraceae > Palsa-465. The sequence goes on along the minus strand of CAWICI010000007.1, from coordinate 202,163 downwards.
GACGTCCATGCCGCGAGCGAAGATCTCCACCGGGGGCTGCGGGTTGTAGTGGAACTCGAACGGATCCGTCCCGTCGTGGCTGGCCACGGAGATCACCGAGGAGAAGCGCCAGGGATAGCTGAGGATGTCGAGGTTGTGGGCGGAGGCGACGAACACCGTTCCGCCGAAGTAGGCATCGTCGGCGATCTCGTGCAGGAGCGCCGCGGTCTCGTGCTTCGGGGTGGAGAGGCTCAGGTTGACGACCGAGCAGCGCTGCTGCACCGCCCAGCGGAGTCCGGCGAGCAGAGCCTTGCCCCCGCCCTTGGCCCCCGCCCCGAGGACCCGGGCGCTCCACAGCTCGCAGGCCGGGGCCAATGAGCGGACGATCCCCGCGCAGGCGGTCCCGTGACCCGCCACATCGCCCAGCTCGTCCTCGACGATCGCCGGTTCGCCGTCGGCGCCTCGCTCCACTGCCACCGCTCGGCTGATCCCGCCCACCAGCTCGTGATCGGCCTCGATGCCGCTGTCGACGATGGCGACGCGGGCGCCGGAACCGTCGGATCCGCCCCACGCCCAGTCGCGCTCGATGCGGTGCGGCCAGTCGTGCGACAGCTCGCCGAGCCCGGTCTCCTCGCGGCGCAGGCTCCAGGCCGGGAGTGGCTCCTCGGCGGCGCTCATCAGGGGGCTGGGCCTAGTTGAACGCGGAGCTTGCTCAAGCAGCGGCTAATTCGGCTGGCGATCGTGCCCATCGGGATCTCGAGCTCGGTGGAGATCTGGTGATAGCTCTGCCCGCGAGCGAAGAAGCGGTCGAGGATCTCCTGACAGGGCTCGGGCAGCGTTCGCATGGCTGCGTGAACGCTCAGTGCGGTCTCCAGCCGGTCGAGCTCCGAGCTGGAGTCGTCGTCGGGCAGCTCGAGGGCACGGTCACCGGGTTGTTCGCGTCGGCCGGCGCGGAGGCGGTCGATGGCCAGCCGGCGGGTGAGCTGGCCGATCCAGGGACGGATCGATTCGGGCGCCCGCAGGCGGTCGAGGTGCTCATACGTCCGGGCGAACACCTCCTGGAAGACGTCTTCGGCGTCGTGCTCCGAGAGGCGATACCCCTGCAGGGCGATCGCGTAGACATAGCGCGAGAAGCGCGTGACCAAGGCCTCCCAGGCCCCGTCCCGGCCCTCGCGGCAGGCGTGAACCAGCTCCTCGTCCGAAAGCGAAGTGCAAGCCCCGGCGCTACGGATCCCCGTGTGTGCCAACCCTCCGGATTCTTCACCATTGTGGAGGGGTTGTCGAACAGCGCCGGACCGGCGGCGCTGCGTCATCATTTGCGGATGCCGCGGCGCCCCCAAACGAGAGGACATTTTCCCATGCCCAAGCTCACCGCTCTCCTGCTAAGCAGTGGCGCGCTCGCTCTCGGTCTGGCCGCTTGCGGCGGCTCGAGCAGCCCGAGCACCACGTCTTCTTCCGCCCCCGCCAGCACGCCGTCTACATCCACGTCGAGCTCCACCTCGACCTCTTCGTCGTCGTCCAGCAAGCCCAAGGGCGCCGTGACCATCGCCGCCAACCCGACCGGTCAGCTCAAGTACAGCAAGACCGCGCTGAGCGCTAAGGCGGGCAAGGTGACGATCGCCTTCACCAACGTCTCGCCCCTGATGCACAACGTCACCATTCAGCAGGGGACCGGCGGCAAGATCCTCGGCGCGACCCCCACCTTCCAGGGTGGAGTGCGGACCCTGACCCTGAACCTCAAGCCCGGCACCTACACGTACTTCTGCAGCGTTCCGGGCCATCGCATGGCCGGGATGGTGGGAACGCTGACCGTGCATTGAATTACGCCCTGGCGGCTCACCGGTGCCCGCACTGAAGCCACCTCACGGCTCGCGGCGCGCTGACGCGACGTTCGCATCCTGACCGCCGCCGCTGGTCCTGGCCATGGGCCGGGTAGGCGTTCGATCACCACCCGTGCCGCGACAACCGAGGAGTGATCGATGGCCCGCAGCCAAACTGCCTCTGATCAGCTGGTCGAACGATTGATCGAGTGGGGAATCGACACTGTGTTCGGTTTGCCCGGAGACGGCATCAACGGAGTGATGGAGTCCCTGCGGACCAACGAAGAGCAGATCCGCTTCATCCATGTCCGTCACGAGGAGACGGCGGCGCTGGCCGCCTGCGCCTACGGCAAATTCACCGGCCGTCCCGCGGCGTGTCTCTCGACCGCCGCCCCCGGCGCCATCCACCTGATGAACGGCCTCTATGACGCTCGGATCGACCAGGCGCCGGTGGTGGCGATCACGGGCATGACCTACCACGACGTGATCGGCACCCACTATCTCCAGGACATCAACCACGACTTCGCCCTGAACGACGCGTGCGTGTACAGCCAGCGGATCATGGGCGAGGCCCACGTGATCCCGGTGGTCGACATGGCCGTGCGTTCGGCGATCGGGCAGCGGGGACCGGCCGCGATCGCCTTCCCGATCGACATCCAGTCGGGCGAGGCGGTGACCGGCGATCGCTCGATCAAGAACATCGAGGGCCATTCTGCCGTGACCGCAATCGATGGCCGCCGCGTTCCGCCCCGCGAGCGAGTCCAGCAAGCGGCGCAGTTGCTCTCGAGTGCCTCACGCCCCGTGATCTTCATCGGCGCGGGGGCGCGTGGTGCCGGCGAGGAGGTCGAGCAAGTGGCGGAGAAGCTGGGCGCGCCGATCGTCAAGGCGATGCTCGGCAAGGACGCCGTCCCTGATGACAGTCCCTACTGCCTGGGCGGCTACGCACTCGTCGGGACCCGTCCGGCCCAGAACGCGCTCAAGGGTTGCGACGCGATCCTGATTGTGGGCAGCTCCAGTCCCTACATCGAGTTCCTTCCCTCTCCCGGATCGGCGGTCGGAGTGCAGATCGACGACCGCGCCGAGCGCATCGGGCTGCGCTACCCCGCCGAGGTGGGGCTGTGCGGGGACGCCAAGCTGACGTTGCGCGAGCTCCTGCCGCTGCTCGCCGTTCGCACCGACCGCTCGTTCCTGGAGCAGGCCCAGGCCGAGATGGAGGACTGGCGCGCACTTCAAGCCGAGCGCGCCGAGCCGCACGAAGCCCCGATCAAGCCGGACGCGATCCCCTATCACCTGGGACGTGCGCTGGGCGACCGCGCGATTCTGTGCGGTGACTCGGGCACGGTGACCACCTGGGCGGCGCGGACCGAGCTTCGGCGCGGACAGCTCTTCTCGTTCAGCGGCACGATGTGCTCGATGATGGCCGCGCTGCCGTACGCGATCGGCGCGCAGGCGGCCTACCCGGACCGTCAGGTGGTCGCGCTGACCGGCGACGGATCGATGACGATGATGATGGGAGACCTCGTCACGCTCGCGCAGCATGACCTGCCGGTGAAGGTCGTGGTGATGCGAAACGACGTGCTCGGGCTGATCAAGTGGGAGCAGATGGCCTTCCTCGGCAACCCGCAGTACGGCGTCGAGCTCGCACCGGTCGACTTCGTCAAGGTCGCGGAGGCGTGCGGATTGCGTGGGGTGCGGATCGAAGACCCCGCCCGGGTCGGCGAGCAGCTGAGCGAGGCGCTCAGCCACGAGGGCCCCGCCCTGATCGAGGCCGTCGTCGACCCGAACGACATGCCGATGACGCCGACGATCAACACAGAGCATGCCAAGGGCCTGGCCTGGGGCCTGGCGCAGGGCGAGCCCAACCGCGAGCGGATCGCCTTGACGATGTCCCGTGTGCTTGCCCGCGAGATGGAGTACTCGACCAGCCCCGCCGGCGTTCTCGCCCGGGCCAAGGACAGCATCGCCGAGAAGCTGCCGGGCGGCAATGGCAACTCCGGCAGCGAAGCAGACTGACCCGATGACGGCAACAGCTGGGCCGGATCTGGACGCACGCGCCCTCGCGGGGGAGCTCACGCACCAGTTGCGAGGCGAGGTGCGCTTCTCGGCCGGGAGCCGCGCGCTCTACGCCAACGACGGATCGGTCTACCGCCAGCTGCCGATCGGCGTGGTCATCCCCCGCGACGCCGCCGATGTCATGGCCGGGATCGAGATCTGCCGTCAGCACGGCGCTCCGGTAGGTGCCCGGGGCTGCGGCACGGGCCTGGCCGGGCAGACCGTCAACCAGGCGGTGATGTTCGATTTCTCGAAGTACATGAACGAGATCGTCGAGCTCGATCCCGAGGGCCGGATCGCCCGCGTTCAGCCTGGCTTGGTGCTCGACTGGCTGCGAGACGCGGCCGAGGAGCACCGCCTCACCTTCGGTCCCGATCCGGCCACGCACAGCCGCTGCACGCTCGGGGGGATGATCGGCAACAACTCCTGCGGGACCCACTCGATCATCGCCGGGGTCACCGCCGACAACATCCTGGCCCTCGACGTCCTGCTCTACGACGGAACACGGCTGACGCTGCCTTGCTCGGTCAGCGATGATGAGCTCGAGCGGGTCATCGCCGGCGGTGGGCGTTCCGGGGAGATCTACGCAGCTCTCCGGGATCTGCGCGATCGCTACGCCGACCTGATCCGAGAGCGCTATCCGCAGATCCCGCGGCGGATCTCGGGCTACAACCTGGATCGCCTGTTGCCCGAGCACAGCTTCAACCTGGCCGCGGCGATGGTCGGGACCGAAGCCACCTGTGGGTTCGTGCTCGAGGCGACCTGCAAGCTGATCGACAGCCCTCAGGAGCGCTCGCTCGTCCTGGTCGGCTATGGGGACTGCCCGGACGCCGCCGATCAGGTGCCCTGGGTGTCCGAATACGGCCCGATCGGACTCGAGACGTTCGATCGTGCGCTGGTCCGCAACGAGATGATCAAGGGGTTCAAGCGCCACCCCGAGTTGCTGCCCGATGGGGACGGGTGGCTGCTCGTCGAGTTCGGCGGCGACAGCGCCTCGGAGGTCGCCGAGCAGGCGGAGAACTTTGCCGAGGAGGTCAAGCGGCGGGGCGGCCACCTCGGCGTCAAGGTGTACGAGGACCCGGACGAGATCTCCGAGGTGTGGGAGATCCGCGAGGGTGGGGTCGGCAACAGCAAGGTCCCGGGCGAGCACCCCGGCTGGCCTTCGTGGGAGGACGCCGCCGTGGCGCCCGATCAGATCGGAGACTACCTGCGCGATCTCAAGAAGCTGTGCGACAAGCACGGGCGCCGGATCTCGTGCTTCTTCGGGCACATCGGCCACGGCTGCGTCCACACCCGGATCGACTGGGACTTCCTCACCCCGGAGGGGGTGCGCAACTACCGCGCCTTCATGGAGGGCGCGGGCGACCTGATCGCCAGCTACGGCGGGTCGCTGTCCGGCGAGCACGGCGATGGTCACGCCCGGGCCGAGCTCCTGCCGAAGATGTTCGGTCCCGAGATCGTGGAGGCATTTCGCGAGTTCAAGGCGATCTGGGATCCCGACGGCAAGATGAACCCGGGCAAGGTGGTCGATCCCTACCCGCTCGACACGCACCTGCGGATGGATCCGAGCTACCACACCCGGCCGGTCAGCACCGTGTTCAGCTTCTCCGAGGACGGTGGGAGCTTTGCCGCCGCGGGCGAGCGCTGCTTCGGGGTGGGGGCCTGCCGTGACCAAGATGCCGTGATGTGCCCGAGCTATCAGGTGACGACGGAGGAGAGGTACTCCACTCGCGGGCGCGCGCGACTGCTGTTCGAGATGATGCGCAGCGACTCCGAGCTCAAGGGCGGGTGGCGAAACGAGGAGGTCAAGGAGGCGCTTGACCTCTGCCTGGCCTGCAAGGGCTGCCTCCACGAGTGCCCGGTGCGCGTTGACATGGCCACGTACAAGGCCGAGTTCCTCTCCCACTACTACTCGCGCCGCGTGCGGCCCCGTCAGGCCTACGCGCTGGGGCTGATCCGCTGGGAGGCGCAGCTCGCCTCGCGCGCTCCGCGCCTAGCGAACCTCCTCACCCAGCGCCAGCCGTTCGCCGCGCTGGGCAAGCGGCTGGCGGGCGTCGCCTCCGAGCGCAACATGCCGGCGTTCGCTCCGGTGACGTTCAAGCGCTGGCTGCAGGATCGCTCGGCCGCGCCATCAGCCAACGGCGGTTCGCGGCGCCCGCGGGTCGTGCTGTGGGCAGACACGTTCAACGACCACTTCCATCCCGAGGTGGCGATGGCCGGCCTCGAGGTGCTCGAAGCGGCGGGATACGAGGTGGTCGTCCCGCAGCAGTCGTTGTGCTGTGGCCGGCCCCTGTACGACTACGGGATGCTCAAGCTGGCCAGGCGTCTCCTGTACCGCATCCTCGACGGGCTGCGCGACGAGATTCGTGCCGGCACCCCGGTGGTGGCGCTCGAGCCGAGTTGCGGCGCGGTGTTCCGCAACGAGCTGATCAACATGCTTCCGAACGACGAGGACGCCAAGCGGCTGGGCCGCCAGACATACACGCTGGGAGAGTTTCTGGCCAAGGAGGCGCCCGACTGGGAGATGCCGCGGCTCGAGCGCAAGGCGCTGGTCCACTTCCATTGCCATCAGCGCGCGACCAGCGACACCGACTGCGATCGGTTGGTCCTGGACCGGCTCGGGCTCGATTACGAGGTGCTTGACACCGGCTGCTGCGGGCTGGCCGGATCGTTCGGCTACGAGGCCGGCGAGCGCTACGAGGTGTCAATCAAGGCCGGCGAGCAGCTGCTGCTTCCGCGGGTGCGCGAGGCCTCACCCCACACGCTGCTGCTTACCGACGGCTTCAGCTGCCGCTCGCAGATTGAGCATGGGTCCGATCGCAGTGCCCTACACCTGGCGCAGGTGATTCAGATGGCGCTGCGGGAAGGCCCCAACGGTCCGTCGGCCCCGCATCCCGAGCGGCGTCTGATTACCGCACAGCCTGCCGGGTAGCGCAGGCTCATGGACGAGCAAGAAGAAGAGCGCGCTCCCGAAGACAAGCCTGACGAGCCCGGCGCCGAGGGCGGGTCCGGCAGCGAGGCCACCGACAAGCTGCCCGGCGCCCCGGCCCAGGACGACGACTCCGAGGTCGGGGACACCGACCAGCACTCGGACGCCTGAGCGTCCCTACGGCCGCGGCGGCGCCAGCCGCAGGCCACCATGCTCGACGTCGGGTCCGGTGGCGCGGAACGCCGGCACCATCTCGCTCGTGACCAGGCCCGTCTCGGCGGTCAGCTCGTCGACGATCTCGAACCAGCGCCGGATGCGGGCCGGCCGATCGACGATCACCGTCACCACCGGAACCCGGCGGCGGAGCTGCCAGAACGAGTCCCCGTGGGGCTCATGCTCGCCGTGGTAGCCCCAGATGCCGCGCAGGGAGGTGGCGCCCGAGGCGCCGTCGCGGCGAAGTTCCCGCACCAGGCGGTGATGGAGCGGCTCACCGTCATGCTGGGCCTGCTCGCCGGAATAGACCATCAGCTTCTGCCACACGCTCAAGCGCGAGGGGTCGGTGTCGGGCAGCTCGGGCGGCTCGGCCAAGCTTTCGCCGTCGCGTTTGCACACCGTGATCCGTTCGAGCGTGATCAGGGGCTGCTCGAGGAGCTGGCCGAGCGCCGGGAGCGCGCTGGCGATGGCCTCGCTGGCGCCGACGGCGATCACCATCAGCGGCACGGCCGGGTTGCGGTCGAAGAAGCGGGCGCGCTGACGCGCGCCCCACAGCGTCCCGTCGACCCCGAGCAGCACCGTGGCACCGGCGATCCCATGGGCGCGCAGCAGCGCGACGACCCGCTCGTAGCCGGGCCGGCCGCCGATCCGCTAGGTGGCGCCCGAGGTACACGGTGAGCTTCGTCTCCGCCCACGGCGGCGGGGTCTCGGCCACCGGGTCCGTGAGCAGACGCGCCCGCTCTAGCGTCACCAGCCCGTCGAAGCTCAGCTGGTTTACCTCTTGCAGGGCGCGCTCGATCCGATCCCGGCTGTCCACCGCGACCGAGACCAGCGGCAGGTCCTCGGAGAGGCTGAGCAGCCGGTCGGTGTGCAGGTGGTGCTTGATCCCGAAGCCCTCGATGCCCCGCAGGACGAGCGAGGTCTTGAGCTCGTGCCGGGCGTAGATGTCGCTGAAGGCGTCGGCCAGGAACCCGCTCCGGACGCGGTCACGCTCGCCGAAGTAGGTCGTCAGCTTGAGACCGTCTTCGTTCACAGCGCGGCCCCGAGGCGGCGGCCGGCCCAGGCTGCGGCCACCCCGACGACCAGGCTGACCAGGAAGTTGGCCGCCCCCAGTCGGAGACGCCCGTCCTCGCCCAGCCGGTGGCTCTCCAGCGCCCACGTGCTGAACGTCGTGAACGCCCCGATCAGCCCAGTGCCGAACAGCAGGTAGGCGCTCGCCCGGAGCGCGACGCCGACGAGCAGTCCGAGGATGAACGAGCCGGTGATGTTGACCGCGAACGTCCCGTAGGGAAAGTCTCGGCTCAGGCGGCTGCCGACGCCGCTGTCCAGTGCGAAGCGGGCCAGCGCGCCGAAACCGCCCAGCAGACCGACCGCGACGAACTGCCCCAGAGTCATACCGTCAACCGTGCTCTTCGGACCAGGTTCGTGGCCAGGGCGACCATCAGAAAACCGGCCGCGGCGCTCGCCGCCGCGTATCCGAGCGCCAGGCCGACGTTGCCCGCGTCGAGCATCCGGAGGAGCTCGATTTGGACGGTCGAGAAGGTGGTCAGGGCGCCGCAGAAGCCAGTGCCCAGCAGGGGCCGGCGGTAGGCCGAGAGGGGCAGGCGTTCCTGGAGCCGGGTGATGAAGTAGCCGAGCAGGAAGGCGCCGGCGACGTTGACCGCGAAGGTCCCCCACGGCCAGCCGTGGACCGAGCTGGGGAGCGCCTGGGAGAGCTCGGCCCGGGCGACGGCTCCGACAAACCCGCCGGCGAAGATCGCCTCCAGCTCGCGCAGGTCAAGCTTGGCGCGGCGGTTGGCCCAGCCGTTGGCGCGGCGGCGTTGGGGGTTTGGCAGGCGGCTCTCGGCGGCGTCTGATGGCACCTCGACTCACTTTCATGGGTAGAGGCCATCAGCGGACGACACCGCGGTTTATTGAGCGAGCCTCATCGCTCGGTGACGAGGATACTTGCTCCTCCCTTGCCCCAGCACCACCAGGCCGGCCACTCCCACGGCCTCACTGACGCATCGATCAAGCGCTCGCGGGAGGGCGTACGTTCCGTCCTCATCTCGTTCGCCGTTCTCGGCTTGGCGGCGCTCGCCCAGACGCTCATCTTCGTGCTGTCGGGGTCGATCGCCCTGCTCGCCGACCTGATCCACAATTTCGGGGATGCGCTCACCGCGGTGCCGTTGGGGATCGCGTTCCTCCTGCGCTCGGAGCGGGCAGAGCGGCTGGCCGGGGTGTTCGTCGTCGCCGCGATCTTCATCAGCGCCTGCGTGGCCGGCGCCGAGGCCATTCGGCGGCTCGTCCACCCGAGCGCCCCGACACATCTCTGGGCCTTGGCGGCGGCGGGGGCGATCGGCTGGCTGGGCAACTTTCTCGCCGCCGGAATCCGGACCCGAGCCGGTCACCGGCTGGACAGCGCCGCCTTGATCGCGGACGGAAACCATGCGCGGGCGGACGCCTACGTCTCGCTCGGCGTTATCGCCTCCGCGGCCGTCGTCGCGCTCGGCGCCCCCATCGGTGATCCGCTGATCGGATTGGCGATCACGCTCGTGATCCTGCGCATCACGTGGCAGTCGTGGCGCACCGTGCGCGGGCACGAGCATGTGCACGCGTGATGACCACGTGGTCCTCCTGGCCGAGTTGGTCGTCCTGACCGGCCGTCGCTAGGCTCGGTCCGTGACTCCGGAGGAGCTCGCCAACCTCGCCCATCTCCGTCGCGCTCGCGATCTGATGGACCGCGAGTACGCCCGCCCGCTCGACGTCGCCGCCCTCGCCCGCGCCGCGCTGATGTCACCGGCCCACTTCTCCCGGCAGTTCCGCGCCGCCTACGGGGAGACGCCCTATACCTACCTGATGACGCGGCGCATCGAGCGCGCCAAGGCGCTGCTCCGTCGCGGCGAGCTGACGGTCACCGAGGTCTGCCTGGAGGTCGGGTGTACCTCGCTCGGCTCGTTCAGCGCCCGCTTCACCGAGCTGGTGGGCGAGACGCCGACGGCCTACCGGGCGCGTGACCACGGCGTGCTCGCCAGCGTCCCAGGGTGTGTGGCCAAGGATCTCACGCGCCCGAAACGCAAGCCGAGCAGGATTGGAGAAGCGGTGGCGGCAGCTGGCTCCTTAGCCTTGCCGGCATGAACCTTCAACTCTCCACCTGCTTCGTCATCGTCCATGACCCGGACGCCGCGCTGTCGTTCTACCGCGACACGCTCGGCCTCGAGGTGCGCAACGACGTCAACCGGGAACAGTTCCGTTGGATCACCGTCGGCGCCCCCACCCAGCCTGATGTCTCGATCGTCCTCACCAACTACCTGAACGGCAGCCCCGCCGACGTCGACGCGGTCTCCGGGCTCGTCGCCAAGGGCGCGCTGAACGGCGTCCATTTCCGCAGCGACGACCTTGACGGCGACTTCCAAAAGGTCAGTTCCGCCGGAGCCGAGGTCGTGCAGGAGCCAACTGAGCAATTCTGGGGCACCAAGGACTTCGCCGTGCGTGACCCCTCCGGCAATCTGGTGCGTATCGACCAGCCGCCGGCCGGGTGAGCTTGACGGGGAGGTAGCCTCGGCCTCGATGAGGGTCGGGCGCCAACTTGACGGGGGCAGTCGCGGGTCGCGGGTCGCGCTCGCCGGGGTCGGCCTGACCATCGCCCTCTCGCTCGTAGCGATGGCGGCGCGATCGCCACTGTCGGGCTCGGCCCAGGTCAACGCTGAGCCGGCGCAGACGCCTGTTGCAGCGCTCGGGCTGGTGCTCGCCGGGACGGGAATCTTCGCGCTCGCCGCGCTGGTGATCCTGGCTCCCTTCCGCCGCCGCTCGCTGCTCGTCCCCGACGAGCCTCCACCCCCGCAGGTCCACTGGCTCTGGAAGGTGCTGGCGGTTGGGCTGCTTATCCTGGTCAGCGCCGGGTTGATCGCCGCCGCGATGTCCGGAGTCCGGAACGTCGGACGGACGCCGCACGTACTCGGCGGGGTCCCGCCCGGGCTGAGCCTCCCGCGCCGGCCGGGTGGTGGGTCGGGTGGCTTCGTACTGGCCGGGTGGCTGCCCTGGGCCGCGCTGGCGCTGGTCCTCACCGCCGTGTTGGTGGGGCTGGCCTGGCTGATTCTGCGCCGATCCGAGCCATCAGCAGGCGGTCGGGCGAAGCGGTCGGCGGCAACCGCCGCTGTTGACGCGGCGATCGGGGCGCTTGAGATTCCCGGCGATCCCCGCAGCGCCGTGATCGCCGCCTATGCGGCGATGGAGCAGACGCTCGCCGCGCATGGGGTTGCCCGCTCGAGAACAGAGGCGCCGCGGGAATACGTTCGGCGGGCGCTGGCCTCCACCGAGCCGGCCGGCGACGAAGCTCGGACGCTGACCGGGCTGTTCGAGCAGGCCCGCTATTCACCCACTCCGGTCCCGGATCGGGCGCGCGAACTTGCGCTGGCGACTCTGAGCTCGCTCCGCGAGCGGCTTCAGCGGGGCGGGGAAGGGTGATCCTGGCGGCAGAGATCGCGCTGCTGGCCGTGGCGGCCGGCGCGGTGGCCACTTGCCTGGCCCTCCTGCCGGGGGGTGGCAGTCGGCGAGCGCGTCGCGCGCACCCCGCGCCGCCGCCCAGGCCCCAGCAGCTCACCGCGCTCGAGCAGTTGGTCGGCTCAGCCGGGATCAGCGCGCTCCAGACGCACGCCACGCTCCGTCCCCTGCTTGCCAGTATCGCCGACCAGCGGCTGGCCGGACACGGCCTTAGGCTCGAACGGCTCTCGGTCGCGGTGGCCCATGAGCGACTCGGCGAACCGCTATGGGAGCTGATCCGGCCCGGGCGGCCATTTCCCGAGGACCGCCACGCCCCAGGCGTCTTACCGGGGCAGCTGACCGCGATGCTGGAGGTGCTCGAACGGCTTTGACTCGAGTGCTGTCGCCACGCTTGCGGGGCTATGCGGGGCTGGCTGGGACGGCTGTCGTCGCCGGGCTGGCCAGCGGCCGGCCAGAGCTGGTACTGCTCGCGGTCCCGATTTTGCTGCTGATCGTCGTCGGGCTCGTTCTCCAGCCGGACCGCCCTCCGGACCTCCGGGCGGACGTCCGGCTGGAACGCACCCGGTTGCTCGAGGGTGAGGCTGCCCTGGCCAAGGTCGTGCTCCGCAAACGCCGCCGCCAAAGCATTGCGGTGGAGGTGGAGCTGGCGCGAAGCGGGACGGGCACGACGGCGCTGCGGCTCTCCGGGTCGACCGAGCTGATACTCCCTTTCGTAATCTCGCCCCAGCGGTGGGGAGCGCACACCATCGGGCCGGTAACCGCGCGGGTGGTCGATCCGCTGAGACTGACGCGCAGCACGCTGCGTCTGGCCGAGCCCCAGGTGGTTCGCGTCTTCCCGCGCGAGCAGCGCCTGCGGCAGCTGATCGCGCCGCTGCGCACGCAACCCTTTCTCGGCTCCCATGTGTCCCGGGCGCGGGGCGAAGGCATCGAGTTCGCCGACATTCGGCCGTTTGTCACCGGCGATCGGGCTAGGCGCGTGAACTGGCGGGTCACCGCTCGCCGGGGCGCGCTGCACGTGACCGAGCGACACGCCGAGCAGGCCAGCGACGTCGTCCTCCTCCTCGACACCTTCGCCCAGGCACGAGACGGCGCGGGCGGCACGCTTGACGCCGCCGTTCGCGCCGCCGCCGCCCTTGCTCGCACCCATCTCGCCCAGCGCGACCGCGTCGCCCTGGTCGACTTCGGCGGGACGTTGCAGTGGTTAGAGCCTGCCTTGGGGACGGTCCAGCTCTACCGGATCTACGACGCGCTGATCGCCAGCGAGGTTGCGTTCAGCTATGCCTGGCGGGCGGTGCAGAGCATCCCCCGCCGGGTCCTCCCCCCACATGGGGTGATCCTCGCGATCAGCCCGCTGCTGGACCAGCGGTCGGTTCGCCTGATCGTGGAGCTGCGCCGTAGGGGGGCCGACGTGACCGTGATCGAGGTCTCCCCGCTCCCGTACGTCCAGCCCATATCGCGCACCGTCGAGGCAGTGGCCTACCGGCTGTGGCGCCTTCGACGCGAAGCGCTCCGTGCCCAGCTCCGGGCGGTGGGCGTCGGCGTGGCCCCGTGGGACGAAAGCGAGGGGCTTGGTCCGGCCGTGGAGGAGGTGAACTCATTCCGGCGCTCCGTCCGCCAGCTCGTGCGCGCGTAGCCCTGGCGCTGAGCGCACTCGCGCTCGCGCTCGGCCTGGGCGTGCTTGTCGCGCTCGGGGCCGCAGGCCACGCCGGCCTTGCCTGGGTGGGAACCGTGACCGCGATCGCGCTGCTTGCGCTCGGGATCCTCGTCGGCTCCTCCGCGCCGCTTCAGCTCTCGCTCGCCGTGCTCGCGGCCATGCTGCTGCTGCGGGATCACGACCGCCTGCTGCTCGCCCCGGTGTACGGGGGCTGTCTATTGCTGGTCGGCGAGCTGGGCCAGCTGTCGCTCGAGTTGCGCGATTACGAGCGGGTGGGACCGGGTGTGATCGCCGGGCGGCTGGCCGCGGTGGCATGGATCGCCGGGCTGGGTGGAGCCGCGGCGGCACTCGCCGCCCTCGCGGTCACGGTCGCTCCGGGTCGCTCGCTGGGCTTCACCGCCCTCGGCGCGCTGGCCGTTGTGGTTCTCTTCGCTGCCATCGCCATGCTCGCGCGGCAGGTCACCGGTCGCGACGGGGCGGATCCTGAGCCATGACCGGTACGGGAACCGTCGACAGGCATTCCTGCACCACCTCCTCGGGCTGGATCCGCTGAACCCACAGCTCGGGCCGGAGGACGAGGCGATGAGCCAGGGCCGGGGCGGCGATCGACTTGACGTCGTCGGGGACGGCGAAGTCCCGCCCGTCCAGGACGGCCCTCACGCGCGCGAGCTTCATCAGCGCCAACGTGCCCCGCGGGCTCGCCCCGACCTGCACACTGGCGCTCTCGCGGGTCGCTCCCACAAGCGCGACCATGTAGCGGCCGAGATCCTCGGAGACGTGGACGGTTTCCACCGCCCGCTGCATCGCGACCAGCTCCTCACGGTCGACCACCGCGGAGAGCTCGATCGTCTCGGTTTGCCGCTCGAGCCGGCGCTGAAGAATTTCCCATTCCGCGTCGGCTGATGGGTAGCCGAGTCGTAGCCGGATCAGGAAGCGGTCGAGCTGCGCTTCCGGGAGCGGATACGTGCCCTCGTACTCGATCGGGTTCTGCGTTGCCAGCACGAGGAACGGCGCCTCCAACGGGCGTGTTCGATCGTCGATCGTCACCTGGCGCTCCTGCATCGCCTCGAGCAAAGCCGCCTGGGTTTTCGGCGGGGCCCGATTGACCTCATCGGCCAGCAGGACGTGGGTGAACACCGGGCCCGCCCGGAACTCGAACTCCGCCGTGCGCTGGTTGAAGATCGAGCCGCCGGTGAGATCGGAGGGCATCAGGTCGGGCGTGAACTGAACGCGCGAGAAGCGCGTACCGGTCACCGTCGCAAACGACCGTGCCATCAGCGTCTTGGCCAGCCCCGGAAAGTCCTCGATGAGAACGTGGCCGTCCGCGAGGAGCGCGGACAGGGCAAGTTCGAGCGCCTCACGCTTTCCCACCACGGCCCGTTCGACCTCATCGAGGATGCGGTTGGCGCGCCTCGCGACCTCCTCCAGGGCCAGCGCATCGGGGACTCGAGTCTCGCTCCTGGAGCTCATGCGCCCGAATCCTCGCAGCGCCTGCAACCATTTCCCATCATGGACAACGAATGGCCTTCCCTCAACTACACCGACTGGAACCAGACGTGCGACACCCTGCACGCCCACACCCAGGTGCTCGGCAAGCTGGCCGTGGCGCTCGCGCCGCCCGAGCCTCAGCTCCAGCACGGCGCGCTGCGGATCACCGCGCGAGGTTGGGAGACGCTTCCCCTTCCGGCTCCCAACGGTTCGGGCTCCTTCGTCGCCGGCCTGGATCTGCGCGCGCATGAGGCGCTCATCGAACACAGCAACGGCCGCGGTGAGAGGGTCGCGTTGACGCCAGACCGTCCAGTCGGTGACGTCACGCGGGAGCTGCTCGGCGCGATCGGCTCCCTGGCCGGCGCGGTGGAGATCAACCCGACCCCGCAAGAGGTGTCATGGAGCGTGCCGCTCGATGAGGACGATGAGCACTCCACCTACGACTCCGAGGCGGTCGCGTCGTACTTCGCCGCGGCCACCCAGGCCGCGCTGGTGCTGGCCGCGTTCCGCGCGCCCTACCGCGGCCGCTCGACCCCCGTCAACGCCTGGTGGGGATCGTTCGATTTGGCCACCAATCTGTTCTCGGGCTCCTCCGCCGATCCACCCTCCGGCGACTTCATCATGCGCAACGCGATGGACGCGCAGGAGGTTGCAGTCGGCTGGTGGCCGGGGAACGCTCGCCACGGCAAGGCCGCCTTCTACGCCTACGCCCACCCGGCTCCGGAGGGCTTTGCCGGTGCAGATCTGTCGCCGCCGGCAAGCCGCTGGGACGGCAACCTGGGGGAGTACGTCCTCGACTGGGACGACGTCCGCGCCAGCCCGGATCCCCATCGAACCGCCCTTGAGTTCGCGCGCTCGGCGTTCGGCCACGCCTGCACGGTGTGCGACTGGGATCCGGCGCTCCTCGCCAGTACCGAGGGAAGTCCGCCGCCGGTCAGGTGACGCCTTGCCTGGCCTTCGTGCGGCGATCGTCGGCTACGGACTCTCGGGTCGCTACTTTCACGCGCCGCTGATCGCGGCCACTGACGGCCTGGAGCTGGGCTACGTCGTCACCTCCAGTCAGGCTCGCCGCCAGGCGGTGGCGGCCGAGCACCCTGGTGCCCAGGCGATCCCGTCCATCGACGAGCTGTGGGCGCAGTCGCCGGAGCTCATCGTGGTGGCGACGCCGAACGACTCGCATGCCGAGATCGCGTCGGCGGCGCTGAGCCGCGGCATCCACGTGGTCGTCGACAAGCCGCTGGCGCCGACCGCCGACGAGGCCGAGGCACTCGTCATCCAGGCCGGCCGCGAGCGGGTGCTGCTGAGCGCCTTTCACAACCGCCGCTGGGACACCGATCAGCTGACCCTGCGCCGGCTCATCGCCGAGGGTGCGATTGGCAGCGTGACCCGGTACGAGTCGCGGTTCGAGCGCTGGCGCCCGGAGTCAAACCCACAGAGCTGGCGGGAGCTCGCCTCGCCGGCGGCGGGCGGCGGGGTGCTGCTCGATCTCGGCACCCATCTCGTCGACCAGGCACTGGTCCTATTCGGTCCCGCCGGGAGCGTTTACGCCGAGGTGGCGGCGCGGCGGGGAACCGCGGGCGACGACGATGTGTTCATCGCCCTGCGCCACGAGAGCGGGACGATCAGTCACCTGTGGGCATCGGCGGTCGCACCGGCGCCAGGACCTCGTCTGCGCGTCCAGGGCACGGCCGGCGGCTTCCTCGTTTCCGCCCTCGACCCGCAGGAGGCAGCGTTGCGCGCCGGCGGACGCCCAGACCTCGACCGGACATGGGGCAAGCCACCGGCGTGGGAGTACGGACGGCTCGTCGCCGGGGAGCAGAGCGTCCCCGTGCCGCCGGAGCCGGGCGACTGGCCGCGTTTCTACGCGCTCCTACGCGATGCCCTCCATGGTCACGGTGCACCGCCCGTCGACCCACGCGATGCCGTCGAAGTCCTGCGTGTGCTCGAAACCGCCCGGCGGAGCGCCGACAGACGGGTGGAGATCAAGCTGTGAGCGACGTGGGCGAGGGTTACAAGGCGCTGATCTGCACCTACTGGCGGGATGTAGACGCGGTCTGGGAGCGGGCGGTGGCCGCTGGCGCTCAGGTCATCCATCCGCTAGCCGATCAGTTCTATGGCGAGCGCGGAGGACGCCTGAAGGATCCCTTCGGTCAGGAGTGGATGCTCAGCGCGCGACTCGAGTCACTCACCGCGGCCGAGATCGCCGCCCGCGCTCGCGCAATGGGGGGCGACCGCTAGCCTCAAACCCACGATGAGCGTCGTGATGTACGTCAAGCCCGGCTGCCCCTATTGCCAGGCCGCGCGAGAACATCTGGCTGAGGCGGGGGAGACCGTCGAGGAGCGGGACGCCACGCGAAACGACGCTTGGAAGGCCGAGCTCATGGGCTACACGAATAACCGGGGCGTGGTGCCGACGATCGTCCGGCGCGAGGGCGACGTCCAGGTGGGCTTCCCGCCCGGCCGCGGCTGACGCGTGTACTGAGCGGGCGGTCGTCCGTAAGGTCAGCCGTCTTGGAGGACGAGCATCCGGGGGTAGTCGGTGAGGTTGAGTTGGAGTATGGCGGTGTCTCCGGTGCGGGTGACGATGGTCACGGGGACGGAGGCGCCCGTGATCGGGTCGGTGGCGGTGGCGGTCAGCTTGGCGGCGTTGAGGCCGCCGACGGTGAGTCGGAACGCTTCGGGGGGGAGGTCGTAGCGGGCGAGGTCGGTCCTCGGCGCCGAGGGGTTGTAGTTGGTGGCCATGTCGCGGGTCATTACGTAGGTGGGGATGACGAATTTGTTGTTGTTGACTTGGAAGGGGAAGAAGCCGACGACGTCGCGGTTATAAAGCGGGGGGTGGGCGGCGGTGCCGTCGCCGGCGAATTGGATCGCGTTGTCCTGGTCGGCGATCGCGTCCAGCGACAGCGAGCGTGGCTTGCCGATCGTGTTCGGACCGTGGAAGTAGGACACGAAGTTCTTGACTGCGGTCATGGTCGGGCCGCCTCCGGCGGCACCCGGCTCCACCATCGACCACAGACCGTTCGTCACGGCGTAGAAGTCAATTTCCGAAACGCCCTTGTTGATGTAGGCGGCCGAGCGTCCGGAGGGTGGCCTTGGCTTGCAGGTGCCAGAGGTCGGCTCTGGTCAATGCGGGGGTGCGCTGCTGAGGTCGAAGTTCGTCTCGGTGATCCAGACCTGGGGTGGGGTGCTGGCGCCGGGTGGTTTGGTGTAGCGGCCGTGGGGGACGCCGCTGATCATCGTGGTGATGGGTGAGATGTCGCGTTCCATGAACTCGGTCTGGATCGCGGTCAACAAGTACTCGGGGAAGTACGCGTTATAGGTGGGGGAGTAGGAGGGGGTCCAGATCCCGAAGAGTTCCTGGTTCCATCGGGCTGGTTGAGCGCGTTGAGCGGGATCTGGTTATCGACCAGGGCGCCCTGGGGGTATTTGTAGAAGCTCTCGTGGTAGGGGTGCTTGTCGATCGCGGTGACCCCGTTCGGGACGGTCGAGCCGGACACGAACGGGGTCTGGTTGGCAAACCCGTCACCGATGCCGACGTCGGGAAGGTCGTTGGCGGGGTTCCGGATCCACTGGACGGTGGCGGCCAAGAGCTGATCTTCGACGCTCCCGACGCCTTGCAGGGAAGCTGGGACCGGGTTGTAGTAGTTGTTGATGTTGAGGTAGTCCGAGCCGAAGGTGAGCTCGTTCCACACCTCGACGTCGAACTGGTCGCTGCCGAGCACGCGCTTGACTTCGCTGGTCACGGCGGCCACGTATTGGAGCCACCCGGTCAGGGTCTGCTGGAAGGCGGGGTTGGGAGCGCCCGAGGCGGTGTAGGGCGGGGCGAACGGCTGGTAGCGCAGCGTGGAGGCCGGGTAACTGCCCGCCGGGATTCCGCCGCTTGAGCGGTTGGGAGAGCTGCACCTGTCCGTTCGCACCGACCGAGGTGACGATGTACTGAGCGGCGACGCCGGTGGGGCCGTTGAGTCCGGAGTATCCGGGCACCAGCCGGCTCGCCGTGGCCTGATCGACCTGCACGGAGGTCGCACCCGCCGGCGCGGACTGCACGAGGTGCGCCGAGAGCGTGAGCATCGGGCCCGGCCCGCCGTCGTTGGCGTTGAGCAGGATCAGGGGTCGGATTCCATTCTGGCTTGAGCGCGGTCAACACCCTGGTGACGTAGCGCGGATTCTGGAACTGGCTTGGGTTCGCGTACGACATCAACCCCCAGCCGAGCTCCAGCCGAGCATGCCTGAAGCCGCTCCGCGCCAGCAGCTGAGCCGATGCCTCGGCCTGGTTCCCGGAGACGTTGAAGTTGATCCCGACCGCGTTGCGCAACATCGAAGCCGGCTCGGTGTCGAGGTAGGCCCGCCACGGCTGATCCCATTGCGAGCGGTCGCCGAACGGAATGTCGGTCTGCAACGCCGGGTTGATCGGATCATTCAACGTGTGCCACGACCCGCTGCTCGCCGCCACCCCGGTCCGCGCTCGCCGACCCGACTGGTTGCGCACCACCCAGTAGCCGATGGCGGCGGCGGCGATGACTGCCGCGGCGACGGCCGCGGCAGCAACCATCGAGACCTTCCGTCGCAGCAGCATCGTCAGTCCCCCAGAACGTAACCCATCCCCGGACCGTAGCGGTGGATCGCCGTGTTCCAGCATGTTGCCGGAGCACGGCCGGCTACCCTCGCGTAGGAAGCGAGCGCCAGCCGTCCGTCAGGAGCAGTCCATTTCAAGTTCCGCCGGCGAGGGCGGCATCACCGCTTTGGGAGTAGGAGGTGGCCATCGACGACGGCCTCCGCGAGGTCGATCAGCTCGCGGTTGTCAATCCGCGAGCGTTGGCGGAGCTTGTCGAACGCGGTGTCTAGGACTACGATGAAGTTCGGTTCGCCCTAGCCCTCGGCGGCCGCACTTTCCGGCTCCAACAAGCGGTCGGCATACGCTTCGCCGCCTGGGAACAGCCGCAACTCTTCTCAGAGGAGATGCGCGCTGGGTTCGGACCGCTGCGCACGCAGCCGACATAGGAGCGGCCAGCCTGACCGACGAGGACTTCCGGATGATGCAGACCACACCTCCTGAGTTGCCGTGCTCGATCACCTTCGGCAAGGAGCTGCCGTCGTGACGCCCGACTACGAGGTGATCGTCCTGGGTGGTGGGGCGCCCGGAGAGCACTGCGCCGCGGCTCTCGCGGAGGGGGGTCTGCGTGTGGCCGTCGTCGAGCGCGACCTGGTCGGTGGCCTGTGCACGTATTGGGCGTGCATTCCATCGAAGTCACTGCTGCGCCCGGGGGAGGCGGTGCACGGTGCACGCGAGGCCGCAGCCAGCGCTGAGGTCGATGTGCAGGCGGCGCTTGATTGGCGCGACTTCATGGTCTCGAAGTATTCCGACGGCGCGCTGCGCAGTGGCTCGCGGATCGAGGGATCACCCTGCTACGCGGTCATGGCCGTCTCGCCGGAACTGGGGTCGGTGGAGGTCGATGGTGTCCGATATACGGCCGATCACGTCGTCCTTGCCACCGGTGCCGATCCGGTCGTTCCGCCGGTTCCCGGCCTGCGAGAGCTCGAGGGCGTGTGGGGCACAAATGAGGCGACCGGGATGAAGGCCGTGCCGAGACGGCTGGTCGTGCTGGGAGCTGGGGCGGCGGGGGTCGAGCTCGCCCAGGTGGTGCGCCGTCTGGGTGGTGAGGTGGCGCTCGTCGAGGCGGCTGAGCGCGTGCTCTCGCGCGAGCCGGAGGCGCTGGGCGAGGCGCTGGGTGAGGCTCTGCGTCGGGACGGAATCGAGCTCGCGCTCGGAGTGCAGGCGGTCGCTGCCTCCCGTGATGGCAAGGAGTTCGTGCTGCGACTGGAGGATGAACGGGAGCTACGCGGTGATCATCTGCTGGTCGCGACGGGCCGGCGCCCGCGCGTCGAGGGGATCGGCCTCGAGACGGTCGGCATCAGCGCCGAGGCCCACGGAGTTCCGGTCGACTCGCACGTGCGCGCCGGCGAGCGGCTGTGGGCGATCGGCGACGTCACCGGCATCTGGCAACTGACGCACGTTGGGGAATATCAGGGCGAAGTGGTCGCCTCGAACATCCTCGGTGAGCCGCGAGAGGCTCACTACGAGGCGGTCCCGCGCGTCACCTACACCGATCCGCAAGCCGCCGCCGTTGGCACCGACGAGGCCGAGTTCAGCGCCACCGCTCGGCTGACCGAGATCGCCAAGACCGCCACCTACACGCACGCGTACGCGGAGTCGAACGGATTCCTGACGCTCCTGAGTGACGGCCAGCACCTGACCGGCGCCTACGCGCTCGGTCCGAAGCCGGCGAGTGGATGCAGCAGGCGACGCTGGCGATCCGCGCCAAGGTCCCGCTCGAGGTGCTGCGCGACACGATCCAGCCGTTCCCGAGCTTCTCCGAGATCCACGCCGCGGCGCTGAAGGCGCTCCGGCAGGAGATCGCAGCAGCACGAAGCACAACTGGTGCAGGCTCGCGATGAGTCCGCCGGTCGCGATCATCACGGGCGCTTCTCAGGGCATCGGCGCTGGGCTGGTCGCCGGCTACCGCGATGCGGGGTACGCGGTGATCGGCGTTGCGCTGTCCTTCCCGTCAGGCGATCTTGACGAGAGCGATTACATCCCGGTCGCCGGGGACATCGCCGGTGCGCCAACCGCACGACGGGTGGTCGATCAGGCTCGCGAGCGGTTCGGGCGGATCGACACGCTGATCAACAACGCCGGCATCTTCATCGGCAAGCCATTCACGGAATACACGCTCGATGATTACGACGCGATCACGGCCGTGAACCTCACCGGGTTCTTCCATATGACGCAGCTGGCGATCGCGGCGATGGTCGACCGGGGCAGCGGGCACGTCGTCAATGTCTCCACGAGCCTGGTCGACCAGGCGGACAGCGCGAGGCCGTCTGCGCTAGCCGCCCTCACGAAAGGAGGACTCGTCGCGGCCAGCCGTTCGCTGGCGATCGAATACGCGTCGCGAGGGGTCCGCGTCAACGCGGTCTCACTCGGGGTCGTCAAGACACCCGCTCACGACCCTGCGTCCTACACGGGTCTCGAGAGCCTCCACCCGCTGGGGCGCGTCGGCGAGATCAGCGACGTTGTCGACGCGATCCTGTACCTCGAGCGGGCGACGTTCGTCACCGGCGAGACGCTGCACGTCGATGGCGGCCAGGCGGTTGGCCGCTAGATCCCGGTTCCGCCGACGCCCCGGCCCTCACGAGATGGAGGCGACTATTGACGCGCGTCGGTCCGCCAAGTAATTTTCGGCGCCGGCGAGCAAGGGCAAATCGCTCTGGGGGTGTGCGTGGGAGGCATAGGGACTACGGCAACGATTGGCCGCGTGGCGGCTGCCCTGGTCGGCGTACTGGCGGCGGCGCTCCTGGTTTGGACCCAAATCGCGCTGGCGTCGCCCCAGCACCGGCCTTCGTCCGTCCTGACGCGCCTGCCTTTCACGCCGTCGACTCGGCCGAAGCCGTCGAGCGAGCCGCGCTATCCGGGCAAGGCGGGCACGACCAGCCCGTGGTTGCAATTGACAAATGCACCGCCTGGGGGCTTTGTTCCGGGCTCGATGATGGTCATGACCGACGGCACCGTCCTGATTCACGAGGACAACACTGGCGCCTGGGAAAAGCTGACCCCAAGTTCGACGGGTAGCTACGTGAATGGCACCTGGAGTGCGGTGGCGTCGATGCCGTCGGGCTACAAGCCGCTGTACTACGCGTCGCAGATCCTGCCGACGGGGCAGCTGCTCGTCGAAGGCGGCGAGTACAACGGGGGGAACGCCGAGGTTTGGACGAACCAGGGTGCGGTCTACAACCCCATCAGCGACACGTGGACGTCTGTCAGCCCGCCGGCGACGTGGTTGAACATCGGCGACGCTCAGAGCGTGATGCTCCCGACCGCCACGGGGAGCAACTGGACCGGCGGCCAGTTCATGATGGCGCACCCGTACGCTGACGGCAGCGGCAACTCGGGCATGGACGACGCGGTGTACAACAGCAACGGCACGTGGACGAACATCGCCGGTACCGGAAAGCTCGACCGTAACGACGAGGAGGGATGGACGCTGTTGCCGAACGACAGAGTCCTGACCGTCGACATCGAGCACAACTGGGACGGGACCTACGGTGACACGTGCACTCCGTGCACGAGCGAGCTCTTCAACCCCGCGAACGGCACCTGGTCGGCCACCGGCAACATCCCAGTCGATCTGCCCAGCTACGTCGGTCCGGACGGGCCCTCGGAGGAGATGGGCCCGGTCGTGGTGCAGCCGAACGGCAATGCGTTCGCTATCGGCGCGAACGACGCCACGGCGAGCTATGACTCGTCGACCGGGACCTGGACGGCGGGCCCCACGCTGGCGGGCAGCCAGGACAGCGCCGACGGTGCGGGCTCGATCCTTCCCGACGGAAATGTGCTGTTCGACGCTAGCCCGGGCGTGTTCAACGCCCCGACGCACTTCTTCGTGTGGGACGGCTCCACGATCACCCAGGTGGCGGACACGGCCCGTGCCTCGAGCGATTCGTCGTACGTGACCCGGTTCGTCGTGCTCCCAACCGGCCAGGTGATGTTCGACGACGGCACCGGCGACATCGAGATCTACAACGCCGACCAGACGTTCAACTCGTCCTGGGAGCCGACGATCACTTCGATTTCGTCGAGCACGCTGAGCCCCGGTTCGACCTACTCGCTCACGGGCACGCAGCTCTCCGGTCGCTCCGATGGCGCCGCGTATGGCGATGACAACCAGAGTGCGACGAACTATCCGCTGGTTCGGATCACCAACAACGCGACCCACGTCGTCACGTACGCGCGCACGAGCGGTTTCTCGTACGCGATCGCGAGCGGCGCGCCCTCGGAGACGAGCTTCACCATGCCGTCCTCGGCGCCGCCTGGTGCGAGCACGCTCCAAGTGGTCGCCAACGGGATCCCTTCCGCGGGACAAGCGGTGACAATCCCCGGCATCACGGTGGACAACCCCGGTCCCCAGACCGGCACGGTAGGCAACGCGACCAGCCTCCAGATCAATGCCAGCGATACTGATCCGGACACCCCGTCCTACTCGGCGACGGGCCTGCCGCCCGGCCTGTCGATCGACCCCACGACCGGCATGATCTCCGGCACGCCGACCTCGACCGGCACCTTCCCCGTCACCGTGACCGTGGCCGACTCGGAGGAAAGCCGCCAGACCTCGTTTACGTGGACGATCAACCGTGTCACGGTGGTCAACCCGGGCTCCCAGACCGCGACGGTCGGCAATCTGGTCAGCCTGCAGATCCAAGCCTCCGACAGCGACGGCGGGACCCTGTCGTATTCGGCGACCGGCTTGCCGCCCGGCCTTTCGATCGGATCCTCGACGGGCGACATCACCGGCACGCCCACCACGACTGGAAGCTTCAGCCCGGCCGTCACCGCCACCGATGCCAAAGGCGGGTCGCGCGGGACGTCGTTCACATGGACGATCAACCCGGCCTCGCCCACCGAGCTCACGGTCTCGCTTGGTGGCAGCGGCTCGGGCAAGGTGACCAGCGCCCCGGCCGGGATCTCGTGCCCGGGCGCCTGCTCGGCCAGCTTCGCGCACGGCACGCAGGTGACGCTCAGTGCCAATCCTTCGCCGGGCTCGAAGTTCGCCGGCTGGTCTGGCGGCGGCTGCTCGGGGACAGGCGCGTGCACGCTCAGCATGAGCTCAGACACGTCAGTGAGCGCGACCTTCAACCGCACAGGTCAGAGCGGCCCACAGAGCGCCAACCTGCAGGGTTCGCCAAAGTCGACGGGCAGCGGCGTACGCGACACGGTCAGCTGCACAGCGGCCGCTGGACAGACCTGTCGGATCACGCAAACGTTGACGACTGAAGAGACAACCAAGGGCGGCAAGCCAGTGGCGGTCAGCGCCGCCGCCCGCAAGAAGAGAAAGATGGTGATCGTTGGCAGCAAGACGGTGACGGTCCCCGCCGGTAGCTCCGCCACCGTCACGATCAAGCTCAACTCGAGCGGTCGCAGGCTGCTCAAACGCTTCGGCAAGCTGCCAGTGATGCTCACGATCAAGCTCACGCAAAACGCCGGGCAGGTCACGGTTGCGACCCGCCGGCTGACGATCAAGCGACCACGAAAGCCCAAACACGTTGGGCTGCTTGCCCTTTCGCTCCTGCTGCGGGCGGTTCAGTTCTAAGTACTTGTTGGGTCGCGGGCGAGAGAACCCAGGATCTCGACGTCGTCGTACTCGGAGTCGAAGAGGCGTTCGTCGAGCGGCTGCTCGAGCGTCATCACCACCGTCGCGACCGCACCGGCGACGCCCCCTCGCAAGCTCGTCTGCAGCATTAGAGGACGGGGCGCACGACGAGCATCCCACGGTTCGAGACGAGATGCGCCAAGTCGTCCTCCAAGCGTTGGACGTGTTCGCTCGCCTGTTGCTCGAAGCGCTCCACTTCGAGGATTTCCGCGATCAGCACGTAATCGGCTTGACCGATCGCCTGTCCGGGCATGTCGGTCGGCCGCGTGAGCCGCCAATTCGACACCGTGTCCAGCGACCCGCGGACGATGTCGCGATCCCCCGTCATCAGGCGCTCAAAGTCCTCGGCTAGATCCGGCGAGCGCAGCTGAAACCACATCACAAGAGTCGCGGGAGCGCTCATCGACGCAGCGTAATGCAGAATCGCAGCTGGATAGCTTGCCGCGCCAGACTCGCTGTTTCGCACTCGGAGCCCGTCAGAGGTGGTGAGCACCTCGAGGCGTCCGTCTAGCCGACGTTCCCTGCAGGGGCTAATGGCTGGTTCTGGCGAGTAGTAGGTTGGCTCGTGCCTTGAGGTTTGAGCCATAGATGAGCGTGATCGACCCGGGTCTGGACCCGGAGACGATCTCGCCAACCGCGGAGTTCCGGCCGATCGCCGAGTACGGCTTGCTCGCCGACTGCAACTCCGCTGCGCTTGTGGATCGTGACGGTTCGATCAGCTGGCTGTGTCTGCCGCGCTTCGACGGTGCCGCGGTATTTGCCCGGATCCTCGATCCCGCTGGTGGGCATTGGTCGATCGCCCCAACCCAGCCTTATCGCAGCGAGCGGCGCTACCTGCCCGGGACGTTGGTGATCGAGACGACGTTCGCAACCGGGACCGGCAGGGTGAAGCTGATTGACGCGATGGCGTTCGCCGAGGGTCAGCGCGGTCACGAACTCGGGTTCGTCGCCCCACATCTCCTCCTGCGCTCGGTCGAGGGGCTGGAGGGCGAAGTAGAGCTGCGGCTCGAGCTAGCTCCCCGCCCTGAATACGGGCTGGTCAGACCCTTGTTCCGCCAGACCGAGAGCGGAGGGCGGACCTTTGGCGGGCCGAACCAGATCGTCGTCAGCTCTGGAGTTCCGAGCACGATCGAGGACGCGACAATGACAGCGAGCTTCACCATCTGCGGCGGGCGAGGAGGTCGGGTTTGCGCTGCAATGGTCGTCGCCGGAGGGCCCGGCACCGGAGCCGATCCCCCGAGAGAAGGTGACGGCGCGGATCGCGGACACGGTGGAGGGATGGCGCTCGTGGGAGGGCAAGCACGACATCTACGAGGGCCCCTACCGCGAGCTCGTGCGCGTCAGCTCCCGCGTGCTTAACGGCCTAACCTTCCGCCCGACCGGTGCGATCGTGGCGGCCCCCACAACGTCGCTGCCCGAAACCGTGGGTGGAGAGCGCAACTGGGATTACCGCTACGCCTGGATCCGCGACGCCAGCCTGACGCTCGACGCGCTGTACATCGGCGCGTGCTCGCATGAAGCAGAGTGAGTTTGTGTCGTTCATGACCAGCTCGGCTGGAGGTCGTGCCAGCGAGCGGTCGCTGCAAATCATGTACGGAATCGGCGGTGAGCACGACCTGACAGAGCGGGAGCTGCCGTCACCTACGAGGGTGGCGCGACTCGCCGCCGGTCAGGGTCGGCAACGATGCGTGGGGCCAGACGCAACTCGACGTCTACGGCGTGCTGCTCGACGCGCTATACCGATACCGAGCGCAGCTCGGGGAGCTCCATCCCGAGATCCAGCGGTTCGTCGCCGACCTGGCCAATACCGCCGCACGACGCTGGAAGGAGACCGACGCAGGCCTGTGGGAGATGCGGGGTGAGCCCCAGCACCACCTCTCATCGAAGGTCCTTTGCTGGGTGGCGCTCGACCGCGCGATCGCCCTCGCGCCGCGACTTGGCGTGCACGCCGAGGTCGAGCGCTGGACCGCCGAGCGCGACGAGATCCGCGAAGCGATCCTGACCCGCGGGTGGAGCGAGAATCTGCAGGCCTACGCCCAGTCATTCGACTCCGATCAGCTCGACGCCGCACAGTTGCTGATGCCGATTTTCGGGTTCCTGCCGGCGACCGACGAGCGGATGCGCTTGACCATCGAAGCTATCGCCGCCGAGCTGACCGACGACGGGCTGGTCCTGCGCTACCGAAACCAGGAGGGCATGAACCCCGACGGGCTGACCGGCAAGGAGGGCACGTTCGTGATCTGCTCCTTCTGGCTGGTCTCCGCGCTCGCCCAGGCCGGCGAGGTCGACCGCGCCGAGGCGCTGTTCGACAAACTCGTTTCCTACGCCAACGACCTGGGCCTGTTGGCCGAGGAGATCGACACCGCGAGCGGCGAGCTGCTCGGCAACTTCCCCCAGGCGTTCAGCCACATCGGCTTGATCACCGCCGCATGGGAAATCGACAAGGCGCGAGGACGGGTGGCGTGATCACCATCTCATGCAACGCGCAATTCGAGCCTGACGCGGGGTAGCGAGCCTAGAGAGCCGCCCGCGTTGGCACTCAGCCCGAGCCCCCCCTGGGACGGCCCTGAGCCTGGCGGCCGGAATCCGATTTGGATGGGTACCGGGGTGGCTTTGACCATCTCGTCGGGGTTGCAATCGGCTCTGAGGGGCGTATGGTGATGGACGCTGAGGTTCGGCCAGTTAGTCAACGTGCAGGGGCGGCCGGATATCAGCGCTCGGACTCCTAAGGGCGCTCGCGGACTGGCCCACCGGGCGGCACGTGGGGACCCAGCAGGAGAGTTTGCTCACTCACACCGGGGTGCCTGATGCTGCCGTTCTTTCACGAGCTGATCGAAGCAAGTCCGTCACGGCCGCGTGGCGCTGGTCGCGCGGTCGGTTATCGGACGGATCGGACCGGTTTTGACGATCGGTAGCCCGTTGCACGCGGCCGATCGATCGTCGGGCGGATCGACACGCTGATAACAACGCCGGGATCTATATCGGCAAGCCGTTCACGGATTACCCGTTCGATGATTACGCGGCGATCATCGCCGTGACCTCACCGGGTTCTTCCATATCACTGGCCATCGAATACGCCTCGCGCGGGGTACGCGTCAATGCGGTCTCGCTCGGGGTCATCAAGACACCCGCCCACGACCCTGCGTCCTCCAAAGGGCTCGAGGCCTTCCACCCGCTCGGACGAGTCGGTCAAATCACCGATGTCGTCGAGTCGATTCTCTACCTCGAGCGAGCGACCTTCGTCACGGGCCAGACGCTGCACGTCGACGGCCAAGCGGTCGGCGGGCTAGCACCAATGAATGCCATCACTCCCCTAGACCCGACCGGAAGGATTTGACCATGTCCTGTGACCTCACCCCCGGCGGCACCTTCCCGGATTACGAGCTGCCCGACCAGGATCGCGTCACTCGCAGCCTAAGCGAGATCCAGGGCGAGGATCCCCTGATCCTCACGCTCGCACGCGGCAACTACTGCCCCAAGGAGCACCAGCAGCACCTCGAACTCGCAGCCAACTATCCCAAGATCGCCGTGGCCTACACCCAGATCGCGACGATCTCGACCGACGACCATCACTCAAGCCAGGAGTTCCGCGCGTCGCTTGGCGCCCAGTGGCCGTTCCTCGAGGATCCGGAGCGGACCGTGCAGAAGGACCTCGACATCCAGGAGTACACCGATCCCGAGCACGACCCGATGATCCCGCACACGCTCGTGCTCAAACCCGGGCTGGTCATCCACAGCATCTACAACGGCTACTGGTTCTGGGGACGCCCCTCGTTCGTAGACCTCTGGCACGACCTGCGAGCCGTCACCGCCGAGATCCGCCCCGATTGGGACCTGAGCAAGCCCGGATTGCACGAAGCGTGGGATGCGAAGGACTACTCGCCATTTCACGGATGGAACAGGCGCTCCCCTCAGGCGGTGCCGACGTCTTACAGCTCTTGACGGAGGGCCGACGAGTGAACAGCGCAACTGCAACAAGTATCCAGACGCCGGTGTGCGAGTTGCTTGGGATCGACCACCCGATCGTCGAGGCGCCGCTGTCGGTGGATCCCCGCCTGCCAGCCGCAGTCTCAAACGCCGGCGGCCTCGGCACCCTCGGGCTCGGGTGGGCTGACGACGCCGGAGAGGTGGTCCGGCAAACGGCAGCGCTCACCGACCGCCCGTTCGCTGGCAACTTCGTTCTCGCCTTCGATCAGCACGATCGAATCGACCGGGCACTTTCGGCGGGTCTGCGGGTCGTGTCGCTCTTCTGGGGCGATCCCCAAAGCTACGTCGACTTGGTGCATGACGCCGGAGGCCTCGTCATGCACACGGTCGGCAGCGTCGAGGAAGCACGCCACGCGGTCGGATGCGGAGTGGACATCGTCGTCGCGCAGGGGTGGGAGGCTGGCGGCCACGTGTGGAGCGGCGTGGCGACGCTTCCGTTGGTGCCGGCGGTGGTTGACGCGGTGGCGCCAGTACCGGTGATTGCGGCGGGTGGGATTGGCGATGCCCGAGGGGTCGCGGCTGTGCTCGTCCTCGGCGCCCAGGCCGCCCTACTCGGCACCCGCTTCCTTTTGGCGGACGAGATGCCGATCCACGAGGAGTACCGACGGCGTCTGATAGACGCGAGCGAGACCGATGCCGAGTGGTACCCCAACCTCTACGAGGTGGGATGGCCGGACGCTTCGCATCGGGCCATCCACAATTCGACCGCCGAGATGTGGGAGGCCGCGGGCCGGCCGGCACCGGGTAGTCGACCCGGAGAAAGCGAGGTGATAGCGCACTTCGCTTCGGGCGAGCCGATCGTGCGATACGAGCCTGCGCCGCCGATGGTGGGAACCACCGGAGCGATCGAACCGCTGTCGCTGTGGGCCGGGCAAAGCGTTGCGCTCGCCAAACAGCGCCAGCCCGCTGCGGAAATCGTGGCCGAACTCGTGGCGATGGCGCCGGCGGCATCGGTATCCCGACAGGAGGCTGACCCAAATGAGTCATCAGATCGACGAGGGCACGTTCGAGTCGGTGCTGCCCGAGGACATTGAGTGGAAGCCGTTTCCGGGACTCCCCAGGTCGTGTCTACACCGTGATCTCGGGGGTCTTCTACATCGGCCTCGGCGAGCACTTCGAGGGCGAGAGGTTGGAGGCATACCCGCCGGGCAGCGTCATCCTTCTCCCCGGTGGGACTCCCCACTTCCACTGGGCCCTGTCGGGTGAGTACGTCACCCAAGTGACCGCGATCGGACCGCTCGGCCTCGAGTACGTCGACCCGAGTGATGATCCGCGGAACAACTGACCGGTGAAGACCGAAAGCGTGACCGCGCGGCGTGAACAGCCTGCACCGGGCAGCGGCCGTCACCCCGTCGTCGGCCGGTTGCTCTCGGTCAACGTCGGCATGCCGAAGAACGTGCAATGGCGGGGGAAAGCGGTCTTTACGGGCGTCTTCAAGGACCCCGTCACCGGACCGCGCCGCGTCAAGAAGCTCAATGTCGAGGGGGATGGTCAAGGCGATCTGGCGGGGCACGGCGGGGAGCAGCGCGCCGTCTTCGTGTACCAGATCGATTCTTATCGGTACTGGGAGCGCGAGCTTGGACGAGACGACTTCGTCTACGGACAATTCGGCGAGAACTTCACCGTGGAAGGACTCGGCGATGACGAGGTCTGCATCGGAGACCGCTTCCAGATCGCTGACGCCATCTTCGAGGTCACGCAACCCCGCGTCACCTGCTACCGCGTCGGGATCCGCATGAACGACCCACGCATCCCCGCGCTGCTCGTCTCACATCATCGGCCGGGCTTCTACTTCCGCGTGCTCGAGGAGGGCGATGTGGAAGCGGGAGACGACATCATCAAACTCGCCTCGGGCCCCGAACAGATGCCCGTCGCGGAGGCCGACGGCCTTCTTTACCTCCCCGGGCACCCGCGCCAACAACTGCTCCGAGCGCTCCGGATCCCCGCGCTCAGCCCGGGCTGGCAGGCATCTTTCCGAGCCCTGCTCGACGAAGAACCCGGAAGCGGCAACGCCGGGCTTGCGGTGACGAGCCCGCCGCCCGCCTGGCCCGGCTTCCGTCCGCTGAGCGTCAAGGACATCACCCACGAAAGCGACTCGGTGATCTCCATACGCCTCGATGACCCCAAGGGCGCTCCACTACCGGACGCCCGCCCAGGCCAGTACCTCACGCTGCGGGTGCAGCCCGACGCGGCGCAGCGGTCGGTGCTTCGCAACTACTCCCTCTCGGGGCCGCCCGATGCCGGCTATTACCGCATCGCCGTCAAGCGCGAAAGCCACGGCGTCGCGAGCGGCTATCTGCACACCCACCTCAACGTCGGCGACCAACTCGACATCGCAGCACCCCGCGGCACCTTCATCCTCGACGCGACGGATTCTCCCGTGCTGCTGATCAGCGCCGGGATCGGAGCCACCCCGGTGCTCGCCATGCTCCACGCGCTGGCGCAGACGCATTCCGATCGCAAGATCTGGTGCCTGCACTCGGCACGCAACAAACGTGAGCACTCGTTCGCGGCGGAGGCCCGGGCTCTCATTGCTTCGCTCCCGAACGCACATGCCCACGTGTACTACAGCTCGCCGGGCGAGAGCGATCTCCAAGGCCGTGACTTCGACACCGCCGGCCGTCTTACCGGGTCGCAGCTGGCCGAACTCGAGCCGCCGCGTGACGCGGAGGCATACCTGTGCGGTCCCGCGGCTTTCATGGACGCAATCAGTGCGGGCCTGGCGGCGATTGGAATCGAGGCCTCGCGGATCCACACCGAACCGTTCGGCCCCGCGCCGGGCCTGACCCCGGGCATCGCGGTAACGCCCGCCAGGGCGCCTCACGCCCCCACCGGCAAACCCGGGG
The DNA here is from genome assembly GCA_963834635.1 of uncultured Solirubrobacterales bacterium. GTDB lineage: Bacteria > Actinomycetota > Thermoleophilia > Solirubrobacterales > Solirubrobacteraceae > Palsa-465. Next base: position 170,508 of record CAWICI010000007.1, on the reverse strand, counting down.
ACGGGCCCACGATCGAGTTCGCCCGCAGCAACCTTGCCATCCCCTGGGACAGCGACTACGGCAGCCTGCTCGAACTGGCCGAAGCGTGCGACGTACCCGTCCGCTGGTCATGCCGCACCGGCGTCTGCCACACCTGCGAGACGACCGTCATCGCCGGCGATGTCAAATACGACCCGGATCCCGTCGAACCCCCCGCCGACGGAAGCGCGCTCATCTGCTGCTCACAGCCGCGGGACAACCTGGTGCTCGATCTGTGAGGGAATTAATCCGACAACGGAGGTCAGCATGAGCAACACCGACCTGGAGCTGGTCTTGGCGCACTTCATCGTCTCGGACGATGTCGAGCGTTCGCGGCGCTTTTACACCGAGGTGCTCGGTGGCAGGCTGGCTTTCTCCGGGCCTGGAGGGCTGACCTACGTCGCACTGTCCAACAGCTGGATCATCATAAATGTCGGCGGAGGGCCGACCGACGACAAGCCGGCGGTCACCCTGGAGACGCCACGCGATGCCGACCGGGTCAGCAGCTTTCTCAATGTCCGGGTCAAAGACGTCGAGGCGGTGTACTCCGAGTGGAGCGCCCGGGGTGCTGAGTTCCTGACGCCGCCGAAACAGCACGAGTACGAGATCCGTTGCTACATCCGTGATCCCGACGGTCATCTGATCGAAGTGGGGCAAACCACGGACCCAGAGGGCGACTGGTCGCCAGCTTCCTGGCCATCGAGCGCGACCGCTGAGGAGTCCCCAGTGGCCGAGCTCCCACCGCCCCCGGAGGGAATTGTGTTGACCCACTTCATCGTCTCAGACGACGTCGAGCGCTCCCGGCGCTTCTACACGGAAGTACTCGGCGGCAGGGTCGTCTTCTCCGGAAAGCCGTCCGGAGAGCCGACCAATGTCGCACTGTCCAACAGCTGGGTCGTCATCAGCGTGGGCGGTGGACCGACCGACGACAAGCCGGCGGTCACCCTGGAGACGCCACCCGATCCCGACCGGGTCAGCAGCTTTCTCAATATCCGGGTCAAAGACATCGAGGCGGTGTACTCCGAGTGGAGCGCCCGGGGTGCTGGATTCCTGACGCCGCCGAAACAGCATGAGTACGAGATCCGTTGCTACATCCGCGATCCCGACGGTCATCTGATCGAAGTCGGGCAGACCACGGACCCCGAAGGAGACTGGCACCCCGCTCGCTGGCCGTCGGGTACGCCCTGCCAAGGAGTCATGACAACCGCGATCATCGGTACCGGAGGGATCGGATCGGCCATCGCCCGTCAGCTCGCCTCAGGCGGCGAGACCTTGCGACTCTCGAGCGCCGACACTAAGTCGGTACGAACGCTGGCGGCACAGATCGGTCGGGCTGCGGTCGTCGCCGTCGACAACCACGACGCGTTGCAGGGCGCCGACGCCGTGGTTCTCGCGCTGCGTTTCGGGGTGCTGAAGGACGTCATAGATGAGATCACCGACTCGCTGGCCGAGAAGCCGGTGATCGTTCCCAGCAACCCGGTCGGCCTCGACGCGCAAGGCAACATCTCACGTCTCTTACCGGAAGGGCAATCATCGGGCGAGGTGGTCGCGGGGTGGTTGCCCGCGAGGGCTCGCCTGGCCATGGCGTTTGGAACCATGACGGCCGACCTGCTCGAGGCCTCGGCCAACCGGTCACCGGAGCCGGCGGTCCTCTTCTACGCGATCGACGATGACCGGGCTGGCCAGGACGTCGAGCGGTTGATCCGAACCGCCGGCTTTGAGCCGGTGAAGGTCGGCGGGATCGAACAGTCGAGTCGACTCGAGGTGGGCGGCGACCTTCACGATCTCGTAATCGGCCCCGCAGACGCGCGGCCATTGATCGCTACGCCCTGACCGGTTCGCCTCCGTCAGAGGCACGCGACCAGAGGCTGGCAGCACGGGACATCGATCTTGCAGGACCTTCCATGGGCACGGCTGGGCTCGAACCAGCGACCGAGTAGGCGCCGACCATGTACTTGTCCCCTCGAAGCGCGCTTGTCAGCTTCGCGACCCAACGACCCCCCCGTTGGCGGACCCCGCCGGGGGACTCGGGGCGGAGGGCAGCTGGCGGGCGGCTTTGCCCTCGCGTTCGAGGAACGCTCCGAGCTCGGCGATCGTGCTCATCAACGGAGCCGGGAAGACGACGGTCGAGTTCTTGTCGACCGCGACCTCCACGAGGGTCTGGAGGTTGCGCAGCTGCAGCGCGATCGGATGGGCCATCATCACATCCGACGCGGTCGCGAGCTCGCCCGCGGCGAGCGCTTCGCCTTGGGCGGCGATGATCTTGGCGCGCTTTTCCCGCTCGGCCTCGGCTTGGCGGGCCATCGCGCGTTGCATGCTCTCGGGCAGCTGGATGTCGCGCAGCTCAACGACCGTAACCTTGATCCCCCACTCCTCGGTCTGCACGTCGAGGATCTCGCGGATGTTTTGGTTGATCGTGTCGGTCTCAGACAGCGTCTCATCGAGCGTGTGCCGCCCGACCACAGCGCGAAGCGTGGTCTGGGCGATCTGGCTGATCGCCGACTGCACGTTCTCGATCGCGATCACCGAGCGAACCGGATCCTCGACCCGGTAGTAGGCCACCGCGGACACGTCGATACTGACGTTGTCCTTGGTGATGATCCCCTGGGACTGGATCGGCAGCGTGACGATCCGCAACGAAACGCGATGAATCCGATTGACGAACGGCGCGACGAAAATCAACCCCGGGCCGCGCGCTGGGCCCTCGACCTTCCCGAGCCTGAACACCACCGCACGCTCATACTGCTTGATGACACAGAAAAAGATCACTGAGGGCTCCTGACGCGTGGCTGAATCGCGATGACCGTTAGGTCGCGCGTACGCCGGCCGAGTCGCTGGAGCCGGAACTGCACTGGCCCGCCGTAGAGTTGAGGCGAAGCTCCCAGCAATGGTACACCCCCTGGTAGGCGCGCCAGGCGAGAAGCCCGGCAAAGCAGGCAACCGGGGCCAGGCCGAGACCTAGAATTCGGGGGGTGCCGACATTATTGGACGGGACCGACCATCTGCGTGTCCTGATCGCCAACGAGCGCAAGGATCGCCTCGCGCTCGTCGCCCCGATCGTCGTCGCCCTCGGCCACGAGGTCATCGCTCGCGAGATCGACGTCAAAGACGTCGGGGCGGTGACCGCTCGCGAGCGGCCCGACGTCGCCCTGGTGGGACTCGGAGAGAGCTCACAGCACGCGCTGGACCTGATCGACCAGATCGTCCGCGAGGCGGCCTGCCCGGTCATCGCCCTGCTGCACGCCCCCGATCCCGCGTTTGTCAAGGAGGCCTCCAAACGTGGAGTGTTCGCTCACATCTCAGACGCCGACGTCGAGGACTGGCAAAGCTCGATTGACATCGTCCTGCGGCGCTTCACCGAGTATCACGACCTCCAAGGCGCATTCGGACGCCGAGCGCTGATCGAGCGGGCCAAAGGAATCCTCATGGAGCGCCACTCGATCGACGAGAACACCGCGTTCGAAATGCTCCGCGAGCACTCCCGCACTGAGAACCGCAAGCTGATCGACATCGCAACCGCCGTTGTCGACAGCCACCGACTCCTCCACAAACGACCCGACCCGCCTACTGGGCGGTGACGCATCACAGTCCTCCCGCCCCTACGCGGCGGTCACGACAGTCGGGCGCATTGAGCCTGGACTCGCAGATTCTTCGAAACGAACAGGCCCACAGCGCTGCGCAGCGGATGAAGTCCCCGCACCGGGGCCAGGAACGCGCCACGCTGCGTGAAAAGATTGCGACGTTCGTGGCCAGCGCTCAATCGCCGCGTGCTCGCGAAGCGGGACATAGCCGGCGCGGTTCGAGTGGTTGGCTGATCGGCGAGCTCCCTTGTTCATGGCAGTTTCGACGATTCTTCGGATCCATGCCCACACGGACACAAATGGGAGTACTGTCGGTAGTGGCTGGCCCTGCGGCCAGAATTCTCAGCCCCAGCCCGAATGCCACCAACGGCGCTTCAGCGCCACGAGGCGAGAGGCGGGGGGTACTGGTTTTGACTGTGGGGCCGGTGATGTACTTCTACGGCGTTATCCCACCGACCGGTGGTCGCGCTTCTACCAGCTGAACGCTCCCGGGGTCCCGCCCCTCTCCTCCGGGCGCGCCACTTCGAGGGGCGGGAAGGCCCAGAGGCCATGACGCGAACCGAAGACAACCAGGCGGCACGTAGGCGAGGCGAGTCGGCGCGCGATCGCGGGTCGCGAGCGTTCGACCGGGCAGTTCACGCCCGACGGCGCTTCGACGCACCGCAAGCTGATCGGCGCAATGCGAAGGTTGCCCGCCACGGCCCAAGCCCCAGATACGCGTACCTAACCCAATCGCACGACTAGACACGCGCGTGCCGATGCCACATTCAACGCACGAAGGAGCACGACATGCCCAGAGTTCAGGTTCTTACTGAAGCGCAGGGACGTACCCAGGAGGTCATGCTGACCGAGCATGTGCCCGCGGAGATGCTCGCGAACGAGTATTACGCTGACCAGCTCGTCGAGCGCATGGGCTGGGCGCTCGTCGACGCCGAAGAGCACGAACAGGCGACCGGCGTTTGACCGAGCCCGGTCTCCGCGTCACGTTGCCGCGCTACGACAGCCCCACCATGTGACGGCGGATCCGGGCGAGGCGCTTGTTGGCGGCTCGCCCGAGTGGACGGTCCGGGGTCCTCGGGCGCGCTGGCGCTGGGGAGGGGTGACGGTGGGGTCGAGCTGGCGCGGGTGATCGAGTTGGGACGACGCCACCGGGGCGGTGGGTTAGAGCCCGGGAAGTGCCCCCACCGGCCCTACAGTCAAAATCAGTTACCCAGGCCTCCCGCCTCGTGGCGCGGATCGCGCCGTTGGTGGCATTCGAGCCTGGGCTGAGAATTCTGGCTGCAGGGCCAGCCCCTACACCGACTGTACTCCGATTCCGGCGGTTGTGTGCAGCGAGCGCAAATTTGTCGGAAGCGCGATGTGCGAAAAGATCTACGCGGCGTTTCCCGTCATCCAAGCTGAGCCTCGCATTGTCAACGGCCATCTGTTTCTCCCCTAACCGCGGCCATCATTTCTCCCCAACCGCGGCCATCATTTCTCCCCAACTCGGTGGCCATCGAATCTCCCCACCATCAGGGTTGCTCGCGGTGATCAGTCCAGGGGCTTGATCCCCTCGCGGGCGGTCGCTTGGGCGAGCCGGAAGCTGTCTTGGCCTTCGGTGCTCCGCGTACGCCTCACGGATCGTCCGCACGGAGGCCGGCGTTAACTCGGGGTCGGCGCAAGCTGGCGGTCGAGCGCGTCGATCGTCCCGAGCGCGACCGTGATCTGCTCCCGGCCGTCACCGCCGATGGTTGCGCAGCCAGCGACACCCGCCCGTCTTCAGTTATCAGGTTGGCGGCGTTGCTGACAGCCGTGGTGGTACAGCACGCGCGAGAGTGCTCGAGTGCAGGTGGCTGAGATGCGTTCGCTGCAGGAGGCCCTCGGGTCGGTGGCTGTTCTGGTGTGCCGGCGCGTGCTGCTGTCTGCGTGGTGATGGACTGCGGATGCGGCGTGCTACCGGACCCGGTCTGGCCCCGGAGCCACCATCTCTCGGCGTTGCGTGCGCGGTTGCTCTGACCAGGCCACCAGCCATAGTGCGGCTTTGGAGTCGCCGTCGATCGGTTGAGCTTCGATCCAGTCTTCGATCGTGCCGAACGCGGTGTCGTCGGCGAGGAGCCCATCGAGCTCGCCTAAGCGTGTTTCAAAGAGCGTCATTGGATCTTCCTCCTGCTGGTGCCTCGTTCTCGTGCCCGTCCGGGTCCGGCAGCGGACTCGCACAAGCGCGAGCTCACGCGACCTGGGTGAGCTTGAGAAGTCGGACTTTTGCTAGCGATTGATGTCGCTGCGAGCCGCGGAGGGACAGCCAGCGTGTGCCTGTCGGCGCGTCTGGTCAGACAAAGGCAACCCTTCACGCCGCCCGTATGGGCAGCGCGAAGGTCACAGACAAAGGATCGTACTCCGTGATGGCCCGGGGCGATCGGCGCGATCCGGTTGAATTGCCGCTCTTTGCGCAAACGGCCGGGGTGAAGTGGTCCTCGGCCAGCGCCGTGTGCACGAGCGGGCCGGGCGAATCGCTTGACCACTCCGGCGCGTGTGCGGGATCCGGGCGTGCTGTGGAGGTTGTCGAGTTCGCGCGTCGGGTAGGCGCGGGATGAGCTGCGGCGTGCTATGCGGCGTCGGTGACTTCGACTGCGCCGAAGCCTTCGAGTGGTCCGTCGACGAAAAAGATCTCGATCGTGATGTCGGGCTCGACGTGGGCTTGGGAGAGGAACGCGACGACGTTGCGACCCGTGAGTTCCTCGATCGTCGATTTGAAGCGCTTGGTCATCATGCGCTGGAAGTCGTGTCGCATCTCGACGATGCGGTCGGGTTCGCCGCTGTCCATGATCGTCTGCTCGAGCGAGGTGAAGCCGCTGCCGCGCATGACGACGACGAGGATGTCGTCCAGCGCGTAGGTCTTGGCCTTCATGGGTCCGCGACCGTAGTGCTCGCGCAGAATCGCCACGATGCGGGTCGAGATAGCCGCGAGCAGTTGGCCTCCCCCGAGAACGGCTTGTCTATCGCCAGCGAGAGGTCCTTGCATTCGTTCGCTCCCGTCTTCGGCGCGGCCCGCGAGACCTCGCCGATCCAAGGGTTGTTGTGCGAGCCCAGGTTGCGGCGCCCCAGCGGGCCCCAACCGAGACCGGGGTCAAGCGTAGCGCCGACTTTCCCGGTCGGGACACATTCGTCGGCGATCGCCACGCGTCATCGAGCTACCGACCCCGCAGAAAAGCCCGCGCAGGTGGCCTGTGCAGCCATCGTGGCTGCTAGAGTTTGTCGGGCATCGCGGTTCACGAGCGTTCATCGATTGTTCGTTGGGCTGCGCCTCAGAGAGCGGAACGGGTAGGCGGTGACAAAGTGGCCGCCCGGCTCTTGGTCCGTGGCAATCGGTTGGCTTATTTTGGCCAAGGGAGTCCACGGATGCACAGGTCACAGGCGCTCTCCGGAGCGTTCACGATGCGGAGAGCGCGCGGTGCGGCGACCAGAAACGGGGCGGTTTCTGAGCGGTGGGACGCGGGCGAGCTTATCTTCGTTGTATGTGACAGTGCTCGGGGCGGGGCGCCTGGACCATGTGGCCAGCTATTGCCGAGGGCACGGACAGGAACGAGCCGTGCGCGGTACGGGGCGGTGCCGTGCACGGCCGATCAGCCGCTCTCTGATCACTACGGTTCCGCCGGCCGCGTGCTCACGACAGCGCACGCGGCCGGCAAGCCGATCCAGCCTGAGACACGCCGCGGCGGCATGAATCCCGCAGTCTGCGGTAGCGCTCGGCGGACGCCATGACGGATTCCACGGGGGAGCTTGCTGCTGCGCTCGCGAACGCGATCGTCGCGTTGATGGCCGATTACACGGGGCGCGGATCGTCGAAGTCGCGCTGTTACGTGCATAAGGATCTGGTCGTCTGCGTGTTGCATGACTCGTTGACGAAGGGGGAGCTCAGGCTTGTCGAGGCCGGCAAGGAAGAGGCCGTGCTCGCGATCCGCGGGACCTACCAGGCGTCGATGCGCTCTGAGCTGGTGGAGATCGTCGAGCGCCTGACCGGTAGGAAGGTGGCCGCCTTCATGAGCTCCAACCACGTCAACCCCGATGTCGCGATCGAGTCGTTCGTACTCGAACTCCTCGACGCCCCAGCACGCGACCAAAACGACACGCTCGCGCAGGCGCCCGTCGCGTGAACCCGCACCTGTCCGTTGAATCTCGTGTGCGGGTCCTCGCGGGATCCGACCTCGCAGCCATCCCAGCGCGGTGTGCTAACCCGGCACCCGCTCGAGGGCTGCTATGCGCCGGGCGAACGAGAGCCTCGAGCTAAGGCCAGCCATGGGGCACCTTCAAACGCGCGAGCCGGCAGTTGACGGTGGCGGGACGATCCACTTGAACTGCCCTCGGTGCGGGTTGACGATCACCCCCAGGGCCAGCTGGCTGACGATCGAGCACTGCCCGCGATGCATCGCACGCAACGGCCTTGCAGTCAGCCTGTTCGCCTCAACCCTGCCGACGGACGAGTTATACGCCGCCGAAGCGGCACCTGGCGCCGACCGGCTTGACGCGCCGCCAGCCGCTCACCGTCGGCGCTGAGCATGTCAGTACCATCTAGCGTGGCAGCAACGCGAACCGCTTTCGCTCCGGTAGCGGTTCCCACGCACAGTTCGTGGGCACGTAACGTAGCGATTGGGACCTAAAGTTGTGCAGTTGCGCGTCGGTGGCTCGGGCAGTCGATTTGTGCCTAATCCTATGGATGTCGTTGGATGGCCCTGAGCGTGTCGCACGCTTTCAAGACTGCGGGCGGATGCTGGGCTAGACAACGCGCATACCGGTCCCGGATCGCTTGGGAAACCGCCTGTCGCGGGGTTCTGCGCCCAGTTTGAGCGACCGCATCCATTGATCTCGTCAGAGGTTCGTCGCGGCTCGGTGCCTCGACGGCAGCCTCAAAGGACCGGTTTGATGCAGACGCTCAAGAAGTTTCTCGAGGGCAGTGATGTTTCGATGCGCTGCCGAGAATTGCCGCCCAACGGTTACGCCGAGCCGGAGGTCGCTGAGCCATGGGCTGCGAAGCATTATCTGTGCGAGCTGCGCGGCTCTAACGGCGCTCGTCCGATCAGGACGGTGATCGGCTCGGATGATAGGCCCCCGGACATCGTCGAGGTGCTGGACACGCTCGCGGCTGAAGCAGCGGTCGCAGAGGAGGCCGGTAGTTTCGACGCCTGGGCTTATCGACTGGGGTATGACCCTGACAGCCGCACCGGCGAGCGCGCGTACCGCAGCGAGCGTCGCCGAGGCAGGCTCCTTCTCAGGCTGCTCGGCGAGGACGCATATCGGCGGCTGCTGTGGGAAACCGAGCGGTTATAGCCCGCCTGGGCTATTCAAACTGTGGCGTCGCGGCCAGCCCCGGCCGCGACGCCGCCAGGCGCCCCCCAAGTCGCCGCCCGCCCGCGGGAGGTGAGGCGGGCGGCGCTCGCTTGGCGCGCCGCCCCGCGCGCACAAGACACTGTTGAGATCGTCGGTCAGGGTTGCACGCAGAAAGGTGACGGCGCCGCCCCACAATTGGGACTTGCGTCCTGCGCGAGCGAGCGGCGATTCGTGCATCAGACATCTCCTGGCCATGCAGCATCTACGCGTCCCGGGCCAGGATGTGGCGGCCAGCGTGTGACCGCGAAACTCGCTCCGCTCCTCTACGAGCAACCCGCTGTGGCAATGCATGCCGCCATCTCGGATCGCTACTGGCGATCATACCGCGTGCCCCAAACCGGCGCGTTTGTCTCCTGAATGAGTAGCCGATAACGGCTATTCGCGGGCGAGCATGGCGGCGGCTTCGCGTTCGAGGTCGATGTACGGCTCGCCGCTGACGTCGACCGCGACACGGTTGATGGTGCCGCCGGTGAACTTGTGCGGGTGGGGGCCTGGGTAGTCGTCGGTGACCGGCTCGCCAGCGTCGCGTCCCACGCAGAGGCCCTCGCCGGCGATCGAGAACTTGCCGGGCTGGGTCTTGATCCGCTCCTCGCCGACCTTCGTCTCGCCGTGGTAGAGGCACAGGATCCCGGTCGAGACGCCGGGTGGGTCCTCGCCATCCTTCTCGAAGTTGGCGGCCAGGATCAGGTTCGTGCCGAGCGGCACGTCCTCGGAGCCGACGATGTTCTGCTCGAACTGGCCGACCCAGTTGTAGACGTAGTGCAGGCGGTTGTCCTTGATGTAGAGCGCGTGCCCGCCGAACCGCGAGCCGTGAGCGAACAGCACCCCCTCGGCGCCCGCCGCGGGGATGTCGACGAGCGCGCCAATCCCGTAAGAGCGGTTGCGGATGTTCACCGCCTGTGACTCGGGCACCTCCGCCAAGTCCGGGTAGTAGACGTAGCGGTTGCGGGCCGAGCTCAGGAGCGGACGCGGAGTCGTGAGGATCTCGAGGGCTGAGCGGTCATCGAGCGGGAACGTCCCGTTGCGACCGGCTTCGGCGTACCACAGGCTGATCATCTCGTTGAGCCGTTCAGGTTCCTGATCGGCGAGGTTGTGCAGCTCGGAGCGGTCGACGTCGGTGTGGTAGAGCTCCCATGTGTCGCTCCCGAAGTGGCTCCAGCCGCTGATCGTCGGGTGGATGGTGACGGCTTTCCAGCCGTCGTGCCAGATCGCCCGTGAGCCGAGCATCGCGTAGAACTGCGTCGCTCTCGCGGTCGGAAGCGACCCGTGGTCAAAGCTGTAGCGCATGCTCACGCCGTCGAAGTCGCTCTGGACATGACCGCCGATCGTCTCAGGCGGCTCGACGCCCAGGCAATCGAGGATCGTCGGGACGAGGTCGATCGCATGGTGGTACTGCTCGCGGATCTCACCCTTCGCCGCGATCCCGTTGGGCCACGAGATGATGCACGGGTCCGAGGTGCCGCCGTTGAACTCGTAGCGCTTCCACATCTTGAACGGCGTGTTGAACGCCATCGCCCAGCCGTTCGGGTAGTGGTTGTAGGTCTTGGTGCCGCCAAGCTCATCGAGCATGGCCAGGTTCTGCTCCATCGAGTCCGGGACGCCGTTCGCGATGTTGTTCTCGTTGACCGACCCGTCCGGTCCACCCTCGCCGCTCGCGCCGTTGTCGGAGATCAACAGAATCAGCGTGTTCTCGCGCTGCCCGGTCTCCTCCAGATAGTCCAGCAGCCGCCCGATCTGATTGTCGGCATGCGCCATGAAGCCGGCATAGACCTCCGCCATCCGGCAGAACAGCCGATGTTCCTCCGCCGTCAACGAGTCCCAGGGCCGCGTCATGTCGAGCGGCGGGAAGGGCTGCCCGTCCGGTCCGGACTGGTCGGCGATCGGGTTGATCGGCGGGAGCTCGGTGTCCGGCGGGACGATCCCCAGCTCCTTCTGGCGGGCGAGGGTCTCTTCGCGGATCGCCTCATAGCCCACGTCGAACTGACCCTTGAACTTGTCGATCCACTCCTTCGGAACGTGATGCGGCGCATGACACGCCCCCGGCGCGTAATACAGGAAGAACGGCTTATCCGGCGCGACCACCTTCGCGTCGTTGATGAACTCGAGCGCCTTGTCAGTCAAATCCACTGTCAGGTGGTAGCCCTCGGCGGGTGAGCGCGGGGGATCGACGAGATGGCTGTCGTAGACGAGGTCCGGATACCACTGGTTCGTCTCCGCGCCGAGGAACCCGTAGAACCGTTCAAAGCCGCGGCCGGTCGGCCAGTTCCGCCGCGAGGACGCAAGGTTCATCTCCGACTCCGGGCACAGATGCCACTTCCCGACCATGTACGTGTTCCACCCGCGCTCCCCGAGGATCTCCTGGATCTGCCCGTTCTCCGGCGGGATCACCCCGCTCGCGCACGGGAACCCGATCGCCGCCTCGGTGATGCAGGCCATGCTGTTTCGCGTGTGATTGCGCCCGGTCAGCAGGCAAGAGCGCGTCGGCGAGCACAACGCGGTCGTATGCATCTGCGTATACCGCACCCCGTCCGCGACGATCCGATCGATGTTCGGCGTCGGCACCGGACCGCCGTAGCTGCTCAGTACCGAAAAGCCCACGTCGTCGAGCACGATGTAGAGGACGTTCGGTGCTCCGTCGGGAGCCTTGGGCGCCTCGAACGGGGTCCAGTCCGGCACCGAGTCACGAATGTCGACGTTGATAACGCCCTTGAATGACTTGCTCATCGCGGAAGCCTCACTTGTCTGCAGAGGGAGAAGGACACGCGCAGGCAGGCGTGCCCCGCGACCATCGCACCGCCCCCACGGCACGGCATCGTCCACATCGGTTGATGCCCAGGCCCAACCGGGCGGCGCCCGCGTCCGAGGCCGGGCCCGTCAGACGCGGCGCGCTATCTCCGACTGATGGGCACGGCTGGGCTCGAACCAGCGACCTCTCGCGTGTGAGGCCTCGCCACCGAAGGCGGAAAAAGCTGATTCGCGGTCAATACCCGTAACTCCCCCCACCGGACGTTGACGTCGACGCAGGGGTCGTGGTCGCCGGCGTCGGGGTCGTCGCGCCCTTCGCGGTCACGGCCGTCCAGACTCCGACATCCTTGATGCCCTGCCCCTTCGCCTCGCCCGGTTTCGTGTCTCCGACGAACGTGTACAGCGGCATGCCCTTGTAGGTGACCTGCATCGTTCCGTCTGGACGCCGGACCCTTCCGAGCGAACCGACGCTGCCGCTCGGCGCGACGCCGGTCGACGCGACGAGGGGATGCCACGCCTTCACGCACACCGCGCGCGTGCAAATCCACTTCCCGCTCTGCTCACCCGAGAGGTGATAGAGGGTCATGCCCTGGGGATCAACTAGCACCGAAGCGCCGACGGACGAGACCGACGCGGTCTTCACCAGCGTCGTTCCGGCGCCACCGCTCGACGTCGCCGTGGCTGGGGAAGAGGTGCTGGGGCTGGAACTACTCCCGCAGGCCGCCAACAGCAGAGAGGACACGACAACGGCGGGGATGCACTTCGTGATTTGACTCATATCGGACCCTCCTGAAAGCAGTGGCTGCGGGTGTGAGGCCGCTATTGCTGAGGACGTCCCACAGCTCCGGTTCCTTCCCCGGTCCGATCGTCCGCACTGAGTGCTCAGCTGTTGGCCGCTCCACTCCGCGATCTTGTGGCCCTGGGAGGGCAACCTACGGCCGGAAGGGACGATGCGTGACCCGGCGGAGATCCGGTGCGCTTGTGGCGAATTGCGGGCGCTTGCCCTACGTGCACCGGCATTTGCAGGCGTTACATGGGCACGGCTGGGCTCGAACCAGCGACCTCTCGCGTGTGAAGCGAGCGCTCTCCCACTGAGCTACGCGCCCGGCCGGGCCGATTCTACGCGCTAGCTGGGAGCCTCCGATCCCAGACGGAACAGGGCGCAACGGCCGCTGCACGCTCCGCCACGTGAACCATGGGCGATCGAACTACCGAGCGGGGAGGCCGTGACGGCACGGCGCCGCCCGGGCCGACTGACGGAGCGGACTCCCCGTTCTCGGCAGGCGCGTCGCCATCCTTGAGGACCGAGGCTGCCCGGCCGGCCTCGGGTGGTCGGATAGTGTCCACCCGAATGACCGAGGAGGAAGGCAGGGATCCGGAGGCAATCTCGCTGCAGGCGAGAGTGTCGAACACCGTGGTGCGGACCATGAAGGACCTCTACGGGCGCGGTCCGACCCACGTAAAGACCTATTTCTGTGACGAGTACGTCTTCTGCGTCATGGGCGGGGGCATGACGCGGGACGAGGAAACGATGATCCGCGGTGGGGAGCACGATGCGGTGCGCGCGTACCGCCTCAAGTTCCAGGCCGTCATCGCGCCGGAACTCATCCGAAGAGTCGAGGATGTGCTGGGCCGCAGCGTCGTCAGCTATCACAGCCAAGTCCTGTTCGATCCCGATCGCCTCATCGAAATATTTGTCGTCGATCGCTCGCTCGAGCCGAGGTCGGATTCGCCCGAGCCGGAGTGACGACGTCGCCGTCGCCCCTCACGGGCTGATGTTCATCGCCGCCCGGGCGGGGGTAGACACGGCGGCAGTTCGCGAGACCGAAGGTGGGCCGGTTCGCGGACCTGACCAATCGACCTTCAGGAGTTCTCATGCGCTTCGCTCTCTACGGGCTGGTGTTCGCCGCGTTGCTGTTCCTCGTCAGCGGCGGCCACATCCTTTTCCTGCCCCTGTTCTTCCTCCTGCCCCTCGGCGGGATGTTCGGTCACCACCGGCGCCACGGCCATTTCTGGTACCGCGAGCGCGGCAGGTATTGATGCGGCCTGGCAGGCATCGATGCGGCCTGGTCGTCAGGCCTGGGGCGAAGGGCCTAGGTGTCCCGCACCCGCATCAGCACCGCAGCGATAACCAGCGCCAGCGCGACGTAACCGCAGAACAAGGCGAACCCGACCCAGGGATGGAGCGTCCCCGGATCCGGATTTATCGTCCAGATCGCCCCGCCGGCGTTGCTCGGCAGGTACGGGTCGATCGCGTTCACGGTGTTCGTGGGCAGCAGGGTGATCACCGGCGGCAGCACGAACACGATCCCCGCCAGCGCGGCGATCCCACCCGCGGTGTTGCGGACGATCGCGCCGAGCCCCAGTCCGAACAGGCCCATCGCGGTCAGGAACAGCGCTGCGCCGAACAGCGCGCGGAGCACTCCCGGGTGCGAGAGGCTGGTGTTGATGTGCTGCCCGGACAGGATGGCCTGGCCGACGAAGAACACGAGGAACACGGCGGGAAGGGTGATCGCGAACGCGGCCGCCCCGAACACCATCGCTTTGGCCCACAGGACGGGGAGGCGCTTAGGTACGGCGGAGAAGGTGGCCCGGATCATGCCCGTCGAGTACTCGGCGGTGATCACGAGCACGCCGAGCACGCCGATCGCCAGCTGGGCGAAGTTGACGCCGGCGAGGGTGACCCGCAGGGCATGGAAGTGGGCGCGCTCGTCGGGGCCGAGGCTCGGCCAGCGTGACTCGAACACCGTGCACGCGAGCACGCCGATGCCGATGATCAGCAGCAGTGAGACGAGCAGCGACCAGCGGGTCGAGCGGACCGACCGCAGCTTGGTCCACTCCGACAGCGCCACGCGAGCCTGGGTTACTCCACTGAGCTGAGGACGAGGGGAAGCGGTGACGGCGCTCATGCCGGCGCTCCTTCGGGCTCGGGGGTCGGCTTGGGCATGTCGGTGTGGAACTCGACCGCGTCGCGGGTGAGCTCCATGAACGCCTCCTCGAGCGAGGCCCGTTGCGGGGTCAGCTCGTACAGGACGATCCCGTGCTTGGCCGCGATCTCGCCCACCTGCTCGGACTCGAGGCCGTGGATCTCGACGACCGAGCGATCGATCGACTCGACCCTCACCTCGGGACCGGCGACGAGGTCGGCCAGCGCAGTGAGCTGGGGCGAGCGGACGCGAACCGAGCGGGTGGAAGCTCCCTGGACGAACTCGTCGACGCTCGTGTCGGCGATCAGCCGCCCGCGGCCGATCACGATCAGGTGCTCGGCGGTGACGGCCATCTCGCTCATCAGGTGGGAGGAGACGAACACCGCGCGGCCCTCGCCGGCCAGGCGCTTTAGCAGGTTGCGCACCCACTGGATGCCCTCGGGATCGAGGCCGTTGACCGGCTCGTCAAGCATCACCGTGTGCGGATCGCCCAGCAGGGCCGAGGCGATCCCGAGGCGCTGGCCCATACCGAGCGAAAACCCGCCGACGCGCTTGCGGGCCACGTCCTCGAGCCCGACCAGCTCGATCAGCTCCTTGACCCGCGACCGCGGGATGCCGTGGGTCTGCGCCAGCGCCAGCAGGTGGTTGGAGGCCGAGCGCCCGGTATGCACCGAGCGTGCTTCCAGCAAGCGCCCCGACCTCGTGCAGCGGCGCGGCATGGTCGCGGTACGGCTTGCCGTTGACCAGCGTGTGGCCCTCGTCTGGCGCATCGAGGCCGAGAATCAGCCGCATGGTCGTTGACTTCCCGGACCCGTTTGGCCCCAGGAAACCGGTCACCACCCCGGGTTTCACTTTGAAGGACAGGTCGCTGACCGCGACCGTCGAGCCATACCTTTTGGTTACGTCCGTGACTTCGATCAAAGGTGTCTCCCGCCGATGATTTGCCGCGCGATCTAAACAGCGCAGCCTGAAAGTTCCTTGAACGCCGAGTAAGAGACTGCCTAAAGGCGGACCAGGTTCGGCGCGCGATCTCCGCGGGTGACACCCCGCAGATCTACGAACAGCGGCGCCTCGCGCGCGAGCGCCGCGTGGTCGATGTCGGGATGGGCGGTGACCAGGACGAGCGCATCGGCGCCGTCCACGGCCTGCTCCAACGGGCTGTTCTGGAGTTCGAACTCGGGCAGCGAGGGCACGTAGGGATCGTGGTAGCGCAGGCGCGCGCCACGCCTCGCCAGCTCCTCGATGATGCGCAGCGCCGGCGACTCGCGGATGTCTCCCACCCCGGCCTTGTAGCTCACGCCGAGGATCGCGATCGTCGACCCCTTGACCGGCTTGGCTTGGTCGTTGAGCGCCTGCTCGATTCGCGCCACGCAGTGTTCGGGCATCTGCTGATTGATCTTGCCCGCGAGCTCGATGAACTCGGTCGACATATGGAACTCCCGGGCGCGCCAGGTCAGATAGAAGGGGTCGACCGGCAGGCAATGGCCGCCCATCCCGGGCCCGGGCTCGAACCGCATGAAGCCGTAGGGCTTGGTCGAGGCGGCGTCGACGACCTCCCAGATGTCGATGCCCATCCGACCCGAGAGGATCGCCAGCTCGTTGACCAGGGCGATGTTGACCGAGCGGAAGATGTTCTCGAGCAGCTTCGTCATCTCGGCCGCCTCGGGGCTCGAGACCTTCACGATGTGGTCGCAGATCTGCCCGTAGAGCTCGGCCGCGCGCTCGCAGCACGCGGGGGTCATCCCGCCGATCACCTTCGGCGTGTTGCGCAGGTCAAAGTCGGTGCGGCCCGGATCGACCCGCTCGGGCGAGAAGGCGACGTTCACGTCCTTGCCAACGCGGAGCTCTGACTCCTGTTCGAGGATCGGGACGAGCTGCTCACGCGTGGTGCCCGGGTAGGTGGTCGACTCGAGCACGACCAGCTGGCCCCGCTGGAGGACCTGGCCGAGCGCATGGGCCGAGGAGAGGAGCGCGCGCAGATCGGGTTCGCGGTTGGCGGTCAGCGGCGTGGGCACGCAGATGATCACGGCGTCGGCGCGGGCCAGCGGCTGATAGTGGGCGGTGGCGTGAATCTGGGGCAGGACGGCGCGGAGTCGCTCGGACGGAATGTCCTCGATGTAGGACTCGCCGTCGGCGATCGCCGCGATCTTGCGTGGATCGAGATCGACCGCGACTACCTCCTCGCCCGCCTCCGCGAAGGCCACGGCGAGCGGCAGGCCCACGTATCCAAGGCCAATGATCCCGATCGACATCCTGCGATCAAGATACCGCCGGCCCGCGGCAATCCCTCCCCGTGCACGCGCAAACCCACTACGATCGGGGGTGGATCGTGCTAGGCGGGGTGCTAGCGGTGCCCTGTACCCGCAAACCGCTCTAGCGGGGCTGAATCCCCTCCCGAGGGGTCGAGGCCCGTGGTCAGCGCCCCCTTCCGTGGCGGTGATGGCCCGGTCCCGCGGCGATGGAGATCCGTGAACCAGGTCAGGTCCGGAAGGAAGCAGCCTTAAGCGGTCACCTCCAGGCGTTGCGGGAGCGCCGGACCGGAGCCACGAACCGGCGGCCGCGCCTCGGGTTTCACTTCGAAGGAGGGTGCACGATCCGCTTTACACCTTCCCTGTCCGCGAACGCCCACCCGGCGCGGGCTCTGGTGTACGGTCGGCGCGTGGCGGCACCGAAGGTGGCAGTGGCGATTCCGGCCTTCAATGAGGCCGACGGCCTGAGCGGGTTCCTAGTCGAGATCGATCGCGCCTTGGCGCCGCTCGTGGACGAGCTGCGGATCGTCGTCGTGGACGACGCTTCCACCGACGGCACGGCCGAGGCGGCATCCGCGAGCGCGCCGCAGTTGGATGGCGCTATCGAGACGATCACGAACCAGCGCAATGAGGGCCATGGCCCGACACTGATGACCGCGTACCGCCGGGCACTCGGGGCGACCCGACTTCGTGCTCCAGGTCGACGGGGACGGTCAGTTTCACGGCAGCGATCTCCGGCGCGTGCTTGTGCTGCTGATGGATCAAGCTCACGCGGTGTGTGGCGTGCGCCGGTTTCGACAGGACCCGTGGTTCAGGATGCGGATGACCGGAGTGCTTCGCGCCCCAGCCAATCCTGCACGATCCAGGCGATGGCTGCGTCGGCCAGGATCACCGGCACGCGGAGCATGAACTCGAAGCTCGGACCGTGGTGCGCCGCGATCTGGCCCGCCGCCCAGATCCAGGGAAAGTAGGCCGGCGGGTAGGGCCAGCGGGTGATCCCGCGGTGCGCGAAATCGGAATAGACGCCGAACGCGCTGTGGTTCAGCGCATCGCGCACCAGCCGGAAGGACTCCATGTCGAACGGGTCGCCTTTGGTCAGTGCCGCGAGCACTCCCGAGACGACGACTCCGAGCGCGAGGATCGCCCACAGATGCAGCCGAAAGCGCGAGTCCTCCAAGGCGCGCAAGGGTACTGACAGGCGCTGCTGCCAGGGGTTGCCCGGGGGGCAAATGCGAGGCGGCAGGCCCGCCGCGCCCCTCACTAGACTCGGCTTAGCCGTGTCAACCGGTCCCTCTCTGTACCGCCGCCACCGTCCTCGGAGCTTTGCCGACGTCGTCGGGCAGGAGCACGTCGTCCGGACGCTGGAGAACGCGGTCACGCAGGAAAAGGTCCACCACGCCTACCTGTTCGTGGGCTCGCGGGGGACCGGGAAGACGAGCATGGCCAAGATCCTCGCGGCCTGTCTGAACTGCGAGAACGGGCCGACCATCGAGCCGTGCGGGACGTGCGAGTCCTGCCAGGCGATCGCCAACGCCACTTCGCTTGACGTGATCGAGATGGATGCTGCGTCGAACAACTCGGTCGACGACATCCGGGATCTCCGTGAGAAGGTGGCCTACGCGCCGGTCTCCGGCCGGCACAAGGTCTACATCCTCGACGAGGCCCACATGCTCTCCACCCAGGCCTGGAACGCTTTCCTGAAGACGCTCGAGGAGCCGCCCCCCCGGACGATCTTCGTACTCGCCACCACCGAAGCCCAGAAGGTGCTGCCGACCGTGGTTGACCGCTGCCACCGCTTCGACTTCGGCCGCCCGAGCGTCGAGCAGGTGGCGACCGTGCTGCAACGGGTGGCCGAGGCAGAGCAGATCGCGGTCGAGCCGGGCGCGATTGCCCTCGTCGCCCGTCACGCCACCGGCAGCTTCCGCGACGCCCTGGGCACACTCGAGCAGCTCGTGACCTACGCCGGCGGCCGCCCGATCGAGGCCCCGGACGTGCTCGCCGTGCTCGGTGTGGCCGATGCCGAGCAGCTGTTCGGCGCGGTCGAGGCGATCATCGCCCGGGATCCCGCCCAGGCGCTGCGGGTGGCGGCGAAGCTGACCGAGTCGGGTCGCGATCCCGCCCAGCTGCTCCGCGACCTCGAGGTGCACGGGCGCGAGCTGCTCGCCGTGCAGCTGCTGGACGAGGTCCCACCCGAGCTGCGGGTGACCCCCGAGCGCGACAGCCGTCTCGCCGCGCAGGCCAGGGAGCTCTCGGAGACCGATGCGGTGAGGCTGCTGGACCTCGTCGCCGGCGCCCTCGACGCCACCGCCAACGGGGCCCAGGCCCGGATTCAGTTGGAGCTCGTGCTGATCAAGGCCGCCAGCCCGGAGGTCGATCCGTCCACGGCGGCCCTGCTGGCTCGGATCGAGCGGCTGGAGGCGTCACTGAAAGGCCCCGACAGGCCGCGGGCAATCGCCGCCGAAGCGCCCCCGCCACCCCCACAGCGGATCGCCGCCGCGGGCGGCCGCGTCCAGGCGGCCCAACCCGCACCGCAACCGGAACCCGAACCGCGACCGGGGCCTGCACCTGCGGCCGAGCCAGCTTCAACCCCCCTCGAGCTGGAGACGATCACCGCCTCCTGGCCCGCGGTGGTCGACATCGTCCGGGCCGAGAACGCGATGGTCGCGGCATTGCTCGGCGACGCCCGGCCGGTGGCGGTCAGCGAGCGGGAGCTGACCCTCGCCTTCCCGGCCGGCGCCGCGTTTCTCAAGCGCAAGGCCGAGCAGGAGGACCACCGCCGGGTTACCGCCGAGGCGCTCCGAACCGTGAGCGGGCAGGCCCTGATGCTCCGCTATGAGTTGCGGGAGGAGCTGGAGAGCGAGGACTCAGCCGACGGGGACGTACTCTCGGGCGAGGAGCTCGTACGGCGATTCCTCGAAGAGTTCGACGCCGAGGAGCTGCTCGAAGACGACGATCACGACCCGACTGAAGGGCGGTAACCGATGTCCCAGCCGAATATGCAGCAGCTGCTCAAGCAGGCCCAGAAGATGCAGCAGGACATGATGGAGGCGCAGGAGGCGCTGAAGGATGAGGTGGTCGAGGCCTCGGCCGGAGGCGGCATGGTCACGGTCAAGGTCACCGGCGACCTGGTCGTCAAGTCGATCGCGATCGATCCCGAAGCCGTCGATCCCGAGGATGTCGACATGCTCCAGGACATGGTCCTGGCCGCGGTCAACGAGGGGATGCGCTCGGCGCAGGAGCTGGCCTCGTCCAAGCTCGGCGGAATCGCCGGCGGGCTGGGTGGTCTGGGGCTGCCGGGCTTCTAGCAGCGCGTGTACGCCCCTCCCGTACAGAGGCTCATAACCGAGCTCTCGAAGCTGCCCGGAGTCGGGGGCCGCACGGCGCAGCGGCTGGCCTTTCACCTGCTCCGCGCCAGCGAGGAGGAGGCGCTGGCCCTGGCCGAGGCGATCCGGGAGGTCAAGGATCGGATCGGCCTATGCGAGGTGTGCTTCAACCTGGCCGACGGCCCGCGCTGCCGGATCTGCTCCGACGAGCGGCGCAGCTCAGAGCAGATCTGCGTCGTCGAGGAGCCCTCCGACGTGATCTCGATCGAGCGCACGCACGAATTCGGCGGCCGCTACCACGTCCTCGGCGGCGCGCTGTCGCCGATCGACGGCATCGATCCCGAGGACCTGAAGATCGCGGAGCTCTACGACCGGGTGCGCGAGGGGGAGGTGAGGGAGGTGGTGATCGCCACCAATCCCACCACGACCGGTGAGGCGACCGCCCTGCATATCGCCGACGGGCTGCGCCAGCTCGCGCCCGACGTGTCGGTCACCCGTCTGGCCAGCGGACTGCCCGTGGGGGCCGATCTCGAGTACGCCGACGAACTGACCCTGGGCCGCGCGCTCGCCGGGCGCCGGGCCGTGTGAGCGTCCCCGCGATGGCACCCGACCGCGAGGCCCTGCTGCGGGCCATCGCGGCGAATCATCGCGCCATGTTCCGGCGGCGATCTGACCGGCCGGTCGAGCGCCATGGCGGGATCGATCTGATCGTCAGTGGGGGCGAGGGCTTCATCGCCTTTCCGGCCACCCGGACGCGAGCGGCGGTTACCTGGGCGCTGGACCGCGCCCGCGCGCTCGAACTGGGCACGGTTTCCTGCTGGTCGCTCGACGAGGACAAAGCCCTGGGGACCTTGCTCATCGCCCGGGGATTCGAGTGGGGCTGGCAGCCGTGGTGGATGGCCCTCGATCTCGACGAGCTTCCCGACGAGGACCCCCAGCATCGGGTCCAGTCGGGTCGCCGCGGCGCCACGCATGTGCTCGCTGTCCGCGAGAGCGGGAAAAACCTGGGCGGCGCGATCGTGAACCCGTGGCGCCGGATCGCCGGCATCTACGACATGGGGGTCCGGCCCGACCATCGCCGGCGGGGCATCGGGCGCTCGCTGACGCTCGCCGCCGGCCGTCTGGCGCGGAAGCTCGGATGCACCCACGCCGTTCTGAACGCCACTCCCGAAGGCGAGCTGCTGTACCGCACGGTTGGGTTTCGGAGGCTGGGCGAGGGACGCACTTGGTGGCGTCATCCGGGCGAGCGCACGACGGCGCGCCAGGAGGCGCTGGTGGAGGCGATCGGTTTCGGTGAGCTGGCCAAGCTGGAGGCGCTGCGGCCTAGTCCGGCGGAGCTGGAGCGCCCGATCGGGGGCGCGGGGCCGCCGCTCGTGATCGCCGTCCTGACCGGGCAGGCGGGGACGGCCGACTGGATCCTCGAGCGCCGGCCCGACCTGGTCTCGGCCGATCTCGGCGACCCCGGCTACACGCTGCTCCATGCGGCGGCCGAGTGGGACGCGGCCGCGATAGCCGAGGTGGCGCTGGCCCGCGGAGCCGACCCGACGATCCGTGACGGGAACTGGAACGGCACCCCGCTGAGCTGGGCCGAGCACTTCGGCCGCGAGGGCATCAAGGGGATGCTCAGCTAATCGCCCGGGCTATCGGTCAACCGTCGGGGCACCGGGCGGTTCGTGGGGGCCGGGCTCGATTCCGCCGATTACCTAAAGAATCGCAGCACACCGCAGGTTTGGCCTGCGCCTCGGCATCTAACCGGGTGTAGGCAACGATGCAGGAGGTTGTAAATGAAGCGGCTTGTTCTCAGCCATTCGGTGCGTCCGGCGCCCCGGGTCAAAGCCGTCCATCAGAGCCCCACGGCCCACACCTCGAAGCCTCAGACCAAGCGTTCAGGCTTCGCATCCAGCCCCCGGCCAGCTCACCACGCCGCGGCCACGCACAGCTCCTCGGCCACCGCCCACCGCGAGAGCCAGACCACGCCCCCAAGCGCCACCAACGGCAGCAACAGCGTCCATTCCTCCTCTCACGCGGGCGGCCATGCCTACGGGACAACCAGGATCAAGCGGAACTCGGGCCATCGCCAGGGATCGAACGCCCCGCCCACCGCGGCCAGTCCGCAGAAGTCGCACGACAGCAAGAAGGCCTGAGCGCCAATCCGTAACCTCCCGGCGGTGAGCGTCACCGCCCCACCCACAATCGTCATGAAGTTCGGCGGCACCTCGGTTGCCGACGCCGAGCGAATCAAGCGCGCCGCCCGGCGGATCGTGGCCCAGCGAGAGGCCGGCAAGCGCGTCGTCGCCGTGCTGAGCGCGCGGGGCAAGACGACCGACGATCTGATTGCGATGGCCGAGGAGGTCTCGCCCTTCCCCGATCCGCGCGAGATGGACATGTTGCTCTCGACCGGCGAGCGGATCTCCTGCGCGCTGTGCGCGATGGCCATCAACGACCTAGGCCACCGGGCTATCTCGCTCACCGGGTCACAGGCGGGGATCGTCACCGACGCCTCTCACACCAAAGCCCGGATCCTCAACGTCCGTGGCGAGCGGATCCGCGAGGCCCTGGACGAGGACCGGATCGTGCTCGTGGCTGGATTCCAGGGCGTCTCGACCAGCCGAGACGTGACCACGCTCGGCCGCGGCGGCTCGGACACGACAGCAGTCGCGGTGGCGGCCGCGCTCGACGCCGAGGTGTGCGAGATCTACACAGACGTCTCGGGCGTGTTCACGGCCGATCCCCGGCTGGTGCCCGACGCTCGCAAGCTGCCCTACGTGAGCTTCGAGGAGATGCTCGAGATGGCGGCCTCGGGGGCGAAGGTTCTGCAGCTTCGGTCGGTCGAGTACGCGCGTACGCATGGCGTCCGAATGCACTGCCGATCGAGCTTCGAAGATGGCCCCGGTACGGTTGTACTAGGAGAAGACGAGACCATGGAACACCCTCTGATCACCGCCGTGACCCACTCGACCGAGGAGGCGCGGATCACCCTGCTCGGCGTTCCCGACCGGCCCGGCGCTGCCGCGGCGATCTTCCGCGCGCTCGCCGATGCGGGCTGCAACGTCGACACGATCATCCAGAATGAGCCCAAGGAGGACGGCCGCGACGCCGAGGTCTCGTTCACGATCGCCGCCGAAGACCTGCGGGCGGCTGAGCAGGCCCTCGCCCCGGTCCAGCAGGAGCTGGGGATCCCCACGCTCGACACCGACCCTGAGATCGGGAAGGTCTCGATCGTCGGCGCGGGCATGCGCTCGCACCCCGGTGTGGCCGCCCAGGTGTTCGAGACGCTCGCGGCCGAGGAGATCAACATCGAGATGATCTCGACCTCGCCGATCAAGATCTCCTGCGTGATCCGCTCCGAGGCGGTTCCCCAGGCGGTGCGAGCCCTGCACGAGGCGTTCGAGCTCGGCGCGTCCGCCGTCCAGCGCGAGCGACCGATCGGCCAGGAGGCCCGATGACCCGGGTGGCTGTGGTGGGCGCGACGGGGGTGGTCGGGCAGACGATGCTGGCGCTTTTGCGCTCGCGGCAGTTCCCGGCGAGCGAGATCGTGCCTTTCGCCAGTGTGCGCTCCGAGGGCCGGCAGCTCGATGGCCTGACCGTGCGGGCGCTCACCCCCGAGACGGACGTCGAGGGCTTCGACATCGCCCTGTTCTCGGCCGGGGCCGGCACATCGCGTGAGTGGGCGAGCCGGTTCGTGCAGGCGGGCGCGACCGTGATCGACAACTCGTCGGCCTTCCGGCGTGAGCCGGACGTGCCGCTGGTCGTGGCCGAGGTGAATCCGCACGCTCTGGAGGGCCACGGCGGGCTGATCGCCAACCCCAACTGCTCGACCATGCAGATGGTCGTCGCGCTCGCCCCGATCCACCGCGCGGCGGGGATCGAGCGGCTGGTCGTCTCGACCTACCAATCGGTGTCGGGCACGGGCAAGAAGGCGATCGATGAGCTCGAGGCGCAGACGCGGGCCTCGATCGAGGGTTCTGAATCGCCCCGGCCGTCCGTTTATCCCGAGCCGATCGCCTTCAACGTGATCGGCGCCGCGGGCTCGTTCGCCGACGGTGACGACCACACCGACGAGGAGCGCAAGATGATGTTCGAGACGCGCAAGATCCTCGGCGATGAATCGATCGGGATCTCGGTCACGTGCGTGCGGGTACCGGTTCGCGTCAGCCATTCCGAGGCGGTGAACGTGCAAACGCGCGAGCCGATCTCGGTTTCGGAGGCGCGGGAGCTGTTGGCGAGCGCGCCCGGAATCGCCCTCGAGGACGTCCCCACCCCGCTCCGGGCGGCCGGCCGCGACGAGGTGTTCGTGGGCCGCCTGCGCCGCGACGACTCCCACCCCCGGGCGCTCAGCATGTGGATCGTCTCGGACAACCTGCGCAAGGGCGCGGCGACGAACGCGGTCCAGATCGCCGAGGTGCTGGTGCAGCGGAGGCTCGCGGCGTCCGGAGCCGGCGACGGTGCCGGGGCCGCTGGGCGCGTCAGCGCCGCGCCAGCAGCTCGCGCCGCGTCTTGACCCCTAGCTTGCGGTAGATCCGCCGGGCGTGGGTCCGGATCGTCTCCACCCCGACGTGGAGCGCCTGGGCGATCTCGGCATTGGACTGGCCGTCCTGGAGCAGCTCCAGGACATCCGCCTCGCGCGGGGTCAGGAGCTCAGGTCCCGCCGGCGGACTGAGGTCGCCCCCAGTCGCCGGAAGCACGTGGAGCCCCCGCGAGGCCAGGTGGATGGCGTGCAGCACGTCGCGGGCATCGCTGCTCTTGGGCAGGCAGGCGGTGGCCCCGAAGGCGAGGATCTGGCGGCATTCCCCAGGGTTGGAGCCATTGGCGAGGACGAACAGCTGCGTGTCGGGGCAGGCGCGCCGCAGGTCACGAAGCTCGCCAGAGGTGGTGAGCGAGCCGAAGTTGAGGATCGCCACCTGGGGCTGAAGGTCGCAGAGGGTCTTCGCCAGCCGCTCGGGCGCGATGCCGTCGGCGACGAGCTCGAGGCTCTCGTCGTCCTCGATCAGGGCTCGCAGACCCCGCCCGAGGATCTCCTCGAAGCGGGCGACGGCGACCGAGACTTGGGTTTCGCCGGGTGACGATGACATCACCCAAAGATCCCCCGAATCAGGGGACGACATTCATGCCCATCCGCGCAACCATTTTCCGGTCAGTCGAGAACCGATCCAGGTACGTGCGAAACAGCGGGGCCGCGGGAGGCCCCGCTTTTCGCTTTTTGGGGACGGTCGGCGGTGCTCAAGGGTCGTCACTTGGGGTCCTATAGCGGCCCAAAGTGACGGACGTCCCCCGGCGCGCGGGGGCGCTCCGGCGGCCCGGACGGCCCGACGCCCCGGCGGCCCGGACCGCCCGGACGCGAAAACCCGCGAAACCTCACTCCTCCGGAGGCGGGATCGAGGCCTTCAGCCGCTCGCGGGCCGAATCAATCCGGGGGGCCGCGTCCTCCCGCGGCGGCTGCCGCGCCCCGGCCCGCCCGGCCCGGCCGGCCCGCGACCCGGACCCAGCGCCACGCTCCCCGCCCCGCGAGCCACGAGAGCCCCCAACCAAAGACCCCAGGGCCGCCCGCAGGCGGACGATCCGGCTACGCCGCAGCGCCGGCCACCACCGAGGTCGACCAGTCGATCACCGACGTCGGGCGCACGATGTGCTTGTTCATCCCCAGCTCCTTGGGGAGAGCCCGAGCGCCAGCCCGACCAGCTGGGGCAGGTGGAGCACGGGCATCCCCAGCTCACGTCCCACCACCTTCGACGCGACGGGCTGCTGGAGGTCGAGGTTCAGGTGGCAGAGGGGGCAGGGGACGACCAGGCAGTCGGCCTCGGCGTCGATCGCGTCGCCCAGATGCCGCCCGGCTTGCGCCAGCGACGCCTGCTTGTTCATGGTGATGATCGGGAAGCCGCAGCACTTGTAGACGCCGGCGTAGTCGATCACCGTGCCGCCAAGGGCCTCGATCACCGCGTGCAAATACCGGTCGCGTGGGTGGTCGTCGTCGATCCCGAGCCGGTTCACCGGGCGGACGATGTAGCAGCCGTAGAACGGGCCGACGCGGAGGTCCGTGAGGGGCTGCTTGACCTTCGCCTTGAGCGCGTCAAGGCCGATCTCCTCGACCAGCAGCCAGAGGAAGTTCTTGTTGGTCAAACCCTTCTCGTACCGAAGGCCCTCTTCGCGCAGGCTGTTGTTGACGTGATCGCGGTACTCGGTGTTGGCGTCGAGCCGCTCCTGGCACTCGGACTGTGCGCCCTGGCAGGTCGAGCAGATGTTCATCATCAGCTCGCCGTCGGTCTGCTGCGCCAGGGCGAAGGTCCGGGCGTTGAGCGTGTCGGCCAGCTCCTGGTTGTGCTCGCCGATCACTCCGGCGCCGCAGCAGTTGGCCCGGTCAAGCTCGATCAGCTCGATGTCGAGCAACGGCGCGACCTGCGCCATCGATCCATGCAGCTCAGGCGTGAACCCGCGGCTCACGCAGCCGGGCCAGTAGGCGACCTTCATGCCTCGTCTCCGGTTTCCGGAATCGATTCCGCCTCGTCTCCGGTTTCCGGCATCGATTCCGCCTCGTCTCCGGTTTCCGGCATCGATTCCTCCTTGGGGGTTTCGCGCTCAGCGGCGCCCGTGGCCTCGGGTTGTCCCTGCGACTGGCTGGCATCGCCGCCCTCCGCCGGCTCGTCTTCGTACCCGGTCACGTACAGGTTGAGCTCGATCCGCTCCTCCCGCCCGTCGATCTCGTCGAACAGCCGCTTGACCTCCGGGGGCGCCTTGTGGGGGTGGGTCAGCGCGGTGCGCGGGGTCATCTTGCCGCGCCGGAGTCCGGTCAGCGCAGTGGGCAGCCCGCTCACCAGCTCGCGGCCGGCGCTCGGATGGAACTTGCCCCCAGTAGGAGTCGGCCAGCAGGTCGGGCTCGTGCAAGATGCCGTTGCGGCGGATGTTCTTCACGAACGCGTGCTCGTGGTTGTAGCCGTTGTTGCGGTCGTGGATGTCGAAGTCGGTGCCGGCGATCCGCCGCAGACGCATGATCTGGCTCATCGGATCGACGCCCTTGGGGCAGGCATCGATGCAGTTGAAGCAGTGGGTGCAGTCGTAGATGCCGTGCGCGTCCTCGGCCAGGTCCTTCAGGCGCTCGCCGTGCTCGGCGTCGCGGGGATCGCCCACGAACCGGTAGGCCTTGGCCGATGCCGCCGGGCCGACGAACCCGGGATCGATCTCCATCGACAGGCAGTCGGAGACGCACGCCCCGCACTGGATGCAGGCCATCGACTGGGTCACGTCGACCATCGCGTCGTGGGGGACGATGTACTCCCGCTCGGGCACCGGCTCCTTGTTGATCAGCCACGGCGTGACCCGCTGGATCTTCTTCCAGTGAACCTGGTCCATGTCCACGATCAGGTCCCGGATCACCGGCATGTTGCCCATCGGCTCGACCGTGATCACGGTGTTCTGCTGGCCCTCCTCGGGCGGGTTCCAGCCCATCCCGTGACCGCGCGCGGCCGCCTCCTCGAGATGGGTGTTGCAGGCCAGCCCGGGCTTGCCGTTGATCCGCACCCCGCAGGAGCCGCAGATGGCCTGCTGGCAGGAGCAGCGGATGCCCAGCGAGCCGTCGACGTCGTCACGGATCTGCAGGATGGCGTCGAGCACCGACTGCTTCTCGGGCAGGTCAACCGCATGCTCTTCCCAATGGGCGGCCTCGCCCGACTGGGGATCGAAGCGTCGGATCTTCAGCGTGTACTCCGGCATTTAGTCCTCCACGGGGCCTCCGGCCCCTAGTAAGTCCTCTCTTCGGGCTCCCACCGCGTGATCGTTACCTCCGAATAGCTCACCTGCGGGGCATCGGAACCGTTCATCGAGATGTCCACGTGCTTGAGCCATTCGTCGTCGTTGCGCTTGGGGAAGTCGGTCCGGAACTGGGCCCCGCGTGACTCTTTGCGCTCCTCGGAGGCGACGACGATCGCCTCGGCCACGTCGAGCATGTACCCGAGCTCTATGGCACCAATCACGTCCTGGTTGAACACCGAGCCCCGGTCATCGATCGCGGCCTTGGGCGCCTCCTCCTTGAGCCGCGAGACGATCTCGTGCGCCTTGGCCAGCCCCTCGGCGTCGCGGAACACGGCGACGTACTCGTTCATGGTCTCGCCCAACTCGCTCTTGATCGCCGACACCCGGCGCCCGTCGCTGTCGCGGTTCAAGATCGCCGCGATATTGCGCTCGGTGTCCGAGATCTTGGTCGGCGGGGTCTGGGGCATCGTCATGTGGATCGCGCGGTCGGCCGCGTGCTTGCCCGAGCGCCGGCCGAAGACCAGCGTGTCCAGGAGCGAGTTGGCGCCGAGGCGGTTGCCGCCGTGGACCGAGACGCAGGCCACCTCGCCGGCCGCGTACAGGCCGGGGATCGTCGTCTCGCCGTCGACGTCGGTCTTGACCCCACCCATGATGTAGTGCTGGCCGGGCTTGATGTGGATCGGCTCACGGGTGATGTCGACTCCCGCGAAGTCCCGCCCGATGTTGACGATCTCCCGTAGCGCCTCGAGCGTCCGCCGGCGGTCGACCTTGGTGATGTCGAGCGCGACGGTCCCATCCTCGAACCCGCGGCCCTCATTGATCTCGGTCTGCTCGGCCCGCGAGACCACGTCGCGCGAGGCCAGCTCGAGCTTGTTCGGGGCGTAGGTCTCCATGAACCGGTCGCCCTCGCCGTTGAGCAGCCAGGCGCCCTCGCCGCGCGCGCCCTCGGTGATCAGCAGCCCGTTGCCGGCCAGCGTGGTCGGGTGGTACTGGATCATCTCCATGTCCATCAGCTTGGCCCCGATCCGCAGGGCCTGGGCGATGCCGTCGCCGGTGACGATCAGTCCGTTGGTGGTCGGCTTGTAGACCTGCCCGGCGCCGCCCGAGGCGAGGATCGTCGCCTTGGCGTTGAACAGCTCGAGGTGACCGTCACGGAGGTTGCGGCAGATCGCGCCCACACACCGGCCCTCGTCGTCCTGGAGCAGGTCGGTGGTGAACCACTCCTCATAGCGGTCGATCAGCTCGCCGTGCTTCATCAGCTGCTCGTAGAGCACGTGGAGGATCGCGTGGCCGGTGATGTCGGCCACGTAGTAGGTCCGGGCGGCCGAGGCACCGCCGAAGGCGCGCGTGCCCAGATGCCCGGTCGCGTTGCGGTGGAAGGTGACCCCGGCGTGCTCGAGCCACAGAAGCTCGTCGGGCGCCTCGCGGCACATGATCTCGATCGCGTCCTGGTCGCCCAGGTAGTCCGAGCCCTTGACGGTGTCGAAGGCGTGTGACTCCCAGCTGTCCTCGGGATTCAGCGCCGCGTTGATGCCGCCGGCGGCCGCCACCGAGTGCGAGCGGACGGGATGAACCTTCGAGATGATCGCCACCGATGCCCCAGCCTGGGCCGCAGCGAGGGCCGCACGCTGGCCGGCCAGACCCGCTCCAATGATGAGAACGTCGTGTGAGGGCACTAACGCTCGATTCTATGTAAGGCGGCCTATCGGCCGCCTGTTGGTGTCGCCCGGGCGGTCTGAGCGCTTACGGGGTGACTGGGCCCAGCGCCGACTGGAGCGCTCGGCGGACCTGCTCGATCGTGACCACGCCGCGCAGGATCCCTTCGCCGTCGACCGCCATCAGCGCGCCCAGGTGCCCCAGGTGCTCGGAGGAGAGCAGGTCGGTGAGCGGACGGTCCTCGTTCACGTGCCAGCTCCCGGCCTCGGGTTCGAGCGCGGAGCCGACGGTCAGCCAGCCCTCGCCGCCATCAAGCGTGGTCTGAAGGCGCTCATGGCGGACGATGCCGAGGAACCGGCCGTGCTCGTCGATGACCGGAAACCAGGACCAGCCGTAGCGCAGGAAGAACTCGTCGAGCGCCTGGCTCACGGCCGTCTGCCCCGGAATCGCCACCGGCTGGCGGTCCATGATGTCCGAGACCCGGACCTGCTCGATCCGCTCGGTCAGAGCGCTCTGCGCGAGCGCGCCGCGCGCCGACTGACCGAGCAGGAAGGCCAGCGCGACCAGCCACAAGCCGGCCAGCGTGCCCGCCGTGAGCATCCACCAGACTCCCACGCCGGCCAGGATGGCCGCGAAGACCTGTCCCATCTTGGCCGAGGTGCGCGTGCCCCGCTGCTTGTCGCCGGTCGCCCGCCAGACCGCCGCCCGGGCGATCCGGCCGCCGTCCAGCGGGAAGGCCGGGACGAGATTGAAGAACAGGATCAGGATGTTCATCGGCAGCAGCCAGCTCAGCGACAGGAGCACCGGGGTGATCGTGATGTCGCTGTTGAGCTCGATCGCCTGCACGAGCCGGTGGGGCCCGACGATGGCCACGTCGAGGGCCAGGCAGATGAGCACGAAGCAGAAGGTGGCGAGCGGTCCGGCGGCGGCGATCTTGAACTCCTCGCTCGGTGACTCCGCTTCCCGGTTCATCTGGGTGAGCCCGCCGAACAAAAACAGCTCGATCCGCTGGACCTCGATGCCCTGCCGTCTGGCCACCACTGCGTGCCCCAGCTCGTGGAACACCAGCGAGGCGAAGAACAGCAGTACGGTGACCACAGTAGTTAGATACGCGACACCGTCAGAGCTATGCAGTGCCTGCCGAAACGAACCCGACAGCCACAGGATCATCAAGAACAGGATCAGGAACCAGGAGCCGTCCACCCCGATCCGGATCCCGGAAATCTCCATCAGCTTGATGGAGCCAGGACGGCGCATCATGCTGCAATGGTGGCACAGGTACCTATACCGTCCGCGGCAGTGCCGGGGCTGAACCAAACCGGAGGGACCGAATGACCGACGCGATCCAGGTACTTCGTGAGCGCTTGGCGGAGCTCGTGGACCTGCGCAATGCCGCCCACGTCCTCTCCTGGGATCAGCAGACGATGATGCCGCCCCGCGGGGCGCCCGCCCGCGCCGAGGCGCTGGCCACGCTCGAGCGGATCTCGCACGAGCTATTCGTGTCGGCCGAGACCGGGCAGCTGCTGGAGGCCGCGGCCAACAGCCTTGACGGCACGCCCGCGGATTCCGACGAGGCCTCGCTCGTGCGCGTGGTCATGCGCAACTGGGAAAAGGCTCGGCGCGTTCCCTCCGAGTTGTCCGCCGATCTGGCCCGGGCCGGCTCGCTCGGGCAAGAGGTCTGGGTGCTGGCGCGCAAAGAGTCGGACTTCTCGATGTTCGCCCCCTACCTCAAGCGCAACCTCGAGCTGGCCCGTCGCTATGCCGAGTGCTTCGACGAGTTCGACGGCCCTTACGACGCGCTGCTCGACGATTACGAGCCGGGGATGCGCAGCGCCGAGGTCGCACGGCTGTTCGGGCAGCTCAAGGCGGAACTGACGCCGTTGATCGCCACCGTGTCGGAGCGCTCGATCGACGACTCCGTGCTCCACGGCGACTTTCCCATCGACCGGCAGCGGGAGCTCGCGCGCCGGGTGGTCGAGCTCATGGGCTTCGACCCCCAGAGCTGGCGGATCGACGACGCGGTTCACCCGTTCGCCACCAGCTTCGGCTCCTCGGATGTCCGCATCACCACCCGCTGGGACCAGTCCTACTTCGCCTCCTCGCTCTACGGGGCGATGCACGAATGCGGCCACGGTCTGTACGAGGCGGGGATCTCCGAAGAGCTCCAGCGCACCCCCCTCGGCCACGCCGAGTCGCTCGGCCTGCACGAGTCCCAGAGCCGCCTGTGGGAGAACATGGTGGGGCGCAGCCGGCCGTTCTCGGGCGTGCTCGCCCGGATGATCAGCGAGGCGTTCGACCTTCCGGTCGAAGCCCAGGCCCTGTACTGCGCCGTGAACAAGATCAAGTCGTCGTTCATCCGCGTGGAGGCGGATGAGGCCACCTACGGGCTGCACATCGTGATGCGGTTCGAGATCGAGCAGGCGCTGGTGGAGGAGCGGCTTTCGATCGACGAGCTGCCCGAGGCGTGGGACGCCAGCTTCAAGGAGAGCTTCCGGCTGGACGTCCCCGACGATCGCCGCGGCGTCCTCCAGGACGTCCATTGGTCGGCCGGGTTGATCGGCTATTTCCCCACCTACGCGCTCGGGAACTTGATCGCCGGACAGCTGTGGGAGCAGGTCCACCGGGACCTGCCCGACCTTGACCAGCAGATCGCCGCCGCCGAGCTCTCCCCGCTGCGCGAATGGCTGCGCGAGAGCGTCCACCGCCACGGGGCCAAGTTCCCCGCCTCCGAGCTGCTCCCCCGCGTGGTCGGCGAGCCGATCGCCGTCGAGCCGTTCCTGCGCTACCTGAAGAGCAAGCTCAGCGACGTCTACGGCGCCGAGCTCTGAGCCCTAGAGGCTCTCGAGCGCCTGATTGAACGTCTGGCTCGGCCGCATCGCGGCCGCCATCCGCTCGGGGTCGGGGTGGAAGTAGCCGCCGATGTCGACCTCCGAGCCTTGGACCTGCGCCAGCTCCCCCACGATCGTCTCCTCCTCGCCGGCCAGCCGCTCGGCCAGCGGCCCGAACCGCTCGGCCAGCTCCTCGTCCTCGTCTTGGCCGGCCAGCTCCTGCGCCCAGTAGAGGGCGAGGTAGAAGTGGCTGCCGCGGTTGTCAAGCTCGCCCGTCTTGCGCGACGGGGAGCGGTTCTCCTCGAGCAACCGGCCCGTGGCTCGGTCAAGCGTGCGGGCCAGCACCTTCGCCTTCGGGTTGTCCTCCTTGTCGGCGAGCAGCTCGAACGACGGCGACAGGGCGAGAAATTCCCCCAGCGAGTCCCACCGCAGGTGGTTCTCCTTGAGGAACTGCTGCACGTGACGGGGGGCGGAGCCGCCCGCGCCGGTCTCGAATAGGCCGCCGCCGCTGATCAGCGGCACGATCGACTGCATCTTGGCGCTCGTCCCGAGCTCGAGGATCGGGAACAGGTCGGTCAGGTAGTCACGCAGGACGTTGCCGGTGACCGAGATCGTGTCCTCGCCCGCGCGCGCCCGGTCGAGCGTGAACCGGGTCGCCTCGGCGACGTCCATGATCTCGATCCGGATCCCGTCGGTGTCGTGGCGCTCGAGCGCCGTCTTGCACTTGGCCAGCAGCTCGGCGTCGTGCGCCCGGCTCTCGTCCAGCCAGAACACCGCGGGCGCGCCGGTCTCCCGGGCGCGACCGACCGCCAGCTCGACCCAGTCCTGGATGGCTTCGTCCTTGGTCTGGCACATCCGCCAGATGTCGCCGGGCTCGACGTCGTGCTCGAGCAACGTGTCGCCGCCCTCGTCGACGACGCGCACCGTGCCGGACTGCTCGATCTCGAACGTCTTGTCGTGCGAGCCGTACTCCTCGGCCGCCTGCGCCATCAGCCCGACGTTCGGAGTGGTGCCCATCGTCGCCGGGTCGAAGGCGCCGTGCTCCCGGCAGTGATCGACGGTCTCGGCATAGAGGGGCGCGTAGGAGTGGTCGGGGATGACGAACTTGGCGTCCTGTTGCTCGCCCTGCGCGTTCCACATCTGCCCCGAGGAGCGGATCGCCGCCGGCATCGAGGCGTCGATGATCACGTCGCTGGGGACGTGCAGGTTGGTGACGGCGCGATCGGAGTCGACCATGGCCAGGGGCGGCCCCTGGCGCAGGCGATCGTCGATGGTCTTCTCGATCTCGTGGCGGCGATCGTCGGGCAGCTTCTCGATCGCCTTCAGGAGTGCGCCCAGGCCGTCGTTGGGGTCCACTCCCGCCTCGCGAAGATCCTCGCCATGGCGCTCGAACAGATCGGCGAAGTAGACCCGGACCGCGTGGCCGAAGATGATCGGGTCAGACACCCGCATCATCGTCGCCTTCAGGTGGACCGAGAACAGCACGCCCTTCTCTTCTGCGTCCTCGAGTTGGGCAGCCAGGAACTCCTGGAGCGCCTGCTTGCGCATGACGGCGGCGTCGAGCACGTCTCCCTCTTGCACGGGCAGGTCTTCCTTGAGGACGGTGGCCTCGCCGTCGCTCGGCACGTGCTCGATCCGCACCTTGCTCTCGCCGGTGATCGTGGTCGAGCGCTCGGTGCTGCGGAAATCCCCCTCGCTCATCGTGGCCACGTGCGAGCGCGACTCATGCGACCACTCACCCATCGAATGGGGGTGGTTGCGCGCGTACTGCTTGACCGCTGCCGAGGCGCGCCGGTCAGAGTTGCCCTGGCGCAACACCGGGTTGACCGCGCTGCCCTTGACCTTGTCGTAGCGGGCGCGCGCCTCGCGCTGCTCCTCACCTGACGGTTGCTCCGGGTAGTCGGGAAGCGGGTAACCCTGCTCCTGGAGCTCTGAGATCGCCGCCTTCAGCTGGGGGACCGAGGCGCTGATGTTGGGCAGCTTGATCACGTTGGCGTCTGGGGACTTGACCAGCTCCCCGAGCTCGCCCAGCGCATCGGCGACCTGCTGCTCCTCGCTCAGCTGATCGGGGAACTGAGCCAGGATCCGGCCCGCCAGCGAGATGTCGCGGAGCTCGAGCTCGATCCCCGCCGCGCCCGCGTAGGCGCGGAGGATCGGCAGCAGCGATTGCGTGGCCAGCGCCGGCGCCTCGTCGGTGTGCGTGTAGACGATCTTCATGCCGACGGCACCCTAGCGACCCGTGCCGGGGCACTCCCGCCGCCCGACCCCGGGGCCGCGCCGACTCCCAGATCACGGGTATACATTCGAGCGCCCCCCAAACCGAGGAGATGAGTCAGTGCCCGATTCCCCAGTGCGAGTAGCAGTCACCGGCGCGGCGGGACAGATCGGCTACGCGATCCTGTTTCGCATCGCCAGCGGCCAGCTGCTCGGCCCAGACACTCCCGTGCACCTCTCACTGCTGGAAATCCCCGATGCGGTGAAGGCGGCCGAGGGGACCGCGATGGAGCTCGACGACTGCGCCTTTCCGCTGCTGGCCGGAACCGACATCACCGACGATGCCAAGCAGGCCTTCGACGGTGTCAACATCGCTCTCCTGGTCGGCGCCCGCCCACGGTCCAAGGGCATGGAGCGCAGCGATCTGCTGGAGGCAAACGGCGGCATCTTCAAGCCCCAGGGCGAGGCGCTGAACGAGCATGCCGCCTCGGACGTGAAGATTCTCGTGGTCGGTAACCCCGCCAACACCAACTGCTTGATCGCCAAGAGCAACGCGCCCGACATTCCGGCCGAGCGGTTCACCGCCATGATGCGGCTGGACCACAACCGGGCGATCGCTCAGCTCGCCCAGAAGACCGGCACCGCGGTCAAGGACATCACCAACATGACGATCTGGGGAAACCACTCGGCCACCCAGTACCCCGACATCTTCCACGCCAAGGTGAACGGCCGCGACGCGGCCGAGGCTGTGAACGATCAGGAGTGGCTCGAGAACGACTTCATCCCCACGGTGCAGAAGCGGGGTGCGGCGATCATCGACGCGCGCGGTGCCTCCTCCGCCGCCTCGGCCGCGAACGCCGCGATCGATCACGTCCACGACTGGGTGCTGGGCACCCCCGAGGGTGATTGGGTCTCCATGGCGATTCCCTCCGATGGCTCCTACGGTGTGCAGGAGGGTGTGATCTCCAGTTTTCCGGTGACCTGTTCCAACGGTTCATTCCAGGTTGTCCAGGATCTCGAGATCAGTGACTTTTCCCGTTCCCGGATCGATGCCACGGTGAATGAACTGCGCGAAGAGCGCGAAGCGGTCAAGGAACTTGGACTGATTTAGGGGGTTAAAAAGGGCCGCGCCGAAAGGCGCGGCCCCTAGTAACCCTTCTTTCAGCTTGAGGTGCTGGGGTGCCAGCCCTGGCCCTCGCGTCGCACCTGACCGCCGGAAACGAGCTTCGGCATCACCCGGTAGAGGTAATTCGGCTCGATCTTCAAGCTCTCGGCGATCTGCGGGATGGTGATTCCGGGCTGGTTGCGAACCAACTCGAGCGCCTGCGCGGACCGCGTCCCTCCCGAGCGCCGGCCGCGCGGGCGGCCGGGACGGCGGGTGGAGCGGCGACGGCGTGCCGTCGAGGTGGTGCCGGACCCCGGCGGTCGCCCGGGTCCACGACGGCCGCCCACGAGCGCGGAGCGGGCGGCCTCCAGCTTGGCCACCTCCTCCTTGAGTGCCCGCAGACGGTTATCGATCTCCTTAACCGTACTGTCAACGAATTCTGCCACTGGGTTTGTCTCCCGGTCGATTGATACTCCGGCCAACAATAGCGACAGTAAATAAGGAACCTCTATTTACTCTCCAGTAGGCGTTTCAGTCGTTGTAACGAACTGTCTGCCTCTCGTTCGGAGGCCGCGCCGACAACAATCCGGCTGGCCACCGTGCCGAGCCTGCCGCCGGGCGGACTGAACTCGTTCGTGTACTCAAAGTTGGTCGGTCCATCTGCGTCTCCGGACAGGGCGTAGCTGATGGAGGCGCGCGAGCGCGCCGGCCCGCGGCCTTCCCATTTGGCCCGTTTCGGAGCAGTCACCTCGGCCAGCTCCCAGCTGACGTGAAACGGGACACCGCGCATGTGCAGCGTCTGCTCCATGGTCGAGCCCTGCTTGAGGGGACGGTCGGACACGTTCTTGACCGACCGGTGGATGGTCACCCAATCCTTCAGGCGATCAGGATCCATAATCGTCTCCCACACCCGTTCGGGCGGAGCGTCGATCTGGATCGCCACATGGACGGTGCTCACGCGCGGGACCCTAACTGGTTAGCGCGCGGCGAGCGGCTCGACTGCTTCCCACTCGCGCAGCGCCCGGTCGATGGCGGAGTCGAGTGAGTGCATCTTGACGCCGAGCAGCTCGGCCGCGCGGTCGTCGCGGGGGAGCAGGTCGCTCTCCAGGCTCTCCATGAGCGGCTCGATCAGCGCCGGGTCCTCGCCCGCGATCGCGGAGGCGATCACGCTGGCGACCGGAGTCACGGTCAGGCGCTTGAAGCGGATGGCCGGGCGGTCGAGGAGCATGCGGTCCGCGATCCGCTCGATCAGCTCGCCATAGGAGACGATGTCCCTGCCGCCAGCGTCGAGCGACTGGCCGCAGACCTGGTCGCTGGTGGCGGCGCGGGCGAGGAGCTCGATCATGTCCCGCTCGTCGATCGGGGCTGAGCGGTGGGTCCGCCAGGCCGGCACGGCCAGCACCGGCAGCCGCTCGACCAGCCGGACGAGGAAGCGGAACGAGCGTGAGCGGGCGCCGATCACGATCGACGCCCGAAAGGCGGTCGAGCACGGAGTCGCCTCGAGCAGGATGCGCTCGACGGCCAGGCGGCTGGCCAGGTGCGGGGAGACGGGACCCTCGGGTGGCACCGGGCCGCCCAGGTAGATGATGCGCTGCACCCCGCTGGCCCGCGCGGCCTGGGCGAAGTTGTCCGCCGCCGTGTGCTCGCGCACGCTGAAGGCGCCGTCCGTGCTCGTCTCCATCGAGTGGATCAGGAAGTAGGCCACCTCGATGCCGTCGAGCGCCTGCTGGAGCCCGGCGCCGGTGATCGCGTCGCCGGAGATGACGGGGATGCCGGGGTCGACCGCCGGGAGGTGGCGGGCGAAGCCGCGGACATCGTGGCCGTCGCGCGCCAGCCGCGGGACCAGCCGCGAGCCGACGTAGCCGTTGATGCCGGTGACGAGGACATTCATGTCTTCCACAAAGCTACGAAATTGCGGGCGGCTCCCGCGCCCGGTCAGGAAAGTGCCGCTCTGTGGGGAAAATCGCCCGATCCTGAAGTTGCTGCGTTTTCCGAGAAACGAGCTTGCGTGAGGGGTTCGAAATTCGCTTTGATGCCCGGGTCGTCATCAAGCATCAAGGGGTGGGAGTGAGCATGGCCAACGGGCGCACGGGTGCAACAAAAGCGAGCTGCGAGGACTGTTTCTTTCACCAGAATCTCCTCTGCGCGATCAGCGACGCCGGTCCCTGTGCCACCTATCGCCCCAACCATCCCGAGGGGTTGCGGCCGCCCAGCCAGCTCCGCTTCGTGTTCCGCCAGGAGCGCCGGCTCCAGGTCGCCTGGGCGTTCCCCTCGGCCAACGAGCAGGTTGCCCTCTACGGATAGGGGCGGGCGGGCCGGGCGCCGACCCGGCCGCGGCCGGGCGGCCGCGCCCCGATAACGCCCCGCCCGATAAGGTTCTCGGGCCGTGTATATCCCTCTGCTCGCCGGATTCGTTGGTGTCGTCCTGCTCACGCTGCTGATCGGCTGGCTGGTCGACGCCGATCGCCGCGGCGACGGCCGCTAGCGCCCGCACGGCGCCGGGCGCGCGCCACACGCAAATCTGCAGGCAAAACCCGCCACGCGGATAGAGTGTCTGGCTCATAGAGAGAGGAGCGGTGTGCGAATCACCGTGTTGGGCAAGTCGCCGGCCTGGCAGGACGCGGGTGGGGCTTGCAGCGGCTATCTGGTGCAGGAGGACGGCTACGCGCTGCTGCTGGACTGCGGCAACGGCGTGTTCTCGAGGTTGCGCTGCGTCGTGGACTACGTCGAGGTTCCGGCGGTGCTGCTCAGCCATCTCCACGCCGACCACTTCCTCGACCTGATTCCGTTCGCCTACGCGCTGACCTACGCGCCCCGCCAGCAGCCCGTCCCGGTCGCCGGGTGGCCGGGAACCGACTCGCCGATCCGTCCCCAGCTCCACGCCCCCGCGGGCGCCGGTGACCTGTTCCGGGAGATCGTCGGGTGCTGGGGACAAGACGATCTGGTCGACAACGCGTTCGAGCTGCACGAGTACGAGGAGGACGACCGACTCGAGATCGGGCCGTTCTCGGTCCGCTTCCGCGAGGTCCCGCACTACACCCGCACGTTCGCGGTCGAGCTGGCCACGGCCGACGGCTGCCGGTTCACCTACAGCGCGGACTGCAGTCCTAACGATCAGCTGGTCGAGTTCGCCAGCGACACCGACATGCTTTTGATCGAGGGCACGCTTCCCCGTCCCGAGCGCACCGGGGTGCGTGGCCATCTCACCCCGCACGAGGCGGGTGAGCACGGCCGCCGCGCGGGCGCTGGCCGGCTCGTCGTGACCCACTTCTCCGACGAGCTCGACCCCGAATGGATCCGCGACGAGGCCGCCCGCGGCTTCGACGGCCCGGTCGAACTGGCCGAAGAGGGCGGCGTCTACACGGTCGCTCCCGCCGCGGCCCGGCCGTAGGGGGATCGGGCCCGGCGCATAGGCGGGCCGCCTTTCCGGGGGGTGGACTCGGCCCGAGCGGGTAAAACCTGATCAGCCAGCGTTTAGTTCCGTATGCTGGGCAGACCCAGCCAAAGCATCGAGGGAGTGCAATGCCATCACGTAGCAAGAAGCTCAAATCGGCGGTGCCGTTCAACCCCGCCGACCTGAGCAGCATCACCAAGGCCAACCCCTACATCCAGCGGCTGATCGAGGACGCG
Organism: uncultured Solirubrobacterales bacterium; assembly: GCA_963834635.1. Classification (GTDB taxonomy): domain Bacteria; phylum Actinomycetota; class Thermoleophilia; order Solirubrobacterales; family Solirubrobacteraceae; genus Palsa-465. The sequence goes on along the minus strand of CAWICI010000007.1, from coordinate 131,125 downwards.
AAGCTGCGTGCGAACGTGCAGCAGGCGTACGAGTCGAGCAAGAAGGCCTACGAGCGGCTCAGCAACGGCAAGGCGCCCCACCGCGCGCTGATCGAGGACAGGAAGCTGCAAGCGGACATCCGTCAGGTCTACGAGTCGGTCCGCGATGCCTCGAACGCGCTCAGTGAGGGTCCCAAGAAGCCCAAGCGCCGCCGTCGCTTCGGCCGCCGGCTGCTGGTCCTCGCCATCGGCGGGGGGCTCGCACTGGCCGGCAGCGAGAAGCTTCGCTCGAAGGTGCTGGACACGCTGTTCGGGGCGGAAGAGGAGTTTGAGTACACGCCGCCGGCCGGCGCCACTTCGACCCCTCCGGCGACGCCGGTCAGCTCCGCCTAGCGGCCCGAGCACAAATCTCCCGTTCGAGGGCGCCCGTCGTGGCGCCCTCGGTGGTTCTGGGCCCCCCGCGCGCCCCTCGCGCCATTATCATCGGCGGAGTGGAAGCGGCAGCGGCCCAAACCCTGACGCCCACCCGCGAGCTGGCGACCGAGAAGGCGGGGCGGATCGTCGAGACGATGCGCGTGTGCGTGGCCAGGCACGGGATCGCCGGGGCGACGTTCGACGTTGTGGCCCGCGAGGCCGGCGTCTCACGCGGGCTGCTGCACTACTACTTCTCCACCAAGGAACGGCTCCTGGTCGAGGTGGTGCGCCGCGAATCCGACGTGCGCATCGAACGGATCGAGGAGGCGATCGCCTCCGCCGCCAGCGCCGAGGACGTGCTGGAAGCGCTGGTCGCCCTGCTCGAGGACTTCCTGGGCGAAGGCCCGATCGTGGCCGTCATGTTCTACGAGCTGATGACGCTGGCCCAGCGCAACGTGGAGATCGCCTCCGAGCTGGCCGAGCTCGGCCGGCGAACCCGCTCGCACATGGCCCAGGCGCTCGAGGCCAAGAGCGAGAGCGGCGCGATCGAGCTCACCGCCGATCCGCAGGACATCGCCGGGTTCCTGTTCGCGCTGGCCGACGGCGTGACGGTGAGACGGCTGAGCGAGCCGGACTTCGATGTGCGGCCGGTCATCGGCCAAGCGGTCCAGGCCGCGCGGGGCCTGATCCGGTAGGGGCAGCGCCGTGCGTCGCATAGCGGCGATCGCCGCCGCTGGCGTCGTGCTCCTGGCGCTGGTCATCGCCCAGCTCGTCCTCCCGGGCATCGCCGCTCAGCAGCTACGCGATCGGCTGTCCCACTCGGGCACCGTGCTCGAGGTCAAGGTGAGCGCGTTTCCCGCCATCAAGCTCCTCTGGCACCAGGCCGACCACGTGACGATCCGCATGGCGAGCTATCGCAGCTCGACCGGCAAGCTCGGGACGCTGATCGGGGAGGCGGGGAACGTGGGCACCCTCGACGCCGCCGCTAACGAGGTCCAGAGCGGGCTGCTCACCCTCCACGACGCGACGCTGATCAAGCGCGGCGATCAGCTGAGCGGCACCGCTCACGTGGAGGAGGCCGACCTGCGGCGCGCGGTGCCCATCCTCCAGTCGGTCAAGCCCGTGGCTTCCGGCAACGGAGAGTTGATCCTGCGGGGGACGGCCAGCCTCCTCGGGGTGAGTGCCACCGTCGACGCGACGGTCGCCTCAGCCAACGGCGACCTCGTCGTACAGCCCAACGTGCCCCTCGGCGCGCTGGCCACGGTCACCGTGTTCAGCAACCCGCACGTGTATGTAGAGGGGGTCTCGGCCGAGCCGTCGCCGGGCGGGTTCGCGGTTTCGGCCCGGGCACGGCTGCGGTAGCGGGCCGTCGCAGCGTTAGGGACGGGCCACCAAGCGCGCGACGTTCCGCACGTCCCCGGCGCGGCGCATCCGCTGCACCGCCGAGCGCTCGCCGTCCAGATAGCGATCGAAGAACGCGATGCTGACCCGCTCGACGATGCCGAGCTGCGGCTCCTGCGTGGTGTACGGCGGGAGGTGACCCGCACCGAGGAGCTTCAGCAGGTACTTGGGGCGCGGGGCGAGCCGGAAGAACATGTCCGTGTAGCGCGGCCGGTTGATGGAATCGGCCGTGCCCTGGCTGGCCAGCAGCGGTGGGCTCGGCCGGGGGAAGTCGAAGCCGCCGACCCCCGGGATCTCCGCGCCCGAGAGGATGACCGCGGCCGACACCCGCCGATCGATGAAGTGGCGATCGTAGGCCACCGCCAAAGCGGTCTCGCCGCCGTCGGACTGGCCGGCGACGGCGATCCGGTGTGGCTCGATCAGCCCGGCCAGGAAACCGTTGTGTGCGGCGCTGGCCCTCAAAAGCTGCGTGATCACGAAGCGCATGTCTCTCGGCTGGTTGATCAGATCGGATTCGTTCGGGCCGCCGGGCGCGTGGGCGTTCTCGAGCGGGAAGATCGGCGCCGCGACGACGAACCCGGCGCGGGCCCACGCCGTGAGCAGCGGCCCGTAGGGCCGCGGCGTCACGGCGAACCCGTGGCCGAAGACGACGAGCGGGAATGGACCTTGGGCGTGGAGCGGATAGCGGATCACGGTCACGAGCGTGCGCGGCTCACGGCCGTGGCCGGGAACCTTGATCGTCCGGCTGTGATCGACGAACGTGATCGTGCGCTCGCCGACGCGGAACGGGGGATGGGTGGTGGGCGGCGTGGAGCTGGCGCCGGCCATCGTCGCGGTGCCGGTCTGCGGCGGGTCGGCGGTGCGGGACTGAACCGTCGCCGAGCTCTCGCTGCCACAGGCCCCGAGACCCAGCGCGCCCATCAACAGCGCCACGGCAGCGACGGACCGAGTCACCGGCTCAGCGGAGGTAGACCGCGAAGAAGTCCCGGTCGTCGGGCGTGAGGTAGCGCGACGGCGAGCGATCCATACTCGAGAGCAGATTGGCGGGATGGCCGGCGCCGGGATAGCGGTAGCTGATGAAGCTCGTCCAATAGGTGTTGATGTCGAGCTCCATGGCGCGGACCGCGCCGGCGTGGATCATGATCGCCGCCAGCGAACCGACCGTCTGATAGTCGGCGGCGGCGTAGATCAAATTGCCACGGCGATCGACGCCCACCGCCGAGCGCCACACGCGGATCGCGTTGCCGAGCGTCGCGCCCCACTCGGGCCCGTCCGAGAGGTTCGGGTTCGGCTTGCCGCCATTGACGATCAGCGGGAGGTTCTGGCGCGCGAAGACGATGTTCGGACCGACGTCGGCGCCGCCGTTCCAGGCATTGACGTCGACCCGGCCGTTGCGATAGCGCGTGATCGTGGCCAGGCCCGGTTTCATCGGCGCGTAGGTGTGGCCGCCTTCGGCGAAACCGCCACCGGAGTCCTGGAGCTTGAAGCCGCTGTTGAAGGTGGCCACGAGCTTGCCGCGGAGCTCGGTTGGGACCTCCATCGGACCGCGCGAGGGAAGCGTCACCGCCGGCTCGAGCCGGCCCGGATAGAGCCACGTGGACGTGCGGGTGTGGTCGATCCAGGCGACGCCTGCGACCATCTGGGGGTAGTTGAGCGGATCGCTGCGGAAGCTCGTGACCAACACCGGCGGCCGAGAGCCGCCGTCGGCGAAGGTGGCATGCCACACGCCTTCGCCCGGGAGGGCTGGATGCGTCAGCGGCCGGATCCGGGACGGTCGGTAGTAGTGGACGGCGCGGCGCTTGCCGCCGGACGTGGCGAGGTCAGACTGGTTGGGGAGCGCTCGCAGGGCCGGTCCGCCCGTGCTGGGGGCGTTCAGCGAGTAGTAGATGTTCTCGACCTTGTTGACCAGCCCGCGCGCGCCGTTGCCCCTGAGCCATTCCACCGTGCGGATGCCCAGGGTCGAGTTCGACGGTCCGGTGATCGCCTGGACGTAGGAGATGAGGGCCGGGATCAGGCATAGGCCCGCGGCGATGACGGCGACGCGCCGGATCCGGCGCAGCCGGCTGGGGCGTCGGCGCGGAGGCGCCCCGGCGGGAGGAACGGACCAGGGAGAGCGACGGGCCGGGGCTTTGGCCGGGGTCAACATCGAAGACAAACAGTGGCGGGGATCTTCGAGCCGACCCTAAAGAGATGCTGAGAGGGTGTTCATATGTCTCGTAGGTATGAAGGTTCTCATCGGCCGCTGGGAGGCGCGACGGTCATCTTCGGGAACCATGACGGGACGGAGCGGCTGTGAGCGTCCTCATGGACCACACACCTGCAGTTCAGGAACGAAGCCTACGTTGCCCGGGCGACGTCGGATGAGGCGTTGCGCATGGCCCGAGCGATGAACAGGCGTGACCCGATACCGGCGAGTGCTCTCCCCGGCGCCCCTCAAGAGGGCGCCCTCGCCCCCCCGAGCGACCAGCGCCGGAGTGCGCTGCACGCCCTGATCGCGACGATCCGCCCGAAACAGTGGACCAAGAACGCCCTCGTCCTGGCCGCTGCCGGGGCGGCCGGGGCGCTGGGCGACGACGAGGTGCCGCCCCGCGTCGCGATCGCGTTTGTGGCCTTCTGTCTGCTCGCCTCTGGGATCTACGCGATCAACGATGTCCGCGACGCCCCCGAGGACCGGCTTCATCCGACCAAGCGCTTCCGACCCGTGGCCGCCGGTGAGCTCGATCCCAGGACCGCGGTGGCCCTCGGCGTCGGCCTGATGGTGGCCGGCCTCGTCCTGTGCGCGGCGCTCAGCCCGCTGCTGGCCGTTGTCGGTGCTGGGTACCTCGCGCTGACGCTGAGCTACACGATGGTCTGGCGCTACATCCCGCTGCTCGATGTCGGCGCGATCGCCGGCGGGTTCGTCCTCCGGGCGGTCGCGGGCGGGGTGGCCGCGCCGGTCACCCTGTCGCGCTGGTTCGTCCTCGTGATCAGCTGCGCCGCGCTGTTCGTGGCCGGCGGCAAGCGCCATTCCGAGCTGCGGCGCTCGACCGGGGACGGCTCCTCTCGCCGCGAGGTGCTCGAGCACTACGGGGAATCCTGGCTGCGGCTGCTCGTGATCCTCAGCGCCGTGTGCGCGGTGTTCGCTTATGGCGTGTGGGCGTCGCAGCTCGCGGTCATCGACGGCATTCCATGGCGGCCACTGACGATCGTCCCGTTCGCGGCCTGTCTGCTCCGCTACGGCATGCTTTTGCGCGCCGGGGAGGGGGAGGCCCCGGAGGAGCTGCTGTTCCGAGACCGATGGCTCCTGGTGTTCATCGCCGTCTGGCTCGTGCTGTTCGGATTCGCCGTCCATGACGTCACCTGAGGCGACGACGGGCATCACGGCCACCGCCCTGGCGCCCGAGCCCGGTGCCGTCAACGGGTGGGGGGGTGGTCCCCGGGCGCCCGTCGAGTTGGTGCGCCCCACCGACCTCGAGAGTCTCAGCGCAACCGTGGCCGGCTGGCGCGGGCAACGAGTGGGAGCAATCGCCCGCGGACTGGGACGGAGCTACGGCGACGCCGCCCAGTTGCACTCGGGACTGGTGATCGACATGACCCGGCTGCGAGCCTTCGACCTCGATCCCGCCGCCGGTGTCGTGACCGCACAGGCCGGGGTGATGATCGCCGAACTCCTCGATGCGCTGGTGCCCCGTGGCTGGATCGTCCCCGTCGTGCCCGGGACTCAGTACGTGACCGTTGGCGGGGCGATTGCCAGCGACATCCACGGCAAGAACCACGGCACCGCGGGCACGTTCGGGAGCCACGTGGAGGCGCTCGGGCTGCTGCGCGCCAACGGTGAGCTGATCGAGCTCGCCCCGGGCGCCGAGGACCGCTTGTTCGAGGCGACGCTCGGCGGGATGGGGCTGACCGGGGTGATCGTATGGGCGCGAATCGCCCTGCGCCGGGTCGACGGCTCTACGCTGTCGGTCGACACCGACCGCGCAGCCGGCCTCGAGCAGGCGCTTGCGCTGCTCGCCGAGCCCGGGGGCGCCCACCGGGTCGCCTGGCTTGACCTGCTGGGGCGAAAGCGCGGCCGGGGGATCGTGACCCGGGCCGACCACATCGGCGGTGGCGCCGAGCGACCGTCCCACGGTCAAGCCGCGGGCGAGGATCCCGCCGCACTGGCCCGGGATCCTGCTCCGTCCCCGCGCCGTGGCGGCGTTCAACGCGTTCCGCTTCCGCACCTCGCCGCGTCGCGAGCGCGGACGGGAGCAGGCCTTCGGCAGCCACATGTTCCCCCTTGACGGGCTCGCCGCGTGGCCGCGGCTCTACGGGCGTCAGGGCTTCGTCCAATACCAGTTCGTGGTCCCACTGGGCCAAGAGCCCGTCCTCGAGCTGGTGATCGACTACCTGTCGCGGATGCAGGTCCCGTGCTACCTCGCCGTGCTCAAGGACTTCGGCCCCGAGAACGCGGCCCCGCTGTCGTTCCCGCTCCGGGGTTGGACGCTCGCCCTCGACCTGCCGCGGCGCGCGCCGGGGCTCGAGGTCGCGCTGGCTCGCTGCGACGACCTGGTCGCCCAGGCCGGGGGCCGGGTCTACCTGAGCAAGGATTCGCGCCTGCGCCCCGAGGCGCTGAAGGCAATGTACCCACGGCTCCCCGAGTGGCAGGCGATCCGCGAGCGATCAGATCCCGAGCGGCGCTGGCGCTCGGACCTGGCGATCCGAACTGGACTGGTGGCGCGATGAGCACCCGCCTGCTCCTGATCGGCGGCAGCTCGGAGATCGCCGTTGCGATCGCCCGACGGCTGGCCCAGGACGGCGAGGTCACACCGTTCCTGCTGGGCCGCAGCCGCGAGCGGCTCGAGGCCGCGCTGGCCGAGCTCGAGCAGGCCGGCTGCCACGACGGGATGATCGACGTGCTCGACGCCGACGATCTCGAGCGCCACGAGCCGGTGATCGCCTCGGCTTTCGAGCGCACAGGCGGCTTCGACGTGGTCGTCCTCGCCGTTGGGGTTCTCGGCGCCCAAGCCGGCCTCGACGCGGACACCGGGGAGGCGCTTGAGGTGATGCGGGTCAACTTCCTCGACTCGGGGTCGCTGCTGCTCCACGCCTTGCGCCGGCTCCGCGACCAGGGGAGCGGAACGCTCGTCGTGCTCTCGAGCGTGGCCGGTGAGCGTCCCCGGGCCAGCCTGGCCTTCTACGCCGCCGCCAAGGCAGGGCTGGACGGACTGGCGCAGGCGCTGGCCGACGCGAGTGCTGCCACGGGCGTCCGGGTGCTCGTCGTCCGGCCCGGGTTCGTGCGCACCCGGATGACCGCCGGGCTAAAACCGCCGCCGTTTGCCACCACGGCCGAGGCGGTGGCTGAGGCCACGGTCCGCGGTCTGGCCGGACGCCGTCACACCGTCTGGGTCCCCGGCCGTCTGCGCTTCGTGTTCAGCGGATTGCGACACGTCCCCCGCCCCATTTTCAGGAGGATCCCGTTTTGAGACCGAACACGCTGGCGCTTGACGTCGCGCTCGCCGTCGCCGTCGCGATCGTCGTGCTGATCGTGTCTCCGGGGCTTGCGGTGACGGCGATCCTCGCTATCTTCGTCCTGCTGGTGGGCGGCATCAGTCTTGTGTTCGAGATCGCGCGGGCCGGGTCGCGCAACGTCCGGCCTCCGCGCCCTCGGCGCCGTGGCCAGTGAGTGATGCTCGCTTCACGCGCCGGACGGCGCTGAGCGGCGCGGCTGCGCTCGGACTCGCCTCTCACGGCGTCGGCCTGGCCGACGCCCTCGGCCACGACTCGGCCATCTTCAGCCGCTGGGTCGGGTCGCTGACCGCGGGCGAATCCCGCCCGATCGGTGCGGCCAGGACATTTGCCCTCCTAGGGGTCGAGTGGGCGGGTCCGCGCCGGGCCCGAATCGAGCTCCGGACACGCGCCTCCGACGGGCGCTGGAGCGGCTGGACGTTGGCCTCGGTCACGGGCCACGGACCGGACAACCCGGCCCCGACGACGACATTCGTCGGCGACCCGATCTGGACCGGACCGGCCGACGCCGTGCAGCTGCGCAGCGGCGCGGCTCTGCACGGCGTCCGGATCCACTTCATCGCCGCGACCGTTCCCCCCGGGGCGAGCGCGGCGGCCGCTTACCCGCTCGCCCAGCCGGTCCTCGACGCCGGCCCCGGCCAGCCGCCGATCATCGCTCGCCAGGCGTGGTCCCACGGCGCCCGGCCGAGCGTCGCTCCCGGCTACGGCACGGTCAAGCTGGGGTTCGTCCACCACACCGAGAACCCGAACGGCTACGGCGAGGGCGAGGTCCCCGGGATGCTGTACGCGATCTACCAGTTCCACCGCTTCGTCCGGGGCTGGCATGACATCGGCTACAACTTCGTCATCGACCTGTTCGGGCGGATCTGGGAAGCCCGCCAGGGCGGGATCGACCAGGCGGTGATCGGGGCGCAGGCCGGTGGCTACAACCAGGTATCGACCGGCGTGGCCGTGCTGGGGACGTTCATGGACGTGGTCCCCTCGTCGGCCGCCCTCGACGCGCTCGAGCAGTTGATGGCCTGGAAGCTCTCGCTCCATGGCGTGCCGACAGCGGGGCGGGTGACCGTCAAGGTGAATCCTTCGGACGCCTTCTACACGCCGTTCCGGCCGGGTGCCCACGTGTCCCTGCCCCGGGTCGCCGGCCACCGCGACGGCGACTCGACCGAGTGCCCCGGTAACGCCTTTTACGGTCGGCTGCCCGCGCTCCGCCCTCACATCGCCCAGCTGGCCGGCGGCGCCGCCGCGCTCAGGCTGAAGACGCCGTCCCAGGCGTTGATCGCGCCCGCCACGATCGAGCTCTCCGGGACGCTGGCCCGTCTGGGCGGTGGACCGTTGGCGGGGGCGCCCGTCGAGATTCAGCGGGTGGTGGGTGGCGCCGGCACGACCCTGGCCGAGCTGAGCACCGACTCGGGCGGCCGGTTCGCCTACACCGTGCAGAGCACGGTCAACGTTGCCCTCCAGGCGCTCCACCGCCCGGCCCCCGCGGCGATCTCGGACCTGGTCCAGATCGGCGTCGCGCCCCAGGTGGAGCTGGCGATCGTGTCGCTCTCGCCCCTGCGGGTGACCGGCCAGGTGTCTCCGGCCAAGCGCCGCGTGGTGATCGACGTGTACGCGCTCAAGGGGCGCCACCACCGGCGGCTCGTGGGCCACAAGCGGGTGCATGTCAGCGGCGGCCGGTTCGCGGCCACGCTTCGGCTCCCCGGGCCTGGGCGGCACGAGCTGGTCGCGCGCACGCAGGCCGATCGCTCGAACGCGGCCGGGGCTTCGAAGCCGCTGGTCGTGACCGGCTAGGCGAACAGCTTCGGCAGGCGGAGCATCATCCGCACGCTTCCGCTGGGCCGGATCTTGCGCAGCAGCAGTGAGCGCATGGGATCGGCGCGGCCGGCGGACAGGTCGATCCAGTCGCCCAAGCGGCAGCGGAAGGTGAGGTCGGGATTCTCGACCCGGCCGGGCGCCACGCGGCTGGCGCCGTTGTCGATCACGAGATGCCAGGGCTCGGCGTCGCTGAAGTCCCACTGGATCTTGGCCCGGGGCACGACCGAGACGTCGGTCTGGCGGCGCAGCCCGTCGAACAGCATCGCCGTGGCCTCGGGGTCGGGCTTGACCGGGGTCCCGGGCTCACCCAGATAGCCGGCGCGCAGCAGCGTCAGGCCGCGGCGGGCCATCTCTTCGGGACTGAGTTCGAGCGGATAGCCGATGCGGAGCTGGCCCGGATCGAGACCCGCCGCCCGGAGCCGGCTCTCGATCGCGGCTGCGCCCTGGGCGTAGAGCTCCTCGAGCGTGAAGCCGAACACGGTCACGTATCGCTCGTCCCACCCCGGGGGAACGAACACGGCGCTCGTGTAGGGGACGATCTCGCGCAGCAACTCCTCGATGGCGTCCACACACTCGGGGTCCTCGCGCACCAGGTCGGCGATCATCTTGACCCCGAAAGCGATGTGGCGCTGCTCGTCCTTGGCCACGTTGCGGATGCCCTCGCGGAAGCCGGGCAGAAGGTCGCGCTTGGTCAGCGACTCGTCGATGAAGTGCTGCCCCGGCTGGGCCAGCTCTCCCTCGATCACGAGGTGATAGAGCGCGATCGCCTGGGCCAGCTTCGGCTTGCTGCGGTCGCGCCGCAGCTCGGCGGCCATCCGGTCGAGCCGGCCGAACACCTGGCGAAAACCCCAGGTGAGCCCGGGTCGGGTCGCTGCCAGGGAGGAATCGACGTCGCTGCCCTGGTCGGCCACTTCACGCATGAAGCGCCCGAACAGCATCGCGTGGCGTGCCTCGTCCACCTGCTGGGTGGCGAGGAAGTACTTCTGCTCCTCCTTGGGAGCGGCGTCGATGAAGGGCGAGAGGTTGTCGGCCACCGAGTCCTCGCCGTGGAAGAACATCGAGTAGGTCCACAGCGCGGCCCGACGCTCGAACTCGGTGAAGGTGTTCTGCCACTGCTCGCGGTCGACCGACAGGTCGAGCTCGGTCGCGCGCCAGTTCCCCTGCTCCCAGCGGGCGTACAGGTCCTCGTAGGAGACCTGGTCGGCAGCTATCCTGGTGGCCGTCACCCGGCGAAGTGTGACAGCGGCCCGAGCTCGTCCGCGCTCCGGGCCTGGGTCCGTCAGCGCTGTGACCCCGACCGCCGGCACCGCAACTTCCGTCGCCGGCCGAGTTTAAGGTTGCGTTAGCCGGTCTTAGGGCGATGCCAGGGCGCGCGATCGTCGATGCCAACGGGCGGAGGTGAAGTGATCACTAGACGTAGCTCATACACGGCTGGGCGAGTGGGAGCGGTGCTCTTGCTGGTCTTGGTGGCCAGCCTGTTCATGGCCCTGCGGGCGGGTGCCTCCGCTCCTTCGGTGGCGGTCTTCCCCAGTCCCGGCAGCCGCGTCGCACCTCCCGGCGCCCAGATCGTCTTTCGCGGTCTCCCCGCCTCGCGGTTCGGCTCGATCACGGTCACCGGGTCGCGGAGCGGCGTCCACACCGGCCGGGTCGAGTCTGACTCGGACGGCCAGGGCGGAAGCTTTCTCCCGTCGCAGCCGTTCACCGCCGGGGAGACGGTCACGGTCAACACGTCACTGAACGTGATCGGAGGCAAGGCCGGAACGTTTCACTTCACGGTCGCCAACCCGGCCGGTGCGGTCCCGTTTGCGCGCCGCCCCGGGGTCCGCCGCACGCGGGGCGACGTCTGGCACTTCCAGTCGGACCCGGCGATCTCGCCCCCCTCGATCAAGGTGACCAAGCATTCGCGCTCGGCCGCTCCCGGCGATGTCTTCGTCGGCTCCCAGCAGGGTCCCGTCCAGTCCGGCGCCGAGCTGCTTGACCCCAACGGTCACCTGGCCTGGTTCTACCCGGTCTCGTCGGTTGACTCCGTCACCGACTTCAAGACCCAGACCTACCGAGGTCAGCCAGTCCTGACCTGGTGGCAGGGAAACGTGAACGGCGGCACCGGGCGCGGCGAGGACATGATCTACAACGACCGCTACCAGCCGGTGGCGACCGTGCACGCCGCCGACGGCCTCCAGGCCGACCTGCACGAGTTCAAGATCACCCCGTCGAACACTGCCCTGATCACGTCCTACTACCCCGTGTACTGGAACGCCTCCTCGGTTCACGGCTCCAGGCGGCAAATCGTGCTCGACGCCGTCGTCCAGGAGATCGACATCAGGACCGGCCTGCTCCTGTACCAGTGGGACAGCCTCGATCACATTCCGCTGAACAGCAGCTACGCACCGCTCCCGCGGCGCGGCACGCGGAGCCCGTGGGACTATTTCCACGTCAACTCGATCAATCTCGACCGGGACGGGACGTTGGTGATCTCCGGGCGCAACGTGTCCGCGGCCTACAAGGTCAGTCACCTGACCGGCCATGTCTTCTGGACGCTCGGGGGCAAGCACTCGAGCTTCCGGATCGGATCTGGCGCGTCGTTCGCCTACCAGCATGACGTCGAGGTGCAATCCGGCCACGACTGGTACGTGACGGTCTTCGACGACGGCGGCGGACCGCCCCGCGTGCACAACCAGTCGCGCGGACTGAAGCTGTTCCTCGACGTCAAGCACAAAAAGGCGAGAGAGGTCGCCCAGTACGAGCACTCCCCGCGGATCGTCGCCAACTACGAGGGCAACGTCCAGCAGCTGCCTGACGGCCACCTGTTCGTGGGCTGGGGCCAGGGTCCGTGGTTCACCGAATACAGCTCTCACCAGGTCGTGTTCGACGGGCGCTTCGTCGGCAACACCGACAGCTACCGCGCCTACCGCTTCCCGTGGACGGGCTATCCCCAGCAGCCGCCGGCGATCGCCGCTTCATATAGCGGGTCGGGCACGAGCGTCTACGCGAGCTGGAACGGGGCCACGAGCGTGGCCTCGTGGCGGGTTCTCGGTGGCGCCAGCGCGAGCACGCTGGCCGTCGTGGGGAGCGCCCGCAATACGGGCTTCGAGACCAAGCTGGGCGCTCCGCACGAATCTTACGTTCGTGTTCAGGCGCTGAGTAAAAGCGGTCAGGTGCTGGGGCAATCGGCTACCGTGACCCCCGGGTGAGGCGATTCTGAGAAGAACACCTCGGCAGGCTCAGTCGGTGGTCCGGGCAACCGGCCACCGGCTGGCTAGATGGCGGCTGCTCGTAGGCGCTTGCCTGGCTCTCGGGCTTGGTCTGCTGGGCGCTCCGGCTGCGGCCCAGGCCCAGGCCTCGCTGCCCGGCGCGGGCGTGAGCGTGGTCGGGGGAACTCTGGTGCAGGCCGGTCGTCCGTGGGTCCCCGACGGGGTCCAGATCGTCGGGGATGTCGCGCCGGACGGGGCCCTGTCGGGCAAGTACAGCGATGCTCACGCGCACTTCAGCACGGCCGAGCTCGCCCAGGCGGCAGCCGATCACGCCAACGTGATCCGCTTCCAGGTCAGCCAGTTCGGCCTTGACCCGCTGAATCCCCTGTACTCGCCCGCGTACGTGAGCGAGGTCCAACAGGCGGTCCAGTCGGCGCGCCAGCTCGGAATGGCCGCGATCGTCTCCGTGCAGGCCGAGGCGCCCGCGGGGCAGAACTCGCGCTGCCCCTTGCCGGACGCCGGAACCGAGCGGGTGTGGAACGAGCTGGCCGGGATGTTTGCTTCGGACGATGACGTGCTGTTCGAGCTCTACAACGAGCCCGCGGTCGGGAACTCGGCGGTCGGCTGGTACGAGTGGCTCGACGGGGGGCTGATAACCCAGGGGAACGGATCCAGCTGCACCGCGGTGGGGATGCAGACGCTGATCAACGACATCCGCAACGACGGGGCCGAGAACGTGATCATCGTGCCCGGGCTGCGAAGCGAGCAGACCTTGGCCGGCATGCCGTTCCCGACCGATCCCGCCGACCCGCTCGATCCCCAGCTCGCCTACGGGATCCACTATCCGAGCATGACCGGCGGGCCGACCACTTGGGACAAGGCCTTCGGCTATCTGAGCGGCCGGGTGCCGATGATCGTGACCGAATGGGACTCGAACTCGACTCACGACTGCGTGGCCAGTGCCCCAACCGAAGCGCCGCTGCTCCTCCACTACCTGGCGAGCAAGCAGATTGGGCTGATCGGCTTCGGGTTCGACCTTCCCGGGACGATCATCGCTGATTGGTCCTACGCCCCGACGACGTACTCCGGGTTCGTCTGCGGCGTGCCGGGCGGAGGCCCAGGTGAGCTCCTGTTCGGAAACTACGCCGCGCTCGAGCAGTCGCAGTCCCCGTACGGCGCAGACGCTCCCCCCGCGTGGGTCGTCACCGCGGCCGCCCTCAAAGCGCTGACCCACTCGCACTTGAGCCTCATCCAGCACTTCTTCGATAACCCGCGGGCGTTCGTCAGCGGCGCCGGGACCGGCGGGGTGACGCACGACGGCGCGCCCGTGGCGATCCCGACCGAGATTTTCACCAACGAGGCGAAGCTCGCCTCGGCGGTCAACCGCCATGAGCTGCGATACGGGACCGAAGCGGTGATCTACGAGGACCAGGACTCCAAGCGAACCCCGCGCGCCCAACAGCTTCACCCGGGGACCTACTACCAGCGCGCCGCGCAGGTGGCCCACAGCCACGGGCTGATGCTGATCGCTGCGCCCTCGACCAGCCTGGTCAGCGCGATCGCCCCTCACACCCGGCCCGGGAAGGTCGTGGCCAAGTTCCTCAAGCTCCGCATCCCCTTCGAGGCCGCGCACTACGCCGACGTATACGTGGCCCAGGCGCAGCAGATCGAGTCCAGCCGCTCCAAGTACGACTCGTTCCTGCGCTCCGCCACCACCCAGGCGGCGACGGCGCATCCGGGCATCGAGTTGCTGGGCGGATTGACCACGGCGCTGTCCTCCCGCACCGCCATCTCCCAGGTGCTCGTGCGTGCTGTGCTCAGCGCCCAGCCGCTGGTCTCGGGTTTCTGGCTTGACAATCCGCAGCCGACCAAGCCGCCGAGGCGGTCGAATCCCGCGGTCGGGTTCCTGCGCGCGCTGCGCGCGGTGCAGTAGGGCCAGGAGCGCCCCGAGCGTCGGACCCGGGGCCGGCCGGGAACTACCGCTCGAGCTTGGGCGAGCGCCAGTCCGCCCGCAGCCGCCGCTCGATCTCGCCGCCGAGCTCGGCGATCGCGATACGGTCCTGGGCCAGGCTGTCGCGGTCGCGCAGCGTGACCGTTTGGTCCTCGAGCGACTGGTGGTCGATCGTCACCGCCCAGGGGGTGCCGATCTCGTCCTGGCGGCGGTAGCGGCGTCCGATCGCGCCGCCCTCGTCGTACTCGGTCTGCACGCGCTCGCGCAGGTCACGATAGATCTGCGCGGCCAGCTCGGGTTGCCCGTCCTTCCGGACGAGCGGCAGGACCGCGACCTTCACCGGCGCGAGCAGGGGGTGCAGCCGCAGGACGGTACGCGTCTCGCCCTCGATCTCATCCTCGTCGTAGGCGTCGACGATGAAGGCCAGCATCGCCCGGTCGACGCCGGCCGCGGGCTCGATCACGTGGGGGAGGTATCGCTCGCCGCTGGCCGTGTCGACGTACTCGAGCTTCTGGCCCGAGTGCTCGGCGTGCTGGCGCAGGTCGTAGTCGCCGCGGTTGGCGATCCCCTCGAGCTCCGACCAGCCGATCGGAAACAGGTACTCGACGTCGCTGGTCGCGCTCGAATAGTGCGAGAGCTCGGCCTCCTCGTGGGGGCGGAGGCGAAGATGGTCGGGCCGGAGGCCCAGCCCGGTCCACCAGTCCATCCGCTGCTCGAGCCAGTGCTCGAACCATCGCTCGACCTCGGGCGGGGGGACGAAGAACTCCATCTCCATCTGCTCGAACTCGCGGGTGCGGAAGATGAAGTTTCCGGTGGTGATCTCGTTGCGGAAGCTCTTGCCGATCTGGGCGATCCCGAACGGAGGCTTCTTGCGCGCGAACTGGAGGTAGTTCTTGAAGTTGAGGAAGATCCCCTGGGCGGTCTCGGGTCGGAGGTAGACGGTCGAGCCCTGCTCGCGAACGGGTCCGACCGTGGTCTCGAACATCAGGTTGAAGTCGCGGGCCTCGGTCAGATCGCAGTCCGGAGTCTCACCCGGATGCTTCGAGGGCTTGCGGCCGCACTGCGCCTCGTCGAGCTTGTCGCCCCGGAAGCGCAGCTTGCACGTCCGGCAGTCGACCAGCGGATCGGTGAACGTGGCCAGATGGCCGCTGGCCTCCCAGGTCTTGGGGTGCTGGATGATGGCCGAGTCGAGCGCGACGATGTCGTCGCGTTCCTGGAGCATCGAGCGCCACCACTGGCCCTTGACGTTGTTCTTGAGCAGCACGCCGTAGTGGCCGTAGTCGTAGCTTGAGCCGAGGCCGCCGTAGATCTCGCTGCTCGGGAAGACGAAGCCGCGCCGCTTGGAGAGCGAGACGATCTTGTCCATCGTGACCGGGTCGGTCGGCATGGGCGGGGATGGTATCCGTCGGCGCTGCGATGATCCCGTGCGGCTCGTGCCCGCCCGGCGCAGGCTTGGCACTCTCCCCTTGAGAGTGCCAGACGATCCAGGCTATACTTCGTAAAGCGATGCCGATCTACGAGTACCGATGTGAGCAGGGCCACACCTTCGACGTCCTGCAGCGCATGTCGGACGATCCGGTCGCGGTCTGCCAGGCCTGCGAGGCGCCGGCCCAGCGAGTATTCCGGCCGCCGGCGGTCCACTTCAAGGGCTCAGGCTTCTACAGCACCGACTACGGCAGTCGCAAGCGCTCCCGTGAGCTGAAGGAAGCGGCCGAGGGCAACGGCAAGGCGTCGTCGTCCAAGGACGGCGATTCGAAGACGAGCTCGGACACGAAGTCCGAGTCCAAGCCCGCCGCCTCGACCAGTACGAAGTCCTCGGACTAGCCGCCCCTAGCCGTTCAGCAGCTTCTGGACCTGGGCGTGGACCTCGGCCTGGTTCGGCACGAGCACGTCCTGGCCGTTGTAGACCTGCCCGGACTCCTTAGCAGCCGCGGCGGGGCCGTGCCGCCGATCTCGGCCGACAGGAACAGCTGCATCAGGGTCAGGCCGCCCATGTCGGTCTGGAGCACCTTCGGCGCGTCCCAGGCCGCCCAGGGCAGATGGAAGAAGGTGTGGGCGGTCAGCAGCTGGGACTTGATCGCGTTCATGATCTCCTGCTGCATCCGCTCCCGGGTGAGGTCGTTGCTCGCCGGGTTGCACGAGTTCTCCCGGGTCCGGGCCAGGGTCAGCGCCTGCACGCCGTTGAGGTGGTGCAGGCCGGGGCGCAGGTTGAGCGTGAAGGCGCCGTGGGAGATGTTGGAGCAGATCCGCCCCGTGCGCACGGTCACCCCGCCGATGTCGTTGATGAAGGCGGGGAAGTTGCCCAGGTCGACCACGATCAAGTGGTTGATCTGAAGCCCGGTGAACTGCTTGATCACCTTGAGCGCCATGCCGGCGCCGCCGTAGGCCCAGGCGGCGTTGATCTTCGACATCCCGTGGCCGGGGATGTTGACCAGGGTGTCGCGGGGGATCGAAAGCCGGCGGGAGACCCCGCCGCCGATCCGCCACAGCATGATCGTGTCGGTGTTGGCGGCGGCCTCGCTGAAGTTGGCCCCCGGCTCCTTGGAGCCGGCGCCGGTCCGCGGCCGGTTGTCGAGCCCCAGGACGAGGACGGTGTTGGCCGAGGTCAACATCGGCCCAGCCGAGCTCAACTGGGCCTTGGCCGAGTTAGGAACCGAGCCCGACTGGCTCTGGGCGCTGATCATGAACAGCACGAAGGACAAAAGCAGCCAGGCCAGGACGGCGATCGCCACGTACTTGAGAACCCGCAGGACGATCTGGCGCGGTGTCCGCTTTGGCCGGTCGGGCGAGCCGCCGCGGTCGGGCCCACGAGGCGGCAGCATCCCGTCGTCGTCGCCCCGGAGGCGCGCTCGCAGGCCGCGCGGGCCAGCACGGTAGACCTTGTAGGGGCGCTGCTCGGTGTCGCTCGGCATCTAGGACTCCATATAGTGATCGACATGCCGGCCCGGCGCACCATCGGCGTCGACATGGGCGGGACGAAGCTGCTCGCCGGGGCGGTGGACGCGAGGCTGGGAGTTCATCACCGCGCCCAGCGTACGGTCACCGGTCTCGACCAGTCCGCCCTCCTCGACATCGTGGTGGACGCCGTGCAGGAGGTCCGCGAGGCCGCTGGCGGCGACATCGCCGCCGTGGGGATCGGGATTCCGTGTCTGATCGACCAGCGTAGCGGGGTCGCGGTGATCGCGGTGAACCTGCCGCTGGCCAACATCCCGTTCGGCGACCTGATGGCCGAGCGGCTGGATTTACCGGTGTTCGTCGACAACGACGCCAACGCCGCCATCCTGGCCGAGCATCGGGCCGGAGCGGCGCGGGGGGCGAGCGAGGCGGTGCTGCTGACGATCGGCACCGGGATCGGCGGCGGGCTGATCATGCGCGGCCTGCCGTATCGGGGCGCGATCGGCGCCGGGGCCGAGCTCGGCCACGTGGTCATCGACATGGACGGCCCGCGGTGCCAGGGCAACTGTCCCAATCGTGGCTGCGTGGAAGCGCTGGCCTCGGGGACGGCGCTCGCCCGCGAGGCGCGGCAGCTGGCCCAGGAGCGCCCGGACTCGAAGCTCGCCCAGGCGATGAACGAAGGGCGCGAGCTGGCCGGAGCGCTCGTCACCGAGCTGGCTCACGATGGTGATGAGGCGGCGATTGAGACCGTCGAGCTGATTGGGAGCCGGCTGGGGGTGGCGCTGGCCTCGTACGTGAACATCTTCAACCCCGAGGTGATCGTGATCGGAGGCGGGGTGATCGCCGCCGGAGAACTGCTGCTGGCGCCGGCCCGGGCGGTGATGCGGGAGCGCGCCTTGCCGCCGGGCCGGGACGAGGTCAAGGTCGTCGCCGCCCAGTTCGGCGTGGAGGCGGGCATGATCGGCGCGGCCGCGCTGGCCTTCGATGGGCTCGAGCAGCGGCGGGGGGCGGCTTGAGCGGCAGGCTGATCGTCTGCCCCACGCCGATCGGCAACCTCGAGGACATCACTCTCCGAGTCCTGGCCGCCCTGCGCGACGCCGACATCGTGGCCTGCGAGGACACCCGGCGCACCCGGGTGCTGCTCGATCGCTATGGCGTCTCGGCCAGGCTGGTCAGCTACCACGAGCACAACGAGCGCGAGCGCGCCACCGAGCTGGTGGGGCGGATGCGTGACGGCGCGGTGGTCGCGCTGGTCTCAGACGCGGGCATGCCCCTGGTCTCCGACCCCGGGTTCGTGCTCGTGCGGGCCTGCGTGGCCGCCGGCCTCGCGGTGGAGGTGCTTCCGGGACCTTCGGCGGCGATCGCCGCGCTGGTGGCCAGCGCGCTCCCGGCCGAGCGCTGGCGGTTCGCGGGCTTCCTGCCCCGTAAGCGCGGCGAGCTGGCGGGAGTCCTCGACTCGCCCGAGACCGTGGTGGCGTTCGAGTCGCCCCGCCGCGTCGCCGCGACGCTGGCCCAGCTCGACCCCGACCGCCAGGTCGCCGTCTGCCGCGAGCTGACCAAGGTCCACGAGGAGGTGGTGCGCGGGTCGGCCGGGGAGCTGTCCGAGCGCTACCGCGAGCGCCCTCCCAAGGGCGAGGTGGTGCTGGTGATCGCGCCGGCCACGGCGAGCGAACCCGACGCCGGTCCGGCGCTCGAGGCAGTCAAGGAGCTGGTGCAGGCCGGGGCGAAGCCGCGGGCGGCGGCTCGCGTCGTGGCCGAGCTGACCGGCGTCAGCGCCAACTCGCTTTACCGGGCGCTCACGCACGTGTAATCCCTTCCGGGTTGCCGGACACTTTGCAGGTGATGGAGTCGCGGGTGAGGTTCGAGGCGCTTTACCGGGAGCACGCCGGCGCCGTGCGGGCATACGCCCTGCGCCGCAGCGACCCCAGCACGGCCGACGACGTGGTCGCGGACGTGTTCCTGGTGCTCTGGCGACGGCTCGACGAGGTGCCCGAGAGCCCGCTGCCCTGGCTGCTCGGCGTGGCCCGCCGCGTCCTCGCCAACCGCCGGCGGGGAAGTGCCCGGCGGGAGGCGTTGGTCGCGCGCCTCGGGGCCGAGGCGACCCCCGCTCCAGGACCATGGGAGCCGCTCGGCGATCCCGAGGTGGCGACGGCGCTGCGCGCGCTCAGCGAGCGCGATCGCGAGCTGCTGCTGCTGATCGCCTGGGAGGGCTTGACTCACGCCGAGGCGGCGCAGGCGCTTGGTCTGCGCCAGGGCGCGTTCACGGTTGCCCTGCACCGGGCTCGCCGCCGGTTCGCCCGGCTGCTCTCCGAGCCGTCGCCCGACTCCGATCATTCCGCCGCATTGGAGGTGTCAACGTGATCGATTCCCTGGAGCGTCTGAGCCGAGCCAACCCAGTGCCGGCCGACCTGCCGGCGCCCCCGATCGAGCCGGTCCTGCGGCGGCTGGAGACCGAGCCGCCGAGCTCGCAGGCGCCCCCGTCGCGCCGAGCCGCTGGCCACGCAGCCCTTGCGGTCGGCGTCGCGGTGGCGGTCGCGGTCGCGGTACTGGCGGTGATCCTCGTCGGCCGCTCGCGGGTTGCCCACACGCCGGCAACGCCCACACATCTGCGGACGTTCGGCGGATTGGGTCGTTTGCGAGCGGAGTTCGGCGTTTTGCGACGACCGCAAGACGCGGCCGATCGGCAGCTGCAGACGCGGGCCGGGACGGCCATCCCCGCCTTTACGCGCCTCGCCTTGACGCTGCCAGGCGGCGAGCGGGTGTATCTGACCGTCGATTCGATTGTCCGGCATCGCACTGTCGACTACGCGCTCGACACGTGGGTCGTGAACGGACGTACTTCACGGGTGACCCAGTACATCGCCGACACACCTCTGCCGGCCGTTCCGTGGCGGGCCCGCCTCGGTCGCGAGTTCACCTGGATCAGCGTCGTTCCCAATCCGGTCAAGCTTGTCCGCTGGACCTTCCGCCGTGCTGGTTCGGGCCGCGCCTTCGTCGTCGATGTCCGAGTACACGGGAACGTGGCCGCGGCACTGGTGGGCAGTTCGGTCGCGCCCACCGCGCCCGTGGCAGCTTGGTATGGGGCCGGCGGGCGGCGCCTCGGCGCCTTCACGGTTCCCGTGCTCGCGCGCCTGCAATCGTCGAGCGCCTGGCCGACTCGTGGCACGCTGACCGCCGACGGAGTCCTCGGCGTCCACTTCGGGACCCTCTCCGGTCCCGCCATCGTCGAGCTCGGCGCCCGGCTCAGACGCGCGCCGACCTTGCCCTACACGAAGGGCTCGGACAAGTGCGGCCTTGACCACGTGGCGTGGGGCGCACTGACGATCTACTTCTGGCATCGCCGGTTCGTCAGCTACCAGTACGGCACGTTCGGCTCCCCCCGTCCGCTCCCGGCCCTCCTGACCGGCCCCGACCGGCTCGCCCCGGGCGAGGCGATCGCCGCCGCGCAGAAGCGGTTCGGACGCGCGTTCACCACCAAGACGGCCCAGGGCGGGTCGTGGTCGCTGCGCACGGCTGCCGGCGAGCTGATCGGCTACGCGTCGCAGCCGCACGGCGGGAGGATCGTCACGATCGACGCCGGGATGGCCCGCTGCGCGTCGTTGACGCCCTGACCTGAAGGTCCGGACGGGGCCGCGCGGCCCCACGGACGCCGAGCGCAGCGAGGCCCCTAAAGTGGGCACCCGTGTCCTTCTACATCACCACGGCGATTGACTACGTCAACGCGCAGCCCCACGTCGGGCACGCCTACGAAAAGATCTCGACGGACGTGCTCGCGCGCCACATGCGCCAGCGGGGCGAGGACGTGTTCTTCCTCACCGGCACCGACGAGCACGGGGAGCCGGTGGCCGACGCCGCCCACGCGCAGGGCCTCGAGCCCAAGCAGCTGGCCGACCAGAACGCGGAGCGGTTCAAGCGGCTGGCCGTCAGCCTGAACATCTCCAACGACTTCTTCATCCGCACCACCGACCCCGAGCACATGGTGCGCGTGCAGGAGGTCCTCCAGCGGGTGCACGACAACGGCCACACCTACAAGGGCATGTACGAGGGTTGGTACTGCCCCCGCTGCGCCGACTTCAAGGTCGAGAACGAGATCCTCGAGGGCAACCTGTGCCCGATCCACGAGATCCCCCTGACGCGCGAGCAGGAGGAGAACTGGTTCTTCCGCCTCTCCACCTTCCAGGGTCCGCTCGAGCAGCTCTTCGCCGAGCGGTCCGACTTCGTCATGCCGCCGCACCACTTCAACGAGGCCCGCTCGTTCATCGGTCAGGGTCTCCAGGACGTCTCCCTCTCCCGCGCGCGCATGCACTGGGGGGTCGAGGTCCCGTGGGACCCGTCGCACGTCTTCTACGTGTGGTTCGACGCCCTGCTCAACTACTACACCGCGCTCGGCTACGCCCGCCCCGGCGAGGACTTGACCGCGCGCTACTGGCCGGCCACCTACCACGTGATCGGCAAGGACATTCTCAAGTTCCACACCGTGTTCTGGCCGGCGCTGCTGATGGCGGCCGATCTGCCGATCCCCGAGCACGTCTTCGTCCACGGCTTCCTGCTGGGGGCCGACGGGCGGAAGATGAGCAAGTCGCTGGGCAACGTGCTCGACCCGTTCGAGGTCATGGACGCCTACGGGACCGACGCGCTGCGCTTCTATTTGATGCGCGACGTCGCCTTCGGGTCCGACGGCCCGGTCGGACTCGACGCTGTCCGCTCGCGCTACGAGGCCGAGCTGGCCAACGAGTACGGCAACCTGGCCAGCCGGACGATCGCCATGCTCTCCCGCTACCGCGAGGGCACGATCCCGGCCGCCGACACCGACCCGGCGCTGGCGGCCGAGTTCGACGGCCTGCCCCAGCAGGTCGCCTCGCTGCTCGACCGCGCCGAGGTAACCCCGGCGCTCGAGCTGATCTGGCAGCGGGTCCGGCGGTGCAACCGCTACGTCGAGGAGCGGGCGCCGTGGCAGCTGGCGCGCGACCCCGACCGGGCCGATGAACTCGACCAGACCCTGGCCTCGCTGGCCGAGGGGGTGCGGGCGGTGACCGTGCTGCTTCACCCGTATATGCCTGGGACCACCGACCGGCTGCTCGGCGCTCTGGGCAGTCCGGAGGCCGGCTACGGGGCGGCGGAGTTCGCGCCCCGCGGCAGCGGTGCCAGCGTCGCCTCGCTCGAGCCGCTGTTTCCCAAACGCGCGTGATCGACAGCCACACCCATCTCGATCTGTGCGAGCCGCCCGAGACCGAGCTCGTGGCCGCCGCCAACGAGGCGGGCGTCTCGAAGATCGTCACCATCGGGATCGACGGGGCGTCGTGTCGTGCTGCGCTCCAGGCGGCCGAGCAGTTCCCCCAGGTGTACGCGGCCATCGGTCGCCATCCCAACTCCGCCACCGGCTTCGACGACAACGACCTCGCCGAGCTGCGTGCGCTGGCCTCACACGAGCGGTGCGTGGCCATCGGCGAGACCGGGCTGGACTTCTACCGCGACGGCGCTCCTCGAACCGACCAGGAGCGCGCCTTCCGCGCCCAGATCGAGCTCGCCCGGGAGACCGGGAAGCCGCTGGTCATCCACACCCGCGCGGCGGAGGAACCGACGCTGGACACGCTCGAGCAGCACGCCGGCGATCTGCGCGTGATCCTCCACTGCTTCTCGATGGCCGAGCACATCGAGCGCTGCCTCGAGCACGAGCAGTGGTGGATCTCGTTCGCGGGCAACTCCACCTATCCGAGCGCGTCGAAGCTGCGGGAGGCCGCGCTGCGCGTCCCGGCGTCCCGGCTGCTGGTCGAAACCGACGCCCCCTTCCTCTCCCCCCAGGTTCTGCGGGGCAGGCCGAACCAGCCCGCGAACGTGGTCCACACGGCCCAGGCGCTGGCGCTCGAGCGGCGGGTCTCCTACGAGGAGCTCGAAGCGGCGGTGGAAGCAAGCGCGGAGGCGGTGTTCGGATGGTGAGCGCGAGAACGCGGCGCCTGGGGCAGAACTTCCTCGTCGATCGCAACATCGTGGGGGTGATCGAGCGGCTGGCCGAGCTGGCCCCGGAGGATGTCGTGCTCGAGATCGGGGGCGGGGAGGGGGTGCTCTCCGAACGGCTCGCCGCCGTGGCCGAGCACGTGCACGTGGTCGAGATCGACCGCCGGCTCGAATCGCGCCTCCGCGAGCTCCCGGTCACCCTGCACATCACCGACGCGCTCGAGCTTGACCTGCGCGCGCTGCATCCCGCGCCAACCAAGGTCGTGGCCAACCTCCCCTACGGGATCGCCGCGACCATGGTTCTGAAGACGATCGATGAGCTGCCGAGCGTGGGCGACTGGGTGGTCATGGTGCAGCGCGAGGTGGGGGAGCGACTAGCCGCCGTCGAGGGGACGCCCGCCTACGGCGCCACCTCGGTCCTGGCCCAGCTGGCCTGTGAAGTCCGGGTGCTCCGGCCGGTCGCGCGCACCGTGTTCCGGCCGGTGCCGAATGTCGATTCGGTGCTGGTCGGGCTGCGCCGGTTCGGCCGCGGGCCCGATGCCGACCTGCGCCGGCTCGTCCACGAGGCCTTCGCCCACCGGCGCAAGGCTCTGGCGGGCTCGCTCGCGCTGGCGGCCGGGGCGCCGCCCGAGATTCGCGAGCGGGCCCGGGCCGCTCTGACCGAGCTCGGCCACCCGCCCGACGAGCGGGCCGAGCGCCTGACCCCGGAGGAGTTCCGGGAGCTCGCGGTCGCTTTGCGGCGATGAGGCTCCTCGCGCGCGCGCCCGGGAAGCTCAACCTGTGCCTGTTCCTCGGACCGGTGCGCTCCGACGGGCGCCACGAGCTGGTGACCGTGCTCGAGTCGGTCTCGCTGGCCGACGAGCTGGAGCTGACGACGCTCGACGCGGGCCTGGACCGGGTCGAGTGCCCCGGCGTCGAGGGCGAGAACCTGGCGGCGACCGCCCTGGCTGGTCTCCGCGCCCGCGGGTGGGAGGCGCCGCCGGTCCAGCTCCGGATCGACAAGCGCGTCCCGGTCGCGGCGGGGATGGGGGGCGGCTCGGCCGACGCCGCCGCCGCGCTGCGGTTGGCGGTCGAGCTCGCGCCCGGACGGCCGGAGGAGGTGGCCGAGCTGGCAGCCGAGCTGGGGGCAGACGTCCCCAGCCAGCTAGCACCCGGTCTGACGCTGGCCACCGGGGCAGGCGATGAGATCGAGCCGCTCGCCCCTCTCGCCCCGCACGCCTTCGTCATCGTGCCCCTGGCCGCCAGGCTGGCCACCGCCCACGTCTACGCCGAGGCCGACCGCCTGGGCCTGCCGCGGGACGGGGAGGAACTTGGCCGGCGCTACCAGCAGCTGCTCGATGCACTCGAGCCCGAGGGGCAGCTCGCCCCCGAGCTCCTGGTCAACGACCTCGAGCCCGCTGCGGTCTCTCTATGCCCGCCGATCGGGGGGACGCTCGAGGCGGTGAGGGCCGGCGGGGCCCAGCGGGCGATCGTCTGCGGCTCAGGCCCGACCGTGGCCGGGGTATTCTGGGGGGCGGACGCGCTTGAGCGTGCCGCCGAGCTGGCGGGGCGGTTTCCGGGCGCGCTGCCCGCGTCGCCGGTCCACGCAGAGTTCGGATCGCCGCGATTTGCGTAGTCGCTCCGGCGCTCGCGCCGGGGTGTTCGGCACAATTCTTCAGTTGAACATGAGCAACCAGTCGGTCACTTATCTCATCGGTGCCTGCGCAGGTGTGTTCGGCATCGCCGCCTTCTGCGCCCTCGTGATAGCCCCAGCGATCACCGCCTACCGCCGTCCCCTCGAGCGAGTCGCCGTCGTCGTCCTCTCCCTCTACGTGCTGGCCGCGCTCGTCGGGGTCGGGATCGTGGTCGGCGCGCTGATAGTGATCGAGTGGCCACGCGTGTTCTGAGCGTGAGCGAGACGCGGACCATGCCCGATCTCCACGCGCTGGAGGCGATCACCGATGCGGTCGAGGGGGGCGCCGGGCTGCCCGAGGTTCTCCGCGCCGCCGCCCGGGCGCTCGACGCCAGCCTGATCCTGATCGATCGCAACGCGACCGTGTTGGCGGTCGCCGCCCGCTCGCCGGCCGACGAGCGCTCGCTGATGCGAGACGCCGAGGATGTGGTGACGATCGAGCTCAAGGTGGCTGAGGCGACCGTGGGCCAGCTGCGGATGCGCAGCCGCCGGCCCGATCCGGACGTGGCGCTGCTGCGCCTCGTCACCACGCTCATCGCCTCCGAGGTCGAGCGCGTGCGCGCGCCCGAGCGGGCCTCCGAGGAGGCCGCCACCTCGTTTCAGCGCGCGGTCCTGACCGGCCGGATCCGTGATCGCGAAGATCTGCTGGCCCGGGGCAAGGAGCTCGGCACCGATCTCGCCGGCGGCGGCGCCGTGATCGTCGTCCGCGCTCACCCGCGCAGCGCCACCGAGGACGACTGGCGCCGGCGGCTGCTCGCGCTGGCCGTTCGCGGTGCCCGGTCGATCGCGTCCGGGGCGATCGCCGCCCCGGCCCAGGACGACGCGGGGGAGATTTCGGTGCTCGTTCCCGACCCCGACGGCGATACCGCCCGCCGGGTGACGGCAGCGGTGCTGCGCGAGCTCGAGTCCAGCCTGGCCGGGTTCGCCTTTGCCATCGGTCGCAGCCGCCGCGCCGGGGACCCGCTTGACCTTCACCGCGCCGGTAATGAGGCGCTGCTCGCGGCCAACGTCGCCGAGGGTGATCCCGACCGCTCGACGCTCGGCTTCGAGGAGACCGGCACCTACCAGCTGCTGCTCCCGCACATGAACGACCCGGCGGAGCTCAACCGTTTCTACGAGGAGACGATCCGCCCGCTCGTCGCCTATGACGAGCAGTACGAGACCGACCTGCTGGGCACGCTGTCGGCCTTCCTCGACTGCGACGCGAACGTCAACGCCACCGCCGCCCGCCTCATCACCCACCGCCACACGATCCGCTACCGCTTCGAGCGCGTGCGTGAGCTCACCGGCCTCGACGTCTCCTCCACCGACGGGCGCGAGAAGCTCTCGCTGGGGCTGAAGGCGATGCGGGTTCTGGGGATCGCCCCACCGCGCGGGCCTGCCACCGAACCCGGCGCCGAGGGCGGACGGGTTCCCCGCTAGCGCTGGCTCCGGGCGATCCGGGCGTCCGCCCGCTCCTTCGCCCGATCCGGTATCGCCTTGCTGAAGTACGAACGGTGGTCGGCCACCCAGCCGTAGGTCCACTCGGTCGCCCGCGGGAAACGGGCGAGCAGGTCAGCGAGCGGCCCGGCACCGATCACCCGGAGCAGCGGCACGGCGGCGATGCCGGCTGAGGCCCGCTCGCCGGCCGGGGAGACGAGGTGCCACGAGGCGGCGCGCTGCACCGGCGTCAGATCGGCCAGCAGCTCCTCCGCTTCGGCTGTGCCGAGTGCGACCGGGCGCAGACGGCGGTGACGGTCGAGTCCGAGCAGCTTGGCCAGTGACCAGCGGCAGAAGCCGCAGTCGGCGTCGTAGATCGCGATCCAGGGCTGGGTAGGATCGCTGGTCATGGCGGTGGGGATCATCACGGGCTCCGGTACGCACGCACTTCCCGGCTTCGAAGAGGAAAAACCACATTCGCTGCGAGACTCCATTCGGTCCCGCCACGGTGGCCGCCGGCACCTACGCCGGGTTCCCGGCGCTTCACGTCTCGCGCCACGGGCCTGGCCATTCGCGCCTCTCGAACCAGCTCAATCAGCGCGCCTACATCTGGGCGCTGAAAGAGCTCGGCGCGAGCGCGGTGATCGGTTGCACCGCGTGCGGCGCGGTCGACACCACGCTCGGGCTCGGCTCGCTGGTCGTGTTCGACGATCTGCACTTCATCTCGAACCGGCTTCCGGACGGCGAGCTGTGCACGTTCTTCACCGAGCCCGGTGACGCGGCTCGCGGCCACTGGATCCTCCACGGCGGACCGTTCTCGGACGGTGTGCGGGCGGCGCTGGTGGCGGCGGCACGCGAGGCGGGCCATCCTGTGCGTGACGGCGGCACCTACGGCCACGTCGACGGGCCCCGCTTCAACACGCCCGACCGAGATCGCCCAGCTGGCCGCCTGCGGGGTCACCGTGGTCAGCCAAACGGCGGGCCCGGAGACCGTGCTGTGTGGCGAGCTCGAGCTGCCGTTCGGGCTGATCGGATTCGTCACCGATTACGCCAACGAAGTCAAGCCGGGGGAGACCACGCCGGTGACGAGCTGATCGAGTTGATGGGCGCGCAGCCCGCAGGTTTTCGCCGCGGTGCTGCGCGGCGCCCTCGGGCGGCTGACCGAGGCAGCGCCAGCGCCGGCGGGGACGGTCTACCGCTTCGAGCAGGGATGAGCGAGGCCTCGGCCGAGGTCCTGATCATGGCGCGGGCGCCGCGCCGGGGGCAGGTCAGGCGCGCGCTCGAGCCGCTCCTGGGACCAGATGGCTGCCTGGCGCTTCAGTCGGCGCTGATCGTCGAGGCCGTGCGGTGGGCCAACGAGGCCGCCCCGGGCCACGTCCACATCGCCCACGACCCACCCGATGCCGCGCCGGAGATGCGGGACCTGGTCGATGGCGACGCGGCGCTGTTTCCGCAGAACGGGGCGGGCATAGCGGGCCGGCTGGCCGACGCCGCGGCACGGGTGTTCGCTCACAGCGAGCGACCGCTGCTGATCGCCTGGCCCGACCTTCCCCGGCTTCGCTCCGACCACGCCGCCGCGGCGCTTGACGATCTCTTGGCCGGCTGCGACGTCGTGCTCGGTCCGGCCATCGATGGCGGCTTTTACCTGATCGGTCTGTCCCGGCCGCTGCCCGAGCTGTTCGCTCTCCCCGAGAAGTCCTGGCGCAGCGCCGACGCGATGACGATCGCCATCACGGCCGTGCGCGAGGCCGGGCTCGAGGTCGGGATCCTCCGGGCCGAGCGCCCGCTGCACCGCCCCGCCGACGTCCGCGCCACGCTGGCCGATCCGCTGGCGCCGGAAGGGCTGCGCCGGATCCTGAGCGGCACGTCCTAGCGGACTTCAGTCGTCCATCTGTCCACGCAAAACGTCGATTTTGCGGGATTTACGCGCGCCTAATACAGGTGGCGCGGTGTGCGGCCGATGGAAGCGCAGTCAGCTGACCGGCGAGGTATTGGATGCATCAACGGGGCCTAGCACCGCAGCGCCCGATCATCAGGAAGAGTCGTGTCAAGCGCTTCGTCGCCCGTGTGCGAGACGAGCGCGGTGAGCCGCTGATCGAGGTTTTGGTCAGCGCCCTGATCGTCGCCCTGGTCGCCACCGCCGTGGCGATCGCGCTGATGGCTGGTGCGGACACCGACTCCGACCAGCGTGACCGCTCGCAGGCCTCCGAGCTCGCCCAGCTCGACCAAGAGCGGTTGAAGGGGCTGTCGGCACTGCAGCTGACCGATCTTGCCCCGCCCAACCAGGAGGTCCGGACCGTTTACCTGGGCGGCATCCCCTACACGATCACCTCCGTGGCCAACTTCCTCAACAGCACGGGTGGTTCGGCCTGTGGCTCAACCGGCGCAGGCGCCGCGGCCTACTACCAGGTCATCTCGCAGGTCACCTGGGGGACCAACCACCGCGGGCCGGTGACCATCGAGAGCGAGATCACCCCGCCCGCCGGCGGCACGCTCCTGACCCAGGTCGAGGATCCAAGCGGGGCCCGCGATCGCCGGAGTGGGGGTCGTCAGCCACGGGCCAGGACGCCGCCTCGGGGACGACCGACACGGCGGGCTGCGCGATCTTCTCCGGGCTCTCCAGCGGCGACTACACCCTGGCCCTGACCGATCCCGGCTACGTCAACGACAACGGTCAGCCCGCGAATCCATTGGATTACTCGGCCACCGTGACCAGCACCGGCACGGCCACGCCGAGCAGCGGCAATCCGATCCGCTTGGGCTTGGCCGGCGATATCAGCGCGAACTTCGTCACCGGCAACAACGGGTCGATCGCCGCGCAGCAGGCCGACGCGCTGTCCTGGTACGGCTCCGGCACGTCGGACTCGATGTCTGCCTTCCAGTGCGGGGACCTGACTGGCACCAGCACCGCGTGTCCCCAGAGCACATCGGTCGAGACGCCGGGGCTACTCGTGCCGGCGACGGGGTCCGATCAGCTGTACCCGTTCTACCAAGGCAACAACTCCTATACCGGCAACTACCACGTCTGGGCCGGCCAGTGCCGGCAGGAAGAACCGCCGAGCGGCGTCGACACGTTCACGATCTCGCCCGGATACGTCGGGGCCCTCTCGGTGCAGGAGCCAGAGATGAACATCTCCGTCTCCTACAACGGTTCGCAGGTCACCCCCAGCGACATCGTCATGCAGTTCAAGAGCACGCTCGGCACCTCGTGCACTGACACGTGGAGTACGCCGATCGCCCCGGCTGTTGGTTCGACTCCGGCCGCCAACGCGCTGCTCGATCCCGGTCAGCCGTTCGCCAATACCTCCACCACCACGAATCCGAGTGCCTCCGGGTACACGGGCTCGATCACGGTGTGTGCGGACTACAAGACCGGTTTCTCCACCTATCGCTACGCGAAGCTGTCGGGCCTCACCAACACGAGTTTCAGCTCGTTGCCCTCGGCGACGACGATTCCGATCACAAGCGCATCGAGCTCGGGACAATGCAGCAGCGTGCTCTGAGGTGATGTGCTCCGTGGCGAGGACGGGTTCAGCCTCATCGAGCTGTTGGTGGCGATCCTGATCGGGACGGTCGTGATGATCGCCCTATTCAACATGCAGATCGTCACGCTCCATCAGACCACCCGGGTGTTCACCAAGGTCGACGCCACCGCAGCGGGCGCGAGTAGCGATCGAGGGGATCGAGAACGAACTGCACTCCGCTTGCATCGTCGACAACGGTACGCCGGTGCAGTCGACCAGCACCGCTACGCAGCTTGCCTTCGTCGAGCCTGTACGGCGCCGGGGCCACCTCACCCCGGTCGAGCACGTGATCACGTACAGCTCCTCTGCCGAACACGCTGATCGACAACACGTACGCCGAGGCCGGCGCAGACGACGAACTCGTCGGGCCAGCCCGTGTACACGTGGGCGACCACCGCGACCACCACGCGCACGGTCCTCACCAACGCCGACCAGAGCGGGACCACCGCCGTCTTCCAGTACTACGCGTACTCGGCGGTATCGAACGGCTCGGGCGGCCATTACCAGAACTCCGCCGGCCAAAACTACGAGATGCTGCAAGACGGCACTGATCGAGGTGCCGGGGACGAGCACCATCCCCGCCGCTTCACCGCTGAGCGACAGTCCCACTCTCGGGGCGACCAACGCCAGCAATACGGCCGAAGTGATGATCACTCTGTCGGTCGGCCCGTCCGGGGCCACGGACGAGAACACCAACACTCCGCAGCCGATTCAACGACTCGGTCCAGGACGGCGTCGTGCTCCGCCTCACTCCCGCCGCCAACCATGCCGGCGACGGCAACGTCTTCCTGCCATGTCAATGACGCCTCATAGCTTCGCAACCTGCGCTCGCCGTCTCGCCCGCGAAGAGGGCTTCACGATGGTGATCGCGCTCGGCGTCCTCGTCGTCACGACCAGCTTGCTGATCGCGGCCATGTTCGTCGCCATCCAGGGCGACGTCCACATCAGCCAGCACGATCTCGACGGCAAAGCGCGCCTTCACCGCGGCCGACGCGGGAGCCGAACGCGTTTCTGTACCAGCTCAACCAGAACCCCGACTACTGGGAGAGCTGCTCGAATGACACGCTCTCGCAGACACAGGTTGCCGGGACCGGCACGGACAGCTACATCCGCCCGAGTACTACTCCTACGCGGCGATCCCGGCCAACGGCTACACCAGCTGCACGAGCAACGCGATCGGATCGTTGATCGACAACAACACGGGCAGCCTGCGGATGGAGTTCACCGGCTACTCGGGCGGCGAACTCGGTCGAGCGGACGATCGTCGCCAGCTTACAGCAAGCTGACGCCGCTCGATTTCGTCTGGTACACGGTCTACGAGGCGCTGGATAGCTCGATCAACGGCTACAGCGACTTGCGGCGTCTTCTACCGCGCCGGCCGCGACACCGACCTGCAACATCAACTGGATCAACGGCGACACGGTCAACGGCCCGATGTACACCCAGGACCAGTTCCTGATCGACGGCTCACCCGACGTTCGGCCGCAGCCCGGACGACAAGATCGAGAGCCTCGCCCCCGGCACCAGTTCGCAGGACATCTGCTCGGGAGACAATTGCGGCAGCGCGAACATCGTCAGGGACGGCGGTGCCGAACGCGCCAGTTCGTCCCCCTTCCCAGCGACAACTCCCAGCTCCTGACCGACGCCACGAACTACGGCAAGGTGTTCACCGGCACCAGCTCATCACCCTCAACGGCAGCACGCGACCGTCAAGAACTGTCCGACCGAGCACCGTGCACGACGACGGCCGTCAGCCTGGCCACTTACCCGATCATCTACGTCACCAACACGTCGAGCTGCAGCGTCCGCCCGCCTACGACCCGGACTCGGCCAGCTATCCGACGTCGGGCTGCGCCGGCGACGCCTACGTGTCGACGACGGCGAACGTACACCTCATCGGTGACGATCGCCTGCCGCCAACAACATCATCATCACGAGCAACCTCCAGACCACCGAGTCCGGCGGCGTGCCGACGGGGACGCGCGGTGATGGGGCTGGTGGCCAATCAGTACGTCCGCGTCGAGCACGGGCTCGGGGCCGACGGACAACAACGCCGCCTGCAACCAGGACAACTCCGCGAGCCAATCGCTCCCGAACCTGCACGATCGACGCGGCGATTCTCGCGCTCAAGCACTCGTTCATGGTCGACAACTACGACTGCGGCACCACCCTGGGGACCCTCACCATCAACGGCGCGCTGGTCCAGAACTTCCGCGGCGCGGTCGGGACGGTCGACGGCAGCGGCAACGCCGCCACGGGCTACGTCAAGAACTACACCTACGACGACCGGCTCGCCTACCTGCTCCCGCCCTACCTGTTCGACATCTCCACGGGCGGCTGGGAGGTCGACCGCGAGACGCTCTGCGATCCGGGCGGAAGCAGCTCGGGCACGGCCTGCTGATTCTCGGCGCGGTCGCTCCCTCGGCGCGCGTGGAGCGCAACGCCGCGGCGCCCCCAGGCGCTCCTGGGGCGTCGCCCACGGCGGGCCGACCCAGCTGGGGGGCGAGGACTCGAACCCCGATTCCCGGGACCAAAACCCGGTGTCCTGGCCGGTTGGACGACCCCCCAGAGCCTGAGGCGCGGCCGAATCTAGCAGCGGGTCGGGGGCCTTCGGCCCCGGGTCACCGCAGCCGTCGCAGTCGGACCCGCACGCCCGACCGCAAGCCCCGGGGCCCG
Organism: uncultured Solirubrobacterales bacterium; assembly: GCA_963834635.1. Classification (GTDB taxonomy): domain Bacteria; phylum Actinomycetota; class Thermoleophilia; order Solirubrobacterales; family Solirubrobacteraceae; genus Palsa-465. Next base: position 98,746 of record CAWICI010000007.1, on the reverse strand, counting down.
ATCCACCTCGTATTTGTGCATTGGGTTGATTTTCCGCAACAATTCGTCGACCAAGTTTCGGGACCGCCCTGACCGACGACGGGGCGGCGACCGTCGCCCGTCGCGGTCGCCGTCCCGCTTTATCTCGCTATGTGCCCGGCCTTCGCTCGCGTCCCGGGCAACGGATGCCGGCCTTCGCTCGCGTCCCGGGCAACGGATCGCCTACGATCCCCTCCTCGTGACCGCGCCCGTCGTCGTCATCCTCGCCGCCGGGCAGGGCACGCGGATGCGCTCCGCGACGCCGAAGCTGCTGCATCCGCTGTGCGGCCGGCCGATGATCGGCTGGCCGGTCGCGGCCGCCCGCGAGGCCGGCGCGCGCGAGGTCGTCGTCGTCGACGGCCCGGACCGGCAGCTCGAGCGCCGGCGCTCGACGGCACGGTCGAGGTCGCGATCCAGGAGCAGCCGCGGGGCACCGCCGACGCGGTCAAGGCGGCGGCGGCGCACTTCGCGGCCGGACGCCACGGTGATCGTGCTCAACGGCGACGTCCCGCTGATCACGCGCCGGACACGATCGCGGAGCTCGCCGCAGGCCCACGAGCGCGCAGGGCGCCGCCGCGACGATGGCCACCGCGTGCTCGACGATCCCAGCGGCTACGGCCGGGTCGTGCGGGCGCCCGACGGGACCGTCGAGCGGGTCGTCGAGACCAAGGCCGCCGGGCGACGCCACCGAGCTCGAGCTCCACATCCGCGAGGTCAACACCGGCATCTTCGCGTTCGAGGGCGCGGCGCTGCTGGCGCGCGCTGGAGGAGGTCGCGCAGCGACAACGCCCAGGGCGAGCTGCTACCTGCCCGACGTGCTGCCGATCCTCCGCGCGCACGAGCGGACCGTGCTGCGCCTACGAGCTCGCCGACCCGGCGGAGACGCTCGGGATCAACGACCGGTCGGCGCTGGCGCGCGTGCCGGCGCTCGCCCAGCGGCGGATCCACGAGCGCCACATGCTCGCCGGCGTGACGATCGTCGATCCCGGCGGCCACGGTGATCGACGCCGACGTGGAGATCGGCGCAGGACACGGTGATCGCGCCGTTCACGAGCCTGCACGGCGCGACCCGCGTCGGCGAGCGGCCGCACGATCGGGCCGCACGCCACGCTGATCGACGCGCGCGTCGGCGAGCGAGCCGAGCGTCGTCCACTCCTACGTCAAGGAGGCCGACGTCGGCGACCGCGTCAGCGTCGGCCCGTTCGCCTACCTGCGCCCGGGCGCCGTCCTGCGCGAGGGCTCGAAGGCCGGGCACGTTCGTCGAGATCAAGAACTCCGACATCGGCGCCGGCACCAAGGTCCCGCACCTGTCCTACATCGGCGACGCCGACATCGGCGAGCAGCACGAACCTCGGCGCCGGCACGATCACCGCCAACTACGACGGCTACCGCAAGCACCGCACGACGATCGGCGCGCGGGTCAAGATCGAGCGTCGACACCGACCCTCGTCGCGCCGGTGACGGTCGGCGACGACGCCTACACGGCCGCCGGCTCGGTGATCAGCAAGGACGTTCCGGCCGGCGCGCTCGGCGTCGCCCGCGCTCGCAGCAGCGCAACGTCGAGGGCTACGCGGAGCGGCGCGCAAGCGAGCGGCGAGCAGGGCAGCGCCGAGCGACCGGCAGCCGCCGCAGGACTGCGACGAGCAGCGATCGGCGCTCGACCGTCAGCCGACCGCGGCGTACACTCGCGGCCGCGATGAGCGTGCTCGAGACGCGCGCCCGTCGCCGAGCGACCTGCGGCTCGACTACGACAAGCGGCTGATGCTGGTCGCCGGCCGGGCGAACCCGGAGCTGGCGGCGAAGATCGCCGCCAAGCTCGGGGTCGAGCTCGGCGGCGATGACGCTGAAGACGTTCGCCAACGGCGAGGTCTACTGCCGCTTCGAGGAGTCGGTGCGCGGCGCCGACGTGTTCATCGTCCAGCCCACGTGCGGCAACGCCGACGACGGGCCTCGAGCGCCAACGACGCGCTGATGGAGCTGCTGGCGATGATCGACGCCGCGGTCGGCGGCTCGGCGCACCGGGTGATCGCGGTCACCCCGTGGTACGGCTACTCGCGCCAGGACAAGAAGTCGGCGCCGCGCGAGCCGATCAGCGCCCGCCTGGTGGCGCGGATGCTCGAGGCGGCCGGGATCGACCGGATCCTGACGATGGACCTGCACTCCGGCCAGATCCAGGGCTTCTTCCAGAAGCCGTGCGACCACATGACCGCGCTGTTCATGCTCACCCAGTACTTCGCCGACCTCGGGCTCGAGGATCTGGTCGTGGTCGCGCCGGACGCCGGCCGGGTGAAGCTGAACAAGAAGTTCGCCTCCAAGATCGGCGCCGACCTGGCGATCCTCAACAAGGAGCGCCCGGCCCAGCAGGTCGCCGAGATCAGCTACGTGATCGGCGACGTGGCGGGCAAGACCGCGGTGCTCGTCGACGACATCATCGACACCGCCGGCACGCTCAAGGCGGCCGCCCAGGCGGTCCAGGACGCCGGCGCGCGCCGCGTCTACGCCGCCGCCACGCACGGCGTCTTCTCCGGCAACGCCTGGGAGAACCTGGCCGCCGCCGGCTTCGAGCAGGTCGTGGTCACCGACACGCTCCCGCTGCCGCCCGGCGCGCCCGACAACGTGCGCGTGCTCTCCTGCGCCGACCTGCTGACCAACTCGATCCGCCAGATCTTCACCGACGGGTCGGTGAGCGACGTGTTCGGCGGCGAGAACCAGCTGTTCTGAGGCGGCGCTCGGCGAGCCGCGAGAGCGAGCTGCGCGCGCGAGCGAGCAGGCGGCGCGGCTGATGGAGCTCTCGGGCTGAGCGAGGACGAGCTGTGCCGGGTGCTCGACGTCGATCCGCTGACGCTGCTCTCGGTCAGCTCGAGCACCGGACCGAGCTGCCGATCCTGCTCGATCTGCTCGACGAGGCCGCCGAGCGCGCCGGGCCCGGCGGTGCTGCGGCGCTGGGTGCGCGCGACGGGCCCGCTGGGCGGCCGATCGACGCGCTGCTGGCCCGCGACTTCGGCGCCTTCGAGGACGCGCTGGCCGAGCTGGAGGAGCGCGGGTTCGTGCTGCGCGGCGGAGGCTGACCGTGGGCGAGCCGTTCATCCACACCGCTGCGCGTCCGCTACGCCGAGTGCGACATGCAGGGCGTGGTGTTCAACGCCCACTACCTGGCCTACGTCGACGTCGCGATCACCGAGCTGTGGCGCGCCGCCTTCGGGGGCTACGAGGTCGATGCTCGACCGCGGGCTTGACATCGTCGTCGCCGAGGCGCAGCTGCGCTTTCGCGCCCGGCGCCGGTTCGACGACGAGCTCACGCTCGAGGTCGCGGTCACCCACCTGGGCAGGACCAGCATCGTCACCCAGCACCGGATCCTCCGCGGCGAGGAGCTGCTCGTCGACGTGCGAGATCAGGCACGTGCTGGTCGACCGCGAGACGCTGACCAAGACGCCGATCCCGGAGCTGGGCCCGCGAGCGGCTCTCGCGCCTGGATGGCCGACGAGCTCAGTCCGTCGGCCTGCTCTTGGCCTTCGGCTCGCTCGCCTGGCCAGACGCCGGTGAGGTGGTGGAACGCCCTGGCGCTGCCGCGGTCGACGGCGGCCGCGACGCGGCCATCGTCGCGGCCTCCAGCGCGGCGGCGCCGACCACCTTGGGCAGGGTGGCCTCGGCGGTGGTCGCGCTCGGGCGGCTCGCGTCGTCGATCTGGCCCACACGGTCTGGAACACGTTCCGGCCGAGCCGGGCGCTGATCGACCGGGCGATCGATCGCGAACGGCTTGTAGAGGATCTTCATCTCGGCCGCAGCCTACCCGATCGGCGCCATGGCAAGCCGCTCGACGCCGATGCGCCAGTTGCCGGCGGTCCAATGCCGCCGCGTTGAGGGTAAATAGCTGAGCGACGCTGGGCCGATCTGAAGGTGAGCACGATGCTCGAAGAGGACTCACACCCACGACGATGGCGACGCCGAGGAGCTGCTGCGGCGCGCGCTGCTCGACGACTCGCTCCTCGGTCGCGGTCTCGCTGCGGGTCGACGGGCTGCCGCTGAGCGAGGCGGTCACGGTGATCTTCCACGCGCCGGCGCGACCTCGGCACGCTGCAGACCTATGTCACGCGCGGCAGCCGCGGCGCGGGCAGCGACGGTCGCCGCCAGCGAGCTGCTGCGCGTTCCCTGCGACCTCGACCTGGGCGACGCCGAGGACCGCGAGGAGGCCGAGCGGCTGTACGTCGAGCAGGCCACCGCGCTGCGCGACGCGCTGGTCGGCGCCGACGTCGTCCTCGACGTGTGGCGCGAGCCGCTCGGCGAGCTGGTCGGCAGCAGGTCGTCACGGTCGATCACTCGGTCGAGCTCTCGGTCCGGCTGCCCGCGCCGCGGCTGCTGCCGACCGCGCTCGTGGCCCGCGACTCGCAGCTCGTGGTCACCCCGGTGTGCAGCGCGCGCACGCTGGCCGAGGGCCGCCCGCCGCTGGGGATCGCCTGCGCGCAGCAGGACTTCACCCGCGTCTACCCGCTGGCCGACGACCCCGAGCGCTGCGTCGAGGACTTCCTCGAGGTCGCCGCGGAGCACGCGCGCGGGCTGGCCGAGCGGCTCGAGCACCAGGAGGCGTCGGTCGAGCGGTTCCTCGAGCTCAGCGACTCCTGGTCAGCGGCTCTGGCTAGCGTTCGGCGCCGTGCGCCGCGCCGCTACATCGTCGCCGGTGATCGTCCGTCGGCGTCGTCGTGTTTCTCGTCGTCAGCGCGCTGCTGGCGCGCGTGTTCAGCGTCGACGGCGCCGAGCGCGCGGCGATCACCTCGCTGATCCAGGCCGAGGCGCGAGGCGATCGCCGCGGCGTCGTCGCGCGGATCGACGGCTGCGCGCTCGCAGGCTGCGTGCCGGAGCCGGGCGGCGGCCGAACGCCGCCGCGCTGAGGCATCCCGGCGCGGTCTCGATCCTCAGCTCCAGCCCTCGGCCGGCTTCTCGCTCGACGAGCACGCTGGGCACCGCGCGCGTCGCCTGGACCGCCGGCGGCTCGCTGCCGATCGTTCAGTGCGTGCGCGTGCGGCGGGCCGGGAACGTGCTCAGCGGGCTGCGGATCGAGCTGCTCTCGATCACGCCCAAGCTCCCGGGCGACGCGACCTGCCCGTGACGGCTAGTCCGCTAGCTGTGCGTGCGCACCGGCTCTTAGCGGTGCGGGACCGGCTAGCGTGCGGACGGACCGGCGTGCGCCCGGGCTCGCGGGCCGGGCGGCGCTCGCGGGGCGGGAGCAGGTCGCGCAGACGGTGTGGTCGCGCAGCCGCACGGCGGCGGGCTGGGCGTCGGGCAGCGGGATGCCCCCGCGCGGCGGCTCGGGGCGGCTACGGCGGTTTGCCCGGCCCGCGGCCCCACCCGTCGTCGGAATCGGAGTCCGATCGCCAGGACGGCATCCCACTGGCCGTCGCGCAGCGCGGGACCATCAGCATCGCCACGCAGGCCAGAGCCAGAAGGTGTACTCCGGCGATCATCAGCACCAGCTGCGCATCGCCCGGCATACATTACAATTGTTACCGCGGCAGGCAACCCCAAAAAGCAGCCGTCCCGCTACCATCGAGCGCCGCCCATGGGCACGTCGACCTCAACCGCTCTAACCGTGTCCACGCGCGAGCCCGGCGGGTCGCGTGAGGCCCGCCGCCTGCGCCGCGAGGGCAAGGTTCCCGGAGTCGTCTACGGGGGCGGCGAGGAGCCCGATCTCCTTCGAGGTCGACGCCCGCGTCCTCCGCCAGGCCCTGGCCCACGCCGGCGCCGTGCTTGACCTGGCGATCGGCGATGCCGGCGGGACCCCGGTGGTGGTCAAGGAGCTGATTCGCCACCCAGTCACCGGCCAGACCGTTCACCTCGACCTGCTGCGGGTGAGGCTCGACCAGGCGATCCAGGCCACCGTGTTCCTCGAGCTGGTCGGCACCGAAGACGCCCCGGAGTCAAGGAAGGCGGCGTGCTCGAGCACGTGACCCGCGAGTTGACGATCGAGGCGCTTCCCACAGACATCCCGGACCAGCTGCAGCACGACGTCTCCGAGCTTCAGATCGGCGACACCGTGACGCTCGAGTCGGTCTCGGCGCCGGAGGGCGTGAAGCTGATCGACGATCCGGAGACCGTGATCGCCACCCTGACCCCGCCGCGCCTCCAGGTCGAGGACGAGACCGAGATCGAGGAGGAGACCGAGCTGGTGGCCGAGGGCGCGACCGCCGAGGACGCGGCCGCCGCTGCCGAGGAAGGCGAGGCGCCTTCGGGTGAGGGCGCCGGCGGCGAGGGCGATTCGGGCGGGGAGTAGTCCCGCCCGCCCATGCGTCGGTTCGGGCGCGGCGGCGCTCCAGTCGACTGGCTGATCGTCGGGCTCGGAAATCCGGGCGCCGAGTACGAGGGCACCCGTCACAACGTCGGCTTCGAGGTCGCCCGGCGCTTGGCCGCGCGCTGGGAGCTGCCCAAGTTTCAAGCTCCAAGTACCGCGGGCGGCTTTCGGACGGCCGGGCCGGTCTCGGCGGCCCGCGCGTGGCCATCCTGCTCCCGGAGACCTTCATGAACGAGGCCGGCAACTCCGTCGGGCCGGCCCGCGGGGAATTCAAGCTGCCGCTCGATCGGGTCCTGGTCGTCCACGACGAAATCGACCTTCCCTTCGGCGACATCCGGGTCCGCACGGGCGGCGGCCTCGCCGGCCACAACGGGCTTAAGTCGTTGCGCGCCGGCCTCGGCTCCCCCGATTTCCGGCGCGTGCGCGTCGGCGTCGGGCGCCCCCCGACGACCGATCCCGACCGGGTCGCGGCCTACGTGCTCGGGCGCTTTCGGGAACCCCGCGAGGAGGTGGAGCGGCTGGTCGAAGAGGCCGCCGACGCGGCCGAGAACGTCGTGCTCGCGCCCCCCGCGGATTCCTAGACTCGACTGAGTAGATGCTCCGTTCCCTGCTCGCCTACGCCGAGGACGATTCCCAGACCGCTGCGCTCCAGCGCGAAGGCGGTCGCGCGTTCGTCTCCCAGTCGCTGCGGCCCTACCTGCTCGCCTCCCTGATCGACGGCTGCCCGGACTGCGCGTCGATCGTCGTCGCGGGCGATGACCGGGCCGCTCGTGACCTCGCCGGGGCCCTGAAGAGCTGGCTCGAGCCCCGGACGGTTCGGTACTACCCGAGTCGCGGCGTCACCTACGAGTCGCACCTCGCGCCGCCGCCGCACCTGGTCGGTCTGCGGATCGCCGCCCTCGATGCGCTGGTGGCCAGACGAGGACCCGGTGGTGGTGGTGAGCGCCGTCGCCCTCTCGGAGAAGGTGCCCGACCCCGCCCTGCGCCCGCACGGGTTCGTCCTGCGGGTGGGCGAGCTGATGGACCTCGAGGAGACCGCCCGCGACCTGGTGGCGGCCGGCTACGAGCGCGTCGAGCAGGTCGAGGATCGCGGGCAGTTCGCTATCCGCGGCGGCCTGCTTGACGTGTTCCCGGCCACCGAGGACCGCGCGGTGCGGGTTGACCTGTTCGGCGATGAGATCGAGTCGCTGCGGTGGTTCTCGACCTTCACCCAGCGCTCCCTGGAAGACGCTGTTTCGGTCGAGGTGGCGCCGGCCGCCGAGCTTGCCGAGGAGCATCGGGAGCTGGCCGAGATCGCCGCCCTCGAGGATGCCTCGGAGCGTCCCGACGTGGCCGAGCTGTTGCCCGTAGACCAGTTCCAGTCGTTCCTGTCGCTGGCGCCGGCCGACGCGACGGTGTTCGTGGCAGGCGAGGAGGACGTGGCCCCCGCGCTGGCCGACCACTGGCAGGACGTGACCGCCGCCTTCCACGACGAGGACGCCCACCACCTGTACGTGGCGCCCGAGGAGATCGATTCGGCTCTGGCGTCCCGCGCCCGGATCTGGCTCTCGAGCATCGACCAGGATCAGGAATTCAGCTTCCGCGCGCAGAGCGCCGACGTCGCCGCCCGGGGGCTGCGACGAGGCCGAGCCCGAGCTCGAGAAGCTGGCCCGCTCGGGCTACAAGACGGTGGTCGCGTTCGCCCGCCGGGGCGAGGGCGAGCGAGCCGCCTACAACCTGGGCCGGCTCAAGGTGCGCTGGCTCGAGTCCGGCCAACCGGCGCTGGACGGCGCCGGAGCGATCACCTTCGCCCATGCCCGTCTGGCCGCCGGGTTCATCGCCCCCCAGTTCCACCTGGCGGTGATCCCCGAGCACCGCCTGTTCCGTCGGCGCCGGGCCGCTGCGGAACCGGCGCGGCCGGGGCGCCGCCGCGGCGTCCTGCGCTCGTTCTCCGACCTGCGGACGGGCGACATCGTCGTCCACGAGGACCACGGCATCGCCCGCTTCGCCGGCTTTGACACCAAGACCGTCGCGGGGATCACGCGTGACTACCTCTATCTCGAGTACGCCGGCTCGGACCGGGTGTTCGTCCCGGTTGACCAGCTGGCCAAGATCAGCCGCTACGTCGGCGCGGGCGGCGTCCACCCGCCGCTGTCAAAGCTCGGCGGCACTCGCTGGGAGGCGATCAAGGCCCGGGCGCGCCGCGCCGCCCAGGAGCTGGCCGGCGAGCTGCTGAACCTGTACGCCGAGCGCAAGCGCCGTCCCGGCCACGCGTACCCACCCGACACCGACTGGCAGCGCGAGTTCGAAGATGCCTTCCCCTACGTCGAGACGCCCGACCAGCGGGACGCGATCGAGTTCGTCAAGGCCGACATGGAGGCGCCGCGGCCGATGGACCGGCTGATCTGCGGCGACGTCGGCTACGGCAAGACCGAGGTGGCCCTGCGGGCGGCGTTCAAGGCCGTTCAGGACGGCAAGCAGGTGATGCTGCTCGTCCCGACGACGATCCTCGCCCAGCAGCACTACGGGACGTTCTCCGAGCGCCTGCGCCAGTACCCGGTGGTGGTCGAGCACGTGTCCCGGTTCCGGCCGGCGGCCGAGCAGCGCGAGGCGGTCGCGCGCTTCTCCCGTGGCGAGGTGGACATCCTGATCGGGACCCATCGGCTGCTTTCGCGCGACGTCCGGGCTCGCGATCTCGGGCTCCTGATCGTCGACGAGGAGCAGCGCTTCGGGGTCAAGCAGAAGGAACTCCTGCGCCAGCTGAAGCTCCGGGTGGACGTGATCTCGATGAGCGCCACCCCGATCCCCCGGACCCTGCAGATGTCGATGGCCGGCATCCGCGACATCTCGGTCATCGAGACCCCGCCGGAGGGCCGCCGCCCGGTCAAGACCTATGTCGGCGAGTACGACGAGGAGCTGGTGCGCCGCGCGCTGGAGCGCGAGCACGATCGCGGAGGCCAGGGCTTCTTCCTCCACAACCGGGTGGAGACGATCGAGGAGACGGCCGAGCGGCTGCGGGCGCTCTGCCCGGGGATCAAGTTCGAGGTCGCCCACGGCCAGATGGACGAACGCATGCTCGAGCGCCGGATGCTCGCCTTCCTGCGCGGGGATGCCGACGTCCTGGTCTGCACCTCGATCATCGAGTCCGGGATCGACATCCCGCAGGCCAACACGCTGATCGTCGAGCGCGCCGACGCGTTCGGGCTGGCCCAGCTCTACCAGATCCGTGGGCGGGTCGGCCGGTCGCGGGAGCGGGCGTACGCCTATCTGCTCTATCCAAGCGCCGCCGCGCTGACGCCCGACGCCGCCCAGCGGCTCTCGGCGCTGTCCGACTACACCGAGCTCGGCGCCGGCTTCAAGATCGCCATGCGCGACCTGGAGATCCGCGGCGCCGGCAACCTGCTCGGCGACGAGCAGTCCGGGCACGTGGCTGCGCTCGGGTTCGAGCTCTACATGCAGATGCTCGACGAGGCGGTGGGGGCTGCCTCGGACGGCTTTGCTGCGGAGGACGAGTGGGAGCCGGTGCGGTTGGACGTCAACGTCGACGCCTACGTCCCCGCCGACTACATCCCCTACGAGCAGGCCAAGGTCGAGGTCCACCGGCGGATCGCTGCCGCGCGGGAGGTGGCCGATCTGGTCGCGCTCCGGGAGGAGCTCGAGGACCGCTTCGGCGACCTGCCCGACCCCCTGCGCAACCTGATCCTCTTGCAGCAGGCGCGGATCAAGCTGGGCCAGGCCGGGGCCCGGGCCGTCACATTCCGGGGCGGCCGGCTCGCGGTGACGCCGATCGAGCTCGACTCCGTGCGCGCCAAGCAGATCCGGGCCGAGATCCCCGAGGCCCTGTACGAGTCGGGCAAGTCGCAGCTGTCGGTGCGGGTCGGCGACGACCCGGTCAAGCAGTTCCCGGCTGTTGTGCGGGCGGCGGATGTGTTGCTGGCGGTGACGCGGGCGGCTTAGGGGGCTCTAGGCGGCGTTGCGGCGCGTTCGGTCGCCGTTACGCCGCTTTGCGGCGCGCCAGGGCGATCACGTCCCCGAGAACGGCCTGCCGCTCATCACGCAGCCGTCGCCAGGTGACGTGAAGGACTTGCAGGCCGGCGCGCATGAGGATCGCATCGCGCTTCGCCCCGCGCTCGAAGTCCCGCACGCGGGTGTGGTACGTGCGGCTGTCGAGCTCGACGACGAGGCGGTATTGGGGCCAGTACATGTCGACCAGCTGCCCGGCGACGAGGGTGTTGACCAAAGGCCTCGGCAGGTCGGTCTGCTCGATCAGGGCGTAGAAGTCGCGCTCGAACTCGGAGCGAGTCGGTGGCGGGTCGGTGTAGGTCTCCAGGAGCTGGCGGAGCTTGGTAGTGCCCGGGGCCCGGGGGCGCCGGTTCATGGCGGTTTGCAGGCTTGTGAGGTCGAACTTCTGGAGCGCCTCGGCTTCCTCGACTGCGCGGCGGAGCTGGTCAGGGTGGAGGACGGAGCGAGGTCGAGGAGGGTCCGGGAGATCGAGGTGACCGGGATGTGGTCGATTTGGGTGATGTCGTCGGGGTGGAGGGTGGTGGAGTGGACGCGCAGGTGTTTGCGGCCGCGGTCGCCCCCCGGAACCGTGACGTCAATCCAGCTCGGGTTCCGGCGGATGCCGTGGAGCGCGGCCGCGCTCCGATGGCTGAGGAGGGTGCCGGGGCCGCAAGCGAGGACCGCCGCCATCCAGTGGCCCCTCGCGCTAACGGTTGGGCGGCCGAAGGCGTAGACGCCGCGGTGGTTGGTCGGGAAAAGGCGGCCGCGCCTCAGCCAGTGGTCGATGGCGTCTATCGAGAGCCCGAGGGCTATGAGTTGTCGCCGGGCAACGACTCCGTGCTGGCCGTCGGCCAGCAGGGCCGCCGCCCGAAGATTCCGACTTTCACGGCCACTATGGCCGTTGTTTGCGGATTCTTCCGCCATCTCAGGGCCGGGGTGAGGGCCCCGCATCCATCAAGACATCCACCCCCCAAACCCTCCCACTCAAAACGCAACATGCGTGTAACGCAGCGTCAAAACTCTGTCTCGCTACCATCACGCAACAGCGATGAAGACCTTGAAGTCGATCCTGGCGCTTGGCGCCTTTTTTGTGGTCGCAACCGCGCTCTCGGCTTGCGGGAGCAGCGTCGGCGGCAACTCGGTGGCCAGCGTCGCCGGGAACCAGATCTCCACGCAGATGTTCAACCACTGGATGTACGTGGCCGCGAAGGGCAATGCCTCGCAGAACCCCAGCGCGCCCGTGATCGTTCCCAACGACCCGCCCGACTTCAAGGGCTGCCTCAAGCAGGTCCGGGCCGAGATCCCCAGCCTGTCCAAGCAGCCCGACAAGACGATCGTGAGCGAGTGCAAGCAGCTCTTCACCTCGCTCTCGACCCAGGTGATGGACTTCCTGATCCGCAGCTACTGGTACCAGGCCACCGCCTACAAGGACCACATCAAGATCTCCGACGCGCAGGTCCAGACGGCCTTCAACGCAGCCAAGAAGCAGCAGTTCTCGACCCCGACCGCGTTCCAGGCCTTCCTGGCCAGCTCGGGCGAGACGATGCAGGACATCCTCTATCGCGTCCGCATCAACCAGATCTACTCCAAGCTGCTGGCCAAGCATCAGAAGACGGTGACACCGGCTCAGATCCAGGCCTACTACAACTCCCACGTCTCGCAGTTCGGCACGCAGGAGAAGCGCAACATCCGGATCGTCCGTGCCAGCACGCTCGCCCAGGCCAACGCGGCCAAGAAGGCGCTCGAGCACGGCCAGAGCTGGAACACGGTGGCCAAGAAGTACTCCGTCGACACCACGACCAAGAACCGCGGCGGGCTGCTCACCGGTGTGGTCAAGGGCCAGGAGGAGCACGTGCTTGACACGGCCGCCTTCTCAGCCCCGCTCAACAAGGTCGTTGGCCCGATCCACGGCCAGTTCGGCTATTACGTGTTCGAGATCACCAAGATCACCAAGGGCACGACCCAGCCCCTCTCGAAGGCCTCGACGCTGATCAAGCAGATCCTCGCCGGTCAGTATCAGACCGCCGCCCAGAGCGCGGTCGATGCCCAGGCCAAGAAGCAGTGGCTGCACAAGACCAGCTGCCGGAGCGACTACGCGATGGCGGACTGTTCGGGCTACAAGGCGCCGAAGACCTCGACGAGCTCGGGCACAGCCACGAGCTCATCCACGAGCACGCCGGGCACAGCCACGAGCCCGTCCACCTCGACCACGCCCTAGGCGCGTGGGCTCCGGAGGGCCGGAGGTTCAGCAGGGCTCCGGAGGGCCGGAGGTTCAGCAGGGCTCCGGAGGGCCGGAGATCCAGCAGGCCCTGGCGCGCCTCGACGCGATCACCCGCCGACTCCGGAAAGAGTGCCCCTGGGATCGCGAGCAGGACGAGACAAGCATCGTTCCGCACACCGTCGAGGAGGCGTACGAGCTCGCGGACGCCGCCCACAAGCACGACGACGCCAAGCTGCTTGACGAGCTCGGCGACGTTCTCTTCCAAGTCCACTTCCTGGCGCTGCTCCTCGAGGAGCGAGGCAAGGGCTCGCTCAAGGACGTGGCCGACCACTGCACAGAGAAGCTGATCCGCCGCCACCCCCACGTGTTCGGGGAGGCCGAAGCGCGGACCGCATCACAAGTCCTCAAAAACTGGGACCGGATCAAGCAGGATGAGCCGGGCCGCGAGCGCGGCCTGTTTGCCGAGGTCCCCGAGAACCTCCCCGGAACCCTCTACGCGCGCAAGGTCCAGCGGCGGGCCGCCTCAAGCGGATTCGACTTCGCAGGCCCCAACGAGGCGATCGAAGCCGCCAACGAAGAGCTTCAAGAACTAGCCACCGCAACCACCCCTGACGAGCGCTTCCACGAGCTCGGAGACACCCTGTTCGCGGTCGTCAATGCCGCCCGCAAGCTCCGGGTCGACCCCGAGCTGGCCCTCCGCGCCGCGGCCGATCGCTTCCGCTCACGGGTCACCGCCGGTAACGAGCTGGCGGCATCCGAGGGCCGAAACTGGAACGATCTCGACCCGCAAGAGCAGCTGACCTTCTACGCCCGCGCCCGTCTCAGCGACACCACATGAGCCAGATCGAGCACGTCCACGCCCGCCAGATCCTCGACAGCCGGGGTAACCCGACGGTCGAGGTCGAGCTCAGCGTGCGCTCCGGTGCCTGGGGCCGGGCAGCCGTCCCGTCGGGCGCCTCGACCGGAGAGTTCGAGGCCACAGAGCTCCGCGACGGCGGGTCTGACTGGATGGGCAAGGGCGTGAGCAAGGCGGTCGAACACGTCAACGGGGAGATCGCGACCGCGGTCCACGGCCAGGACGCCTCGAGTCAGGCGGCGCTCGACCGGATGCTGATCGCCCTCGACGGCACCCCCAACAAGTCGCGCCTGGGCGCGAACGCGATCCTGGCCGTCTCGCTGGCCGCGGCCCACGCCGCCGCCGCCGAGGAGCGGCTGCCGCTGTGGCGCTACCTGGGCGGCGAGACCGCCCACCTGCTGCCGGTGCCGATGATGAACGTGCTCAACGGCGGCGCCCACGCCGACAATCGCGTCGACTTCCAGGAGTTCATGATCGTCCCCGTCGGGGCGCGCACGTTCGGCGAGGCGATCCGGATGGGCGCCGAGGTCTTCCACCACCTGAAGCGGACCCTGCACGACAAGGGGCTGCAGACCGCGGTGGGCGACGAGGGCGGGTTCGCGCCCGACCTGAACTCCAACGAGGAGGCGCTCGAGGCGCTGATCGCGGGAATCCGGGCGGCGGGCTTCGTCCCCGGCGACCAGGTGGCGATCGCCCTCGATCCCGCCGTCTCCGAGCTCCAGCGCAACGGGGCCTACGTGCTCGAGCACGAGAACCGCACCCTCAGCGCCGAGGAGCTCACGAGCTACTGGGCAGAGCTCGCGGACCGCTACCCGATCGTCTCGCTCGAGGACGGCATGGGCGAGGAGGACTGGAGCGGATGGGGGACGCTGACCGAGCGGCTGGGCTCGAAGCTCCAGCTGGTCGGCGACGACCTGTTCGTGACCAACACCGATCGGCTCAAGCGGGGCATCGACAGCGGCGTGGCCAACGCCATCTTGGTCAAGGTCAACCAAATCGGGACGCTGACCGAGACCCTCGACGCGATCCGCATGGCGCGCGAGAACGGCTATAACGCCGTGATGTCCCATCGCTCCGGCGAAACCGAGGATGTGACGATCGCCGACCTAGCCGTGGCCACGGGCTGCGGTCAGATCAAGACCGGCGCCCCCTCGCGCACCGATCGCACGGCGAAGTACAACCAGCTGCTGCGGATCGAAGAGGCGCTCGGCGCGGACGCGTCGTACCCGGGCGCCAAAGCGTTCGCGCGCTAGTGCCGCAGGCTTCCTTGCAGCAGGAAGGAGGATCGGCGTGTCGAACGAAGCGCTCACGGGATGCCGCCAGCCCGCTCCGCATCGGCAACGCAGCGCCGCCCTCGCCAGGCGCGTGCGCCTCAGCGCGCCCTCCACGTCCCCAAGGCGGCCAAGCGGGTGCGTTGGGACAGGGTTGGCCGAGTCGGGCTGCTCGTCGTCCTCGCCGTGGTCGGCCTCCTCTACGTCCAGGACGCCCTGTCCTACCTCTCGACGCGCAGCCAGGCCAACCACCAGAAGGCGATCGTCCACCAGCTCACCCAGGCCAACAAGCGCCTGATCCAGGAGCAGAGCTCGCTCAACAACCCGGCCACGATCGTGCGCGACGCCCGGGCCCTGGGGATGGTCCGCCAGGGCGAGCGTCCCTACGTGATCATCGGGCTGCGCCGCTAACGCCCGGCGGCTGGCCCGGTCGGGCTGCCCCGCCAACCCCCGGCGGGCGCCCGTGATGAGCGCCCCCGCCCAGCTGATCGACCTCTGGCACGAGGGGGAGCGCCGGCTCAGAGCCGCCGACCCCGACGAGCGCCCGAAGCTCGAGCGGGTCCGGGACGAGATCGTGCTCGAGCTCCGCCGCCGCCTGGGCGGACCGTTCACCGCCGACGAGCTGGCCCAGCTCTACCTTGACCAGGGGACCGACTGGTGCTTTCAGATCGCCGTTCGCACAGCGCCCGACGATCCAGCAGCGTGGGACCTCACCACCGTCGCCGGCAGCGCCTTCGCCCGGTACCTGCGGGAGGCCAGCGACTACGCGGGCGGACGGCGCCGCGACACCGAGTAGCTACTCGGAGTCGTCCGACTCCTCGGCCCCGGCGCGGCGGATCACGATCTGGTCCTCTTCGATCGCGACCTCCACCGGGCGGTGCCCGGCCCAGTACTCGGCGTAGACGGGGTCGTCCTGGACCGCGGGGTCGAGCCACAGGCCGTAGCCCTCCTCGCCGTGGTCGAAGGTGGCCTCGAGCGGGCTCGCCTTCTTGCGCGCGCCGCCACGACCGCCGCCTCGGCCGCCGCGCCGACCTCGCCGCCGGGCCGGCCGGCGCTCGGACTCGGTCTCGTCGTCGTCGTCGTCGTCGTCGTCGCCCTCGGCCGTCGCCGCGGCCTCCAGCTCCGCCGCGATCAGCGCCTCGTCCTCGGCCCGCAGATCGATCTCATCGTCGAAATCCGCGGGGGCGGCGACAACGCCTTCGCCGTCGCTTCCCGGCTCGAGCCCCTGCTCGCGCTTGAAGGTCTGGATCTGCTGAACGGTGACTTCGAGCTGGTGCGCGATCCACGCGTCGGTGCGTCCTTGACGGACCCAGGCGCGGATGCGATTCAGCTCGGGACGGAGGGAGCGTCTAGCCATGCCGCGCGGAGACTAGTACAGGGCGCGGCCAAAGGCCGACGAACGGCCAGGAAACCTTGTCGAAGCAGGACCCTTCCCGCTATGCTGGCCCGGAGGGCAGCTGTGCGCGTTTCGAACTTGAGTCTCTCCAAAGAACAGGCAAGCAGGGAGGCAGATCCATGTTGGTACTGACTCGGAAGTCAAATCAGAGCATCATGATCGGTGACGACATCGAGGTCTCCGTGCTGGCCATCATCGGGGAGAAGGTGCGCATCGGGATCCAGGCTCCCCGGGACATCCCAGTGTTCCGGAAAGAGGTCTATCTGGAGATTCAGCAAGAGCGCGGGCCGGGCAAGGGAGCCGCCCGCGACGAGGTCGATGCAGCCCTCCGGGGGCTAGGCGACGAGTAGGGGCACCGGGCCCAGGCCCGGACCCCCAGGCGCGGGGGCGACTCGACTCAGCCGAGCAGCTGGTACAGCGTCTCGAACATCGCCACGGTGACGATCACCGCGGTGGCGATCAGCGAGAACACGAGCAGCCAGAAGCGCATCGAGCTGCGCTTCTTCTCCTTCTCGACCGTGCGCTTGCGCGAGCGCACCACCGCCTGTCGGCGCAGGTGGTCTCGCCGGCTCCGGTCGAGCTGCATTTCCTCCCGGAACTCTTGCTCGAGCTGCGCGAGGCTCTGACGCATCTTCATCGCCATCGCGGGCCGAGCCTACCAGCTTGAGGCGAGGCAGCCGGGCCGCTAATGCACGACCTGCCCCTCGTACACGCGCACGAAGTGCAGGTAGTTGTCGGCGATCTGACCGGCTGCCTCTTCCCGGGGAAGCTCGTCGGCCAGGTAGGCCTTGAGCGCGTCCCACCAGATCGAGCGGCCGATGGCGAAGCCGATAAAGCCGTCGACCGGGGCGGCCTGGCGGAGCCAGTGCTCGACCTTGTCGGTCGAGGCGCCGCGTCCGAGCAGCACGCAGGCGACGCCTTCGCGACCCTCGCCGGAGCGGGTCTGCTCGGCCAGCATCTCGGCCTCCTCGCGCTCGTCCACGCCCTCGATCTTCCAGATGTCGACCTCGACGCCGGCGCGCTGGATGTCCTCGATGGCCTGGCGCATGAGGGCGGGGCGGAGCTCGGCGTCGTAGCGGTCGGTATCGCCCTCGACGCTCGCCAGCTGGCCGTCGGTAGCCGGCACGAGCAGCTCGAACAGGAACTTCCGGCCGTTCTCGTGCAGCCAGTCGGAGAGCCGCTTCAGCCGCTCGAGCTGGCGCTGGTTCATGTCCGGGTCGTCGTCAGGGTTGTAACGGACGAGCACCTTGGAGAAGTCGGGATCGAATTTGTCGATGTGCTCGGGGAACTCGTCGCCGTACTGGAAGTCGAACTCGTTCTGACCGGACTTCTCGACCGGCATGGCCAGCTTCAGCCCCCGCTCCTGGGCGTGCTGGGGGATGTCCGAGCCGAACTGCTCGTCGACCAGAACGCCGGTCGCGCCAGCCTCGGCACCGCGATTAACGGCCTCGACCATCCCCTCGAAGATCAGCCGCTTCGCGTCGGCGATGGTCTCCGTCTGCTCCTCAGAGGGGTCGCCCTCGATCCCGAACATCTTCTTCTGGAAGGACCCCCGATGGTCGAAAGCGAGGATGTACAGCTTTCCGTCGTAGCCCAAACTCATCTCATCCTCCGGCGCAATGGTCGTTTTCAACCAGTCTAGAAGCCGGTAGCTCGTTAGGCTGCGCGCGTGCAGCATTGGTTCACCGGCCCGGCCTACACGATCGGCATCGAGGAGGAGATGATGATCCTCGATGCCGAGTCGCTCGAGCTCGTCAACGCGATCGAGACGCTGCTCGAAGCCGCCCCGGCCGGGGAGATCAAGCCCGAGCTCATGGAATCGGTGCTCGAGATCTCCACCGACCCCTGCCAGAACACCGCCCAGGCGGGTGATCAGCTCCGCGCGCTGCGCCGCCAGGTCGCCCAGACGGCGGCGGGCAAGGGGCTGGCCATCGGATCCGCCGGCACCCACCCGTTCGCGATGTGGGAGAACCAGCGGATCGTGGCCCGTCCGCGCTATCGCGACCTGATCTCGGCGCTGCGCTTCGTCGCCCGTCAGGAGCTGTGCTTCGGGATGCACGTCCACGTGGGGATCGACGGCCCGGATAAGGCGATCCACGTGGCCAACGGGATGCGCGTGCATGTCCCGGTGCTGCTCGGTCTCTCCGCCAACTCGCCCTTCTGGCGCGCGGGGGCCACCGGCCTGGCCTCGGTGCGAACGCCGATCTTCCGCGCGTTCCCCCGGGTGGGGATCCCGCCCACGTACAAGGATTGGGCCGACTACGAGCGCCGGATCGAGTTCATGATCAACGCCAAGGTGATCCAGGACTACACCTATCTCTGGCACGACGTGAGACCGCACCCGAACTACGGGACGGTCGAGATCCGGGCGATGGATTCCCAGACCCACATCGAGCACACCCTGGGCCTGGCGGCACTCGTACAGGGGATGGTCAAGGAACTGAGCGAGCACTTCGACGCCGGCAAGCAGCTTTCCACCTATCCGCACGAGATGCTGGACGAGAACAAGTGGCTGGCCGCACGGCACGGACTCGAGGGGGATCTGGTCGATCTGCCGGACTCGAGCCGGGTCGCCACCCGCGCGCTGGCGCGGCGCCTGCTTGACCGGATGCGCGAGCACTGCCAGGACCTCGGCTCGGCGGACGATCTGGCTGCGGTCGAGGATCTGCTCGAGCGCGGCAACGGCGCGGCCCGCCAGGTCGTCGTGTACGAGGCCAACAACGATCTGCGCGAAGTGATGGGCGAGATCGTCACCGCCACCCGGGTGTAAGCGCGCGCCCCCAGGGGCTTGGGGACGTTTCGGCACCCCCTCTACAATCGTTACGTGAGCACCGGCGGCCCGGATCTCTTCGTGATCTGCAAGAGCTGTGGATCGGAAGTCAGTCCCTACATCACCGAGTGCCCGTACTGCGGTAACCGGCTGCGCAAGCGTGCTCCCAAGCTTGACCGGGAGGGCCGCGTGGCGGACAAGCGCCGGCGCCGGCGCCGTCCTCCCACCCCTTCGCTGCCGCGACTGCGCAGCGGCGAGATCCCCGGCATCCGGGCCGATGCCCGGCCCTACGCGACGATCCTCCTGGTCTTGCTCGGCGTGGCGGGTTGCCTGGTCTGGCGGACCTCGGTCGTCTCGCTGGGCACCTTGGCCGTCGTCGGCAAGCCGGGCGCCGACTGGTGGCGGCTGCTGACCGCGCCGTTCGTCTACGACAACATCGGCTACGCGTTCGTGACGCTGGGCACAATCGCCCTGTTCGGGTGGCTGCTCGAGCGCCGTCACGGTCCCGCCCCGGTGATCGCCCTGTTCCTGGTCGGGGGCGTGGGCGGCGTCGCCGCGACCGCAGCCGCCTATCCGATCCCGGTGGTGCTGGGCGCTAACGGAGCCGCGCTGGCCCTCCTGTGTGCCTGGGCGGTGCCTGACCTGCTGGCCTTGCGGGAGGGGGAGGAGATCGAGGGCGACCTGCTCGGGGTCGCTGTGATCGCCGCCGCGGTGGCCCTGATGCCGCTTGCCGTCACCGATTCGAGCTGGATCGCGGACGGGGTCGGCGTCGTGTTCGGGCTGGCCCTCGGGCTGCCGCTGGCCCGCCTGGGCGAGCGCTAGTCGACCCGGATCGCCCCGGCGGGGCCGTCGATCAGCTCGCCGATCACCCAGCCATCGATCATGTGCGACCGTTCGGCCGGGACGGCCGCGAGGAGACCGCCCGAGGTCATGGCATCGCACACGAGCCACCGGCGCGGCTCGGGCACGGCGACGGCGAAGGTGGCGAATGTCTCCGCATGCTCGCGGTTTCTCCGCGTGCCGCCCGCGATCGCCTGCGGGTCGCTCAGCAGCTCCGGAACGCCCTCGATCGCGGGCACGGCCTGCGAGTCGACGACGGCCGCCAGCCCGCTCGCCTGAGCCAGCTCGTGGAGATGGCCGAGCAGGCCGAAGCCGGTGACGTCGGTCAGGGCGTGAGCGCCGGCCTCCCGCGCGGCTAGGGCGGCGTCCCGATTCAAAGTGGTCATCACCTCGACCGCCGCCGCCAGCGGCGCGCCGGGCAGGGCGCGCTTGACCGCGGTCGAGACGGCGCCCGCCCCCAGTGGTTTGGTCAGCACAAGGGCGTCGCCGGCCACGCCGCCCGCGTTGGTGAGCAGCTCGTCAGGGTGAACCACGCCGGTGACGGCCATCCCGAACTTGGGCTCTGAGTCCTCGATCGAATGGCCGCCGAGGATCGCCACCTCGGCCGACGCCGCGACCATCGAGGCGCCGCGGAGGATGTCGCGCAGCACGTCGGGACCGAGTTCCTCGAGCGAGAAAGCGACCAGGTTGAGCGCGCTCACCGGGGTCGCGCCCATGGCGTAGATGTCCGACAGGGCGTTGGTGGCGGCGATCCGCCCGAAGTCGTAGGGGTCATCGACGATCGGGGTGAAGAAGTCGACCGTCTGCAC
Source organism: uncultured Solirubrobacterales bacterium (assembly GCA_963834635.1). GTDB lineage: Bacteria > Actinomycetota > Thermoleophilia > Solirubrobacterales > Solirubrobacteraceae > Palsa-465. Next base: position 78,300 of record CAWICI010000007.1, on the reverse strand, counting down.
CAGGGCCAGGTCGTCGCGCAGGCGATAGACGCCGGCGTCGTCGGCGGTGTCGAATCCGACCAGGACGTTCGGGTCCTGCGAACGGTCGAGCGATCCGAGCAGCGGGCCGATCGCGGCCGCGGGGAGCTTGCAGCCGCAACCGGCGCCGTGCGAGAGCGATGTCAGCGCCACGACCACGGACGTATGATCGTCGATCCCGATGCCCTACACCGAAGCCGAGCTTGACGCCGCGATCGCGGCCGTGTCCGACCCGGGGCGGCTCCGTGAGGCCCAGGAGGTCGTGCAGCGAGCCGCGCCCTCGCTTCAGCGCGTGCTGGCCACCGCCCTGAGTGAGGGCGGCTGGTTCGACTCAGCCCACGAGCAGGCCGTCCACGAGGCCATCGGAGATGAAGATCCGATGCAGCGGGAGCGAGCGGTGCGGATGCTGCTGGCCGAGGAGACCCGTCTGGGGATGCTGGTGGGGGTGGCGGTCGGTTTTGAGCTCGCGCGCGAGCTGACACAGAAATCAATTCAGGAGGATTGAACGAAGATGGAAGTCCGCTTTCTCGGCCATGCATGCTTCACCCTGTCCGATGGCGATACGACGGTCCTGATCGACCCGTTCCTGAGCGGCAATCCGAAGGCGGCGGTCGCCGCCGACGACGTGGCCGCGACGACGATCCTCCTGACCCACGGTCACGGCGACCACTTCGGCGACACCGTGTCGATCGCCAAGCGGACGGGGGCACCGGTGGTGGCGATCGTCGAGATCGCCAACGAGTGCAGCGAGGATGGGGTGGAGGCCCAGGACCCGAACCTGGGCGGCACGGTCAACTTCGACTGGGGCTGGGTCAAGCTGGTTCCGGCCTGGCACACCTCGACCACGCCGAAGGGGACGGTCAACACGCCGGCGGGCCTGCTGATCCGCTTCGCCGACACGATCGTCTACCACCTGGGCGACACGTCGCTCTTCTCCGACCTGCAGCTGGTCGGCAAGCGCAACCCGATCGACGTCGCGCTGATGTGCATCGGCGGCCACTACACGATGGACCGCACCGACGCCGTCGACGCCGCCCAGCTGGTCGGGGCGAAGACGGTGATCCCGTGTCACTACAACACGTTCCCGCCGATCGAGACCGACGCCCAGGCGTTCAAGTCCGACGTCGAGTCGGCAGGGCACGCCAGCGTGGTCGTGCTCGAGCCGGGGGAGACGCACTCGGCATGACCCACGCCATCGTCCTGATCCAGGCGGACCGCTCGGCGCTGGCCACCCTCGGCGGCGAGCTGGCCGACATCGAAGGGGTCGCCGAGGCCTACTCGGTCACCGGTGAGTGGGACTTCGTGGCCATGCTCCGCCTGCGCCAGCAGGACGAGCTGGCGCAGGTCGTGACGGGCAAGCTCTCGCAGCTCGACGGCGTGCTCCGCACCTCGACCATGGTGGCCTTCGAGGTCTACTCACAGCACGACCTCGAGGCGCTGTTCTCGGTCGGTCAGTAAAGGGTCAGCGCCGGGCCGTCTCAATCGCTCGCGCGAACGCGGCCAGCATGGCGTCATACGTGTAAGGGGCAACGGCCTCACGGGCCGCCGCTCCCAACCGCTCGCGCAGCGCCTCATCGCCAAGCAGCGTCTCGATCGCCCCCGCGAGCGCGACCGCGTCTCCGGCCGGAACGACCAGCCCGTTGGAACCGCCGCGCACCAGCCCCCCGGCCACGGCCCCGACGGTCTCACTCGCCACCACCGGACGCCCTTGGTGCATGGCCTCGTTGCAGACCAGGCCCCACGGCTCGCGGAAGCGCGGGGTGGGAATCGAGGGGACGACCGCGAACGAAGCGGCGGCGTAGGCGACCGGCAGGTCGGCGCGCGGGAGGGGGCCCAGAGCCCGGGCGCCCGGCGTGGCTGCGGCCGAGGCGAGGAGCGGACCGTCGCCCACGAGCACGAGCGTCGCCGGCGAGCGCACCCGCCCCCATGCCTCGAGCAGTACCGGGATTCCCTTCTCGGCCACCATCCGCCCCGCGAACAGGACCAGCGGCTCCTCACCCAGCCCGTGCCGGGCGCGGAAGCGCTCGATCTCCTCCGAGGCCACCGGGCGCGCGAACAGCTCAGGCTCGACCGACTGGGGAGCGACGAACACATCGTCATCGTGGCCGCGGATCCCGGCCACGAAGCGCCGCACGTGCTCCCCGTAAGCGATCACCGCGTCGGCGCGGCGATAGATGTGGCGGGTGAGCGGGAGCCCGACGGCGTGGGCCAGCGAGCGCGGCTGGGCCCAGACCGAGGCCCAGAGGATGAACGGGCGGCGATGGCGTCGCGCGCCGGCGTAGGCCGCGGGGAGCAGGGCCCCGCCCGCGAAGGGGGCGATCACGGTGTCGTAGCGGCCGCCGACCTCGAGCGCGCCCCGCACGCCCTCAAGTCGGCGGGCGGGGAAGGGGGCGGCGCGGAGTTGCTCGTCGAGGTCGGAAAACCACGCCGGCACGTAGCGCTCACCGCCGCCGAAGCACAGCACCTCGAGCTCGTAGCGGTCGGCCAGCCGCTCGAACAGGGGCGATGCGGTACGGCGCGAGGTAAGTGGTCAGCAGGGCGATCGTCATGGGGGCGCCAAAGGCGCCCACACATTACGGTTGCGTCCCCGGTCCGCGCTGGAACCAGAGCGAGTGGTCCTTCCAGTCGTGCGCCATCAGCGCGCCGCCCGTGGCGGCCATCGCGAGCAGCCGCTGCCGCGAGTCCCGATCGACGATCAATCCCACGAAGGCCAGCGCGGCCACGACCGTGCCGGTGGCGCCGTGATGGCACCGCTGGCCACGGATCCATAGCCGACGACTAAACGCGTCGTACTCGATGACTCTTGCCCCGGTCCTTGGCATTCGCCCACCTCGTCTCCACGCCCCTTATCGGCTTCAATCAGCAAAAGTGAAAGGCCGACTTCCTTCCTTAATCCTACTACCACTTTTACTGTTCATTGGCGGATGCGGCGGCTCTTCGCCGAACTCGTCGACAACGACCAAAATCGAGACGCAACCCGGCACGATCACGGTCGCCACCGCCCCGCCCGCGGCCGCGTCGTCGACGACCGCTCCGTCGGCGACCACCGCGCCAGCGACCGCCCCGCCGGCGGCCAAGCAGAAGCACGAGCGTTCCGTCCCCGCTGCCCCCAATGTCTACATCCGTGCCGCCTTCCGGATCGGCAGCGGAGACCGGCTGACGCCACCCTCGATCGCCGTGCCCGCGTCGGTGGCCATCGAAGTCACGGTCTCCTCCACCGACGGCCGTGCGCACAGCGTCCTGATCAAGACGCCGACCAAGCACTCGCTAAAGGTCCCGGCCGGCGGGCGGGCCTCGATCCTGATCCCTGGCCAGCGCAAGGGTAAATATCAGGTAGAGGTTGACAGTGCGGTTCGGGGGATGCTGATAACCGGCGTCGCCCCCGGGCCGTAGAAGCCCCCGGGCCGTAGGAGGCCCTAACCGATCCGCGACCCCAGCTCCGCCTCGCCGTCGGGCCGGAGCAGGACGACGCCGCGCGAGGCGTCGAGCGCGCCCAGCACCAGCACCTCGGATGAGAACGGGCCGATCTGGCGGGGCGGGAAGTTGACCACGGCGACGATCAGGCTGCCCTCGAGCTGCTCCCGGGAGTAGTGGGTGATCTGCGCCGAGGAGCGCTTGTGCCCGACTTCCTCACCGAAGTCGATGGTGAGCTTCCAGGCCGGCACGCGGGCTTCGGGAAAGTCGTCGACCCCGACGATCCGGCCGACCCGCATGTCCACCGCCTGGAAGTCGGCGAAGTCGATCAACCTACGGCGTGACGCCGCCGCTGCTGGAATCGGTGGGCGTCGTCGTGGTCGTAGGTGTCGTCGTGGTGGTCGGCGTCGTTGTGGTCGTCGTGGTCGTTGAGGTAGTCGTGGTGCCCGTCGAGGTCGAGTCGGTGCTGGGCTCAGACGTCGCGTTGGTGTCCGTGCTCGTGCTCGGGAGCACGGTCGGGTCGGTCTGGGTCTGGGTCCGTCCCGCCGGCGGCGCGGGCTTGGCCGCGTCCTTCTTGACCACCGGCTTGGTGGTTTGCGCCACCACCGGCTTCTTCGCCGCGGCCGGTGTCTTCTTGGCCGCGTGCTGCTTGGGAGCGGTCGGCTTCGACACATCGGCGACCAGCTGTCGCGCCGGGTGGCTCTCATGGACTGCGGGAGCCACCGGCGGCGTGTAGACGGGGGCCGGCAGCGAAGCATGGGTGACGGGACGGCCGCGGTTGCCCGAGTGGTCCACCTCGACCGCCCCCGCGGTGACCAGCGCGGCGGCGGCCAGACCGGCTGCGGCCTTGGTAGCGATCGCGCCGACACCGGCAGAGACGAAGCTCGCCGGATCCCACGACAAACGAACCGCCCGCCGCGGTTCCGGCGGCAGCGCCACCGGCGCTCGCGCCCGATCCGGCGGCGGCGCCCGAACCGGCCGAATGGCCGAGGTGGGTCAGGGCGAGCTTCTTCAGCAACACGAGCGGCCCGACCGGAAGCAGCGCGGCCAGCGCCTTATTGGTCTCCTTCAGCTGGCCCCGGAAGGTCTCGCAGCGGACGCAATTGCGCAGATGGCGGCGAACCAGGGGGCTGGGCCGGCGCAGGAGCCCTTCGGCCACCTCGCCCAGCTCGATCCGAACCTCGTCGCAGGAGAGCAGCCGCGCCTCGGCCGCCTCGGCCAGCGAGATCCGCGCGCGCACGAGCAGCGACTTGACGCTCGGGACGGTGGTCTCCATCGCCTCGGCGATCTGCTCGTAGGAGAGGGCATCCATCTCGCGCAGCACGAGCGCCGTCTTCTGCGTCTCCGGCAGGCCGTTGATGTCGCCCACCAGCAGGCGGAACTCCTCGCGCTCGTGGACCTTGTCGGCGGTGGTGGCGCCGTACTCCGAGAGGTGGATGTCCATCGAGTCGACGCCGACGGCTTGGATCCGGCGAAGATGGTTCAGGCAGCGATTTCGAGCGATCCGGTAGAGCCAGGGCCGGACATTGATCGGCCGCTCGTCGGCGAGCATGGCGTTGAAGGCGGCCGCGAGAACCTCCTGGAGGACGTCCTCGGCGTCTTCGCGTGAGGCGAGCAGGTGACGGCAGAAGGCCAGCAGGCGCGAGCTGTAGCGACCCACCAAGGCTTCGAAGGCGTGCTGGTTGCCCCGCCTGACCATCGCCACCAGCCGCTCGTCGGATTGGAGTCTCAGCAGCGGCGAGCGTCCGTGGAGCCCGATTCCCCCTGAGTATTTGAGTGCAGAGACTTCCATTTAGGGCCGCTCGGAGGGCCCTCGCGCGCGTAAGGACCCCTCGTGACTGGAGGACACCGTAGCAGCGGATTAGTTGCGGTCGGGCCCCTTCTGGGAGGGCAATTGCCATCCCCGTGGGCCGGGTGCGCGATTAACATCCGGGACCGGCGCCCGGGTAGACAAACTGGCAAAGTCTGCGCACTTAAAATGCGCTGCTCTCAGGAGCGTTGCGGGTTCGAGTCCCGCCCCGGGTATCAGGGATAGGTCAGGCGGCAAATCGCCCGCCGGTCGGGCGGATTCGGGCGTCGGTTCAAAATTGACACCCCGACAAGCCCCTTGCTAGCGTCGCCTGACGGATTCGCGTTGGGGACGCCCCTAACCCCGCGCGGGAGGAGCTCGATGGTTAGGCCGCGGCGGTGCGCAACTCATCTGTGATCGGCCGAGCCGCCGCAATTGCGGCGGTCGTCCTTGCGATCATCGTCGTCGCGGTGATCGTGCTTCAGGGTGGCTCGAGCTACCAGGTTCGCGCGATCTTTTCCAACGCCAGCCAGATCGTCAATGGTGACCTGGTCGAGGTGTCGGGTAACTCGATCGGCACCGTCTCGAATATCTCGCTCACGCCGAACGGACAGGCTGTGCTCACCCTGACGATCAACCAGGGCGCCTTCGATCCACTCCGGCAAGGGACGCTGGCCACCGTCCGCGAGGTCTCGCTGTCCGGAGTCGCCAGCCGCTACGTCGACCTGAGGCTCGGTTCGGCGACCGGGGCCCCGATCCCGAATAACGGGGTGATCCCCACCCGCTACACCGCGAGCGAGGTCGATCTTGACCAGCTGCTCGACACCCTTGACGCTCCCACGCGCGCGTCACTCCAGAACGTGATCCGGGGCTCGGCCTCCCAGTACGCGGCCGAGGGCAAGAAGATGCAGGCGGCGTGGCAGTACCTGAACCCGGCGGTTGCCTCCTCGAGCATGCTCTTCCGGGAGATCAACCGGGACACGAGCAAGTTCAAGAACTTCATCGTCAAGTCCTCGCACCTGGTCACGGACATCTCTACCCGGCGGTCTGACCTGGCCGGCCTGGTCCAGCACCTGTCCACCACCACGCAGGCGCTGGCCAGCCAGAACACGGCCCTCGGAGAGTCGATCCAGCGGCTCCCCGGCTTCATGGCTCTGGCCGACACGACGTTCGTCAATCTCCGCACCGCCCTGAATGAGGTCACCCCGCTGGTCAACGTCTCCAAGCCGGTGGCCCCGAAGCTCCAGGCGCTGCTCGAGCAGCTCAAGCCGCTGGCCGAGGACTCGCTGCCCACGGTCAGGGCGCTGTCGCACATCATCAGCCGGCCCGGCCCGGCCAACGACCTGATCGAGCTGAACCAGCTGAGTGTTCCTCTGTCCGGCGTGACGTGCGGCTCGGGCTCGGGGTCGAGCAGCTGCGACGGCACGGTGAACGCCGACGGTAAGCAGCGCCTCGGCGCCTTCCCGGAGTCCGTGATCTCGCTCAACGACTCGACCCCGGAGCTGTCCGTCGCCCGACCGTACGCGGTCGACCTGACCGGCTGGTTTGAGGGCTACACCCATCCGGGCGTGATCGACGCCAACGGCGGCACCAGCCGGGTCGCGCCGGTGGTCGGCCTGACCTCGATCGACAACGGGCTCACCAGCGCAATCCCAGCCGGGCTGGCCGGCTTCCTCCAGACGTTCACCGGCACTAATTCGCCGAGTGGCAAGGCCCCGGTCACCACCGGTCAGGGCGACCGCTGCCCGGGCTCGCAGGAGCGCGGCGCCGTCTGGTACCCCGAGACCGGGTTCCCGTGTAACCCGAGCGAGGTGCCGACGGGGTCATGAAGCGGATCCTCCTGAGTGCGGCCGTCCTGCTGGCAGCCGGTGCCTTCCTGGTGCTGACGGGCGGGGCGTCCAACAGCAGCAACGCGCAGGGCACGTACAAGATCGACCTCGACAATGCCTTCGGGCTGGTCAGCGGGGCCGATTTCAAGATCGCCGGCGTGCCCGCCGGGACGATCCAGAAGATCGCCCTTCCCACCGGCTGCATGAAGGGCAACACCTATGACTGCTACGCCCAGGTCACGGTGTCGGTGACCACGGGGGGATTTGGCGCCTTCCGCAGCGACGCCTTCTGCCAGTCGCGGCCCCAGTCGCTGATCGGCGAGTACTTCATCGAGTGCTCGCCCGGCACCTCCGGGAAGATCCTCAAGTCCGGCGCCACGATCCCGGTCACACACACCCAGTCGACGATCCCGGGCGACCTGCTCCAGGACGTGATGCGCATGCCCTACCGGGAGCGCTTCACGCTGATCATCAACGAGCTGGGCGCGGCGGTCGCCGGACGCTCCGATGACCTGAAGGCGGCCCTGGCCCGCGCTGTCCCGGCCCTCACGGAGACCGACAACCTGCTCAACCTGCTGGGCAACGACCGGCAAACCCTCCAGGCGCTGACCTCGAACGCCAATGCCGTCATCACCGCGCTGGCCAACAACAAGGTGAACGTCCAGCGGTTCATCACCGAGGCCAACAACACCGCAACCGACACCGCCACCCAGCAGTCCGCCCTCCAGGCGACCTGGCACCAGCTCCCCGCCTTCCTGGCCCAGCTCCAGCCGGCGATGCGGAAGCTGGGCGCGGCGGCCCAGTCCAACACGCCGGTGCTGGCGAATCTGAACGCCTCGGCCGGGATGCTCCACCGCCTGTTCACGGACATCGCTGACTGCTCCTCGCCCCACGCCGACAGTCAGTGCGGTTTCGCCGCCGCCTCGCTCCCGGCTCTGAAGGCCCTGGGCAAGGCGTCGGTCCCGGGCCGCACCGCGGTGATCGCGGCCCGCCCGACGATCGCCGACCTGAACACGTTCTCCAAGCACGTGCCCGAGCTCAGCCAGAACCTCTCGATCGTCCTGCACGACCTTGATGACCGCAGTCGCGCGGTCGAGCCGGACACCCGAAGCCCCGGAGGCAAGGGCTTCACCGGCCTGGAGGCACTGCTCCAGTATGCGTTCAACCAGGCGCTGGCCATCAACGGCTTCGGCCAGTACAGCCACTTCCTCGCCGTCGACGCGTTCGTCGACCCGCGCTGCTCGAGCTACGCCACGCCGCAGAGCGTGGCCGCGGGGCTCAAGACAGACGGTGCGTCATACCGGCAGTGCTACGCCTGGCTCGGCAAGAACCAGCCCGGAATCAACGAGACCGATCCGTCGGATCCGAGCGCCTGCGTCCCGGACCCGGGTGGTTCGGTTCCGGGTGAGCCCGGGCCGAAGACCAGCGCCTGCAAGCTCGCGGCCAACCCGACCTCCTTGCTGGCTGGCGACAGCGGCTCAAGCAAGGCCTCCGCGAAGCCGGCCTCGACGAAGTCCTCCTCGAGCTCCAGCGGGGCAGCCGAGCAGCAGACGCTCAGCCAGATCGCGGCCCAATACGGCGGGGGCGGTGGGGGCGGTGGCTCGGGCTCGGGCGGCTCGGCTCCGGCTCCGGCAGCAACCAGACCCAGCAACTCCTCAACTACCTCCTGTCACCGTGAGAAGGGCCCAGCAATCAGCTTTCGCGAATCCCGTCCTGGTCGGGGCGGTCACCGTGCTCGTGCTGATGGTGGCCGTGTTCCTGGCCTACAACGCAAATGCGGGGCTGCCATTCGTGCCCACCAAGGAGCTGAAGGTCGACTTGGCCGACGGCTCTGACCTCGTCGTGGGCAACGACGTCCGCGAGGGTGGCTATCAGGTCGGCAGCGTCTCGGGCCTGAAGCCGATCAAGCTGCCGAGCGGCCTGATCGGCGCCCAGGCCACGCTGAAGATCAACCAGGCCGACGGCGCGATCCCGGTCAACTCGACCGCCACCGTCCTGCCGAAGTCGGTGCTGGGACTGAAGTACCTGTCCCTGACCGTGGGCTCGTCGAAGAAGATGTTCAACGACGGCGCCACGATGCCCGTCGGCCAGACCTCGGTCCCGGTCCAGTTCGACGACATCTTCAAGACCTTCGACGCGCCGACCCGGAACTCGATTCAGAACAACCTTGGCGGCTACGGCGACGTGCTGGCAGCGCGCGGGTCGGATCTGAACGACACGATCCACAGCCTGCCATCACTGCTCGGCTACCTGCGGCCGGTCGCGGGCTACCTCTCGGCTCCGAACACGCACCTTGTCCGATTCTTCAACGCCCTGAACTCGTTCATGGGAGCCGTCGCTCCGGTGGCCCATACCAACGCGCAGCTGTTCACCGACATGGCGACCACGTTCGCCGCGATCTCGAAGAATCCGGCTGATCTGGAAGCGACGATCGCCGAGTCGCCCTCCACCCTCGACGTCTCCACCACCAGCCTGAGGGTGCAGCAGCCGTTCCTCTCCGATCTGACCACGTTCGGCAACTACATGCAGCCGGCCACCGTGTCGCTGCGCCGGGCGCTCCCGAACCTCGACCCGGCGCTCGAGGAGGGGACAGCGGCGCTGAAGCGGACGCCGCCGCTCGACGAGAGGCTCCAGCAGACGATGGAGGCGCTCAAGGGGCTGGCGCAGGCGCCGGGCACCAACGTGGCCATCAACGCCCTGGCTTCCACGGTGCAGACGCTGAACCCGATGGTCAAGTACCTCGGCCCCTACCAGACCGTCTGCGACTACTGGAACTACTGGTGGACGTTCCTGTCCGAGCACATTTCCCAGCCGACCAACGTCGGCTTCGCCCAGCGCGCGCTGCTCAACTTCGCGCAGCCGAATCAGCCCGGCAGCGTCGGGGATCAGGGCGCCAGCCAGCCCGTCGACGGCCCGATCGAGTACTACCACGGACAGACTTACGGGGCGGCGATCGACAACCAGGGCAACGCCGACTGCGAGACCGGGCAGCGCGGGTACCCCAAGAAGCTCAACTACTTCGACCCGCAGCACCGCAATCTCGGGACTGATACGCACACCCCCGGCGACCAGGGCCCGACCTTCCACGGCCGCACGCGTGTCCCCAAGGGCGAGACCTTCAGCCGCAACCCCACCACCGGCCCGCAAGTCCCCTACAACCCGTCGAACCCATGAGACTTCCCTGGCGTAGAACCGGCCGCAAGAAGCCGATGACCACGTTCAAGGCCGGAATGATCGCGCTGGTCGTCCTGGTCCTGTTCTGCTACGCCGCCTACAGCAAGTTCGCCAACCCGTTCGCGAGCAAGTTCACCGTCCACGCGCTGTTCACGAGCGCCAACGGGTTGCGACCCAACTCGTTCGTGCGCATCGCCGGCGTCAACGTGGGCATGGTGCAGAGTGTTTCCACGGTTCCCGGGTGCACGCGCGCAGGGAGCAAGACGAGCCAGTGCCAGGCGGCCGAGGTGACGATGGTGATCGACCCCCAGGGCCTGCCGCTGCACAACGACGCGACGTTCGCCATCCGGCCACGGATCTTCCTCGAGGGCAACTTCTTCGTCGACGTCAGCCCGGGGAGCCCGTCCGCCCCGACGATCAAGAGCGGCCACACCTTCGGGATCAGCCAGGGAACCGAGCCGGTGCAGTTCGACCAGCTGCTCGACACCCTCCAGTACAACACCCGCACGAACCTCCAGCAGCTGCTCAAGGGGTACGGCACCGCGGTCAAGGAGGGTGGCTCGGCCTACAACGGCTCGATCCAATACTGGCTGCCGGCATACGAGTACACGGCCGTCGTCAACCACGACGCGCTCGGCATCCAGCCTCACGACCTCTCCAACTGGATCTACCAGCAGGGCGACGTCTCCGGCGCGCTCGACTCGCACCCCCAGGATCTCGAGAACCTGATCACCGACTTCAACACCACCGCCGGCGCGTTCGCCCGCCAGAACGTGGCGCTGAGCAACGCCGTGGCGGAGCTGCCGAAGACGCTGGCCGCCGCGACGCCCGCCTTCGACGCGCTGAACCGCGCCTTCCCGCCGCTCGAGCGGCTGTCCTCGACGCTCATCCCCGGGGTCAAGTCGAGCGGACCGACGATCGACGTCAGCTTGCCCTTCATCCGTCAGCTCAACGCGCTCGTGCAGCCCTCCGAGCTGCGCGGCCTGGCCTCCGACCTGTCGGTGACCGTGCCCGCGCTGGCCAAGCTGACCAAGGAGACGATCCCGGTGATGAGCAACGGGGTCCGGCCCGCCTCGAGCTGCGTGGCCAACAACGTCTACCCCTGGTCGCAGCTGACGCTGAACGACTCGCACTTCAATTCCTCCAACGGTTTCCCGGCGCGCAAGGTGTACCAGGAGGCGGTCGACTTCCTGCCCGGGCTGGCGGGCGAGTCCCGCAACTTCGACGCCAACGGGATGTACATCCGCATCCTGGGGGCGCTCGGAGACACGGTCACCACCTCGCTCCAGTCGGGCATGCTCGGCGGCGCGCTCCAGCCGATCATGGGCGAGGAGCCGGCACTGCCGCCGGGGGGCAAGAACCCGGCGCTCCAGCCGAATGTGCCGTGTGAGACCCAGCCCGCAGTCAACAACCTGAACGCGACCACCACGGCGCCGCCGAAGAACCTCGGCATCCTGCCCACCCTGGCGCAGAAGAACGCGGCGAAGACCATCCGCTCGCTGATGACGGCGGCGGCGCAGAAGTCAGACCGCACCGGAGCGCCGTTCACGCTGCCGTCGCTGAAGGATGTGCTCGGGACGAAGAGCAGCTCAGGCACCAAGTCCGGCACCGCCACCACCGCGGCCAAGCCCTCGACCGCGACCACCGCGTCAACACCCTCGACCCAGACGAGCACGAATCGATGAAGCGCGCCATCAAGAGCCACAGCGGCGACTTCGCGGCGATCATCGTCCTGTTGATCCTGGCCATCGTGGTCTCCGGCTACATCCTCAACCACGAGCGGCTGCGCTTCCCGTTCATCCAGTCGACCCCGTTCACGGTGAACGCCGAGTTCCAGACCGGCCAGGCCTTCACCCCGGGTCAGGGCCAGCAGATCGTCGTCTCCGGGGTTCCCGTCGGGCTGCTCGGCAACGTGACCCTCAAGAACGGGATCGCGGTAGTGCAGATGAATATCGACTCGAAGTACAAGCACATGATCCACACCAACGCGACCGCGGTGGCGCGGCCCCGTACCGGCCTGCAGGACATGTTCATCGAGCTCGATCCGGGTACGCCGAGTGCGCCGATCGCCAAGCCCGGTTACACGATCCCGGTCCAGAACACCCTGCCCGAGGTCAACGTCGACGAGATCCTGGCTTCACTGGACTCCGACAGCCGGGCCTACCTCGACCTGCTGGTCAACGGCGCCGGTCAGGGACTGAGCGGCAAGGGCGGGAGCGAGCTCGCCCAGGTGTTCGAGCGCTTCGAGCCGACCCACCGTGACCTCGCCCGTCTCAACAAGGCGGTTGCCGCTCGAGGCGTCGCGCTTCGTCAGCTCGTCCACTCGCTCGCCGTCCTCAACAATGCCCTGGCCCAGCGCCAAGGACAGATCTCCTCGCTGGTCGTGTCGAGCTCGAAGGTCTTCCGCGCCTTCGCCGCCGACGATCAGCAGATCAGCCAGGCAGTCGCCCTGCTGCCGGGCACGCTCCGCCAGACGACCGAGACGCTCGGCAAGGTCCAGACCTTCGCCGACCAGCTCGGCCCGGCGGCCACCAATCTGCTCCCGGCGGCGCGCGTCCTGCCCGCGGCCAACCAGGCGCTGTCGACGCTGGCGGTGCCCGCTACGCCGATCGTCAAGAACCAGATCCGGCCGTTCGTGATCGCCGCCCGGCCCACGGTCCGTCAGCTCAAGCCCGCCGCGGTCAACCTGGCCGAGCCGACGACGCTCAAGACGCCCAACGGCAAGGTCCGCCTCGGCGCCGCCACGCCGAATCTCGGCAAGGTGTTCACGGTGCTCAACCACTTCGTGAACATGGTCGGTTACAACACCGAGCCCAGCGGCCAGCACAGCTATCTGTGGTGGCTGGCCTGGCTTGACCACAACGCCCGCACCCTGTTCGGCACTCAGGACGCCAACGGGGTCTTCCGTCCGCTGTTCCTCGAGGCAAGCTGCGAGTCCTACACCGAGCTCCTCAGCTTCCAGGCCTCGGCGGCGGCGCTGCTGGCGATGAACCCCGTCCTCACGGCGGCATGCCACCTGAAATGACCCCCACTCCTAGGAACAGCTGATGGAGACCGGCTCACCCTCGATTGCCAAGGTGATCACGATGGTGCTGTTCGCGCTCTCGTGCGCGGGGCTGCTGCTGTTCCTGTGGCTGTCTTTCGGCGGCACGATTCCGTTCAACCCGCAGGGCTACGAGTTCAAGGTCTCCTTCCCCAACGCCGACCAGCTCGCCACCCAGGCGGACGTGCGGATCGCCGGCGTGAACGTGGGCAAGGTGGTCGACAAGACGCTCGACTTCCAGCACAACCGGACGATCGCCACCATTCGGATGAACAACCAGTACGCGCCCGTGCGCGAGGACGCCAAGGCGATCCTGCGCATGAAGACGATTCTCGGCGAGACCTACGTCGAGCTGACGCCGGGCTCGCCGAAAGCGCCGGCGGTGCCGGACGGGGGGTTGCTGCCCAGAGGGCAGGTGGTCAACGCGGTTCAGCTGAGCGACGTCTTCAACGCCCTAGATCCCGCCACGCGCAAGGCGTTCCAGATCTGGCAGCAACAGCTGTCCAAGGCGGTCCAGGGCAACGATCAGAACCTCAACTATGTGCTGGGCAATCTGCCCACGTTCGCCGCCGACGCCTCGGACATCCTGCAGGTGCTGGACGTCGAGCACGGCGCGACGGTCAGCCTGGTCCAGAACGGCGGCTTGGTCTTCCAGGCCCTTTCCCAGGATCAGCCGGCCCTGCGCAACCTGATCACGACCGGCGAGACCGTGTTCCACACCACGGCCCAGAACCAGGCGATGGTCTCGCGCATCTTCCAGGTCTTCCCGACCTTCCTGAACGAGACCAAGACGACGATGAGCGCGCTGCAGAAATTCTCGCTCAACACCGATCCGCTGATCCGCGAGCTCAACCCCGTGGCCAAGGATCTCGGCCCCACGCTCGACGCCACGAGCAAGCTCTCGCCCTACCTGCGGAGCTTCTTCTACACCCTGGGCCCGACTGGTCACGGTCTCGAAGACCGGCCTGCCCGCGGTCCGCAACGTCCTGCGCGGTCTGGGCTGCAGCCCGCGGTGAAAGACCGTGCTCGGCGCGCTCGGCCCGTTCCTCGAGCAGCTGAACCCGATCTTCAACTGGCTCGGGCTGCATCAGCAGCTGGTCTCGGACTTCATCTCCAACGGAGCCACCGGCATCTCGGGGCTGACCGACCTCCCGGGCGGCTCGGGGATTTCCTCCGGCGGCGCCGGCCTCACCTGCCCGTACGGTCCAACGGTTCGAGCGTCCCATGCGGCCACTACCTGAGGCAGTTCGGCCCGGTCGGAGCCGAGACGCTCTCGCTCTACTCCAACCGCGACCCGAACAACCGCGGGAACACCTACCCCCCACCGCTCTGGGGGACCATGCAGGGGGTCTTCGATCAAGGCGATGCCCGCCTCCGCTCGTGGGACTGCAAGAACACCGGCGCGGGCGGCGACGGTTCGGTCCCGGCCGACAATGCGCCGGCGGGCGGGCACCCGGCCTGCTGGGTGGCTCCGCTGCTGCCCGGAGCGAAGGGCCAGTACCAGATCCCGCACATCGGCGCGGCGAGTTACTCGAAGAAATAGGGGGGTCGGGCCGCGGGGCCGCGCGGGCGTTCGGCGTGGCGCTAGGCCGCGGTGGCGTTGGCGGCCTGACCGGCGCGGGCCACGGCGGGAGCGATCCCGCTAAGCAGGAGTTCGGCCAGTTGGCGCTCGCCGGTGATCTCCAGGCCGCTGCGGTCATGCTCGGGACCGAACGCCTTGATCCAGGCCTCGGTGTTGCCGCGCACGCGGGCGGCGGGGTCCTCCGCTCGCCGCTCGGAGAGCGCGACGCGCTCACCTGAGAGGTCGAAGGAGTAGAGCCCGGTGCGGCCGTCGGAGCGGCCGTCGGTCACGGTCAGCTCGACCACCGCGTTGACACCCGGCGACGCGGCCAGACCGGGGGCCAGCCGGAAGATCGCTCCGATATCCACGTTCTCGCTCTCGCGAGGAGTTCCCCACGCCCACTCGTAGCCCCAGCGGGCCAGCTCGGCTAGCACGGGCATCAGCTCGCGCGCCCGGGCGGTGAGCTCGTAGTCGACGCGCGGCGGCACCTCGCGGTAGCGCTTGCGGGTGAGCATCCCGTCGGCCACCATCCGGTTCAGGCGCGAGCGCAGCTGCTCGGTCGAGATTCCCGGCAGCACTCGCTGAAGCTCGACGAATCGTCGCGGCCCCGAGGCGAGGTCACGGACGATCAGCAGCGTCCATTTGTCGCCGACGAGATCGAGCGCACGCGCGTCCGGAGACCATTGATCGTATGGATGTCGTTTAGGAGGTGGGACGTGAGGAATCGGGGCGTCTCCCCGTGGACGGAACTCCCTACCAAAACCGAGTCTAACGGACGTTCTGAACGGTTATGCCAATTCGTTGGCCACTTCGTCAAGTTTTGCGCGAGTTTTTCCGCTAGCTGTCGTTTAGGAATGTATGGGTGAAGTAATCGACCTGAACAAACGTCGAGCGGACCGCTCCCGTCCGGCCGTAACTCAGCGGCCGGCGTTCTTCTTCGACCTGGGCGATCCGTTCTCGTACCTGGCGGCGGAGCGGGTCGAGAAGCTACTGGGCGACGTCGAGTGGATCCCCACGGCGGGCATCGTTCTGCGCAAGAGCGACGATCTCTCCCAGGCAGCGGTCCGAGCCCATGCCGAGACCTGCGCCGTCGCGATGCGGGTCCCGCTGGTGTGGCCAGACCGGTTCCCGGGCGAGACTCCGGCCGCGCTTCGGGCCGCGGATTACGCCACCGAGATCGGCCGCGGCGTCCGTTTCGCCCTCGCCGCGACCCGGCTGGCCTTCTGCGGCGGCTTCGACCTCGAGGATCCCGAGATTCTGGCCGAAGCGGCAGCGGCCGCCGGCATCGGCCTGCGCGACTGCTTTCACGCCGCGGGAGACCTGGGGCGTGACCAGGGCCTCCGGGCGACGGCCGACGGCCTGCTCAGCCAGGGGATCACCCGGCTACCGGTGATCAAGGTCGGGGGCACCTGGTTCGAGGGTGACGGCGCCCTTGCCGCCGCCGCCTCGCTGCTCCGCGAGCGGCCGGCCTACGGGATCTGCTGAGCCTGACGGCGATCGCGGAACCTCCCCAACGGCGATCCGCCCCCTTTGCCGCGTAATGTGTCGCCCATGGCGGAGCCCACCGACCCCGCGGCGGCGCCCGCTGCGGCGCAACTCGGTAGCACCGGCGCCGTAGCCGGACGGCCGCGGGGCCGCCACGCGCTTCGGCTGCCCCACCCGATCGTGGCTGTGCGCCACTTTTGGCGGCTGGCCTGGGACGCAGGGCTGACCGGCTTGGCGGCGATGGTCGCCTACAACATGCTGCTCGCGGTGGTGCCGGTCGCGCTCCTGGGGCTGTTCATCGCCGGCCAGGTGCTGTCCAGCACCGCGGTCGAGCACAGCATGGTCAACGACCTTCAGGAGCTGTTCCCGGGTACGACCAAGCACACCCTGTCCCAGCTGCTCTCGGAGGTCAAGAGCTCGACCACCAGTACCGGTGTCCTCGCCCTGATCGCCAGCCTGTGGCTCGGCTCGTCGTTCTGGGGCGCGCTCGACACCTCGTTCAGCCGCATCTACGGCTGCCGGAGCCGCAGCTGGCTGAGGCAGAAGCGATTCGGGATCGTGATGGTGGGCGTCGTCCTCGTGTTCATGATCGCGACGGTCGCGGTCCCGACCGCCCAGAGCATCCTTCAGGCCGGGGCCGAGGATCTGCCCTTCGACCTCGCCCGGGTTGCCGACCTCATCTACGCGATCTCGCTCGGGGTCAGCGTCGTGCTGCTGTTCGGGTGCCTGGCCCTCATCTATTCCCGCGTCCCCAACCGACCGATCCCGTGGCGCGCGGTGTGGCCGGGCGCGATGGGGGCGACGATCGCGATCTCGCTCGTCGATTACGCCTTCCCGGCCTATCTGTCGAACATCTCCACCATCGCCCGCTTCGGCACCACGGTCGTGTTCGTGCTGATCGTGCTCGGTTGGTTCTACCTGCTGGCGCTGATCATCCTCGGCGGGGCGGTGATGAACGCACTGCGGCTTGACCGGCCGGGAGAGTGTTAGCGTCCCCACCGGCGTGGCGACGGAGACGACGACCCAGCTGCACGGCGGCCGGCTGATCGCCAAGCGGCTGCGGGCCCACGGCGTGAGCAAGCTGTTCACGCTCTCAGGCGGCCACCTGTTCTCGATCTACGACGGCTGTCGCGAGGAGGGGATCGAGCTCGTGGACGTCCGCCACGAGCAGACGGCCGCGTTCGCCGCCGAGGGCTGGGCCAAGGTCACGCGGACGGTTGGGGTGTGCGCGCTCACGGCCGGCCCGGGCGTGACCAACGGGATGAGCGCGATCGCCTCCGCGGCCCAGAACGGCTCGCCGGTCACGGTGCTCGGCGGGCGGGCGCCGCAGTTCCGCTGGGGCCAGGGCTCACTTCAGGAGATCGACCACGTTCCCTTCGTCCGGCCGCTGGTCAAGCTCGCGGCGACGGCCACCGAGGCGGGGGAGATCGTGGGACTGGTCGACGAGGCGCTGGCCACCGCCCTCACCGCCCCTTCGGGCCCCACGTTCGTCGACTTCCCGCTTGACCAGGTGTTCAGCGAGGCGCCGGACCTCGACGCCCCGGCTCCGAGCCCGCCCCGGCCTTCGCCCGCCGACGGGCGCGAGCTCGACCGTGCCGCGGTGCTGCTGCGCGAGGCGGAGCGCCCGGTGATCATGGCCGGGACGGGGCTCTACTGGGGGCGGGGAGAGGGCGAGCTGCGGGCGCTGGCCGAGGAGCTCCGGATCCCCGTGTTCCTCAACGGGCTCGGACGCGGTTGCCTTCCCGCCGATCACGAGCTGTTCTTTTCCCGCGCGCGCGGGGCGGCCCTGTCCGAGGCCGACGTAGCCCTGGTGATCGGGGTCCCGCTTGACTTTCGCCTCGGCTTCGGCGCCGCCTTCGCGCAGGACGCCGAAATCGTGGTCATCGACACGGCCGAGTCCGAGCGCGACCAGCCGCGGGCGGTGGCCGCGGAGCTGTACGGGTCGATCCCCGCCACGCTGGATGCGCTGCGCTCGAGCGGCCGGGCCGGAGATGATGCTGAGTGGGTCGCCTCCCTGCGGGCGATCGAGGACGAGAAGCGGGCGGACGAGGCCGAGAGCCTCGGCGATCCGCGTGCCCCGCTTCACCCGATGCGGATCTACGGGGAGCTCGCCCAGGTGCTCGACCGAGACGCGATCGTGATCGGCGACGGGGGCGACTTCGTCTCGTTCGCCGGGCGCCTGATCGACTCCTACGAGCCCGGCTGCTGGCTAGATCCGGGGCCGTTCGGTTGCCTGGGGTCGGGTCCGGGCTACGCCCTGGCGGCGAAGCTGGCCCGACCCGAGCGCCAGGTCGTGCTGCTGATGGGCGACGGAGCCTTCGGCTTCTCAGGGATGGAGCTTGACACCCTCGCCCGCCACGGCGTCGCCGTCGTGGCGGTGATCGGCAACAACGGAATCTGGGCGCTCGAGAAGCACCCGATGGAATTCCTCTATGGCTACTCGGTCGCCGCCGACCTCCGTCCCGGCACCCGCTACGACCAGGTGGCCGAGGCGCTCGGCGCTCACGGCGAGCTGGTCGAGCGTCCCGACGAGCTGCGCCCGGCGCTGGAGCGCGCGTTCGAGTGCGGCGGCCCGGCCGTGGTGAACGTGCTCACTGACCCGGCGGTCGCCTACCCGCGCAAGGCGAATTTGGCCTAGGCCCCCCTCAAAGGCCGAAAACCGCCCGCATTTTCAGCGGGCGGCTTCCGATCCAGGTTTGGCCCAATCGGGACGGGCAGGGGTTCGTGCCAGAAAGGGCCGTTTTAGGTGGTCCGGGCGGCGGGAGGCGCCGATGTCTGCGGCTTCGCCCGAACCTATGTTGAGGTTCAGTTTCGCTAACGCGAGCCCTCACCCCGACCGAGCATCATGACGTCTGAAAGCTGACACGGCAATCGAACATTCGTCCAGACTGGCCAGCCAGCCAGTTTGGACTATCTGGACGGCCCGATCCTCCGAAATGCCGTGCGCTGAGCGAACACGGGGCGCGGAGGCCCCCGCAGGCTGGGGGATTGCCGGTGGCCGCGACGCCCCGGATGCGCGCGTCTCGCGGCCGACCCGCTCGTTCATTGGCGATTCAGTCCCACCGTTCGGAACTGAATCGCCATTCACTGTCCAGCCGGCCGAAAACCACCGAATTCCGCCCCACTAAAATGGAATTCGTGCGCTCCGTGTTCTCATTCCCGCACCCGGTGAACGAGAAGGCCGCGCGGGTCGTGGCCGGCGTCGTGCTCGCCACGACGATCGTGATCCTGCTGACCGGCTGGTACGGGCTGCTCGTGCCCCTCGCTTACGGCTTCTGGGCCCGGGTCCTGACCGGGCCGACGCTGAGCCCGCTCGGTGCGCTGGCGCAGAAGGTGATCGCGCCCCGGCTGGGGCCGTCGAAGCCGGTGTCCGGGCCGCCGAAGCGATTCGCCCAGGGCATGGGCGCCGCGTTCTCGACGACCGCCCTCGTCCTAGCCCTCATCCTCGGCGATCACACCGCAGCCGACGTGGTGCTCGGGCTGCTCGCGGTGGCGGCCGGTCTCGAGTCGATCTTCGCCGTCTGCCTGGGCTGCCAGGTGTTCGGGCTGCTGATGCGCGCCGGCGTGATTCCCGAGCGCGTTTGCGCCGACTGCGCGGACATCCGCAGCCGGCTCGTCGCCTCCTAGCCGTCCAGCCCCAGCGCGGCCCCGCGCAGGATGTCGTGCTCTGAGACCTCGACCTCGTCGAGGCCGAACAGCTCGAGCACGCACACGAGGATGATCACGCCGGCGACGATCGTGGGCGCGCGGTCCGGGTGAAGGCCCGGGACCTCGCGCCGCTCCGCCAGCGGGATGCCGGCTAGCCGCTCGAGGATCTGCTGGCACTCGGAGCGCGAGAGGACATAGCCGTGCACGCGCGCGGGGTCGTAGGGCTCGAGCTCCTGCGCAATCGCCCCCAGCGAGGTGGCGGTCCCGGCGACCGCGATCGCGCGCTGCACCGATCGGCGCCGGTCGGTGGGCACGCCCTCGCGGAGGATCTCGCGGACATCGTCGCCCAGCTCGGCAAGCTCGCGCTGCTCGGGCGGATCGCTGTCGATATGGCGCTCGGTCTGGCGGACCACCCCCGCCTGGTTCGAGACGTGAAACTCGGCCCTGCGGCCGGTGCCGATCACCAGCTCGGTCGACCCGCCGCCGATGTCCACGACCAGCGTCAGCGTCTGATCGTCCGGATCGCGCTCGCTGGTGGCGCCCAAGAAGGTGAGCCGGGCCTCGTCGTCACCCGAGAGAACGTGGGGCTCCAGCCCGTAGCGGTCGCGCACCGTGTCGGCGAACTCCTCGCCGTTGGCCGCGTCCCTGACCGCGCTGGTGAGGACGGCGAGGGCGCGGTCGGCGTCGTGCTCGTCGATCTGCTCGCGGTAGTCCTCGAGCGTCGAATAGACCCGCTCCATCGCGTCGTCACGCAACCGCCCGTCGGCGTCGACACCGGCGCCGAGTCGGGTGACCTCCGAGCGGCGCTCGAGCTCGTCCGTCACCTGCCCGTCCTCGATGTCTGCGATCAGCAGGCGGGTCGAGTTCGTGCCGATGTCCACCACTGCGACTCGCATCAGGCCACCTGGTTGACCTGGTGGGGCATGGGCCGGCCGGCGAGCCCGGCGATGAGGTTCTCGACCGCCAGCTCGGCCATGCGGGAGCGCGCCGCCAACGTCGCTGACCCGATGTGCGGGGTGACGATCAGGTTGGGCGCGCTGAGTAGAGGATCGCCGGGGGGCGGCGGTTCGGGGTCGGTCACGTCGATCGCGGCTCCGGCGATCGTGCCCTCGCGCAGGGCCTGCGCCAGCGCCGCCTGGTCGACGATCGGTCCCCGGGCCGTGTTGACCAGGATCGCGCCCCGCCGCATCCGCGCCAGCGCCGCCGCGTCGATCAGGTGGTGCGTCTCCGGGGTGAGCGGGCAGTGGAGCGAGACGAAGTCCGACTCCGCGAGCACCTCGTCAAGCGTCGTGTCGCTGCCCGGGCCGGTGTGGATCACCCGCATCCGAAAGCCCTCGGCTCGTTGGGCGACGGCGCGCCCGATCCGCCCCAGCCCGACGATCCCCAGCGTCGCTCCATACACCTCGGCCCCCAGATAGCGGGCCGGCTCCCAGGTCAGCCAATCGCGCGCGGAGACGGAGGCAACGGCGTCCGGAAGTCGGCGGGCGGCGGCGAGCAGGAGGGCGAAGGTCAGATCGGCGGTGGCGTCGGTGAGCACATCGGGAGTGTTGCCGACTGGGATGCCGCGTGCGGTCGCGGCGTCGAGCTCGATGTTGTCGTAACCGACCGCGTAGTTGGAGATCGCCCGCAGCTTGGGACAGGCGTCGAGCACGGCGGCGTCGATTCGGTCGGTCAGCAGCGTCAGCAGCCCCTCGGCCTCGGCGGCCCGCTCGACGAGCTGCTCCGCGCTGGGCGGAAGCCGCTCGGGCCAGACGTCGGTCTCGTGCTCTTGCGCCAATCGTTCAAGCGCCGGTCCCGGCAGCCGCCGCGTGATGAAGCACCGCGCCACAGCGCGGGATGCTCTCAGCTCTCGATGGCTACGGCCTCGCCCGCGGGAGCCTGCTGGCGGCGGGGCCGAATGTTCGGGAGCCCGATCAGCGCGACCAGCCCTCCGATCAGGGCAAACGCGGCCGCGATCAGGAAGGCGACCTGGAAGCCGCTGGTCAGCGCGGCATGGACGGTGGCGCCGTGGTGGACATCGGAGTTGGTGCGCGCGGTCGCGATCGCGGCCAGGATGGCCAGCCCGAGCGCGCCGCCGAACAGCCGCGAGGTGTTGACCAGCCCGGAGGCGAGCCCGGCTTCCTGGGGGGCGACGCCGGCCACGGCGCTGATCGTGGCCGGGACGAAGGCGAACCCGATCCCGATCGCCACCAGCAGTGACGGCGCGAGGATGTTGCCGAGGTAGGTGCCGTTGGCCGAGACCCCGGCGAACAAGATCAGCCCGACCGTCTGGGCGAGCATGCCCGCCACCAGCAGCCGCTTGGCGCCGACCTTGATCACCGAGCGCGAGGCGATGATCGATCCGGCGACGATGCACAGCGTCATGGGAAGGAAGGCCAGCCCGGCGCGGATCGGCGAGTAGCCGAGCACCTGCTGGAGGTAGAGGGAGACGAAGAACCACATGCCGAAGGTGGCTCCGCCGACGAGCAGGACGACGACGTTGGCCGAGGTCAGCGTGCGCGAGCGGTAGATCCGCAACGGCATCAGCGGGGCCTTGGCGAAGCGGCCCTCGATGGCCAGGAAGACGATCAGCAGGGCGACTCCTGCGGCCATCAGGGCGACCGTCGAGGCGTTGCCCCAGCCGGTCACATCGGTGCGGACGATTCCGAGTACGAGCAGCGACAGGCCGACGGTGACGCTGATCGCGCCGGCCACGTCGAAGTGGCGCTCGGCCTGGAGGTCTCTGCGGCTCTCGGCGATGAACCGCTGCGCCAGGATGGCGGCGATCAGGCCGATTGGGACGTTGATGAAGAGGATCCAGCGCCAGCCGAGCAGGTCGGTGAGCACGCCACCGAGGAGCACGCCCGCGGCGCCGCCGGTGCCTCCCATCGCGCCCCAAATGCCCACCGCGCGGTTGCGCGCGGCGCCCTCCTCGAAGGTGGCGGTGAGGATCGACAGCGAAGCCGGCGCGATCACCGCGCCGCCCAGCCCCTGGATCGCCCGGGCGGCGATCAGCTCGAACTGGGACTGGGCCAGGCCGCCGGCCAGGGAGGCCAGTGCGAACAACACAAGCCCGGCGACGAACACCTTGCGGCGGCCGAGCAGGTCGGCGGCGCGCCCGCCCAGGAGGAGGAAGCCGGCAAAGGTCACCGTGTAGGCGTTGACCACCCACTGGAGATCCTGCTCGGTGAAGCGGAGCCCGCTGCGGATCGCCGGCAGCGCCACATTGACCACGGACACGTCGAGGATGACCATGAACTGCGCCAGGCAGGCGAGCAGGAGCGTGGCGCGAAGATGGGGGCGCTGTTGGGTGTCAGTACTCATAACCGGTGCGACTCCCTGGTAGTACGATGACCTTCGAACACGTTAGCAAAGGTTCGATAACCGTCGTACAATCAAACGGATGGGCAGCATGATTCGTGAGATAGCAGGGGGGCGGGATGAGCAGCACGGTGCGTGAGGTTGCGGGGGGCTCCCCGGGGACGGCCGAGAACCTGATCCATCCGGAGCGCGAGGGGATCAAGCTCGAAGCGGTCCTGCACGCACTCAGCGACCCGATGCGGCTGCGGATCGTCGAGGGGCTGGCCGATGGCCACGAGCGCGCCTGCGGCAGCTTCGACCTCCCGGTGGTGAAGTCCACCTGCACCCATCACTTCAAGGTGCTGCGCGAGGCGGGTGTCATCCGCCAGCGCCTAGAGGGCACGACGAGACTGAACTCGCTGCGCCGGGAGGACCTCGAGAAGCGCTTCCCCGGTTTGCTCGGCGCGATCCTCCGCGCCGCCGACGCGTAGGCGTAGGCTCTGCCGCTTGACCACCGCGCTCAAGATCGAGCGCCGTCCTCTCGGTGACTCGCGGCTGACGATCCCCCGGATCGCGCTCGGGTGCGGCAACTTCGGCGGTGTCGGTTCGGCGCCCGAGCTGTTCGGCCAGGGGCTGAGCGAGGCGCAGGCCTTCGAGCTCATGGATGCCGCCTGGGAATTGGGCATCGACCACTTCGACACGGCCGACGCGTACGGGGGCGGGCGGAGCGAGCGGGCGATCGGCCGCTGGATCGCCTCCCGGGGCGTCACCCCGCTGCTGACCACGAAGACGTTCAACCCGATGGACGCGGGCGCCGACCAGGGGCTCGCTCCCGAGCGGATCGAGCGCCAGCTGCAGTCGAGCCTAAAACGGCTCGGCGTGGAGATCGTCGACCTCTACCTTGCCCACGACTTCGACCCTCGAGTGCCGATCGGCGAAACCATCGGCGCACTCGAGTCCGCCCGGACCGCGAGGGCGATCCGCGCCTACGGGGTCAGCAACTTCAACGCTGGCCAGCTCCAGGAGGCGCTCGCAAGCCGGCTCACCCCAAGCCATCCAGAACGAGCACTCGCTGCTCGCTCGCGCGGACGAGCGCGAGCTGCTGCCGCTGTGCGCCGAGCGCCGAGTCGCCTACCTGGCCTTCAGCCCGCTGGGCGGGGGCTGGCTGACGGGCAAATACCGCCGCGGCGAGGCCTGGCCGGAGGGATCGCGGATGACCCAGCGCCCCGGACCGTACGAGCCTCCTGGTCAACGACCGCACGTTCGACGCCCTCGACCGGCTGCGAGACACTGGCGGCGAACCGGGGGAGCTCGATGGCGGCCGTCGCGCTGGCCTGGCTGCTGGCTGACGAGCGCGTGACCCAGATCGTCGTCGGACCGGGACGGCCCGCGCACCTCGAGCCCGTACGCGACGCGCTCGCGCATCCGCTCAGCGAGGCCGAGCGGGCCGAGCTGGAGAGCGTCTTCCCGTGCTGATCCTCAGCTCACGAGGATGTGGTCGCGGCGCTCGAGCCGGCGGCGTGCGCCGACGCGATGGCCGAGGTGCTGGCCGCCCAGGCGCGCGGCGAGACGTTCATGCCGCTTCGCTCGGTGATGGTGGCGCCCGGTGCCCCGGGGTTCATGGGCCTGATGCCGGCCTGGCGCGGCCGGCGACGCCGGGGGTGTTCTCGCTCAAGGCGATCTGCATCATGCCCGGCAATCCCGGCCTGGGCCTCGACGCCCACCAGGGGATCGTGACCCTGTTCGACGGCGACACCGGCAGTGCCCACGGCGATGCTCGACGCCTCGGCGGTGACCGAGATCCGGACGGCCGCGGTGAGCGCGGTGGCCACACGGACGCTGGCGCGCGAGGACGCGCGCGTGCTGGCCATTCTGGGCGGAGGCGTCCAGGCCCGCTCGCATCTCACTGCGCTCACCGGCGTTCGACGAAGCGCGGGTCTACGCCCCCACACGCGAGCATGCGCGAGGCCGTGGCGGCGGCCGGGCATCGCACGCAGCCGTCACCGCCAGCGCCGAGGAGGCCGTGCGGGGTGCCGACGTGGTTGTCACCGCCACGACGTCACGCGAGCCCGTGCTCCGCCGCGAGTGGCTCGCGCCTGGCGCCCACGTCAACGCGGTCGGTGCCAGCACCCCGGTGGCGCGCGAGCTGGACACGGCAACGGTCGCCGACAGCGCCCTGTTCTGCGACAGCCGCGAGTCGGTCCGCCACGAGGCGGGCGAGTTCCGCGTGGCCGTCGAGCGAGGGCGTGATCGACGGCGAGAACCACGTCCGCGCCGAGCTCGGGGAGGTGCTGGCCGGCTCTCGCCCGGGCAGGACGGCCGCCCGACGAGGTGACCGTGTTCCGCTCGCTCGGGCTGGCCGTCGAGGACCTGGCCGCCGCCGAGCTCGCGGTCGCGACCGCCCGGGCGAAAGACCTCGGGCACCGAGGTCGAGCTGTGATCCCGCTGACCGAGATCGAGGCGGCGCGGGAGCGGATCGCCGACGTGGCCGTCCGCACCCCGCTGGTCCGGCTTCACGTGGCCGACGCCCCGGCCGAGATCTACCTGAAGCTCGAGACGCTCCAGCCGATCAACTCGTTCAAGATCCGCGGCGCCGCCAACGCGATCCGTCGCGGCCTCCGAGCAGCGACCGCGCCAAGGGGCTGCTCACCGCGAGCGCCGGGAACATGGCGCAGGGGGTGGCCTGGGCGGCACGGGAGCTGGGACTGCAGGCGACGATCGCCGTTCCCGAGCACGCTCCCGAGGCCAAGCTGAGCGCGATCGAGCGCCTCGGCGGCCGGGTCGTGAAGCTCCCCTACGACGACTGGTGGAACGCGATCGTCACCAGCCGCATCGACGGCCTTGATGGTCTGTTCGTGCACCCGGTCCAGGACGAGGCGGTGATGGCCGGCAACGGGACGATCGGGCTCGAGATCCTCGAGGACCTGCCCGACCCCGACGCGGTGGTGATCCCGTACGGCGGCGGCGGGCTGACCGTGGGGATCGCCAGCGCGATCAGCGCCCTGCGCCCCGAGACCAAGATCTTCACCGCCGAGCCGGAGACCGGCGCCGCGTTCGCGCCGCGCTCGGCGGCGGGCGGCCCGGCGGAGGTCGACTACCAGCCCTCGTTCGTCGACGGCGTCGGGAGCCGGCGCGTGCTCGACACCATGTGGCCGCTGGTGGCGCGCTGGTCGACGACGCCTTCGCGATCCCGATCGACGAGGCGGCGGCGGCGATCCGCACGCTCGCCGAGCGGGTGCGCGTGATCGCCGAGGGCGCCGGCGCGCTGGCCCCGGCGGCCGCGCTGGCCGGCCGGGCCGGGTCGGGGAAGATCGTCTGCATCGTGTCCGGCGGCAACATCAACCTCGGCAAGCTGGCCGAGATCCTTGAAGCGAGGTGAGCGAGGATGAGCGACGCATGACGATTCAGACGCCGATCCTCCCCGGGCGGGGCGCCAGCGACTACGAGCGCTACCTGCGCACCGACGAGCTGCTGTCGCTGCAGAAGCCGCCGCGAGGAGCGGGTCCACCACGACGAGCTGCTGTTCCAGACCGTCCATCAGTCCTCGGAGCTGTGGCTGAAGCTCGCCACGACGCGAGGTCGAGGAGGCGGCGGCGCTGATCGAGCAGGACGAGCTCGGCGCCGGCGCTCGCGGCTGCTGCGGCGCGCGGTCCTGTGCCTGCAGTACGTGACCGACCAGCTCGACATGCTCGACCAGATCGAACCCGTGGGACTACCAGCAGATCCGCGTCGTCGCTCGGGCACGGCAGCGGCTTCGACTCGCCCGGGCTTCCGGCGCGTCGCCGGGCGTCACCCAGCGGCTGTCGCGGCGCCTTCGACCGGCAGCTCGAGCGTGCCGGCGCTCGAGCTGACCGAGCTCTACCGGCGCAGCCGACGAGTTCGAGGACCTCTACCAGCTGGCCGAGCTGCTGACCGATTGGGACGAGCGGATCTGGGTCTGGCGCTTCCGCCACTACGCGACTCGTCCCGCGCGCTCGGCGAGGACACGATCGGCACGCAGGGGACCCCGGTCAGGTACTGGGCAAGCTGATCGCCCAGCGCCAGCTGCCGCAGCTGTGGGACGCCCGCAGCCGGCTGGTCGAGCTGTTCGACGCCGAGCAGGCGCGCCCGCCGGCGTAGGGGCCCGCGCTCAGGCGCGCCCGGCCGGTCCGAGCCGCTACCGCCCGCCCACCGATCCAGCCCCGCACCAGCCGGTCGACCTCCTCCAGGCGTGTTGTAGTGGATGAAGCCGATCCGGACCGCCTGCTCCTCGTAGCCCAGCCGCCGGTAGAGGTCGAGCGAGTACCAGGAGTCGTGGGCCCACACGCCCGATCCCGAGCTCGGCGAGATGCGGCGGCGACGTCGGCGGCGGCGACGCCGTCGACGTTGACCAGGAAGGTCGGCACCCGCCCCTCCATCCCCGGCAGGCCATAGACGGTGACGGCGTCGGCGGTCCCGTCCAGGAACTGCTGGCCGAGCGAGCGCTCGTAGGGAACGATCGCGGCGAAGCCGCCGATCGAGTCGAGGTAGTCGAACGTCGCGTTGAAGCCGGCCAGCAGCTCGTAGGGCGGCGTGCCGGTCTCGAAGCGCCGGCCCAGGGGGTCCATCGGCGCCGGGCGCACCTTGTAGGGCCGCCAGCTCTTCGAGCACCGCGGCGCGCCCGTAGGCGATGCCGAGGTGCGGGCCGCAGAACTTGTAGGGGGAGCAGATCAGCACGTCGGCGCCGATCGCGCGCACGTCGATCGGCGGCGTGGGCGGCGTAGTGGACGGCGTCGATCCAGGCCAGCGCGCCGGCGTCGTGGGCCATCCCGCACACGCGCTGGGCGTCGACCATCGTGCCGACCGCGTTCGAGGCCCAGGCGAACGCGACCACCCGCGTGCGGTCGCGACAGCTTTCGCTCCAGGTCGTCGTAGTCGAGCGTGGTGTCGGCGACGAAGCTCGATGTGCTTGACGACCAGGTCCTTGTCGTGGGCGAGCTCGAGCCAGGGCGCGACGCCGCCGTCGTGGTCCAGCGAGGAGACGAGGATCTCGTCGCCGGGCTGAAATCGCCGACCCGCGGTGCGCGAGAGCATGAAGTTCGAGCGAGGTCATGTTCGCCCCGAAGATCACCTCGTGCGGGTCGCAGCCGAGGAACCGGGCCGCGTTCGTCCTCGGCCTGTCTCGAGGATCGCCTTGACGCGGTGGCTGGTGGCGTAGACCGGCGCCGAGGTTGGCGCTGGCCTCGCGCAGCGCCCGCGCGATCGCCTCGCCGACCTCGTCGGGGACCTGGGAGCCGCCGGGAGCGTCGAAGAAGGCGAACCCGGTCTGCGAGCGACGAGAAGCGCGACGCCGGACGGCGTCGATGTCGATCGGTGTTGCTCGCTAAGCCGGTCACCGCTAACGAAAAGCTAAAGCATGCGCGGCTTGTGCTCCCTTGGCCGCGCATGATTTGATCCGGACCCTACAGGTCAAATAGCTGGCGGCCGCCGGGATCCGGCGCCGCCAGCGGGGTTCTCGGAGAGGGGTGCTGTGAGCTTTCGTGTCATGCGCAACGCGCAGGCCAGCTGGGAGGGAACCGTCGCAGACGGCGGCGGACGGATCGCGCTCTCGAGCGGAGCGTTCGAGGGGCCCTACTCGCTGAAGGCGCGGGTGGAGCACGGTTGATCGGCCACCAATCCCGAGGAGCTGATGGCAGCGGCCGAGGCAGGTTGCTACACGATGTCGCTGGCCAATCTCCTGTCCGAGGAGGGCCATCCGCCCCGGGAGCTGCGCACCGAAGCGCGGGTCACGCCTCGAGCAGAGCGACGGCGGATTCGACATCACGAGTATCGAACTGCGGACGGTTGGCCGACGTCCCCGGCGTCGATGAGAAGCGGTTCGCCGAGCTCGCCGAGGATGCGAAGAACTGCACTGTTTCGCGGGCGTTGGCGGCCACCAAGGTCACGGTCGAGGCGACGCTCGAGAGTGGCTGATGCAGGTGCTTGACCCCGAGAGCGCGAATCTCGGCGCAGCGGCCCAGGTCGTCCGCGCTGATTCCGTGACCCCGACCACGCACCCAGACGTCACGATCAGCGAGCGCGCTACGGTCGCGCGTCGAGCCGCTCGCCCAGTCGGTGCTCGAGTGCAAGCAGGGGCATTCGCAGGCGCGTGAGACCGGCGCGGCGGAACAGGTCCTGTTCGTTCTCGCCGGCCGGGGTGCGCTGCGGACCGGCGACGAGCGCCACGCGCTCGAGCCTGAGAGCGGGGCCTACCTCGCTCCCGGGACGAAGTACGAGGTCGAGAACGACCAACCCGAGCCGTTGCGGATGGTGGCGGTGCGGATCTCCGCGCGGGAGGACGCGAGCTCGTCCCCCGGCGTCGTCATCCGGCGTCTCTCCGATCAGGTGGCCGAGCAGGCCACCACCGAGCGCGAGTTCAGGATCGTCGCCGATCCCGCGAGCGGGCTTGCGCTCCGCCACCCACTTCGTCGGCTACATCCCGACCGCCCGCGCGCCCGAGCACTTCCACACCTACGACGAGGTGATCTACGTCCTCGACGGCGAGGGCGTGTTCCACAGCGAGGGCGTGCACGAGCCACTGCAGGCCGGAGCGTGCATCCGGCTCCCGGCCCGCACGGTCCACTGCCTTCAGAACACGGGCGAGGCGACGATGCGCGTCCTCGGCGTGTTCTGCCCCGCCGGATCGCCGGCGGCCGCGTACTACCCCGACGGGACGCCTGCGCATGAAGCCGCCCCGCCGCTTACCAGCAATCAGACAACGCAAGCTATGCCCCACACCAGGAGGCCAAATCAATGAAGGGAAGGATCATCATTGCTGTGATGCTGCTCACCGCGCTGGTCGTGGCGGGCTGCGGCAGCAAGAAGAGCAGCAGCACGACTGCCTCGACGAGCGGTTCGTCGAAGTCGTGCTCTGCCTCGATCGCGATCGAGGGACCGTTCACCGGCCCGGTCGCGCCAGTCGGCCTCGAGCAGCTGCACTTCGCTCAGCTGGCGGTGGCCAACGACAACGCGTCCAACCACACCAGCGTCACGCTGGGGCAGGACGACACGCAGCTGACCCCGTCAATTGCCGTTTCCAAGGGCGCAGACGATCGTTGCCTCCCCCGCGGTCGCGGTCGTCGGGCCCGCGGGTAGCCAGGAGGTCGAGGCCGTCGGCCCGGTCTTCGGTAAGGCTGGAATCGCCTTCGTCTCAGGTTCGGCGACGCTGCCGGCCTTGGCGACGGGCGGCAAGAACCCGACCTTCTTCCGCGTGGTCCCCGACGACAACATCCAGGGACCGCAGGACGCCAACTACGCCATCACGCACCTGCACCCGAAGGCGGTCATGATCGTCGACGACGACGAGGCCTACTCACAGGGCCTGGTCAAGGTGATGACCCCGGTCTTCCAGAAGGCGGGAGTGAAGGTCACGCACCTCACCTACAACGGCACCGACACGGGCGCGACCCTGTCCGGGGCGCTGTCGTCGCTGGCGAACAAGGTCACCTCGCAGCAGACCGTCGTCATGCTGCCGTGGCAGACCGCGGCCAACGCCCAGCAGTTCGGGCTCGACCTCAAGCAGCAGGGCAAGAAGGTCGTCCTGTTCGGAACCGACGGCACGAACTCCCCCTCGCAGTTCAAGATCCCGGGGAGCTACGTCTCGGCCTTCGGCCCCGACATCTCGACCTCGAGCGCGCCGCTCGATAAGTCGGTCGTGGCCGGCGTGGCCAAGTACGGTCCCTACGGGCCGTTCGGCGTGCCCGACCTACGCCGCCACGGACGTCGTGATGCGGGCGATCAAGTCGGTCTGCGACTCGGGTCAAAAGCCGACGCGGTCGAACGTTCTGGCCGCGATCAAGCAGTCCAACATTCCCGCGGGCGGGAACGTCCTCGGAATCCCGATCGCCTTTGCCGCCGGCGGCAACCTTGCCGGTAACAATGGCTATCTGTTCAAGATCGAAAGCGGCGGCAAGTACGTCGAGATCCCGCCGAAGTAGTCCGTTCATGAGTAAGGTCACGGCGCCGTCCGCACCCCGCGGGCGGCGCCGTGGGCGTTAAGTAGGGCGAGGCATGCAGGTCTTCATCCAAACCGTCGTCAACGGGCTGACCACCGGGTGCCTGTACGCGCTGATCGCGCTGGGCTACACGATGGTCTACGGGGTGCTGAAGCTGCTCAACTTCGCTCACGGCGACGTGTACATGGTGGGGGCGTACATCGGCTACTTCGTCATCCAGTGGTTCGGGGGCTCGAGCGCCTTGTCGATCCCGGTGCCGCTGCTCATCCTGATCATGTTCATCCTCGCCGGGGGCGGGTGCGGAGCGTTGGGCGTGGCGATGGAGCGCTTCGCCTACCGGCCGCTGCGCGACGCGCCGCGGATCGCTCCGCTGATCACCGCGCTCGGCATCTCGTTCGTGCTCGAGAACACGATCCTGCTGCTCTTCGGGGGCTTCGTGCGCAGCTATTCGACCCCCAGTTTCATCTCCACGACGAATGGGCTGAAGATCAGCGGGGTCCATATCGACACCGTCCAGATCCTGATCTTCGTGATGACGGCGGTGATGTGCCTCGGTCTTCAGCTCCTGGTCACCCGCACCACGCTGGGCCGGTCGATGCGCGCGGTCGCCTCCGATCGGGAGGCGGCGGAGATGCTGGGCATCGACGTCAACCGCACGATCTCTATGACCTTCTTCATTGGATCGGTGATGGCGGGCGTGGCCGGGGTCATGTCCGGGCTTCAGTTCAACTCGATCTCCAACACGATCGGCTTCCTGGCCGGTCTGAAGGCGTTCACCGCGGCGGTGGTGGGCGGCATCGGAAGCATCCCCGGAGCGATGATCGGCGGCATCCTGATCGGGCTGTGTGAGGCATTCAGCCTCCAGTACATCTCCACCCAGTACTCCGACCTGATCGTGTTCGGGATCCTGATCGTGACCATGCTGATCCGCCCGGTAGGGATCCTCGGACAGCAGGCCATGCAGAAGGTGTGATGCCCAGAATCGGCGTTGACGAGTGGGTGGCTCAGTCCGGCACGCGCCGCGACCTCGGCTCGCCGCTCGGGCGCCGGCTGGCCGCGCTCGACGAGCGCTTCGGGTGGTGGCCCCGGCTCGCCCTGGTGACCATCGCCGGAATCATCTTCGGGCAGTTGACCGGGAGCGTGGGGATCCTCACCGTGGGCTTCAACTGCCTGCTCTACGCGATCCTGGCCATGGGGCTCAACATCGCCGTGGGCTGGGCCGGGCTGCTCGACCTGGGCTACATCGCCTTCTTCGGCTTCGGCGCCTACGGCTACGCGATCTTCTCCTCGAGTGCGCTCGGGAGCGCGGGAGCCGGCGGCGCTCACCTGCCCGCGATCGCCTCATTGCCGATTGTGCTCGTTGCGGCCGGTGGGGTGGGCGTGGTCATCGGGCTGATCGCCCTGCGGCTCGAGGGCGACTATCTGGCGATCGTCACCCTGTTCGTGGGCCAGGCGTTCGTCGAGGTCGTCAACAACGTCGATCCGGGGACCCTGGGCGGGGTCAACGGGATCTTCTCGATCGACAACTTCCACAGCTTCGGCACCTCGTTCACCACCCCGCGTAACTACTACTACCTGGCCCTCGGCTTCGCCGCCGCGTTAGCGGCGATCCTCCACCTGCTGGACACGTCGCGAACCGGGCGGGCCTGGCGGGCCCTGTGCGACGACCCGCTGGCCGCGCAGGCGATGACCATTCCGATCAACAAGCTCAAGGTGATGGCCTTCAGCTTCGCCGCGATGGTCGGAGCGCTGGCCGGGACGCTGTTCGCCGCCGAGCAGACCAGCGTGTTCCCGACCAACTTCACCGAGAACATCCTGATCCTGATCTACGCCTGTCTCGTCCTCGGCGGCACCGGCAGCATCGCCGGGGCGATCCTGGGCGGGATCGTGGTCACGGCGATTGAGCAGATGCTGGCGAGCCCCACCGACGCGGCCTACCTGTTCTACGGACTCCTCCTGCTCGCCTTGGTGATGAAGATCAGGCCGTGGCGGTACCTGGCCGCGGTCCTCGTGGGGATCGTCGTGTTCGGACTCGTCGCCTACAACGTCGCGGGCGCGATCTCGAGCTCGGTCACCGCGGGCTCGGCGGGGAGCGGTGGCTGGATCGGCAACGCGGTCAACTACTGGGCGATCGTGCCCTCGAATCCCACCGGCTACGGCAACGTGCTGTTCGTCGTGACAATCGTTCTGCTGCTCGTACTCGTGCGCGTGCAGGGCATCGCCCGGTTGGTGCTGATCGTCCCCACCGTCTATGTCGCCATTTGCTGCTGGGAGTCACGGCTGATCGTGAACCCGTCGATCACCACGCAGATCATGCTCGGGGCGATCCTGATCGTGACCATGGCGGCGCGTCCCAACGGGCTGCTCGGCTCGCCGCGGATGGAGGTCCTGTGAGCGGCTCGGGTTCGCCCCTGCTCGAACTCGACAAGCTCTCGCTCGTGTTCGGCGGCCTGCGGGCGCTCTCCGACCTCGATCTCGCCGTGGGGGAGGGTGAGATCGTCAGTGTGATCGGGCCCAACGGAGCCGGGAAGACGAGCGTGTTCAACGTGATCACCGGCGTCTACCGGCCCTCGGATGGCGAGGTCCGCTTCGCCGGCGAGTCGATTGCCGGCCTGCGCCCGGATCGGATCACCCGCCGGGGCATCGCCCGAACCTTCCAGACCCTGCGGCTGTTCCAGAACATGACGGTCAAGGAGAACGTCAAGGCGGCTACCTACGGCAAGACCAAGGCCTCTCCGCCCGAGTCGATCCTCCGCCTGCCCCGCGCGCGGCGCGAGGAGCGCGAGGTCGCGGCGCTGGCCGAGGAGGTGCTGTCGTTCTTTGGCGAGCGGCTGATGGGCTACCGCTGGAACCAGCCCGCCTACGTTCTCTCCTACGCCAACCGCCGGCGCCTGGAGATCGCCCGCGCCCTGGCCACGCGGCCGCGACTGCTCCTCCTCGACGAGCCGGCCGCCGGCATGAACCCGAACGAGACGCACGAGGTGACCGAGCTGATCGGGCGCCTGCGCGACGAGCTGGGCCTGGCGATCCTGGTCATCGAGCACGACATGCACGTGGTGGAGGGGATCTCCGACCGCGTAGTCGCGCTCGATCACGGGGTCAAGATCGCCGAGGGCAGCTTCAACACCGTGGCCACGCATCCGAGCGTCGTCGAGGCCTATCTGGGACGCGATCCCGAGGCGCTGGCCGAAGCCTGATGCTGCTCGCGCTTGACAACGTCACCACCTATTACGGGCAGATGCGGATCCTCGAAGGGGTCTCGCTCCAGGTCGACAAGGGCGAGCTGGTGTGCCTGCTCGGCGGCAACGCGTCGGGCAAGTCGACCACCCTGAAGACGGTGCTCGGGCTCGTTCGCCCCCGCGCCGGGCGAGTCCTGATCGAGGACGAGGAGGTCAACCGGTGTGATGTGCCGACGCGAATCTCCCGCGGGATCGCCATCGTCCCCGAGAACCGGCGGCTGTTCCGGGGGATGACGGTGTACGAAAACCTGGAGCTCGGCGCGGTGCTTCGCCGAGGAGAGGACCTGGGACCGGACTTCGAGCGCGTATTCGAGCTCTTCCCCCGCCTCTACGAGCGCCGGGAGCAGCTCGCCGGGACGCTATCGGGCGGCGAGCAGCAGATGGTGGCGATGGGCCGGGCGCTGATGTCGCGGCCCCGGCTGATGCTCATGGACGAGCCGTCGATGGGCCTCTCGCCCGCGCTGGTCCAGCAGAACTTCAGGATCATCAAGGAGGTCCACGAGTCGGGGGTGGCGGTGCTGATGGTCGAGCAGAATGCGACCATGGCCTTGTCGATCGCCGACCGCGGTTACGTGCTCTCGACCGGCGAGATCGTGCTCGAGGGGCCGGCCGCGGAGCTGCTTCAGAGTGAGGACCTGAAGCGGGCGTATCTGGGGCGGTGAGCCGGCCCGGCTCGGGGCCGCCGGGGCGCGCGGCGGGTCGATCCGCCTCGATCGGTTCGAGGCGGACCTGACCCGCCCGCTGCTGCTTATGCCTGCCGATTCCATTGTCGTCTCAGATAGCGGTCCTGTAGGTCCCTGATCTGGACGACCCGCGGCTGCCGGATTGCGAGGCTGTGTCGCTCCGAGCCGTTCACGCTGGGATCGGTACTGCTGGTTCGGGATTGCGGCGGCCGGCGAGGCCCGTCGCAAGACCGAGACCGAGTTGGGCAGGCGAGAGATCGCCGCCCGCTGCTCTCCCGACATGGGAGACCTCCTTTCGGGGGTTGGTTGGGTTTATGGGGAGGTGGTGGCTGGTGTGTCACCGTGTGCACTCAAAAAGTGCATGCGGCGGCACACCCTGTGTCACAGGGAGTGAAAACTGAGTGACTACTTGCGGGGCGCGGTTACGAAGAGGTCTGCTTCAAGCTGAACATCACCGTCCGAAAGGTTGAAAGTGGGCAATAAAAAAGGCGGCCCGTTGGGCCGCCCTCGCGTCGGATCCTGTGTGTTTGCGCCGGTTCTAGGGCGCACACCTCCGGGCGAGGGCATGATCATTCACGCTGGCAGCGGTCCGCTGGCCGGGATCGCGCAGGCGCGTGGCGAACGTTGCGGGCAGCTTTGCCGCGTCGCCGCTGATCAGGTGGGTGTTGAAGAGGGTTGCCATTAGATGAATCTCCTAAAGGGTTCAGCCAGGGTAACTCACGCTCCGGACGAATTCAAGGCCGGGAGGTGAAAAGTTACTCTTGCAGTGGTGACACCGTAGTATCGGGAGCCATGATCGACAGCCAAGCGGCGCACGAGCTGACGCGTGAGCGGTTTGCCGAGCTCGATGCCGCCGACCCGCTGGCCGGGTTTCGCGAGCGGTTCGTGATCGACGACGAGCTGGTCTACCTGGATGGGAACTCGCTCGGGCGGCTGCCCGTCTCCACGGTGGAGGCTCTGGAGCGGGTGGTGCGCCAGTGGGGCACGCGGATCGTCAGCGGGTGGGAGGACGGGTGGATCTCGCTCCCGCTTGCGGTCGGGGACCTCCTGGGGTCGGAGGTGCTGGGCGCCGCGCCGGGCCAGGTGGTGGTCGGCGACTCGACCACGGTCTGCTTCTACAAGCTCGCCTCGGCCGCGCTTGACCTGCGCCCGGGTCGGACCGAGATCGTCGCGGATGTCGACAACTTCCCCACCGACCGTTACGTCCTCGAGGGGCTCGCGGCGGCGCGGGGGCTAACCGTGCGCTGGCTGACGTTCGATCCCTGTGCCGGACCGACCGCGGCGGAGGTCGCGCACGCGGTGTCTGACCAGACGGCGCTGGTCACCTTCTCGCACGTGTCGTACCGGTCGGCCTACGTGGCGCCGATGGGTCCGATCAGCTCGGTAGCGCACGACGCCGGCGCCTTGACCCTGTGGGACCTGAGCCACAGTGCGGGCTCGGTGCCGGTGGCCCTCGATGCGGACGGGGCCGACCTGGCCGTCGGCTGCACGTACAAGTACCTGAATGGCGGCCCGGGCGCGCCCGCGTACATGTACGCGCGGCACGACCTTCAGGATCAGATCCGCCAGCCGATCTGGGGCTGGCTCGGTCGTGCCGATCCGTTCGAGATGGAGCGGGGTTACGTTCCCGCCCCCGGCGTCACCGGACTGCTTTCGGGGACGCCGCCGATCCTCGCGCTGACCGCCGTGCGGGAGGGGGTGCGGCTGGTGGCCGAGGCGGGGATCAAGCGGATCCGCGAGAAGGGGGTCGCGTTGACCGAGCTGGCGGTGGCGCTGGCCGACGCGCGGCTGGCCTCGAACGGCGTCACGTTGGCCTCGCCCCGGGATTGGGAAGTGCGCGGCGCCCACGTCGCGCTCGCGGTGCACGGCGCGCGCGAGCTGTGCGCCCAGCTGATCGAGCGTGGGGTGATCGTCGACTTCCGCCGTCCCGACGTGATCCGCTTCGGCTTCTCGCCGCTCACCACCCGGTTCGTGGATGTGTGGGACGGCGCCGAGGCCTTGCGGAAGCTGCTCGGCTGATGCCCGAGCTACCCGAGGCGGAACGCGCCCGCCGGACGCTCGAGTCGGCCCTGGGACGCCGGATCGTCGCCGTCGATGACCGAGACTCGTACGTGTGCCGCCCGCACGCCCCGGGCGAGATCGCCGCCGCCCTGACCGGGCACGCGCTGGCGGCCGCGCACCGCCGGGGGAAGTTCATGTGGCTCGAGACCGACGATGGGCCGGTCCTCGGCTTGCACCTGGGGATGGCCGGGCGGATCGTCGTCGATCCCGACGACCGCTCACGCTGGGACCGGTTCACGATCGAGTTCGAGGACGGCGGCCGGCTGGTTCTGCGCGACAAGCGCCGGCTCGGCCGGGCGGTTCTCAATCCGGACTTCTCGCACGTCGGTCCCGACGCCGCGCTCGTCGGGCGGGACGAGTTCCGCCGCCGGATCGGCGCCGGGCGGGCCCCGATCAAGGCCCGGCTGCTCGACCAGAAGGCGATCTCCGGGATCGGCAACTTGCTCGCCGACGAGATCCTCTGGCAGGCTCGAATCTCCCCGTTGCGAAGGACGTCGGATCTGTCTGAGGACGAACTCGATCTCTTACGCCGGGCGACCCGCGCCGCCGTGCGCTCGGCCATCCGCAAGGGCGGCGCTCACACGGGACGGTTCGTCGAGGCGAGGGAACGTGACGGCGTCTGTCCGCGCGACGGCCATCCGCTGGAGCGGGCGCGGGTAGGGGGGAGGACGACGTACTGGTGCCCGGAGTGTCAGCTCTGAGGTTCGACCGGCAGGGCCTGCCCGTTGATCCCCGCGGCCTCGTCTGAGGCCAGGAACACGACCCGCTCCGCCACCTCGTCCGGTTCCAGCAGGCGGTTCCGCGCGGTCTGCCCCGCCAGCGCCTCCTCCGCCTCGGCCTCGCTGCGCCCGGTCGGTCTCGACGATCCGGGCGATCGCGCGCGCGATCAGGTCGGTGCGCACGTAGCTGGGGCAGACGGCGTTGACCCGCACCCCGCTGCCGCGCCAGCTCGCCGGCCAAGGCCCGGGTCAGTCCGACTGCGGCGTGCTTGGAGGCGGTGTAGGCGCAGGTGTACGGCGCGCCGGTCGTGCCGGCGGTCGAGGCCACGGTGATGATCGATCCGGACCCGCGCTCCCGCATCCCCGGCACCACGGCGCGGGAGCACAGGAAGGCGCCGGTGACGTTGACGTCGAAGTGGCGCTGCCAGTCGGCCAGGCTCGTGCGCGCCAGCGGCGCGCTCTCGGCGATCCCGGC
Source organism: uncultured Solirubrobacterales bacterium (assembly GCA_963834635.1). Lineage (GTDB taxonomy): Bacteria > Actinomycetota > Thermoleophilia > Solirubrobacterales > Solirubrobacteraceae > Palsa-465. The sequence continues at coordinate 39,931 of CAWICI010000007.1, read as the reverse complement.
GTTGTTGACCAGCACGTCGACCTCGCCGATGGCGGCGAACGTCCGCTGCACCGCCGCCTCGTCGGTGACGTCGCAGACGTGGTCTGGACATCGGACAGGCGTTGCAGGGCTTGAGCGTCGCGCCCGAGGGCGATCACCTCGTCGCCGAGCGCGGCGAACCGCTTGACGATCGCCAGGCCGATCCCCTTGGCCCCGCCGGTCACGACGACACGGCGACTCATCCCATGAGCACCGGCATCAGCCGCTCCATCTGCGCCAGGCGCTCCGGATAGCGGCCGACCAGGAACTGGAGCGCGACGTGCTCGACGCCGACGTCGGCGAAGCGCTCGAGCGCTTCGGCCACCTGCTCGGGCGTGCCCGCGCAGCCGGTCGGGCTCCTGCTCTACGGGCTCGTCGGTGACCTCGACCGACAGGCAGCGTTGAGCTGATCTCGTCGGGGTCGCGCCCGGCGCTCTGCGCCGCCTGGCGGACGTTCTCGTAGCGCTTGCGCAGCTCCTCGGGCGTGACCCGGGCGAAGTAGGGGAACCAGGCGTCCCCGTGGAGGCCGGCGCGGCGCTGGGCGCCCGGCTCTCGCCCCCGCACCAGATCGGCGCCCCGCGTCTTCGGGATAGAAGGCGATGTCCTCGTAGTCGTAGTGCTCGCCGTGGAAGGTGCAGTGCTCCTCGGTGAACAGGTTGCGGGCGACCTGGAGCTGCTCTTCGCCGACCGCGGCGCGCTGGGAGAACAGCTCGCCCCGGCCGAGCGCCTCGAACTCCTCCCGCATCCAGCCGATCCCGACGCCGAGGATGAACCGGCCCTCCGACAGCCAGTCGATCGTCGCTGCGACCTTGGCCCAGTGGACCGGGTCGCGGTAGGTGGCCGACGAGCACGCTCACGCCGAGCTTCACTCGCTCGGTCGCGCCGGCCAGGAACGCCAGCGCGGTCATCGCCTCGAGGAACGGCTTCTCCGGCGGGACGATGAACGAGCCCGACCAGCTGTACGCGTACTCGGTCTCGATCTTCCACGGGATGATGATCCGGTCGGCCGCCCACACGGTGCTGAAGCCGAGCCGCTCGGCGGTCTGCGCGGCGTGGGTCAGCCCGGCGCGGGTGGAGGCCGCGCCGGAGACCGGGAGGAAGACGCCGTAGTCCACGGCTACGTCACGGTTCTGGGACCGGAGCCGGCGCTGCGGCCGCGAACATCCGCCGGGCGATGATCTCGCGCTGGATCTCGCTCGCGCCCTCGTAGATCCGCGGCGCGCGCACCTCGCGGTAGAGGTGCTCGAGCGGGTGGCCGCGCTCGAGCCCGCTCGCGCCGTGGACCTGGACGGCGAAGTCGACCGCCTCCTGCGCGATCTCGGTGGCCAGCAGCTTGGCCATGGCGGCGCCGCGCCGGGTCGGATCGGCCCGCGTCGTGCGCGGCGGCGGCCTGGTGGACGAGCAGCCGGGCGGCCTCGGTCCGGGCGGTGATGTCGGCGAGCCGGTGGGCGACCGCCTGGTGGTCCTTCAGCGGCTTGCCGAACGTCTGGCGTCGCGAGGCGTGCTCGACCGCGAGTCTCGAGCGCCTGGCGGGCCATCCCGATCGCGAACGCGCCGACGCTCGGACGGAACAGGTCGAGCGTGCGCATCGCCACCTTGAAACCGTCGCCCGGCTGGCCGAGCACGTGGTCGGCGGGGACGAAGACCTGATCGAAGCGGAGGCTCCCGATCGCGTGCGGCGCGAGCAGGTGCTTGTGCTCGCCGCTCAGGCCGTCGGCCGTCGCCGGGGACGGCGAACGCGCTGCAGGCCCTCGTCGGTGCGCGCGAACACGGTGTAGATGTCGGCTTCGGGCGCGTTCGAGATCCACAGCTTCTCGCCGGTCAGGCGGTAGCCGCTCGCCGTCGGGGTCGCTGCCAGCGTCATCGCCGACACGTCGGAGCCGGCCTGCGGCTCGGTCAGCGCGAAGGCGGCCACCGCGCTGCCGTCGGCCACGCGCGGGATCCACTCGTCTCTGAGCAAGCTCGCTCCCGGTCTGGAGGATCGGATAGGCGCCGAGGCCCTGGAGCGCGAACGCCGTCTCGGCCTCCGTGCACTCGCGTGGCCAGCGCCTCGCGGATCAGGCACAGCTCGATCGCGGAGGCGGCGCTCGAACAGCCGGGGCAGCAGGCCGTGCTCGGCGAGCGGCCTTGACCAGCGGGCGGTTGACCTTGCCCGGCCGGCCCTCGCTCGGCGATCGGCCTCAGCTCGGCGGCGGCGAGCCCCCGCGTGTGCTCGTAGAGCTCCCGCTGCTCGCTCGCTCAGGTGCAGGTCGCTCATCGCGCGATCACGGCGGCGCCCATCAGCTCGACCTTCGCGCTCGGCTCGAACAGCTCGGTCACGCCGAACAGCCCCATCGCCGGGTAGTGGCGCCCGAAGTGCTTGCGCCAGACCCGCCCGAGCTCGCGCAGCGAGCCCTTATACGCGCCGAACGTCGGTGACGAACACCTGGAGCGAGACGAGATCGCTGCGGCTCGCCGCCCGCGGCGCGCAGCGCGATCATCAGGTTGCGCAGCGGCGCCGTCGAACTGCTCGGCCAGCGTCTCGCCGGTCGCCGATCTGGCCGGCCAGGTAGACGGTCGTCGCCGGCCTTGACCGCGTGCGAGAAGCCGCTCGGCTTCGGGCAGCTCGGGCGGGTTGACGACTGCTCATCGGCCCCTCCAGTCCGGCTTGCGCCCCTCGCTCCACGCGGCGTAGAACTCGGCGAAGTCCTCGCTCTTCATCATCAGCGCCTGGGTCGATCGCCTCGAGCTCGATCGCGCTGCCGAGGTCCATGTCGAGCTCGCGGGTGAGCAGCGACTTGGTGGCGAGTAGGCGAACGCCGGGCCGGTGGCGAGCCGCGTCGGCCAGCGGCGCGCGCTGCGTCGGCGAGCTCCTCGTCCGGCGACGACCTCGCGTCGCCAGCCCGATCTCGTAGCGCCCGCTGCGGCGTCGAGCTTGTCGCCGAGCATCAGCAGCTCGGTCGCCCGGCCGAGCCCGACGATCCGCGGCAGCAGGTAGGCCGAGCCCATGTCGGCGCCGGCCAGCCCCACGCGCGTGAACAGGAACGCGAACGAGGCCGACTCGGCGAGCAGCCGGAAGTCGCAGGCCAGCGCGATCACCGAGCCGGCGCCGGCGGCGATCCCGTTGACCGCCGCGATCACCGGCAGCGGGCACTCGCGCAGCGCCTTGACCACCGCGCCCGGTCATGCGGGTGAACTCGAGCAGCTCGGCCGCCTCGAGCTTGACCAGCTCGCCGATGATCTCCTCGACGTCGCCGCCGGAGCAGAACCCGCGCCCCTGGCCGGTGATCACGAGCACCCGGGCGTCGCCGCGGTGGGGGAGCTCGGCGGAGCAGGTCGCGCAGGTCGGCGTAGGCCTCGAAGGTCAGCGCGTTCAGCTTCTCGGGGCGGTTGAACGTGACGGTTGCGACGCCGTCGCGACAACCGAAGTCGAAGTGCTGCCAGTTCTCGGTCAGAGCGGCCGATGCGCGGTACGGGCTCAGCTCCCACTCCTCTGCTCGCGACGATACTCGACATAGAAGTCCGCAGCAATGTCAGGTATCATCGCCGCGAGGAGACGGTGGCCGGCGAGAGCCCCTACTGGAACCCGAAGACCGAGACGCTCGGACGCGAGCAGCTCGACGCGCTTCAGCTTGCCAAGCTCCGCTATCAGTGCGAGTGGGCGGCGGCGCGCAGCCCGTGGTACCGGCGGCGTTTCGCCGAGGCCGGATTCGATCCCTCGCAGCTCCAGTCGCTCGACGACCTGCGCCGGATCCCGCTGCTGACCCGCGACGATTGGATGGCCTCCCAGGAGGCGGCGCCGCCGTACGGCGAGCTGCCGGCGATCGGTCCCGACGGCGCGATCCGCGTCCACACCACCTCGGGCACCACCGGCCGCGGACCGCTGCGCGCGCTTGACTCGCGCAAGGACTGGTCGTGGATCGCGCGAGATGTGGGCCTACGCGATCTGGGGCTGCGGCGTCCGGCCCTCGGACATCGCCTACATCGCCTTCGGCTACGGCTCGTTCATCGGCTTCTGGGGTCTGCACTACGCGATGGAGAAGGTCGGGGTCCTGAACGTGCCCGGCGGCGCCCAGACGACCGAGGCGCGCGTGCGCCAGATCATCGACTTCGGCGCGACGGTCGTCGCCTCGACCCCCACCTACGCGTTGCGGCTGGCCCAGGAGGCTTCCGTTCTGGGGATCGACCTGCCGGGCTCGGCGGTGTCGCGGCTGATCCTCTCCGGCGAGCCGGCGGGCTCGATCCCGCAGACGAAGGCGCTGATCGAGGAGCAGTGGGGGGCGAAGGCGTTCGACACCGCCGGGATGACCGAGATCGGCACGATCATGGTGTTCGAGTGCTCCGAGCAGCCCGGCGGCACCCACATCATCGAGGACCACATGATCGAGGAGGTGATCGATCCGGTCTCGCTCGAGCCGGTGGCCTACGGCGAGCGCGGCGAGCGCGTCGTCACCTCGTTCGGCCGCGGCGCGATCCCGCTGATCCGCTACCGGACGGGCGACCTGGTGTGCCAGGTCCCGGCGTCGACGCTGCTCCTGCGGGCGGGGCTTCGACATCTACGAGGGCGGGATCCTCGGCCGCGTCGACGACATGAAGATCGTCCGCGGCACGAACGTCTACCCGCGCGCGATCGAGGCGATCGTGCGCGAGTTCCCCGAGGTGGACGAGTTCCAGACCGTGATCACCCGCGAGGGGATCCGGGACGAGATCACGCTGCGGGTCGAGTGCAAGCCCGGCTGGCCGCCCGACAGCTGGGAGCGCGCTGGCCGACGACCTTCACCGCCGGCTCTCGCACGCCCACGAGGGGCTGAACTTCCGGGTCGAGCGCGCGGGTGAGGGCGAGCTGCCGCGCTTCGAGCTCAAGGCGAAGCGGACGGTCGATCTGCGCGACGCGCCGGTGGGAGCGGAGGCATGACCGATCTGCTGGGTTCCGAGCTCTCGCCGTCCGAGGAGCGGCTGCTCGCCGTGTACGAGGAGCTCAAGGCGCTGGCCGGCGACGAGGCGCTGCCGCCGATCGCGGCGGCGAACGTGCGCGCGGCGCTGGCGTTGGTGCACAACGTGGTCAACGGGCTGGCGCTGAAGTACGAGCACCTCAGCGACCTCGGCGTGTGAGAGTCGCATGCGGATCGCGGTCGTCGGCGGCGGACCCGGCGGCCTCTACTTCTCGATCTTGATGCGCAAGATCGCGCCGGACTGGTCGGTCACCGTGTTCGAGCGCAACCAGGCGAGCGACGCCTTCGGGTTCGGCGTCGTGTTCTCCGACGAGACGCTGACCGTGTTCGAGCACGCCGATCCGGAGACGTACGCGGCGATCTGCGAGCGCTTCGCCCGCTGGAGCGACATCGACATCCACCATCGGGGCAAGGTGACCCGGTCCGGTGGCCATGGGTTCGCCGCGCTCGGACGGCGCGAGCTGCTGGGAATCCTGCAGGAGCGGGCCCTCGCCCTGGGGGCCGAGATCCGGTTCGAGTGCGAGGCGCCTCCGCTCGCCGAGCTCGCGTGGGCCGACCTGATCGTCGGGGCGGACGGCGCGTCGTCGACCGTGCGGTCCGCTCTGTGGCGGGAGTTCATGCCCTCGCTCGAGCCCCGGCACTGCCGCTACATGTGGCTCGGCACCGATCTCGTGTTCGACTCGTTCAAGTTCTTCATCGAGGAGACGCCCGAGGGCGTCTTCCAGGCCCACGCCTATCCCTACGACGAGCAGATGAGCACGTTCATCGTCGAGACCCACGAGCAGACGTGGCGCGCGGGCCGGACTGGACAGTCTCACTCCCGGTCCCCTGCCCCCCGGGGTGAGCGACGAGGCCAGCGTCTCGTTCTGCGCCGATCTGTTCGCCGACGCGCTGGAGGGGCACGGACTCGTCGCCAACAACTCGAAATGGATCAACTTCGTCACCGTCCGCAACCGGCGCTGGTGCGCGGACAACGTGGTCCTGCTCGGCGACGCGGCCCACACCGCGCACTTCTCGATCGGCTCGGGGACCAAGCTGGCCATGGAGGACGCGGTGGCGCTTGGCCTGGGCGTTCGCTTGCATTTGGCGACGACGTTGCTGCTGCGACTGCTTCTTACGAGGCCGAGCGGCGGCCGATCGTCGAGAGCACCCAGCGGGCGGCCCAGGCCTCGCTCGAGTGGTTCGAGGGCATCGGCCGTTACGTCGACCAGCCGCGCACGCAGTTCGCCTTCAACCTGCTGACCCGCAGCCGGCGGGTCACCTACGACAACCTGCGGCTGCGCGACCCCGCGTTCGTCGCCTCCGTGCATCCGGCGCCCGGAGCCGCCGATGTTCACGCCGCTGCGCCTGCGCGAGCTGGAGTTGCCGAACCGGGTCGTGGTCTCGCCGATGGACATGTACTCGGCCGAGGATGGGACGCCGAGCGATTTTCATCTCGTCCATCTCGGCGCGCGCTCGCTCGGCGGGGCGGGGCTGGTGATGAGCGAGATGATGTGCGTGTCGGCCGAGGGGCGGATCACCCCCGGATGCGCGGGCATGTACCGGGAGGACCACGTCGCGGCGTGGAAGCGGATCGTCGATTTCGCCCACGACTACGGCGGGTGCTCCGTGGGCGCCCAGATCGGCCACTCGGGGCGCAAGGGCTCGACCAAGCTCATGTGGGAGGGGATCGACGAGCCGCTGCCGACCGGCAACTGGCCGGTGATGGGCCCATCGCCGATTCCCTACTCGCCCCGCAACCAGGTGCCGCGGGAGATGTCGCGGACGGACATGGATGTGGTCGTGGGGCAGTTCGTGTGGGCGGTTCAGGGCGCCGTCTTCGCCGGGTTCGATCTGCTCGAGCTGCACTGCGCCCACGGCTATCTGCTCTCGAGCTTCCTCTCGCCTCTGGCCAATGTGCGCGAGGACGCGTATGGCGGCTCCCTGGAGAACCGTGCGCGGTTCCCGCTCGAGGTGTTCGACGCCTGCCGGGCGGCCTGGCCGGCGGAGAAGCCGATGAGCGTGCGGATCTCGGCCACCGATTGGGTCGAGGGCGGGTTCGACGACGATGACGCGGTGGCGTTCGCCGCGATGCTCTTGGAGCACGGATGCGACATCGTCGATGTCTCCTCGGGCCAGGTCTCGCCGCTGGAGCGGCCCCTGTTCGGTCGCAGCTTCCAAACCCCGTTTGCCGACCGGATCCGGAATGAGGTGGGGATCCCGACGGTCGCCGTCGGGGCCATCTCGTCTTACGACGATGTGAACACGATCGTGCTGGCCGGGCGGGCCGATCTGTGCGCGCTGGCCCGGCCCCACATCTACGACCCGCACTGGACGCTGCACGCCGCGGCCGAGCAGGACTACGCCGGGGTCGAATGGGTTCCTCAGTACCGGGCGGGTTCGCGCCGGCCGCCCGCCGGCCGCGACGGCTCGGGTCAGAAGGAGCTGCAGCGGACCTTTGAGCCGGTTGGCGCTTTGGCCGGCGTGCGCGAATCGGGTCCGTGACCGGGTGAGCCCCCTGAGCGGTGCTTTGACCGTGAGGCCCTGAACCTTCTCTGACCCGTGAACCCCTGAACCTTCTCTGAGCCGTGAGGCCCTGAACCTTCTCTGAGTCGTGAGCCCGGTCCCGACCTCCTCGCCGCCGCCCCCCGCCGGGGAGCCGTTCCAGCCCCAGGACCTGGTGATGACGCTGCTCGGTCTCTATGTCCGGCCGTCCGGGGACACCGTGTGGTCGGGCGGCCTGGTCACGCTGCTGGGCGAGCTCGGCTTCTCGGTCGGCGCCGCCCGGGTCGCCCTGACGCGGCTGGTACGGCGCGGCCTCATCGACGCGCGTGCGCACCGGACGTCTCATCCACTATCGGCTGACCCCGCGGTGCGAGGCGCTGCTGGCCGAGGGTGACGGCCGCATCTTCTCGCTCGGTGATCCACGCGATGAGGGCGGCACGTGGACGGTCATCTGCCACCAGATCCCCGAGGACCGCCGGCTCGAGCGAAGCCGCATGGCGCGGCGGCTGCGCTTCCTCGGCTTCGGCTCGGTGCAGGACAGCGTGTGGGTCTCGCCGCATGACCACGCGGATGAGGTCGAGCGGCTGCTCGCGGAACTGGGCCTGGCCGAGTTCGCGGTCGTGTTCTGTGGCGACGTGTGCGCGCCGGCGGGCCTTCCGTCCCTGGTCGCCCGCGCGTGGGACCTCTCAGAGCTGATCGACCGCTACGAATCGTTCGTCGCGTCGTTCTCGCCCTTCGTCCGCCGGCGGCGGATTGACGATTCGGAGGCGTTCGAGGTGCGGACGCGCCTCGTCCATCTCTTTCGCGGCTTCCCGTTCCTGGACCCCGAGCTGCCGGAGGCGCTCGCGCCTTTGGGCGAGGCCCGCGGGCGTGCGGTTGAGCTGTTCCGGGAGCTGTACGAGGGCTTGGCGGAGCCGGCGCAGCGGCACTTCGACGCGGTGACTGCGGCGTGGGCCGAGGTGCCCAGCTAGGCCGCTTACACGAGCATCGCGCGGCTTGACAGCTCCGTGGTCCGCGCGAGGACGGCTTCATAGGCTTTCGCGAGCTCGGTGTGCTCGCGTAGCTCCCAGATCACCTTTGCGTGCTCCCAGGCGACGTCGCGAGCGGCGACGATCGACCACATGGCCAGCGCCTCGTCGGCCCGCTTCGGCGTGATGTCCTCGACGTCGGCGATCAGTCCCGAGTCGTACCAGCCGGCGACCTCCTGCTCGACGGTCTGGAGGAGCGCGTTCACCCGTTCGTAGTCGGCGTGAAGCGGCGAGTCGTCGTCGGGGGCCAGGCCGCGCTCGCCGCAGGTCTTCACGACCGCGAGTGCGAGGTCGTTGTTGATGTGGGCGTTCATTCCCGCCAGCGCGAACTGGATCGGCTCTCTGGCTTCGCTGCGCGTCTCGATCAAGGGTCGCCACGCAACCGGGCAGGTCGCCCCGCTCCCGACTGTCGCCTCCGCGTCGAAGTAGAAATCGGCGAAGACGACGTCAAGCCGGGCGAGCGTGTCCGGATCCTCGAAGGTCGTGCTCCCCCTGGCCTCGAGCACCGCCTTCGTCACCTGGAGGTAGAGCCGGTTGAAGTAGGCGACCCCGTCCTTGCGGGGGAGCGAGCCGTCGATCTCCTCCATCCGGGCGATGACGTCCGCGATGCCGTCGGTGGCGGCCTGGGCGGTCATGGCGGCGGGGGCGCCCCTCATGGCGGAGGCGGTCATGGCCGGGGCCTATCCCTTCGGCACGAGCGCGAAGACCCGGCTCGGGCTCCCGGTTCCCCCGACCAGCTTGAGCGGCGAGACCACGAGCAGCGCGCCGGTGATCGGCAGCTGGTCGAGATTGGCGAGCTGGGTCAGTCCGAGACCGCCCCGGCCGAGAAGCATGTTGTGCAGCGGGAAGGCGGGGTCCATGCCCCCGGCTGACCCGGCGTCGATCCCGACGGTCTCGGTCCCGAAGCCGGAGATGTTCTCGTGCGCGGCGATCCACTTCGACGCCTCGACATCAGGCCCTGGCGTCTCCGGTCCGCTCTCGCCCACGTTCAGGAACGCATCCTCGTCCTGCGCCCGCGATTGCCAGCCGGTGCGGAACAGGACCCAGGCACCGTCGGGGAAGGGGCCGTTCTCGGATTCCCAGCCTTCGAGGTCGGCCGTCGTCAGCAGGTAGCCGTTGTCGGATTCGGTCTCGGCCGTCTTGTCGATCACGCATGCCGGCCCGATCAGCTGCTGCGGCTTGATCGAGGCGACATCGTCGCCGTCCTTGCCGGTGACCCAGTGGATCGGGCGCGTCGAGGTGGGTGCCGGTGTGCTCGCCGATGGTCAGCGTGTACCACGCCCAGGCCGGTCCGCGGTCGTCGTAGCGGCTGATCTCCTCCCGGCTGAGGTACGGGGTGTTGGCGAATGGCGGCGGCAGCTTGATCACCGGCGTCGACTCGCTCAGCGGCTGGGTGAGGTCCACGATCTGCACCGACCCCCCGCTGATTCCCTCGAGCACGGCTCCGACCTGACTGGTTTCGATGCTGGACATGGTTTGAGGTCTCCTTTTGTCGTCGGTCGTACGGGGCGCTCGGCCCGAGGTCAGCCTGCGCGAAAGGCTTCCTCCAGCCACTCCGCGCAGATCGTGGGGTTCACCTTCGCGTCGAGCACGAGCGGATGCCCGCTGCGCTCCTCCTGCCACTCGTCGATCGCCGTGAGGTCGTCCGGGTTTCGGATTGTTGCTGCGCGGGCCCCGGCGGCTTGGGCGATTGCCGCGAGATCCGCGTCGGGAAAGCGGACCAGCGAGACATCGTGCCCCATCGGGGCGAAGTGATGGACCTCGGCGCCATAGGCCGCGTCGTCGTAGATGAGCACGAGCAGGTTGCCGAGCTTCAACCGGGTAGCGGTTTCCAGCTCGGCCAGCGCCATGAACGCTCCGCCGTCGCCGATCGCGGCGACGGTCGGCCTGTCCGGGTCGGCAATTGCGGCGCCGAGGGCATTCCCCAGGCCGAGCCCGACCGCCTGAAACCCGTTCGGGAAGACCCAGTGGCGAGCGTCAGGCACGCCGATGTACATCGATGGGTAGCCGAGGAAGTGGCCCGAGTCGACGGCGACGGCGCGTTGCTTTGGCAGCTTCTCGTCGACCGTTTTTGAGAGCGTGCGCGGGTCGATCCACTCGTCGGTGGAGGCGTCTTCGTAGGGCTCGTCGTGCCAGCGGTGGGCGGCGATCTGGTCGGCGAGCTCGGGGGTCCGGAAGCCGGTCGCCTCGTGATCGCTGAGGGCTCCTGTCAGCTTGTGCGCGGTCGCCTTGGCGTCCCCGACGATCGCCAGGTCTATTGGCCGATTGCGTCCAATCGCCCGCTGCTCGACGTCAACCTGGATCACTTTCGCTCCTTGCCCGATCATCGCTCCGTGCTTGGTCGTCCAGTGGTTGGCACTGGCCCCGAACACGATCACCAGGTCGGCCTGGGGGAGGAGTTGGGCGGCGAACGGGCTGGCGAACCCGCCCGAGATGCCGAGGGCGTAGGGGAGACCGTCGAATAGCCCGTTGGCCGGGGCGGATGTGGCTTCGATTGCGCCGATCCGGTCGGCCAGCGCCTCGATTTCGTCTCTCGCTTCGCTGATGACAGCGCCGCGGCCGGCGATGATCGCCGGCTTGGTGGCTTGTTCGATCAGGGTTTTCGCGGCCTTGATGGCGCTTGCGCTCGGTTCCGGCGGATCGATGCTTGGCAGGGGCGCTTGCTGCGGCTCGGTGGTCGCCGCCTGCTCGGGCTGGATGTCGATCGGCAGCATCAGCACGACCGGCCGGCGCTCGGTGATCGCGCGCTGATAGGCCCGCAGCGCGTCGTCGGCGGCGGTCTTGGCGCTGTGGACGCGGTCGGCGATCGCCCCCACGGATTCGACCAGGTCGTGCTGGTCGATCCGGAAGTTCGAGGTCAGCGCCGCCGCCGGCGTCTCGCCCGCCAGCACCAGCACGGGGGTGCGGCTCTTGGCCGCCTCGGTCAGGCCGGTCATCGTGTTCGTCAGGCCCGGCCCCTGATGCACGCTGACCACCCCGACCCGACCGGTCACCCGGGCGTAGCCGTCCGCCATGCAGACCGCGGCGCTCTCGTGGCGAGCGTGGTGGAAGCGGGCGCCGCCCCCGTGGGCGCCGTTGCCTTTGGCCCCGCCGCGACACAGCGCGTTCGTGACGACGAGGTTGCCGCTGCCGAGTACCCCGAAGGCGTCCTCCACCCCCTGGGCGGCGATCGTGTTCCCGACGACGTCGGCGACTGAGGTCACCTTGTCTCCCTCGACGTGCCCACGCCGCGATGCTACCTCGGGGTCGAGGCCCGGCGCCAGCACTCCCCGCGGGTGGTCCCCAGCACTCCCCGCGGGTGGTCCCCCGGGTTTCCGGGGCCTCTCGCCCGGGCAAACCACGAGCATGAGCTCGTCCGCCCAGGACCCACCCGCCGAGGAAACCGCCTCGACGTCGGCCCCCTCGGCGAGCGATGCGCCGGCCAATCGCGGGGCCGCCGGCAACATGCTCCCCGGGCGTGAGCGTCGCCGCTTTGTCGGGGAGCGTCTCCTCACCCGGCTCATCGCGACCTGCGGGATCGTCGGCATCGGCGTCGCGATCGGCGCGATCATGGTCTCCTCCAAGAGCCAGGGTTGGCTCGTCGGTCTGGTCATCGCGATCGTGAGCGTGGTCCTCTCGGCCATCCTCTGGTCCTCGCGGCAGTTGTAGGGCGTTCGCCGGCCCGCTCTCGCCGCCCGTCCGAGGCCCGCCGTCGCCGCCCCGTACCCTGGAGGCATGGAGATCCATGCTGCCCCACCCGCTGGCCCCGATCGCGCCGTCGTTCCGGATGGCGAGTCAGCCATCAGCGTCACCGGCCTGCGCAAGGCGTTCGGCAAGGTGCAAGCACTGGACGGCGTCGACCTCGAGGTGCCGCGTGGGACCGTCCTCGGCCTGCTCGGTCCGAACGGCGCCGGCAAGACAACCGTCGTCCGAATCGTCACCACGCTGCTCAAGCCGGACGCGGGGAGCGCCCGGGTGGTCGGACTTGACGTCGTCACCCAGGCCGATGAGGTCCGCGAGCGGATCGGCCTGGCGGGCCAGTACGCGGCGGTCGACGAGAACCTGACCGGGCTCGAGAACCTGACCATGGTCGGCCGCCTCTACGGGGCTGCTCGCCGTAGCGCCCGCGACCGGGGACGCGAGCTGCTCGGGCGCTTCGACCTCGTCGATGCCGCCAACCGGCCGGTGAAGACATATTCGGGAGGGATGCGCCGAAGGCTTGACCTCGCCGCGGCGCTGGTGGCGAAGCCGCCCGTGCTGTTCCTTGACGAGCCCACCACCGGGCTTGACCCCCGCAGCCGGCTCTCGCTGTGGGAGACGATCGAGGACCTGGTGTCCGAGGGCACGACCGTGCTGCTCACGACCCAATATCTCGACGAGGCCGACCGGCTGGCCGACACGATCGCGGTGATCGACCACGGCCGCGTGATCGCCGAAGGCACGTCGGATCAGCTCAAGGATCGCGTCGGCGGTGAGCGGCTCGAGGTCACGCTCGACGAAGACTCGGATTCCGATGCCGCCGTGCGGGCGCTGGCGTCGATGGGTGATGACACGCCCGCTACCTGCGCCGACGGCGTGGTGACGCTGAACATTCACGTGCGGCGAGGGGCGATCGTCGAGGCTGTGCGACGGCTGAGCGAGGCGGGCATCGGGGTCGACGACCTCGCAATCCGCCGTCCCACGCTCGACGACGTGTTCCTCACGCTGACCGGCCACGCCGCTGAGGAGGCCGATGCGTCGGCTCGGACTCGGGTTCGGCTCGGACTCCGCCTCGGACTCGGACTCGGAGGAGGCGGCGGCATGAGGCGCCTCGTCAGCGACACGCTGATCATCGCCGAGCGCAACCTCATCCGGCTCCCGCGCGCGCCCGACCTGCTGCTCGCCTTCACCGTTCAGCCGATCATGTTCGTCCTGCTGTTCCGCTACGTGTTCGGCGGGGCGATCAGCGTTCCCGGCGGGATTCCCTACGTCGAGTTCCTGATTCCGGGGATCATCGTCCAGAACATCGCCTTCGGCGGGTTCGTGACCGCGCTCGGCCTGAACGAGGACGTCCACAAGGGCCTGATCGACCGCTTCCGCTCGCTGCCGATGGCCCGGCCCGCCGTGCTCGCCGGCCGCACGCTGTCAGACGTGGTCACCAATTCACTCTCGGCGACCGTGCTGATCATCACCGGCCTGCTGATTGGCTTCTCTTTCCAGACCAGCGTCCCGCAGGCAGTCGGTGGCTTTCTCCTCCTGTTGCTGTTCGGCTACGGGTTCTCGTGGATGTTCGCCTGGGTCGGGCTGCTGGTCGATTCTCCGGAGGCGGCCAACTCGGCCGGGTTCATCGCGGTCTTCCCGCTCACCTTCATCTCCTCCGCCTTCGTCCCTGTGTCCTCGATGCCGCCGGTGTTGCAGGACTTCGCCAAGATCAACCCGTTCACGATCGTCGTCGACGCGATGCGCGCGCTGTGGATCGGGACGCCGGCCGGCAACTACGTGTGGGGCGCCGTCGTGTGGTCGCTGGTGATCATCGCCATCTTTGCGCCGCTGGCCGTGGCCAGGTATCGGCGGGCGGCTGCGGGCCGGGCTTAGGGCTGGCTGGGCTTAGATCTGGCTGACGAAGGCCGGGGCGGTCTGCCAGGTCAGGGCGGCGATGTCGGGTGCCGCCTCGGGTCCCGCGCAGGCTTCGAGCTTTGCGTGGATTTCTTCGTCGGTGGGCGGGCGGCCGGGGGCCCCGGGCGGGAGCTGCAGTGACGTCGTCTGAGTTTCGCCTGTGTTGAGCGCCACCTCGATCTGGACCTCACCGTCCAGGAGGCCATCGCCTCCGTCGGTGGCGTTGACTTCGACTCGGGCCATCAGTGCTTGCGCTTGCTCCCGCTGGACCGCCTCGTCGGTGAAGCTGTTGAGGTCCGGGCGGCGGTCAAGCAGCGTCGCCGCGATTCCGTATTCGAGACTGAACTTGCCTTGCAGGCCGGTGGTGGGGCGGCTGTGAATGAGGGGCTTGAGGGATCCGGTCGGTGTGGTGACACGGACCGCTTCGACGTGGTCAGGGTCGAGGTTTCGTAGCTGCATGAGCGCGGCGATCGGGCGCTGAAGGGCGTAGCAGCAGGGGAAGAGCTTGATGGCCAGACCCCCGGGGACCGCTTCGGCCTCATCGGTCCTGCCAGTGCGGCTCCCACCCACGAGCTCGAGCCACTGATCGACCGCGCCGGGGTCGGCGCTGGCACCCGCCTCAGCCAGCCGGGCCGCCCGGACGCCGGCATCGACCGCGAACCCGACCTGGAGCGCCTTCGCCGCCGTCCCGAATCCCGCCTGGACGCCGCCGGCGCCCGGGATCGCCAGCGCCATCGCGGCCGCCGTCCGCTCGGCATCCAGCCCGCGCGCGACCGCCGCTGTGACCGCGGCCGCCGGCGCCCCCGCTGTGCAGGTGGCGTGCCAGCCGGCCGTGTAGTGGCGCCAGCCGAGCGCTGTGCCGAGACGGGCCATGATGCCGGCGCCGGCGAGGTAGGCGCGGGCGCCTGGGGCGCCAGAGCCGCCGTCGCCGCCGTCGCCGCGGTCGGGGACGCCGTCGCCGGGCTTCCCCAGCGCGGCCGCCACGCAGACGGCGCTCACGTGGGTTGTCGAGGCCATATGGAGATCGTCGAAGTCGAGCACGTGGGCCAGCGCGGCCAACCGCCCCGCCTCGCCAAGCTGATCGAACAGGCCACGCAGCGGATGCTCCCGCGCCGCGTACATCACCGCGACCGTGTCCCGCAAGGAACGGTCAGCGAGAGCAAGATCGTCCGCCGTCGGCTCGAACGCCGTGGCCCACGAGGCAAGCGCTTCGGCAACGTCGGTCAAGCACGCGACGCTACCGCACCGCATTCACCTGCCGGCCGGGAGACTAGTCCCGGTGCCCCGGCCAAATCCCCGCCCACCGAGCGCGGGCGAGCGGTAGGGCAGGGGAGAGAACGCTGCCCTACCGCGCCGCCTGATCCCGCCGGTCGGAATGACGGATGCGACCGCGTGCTTCCGTGCCCCGGATCAGAGGTCACATCGTTCCGTCCTCCGTCCCGTCGACCAACTCCTCGGCGAACTTCCAGCCGGGAGGAGGCTCATCAATCTGGACGATCACGCAAGCCTTGGGCTCGTGCCAGAACAGCCGGACGCAGGTGTACCCGTACTCGACCTCGTCGGGCGCAGGCATCCCCTCGCTCGCGAGGAGGTCCCGCATCTTCGTCTCCGCCTCGATTTTCTGCTTGAGAGTCGCCACGCCCAGAATCGTGGCCCAGCCCCCTGTTACAGAACAAGACGTATTCGCAACGATTCTGTGCCAATCGAGGGGTTGGCGGTCAGCCCCCCGAGGGCGCGGCATTCCAACCCGCGACGCACGGGTTCCCCGACGGATCCGTCTCGTCTGGTTCGCGCCAGTCTCCGGACGCTGCGTGCGATGCCGTGAACGTGCCGACCAGGAACGGGTTGCCGGGCAAGCCGTTGTACTGGTAGGAGAACGAGCCGTCCGGGTTGATGAACATGTCGCCGGTGAAGTCGGAGCAGTTGTCGTTGCCCGTGCACGTGCTGGAGCCCTTCGTGCAGGTCCAGGCGCCGAACTGGAATGCCCAATGGTCCGGGATCCCCTTCACGCTCACAATCGCTCGGCCTCCATAACCCACGCCGAACGCCACCGGCTCGCCGTCGGCCGCCGTTCCTCGCCATATCCCGGTGCGGATCCTGGGCCGTGTGCCGGGGTGGGCATGGATCCGCTCGCTGGCGTGGCATTTCCCGGCGAACCCCGTCGTGCTTTGGTGGAAGGTAAGAGTGCCGGCGTGACCGCTACCGAAGCTGCCTTTGAGCGACTCGGTAACGGTGTAGCCGGGTTTGGTCTTGGTCCGGCTCGCCGAGACGCGTCCGTCGGAGCGGATTACCGCCAGCCTCAGCTCGAGGGGCTCGAACAGACCTGGTCCTGGCGCTTGCCCTTTGCACCCGACCTCGTCCTGGGCGACGAAGTCCCTGATGACCTCTACCCGGTGTCCGCGAACCTTGGCTCGGGTGACGAGGAAGCTCACGCCACCCGCCGATCCTTGCGCCTCCCAGTCACCCCGCTTCGGGTGGACGGCGGCAAATGAGGCGGTTGGCAGAAGGAGCACAGTTGCGAGCGCGGCGAGGGTGGCCGCCACCGTGACGGCGAGGATGGCCGCCGCCGAGCGCGGGCGCGGGCGCATGACGCCACTCGCGGTGCGTCGTGATTGCCTAGCCATAGGTCCCCCTCCTGCCGTCGTCGGTTAGCGGCGCGACTCTACTCCGCGCCCCACGGCAATGCACCGAAAATTAATGCCTGACACACGTTGAACTCTGTATGTTCGCGGCGGCAACCACCGGCGAGGGGAAGCGAGGCACGTATGCCCAGGAGGATCTTGGACGAGCTGGCTCAGGCATCTCGTCGACGGGCGTTCGGCCTCGCCTTGATGAGTGTGATCGCCCTGCTCGCGCTCGGCGTGACCACGAGCGCGGCTCGAAGCAGCCGCCCTAAGCCAGTCAAGATTGACCAGCATGCCGACCCATCCGCCGGCGGACTGCTCAGCGTCGCGTGCGTGAGCAGCGATGACTGCGTCGCCGTCGACGGTGGCGGCGGCGAAGTGACGTTCAACCCGCACCATGCCAGCGCCGCCAGCCGGTCCGAGCTCGCGTCCAACTACCAGCTCGTCGGGGTTCAGTGCGCCTCCGCCACCGTGTGCTACGCCGCGGGCAGTGACACGGTTTCCCCGGGGTTCGATGCGTACATCTTCCGGTTCAACCCAGCGCAACCGACTGGTGCGAACTCGTTCTTCGTGGGACAAGGCGCGACCGGGGAATCGTGTGTCGGGGAAGTCTGCGTCGTAATCGAGGACGGCGGGACCTATGTCCGCGTCGCACCCGGCTTCGAGCAGGGCAGCTCGCAGCAGGTCAGCGCCAACCCCTTGCTTGGGGTTTCGTGCTGGGACCAGAATCACTGCACCGCCGTCGACTCCTCCGGTCGTCAGATCACCTTCAACACGGTCCCCGCCTTCGGTTACGGCTCGCGCGTGATCAAGGCCGACACCATCGATGCCTCTGGCGACCCCTCCGCCGTGGCGTGCCCAGCCTCGACCCAGTGCACGGCGGTCGACCTGGGCGGCGGGACGGCGACCGGCGGCGGCGAGGTCACGTTCGACCCGACGGCCGCCGGAGCCCGACCCCGCTCGACGATCGCTTGGGGCAGCGCGCTTGAAGCGATCACCTGCCCGACGAGCGAGCAATGCACGGCGGTGGGAGGTTCGGGAGGGGCCGGTGCCGGTCCTGGAGTCGCGGTCACCTTCAACCCGCTCAGGCCCTCGGATGCCGTCAAGATCACGGTCGCGCACACGCGCGATCTTCACTCCGTTGTGTGTACCTCCACCCGCCAGTGCACCGCAGTCGACGGCGGGGGCAACGAGGTGACGTTCAATCCCCGCTCGCCGGCGGCGCCGGTCGTGCTCCAGGGGTCGCACCTGCGCGTCTCAAATCGTCGCGCGACCGCTCGCCTCGCGTGCTGGATCGGCAACTCGACCGATCTCTGCCGCGGAACCGTGACGGTGTCGAGACACGGTCACCGACTCGGCGGCGGCAGCTTCAAGATTGTCTCGGGCACCCACCGGAAGGTCGTCCTGCATCTGACGCGCGGTGCCGCCTCGCTCGCCGCCCGCCCCGGCGGTCTGGACGCCACGATGTTCCTCAAGTTGCGCGGCGCGGGCCGCTTCCACCAGGCGATCGTGCTGCGCGGCTGACCGCAGCCGCGCCGCCGGAAGCTTTCACAAGCTCTGGTCGACTTAGCTATCATCGCCTTCACACCGCGGGGTGGAGCAGTCTGGTAGCTCGTCGGGCTCATAACCCGAAGGTCGCGGGTTCGAATCCCGCCCCCGCTATCGAGGCCGACAAGGCGTGGGACTTGCGAAAGCCCTGCAAACCGGCCGACCGAGACCCCAAGGGCCACCGCAAGGTGGCCTTTGTCGTTAACTAGAAAACGCGTACCAGTCGGAGTGATGAATGTCATTGCGCGCGCGGCCCGTGCCTGGTAGGTTAGGATCGGGTTAGGTTCTGGGGTCAACTGAGGAAGGCGGGGTCATGGGGCACTCGGCTATTGGGCGGACAGGCAGGACCGGACACGGGCGCGCCACCCGGTGGTTGGGCTCCGGAGCGCTGGCGACGATTGCCGGTCTGGCGGCGCTTGTCTCGACGGCGTCGGCCGAGCACACGACGACCATCACCACCTGCACGGAGGCCGCGATACGGAGCGCCGTGGCCGGGGGTGGGACGGTGGACTTCGGCCAGGACTGCGACGTGCAGTTCACCTCGACGCTGACACTCTCCAATCTGACACTCGACCTCGAGGCCAATGGTCACTCGGTCGAGTTCAACGGCGCGGGCGCCGTGAGGATCATGGCGGTGTCCGGCGGCAACGTGACCTTGGGCGGACTGACGTTCGCGAACGGGTACGTTCAGGGTGCCAACGGCGCCGCGGGCACGTCGACGGCCCCCGGCCAGGCGGGCAAATCGACCGGGGGCGCGGCGCTGTCGATCGCCTCCGGGTCGGTGACGCTCAACAACGACTCGTTCAGTGGCAACACGGCCCACGGGGGTACGGGTGGCGACGGTGCCAACGGCTCCTCGGGGACACCTGGCACCAACGGCGCGACGGGCGAGGCCGGTACCGCCGGCGGTCCACCGACCCCCGCCACCGCGGGTGGTGCGGGTGGCGCCGCCTACGGCGGAGCGATCTACAACGCCGGCACGCTGACTGTCAACGGTGGAAGCATGACCAGCGGCCGCGCCTACGGCGGTTCAGGCGGACAGGGCGGCGACTCGGTCTCAGGCAGCGGCGCCAATGGCGGCCGGGGAGGGGACGGCACGCCGGGCGTAGCCGGCGCACCGCCACAAAACTTCGGTGACAACGGAAACCCCGGTACGCCCGGTGGCCAGGCCGGTGGCGGCGGTAACGCAGGCGCCGGCGCGGCGGGAGGTGCGGGCGGACCGGGCGGCGCTGCCTACGGCGGGGAGATCTACAACGTTGGCACCCTCACGATCGACGCCAATGCCTCGGTGAGCGGCTCAGCTAGTGGCGGCAACGGAGGTCCGGGCGGTCGTGGCGGGACTGGGGGAACCGGCGGCGACGGTGGTTGGGGCGGTAACGGCGGCGACGGCAGCAGCGGTGCTTCCAACCCGTATGGCAGCGGCGGCAACGGTGCCGGCGGTGCCGTGGGTGGAACGGCGGTCAACGGCGGAGCTGGCGGCAAGGGCGGCGCCGGCGGCAAGGGCGGCGCCGGAGGGCTAGCCGCCGGCGGCGCGGTGGCCACGGCCGCTGGCGCGAGCATCTCCTCTGCCCAGCTCAACAGCAGCGAGGCCTACGGCGGGCAGGGTGCCAGCGGCGGAAATGGCGGTCGGGGTGGTGATGGCGGGACGGCCGGCTATGGCGGCAACGGCGGTTCCGGAGGGAGCGGCGGGAACGCAACCGGAGACACCGACTCGGGCGGAACGGCCGCATCCGGGGCCGGCCCCGGGGCGTCCGGGCCCGCCAAGGCGCCCGGGCCGGCCGGGGCGGCCGGCGCGGGCGGTGCAGGCGGGGCCGCATTGGGCGGCGCCCTCTGGCACCAGGGCAGCGGAACCGTGACCGTTAGCAACGACCAATTCTCCAGCGACTTCGCCATCGCCGGCAGCGGCAGCGGCGGTGGCACCGGCGGCGCCGGCAACTACGGTGGCCTCGGCGGAGAAGGCGCGCGCGGCGGCGGTGGCGGTAGCGGCGGTGAGGACGCCTACGGCAATACTCAGAACGGCGTTACTGGGATCGCCGGCGGCGACGCCACCAACTCGGTGGCTTCTTCGCCCGGCCTCGTGGGCGGTGCGGGCGGTGCGGGTGGCGTGGCGGCCGGTGGAGCCATCTACGACGGCACCGCGCTGAGCATCGCGAGCACCAGCTTTTCCAGCGACCAGGCCGATGCCGGCAACGGCGCCGTTGGAGGCCGCGGCGGCGACGGCGGGACCGGTAGGAGTGGAAACGAAGGCGGTTTCGGAGGTAACGGGGGATTCCCGAACGGCGGCGGCGGTGTCGGCGGTAACGGCGGTAACGGCGGCAACGGCGGCAACGCTGGCAACGGCGGTCCCGGCGGAAAGGGCGGCACGGCGGGCGGCGGCGCGGCCTACGCGCATTCGACCGTTACCAACGGCGGCGGTCTGACCTACAGCTCCGATTCCGTCAGCGGCGGCAGTGGCGGCTCGATCAACTGTGCCGGTCAGAGCTCCGGGGCCTGCGGCGGCACCGCAGGCACCGGCGGGTCAGGTGGAGGCGGCGGTTCCGGTGGCACGAACGGCTCCGGGGGCACCGCAGCCAACGGCAGCCCCGGGAACCCCGGGACAGATGGGCTTGACGGCGCCAACAGCGCTCCCGGGGCAGCCGGGGGGGCGATCGATCCGAACGCCAACTTCTGAATCCGGGGGCGCGTCGAGTCCATAACCCGAATGCCGCTAGGGACCGGACCCGGGGGGTAGCGTTGAGACCCAATGGGCTCGGTGACCGACCTCATCAGCATCGTCGACGCGGACCCGGACCTGGCCGAACTACTCGATGAGTCCGAGCGCGAGCGAGCACGCCGCGAGGCGCTGACCCGGGAGCGCCGGCTTTCGCCGGGCGTGTGGGACGCGGCGGGCGCGGTCGAGGCGGACAAGCATCACCGCGGCTTCCTGATCATCGATGGGCTGATGTCGCGGAAGGTTGACGTGCTCGGACGATCGTGCGTCGAGCTGCTCGGAGTCGGCGACGTGTTCAGACCATGGCATTGGGATCCTGACGGCTCCCATGTCCATGCTGAGGTCGGATGGAACGTCCTTGAGCCGACGCGAGTGGCGGTACTTGACCATGGGCTCGTGACCCGAATGAACCCTTGGCCACAGCTGGGGGTGGAGCTGTTCGCCCGAGGGACGCGGCGTGCCCATGCGTTGGCGGTCGCGCTGGCGATCGCCCACCATCAACGGGTCGACGATCGCCTGCTACTGACCCTATGGCACCTGGCCGAGCGCTGGGGCCGGGTGCGACCCGACGGTATCGCCGTACCGCTGCCGCTCTCCCATCAGCGGCTCGCCGACCTGGTCGGAGCGCACCGGCCTTCGGTGACGACCGCGATGGGAGACCTTGCTCGATCAGGTGGGGTCAGCCGGTTGGAGAGCGGCACCTGGATCCTCCACGGCTCCCCGCCCGAGGAGTTGCGCCACCACCGGCTGGTGGCGGCCATGACCTGATCACGTCCGCTGTCAGGGGATCGCTCGCCGCCGTCCGCCCAGGAACACCAGCAGCGCGAGGACCGCGAGCAGGAAGAGCAGCGGATGGATGGCCAAACCGCCAACCACGGCGAGGACCAACAGGATGACTACCAGGGCGAGAAGCATGTCGACCTCCTTCTTGGGTTTGCTGATTGATTTATCCCCGTTCACCCCTGGGCGGGACTGCGACCAGTAGCCGAGCGGACGTACGCACCCGGACATAGACGCGCCGGAGGCGAAATGGCCGCAATGCGCGGTGTCGGGACGCGGACGTCGGGACGCGTACGGCTCGGGTCTCCACCCGGTGGCCACGGTGCTAAATCAAGTCCGACCATGGAGCCGATGACCAAGCCCGGGCCGGTCACGTGCCCTTCATGAGCTGTCCGAGATCCGGCCGGTCCGAGCAGCTCCGGGCCGGCGGACCGCGCCCCGACCTGATGCCGGGTGAGCTGCGCATCGAAACGAGTCGGGACGGCGAGACGTTGACCCTGGCGCTGCGCGGTGAGCTCGATCTCGCTTCCGCGCCGGGGCTCAAACGGCAGCTTCACGACGCGCAGGCCAGTGCGGCCGAGCGGATCGTGGTCGACTTGCGCGAGCTCGAATTCATGGACAGTGCAGGCCTTCACGTGCTGCTGGAGGCTCACCAGCGGCTGCGGGCGCAGCAGCGGATCGCTGTGCCTGCGGCGGGGACGGCGGAGCATCCTGCGCCTCTTCGAGCTGACCGCAACAGCCTCGATCTTCGAGTTCGAGATGGATTGTCGGGCTCGCCCTTCGTCGTGACGGTGCTCGTGGTCAGCCACTTTTCGCGTGACCACAGGCCCTTCACCGGGTACTACTCTCCATCGCCTCGACCAGCCCCCCAGCCACCGGCCAGCGCCGGCGCACCCTTTCTGAGCTGAAGCCAACCCAGCACGAGCTGGTGCTCCACGGCCACCGCGTGAGCTATCGGACGGCTGGAGACGGTGGTCCCGTGGTGCTGCTGATTCACGGAATCGTGGGCTGTGCCGAGCAGTGGGACCAAGTCGTGCCCCTGCTGGCCGAGCGCTACACGGTCGTCGCGCCTGACCTGCTCGGGCACGGGCAATCCGCCAAGCCCCGGGGCGATTACTCGCTCGGCGCATACGCCGCCAGCGTGCGCGACCTCCTGGTTGCGCTCGGGCACCGGCGCGCCACGGTGGTCGGACATTCGCTTGGCGGCGGCGTGGCCATGCAGTTCGCGTACGAGTACCCCCCGTTCGCTGAGCGGCTGGTGCTGGTCTCCAGCGGTGGGCTCGGGCGCGAGGTCCATGCGATGCTCCGCGCCGCGACGCTACCCGGCTCCGAGGTGGTGCTCCCGCTGATCGCCCACGAGCGACTTTTCCGGGTCGGCGGCGCGCTCGCCGGCCTGCTTGGCCGGTTGGGGTTGCAGGCCGGTACCGACCTGGCCGAGATGGCGCGCGGTTACGGGTCGTTGGCCGATGCCGGCGCTCGGCAGGCGTTCATCCACACGCTGCGCGCGGTGCTTGACGTCGGCGGCCAGCGCGTGAGCGCGACAGACCGGCTGTACCTGGCGGCACTGATTCCCGCGCTCATCATCTGGGGCGCCCAAGACCCCCTGATCCCGGTCAAGCATGCCGCCGTCGCGAAGCGTGGGCTCCCCAACAGCCGCCTGGAGGTCTTCGAAAGAGCCGGTCACTTTCCCCAGTTGCATGACCCGGTGCGCTTCGCCCTCACGCTGATCGACTTCATCGAGTCGACCGAGCCGACGCGGATGGAGTTCACCGACACCGACTTCGACGAGATGCGTCAGCTGCTTCTCCGGGGCAAGGCATGATGTCCGACCCGCCCCCACCCCGCAGCGTCAAAATCGGCTCCGACGAACGGACCGGGTGGTCCTCGGAGCGTCCCCGCCGTGAGGGTGCGCCACCACGGCCACCCGACGTGTCGGTGCGGGCCCGCGTGCTCCGCCCCTCGGATCGCCTTCGCTACTCCCCCGGCAGCCTGCTGCTCATCGTGGGCGCTGCGGGGTCCGAGCCGGACCGGTTCGCCGAGCGGGTGGTCGAGGAACGGGGCGCGGTGCTCTCGCTGGCCAAGGTCCACGCACTGCTCGCCGGTCGGGTAGCGGCGGACGAGATCGAGGCGCGGTCACGTGAGCTGCTCGATGCAGCGATCCTGAAGCGACTCAAAGCGAGCCAGAGTGTCGTCGTGCCGGTCCAAGGTTTCGACCCAGCTGAGCGTGAGCACCTCGTCCGGCTCGCCCACGGCGAACGGCGCCCCCGGCACCTGATCCTGACCGAGACCTCGCGCGATCACGTCTCCGACGAGGAGCGCCCGGGGCTCGACGAGCTCCGCCGGGCACTCGATGCCGGCGAGCTCGGTCGCGAGGGATTCGAGACCGTCCTGCGGCTCGGCGGGAACAGCCTGACCGAGCTCAAGCGGATCGTGTTCCAGCGCCCTCCGCGCGACGACTGACGGGCGTCGCAGCGGGGCCGCAGCACCGAGTGAGCCCGGGAACCCCCCCAACCGGGGGGGTTGCAGCGACGAACGCGTGTCGGCCGGGTCCTGATCGTGCAAGATCGACCTATGGCCGTGGTCGATCGTCTTGACGGAGGGAGCGCACACAGCGCGCGTGCGGCGATCGAGCTGCTGGTCGAGGTCCTCTCGGGCGGCGAGGGCGAACTGGATCGGAAGGGGTTCTACTCGCGCCTGGCCGAAGGCGTATGCCGGATTGCCGGCATGCGCGGAGCGGTGGTCTTCCGCTACGACGGCGTTACCCGGCGGGTCGAGGCTGCCGGCGCCTACGGAATCGAGCTTGAGCGCTTCGCCGACTTTCCCGTGAGCCTGGAGTCGGCGCCCGACGCCGCCCGGGCCTTGGCCGAGGATCGCGTGATCGAGATCGCGCCTCCCACGCCGCACGCGATCCCGCCGGAGTTCGCTGAACTCGTCGGAGGTCACCCGCTCGTCTACGTGCCGCTCGCGGCTGGCGGTCGCTGGCCGGGAGTCATCATCGCCCAGCCCGCCGAGGGCTCACCGCCGCTCGACGAGGAACGTCGAGAGCTGCTCTGGACCCTCGGGAAGACGTTGGCGCTGGCGTCGACCGCGCGGACGGCCACGTACTACGGCGAGCGGGCGCGCGAGTTGCAGCAGCGGATCGATCTCGCCCGCGATATCCATGAGCGCGTCGTCCAGCGCATATTCGGCGTATCGATGGCGCTTTCACCCCAGGGTCCGCTCGAGGACGGCGCCCGCGAGCGATGCGCGGATGAGCTCCAGATCGCACTGGGCGACCTCCGTGCGGCGCTCCAGCGTCCGCTCGGTCGAACGCCTCGCGCGACCGGCACGACGCTCGCCGCTGAGCTCAAGCGACTCTCCGGGCAGCGGCTTGACGGCGACCTCCAGGTGGACGGGCCGGTGCCCGACGTGCCGCCCTCGCTGGAGCCGCTCGTCCAGTCCGTGCTGGCGGAGGCGGTCCGGAACGCCCGCAAGCACGCCCGCGCCCACTCGCTGGTCGTCCGCGTTCGTCGGGCCGATGGCCTGCTCGTCCTCGAGGTCGAGAACGACGGCGTTGGCAAAAGTCGCCGGCGCCACGCCGGTCCACCCGGAATGGGCTTGCAGATCGCCGCGCTCGAGGCGGCGCAGGCCGGTGGCGTGCTCGAGTTCGGGGAGCGCGAGCCCAGCCGGTGGCAGGTGCGCCTGGCCGTGCCCGACGGAGGCGCGTGAGCGAGCGCTCAAAACCTCAGCGCCCGGTGCGCGTGCTGATCGTCGACGATCACGACGTCGTCCACTGGGGGCTGCGGATGGTGCTCGAGCGTCTGCCCTGGATCGAGCGCTCGTTCTCGGCCCACAGCGGTGCTGAGGCGCTCGCGCGCACGGTGAAGCACCAGATCGATCTCGCGCTGGTCGACCTGTTCGTCGGCGCCGAGTCGGGCGCCGGAGATCTGCGAGCGGCTGCACGTGGCCCGTCCCGGGATCCGGGTGCTGCTGATCTCCGGGGTCGGACAGATTTCGCCTACCGCCGCGGCCGCGCTGCGGCGCCAGTGGCTTCGTCTCCAAGGACTCGACGAGGCACCGACATCGTCCGCGCCCTCGGCCATGGTGGCGACCGGCGGGTCCGTTTTCGAGGAAGAGCCGGAGGAGGAGGCGCAACCGGCCGGCGCTGTCCGAGCGCGAGCAGCAGGTGCTGGCGCTGCGTGGCCGCCGGCGCGACCAACCGGGAGATCGCCACCGAGCTCCACCTCTCGCCCTACACCGTGAAGGAATACGCGAGCGGGCTGTATCGAAAGCTTGAGGTGCGCAATCGCGTCGAAGCGGTCCTGCGGGCAGAGAAGCTCGGCCTGATCGCCTAAAAGACTGTCGGGTCCCCCCACCCGGCGGGTTCGGCTCGCAAAGCCGCACGACAGCGGGCAAGTTGACGGTGTGGCACTCGCAACCGCACCCCTTGAGACGATCGAGATCGGCTCGCCGGCCCGGGTCCGGACCGCCGCGATCTCGGCGCTCGGCACCAGCCTGCCGTCGACTGTCGTCGGCCAACGCCCCGATCGCGGATCGAATCGGCGTCAGCGACGAATGGATCCTCAAGCGCACCGGGATCCACTCTCGGCGCGTGCTCGGCCAGGGTGAGCGTCTGACCGATCTCGCCGCCGACGCGGCGCGGGACGCGCTCGACGGGGCCGCTCGGATGCCGTCGGAGCTCGACCTGGTGCTCGTCGCGACGACGACCTCGGATGAGGTCCTGCCGAACACGGCGCCGCTCGTGGCTCACGCACTCGGCGCCCTGCATGCGGGGGCAATCGACGTGGGCGCGGCCTGCACGGGGTTCCTCTCGGGATTGGCGATCGGCGCCGCCCAGATCGAGGCGGGCCGTGCGCGCAACGTGCTGCTCGTCGGTGCTGACGCGATGTCGCGGATCACCGATCCCGATTGCCGCCAGACTGCGGCGCTGTTCGCTGATGGCGCAGGCGCCGCGGTGCTGACGCAGAGCGATGGCGTCGGTCGGATCGGCCCGGTGATTCTGGGCGCCGATGGTGGTGCGGGCGCCGAGCTGATCGTGGTCGAGCGCGAGGAAGCGCTGATCCGCATGCAGGGACACGACACGTTCAGGCACGCGGTGGCGCGGATGTCGCAGGCGACGCTCGACGCGCTCGAGGCCGACGACCTGAGCCTCCGAGGACATCGACCTATTTGTCTACCACCAGGCCAACGCGCGCATCCTGCGCGCGGTCGGTGAGCAGCTTGGTCTCCCCGCCGATCGCATCGTCGATTGCATCGGCAGCTTGGCGAACACATCGGCGGCGACGCTGCCGCTCGCGCTCGCCCATGCCCGCGACGCAGGGCGGCTTGGGCCGGGCGATCGCGTGCTGCTGGCTGCCTTCGGCGCCGGCTTCACCTGGGGCGCGACCGTCGTCGACTGGGAGATCCCCTCGATGAGGCGCCGCGTCGTTATCACCGGGCTTGGCGCGGTGTCGCCCCTGGGCGTCGGCGCTCGCCGCATGCACTCACGCTGGACCGCTGGGTGCATGCGGGATCGAGGACGGCGTCGGCCGCTGCGCTGAGTTCGAGCCGACCGACGTCATGTCGACCAAGGAGACGCGCGCACCGACCGTTTCACGCAGCTGGCGATCGCGGCCGCGCGGAGGCGCTCAAGGACGCGGGCTGGGCGGGCGAGCTTCCCCACGACCCGGCCGACGTGGGATGCGTGATCGGTACCGGCATCGGCGGGCTCGGAACGATGGAGAGCCGGGCACGACGTGCTTCGCGACCGGGGCCCCGAACGGGTGTCACCGCTGTCGTGCCGCTGATGATGACCAACGCCGCCGCGGCGCGTGCTGGCGATGCGCCACGGGCTTCCGCGGCCAGATCTACAGCGTCGGATCGGCCTGCGCGGCCGGCGCGCACGCGATCGGCGTCGCCACAAGGATGATCCAGTCCGGCGATGCCGATGCGGTGCTCGCCGGGGGCGCCGAGGCGACGCTGACGCCGCTCGCGACGGCTGCGTTCGCCGCGATGGAGGCAACCTCCAAGACCGGCATCTCGCGGCCGTTCGACGCGCGCCGTGACGGCTTCGTGATGGGCGAGGGCGCGGGCGTGCTCGTGCTCGAGGAGCGCCGACGCGGCACGCGAGCGCGGCGCCGAGTCCTGGGCGAGGTCCTCGGCTACGCGTCGACCTCGGACGCGCACCACCTGACGGCTCCCGAGCCGGAGGGCCGGGGCGCGGCCGAGGCGATCCGCCGAGCGCTCAAGGACGCGGACCTGGCGGCCGAGCGAGATCGACTACGTCAACGCCCACGGCACCTCGACGCCGCTGAACGACCGAGCCGAGACGAGCGCCCTGAAGTCCGCGCTCGGCGAGCACGCCGAGCGCGTGCCGGTGTCCTCGACGAAGTCGGCGACCGGCCACCTGCTCGGCGCGGCGGGCGCGGTCGAGGCGGTCGCCACGGTGCTGGCGCTGCGCGAGCGCGTAGCGCCGCCGACCCTCGGCTACGAGCAGCAAGACGACGGCATGGATCTCGACTACGTCCCCGGCACAGCCAAGCCGCATGCGCGGCGCCAGAGTCGCGGCCGGCGGTCGGGCTATCGAACTCGTTCGGGTTCGGCGGCCACAACGCCGTGCTCTGCCTGGGAGCGGCCGCATGAGCGCGCTCGCGCTCGCTCAGCGGCCGCAGGAGACGCTCACGCCGCTCGAACGGCTCGAGGTCCTGTGCGATCCCGGGCTCGCTGCAGGTGATCCGCTCGCAGGTCGACCTCGCGGCACATGGGCGACGAAGACCCGTCCCGGCGACGGCGTCGTCGCCGGCGCGGGCCTGGTCGAGGGCCGACCGATCTTCTGCTACGCGCAGGACGCGACATACGTGGGCGGCTCGCTCGGCGAGGCGCACGCGGAGACGATCGTGCGGGTGCTGCGGCTTGCCGCGTCGCGCACGGGCGCCCGGTGGTCGGCTTCGTCGGCCTCGGGCGGCGCCCGGATGCAGGAGGGCGTCGCCGGCCTCGGCGGCTACGGCCGGATCTTCCGCGAGACCGTCCGGCTGTCGGGCAAGGTGCCGCAGATCTCGATCATCACCGGGCTGTCGGCCGGCGGCGGCGCGTACTCGCCCGCGCTCACCGACTGGGTCGTGATGACGCGGGACTCGAGCATGTTCCTCACCGGCCCGAGCGTGGTCCGCGACGCGCTCGGCGAGGAGGTGAGCGCGGAGGAGCTCGGTGGCACGCGCGTGCATCAGCGCAACGGCGTCTGCCACTTCGTCGCCGACGAGCGACGTCGACGGCGCGCACCTGGCTCGCGAGCTGCTCGGGTACCTGCCCAGCGCCGGTCGGGCGAGCCCGCGCCCGGCGGCCGCCCGCCCGGCGCCGGACCGGGATCCCGGCGCAGTTCGTCCCGGCTCAGGCCCGTCGCGTGTACGACGTGCGCGACGTCGCCCGCTGCCTCGTCGACGGAGGCGAGCTGCTCGAGGTCGCGGGCGGTTGGGCGCGAAACATCGTCACCGCCTTCGCCCGGATCGACGGCCGACCGGTCGGCGTGATCGCCAACCAGCCGCGCTACCTGGGCGGGGTGCTCGATGCCGACAGCTCGCAGAAGGGCGCGCGCTTCGTCTCCAAGTGCAACGCAGTTCGGCATCCCGTTGCTGGTGCTCGTCGACACGCCGGGGTACATGCCGGGTACCCGGCAGGAGACGGCGGGAGTGATCCGGTTCGGCGCGACGCTCGTGCACGCGTTCGCCGAGGCCACGGTCCCGCGCGTGACCGTGATCCTGCGCAAGGCGTTCGGCGGCGCGTTCATCACGATGAACTCGAAGGACCTCGGCGCCGACTACGTGTTCGCGTGGCCGCAGGCCGAGATCGGCGTGATGGGCGCCAAGCCCGCCGTCGGGATCATCCACCGCCGCGAGCTGGCGGCCGCCGATGACCCCGAGCAGGCCCGCGACCGGCTCGCGGCCGAGTACGCGGACAAGCACCTGCGCCCGGAGGTCGCCGCGCGCGAGGGCTACGTCGACGAGCTGATCGCGCCCGCCGACACGCGCGACCGGGTCGCTGGGCGCTGGCCGCGCTGTGGACGCGTCTCGCGGCGGCCGGCGTCGGCGAGACGCGTGTGGGGAGACGCTCGTGAGCGGCGAGCTTCTGCTCACAGGCGCCACCGGCTTCGTCGGGATGGAGGTGCTCGGGCGCTACCTCGAGCGAGCGACCAGCAGGCATCATCGCCCCGGTCCGGGCCGCCGACGACGCGGCGGCGAGCCGAGCGTGTCCACGCGACGTCTGCGCGAGTCTGTTCGGGATCCGCGCTCGGCGCTACGAGCGACGCGTCGAGGCGATCGCCGCCGACCTGACCAAGCCCTGACCTCGGCCTGCCCGCGGCCGCCGGGACGAGATCGCCGGGCGGCGTCGACCAGATCATCCACGCCGCCGCGTCGGTCTCGTTCTCGCTGCCGCTCGACGAGGCGCGCGAGATCAACCTCGAGGGCACCCGGCGCGTGCTCGAGCTCGCCGAGCTCGCGCAACGCGCAGCGGCGCGTCTCCGATCGCTACACGCACGTGTCCACCGCGTACGTCGCGGGGACGCACCCCGGCCGCTTCTGCGAATGCGACCACGACGTCGCCCAGGACGTTCCGCAACGCCTACGAGCAGTCCAAGTTCGAGGCCGAGCAGCTCGTCCGCTCCAAGCGCGACCTGCCGACGATGATCCTCCGCCCGAGCATCGTCGTCGGTGACCGGCGCAGCGGCTGGACGGCCGCCTTCAACGTCCTCTACTGGCCACTGCGCGCGTTCGCCCGCGGGCTCTATCCCGGCCGTTCCCGCGATTCCGTCGGCTCCGGTCGACGTCGTCTCGATCGACTACGTCGCCGACGCCATCTATGAGCTCGCGCCAGTCGGAGGCGGGCATCGGGCAGACCTACCACCTCACCGCGGGGCCGAGGCGAGCAGCGTGGGCGAGCTCGTCGAGCTGGCCAGCCGCTACTTCAAGCGGCCGCCGCCTCGCGTCCTGCCGCCGGCCGAGTTCGCCGAGTACGCCGAAGAACTTCACCGAGGTGCAGCGGTCCGCGCTCGGGCAGAGCGCCGTCTACTTCCCCTACTTCGCCGTCGGCACCGAGTTCGACAACGCCGACGCCCGCGCCCGGCTCGAGCCCGCCGGGATCAGCAGTCTCGCCGCTGGTCGTCCTACCTGGAGCGGCTGCTCGACTTCGCGACGCGCAGCCGCTGGGGCAAGCGGCCGATCGGCCGGGCCGAGGCGCTCGCCGGCCGGGCAAAGGCGCTCGCGGCCTAGGTTCCGATGCTCGCCGACACTGAAAGGCCCGTTGGCATGACCCGCGCGGAGCGGACTGCGAACCTGGTGGGGGTTGTTCTGCCGTTTCTCGGCGTGCTCGCGGCGATCGTCCTGCTCTGGAACCGCGCGGTCGATGGGATTGACCTCGCGATCCTCGTGACCATGTACCTGATCACAGGGCTCGGCGTGACGGTCGGTTTCCACCGCCTGCTTACCCACCGGTCCTTTCAGACCTATCCCTGGCTGGAGCGGACCTTTGCGATCCTGGGCTCCATGGCCGTCAGGGCTCGGTGATGGACTGGGTGGCTGACCATCGCAAGCACCACGCCCACGCCGACCAGGAGGGTGACCCACACAGCCCGCATGTCGGCCACGGGAGCGGCCTCCGCGGGTTATGGCACGCGCACACCGGTTGGCTGCTCGAGACCCAGGGTCAGGCCGACTGGAAGCGGTACGCCAAAGAGCTCTACGAGGATCAGCGCATGCGGACGATCGGGCGTCGCTTCCCGCTTCTCGCGATTGCGTCACTCGTCATTCCGACCCTGGCCGGCTTCGTGCTCCACGGCTTCACCCTCGGCGGCGCCCTGCGCGGCTACATATGGGGCGGTCTCGTGCGGATCTTCATCGTCCATCACGTCACCTGGTCGGTTAACTCGATCTGTCATTTCTTCGGGCGCCGGCGCTTCGACATCGAGGACCACTCGACCAACGTCGCCTGGCTTTCCTTGGTTTCGTTCGGCGAGTCCTGGCATCACAACCATCACGCCTTCCCCCGCTCAGCCATTCACGGCCTGCGCCGCTGGGAGCTCGATCCATCGGGATGGCTCATCTCGGCGATGGAGCGGGTCGGCCTGGCTTGGAACGTGGTACGGATCACGCCCGAACGGCAGCTTCAACGGACCAGCCTTCAGAGGGGCACACCCGCGTAGACTGCCCTCAGTGCGTGGAGAAGGCAGGTGGGGACTGCGCAGGGCGATGCAATCGGCTGCGGCCGTCGTCGTCGTTCTGGCGCTGGGCGCCGTGACACCCTCGTCGCTGGGCGCGACGACTCCCGAAGAAGCCGAAGACCACCGCCTCGGTCACGCTCTTCCCTGACAAACTGCCGGTCCGCCGCTGATGGGCCTCGGGGTCCAGTGGGACCCCTCCGACAGCTTTCAGCCCTCACCAGCTCTCTGGTCCCTGATCGAGAAACGCGTGGCGTTCATGTCGCCGGGCTTCATCCGCGTCGTCGAGCCGGCCACGACCTACTTCAAGGGATACGACTCGTCGCACAACCCGACCTACCGGTGGAGCTCTCCGTACACGTCCAGCAGCTGCTCCAGATCCTCGCCTTCGCCCAGACCCACCACATCACGGTCGTGCTCGGTGACTGGGTCAACCCGCTGATCAAGGGCGACGCCCGCATTCCCGCCGAGCTTCATCGAGCAGCTGCACGACACCTACGGCTTCACCGAGCATGCGCTACTACGACCCGATGAACGAGCCGAACTACTCCTCGAGCTGCGACTTCGCGTGCTGGACGAACGTGATGACGACGCTCCACACCGAGTTCGCGCAGCTCGGCATGAGCTGGATCCAGCTCGTCGGCCCGAGCGACGGCAACTCCTGGGACGACACGGCGGGCGTCGCAGGCGGCCGACGAGAAGACGGGGCTCGACACCGACAACCCGGCCAACGACGCCTGGGTTACGGCAACGCTGCAGGCGATCCCCGGCGAGATCGGCGCCTATGACTCCCACCGCTACTCGACGATCTCGGGGCATCGAGCACGGCGTCTACGAGCGACCAGATGCTCACTCGCCGCGACGAGATCTCAAATCTCGACTCGCCGGCCAAGCCGTACTTCGAGGGCGAGGTCGGGCTGACCGTGCGCGCGACCAACCCGTTCGCTCAGGAGTCTGCGTCGCAGCCAGCGCAGGGTGCTGCCTGCGCTCGTCGACCCGAGCGCGCCACGCCGCGGTCAGCACGTTTCACCGACAGTCAGCCCCGCATCGCCGAGTTCAACTACGGCACGTGGATGGGGGACATGGTCATCCAGGCGATCGACGGCGGGCTCGTCCGGGGCGAGCGCCTGGGATCTCGACGATGCGATGCACACGCGGCGGCGGCTACGGCAGCCAGAACCTGAAGCAGTGGGGCTTCTGGAACTCGCTCGGCGGCCAGGACGGCTACCCCGCCTCGGATCTCAACCTGCGTCCGTGGTACTACGCGTGGTCGGTCCTGTCCCGCAGCTTCCCCGCGGGCGCGCAGGCGCTGACCGCGCCGAGCACCGGGCTGGCGGGGGTGCGCGTCGCGGCCGTCCGGATCCCGCGCCGCGAGCGGCTACGCCTTCTCGTTCGCGCTCGTCAACGAGAACAGCCGCCGCGCGCACGGTCAAGCTGTTCGTCCACTACGTCCGCCGTCGGATGAAGCTCGCCCTCTACGACTACTTCAACACGCGAGCGGCCCGACGGACGCCAACGGCTTTCCGGTCCCGGCGCGGATCGTACGCGGCGTCGAGCTCGCGCGCGGCTACTCGGTCAAGCTCCCCTCGCAGGGTCTCGTGGTGCTGAGCTCGCTGGGCCTCTCGAGCACCAAACTCTCGGAGGGCCGGCGCACGCTGATTGACGCCTTCACCAGCTTCCGCGGTCTTCACAAGCGCAGCAAGGGCCTCCGCATCGACACGAGCAACCCGCTGGTTTTCGACGGCGACAAGGCACGCGTGACCGTCTCCAAGAAGGGCGCCCAGTACCTGATCTACCGCGTGCGCCGCATCACGAGCTTCGCCGCTGACGCTCTACGCCAACGCCGGCTCGTCCGTGGGCGTCTACACGTCTGTGGACGGCAAGCGCTGGACGCGCGTGCCGCTCGCCTCGACGCCGCCCGCACCGGCGCTCGAGGGCCGCGGCTGGGCGTTCGACGAACTGCTCCCGCGGGCGCCGCTTCGGCCCGCGGACTTTTTGAAGGTCGTGCTCCCGAGTAGGCGGGTCGAGCTGGCACAGGTGCGGTTTCAGGAGAGATAGGGAGCTTGGCTGCGGCGGCGAGGTTTGTGGCCGCGCCTTGATGGCAAACCAGGGGGAGTAGCTCGCGCCGATCCGAGGGAGGCCGTCAATGCGCCGTGTAGGACTTGGGACCCTGATGACAGCTGTGGTCGCGACTTGCATGGCGGTGCCCGCGGGCATGGCGTCCGCCGCGCATAAGCATGCTCGTTACCGCAAGCAGCCCGTGGCCATCGGGACCGGCGGCGCGGTTGCCTCGATGGACTTGAACGCGAGTCGCGCCGGAATCGACGTTCTTCGGCGCGGAGGCAACGCCGTTGACGCGGCGGTCGCCACGGCCAGTGCGCTCGGAGTGACGGTTCCGTTCGTGGCGGGGCCTGGCGGCGGCGGGTTCATGGTCATCTACAACGCGCACACCCACAGGGTGACCACGATCGACGGGCGGGAGGCGTGCCCGTCGGCGTGTACATCGACGATGTTCGTCGATCCGAAGACGGGCCAGCCGATGGACTACATGACGGCATCGGATCAGCCGCTTTCAACCGGCGTCCCATCGATGGTCGCGACGTGGGCGAAGGCGCTGAAGCGCTACGGCCGGCTCAGCCTTGCCGCAGATCTCCAGCCGGCGATCCGCGTCGCGCGGCGGGGGTTCCGGGTGAACTTCGACTTCAATCAGCTCGAGCAGTCGGGGCTGAACGTCCTTCGCGCCTACAAGGCGAGCCGCTCGCTCCTGCTGACGCCGTCCGGCGACCCGCTTCCGGTCGGGACGTGGTTGCGAAACCCAGATCTCGCGCGCACGTACAAGCTGCTCGGCCGCAAAGGGCCCTCGGCGCTGTACGACGGCCAGATCGGCCGAGCGATCGTCCAGGCCGACGATCATCCCGTGCTGGCTCCGGGGACCACGATCATCACCTCGCCGGGGATCATGAAGATGAGTGATCTGCGCTCGTATCGGACGCGCATCCTCGCTCCGACGAAGGTGACCTACCGCGGCCTTCGGATCTACGGCATGGCGCCCCCCTCGAGCGGGGGCTCGACCGAGGGGGAGATCCTCAACATCCTCGAAGGCTTCAAGCTCGGATCCGAGCCGCGCGTCACGGCGCTGTTCCACTATCTCGAGGCCTCGCGCCTCGCCTATGCCGATCGCAACCGCTACGTCGGCGATCCCCGGTACGTGAACGTGCCGCTGGGCGGTCTGCTCGATCCTGCCTTTGCCGCCACTCGACGCTGTCTGATCGGTAACTCCGCGCTGATGTCCCCGGTCGCGCCCGGCTCACCGTTCCCGCCTTACCAGGGCTGCAGTAGCAGCACCTCGACGGCCTCCTCGGCCTCGCAGGAGGCGCACCACACGAACAACATCGTGACGGTGGACAAATGGGGTGACATCGTCGCCTACACCAACACGATCAACTTCTTCGGTGGTAGCGGGCAGGTCGTGCCCCGCTATGGCTTCCTGCTCAACGACGAGATGACGGACTTTGATTTCGCGCCGTCATCTCCTAACGCCTACGACCCGAACCTCCCCGCAGGCGGCAAGGAGCCGCGCTCGAGCATGGGTCCGATCATCGCGCTGCGCCGCGGCAAGCCGGTGTTCGCGATCGGTGCCGCCGGCGGCTCGACGATCATCACCACGGTCGTCCAGACCCTGATCAACCACGTCGACTTCGGCATGTCCCTGCCCGCGGCACTTGACGCGCCACGTGTGAGCCAGACGAACTCCTCGTCGAACACCTCGCAGGCCGAGCCGCTGTTCTACAACAGCGCTCTCGCCCACCAGCTCACGAGCCAGTACGGCGAGAAGTTCAAGCTCGCGACCGGCCCGATCCTGCCGCTCGACAACTACCCAGGCAACGCCACCGCGCTGCAGATCCTCGGCCATGGACGGGCCGAGGCGGTGGCGGAGCGGGTTCGAAACGGAGGCGGAAGCGCGCTCGCGGTGAAACCCGGGCGCTGAGGCCGGGTCAAAGGCGCCGCAGGTCCGCTGCGAGTTCCTGTTCGACCGTGTGCAGGCGGTGGCGGATCGGCATCTTCGACGCCCTGCCGGTGTGCAGCGTGTCGAGCGCGCAGGCCAGGAAGCAGGCTGCGCCGAGCGCGGTATTCCAGTTGGCTGCGGACTGGTCCAGCAGCGAGCCGGTCGACGGGACGAGGTAGCCGGCGACGGCCGAGATGCCGAAAAAGATGCAGCCGATCAGGTTGACCGCGGGCTGCCACCAACCCGCGCCGCCGCGCACCGGCAACAAGCCGAGCTTCGAGCGCCGCGGCGAGGCGAGGTAGGCGATCGCCCCGGAGACGAGGAAGCAGATCGACCCGCGCCAGTCAGGTCGCCAGACGAGCTTGTTGTACTCCGAGCTCGTCAGCGCGGTATGCATCGCCTGGTAGGTGGTGACGTTGAAGAACAACGTCCCGGCGGACTGGATGATCGACGCCCACCACCCGGCGGGCCCACCGCCCCGATCCCGGCGAGCGGGCCAGGCTAGCCAGCTCTGCAGTGCGCCGCCGAGCGTGAACAGGATCGACCCGACGAAGAAGGTGACCGCGTCGGCCGAGTCGCCGACCAGGTTCGCGTAGCCGGGGAAGGGGCCGATGAGAAAGCACGCCGAGCCCAGCGCGAAGCACAGCGCCATCCAGCGTCGGCGGGTCATGGCCGTCACGCTAAGTCGGCCATCGGCCCGCACCATCCTCCGGTCCGGGTGATGAGGCTCCCTCGCGGGCGGGCCGGGCGCGCCCCGTGAGCTTTGACGAGGTTTGACCCAACTCCCGCGAGACGCCCGTCGGGTCCGGCTTCAGATCCGCGGATCGATCTCGTTTGGCTGACCTGTGAACGTGGGCATATAAGTTGTGAAAGGGCCGGAAACCGATCTCGGGAGGTCTCGTGCTCGCTATGAAGTCTGCTGCTCGTCACTGCATGAGGCTGGTCGTACCGGCATGTGCCGCCGCCCTGGTCGTCGCCGGCTGCGGGTCCTCGTCCACACCGCCGAAGTCCCAATCCGCGTCGGCGAAGCAGACGATCACGTTCGCCGAGTCGGGTCTGGGCACCGAGGGTCAGGCGACGCAGAAAGCGATCAACGCGTTCCAGAAGGCCAACCCGAACATCACGGTCAAGATCCAGGTCCTCTCGCCGGACTCCACCACCTACCTGCAGCAGCTCCAGCATGCGTTCATCGCCGGGTGACGCACGCCGGATGTGTTCGAGTCCGACGTGACCTATCCGGCCAAGTTCGCCCAGGCCGGCTGGATCCTCTCGCTCGCCAAATTCAACCCGAACACGCGCCCAGTTCTTCCCGAGTGTGGTCGCCGCCGGCCAGTACAAGGGCACGACCTATGCGATCCCGTGGTTCGACAATCCGGAGGGCCTGTTCTACCGGACCGACCTGATCCCGACCCCGCCGACCACGCCGGCCGAGGTCGTGTCCGACGCCAAGGCGGCGATGGCCAAGGACCCGAAGCTGAAGGAGGGTCTCGCCTTCGAGGGCGCCAAGTACGAGGGCGCAGTCACCTCCTTCCTGACCACCGCCTCGGCCTTCGGCGGCCATCTAACCCTCTCGACCGTCAACTCGCCGGGTAACGTCGCCGCGCTGAAGTGGCTGCACGACGCGATCTACGTCAACAAGATCGCCCCGCAGGCGGTCACCGGCTGGCAGGAGGGCCAGGTGCAGCAGGAGTTCACCTCCGGCTACGCCGCGTTCGCGATCAACTACCCCTTCGTGGCGTCGGTGGCGGCCAGCGGCGGACCCGCCAAGGGCCACGTCGGCTACATCCCGTTCCCGGCCGGCTCGGGCGGGACTCCCGGGCGCCGCGCTGGGTGGCGAGATGCTCGCGATCAACTCCAAGAGCGGCACTCGGAGGCGGCCTGGAAGCTGATCCAGTACCTCACCTCCTCGCCGGCGGAGATCGACCCGTGCGGAGGCGACGGGCGACCCGCCGTCGCTGCCGGCGGCCTACAACTCGGAGCTGTACGCCAAGGCGCCGTACTTCCAAGAGGTCAAGGTGCTCAACGAGCACGCCCAGCCGCGGCCGATCGACCCCAACTACCTGCAGGCCTCGGCCGACCTCCAGGACGCGTTCTCCAGCGTGTACGCGAACTCGAGCTCGCCGAAGCTCGGCGCTGACTCGGCGCAATCGTCGATCAAGTCGCTGCCCAGCAACGGCGGCTAATCGGCGCCTCAGGCCGTGGCCGCCACCGACCGCCGACTCGGCTATGCATTGGTCGGACCGCTGGTCGTGCTGTTGCTGGCGATCACGGCCTACCCGCTGGTCTACAACCTGTGGAACTCGTTCCACCACGTAAACCTGAGCATCGTCGGGCCGCACACCTTCGCCGGGGTGAGCAACTACTCGAAGATGTTCGGCTCCGGCGAATGGCGCTCAGCGCTCTACCGCACGGCGGCTTTCACGGCGATCTCGGTGTTCCTGGAGGCGCTGTTCGCGCTTGGGCTGGCCCTTATGCTTCACCGCCGCTTCGCCGGACGCGGGATCCTGCGCGCCGCGATTCTTATCCCGTGGGCGGTACCGACGGTCGTCTCGGCCACGCTGTGGAAGACGATGTTCGATCAGCGTTCGGGATTCGTCGACTACCTGCTCGGCAAGTTCGGGCTGCCCGGCGCCCACACCACGTGGCTGGCTGGCACGGTGACGTCATGGGTGTCGATCTTCGTCGCCGACGCTTGGAAGAACGTCCCCTTCATGGCGATCATCCTGCTCGCCGGGCTGCAGGTGATCCCAGACGAGGTGTATGAGGCGGCCCGGATTGACGGGGCCAACGCCTGGCAGTCGTTCCGGCGGATGACTCTGCCGCTGCTGCGTCCGGCCCTCGCCGTGGCGCTGATCTTCCGGACGCTGCAGGCGTTCCTGGTCTTCGACGTGATCTACATCATGACCGGGGGCGGGCCCGGGGTCAGCACCGAGACGCTGTCCTACCTGAACTGGCAGGAGTTCCTGGTCAACACGGACTTCGGCTATGGCGGCGCCCAAGCGGTGATGCTGGTGGTGATCGCGCTGGCCATCGCCGCCGTCTACGTGCGCGTCCTGAGACCGGCGACCACGGCATGAGCACGAGCGCCGCAACAGCCGCCGGCACCGGGCGCCGGGCGCTCCGAGGCCGCCAGCGCGCGGCGACGCCCGCGGAGGAAGTTCCCGACCGGCTGGAAGCTGGTCCGGGAGATCCTCTTCTACCTGGCCTGCCTGGTCGTGCTGTTCATCTCGCTGTTCCCGTTCTACTGGATCCTCCGCACCTCGCTGCAGTCCGACGCGACGGTCTCGGCCGGAGTCAGCTCCACCGGGATCGGGATCGGCCACATCACCACCAGCGCCTACTCCAACGACTTCAACCAGCAGCACTTCCTCACTCCGCTGCTCAACAGCGCGATCGTCGCGCTGGCCTGCACCGCCGTGACGATCGTCGTGGCCACGATGGCCGGCTACGCCCTGGCGCGGCTGCCGATCCGGGGCAAGGGCGCGATCCTCGCGCTTCGCGCTGATCGCCGGCTTCTTCCCGGTGCTGGCGATGATCGGCCCCATGTTCCTGCTCTTCAAGGACCTCGGCATCCTCGATCAGATCTGGCCGCTGATCATCGTCTACCTCGTCTACACGCTGCCGATCACCACCTGGCTGCTGCGCAACTTCTTCGCCCAGATCCCCGCCGACCTCGAGGAGGCAGCGATGGTCGACGGGGCCACGCGCCTGCAGGCGCTGCGGCGCGTGGTCGTGCCGGTCGCCATTCCCGGCGTGTTCACCGCGGCGATCCTCGCCTTCATCCTGGCCTGGAACGACTTCGCCTTCGCGGTCTCGTTCCTCCAGACGCCGGGCCACTTCACCGCGCCGGTGGCGATCGTCAACTTCGGTCAGAGCCAGTTCCAGGTCTTCTACAACCGCATCGACGCCGCGGTCGTGATCATCTCGATCCCGATCGCGCTGCTGGTCCTGTTCGCCCAGCGGCGAATCGTGTCCGGGCTGACCGCTGGGGCCATCCGGTGATCCTTGTCCGGGCTGACCGCGAGAGCCGTCCGGTGAACCA
>CAWICI010000006.1:0-334952 GCA_963834635.1 uncultured Solirubrobacterales bacterium | reverse complement strand
TGGGGCCAGGAACTACTGGCCACCTGCCCTTTTTATCGTGGCCGCTGGTCGGGAAGGCCTTTGTTTTCGTTGAGCAATTTCAGCAGGCTCTCTCCGACACAAAAGTCCCAACCTGTCTTGCAATTGGCATAACACTCGACGCCGGGAACCAAGCCGACGTGCGCTCATCTTGACCTGCGTCGCTCCGTTGCTGGGCGAGACTTCCCACACGATCGAAGTGTCTTTCCACTCCTTCTTGTCGTTGATCCAGTGCAGATTGCAATCCGTGACCTGCCACACGACTTTCTTGTCGGGAACCACGTCACTGATTTTGAAGTCCACGAAGGTTTCCCCGAAACGCACCGTGAAGTTATCGCCGGGATTCTGCGATCGTCCGGTGAAATTCTTAGTCCACCAATCCGACACGCGGTTAATCCGGCTTAATGCCTCCGCAGGCGAAATGTCGGCCTGAATGCTACGTTGATAATCCGTATGCGGATGCTCCAGGTTTTGCCGAGGGCGACTCTTCGTACACAGAGAGGTCTTCGTTGATGCCCACGAGCCGAAACACCTGGCCGCCGGGCGCCTGGAAATAAAGGTGCGCGATCCGGTACATCGAGCTTCTTGACGCCGAAGGCGAGAATTTTCTGTTTCGTCTACGGGCAGGCCCTGTGGGCGTACTGCTGGGGACTGGCCGCCTCAGGCCGCACCGAGGAGGCGATTCCGTACGCGGATCGGGCGCTCGAGCTTGGCGGCGACGAGGTCAACCAGTGCATGGCGCTGGCCATGCGATCGGTCGCCCACACGTTCAGCGCCCAGCACGAGCTGGCAATTCGCGACATCGAGCGGGCCACCGCGTTCGCCGACGTGCTCGGGCCGACCGGAATGTGCGGGATCCTGATGCTCCAGGCGCAGGCCCACCTGTTCGCTGGAGATCGCGAGCGCGCAGCGGAGCTGCAGGCCGAGGCGGAGCGAGTCGGCGAGGCGGTCGACGCCGAATTCATGTGGCGCCGGCACACCGTGTCGGCCGACACGGCGCTGTTCGCGGGCCGCCCAGGTGAGGCGCTCCAGCACTATGCGCGCTCGCTCGAGGAGGCCGAGGCCCGAGACAACGAGATTCAGATCCTGTTCGACGTCATCGGCACCGCGGGCGCGCTGGCCGCTGTCGGCGACGATGCCGCGGCGCTGGAGGTGGCGGGAGTCGCCGATCGCATGATCGCTGAGCTCGGAGGTCGCGAGGCCTCGCTCGTCTATCACCTGGGATACGCGAACGTCACCGAGGCCGAGCGACGCCTCGGCCCGGGAGCCGCGGAGGCCAAAGCGCAGGGCGCCGCCGTGCCCGCGGCCGGCCGGGTCGCCCGCGTGGTCCAGCTGGCGCGCGCCCGCAGCGCCGCGCCCTAGCCAGGCCCCGCCTCACGAGTTCTTGATAACGATCCCTTCCATGATGTTCGCCACCCGCTCGGTGGCGTCGATCGCCGCCTCAAGCCGCTCATAGATGTCCTTCCAGCGGATCACCACCATCGGGTCGATGCCGCCGTCGAACAGCGCCGCCACCGCTTCGCGCGTGATCCGGTCGCCTTCGTTCTCGAGCCGGTTGATCTCGACCGTGTAGTGCGAGATATCGCGGAAGTCGCGCAGCCGCGGGATCCCCTCGGCGATCTGCTTGGCGGCCGCCTTGAGCACCTGGGCGAGCTTGATCGCCTGTTCCATTGGGGCCTCGATCTTGTAGAGGCCGAGGTAGTCGGCGACCTCCTCGGTGTAGTCGACGATGTCGTCGAGGGCCGAGGCCAGCGCGAGGATGTCTTCGCGGTCGATCGGCGTCACGAACGTCTGGTTGAGGCGGTGGATGATGTCGTGCGTGATCCGGTCGCCCTCGTGCTCGAGGTCGAGGATCTCCCGCGCCAGGTCCTTGCTGTCGGGATAGTTGGACAGCATCTGGTCGAGCAGCTCGGCCGTCTTGAGGATGTTCTGCCCGGCCTCCTCGAACAGCTCGAAGTACACCCGGTCTCGGGGGGTGAACACTTGCGCGAGCCGGGGCATCGTCAAGGATCCTAGCCGCGCAGTCCACGCCCGGGGTTATCCAAGCGGGGAAATTTCCCCGCTAGGTGCTCGCTTCCAGTTCGCGGCGGAAGCTGGCGAGCTCCTCGTCATCGATCGAATAGGTGTGTTCGGGCGCGGGGAACGCGCCGCTGCGCACCTCGGAGGCGTACTGCGCCACTCCGGCGACCATCTCGGCCTTGAGGTCCCCGAAGCGCTTGGCGAAGCGCGGGGCATGACCGTCGTAGATGCCGAGCAGGTCATGGAACACCAGCACCTGGCCGTCGGTGGCCGGTCCGGCGCCGATGCCGATCACCGGGACCTCGAGGTGGCCCATCACGAGCTCCGACACGTCGGCCGGAATCGCCTCGAACACGAGCGAGAAGCAGCCGGCCTGCTCCAGCGCGATCGCGTCGCGGGCCACGGCGAGCGCCCGCTCGGCGGTCCGGCCCTGGGCACGGTAGCCGCCCAGCGCGGTGGCGGTCTGGGGCGTCAGTCCGACGTGCCCCATCACCGGGATCCCGGACTCGACGATCGCCTTCGCGCGCTGGACGCTCGTGCCTCCGCGCTCGAGCTTGACGGCGTCGCAGCCCGCCTCCTTGATGAACCGCTGAGCGGTGGCGATGGCCTGCTCGTCGGAGGCTTCGTAGGAGCCGAAGGGGAGATCCCCGATCAGCAGGGCGTGCGGAGGCCCCGCCGGGCGGCCGCCGCCAGCATCAGCATCTCGTCGGTGGAGACGGGGACGGTCGAGGGGTAGCCGAGGACGGTCATCGCGGCGGAGTCGCCAACCAGCACGACGTCGACGCCGGCCTCCTGGGCCACCTGCGCCGAGGGGTAGTCGTAGGCCGTGACCATCACGATCCGCTCGCCGAGCCGCTTCTTCTCGGCCAGTCGCGGCAGTGTCATCGGCAGCGGCTCGTTCAGGTTCTGGGGGACTGGGGTGTGGGGGGTGGCAGACAACTTGGGTCAACTCCTTTACGCGGTTGGCGCCCCGAGCAGGGTCGCCACCTCGTGATCGATGTTGATGATCTCGTTGTGGGCGCCGACGTGGACGACGCGGGGGTTGTAGTTCTCGAGTTCGTCGGGGTCGTAGCTGGCATAGGAGATGACGATGATCGTGTCGCCGCGGTGCACCAGTCGCGCCGCCGCGCCGTTGACCTTCATCTCCCCTGAGCCGGGCGTGCCGGCGATGGTGTAGGTCTCGAACCGGGCGCCGTTGTCCACGTCAACGACGGCCACTTGCTCGAACTCGCGGATGTCGGAGGCATCGAGCAGCTCCGGGTCGATCGTGATCGATCCCACGTAGTGAAGGTCGGAGTCGGTCACCGTCGCCCGATGGATCTTCGACTTGAGCATCGTGCGCTGCATGTCAGGTTCTCCCGTCGTGTTGGCTGCCGCCACGGCCGCCGCCTGAATCGGGGGCGGGGTCTCCGCGATGACAGGCACGTCGATCGTGCGGTTGTCGATAAGCCGTATACGTCCCACGCGCGCGGCGACCAGGGCCAGCGACGGGCCCTCGATCCGCTGCACCGGCGTCAGGTCCAGCGGCGAGACGAGCTCCAGGTACTCGGGCTCGAGGTCGGCCGCCACGAGCTCCGCTCGCCCGGCGGCGAGGGCGGTCGCCGGGTCGCGCTCGCCGGCTGCGACGGCGGTCTGCACTGCTGCCAGGGCCTGGTTCAGCGACGCGGCACGGCTTCGCTCCTCGGCGGAGAGCAGCACGTTGCGGCTCGAGAGGGCGAGACCGTCGGCGTCACGAACCGTGGGACAGACCTCGATCTGGATTGGCATTTCGAGGTCTGCGACCAGACGCTTGATCACGATCGC
This sequence comes from uncultured Solirubrobacterales bacterium, assembly GCA_963834635.1. Taxonomy (GTDB): domain Bacteria; phylum Actinomycetota; class Thermoleophilia; order Solirubrobacterales; family Solirubrobacteraceae; genus Palsa-465. Next base: position 331,112 of record CAWICI010000006.1, on the reverse strand, counting down.
CTGCTGGGCGTCCTTCTGGCCGAAATAGGCCGCGTGCGGCGCGACCATGTTGAACAGCTTGGTCACCACCGTGGTGACGCCGTCGAAGTGCGAGCGCCCGCGGCTGGCTCCCTCCAGCCGGTCGGTGAGCGCGCCGACCGAGACCGTGGTGGCAAAGCCCCGCGGATACATATCCTCGGGCGAAGGCGCGAACAGGAAGTCGACGCCCAGCTCGGAGGCAAGCGCAGCGTCGCGAGACTCATCCCGGGGGTAGGCGTCGAGATCGCTCGGGTCGTTGAACTGAGAAGGGTTGACGAACAGGGAGACGACGACCACCTCGCAGTCCTCGCAAGCGCGGCGCATCAGCGACAGGTGGCCCTCGTGAAAGGCGCCCATCGTCGGTACCAGCCCAATCCGCTGGCCCCGACGGCGCGGTTCGGCGAGGGCGGCGCGAAGCTCGGCCACTGTGCGGATCGTCCTCATCTGAGCGCGGACTCCCTGGCTGCTGGCGGCGTACCGTCGGCGCTGGTGCGTGCTGGTGCTGGCGCTGGCGATGGAGCTGGTGCTCGCGTTGGCGCTGGAGCAGGCCAGGGCCCGGGTCGCTTCCACCAGCGCATCGAACAGCTTGGCCAGCTCGGGCGCCCGCTCCAGGACCGCCTCCCGCTGGCGAGCCACCGTCTGCGCGTCCCCGCGCGCCACCGGCCCGGTCAGCGCCCCAGCCGGCCCCTGCGCGGCCCAGTTCTCCACCGTCGCCCTCACCAGCGGCACCAGCATGCCCCGATCGGCACCGGCGGTGGCGGCCAGCCGCTCGGCCGCGGCCTCCAGCGTGACCAGGAAGTTGGAGGCGATCGAGGCGGCGGCGTGGTAGGCCGCCCTGTCCCGGTCGCTGATCTCGACCGGCCGCATCTGAAGCGAGTGGGCAAGCGCGGCCGCGAAGGCGAGCGCCCGCGGGCTCGATCCTGCCACCGCCGCCCCGGCGCCGGCGAACCGGGCCCCGCCGGCGGTGACGGTCATCAGGGGGTGGAACGAGAAGGCCTCATGGGGGGCCAGGACGTCCAGGCCGGTCGCCCCCGAGCAGTGGCCGACGAGCGGCCCGGGGGGCACGGTGGCCGCCGCCGCGGCGATCTGCCCGTCGGGCACGCACAGCAGCACGGCCTCGGTTTCGGACGGGGCTGACCCGCGTCCAAGCGGGCCGTCGACCTCGTATCCGGCGTTTCGAAGCGCCGCGGCCAGCGCCGTTCCGAGACGGCCGCGCCCGACGATCGCTACCCGCTCACACGGCGGGTGCTCGGCGCAAAGGGGGTCGGAGGTGCAGTTCCGTTCCAGTTCCCGCATCTGAGATACCGGTCGGCGGTGGAATGAAGAGAAATGGACTGCGGTCCGTCCAGATGTGACGGCCGCGTAATCCATGGTACCCGCAATGCGCCCGCCGACACCTTTCGCGCTCGTAGCGGGATCGGGCACAGGGGCGTCAGGCTGCGGCTCTACCATCAACCGCGTGAAGAGCGCCGTCGAGCGCCGGGAATTGCTGAAGGCCGTCTACGAGGAAGCGCGGGGGTGCGTCCGCTGTCCGCTTCACCAGACCCGAAACACGGTTGTGTTCGGAGCCGGGAACGCCGATGCCGACGTGATGTTCATCGGCGAGGCGCCCGGGGCCAACGAGGACCGGATGGGGCTGCCGTTCGTAGGGCAGGCCGGCAAGCTGCTTGACAAGCTCTTGGCGGAGATCGGGCTCGAGCGGGGCGATGTGTTTATCGCGAACACCCTCAAATGCCGACCTCCGGATAACCGCGATCCGCATCCCAACGAGATCGCCACCTGCCAGCAGTATCTCCGCAGCCAGGTCGAGCTGATCGAGCCGACCGTGATCTGCACCCTGGGGAACTTCTCGACCAAGCTGCTGCGGGCCGACAACACCGGGATCTCGCGCCTCCACGGCCAAGCGGAGGAGCGGGTGATCGGCACCCGGGCCGTCCGTCTCTATCCCCTCTATCACCCCGCGGCGGCGCTCTACACACCCTCGACGCTCGAGACACTCCGGGCCGATTTCCACCGGATCCCGGAGCTCCTGGCGCTGGGGGCGCCCGAGCAGCCGATGGCCTACGAGCCGGTTCCGGAGGTGGAGGAGATAGCCCCCGAGCCGGAGGAGCCGGCGGCACTGGCCGTACCCGAGGCCGCCCCCCAACTGGGGCTCTTCTAGGTCTAGGCCAGCTCGGGACTGACGCTGGGCGGCTCGGGATTCGTGGCCGTGGCCGGAGGAGCGTTGTCCCGGCGCAGGGCCAAGCCGAAGGCCAGCAGCGCTCCGACCGCCTGAACGGCCAGGACCACGACGGCGAAGCCTTCCGGCTTGCGTGAGGCCTGGAGGAGCAGCACCGGTTCGGCTATCGCGACCACGGCGAGGATGATCAGGAACCAGGTCCGCTTCAGGGCCAGCATGTACTGGATGGCCAGATAGGTGGCGGCGAGCGCGGTGAAGGCGATGCCGAGGACCAGGAGCGAGTTGGCGGCCAGGAGGCGATGAGGGCCGAAGGCGATCCTGAGCAACGGGGTGGCGGCGAAGCCGAAAATCAGCAGCACGGGTATGGCACAGACCATGATGATCCCCAGCGCCGTCGCCAGCACGGGCCGGGTGTCCTCCCCGGCGGCCCGCCGGCGAGAGACCTCGGGCACGAGGTAGAAGCCGGCGCCGATCGCCACCCAGATCAGCACCTTGGCCGCGACCGCGGTGGCGGCGTATGAGCTGGCCAGGTCCTTGGTCCCGGTGAAGCGGTGCTTGGCGGCGATGATGTCGATGTTCTGAAGGACGGCGATCACGATCAGTCCCGCGATCGGGGCCCACGCCCGCTTGACGTGCGCCCACAGCTCGAACGCCACGTCGGAAACCGGTCCAGCCGGAACGGGCTCGCCGCTCACCTCGTGGGCGTAGCGCCGCAGGTGGACCCAGCAGTAGGCGCACATGGCGATGAACGACAACGGCGTCCCCAGGTATGCGCCGGTCACCCCGAGCCCAACCGCGGCCAGCGTCGCCCCGAAGATCAGCCGAGTTCCCTGTTCCCAGATCAGGCTGATCCCCACGCTGCGGTAGTCGCCAACCCCTTGAAGGGCGCCCCGCAGGATCGAAAGCTCGAGCCACAGGCAGCCGGCGGGAATCCCGATTGCGGCCCCCCACTGATCGTTCCTCACCCCCACCGCCTGGGCAATCGGGTCGCGGAGCAGGATGGAGACGATCGTCAGTGCCACCGTCACCCACGCCATCGTTCGCGTCCACCGCTTGAGCGTCGCGGTTAGCGCGTGACCGACCCCGAGATGCCCGAGCACCCCCTCGCGCGCGGTGGCCACCTGCATCGCCTGGCCGACCACCGAGAGGATCAGGAAGTAGCTGATCAGCGCGGCCAGCGAGCCGTAATCGGACAGCAGGCGGGCGAACACGATCGTCGAGCCGAGCGCGATCAGATTGTTCGTGATCATCGCCAGCGCGAGGCCGGCCGCCTTGGCGGTGTCCGACTGGCGGAGCTGGGCGACCGCTGAGACGTACCGTGCCCGCAGGGCCGCCCGGCGCGACGGCGGCGATTCCTGCAACGGGGTGGTCATAGAGCAGAGGACGGTAGCAACGGCCCGGGTCACCGGCCGCTGGTCCGGTGGCGTTCTACAGTGTCCCGCACATGACTCAGACGAGCAGCGCCGCCGAGACCGAGAGGCTCGGCGCGCAACTCGCGGGCAGGCTGGGTCCGGGGGACGTGGTGCTCGTGGAGGGCGAGCTGGGGGCCGGCAAGACCACCTTCGTACGGGGCGCATGCCGGGCGCTCGGCGTGAATGGCAACGTCACCAGTCCGACCTTCACCATCGGCCAGCGCTACCCGGCTGCCGTGCCGGTGGCGCATCTGGACCTGTTCCGGCTGAGCGACCTGGGCGCTGAGGACCCCGACCTGCTTAGTGACTATCTGGGGCCGGACACGATCACGTTCGTCGAGTGGCCTGAGATCGGGGTCGTGATGCTCGGGGAGCTCGGCCGGATCGCCGCCCGCGTGAGGATCGAGCACGCCGGCGGCGACCGGCGGACGGTGGAGATCGAGGCCGGCCGATGAGGATCCTTGGGTTCGACACAGCCACGCCGGCGACCGCTGTGGCCCTGGTGGACGAGGCGGCCGGGATCGAGTCCTCGCGGCGCGACGATCCGCCGCGGGGGACGAGGCCAACCCATGCCATCCGGCTGATGGCTCTGATCGCTGAGCTGATCGACCAGGAGCCGGGCGGCTGGAGCGCCGTCGACCGGATCGCCGTTGGAGTCGGTCCGGGGACGTTCACCGGCCTGCGCATCGGCGTGGCCACGGCGCGGGCCCTGGGGCAGGCTCGGGACCTCCCGCTGGTCGGGGTCTCGACGCTCGAGTCGCTCGCCCTCGGAGCGCGGCGCCAGGCATCTGGTGCGGTGGCCGCGGTGATCGACGCTCGCCGGGGGGAGGCCTTCGTGGCCGCGTTTCTCCCCGCCGCTGGGGAGGTCCTGCTCGAGCCGCGAGTGCTTGCTCCCGAGGCGCTGGGTGAACTCGTGGCCGGCGCTGGAAAATCGGTGCTGGCCGTCGGGGACGGAGCAGTAAAATTTCGAGACGTGCTCGAGCGCTCGGGGGCGTCGGTCCCGGAGGATGACTCGGAGCTTCACCGGGTCTCCGCGATCAACCACTGTCGGCTTGCCCGTGGTCGCCCGGCTAGCCCTCCCGGCGAGATCCGCCCCGAGTACCTGCGCCTTCCAGACGCCGAGATAGGACGCCGCTCCCCGATCAACCGATGACCGAAGACCGCACCATGGTTCGCCGCCTCAGCTATTCGGACCTGCCCCAAGTGATCTCGATCGAACGCCGCGCGTTCCCGACGCCGTGGTCGCTGGCCATGTTCGTGCTCGAGCTTTCCAAGCCCTCGGGCGTGTGCTTGGCCGCGGTCCGCTCGGATGACCGGGGGAAGCTCGCGGGGTATCTGATCTGCTCGCGCTACGCGGACGTATGGCACCTCATGAACATCGCCGTCGACCCGGCGTTTCGACGCCAGGGATTCGCCCGCGCGCTGCTTGAGGAGATGTTCGAGTCGGCGGGACGGGACGAGGCCTACACGCTCGAGGTCCGCACCTCGAACCTGCCCGCGATCGCGCTCTACGAGAGCTACGGCTTCAAGTCAGCCGGGACGCGTCCCCGCTACTACCACGACACCGGCGAGGACGCCGTGATCATGTGGCGCTCCACCCGGGAGCCGTCGAGCACAGGCGCCGCCGGGTGATCCTCGCCCTGGAGACCAGCTGCGACGACACGTGCGCGGCCGTAATCACGCCCCAGGGTGAGATCAGATCGAACGTGATCTCCTCCCAGGGCATCCACGACCGCTACGGGGGAGTGGTCCCGGAGGTCGCCTCAAGGCATCACCTCGAACTGATCGGCGCGGTGGTGCAGGACGCCCTGCGGACTGCCGGAGCCTCATTGGAGCAGCTCGACCTGGTTGCCGTCACGGCGGGGCCGGGGCTGGTCGGAGCTCTGCTCGTCGGGGTCAGCACGGCCAAGGCGCTGGCGGCCGCCCATCGGCTCCCCCTCGCGCCCGTCGATCACCTCCACGGCCACGTGGCCGCCAGCCTGCTCGCTCCCGATCCGTTTGAACCCCCGTTCCTGGGTTTGATCGCCAGCGGCGGCCACAGCCTGCTCGTGCGGGCGCTCGACTCCGGCCCTGAGTTCGAGGTCCTGGGCCAGACCCTGGACGACGCGGCCGGCGAAGCGTTCGACAAGGGGGCGCGGCTGCTCGGGCTGGGCTATCCGGGCGGCGCCGCGCTCGAGCGCCTGGCCCGCGACGGCGATCCGGAGGCGTTCGCGTTTCCGATCGCCGCCCGGGTGGCCGGACTCGACTTCTCCTTCGCCGGCTTGAAGACCGCGCTCCTCTACCGCGTCCGGGAGCTCGGCTCGGACGAGGCGACGCGGTGCCGCGCGGATCTCGCCGCCGCCTATCAGCATGCGATCGTCGAGTCGCTCGTGCTGCGGGTGGAGCGGGCGGTCGCGGCGACGGGTCTGGAGCGGCTCGCGGTCGGGGGTGGCGTCGCCGCCAACGGCGTGCTGCGGGAGCGGTTGGCTGGCCTCGGTCTGGAGCTCGACGTGCCGCCACCGGTGCTCTGCACCGACAACGCGGCGATGATCGCCAGCGCCTCCCGGTATGTCGAGGCGATCCCCTACCCGGAGTACCTCGGGCTCGATGTGTACGCCACGGGCGAACGGATGCTGGCGGCGTGAAACCGGCGGTGGTCATGTTCTCACGCGAGGGCTGTTGCCTGTGCGATGACGCCCGCGGGATCCTGCTCCGGGTCCGCGAACGGCACGACTTCGACTACGACGAGCGGGACATCGAGCAGGACGAGGCGCTCCTGCGCGCCTACCTGGAGCGGATTCCGGTGGTCACGATCGACGGCGCCGAGGCGTTCGAGCTGTTCGTCGACGAGGGCGAGCTTGAACGTCGCTTGAGCGATTTCCAGCGGTCAAGTACGCCCTAGTAGAGTGACCCCGGAATGAGTTACGTGGTCGGGCGAGGTACCGAAGTCCCCGACGAAGTCGGGGCCGGGGAACGCCCGGGGGAGAAGCTCTCGCTCGGCGTGGCCGCCCGGCTCTCGCGCTACCTCCAGGTGCTGACCCAGGCCCGGAAGATGGGCAAGGAGACGATCTCCTCCCAGGAACTGGCCGACTACACACATGTCAACTCGACCCAGATCCGCCGCGACCTCTCGGGTTTCGGCAAGTTCGGCAAGCGGGGGGTCGGCTACAACGTCGAGTCCCTGGTCACGCAGATCCGCAAGATCCTGCGCACCTCCGGCCAGCACAACATCGCCCTATTCGGCGCGGGGCACCTGGGAACGGCGATCGCGACCTCGGACATCTTCGCCGACCATGGGTTCCGGGTGGTAGCCGTGTTCGATGTCGACGAGGGCAAGGTCGGCACCCAGATCGGCTCGCTCACCGTCCGCAAAAGCTCCGAGATGACCGACGTGATCGAGGACGACGAGATCGTCGTGGCCGTCCTCGCGGTCCCGTCTGCGGCCGCCCAGGAGGTGGCCGACGATCTCGTCGACGCCGGCGTGAAGATCATCTTCAACTATTCCGATGCCCTGCTCCAGGTCCCCCCCGAGGTGACCGTGCACACCTCGAACCCGGCCGTCGATCTCCTCTACGCGCTGTACTTCTACCTCACCTGACCGGCGTCACCACCGGAAGTGAGCATCGACCTGAACACCGCTCGCGCGGCCTTCGAAGCGTCCACCGACTTCACGGTCGGGCTCGAAGAGGAGTTCGCGCTGCTCGATCCGCACGAGCTCGGGCTGGTGGCGAAATTCGACGTCCTGCGCCAGGCCGCGGCCGCGGACCCGGTTCTGGCGGAATCGATCTCCGGCGAGCTGATCTCCTCGGAAATCGAGATCCGCTCGGGGCGGGGGCAGAGCTTGGCCGCCGCCACCTCTGCCCAGCGCGACCGCCGCCGGCGACTGTTCGAGCTCGCCGCCGCCAACGAGGTCGCGCTCGGCTCGACCGGCACCCATCCCTGGTCGGACTATCGCCAGCAGGCGATCATCGACACCGAGCACTACCGTCGCGTGGAGGAGGGGCTGAAGTACGTGGCCTGGCGGAACAACACCTTCTCGCTCCACGTGCACGTGGGCGTGCGTGGGGGTGATCGCGCCGTGCTCGTGTGCGATCGGCTGCGTCCCGTGCTCCCGGTCCTGCTGGCGATCTCGGCCAGCTCCCCGTTCCTGGACGGCCAGGATTCGGGCCTCCATACCGCGCGCAGCCAGATCTTCACCAAGAGCTTTCCGCGCTGTGGGGTGCCCGATGCTTTCGGGAGCTGGGCCGCGTTCGAGGAGTACGTGGGTTTTCTCGTGCGGACCCAGTCGATCGTCGAATACACACAGGTCTGGTGGTCGATCCGGCCTCATTTCTCGTTCGGCACCGTCGAGGTGCGGATCTGCGACGCCCAGGCGACGGCAACGGAGTCGGAGGGTCTGGCGGCGTTGATCGTGGCCTGCGTGGCCCAGGCGACGCGGGACGTGGACGCCGGGGTCCCGTTCCAAGCCCTCCCCGGCCGGCTGATCGAGGAGAACGTGTGGCGAGCGATCCGCTACGGCCTCGACGGCGACCTGCTCGACCTCGACCGGGGTGAGCCCTATCCGGCCTCCGAGGCACTCGAGCGGCTGCTCGAGTGGACCGCTCCCGCCCGGGCTGAGCTAGGGATCGACGTGGTGCTCCCTGAGCGCAACGGTACCCAGCGGCAGCGGGCCATGCTCGAGTCAGGGATGACCCTGCGGGAGGTTTTTGCCGCCGTGGTCGACCAGACGCGCGATACGTATGCTGGGGAGCTCGGAAGGACAGCGGAGGTGACCCGATGAGCACAGAGGAGACCGGTCCGGGCGGTTCGCAGCCGAGCGAGGAAGAGCTGCGAGCGGCCTACGAGGCGGAGATCAAGAAGATCCGCATCGAGCAGATCCTGCTCGAGAATGTGATCACGCTGGTGAATTTGGGGATGCGGCGAACCGGCCTGGCCCCCGGCACCGAGGATGAGCGTGACCCGGATCAGGTCCGGATTGCGATCGAGGCCGTACGGGCCCTGCTGCCGCTGACCGAGCAGGTGGCGCCAGGCCAGGCCAAGCCGATTCAGGACGCGCTGTCACAGCTCCAGCTGGCGTTCGTGCGGATCGGCGGGAAGCCGGGCGCCGGCTCCGAGCCGGCTCCAGAGGCGCCTGGCGGCCCGGGGGTCGCGCCTGCCGGCCCGGGGGTCGCGCCTGCCGGCCCGGGGGTCGCGCCTGCCGGCCCGGGGGTCGCGCCGGAATCCGGAGCAGGGGAGCCCGCGCCCGGGCCAGCCTCCGAGGGGGCCAAGCCCGGCGAGCCTGGGCCGGCTCAGCGCAGCGGGCGGCTCTGGGTGCCGGGACAGTAGGCCACCCGCTAGACTGCGGGCGGCAATTTTCCGGGCCTCCGCTCGCGGGTGGTGGCCCTTTTGAGTTGTTGGGCTGCGCATCAGCGCGCGCCTCTCCCACCTAAGAGCTCTCCGGAGGACCTTCTTGACCAGCTTCTTGACGCATCACGGCGTCCTCGTCGCGCTTGTTTGCGCGGGCGCGGCGCTCGTGTATGGGGCCCTGACAGCACGTTCCTTGCTCGCTCTCTCCCCCGGCAACGAGCGCATGCGCTCGATCTCGGCTGCCGTGCAGGAGGGCGCTCGGGCCTACCTCAACCGGCAGTACGCGACGATCGCGGTCGTCGGGGTGATCCTGTTCATCATCCTGATCCCGGTGCAGAACATCCGCGTGGCGATCGGCTTCCTGATCGGGGGGGTTCTCTCCGCTTCCGCCGGTTACATCGGGATGAACGTGTCCGTGCGCGCCAACGCCCGGGTTGCCGAGTCGGCCCGAGGTGGCATCTCTCCGGCACTGGCCGTGGCCTTCCGCGGCGGGGCGGTGACCGGTCTGCTGGTGGTCGGTCTGGCACTGCTCGGTGTCGCCGGCTACTACGGCGTTCTGACCTGGATCGCCGGAGAGAGCCCGCGCCATGCGATTGACGCTCTGATCGGGCTCGGCTTCGGCGGCTCTCTGATCTCCGTGTTCGCCCGCCTCGGCGGCGGCATCTTCACCAAGGCCGCCGACGTCGGCGCCGACCTGGTGGGCAAGATCGAGGCCGGGATCCCGGAGGACGACCCGCGCAACCCAGCCGTGATCGCCGACAACGTCGGCGACAACGTGGGCGACTGCGCCGGGATGGCGGCCGACCTGTTCGAGACCTACGCCGTGACCGCGGTCGCGGTGATGCTGCTCGGCGTGCTGCTGTTCGACCAGGACTCCAACGTCGCCCTCTATCCGCTCGTTCTCGGCGCAGTCTCGATTGTCGCCTCGATCATCGGCACGTTCGCCGTGCGCTCGCGGGCGGGCAACGTCGAGCGGGCGCTCTACCAAGGGCTGGTCGTCTCTGGCGCCCTGGCCGCGCTGGCGTTCATCCCGATCACCTACTGGATGATGCACGGCATCACGCTGAGCGGATCGGCGAGCACCACGCCGCACTGGTGGAAGTTCTATCTCTGCGCGCTGATCGGGATCGGAGTGACGGCGTGTCTATTCGTGATCACCGACTACTTCACCTCGACCCGCTTCGCGCCCGTCAGGAGCACCGCGCGGGCGTCGCAGACCGGCCATGCCACCAACATCATCCAGGGGCTGGCCCAGGGCTATCAGTCGACCGCTCCGCCCGCGATCGTCATCGCGCTGGGCATCCTCGGCGCCTGGAAGCTGGCCGGCGGCGGGTCACAGGGGATCTACGGCATCGGCGTGGCCGTGATGGCGCAGCTCTCGCTGACCGGGCTGATCGTCGCCCTCGATGCGTTCGGGCCGATCACCGACAACGCCGGCGGCATCGCCGAAATGGCCGAACTGCCGGAGGAGGTCCGCAACGTCACCGATCCGCTCGACGCGGTCGGTAACACCACGAAGGCGGTCACCAAGGGATACGCGATCGGCTCGGCCGCGCTCGCCGCGCTTGTGCTGTTCAACGACTTCGAGCGCGAGGTCGGACACAAGTACAGCTTCGCCATCGGCAACCCTCCGGTCCTGATCGGGCTCCTCCTGGGCGGCCTGATGGTCTACCTGTTCGCCTCGCTGGCGATGGAAGCGGTGGGCCGCGCCGGAGGCGCCGTCGTCGAAGAGGTCCGCCGCCAGTTCCGCGAGAAGCCGGGGATCATGGAGGGCACTGACCTGCCCGAGTACGGCGCGGCCGTAGGGCTCGTGACCCGCGCGGCCCAGCGCGAGATGATCCTGCCCTCGCTGATTCCGATCGTGATCACCTTCATCGTCGGGCTGATCAGCGTCCAGGCGCTCGGTGGGCTGCTGATCGGGGTGATCGTCGTCGGCCTGTTCGTGGCCATCTCGATGACCTCGGGCGGCGGCGCGTGGGACAACGCCAAGAAGCTGATCGAGGATGGCGCCTATGGCGGTAAGGGGTCGGAGGCCCACGCCGCGGCCGTGACCGGCGACACGGTGGGAGATCCCTACAAGGACACTGCCGGCCCGGCCATCAACCCGATGATCAAGGTCGCCAATATCGTCGCCCTGCTGATCATTCCGCTCATCACCTGAGCCGAGTGACTATGCCACCCGTGCGGGCGCGATTTGCTGCACGCCCGCACTTTGCCGTCTAGAGTCCCGACCAGTGTTCATCTTGATCGTCGGATGTGGCCGAGTCGGTTCGGCCGTGGCCAAACGGGCCCTTGACGCCGGCCATGAAGTGTCGGTGCTGGACAGCGACCCGCTCTCCCACGAGCGCCTCGACAAGGACCAGTCGACCACATGGGAGGATTCCGGCGGCCGCTTCACAGTCGGCACCGCGCTGGAGATCGACGGGCTGATCGAAGCCGGTATCGGAGGTGCCGACGTTTTCCTGGCCGCCACGCGAGGGGACAATACGAACCTGGTGATCGCGCAGATCGCGCAGCGCAGGTTCAGGGTGCCCAGGGTGGTCGTCCGCGTCGCCGATCCGGGACGTGCCGCCTGGTATGCCGAGCAGGGACTTTTGACCATATCGCCGACTCAGCAGGCGATCGACCAGGCGGCCGAGCTCGCCCTCGCGGGCGGGGGGGAGTAGGCATGTACGTGATCATCGCCGGGGCCGGCAAGGTGGGCTGGAACCTCGCGCGCGAGCTGATCGCCAAAGATCGGGAAGTGACCGTGATCGAGTCCAATCACCACCGCTATCGGGTGGTCGAGGAGGAGCTCGAGCACGCCGTGCAGTACGGCGACGCGACCGAGCTGTGGGTGCTCGAACGGGCGGGGATCCAGCGCGCCGATCTGGTCATCGCGGTCACCGGGGACGACGAGGACAACATTCTGATCTGCCAGGTGGCGAAGGAGAAGTACGGCTGCCAGCGGATCGTCGCCCGGGTCAACAACCCACGGAACCTCCAGCACTTCAAGCTGCTGGGGATCCAGCCGGCAGTGTCGGCGACGGACCTCATCCTCCGCCTGATCGAGCACGAGGTGCCCGAATACGGATTGATCCAGCTCCTGGCCCTCGAGGAGGAGCACCTCGAGATCATCGAGCTCGAGGTCGGCATCGGATCGCCCGCGGCAGGGCAGCGCGTGCAGGACGTGGTGCTCCCGGACGGGTCCCTGATCATCTCCGTCCTGCGCGGCGGCGCCGGGTTCGTGCCCAAGGCCGACTCGGTGATCGAGGCCGGCGACCAGGTGCTGCTGATCCTCGACCCCGGGCTGGAGTCCGAGATCACGCCTCAGTTCGCCCCCGAGGGGGCGGCTGTGGGTGGCGAAGGCTGAGCCCGGTGGCTAGCGGCGGGGCAGAGCGCGGGGTCGAATTCCTCTTGATCGGCGGTGGCCTGGCGGCCGGCAATTGCGCGCGTTGGCTGCGCGAGTCCGGGTCGGAGGGCTCGATCCTGCTCGTCGGGCGCGAGTTCGACCTCCCTTACAACCGGCCGCCCTGCTCGAAGGGCTTCCTACAGGGAACGGAATCGCGCGAGGACACGCTGTTCCGGCCGGAGAGCTGGTACCAGGAGCAGCAGGTCGAGGTGATGATCCGTACGACGGTCACGGGCCTCGATCTGGATTCGAGGATCGCGACCCTGTCAAACCACGACGAGGTCAGCTTCGACAAGGCGCTGATCGCCACCGGGGCCGGCGTACACCGGCTGAATGTGCCCGGGGGTGAGCTTGAGGGGGTTCACTACCTCCGCACGCTCGGCAACAGCGAGTCGATCCGCAATGACGCCTCAGGGAAGCGCGTTGTGCTGATCGGCGGTTCCTACATCGCCTCAGAGGTGGCTGCGTCGCTCACCGAGCGGGGCAGCAGCTGCACGATGGTCATGCTCGAATCCGCACCGCTCAGTCGTGGCTTCGGCGAGCAGGCCGGACGCTTCTTCCAGGACCGCCTTGAAGAGCACGGAGTCACGGTTCATGGCGGCGAGGAGCTCGACCGGTTCGAGGGCTCCGGCGGCCAGATCACGCGCGTGGTGACCAAGAGCGGCCTCGAGCTCGACGCTGACGCGGTGGTGCTCGGAGTCGGGGCGGTACCGGATGTCAAGTTGGCCCGCTTGGCAGGGTTGGAAATCGGCGAGCGAGGCGGGGTGGTGGCCGATTCCAGGCTCCAGACTCCGGTCCCGGGGATCTTCGTCGCCGGTGACATCGCCGAGTACGAGAGCGTCGTCCACGGCGGCAGCCGGATGCGGATCGAGCACTGGGATGTTGCTTTCAACCAGGGCAAGACCGCGGCCCTGAACATGCTCGGGCGTGACCAGCCCCACGACGTCGTCCCCTACTTCTTCTCCGATCTGTCCGACTGGGCCTCGCTCGAGTACGTCGGGCCCGCCTCCGACTGGGATGCGGAGATCGTCCGCGGCTCGCCCGACAACGGTGAATTCAGCATCTGGTACTTGAAGGACGGGCGCCTCGCGGCGGCTCTGTCGGTCGACCGCTCCGAGGACCTAGATCATGCTCGCAGGCTGATCAGCTCGCGGACCGAGCTGGGCGATCGCGCCTCGGCGCTCGGCGATCTCTCCAGCGACCTGGGCTCGCTCTAGGGCTCGTTCCTCTGGTACGTTCGGCCGCGCGGTGCAGCCGCCTCGGCCGCCTCGCTCGCGTTCTCGACCGCCTCCGCTTCGGCCTCCGAGCGAGCGTCGGCGCGCCGGCGCGCCGCTCCGCCGCCCGGGCAGCCTGTCGACGAGTCGACCGAAGCGGTCGATCGCTCCCTCCAGCGGCGTGGCCATCTCCAGCGCGCGCTCGAACGCGGGCAGCACCGTTATGAGCTCGCTGCCGGTCTCCACCACGCGGCTCGCGCTGTCGACGATCTCGCCTCCCCGCGACTCGATGCGATGACCGACCTCCCGCATCTCCGAACCGAGGCTGACGAGTTCGGCCGCGCGGACGTCGAGCCGCTCACCGAGCTCGAGCATCGCGTCCACCCGCTCGTCCAGCCGCTGGGCGATCCCCAGAACGTCACGACCGATCCCCGCGATCTCCTCGCCCAGCTCGAGCAGACGGTCGAACTGTGCCGGCGCCTCGCGGGCCAGCGTGGCGACCGAGCCAAGGTCGGTGAGGATCCGGTTGACGACGGTCGGCGGCGAGGCGATGGGAAGGCCGAGGACGCGCAAGTCATGAGGACAGTAGCTCAGGCGACCGGCCACGCCCGCGGCCGTTGCGGCCAGCGAAGTTCTCGGTCTGACTGTGGCAGTTCGGGCACAGCAGCTCGAGGTTCGCCAGGCGGTTGTCGTGACGCTCGCCGTTGATGTGATGGAGGGCGAGGCTCAGCGGCGTCCCACGCCAGTCAGCGATGCCGCACCGCTCGCGGCGGTTCTCCTTCAGCCCTTCGTTGAGGAGCCGGGTCTTGATGTTGTGTCGCACCCGATAGATGCCGGCAACGAGCAGCTCGTCGAGCGGGATCGCGTTCGGTCGAGCCACGATCGAGCCGCGTTTGACGGCGTCGGCCCAACTCGCGCTGGAAAAACCGAACGCCCTGACGCAGTCCCGGACGCTGTGCCCGGCGTCGTAGTACACCTGGACTGCATCCCAGTCGTACCGGCGTGCGCATTTTTCGTCGACCGCCTCGCCTAGTCGACGCGCGTGATAGCTGACTGTGGCCTTGGAGACTCCGAGCCGTCGGGCGACCTCGGCCCGCGGGACGCCGGCCTGAGGAGGTGCGCGACCCTGGCCCGGGTGTCTGACCGGGCGACCGCTGTCGGGCAGGGTTCGATCTCAACCCGCGGGGCGGGAGGCGTTACCCCGAGGCGTGAGACGTGGTAGCTGACCGTCGTCAGCGCGAGATCAAGCTGACGCTTGAACGATGCCGGGCTGAGAGCGCCCGGCGGCGGGAAAATCGCTGCGACGCGTGCGGCTGGACCGATGGCACGAGCCCTATGCTCGCGCTCACCAGTCAACGGCGACGACCTATGACTACCGCCCCGAGGAGCTGGTCTGCCTGTCCACTGGGGAACTGTCATAGCCAGCACGCGACGCTCTGGGCGTCGCAAGTTGGGGTTCGAGTCCGCTGTTCCCCAGTCTGACCGCTCACCGGCTGAACGAGGGCGAACCGCCGGACCACGACGGGTAGGTTGGGCAGCGATGTCCGCTCGCCGCCCAGCTCGAGCTCACGCGTCGTCCGCCGGCCGGCTCCATCCCCACCGACTTCCGCTACTGGGATCGCGTCAACGATCGCAAGGTGCAGCTTGCGCGCAAGGCCTGGAAGGCGCTGTGGCGGTTCGATCCGCAGCCGCCCGACGAGTTCGTCGAGCGCTTCGCCCGGAGCTACTACGAGGCCGATCCGGTCGCTGAGGCGTTCGTGGACGAGGTCTACGGGGAGCGCGGGGCGAACGAGGGGCGGCGGCTGCTCGACCAGGCACTCGAGCACGGGGTCGACTCGATCCCCGATGCCCCGGAGTCGATGAGGCGGCTGTTCGAGGAGTTCGAGCAGGACCCCGAGTGGCTCGACTGGGAGCAGGTCGAGACTGGAGCGAGGGTGTTTCGCCGCTACGGCACGTCGGTGTTCAGCTTCGCCACGACGAGCACGCTGGAGATGTACTCGGAGAGCTCGATCGCCAAGCCGCTGTCGCTCTCCGGCGGGTACGCCGGAGAGGCGGCGCACAAGCGCCAGCTCGAGACGGTCCGGTTCTGGATCGACATCAGCGATCCGGGTGGCCTCGATAAAGGCCCGCCGACGGCGCGCGGCCGGGCCACGGCGATGCGGGTGCGGGTCATGCACGTGTTCATCCGCCAGCGGCTGCTCGAGCCATCCCGAGTGGGACCTCGAAGCCTGGGGCGTCCCCATCTCGATCTCCGACGCCACGTTGACGCTGATGGGCGGGAGCGTCGTACCAGGCCTGGCCCTGTGGTCGGTGGGACATCAGACGACGATCGCCGAGATCGAGGCGCTGCTGCACTACTGGCGCTACGTCGGGCACCTGCTCGGCGTACAGCCCGACTGGTACCCCACCAGCTTCGAGGCGGCGGTCCAGCTGATGTACGCCGCCTTCGTCAAGCGCGCCTACCGGGCGGGCGAGGACGGGGAGGAGCTGGTCGAGTCCTACCTGCCCGCGTTCGCGCCCAAGCCGGGCAGCTCGTGGCGCAAGCGGCTGCGCGACGAGCTCAATTACCGCACGCAGATTGGATATACGCGGTTCTGGATGCTGCCGGCGAGCTACCGCCGGCACCGGATGCCGTATCCCTGGCCGTGGGCCTTGCATCCGGTGATCCAGTTCCCGTTCGTGTTCGGGCTGGAGTCGGTGCGCCGGCTGCTCCCGCCGCTCGACGGGGCCGCCGACCGCGTCCAGCGCTGGCGACGTGACAACTGGTACGCGAACGAGACCGGCGGCAAGCAGGCCCAGTTCAGACCGGTGGAAGAGTTCCGGCGCTGAGCCGCGCCTAAGCGCCCGGATCCACGAACTTCGCCGGCTCCTTGGTCATCCCCGCGGTGACCGCGGCGAGCTGATTCTCGGAGCCGATCAGCGACAGCTGGATCCCCGCCTCGAGCGCCAGGCTATCCGCGGCGGACAGGTTCCAGGCCTCGTCGTACAGCCGCTTCGCGCCCCGCACCGCGTCTGGTGACCGCGCCGCGATCTCGGCAGCCAGCTCGCGCGCAGCGCTCAGCGGGTCCTCCGCCACTCGCGTGACGACCCCCAGCCGCAGCGCCTCCTCGCCGCTGAACACCCGCCCGGTGTATGTCAGCTCCTTGGCCACGTCAATCCCGACCAGGCGGGGGAGGGTGCGCGTGATCGACATGTCCGGCACGAGACCCCACTTGACCTCCATCACCGACAGCTTGGCGTCGGGGGTGGCGATCCGGATGTCCGCCCCGAGCGCGATCTGAAGCCCGCCGCCGAGGCAATTGCCGTGGATCGCCGCGATCACCGGGACCGGCAGTCGGACCCATTCGAAGGCCGCACGCTGAAACCAATTGGGTGGCTCGGAGCGCAGCGGCTCGGTCAGGCCGTCGAGCCCGCGGCCGTCCGCCATCACGCCCATCACGTCGAGCCCCGAGCAGAAGCTCGGACCCTCGCCGTGCATCACCACCACCCGGACCGACGGGTCGAGCGGCAACCTCGGACGCCGCGTCGATGATCCCCTGGAACATCGGAAGGTCGAGTGCGTTGTGCTTGTCGGGCCGGGTCAACGTGACCGTGGCCACGTGGTCCTGCACGCGCAACCGCGACACGTTCAGAGCTCATCAGGCGACCACCGGATCGCCGACACGCACGACGCCCTCTTCAATGACCTCGCCGTAGATCCCGAACGGGAGCGGCTCGGTGGTCTGCACCTCACGCCGGTAGCTCCCGATGATGTCGAGCGTGGGCAGGTCGATCTGGCCGCTTTCGGGATCGCGGCTGGTGATCAGGCACCGCCCGACGTTCCCGTTGAAGCGCACGGTGGCGTCCCCGATCCGCACCTCGCGGCCGACCCACCCGTCCTCCTCGTGGGCTTCGAGGCCGTCGATCTCGACCGTCATCCGGAAACGGCGACTGTCGACGCCGTCCTCGCTCGGCCACCGAAGCCAGGGCAGCGAGCGAGGCAGTGGAGATCAGCGAGACACCACCATCGGGCCCGCGATCGATCGCCCCGGCCTCCGGCTGCACCATCCGCACCTCCTCACCGACATGCTCGGAGAGGGCCTCGGCCCAGGGGCCCACGACGGTCCGGGCAGCCAGCTCTCCGCGAGTAGAAGCTAGTTGTCAAAAGCCCGTCGAGCTCGACGACGCCGGCGACGACCTCGCCCCCCGGAAAAGTCAGCGACAGCCGCTCCCCATCCACGTCGGCCACCACCGTCTGGAGCGCACCCAGACGTTTCGCGTTGACCATCCGGTCGCGCGAGTCGATGACGAAGAACCGCCGGTCGCCGCGAGCCCCGGCGGGCGTCAGGTCGACCGAGTCGACCCTGTGCAGGCGGGTGCCTTTCACCGGGCTCAGCGACAGAGCCGACTACCTTGCTCACGCCGCCGCCTGCTCCGCCCAGTCCCGGTACAGCTGCCAGTAGTAACCGCCGGCGTCGAGCAGCTCCTCGTGCGTCCCCTGCTCGACCACCTCCCGTGCTCGATGACGACGATCCGCCCCGCGTGGCGGATGGTCGAGAGGCGGTGGGCGATCACGATCGCGGTGCGGCCGGCCACCAGCCGGCGAAGGCCCTGCTCGATCAGGCTCTCGGTGCGTACGTCGACGTTGGAGGTCGCCTCGTCGAGGATCAGGATGCGCGGATCCGCCACCAGCGCACGGGCGAAGGCGAGCAGCTGCCGCTGCCCGGCTGAGAGCTGCACGCCGCGCTCGCCGACCTGGGTGTCGTAGCCGTGCTCGAGCGCGTCGATGAACCCGTCCGCGCCGACCGCGCGGGCAGCTTCGCGGATCTCGCCGTCGGTTGCGTCCGCGCGCCCGAAGGCGATGTTCTCGCGCACCGTGCCGCTGAACAGGAAGCCTTCCTGGGGCACGATCCCCATCTGCGAGCGCAGCGACTCGGCGGTGACCGAGCGAAGGTCGTGGCCGTCGATCAGTACCGCCCCCTCGGTCGGGTCATAGAAGCGCGCGACGAGCTTGGCGAAGGTCGACTTGCCCGCCCCGGTGGCGCCGACGAGCGCGACCGTCTGGCCCGGCGGGATCGACCAGGTCGACGTCGCGCAGCGCCCACGGCCGAGTCCTCGTCGGTCCCGTAGCTGAAGGACACGTGGTCGAAGCGGAGCTCGCCGGCGATCCGCGGCAGCTCGATCGCGTCCGGCGCGATCCACCAGGTCAGGCTCCTCGGCCAGCAGCTCGAGGATCTTGTCGAGCGCGGCCATCCCCGACTGGTAGGTGGTGTAGAGCTGCGAGAGCTGCTGGATCGGGTCGAAGAAGTTGTTCAGCGCGGCGATGAAGGCGAACACGACGCCGGTCGAGGTGTGGCCGTTCGAGCGCCTCGATCCCGCCGATGACCAGGATCTCCACCGTGACCAGCGCCGAGAGGAGCTCGACCGCGGGGAAGTAGGCGGCGTTCAGGTTGACCGTGGTCATGTTGGCCGCCCGGTTCTCCTCGTTGAGCTCGCCGAAGCGCGCGATGTGGCGCGGCTCCTGGCCGAAGGCGCGGACCACCCGGATCCCCGACAGCGTCTCCTGGAGGTAGCCGGTGATCGCGGCGATCTTCTCCCGGGTCAGCCGGTAGGCGTCGGCCGAGGCGATCCGGAAGGCGAGCGCGCCGATCGGCGAGCAGCGGCAGGGCCAGGAAGGTGAGCAGCGCCAGCTGGACGTCCATCACGAGCAGGATCACCACCACGCCGATCAGCATCAGCCCGGACTGGAACAGCGTCGCCATCCCGTCCTCGACCAGCTGGTCAAGCGCCTCGACGTCGTTGGTCAGCCGGGAGATGATGACCCCCGCCCGGTTGCGCGAGTAGAAGCCGATCGACAGGCGCTGGAGATGGGTGAACAGCTGGAGGCGCAGGTCCTGCAGCGCGCGCTGGCCCACCCAGCCGACGAGGTAGGTCTGCAGGTAGGAGGCGACGGCGTACAGCACCGCGGAGACGAGGAAGCCCACGACGACCAGATCGAGCGCGCCGACGTCGTGATGCTTGATCCCCGTGTCGATCGCGAGCTTGGCCAGCGGGGCAGGAGCGAGCGCGGCCGCGGTCGCCACCACGAGCGAGACGAACATCGCGATCACGCGCCAGCGGTAGGGCGCGAGCAGCGCGACGAGCGCTCGAAGCTTGCGCCCGCGGCCGCCGGTCGCCCGCAGGCGACGACGGAGCTCCCGCGAATCCGGAGCGCGCTCACAGTCCCGCCACCTCCGTCTCGAGCGGCTTGCGCGTCATGAAGACCTGATCCGGCATGCCCTTCTCGACGATCTCGCGGTACAGATCGGAGCGCTCGAGCAGCTCGTCGTGGTCGCCGCGGGCCGCCACCCGGCCGTCCTCGAGCACGATGATCTCGTTGGCGAGGGCGATCGTCGAGAGGCGGTGGGCGATCACGAATGTGGTCCGTCCCTGCCATCACCTCGCGCAGCGCGAGCTTGATCTCCTGCTCGGTCGAGGCGTCGACCGACGAGGTCGCGTCGTCGAGGATCAGGATCCGCGGCTCGGCGACGACCGCGCGGGCGATCGCGATCCGCTGGCGCTGGCCGCCCGAGAGGGTGAGCCCGCGCTCGCCGACCAGCGTGTCGTAGCCCTGCGGCAGCTCGCGGATGAAGCCATCGGCCTGGGCGGCGGCCGCGGCGCGCTCGACCTCCTCGCGCGTCGCCTCGGGGCGACCGTAGGCGATGTTCTCGTGCACGCGTGGCGGAGAACAGGAACGGGTCGTCGTTGACGATCGCCGATCTCGTGGCGCAGGCTGTGCAGATCGACCGAGCGGACGTCGGCGCCGTCGATCAGCACCGAGCCGGCGCTGACGTCGTAGAGCCGCGGCAGCAGCGACACGAGCGCGGTCTTGCCCGAGCCCATCGCGCCGACCAGCGCGACGGTCTGCCCGGCCGGCGATCTCGAGGTCGACGTCGTGAGCGCGGGGCGCGGCGAACCCGTCGAAGGTGAGGCTCGACGTCCTCGAGCGTGACCTGGCCGGGGCCATCGGGCAGCGCCGGGGCGCCGTCGGGCGCGACCGATCTGCGGCTCGCGGTCGAGGATCTGGAAGATGCGCGCGCCCGAGGCGGTCGCGCGCTGCGCCGCGCCGAGCATGTAGCCGAGCGTCCGCATCGGGGAGATGAGCATCAGCAGATAGGCGTAGAAGGCGGTGAACTGCGCCGACGGCTGAGCGTTCCGTCGATCACCTCGCGGCCGCCGACCAGGAGGATCGCCGCCAGCCCGAGGTTCGGCAGGAAGCTGATCATCGGGCCGTAGAAGGCCTGGATCCGGGTGGCCAGCATCTGCTGGTCGAACACGCGCTGCACCGAGTCCGCGGAAGCGCTCCAGCTGCCGCTCCTCCTGCGCGAACGCCTTGACCACTCGGACGCCGGAGACGTTCTCCTCGGCCTCGGCGGTCAGCTCGGCGATCCGCTGCTGCGCCTCCTGGATGGCCGGCCGCGAGCGGCGGCCGTAGCGGTTGGCGATCAGCACGACGAACGGCACCGGCGCCAGCGACAGCGCGGCCAGCCGCGGCTGGAGCAGGAACATCGCCGACGGCGGCGAGCAGGATCGTGAGCAGCGACTGGGCGATGAAGATCAGCCCGTAGCCGAGGAAGAAGCGCACCGACTGCAGGTCGACGGTCGCGCGCGACATCAGCTGGCCGGTCTGCTGGCGGTCGAAGAACGAGAGCTCGAGCCGCTGAAGGTGGCCGTAGAGGCGGTTGCGCAGGTCGAGCTCGACGCCGAGCGACACTCGGCCGGCGACCAGCCGGCGAAACGACGCTGAGCACCAGCCGGCCGAGCCCGGCCGGCCGATCGCGATCGCCCAGCACGATCAGCTCGTGACGGTGGTGCGAGCGGATGGCGTCGATGGCCACGCCGGTCAGGTAGGGGATCAGCACCGTCATCCCGATCGCCCCGAACGGCGAGCAGGAACGACCACGATGACGCCGCGGCGGTAGGGGCGCAGAAAGCCGAGCAGGCGCCGGAAGGTGGGCATACTTCATAAAGTATAGTAAGTGGCCGCCGCGCGTGCGCGCTTCGCGGCCACGCGCTGGCCCGCGACGGTTCCCTCGTTGCGGTCGCGCACAGCCTCCGGCCATATGATCGGGCCGCCGTCCGTCGCGGCGAGGCGGACGAGGAGAGGAGCGCAGGGCGCTATGGATGTCGTTCTGAGGTTCGGCTATGCGCCGGTCCGCGGCTTCATCCAGACGATCGGCGCGATGATGCTGCTGCTCCGGCGGACGCTGGTCGCCTCGCTCACTCCGCCGTACGACTACGGCCCGGAGCTGGTCGACCAGTTCCTGTTCGCGCTGCGGCTGGGGTGGTTCCCGATGATCCTGGCCTCGCTGGCCTTCACCTACGGACCGGCCGGGGTCGAGGTGGGTGACTTCCTCAATCTGCTGGGGGCGATCGATCGGCTCGGCGGGCTGTTCGTGATCATCGTGATGCGGGAGTTCGCGCCGCTGGTGTGCGCGATCGTGATGGCCGGCGTGGCGGGGACGGCGATGACCGCCGACCTGGGCGCGCGCAAGATCCGCGAGGAGCTCGACGCGCTGATGGTGCTCGGCGTCGATCCGATCAAGTCGCCTCGTCGTCCCGCGGTTCTCTCGCCTGATGCTGCTCACCCCGCTGTTCTCGATCTACGCGCTGCTGTTCGGGACGCTCGGCGGGGTCCTGGTCACCCTCTCCAACGGGGCCCAGATCGGCCCCTTCTTCTCCACCTTCTTCGCCCAGGCCTCGACGGCCGAGTTCGAGGCCATGCTGGTCAAGTCGGCGCTGTTCGGCGCGCTGATCGCGATCGTCTGCTGTTACAAGGGGCTGACCGCCTCGGGCGGGGCCGAAGGGGTGGGGCGAGCGGTCAACCAGGCGGTGGTGATCGCCTTCCTGGGGATCGGCGCGATCGACTACACGTTCACGCAGACGCTGCTGGCCACCCACCCGGTTCTCAACACGCCGCGATGAACCTGCTGACGCGGCCCCTCGGAGCGCTGATCTCGTTCGGCGAGGCGTCGCGGTTCTGCGGGCAGGTCGCCTGGAAGGTCCTCAATCTCCGCGTCCTCCAGCTTCCTCGGCGAGACGCTGCGACAGGCCGGGATCCTGATCACGGGCTCAGCCGTGATCGTGCTGGGCCTGGTCTTCATCCTCGGCCTGCAGTGCGGGATCGAGGGCGCCTACGCGGCGAAGACGGTGGGTGCACCTTCCTCGACGGGCGCGATCACGGCCCTGTGCGACCTGCGCGAGGTGATCCCGTACGCCTTCGGCTACATGATGGCGGCCAAGGTCGGCACGGGGTTCGTGGCCGAGATCGGCTCGATGCGGATCTCGGACGAGATCGACGCGCTTGAGGTGATGGGGCTCGACTCGATCCTCTACCTCGGCTCGACCCGGCTGCTCGGGACCTGGCTGGTGCTGCCGTTCCTCTACATGCTCGCCGTCGCGGTCGGCTTCCTCTCCTCCTATCTGGCCGACGGTGGTGCAGCTCGGCCAGGTGTCAGAGGGCGGCTACCTCCAGCTGTTCTGGCAGTTCCAGTCGCCGCACGGACTTCCTCTTCTCCGGGATCAAGTGCATGGCCATGGCGACGTTCATCGTCCTCGTCTGCATCTACTACGGCTACCACGTCACCGGGGGCCCGGTAGGGGTCGGCAAGGCCACCGCGCAGTCGATGGTGGCGAACATCATCGGCATCCATCTGATCGGAATGGTCGGGACCCAGCTGTTCTGGGGCGGGAACGCGCGTGCCCCGATCGGAGGGTGAGGCGAGGCTTCGATGCCGCGCGAGCAGGTCGCCCGAGTAGCCGCGCTGGCGGCGCTGGGGATCGCCCTGGTGCTGATCGCCCTGCTGTTGCTGACCGGCGGCAGTCACCTACGTCGCTGCACGCCGAGTTCTACGACGCCGGTCAGCTGGTCAACGGCGACCTGGTCACGGTCGCCGGCCATCAGGTTGGCTCGGTTGGCGGCATAACGTTGACCAACAACGGGCTGGCCGACGTCGAGCTCGACATCTCCGATCAGAGCATCGCGCCGATTCACGAGGGGACGATCGCCACGATCGGCCAGCTCAGCCTCACCGGCGTGGCCAACCGCTTCGTCGCCCTGACCCCATCCGGACGCCGGCCCGACGATCGCCAACGGCGGCACGCTGCCGACCACCCAGACACGGGGGATCGTCGATCTCGACGTGTTGCTGGACGCATTGACCCCGCAGGTGCGCTCGGCCCTCCAGCAGCTGTTGAAGACGCGGCGCCTATCTCGTTCACGGATCGACTGCCGCGGCAGATCAACCAGCTCACGCGCTACATGAACCCGGCGCTCAGCCAGACCGCCCAGCTGGGATCCGAGGTCGCGGCCGACAAATTCGCCCTCGAGCGCCTGGTGACCTCGACCGCCCAGGTGGCAACGGCGCTGGCCGCTCACGACGGCGACCTCGGCGGTGCCGTGACCAACACCGCCGCCACCCTGCGGGAGATCGCGAGCGAGCGAGCGGCGCTGGCCGACGCCGTGGAGCGCTCCCCGGCCGTGCTCAGCCAGAGCACAGGCGTGCTCCGCGACCTCAATTACGCGCTTGAAGGTGCTCAACCCGACGCTCGTGGCGACTGCAGCCGCTGGCGCCGCGGCTGGCCAAGCTGCTGCGGGAGCTGCTGCCCACGGCGCGAAACGCGGTCCCCCGGTCAAGGGGGTCGAGGCCCTTGTGCCGAGCGCGAAGACCGCGCTGCGGGACTTCCCGCCCGTCGAGCGCGAGGCCACGCCCGCGGTCCAGTCGCTGACCAAGGCGCTGGGCTCGATCACGCCAATCCTGGCCGGGCTGCGTCCCTACAGCCCGGATGTGGTGGCCGGTTTCTTCAACGGGGTGGGCGGCGCCACGGGCGGCAGCTATGACGCCAACGGCCATTACCTGAAGTCGTTGCTGACGGTCCAGGCCAATGGCGGCTCCTCGCTCAGCGGGCTGGCCAGCCTGCTCGGGATCACCGGCTCACTCGGGCCGTTCAACGGTGGCCGCACGGGGCTGCTGGCTCCGTGCCCCGGCGCGGGCGGACAGCCCGCGCCGGACCACAGCAATCCTTGGACCTCGCCTGACGTCCCGCCGGGCACCGGGAACATCTGCAACCCGGCGGACGAGCCAGCGATGAGGCGCCTGCTGACCATCGCCTTCATGCTCAGCGCGGGGGGCGTGCTCGGCGCCCTGGTGTTCGGCGCGAGTGCGCAGGGGAGCTCGACGGCCCGTTTCGACGTGATCTTCGACGATGCCCGCGGGCTGATCTCCGGTCAGTTGATCAAGGTGGCCGGGGCGCAGGCCGGGACGATCGAGAACGTCGTCGTGACGCCGGACTTCAAGGCGAAGATCGAGGCCACGATCGACAGCCGGTTCATGCCCTTCCATCAGGACGCGACGTGCACGATCCGTCCGCAGGGCCTGATCGCCGAGAACTACGTCGACTGCGATCCGGGCACTTCGGACAGTCCGCTGCTGCGGGCCTCGGGCGGAAATCCGCCCACCGTCCCGGTCACCCACACCACCGAGCCGGTGAGCATCACCGACCTGTTCGACATCTTCAACATGCCGACGACCGAGCGCCTGCAAGTGCTGCTCAACGAGTTGGGGATCGGCACCGCCGCCAACGGCCAGAACTTCAACGACATTCTCCAGCGCGCCAACCCGACGCTCGCCCTCGCGCGCCAGGCAATCTCGATCTTGGCCCGGCAGCGCAGCCAGCTGGGGACGATCGTCGACGCCACGCAGACGATCGCTGCCCAGGCCGCCGGCCACACTCGCGACCTGCAGTCATTCCTCGACCGCGCCGCCTCACTGAGCTCGCTCACCGCGGCGCATCACGATCCGCTCTCCCAGGCTGTCGCGCGCCTGCCCGGGCTGCTGGCGCAGGCCCAACCGGCGCTGGCTCAGCTCAACACCGTCGCCGTCGACGGGACTCCACTGATTCAGCAGATCCACAACGCGGTGCCGGCGCTGAATCGGGTCTCCAACGATCTCGGGCCGTTTGTGGCCGCGGCCAAGCCGGGACTGGCCAAGCTCCAGACGGCGATGAAGGTGGCGATCCCGGCGATACGCGACACCACCCCGGTGGTCAAGGAACTCCGCACCTACGCCCATCGGTCGCTGCCGGGAACGCTGCTTTTCGCCCGCCTCTCCGAGAACCTCCAGCAGCACGGCTTCCTGGAGAACTTCCTCTCGGTCGTCTACTACGTCCAGGCCTCGCTGGCCCGGTTCGACGGGACGTCTCACATGCTCTCGATCATGCTGATCGGAGCCAACCACGGCGCCTGCGGCAACTACGCCACCACGCCCGTGGCCGGTTGTAGTGCCCACTACGGCACCAATCCTCCGTTCCAGCCGAGCAGCGCCTCCGCGAGCCGGGGCGCCGCCAGCCGGAGCGACGCGCACGGCACACGCAGCGGGACGCGCGCGGCAGGCAGTAAGCGCGCTGCCAGCAACCCCCGCCACGGGAGCTCGACCGGCAGTGCCGCGCCCGCGCCGGCGCCGGCGTCCGCGCCTTCGCCCGCCGTCCGCCAGACCGCCCAGACCCTTCAGAGCCTCGTCGACTACCTGCTCAAATGAGACAGACCCGCAAAGCCGCCAGCGCGATCTTCGACAACCAGATCCTGGTCGGGACGTTCACGATCCTGGTGGTGATGGTCGCGGTGTACCTGTCGTACATCGCCGAGAACGGGCTGCCGTTCATCTCCACCTACAACGTCAGCGTCGACGTCCCGGACGCGGCGGAGCTGGTCAAGAACGCGGATGTCCGGATCGGGGGCGCGCGCGTTGGCCAGGTGCTCAAGATCACCCCCGAGCCAGCGACCAAGGAGTCGAAGCACGCCTACGCGAGGCTGAGCCTGGCGCTCGAGCAGAGCCTCAACCCGTTGCCGGCGGACACCCACTACCAGGTCCGCCTCGCCTCGGTGCTGGGCGGCAATTACATCGAGATCTTCCCCGGCTCGCGCAAGAAGCCGGGCGTGCCGGCCGGTGGCACATTCAACCTCAGCCACGCCCTTCCGTTCGTCGACCTCGACTCGGCCCTCGCCGCCTTCGGGCCCAAGACGCAGCAAGGCCTGCGCGGTGTGGTCGGCGAGTTCGGGAACGCGTTCGGTGGGCGGGGAAGCCAATTCAACGAGGCGATCTACTCGCTGCATCAGCTGATGCCGCCGCTCGAGAGCCTGCTGCGGGTGATCGCCGCCCCCGGCACGCATCTGGATCGGTTCGTCAGTGGGCTGGCGGCGACGACCGGTGCCCTCGCGCCGGTGGCCCCGACGATCAGCTCGCTCCTGTCCGACGCGGCGACCACGTTCGACGCCCTCGACAAGCCTGCCCTCGGCTCGACGATCGATCAGTTGCCGAGCACCGAGACGACAGGCACCGTCGTCCTCACCAACGCCCAGCCGGTCCTCCGCGACGCGGCCACGATCGTCCAGGACCTGAAGCCGGGGGCGGCTCTGCTGCCGACCGCCGCGCAGCGGCTCGACCAGATCGTCACCGGCGCCACGCCGGTCTTCCGGATGGCGCCCACGCTCTCGTCGAAGCTGGAGACGGCGCTCGCCGCCGTCCGTGCCGTCGCCCGCGACCCAGCATCGATTCAGACCTTCAAGGTGCTCGGCTCGACCGATCTGGCGAGCTTCGGCGCGTCGGCCCTGGCCGGCCTCGGAGCGATCTTGCGAACCGTCGCCCCGTCGCAGTTCTCCTGCAACGTGGCCGGTCTGTGGGTCCGCAACTTCGCCAACGGCCTCTCCGAGGGCGACAGCGACGGAGGGTGGCTGCGGTTCTCGCCGCTGATCGACCTCAATGGCGGAACTCACGGCCAGATGAACCAGCAGAGCACGCCCTCGCCCGACCTGCACCTCAACTACTACCCGATCCAAGACTCGACGCAGTGCCAGGCCGGCAACGAGGCCTACACGGGGACGCAGTTGATCGGCAACCCGCCGAGGACGTCCCGGACGGTGGACAACACCGCGCCGCCACCGGGGGTCCTGGAGCGGGGCCGGAAGGCCGGTCTAGTGCCATGAGGGCGTGGGACGTCAGGAAGGCCGTGCCATGAGCGCGTCGAATGCCGGAGGCCAGGGTGGGACTGGTCCCGCGACCGCGCCCCAGCAGAGGACGCGTCAGGGTGCCCGTGGCAAGCGGCGGCTGCATCCGCTGGCGATCACGGCGATCGTGATCTTCATCACGGTGTTCATCACCTACTACGCGTTCAACCAGGGTCTCCCGTTCGTCCACCGCTACACGCTGTACACGCTGGTCAACAACAGCGTCAATGTGCGCTCCGGCGACCCGGTGCGGATCGCGGGGATCGCCGTGGGGAGCGTCGAGGGCACTTCTCCCGCGGGCAATGAGACGAAGATCGCCTTCAGCGTCAGCGGCAACGGTCTGCCGATCCACCGGGACGCCACGGTCCGTATCCGCCCCCGGCTGTTCCTCGAGGGCTCCTACTACCTCCAGCTCGAGCCCGGTAGCCCAACGGCCCCGACCCTGCATGACGGCGACACGATTCCTCAAACGAACACCTCGACCCCGGTGCAGTTCTACAAGGTGCTGTCGCTGTTCGATGTGGCCACCCGGAGCAACGTCACGAATCTGCTCGAGACGCTCAACCGGGGGTTCGATTCCAGCCCCGGCCAGCCGCTCTCGCAAAGCGGCACGGCGGGCCTGAAGAGCGCGATTCCCGCCCTCACACCGACGATGAAGGACGTCGCCTGGATCAGCCGGGCGCTCCAGGGAACCCACCCGGGGGACGTCCAGACGCTCCTGACCTCGTCCTCGCAGGTCGTGGGAACACTGGCCCAGAGCTCGACTCAATTGGCCGATCTGGTCACTGGTCTGAACCGGACCTCGAGCGCCCTGGCGGCCAGCGACGGGGCGCTGGGACAGTCGATCTCAGGGCTCGACCAGACGCTGCGGATCGCGCCCGCCTCGCTGAGCGCGGTCGACCACGCTCTCCCACCCCTGACGAAGCTCGCGTTCGCGCTCGATCCCTCGCTGAAGGCGGCGCCACCGATTCTCGACCAGATGATCGGCACGGTGCACGAGCTCGGCGCGGTCGTCGCCCCGCCGGAGCGCCGGGGGCTCCTCACCACGCTGAAGGCCACCTTCGAGCAGTTTCCCGTGATCCTGAGCCAGCTGGCGAAGGCCTTCCCGATCACCAAGCAGGTAACCGACTGCCTGCAGAGCCACGTCGTTCCGATCCTCAATTCCCAGGTCCCGGATGGGTCCCTCTCGACCGGGCGGCCGGTGTGGCAGGACTTCGTTCACTTCCTCCCCGGGCTGGCCGGCGCCAGCGGTGGCTTTGACGCCAACGGGCCCTACACCAGGGTGCTCGCCGGTGGCGGCACCAACACGCTGAGTGGCTCGAGTGGACTGGTTGGAACGATCCCCGGCGGCTCCTCGCTTCAGGGTGCGCGGCCGACCTGGGCGGGCGACTTGACCCCGTCCGACTTCCGACCCGACGTCCCGTGCGCCACCCAGCCGGTTCCGAGCCTGGCCGCGAGCACGGCGCCCCCGGATCTCCAGCCCATTTCATCGTCCCCCTTCCCGCGTCCTGACATTGCGGCAGTTGAAGGCGGCGATGGCGAAGGCCGGGTCCTCTCATCCTGCGACGCGAGGCAGCGGGCGATGAAACGGCGAACCGTCCTCCAGGTTCGCCGTTACGGACGCTCCTTCGCGATCCTGCTCGCGTTGATGGTCGTCGGCACGGCGGCCGGGTTCTACATCCTCCTGCAGCAGCGGCTGCCGAACCCGTTCCAATCCTTCTACTCGGTCAACGCGGCGTTCGCGAGCGGGACCGCCGTGGTGCCAGGACTGGGGGAGCCAGTCAACGTCGCCGGCGTTCACGTGGGCGAGATCACCGGCGCCTCGCTGCAGAGCGGGCAGGCCGTGATCCACATGCAGATCGACCCTTCGAAGATCAAACGGATCTACCGCGACGCGACGATCACGCTGTTCCCGAACACCCCGCTGAAGGACATGGAGATCGACATCTCGCCCGGCCATCCGTCGTCCGGCGCGCTCCGATCCGGGGCGACGATCCCCGCATCCCAGACAGCGATTCCGATCGACAGCGACGACCTGCTGAGTTCGCTCGACACCGACACCCGGACCTGGTTCACCAGCCTGATCACGATGCTGAGCGAGGGCGTGAGCGGACGCGGCAAGGACATCCGCTCGGTGCTGCGAGCGCTCGGACCGACCTCACAGCAGCTACACCAGATCTCCCACCTGCTGGCGACGAGGCGAGAGGCGCTGGCCCAGATCGTGCACAACCTCGGCGTGGTCAGTCGCGCCACCAGCGAGAAGGACGCCCAGCTGCGTACCGCGGTGAACGCCGGCAACACCACGATCCAGGCCCTTGCCACCCAGAACGTCGCCCTGCGCGACGCGATCACGCGCCTGCCCGGAACGCTGTCGACCGCCCGGACGACGTTGACCAATTTGATTCCCCTGTCGAACGCGCTCGGACCGACCGCCACGGCGCTGCTGCCCCAGGCCCGCCGGCTGCCCACCACGCTGCGCGACGCCAACACCCTGTTCTCCGGCGCGGCGCTCCTGCCGCTCAAGGAGATCCCGCCCTTCGTCTCGGCCGTACTGCCGCTTGCGCGCCAGCTGCCGCCGCTGACCAGCGATCTCAAGCGGTCCGTGCCCGCCCTGATCGACTCGTTCAAGGTCACCGCGTATGTCGTCAACGAGCTCGCCTATGACCCCGGCGGCAAGAACCCGGGCTTCCTCTACTGGCTGGCCTGGTTCGCCCATAACGCCGATTCGTTCATCTCCAACTCCGATGCCAACGGACCGGTCTGGCGAGCGCTGATCATGACCAGTTGCGCGAGCCTGCAGGACTTCACGTGGGGACCGCTGATCAAGACCGTGCTCGGCACGAACTTCGGGTGTCCGGCATGACGGGGGGCCCGAGCTGATGGTCACCCAGGCACCGAAACGCTCGGCAGTGCTGGCGGCGGTCGCGTTCACGCTCTCGTGCGTGGGGCTGATCATCTTCGTGTGGACGCAGTTCGGCGGGACGGTGCCGTTCGCCCCGCAGGGTTACCGAGTCAACGCGGTGTTCAAGGAAACCGGGCTCCTGGTCCCTCACGCGGACGTCCGAATCTCCGGGGTGAACGTCGGCAAGATCACCTCGGTCACGGCCCGCGGCGCCGATTCGATCGTGGGCTTGGAGATCGACCGCCAGTACGCCCCAATCCCGGTCGACACCCGCGCGATCTTGCGGCAGAAGACGCTTCTGGGCGAGGCCTACGTGCAGCTGTCGACCGGCAACGGGGCCGGACCGAAGTTCCATGACGGCGCGACCATCCCGAGCTCGCAGGTGGCGCCGACCCAGCAGCTGGACCAGGTGCTCGGGTCGTTCAATCAGCCCACGCAAGAAGATCTCCAGGTCTTCCTGAACGGGTTCAACAATGCCTTCGCGGGGCGCGACGCGGACCTCAGCAACACCATCGGCAACCTTGACCCGACGTTCACCGACATGGCCGCCGTGGTCGGTGCGCTCAACCAGCAGAAGGGGGATGTCAGGAGGGTCATCAGCAACTCGGGGATCGTGCTCAGCACGCTGGGCGACCGCTCGGCCGATCTGCAGAGCCTGATCACCGCCGGCGACCAGGTGTTCTCGACTACCGCCGCCCGCAATGCGGCGGTCACGGCCACCGTCAACGCGCTGCCACCCTTCCTCAGCCAGCTGCGCTCGACCCTGACGACGCTCAACGGCACGCTCGGCTACGCCAAGCCGACGCTGCAGGATCTCGAACCGGTGGCGCCATTGGTCAGGCCGACGTTGTCCGAGCTGATCACGCTCTCAGGACCGGCGATTAGGCTGCTTCACCAGGCCCCGTCCCTGCTGCGGGCAGCTGACCAAGCGCTGCCCGCCATCACCCGCTTCAGCCGCGCGTTCAAGCCGGCGGTCGACGCGCTGCTTCCGGCGGCGCGCGAGGTGGCGCCGATCATCAGCTTCATCGGTCTCTACAACAAGGAGCTGGTCGCGGCGATGGCCAACCTCGCCGCCGATCTCCAGGCCACCGCCCCGGCCAACACGCCCAGCGGAGTGGCCAGCTATCTGCGCGCCATGTCGATGACGGGCAACGAGTCCTTCTACGGCCAGAGCAAGCGCGAGCCCACGAACCGCAGCAACTCCTACTTCTCCCCTGGCCAGTTGGCCAACGTGGGCACCGGCGGCCTGTTGTCGGCGAGCTGCGCCAACACAACGAATCCCGCTCAGGTGCCCGGTGGCACCAACGTGCCGTGTCGCGTGCAGCCCCCGTTCAAGTGGGGCAACGGGCTCCTTTCGGCCTACTTCCCGCACGTGGTCCGGGCGCCGTTACCAAGGCGTTAACGTCTCGGCGACGGAGCGATGACTTTCGCCCCGCGAGCCAGTCTTAAGCTCCGTAAATCCCAATCCCAGGAGGATGTCGTGAGCAGCACCAAGACAGGCGTCGCGAAGATCGCGACCGTAGTCGTGCCCGTGGCCGACCAGGACCAAGCGATCGCCTTCTACGTCGAGAAGCTTGGCCTCGAGAAGCGCGTGGATATGCCGTTCGGCGGCCAGTACCGCTGGGTCGAGGTTGGTCCCGCCGAGGGGGAGACAACGATCGCGCTCGCGCCGCCGCCGCCAGGCAAGTCGTCCGGGAACGTGGAGACAGGAATCAGCCTGTTCAGCGAGGACGTCGACGGCTACCACGCTGATCTAAAGGGCAAAGGCGTCGACGTCGACGCCGAGGTCAGCCGGATGGGCGATCCCGTCCCGCCGATGTTCTGGCTACGCGATCCCGAGGGCAACAGCCTGCTGGTAATCGGTAGCAGCAGCTGACATATCGCTACGGCCGCTCCCCCGCCAGCTCCCTGGCCAGCCTGACCAGGAGTTTGTCCACCGCTGGATCGCGGTGGGCGTGCTCGTCGGATAGGGCCTCGGTCAGGAGCTGGCGGCGAGCGGTGAGCGCCCGCTGCGCCGACTCGCGCCCATTGCTGGTGAGCGCCGGCCCGCCGCCGTCATCGGCGACCAGCCCGCGATCGCGGAGCTCGCCCACGACAGCAGCGATCCGCTCGGCCGGAACGCCGCTCTGCTCGGCCAGGTGACGGGCCCCGGCCATCCCATGCTCGTCGATTCGCACCAGGGCCCAGGTCGCGCCAGGGCTGAGCTCGAGGTGCGCGCTCTCGGCCACCCGCGCCCCGAACCGTATCCGGTCTTCGCGCGGGACGACACGAGACAGAGCGCGCTCGATCTCGGCCAGGGAGTCCGGCGAGCGCGGGGCTGCGAGGCTGTCATCGAGGCCGGTGCTGGTGGCCGCCGACTCGCGCAGCGGCTGCTCGGGCAGCATCCAGGCGAGCGCGAAGCCGAGCAGGGCAATTCCCGCGGCGGCCACGAACACGGGGCTCAGCGCGTGGACGTAGGCGTGCTCATAGGCCCCGCGCACGGTGGGAGGCAACCTCGCCACCTGCGCGCCGGTCAGTCGGCCACCCGTGGCGACCTGGCCGCTGAGCGGGCCGGGGAGGACCCCGCTCAGCTGGGATTTCAATCGCGTGCTGAAAATCGTGCCGAAGGTGGCGGCGCCGAGCGAACCGCCGATCCCCCGGAACAGCGTCACACCCGAGGTCGCCGCCCCGAGGAGCCGGTAGTCCACCGCGTTCTGGACGACGAGGACGAGCACCTGCATCACCGAACCGAGACCGAGGCCCAGCACGAGCAAGAAGAGGGAGGCCGTGGCGGTGCTGGTGCCGACGTTCAGCCGGGAGAGCAGGAGCAGCCCCGCCGCCGTCATCGCCGTGCCGAAGATCGGAAACGCCTTATAGCGCCCAGTGCGTGAAATCAGCTGGCCCGAGAGGATCGACATGGTGAGCACCCCTACCATCAGGGGGATCAGCCGCAATCCCGCTCCGGTCGGCGTCGCCGCATCGACGGTCTGGAAGTACAGGGGCAGGAAGGTGACCGTCCCGAACAGGGCGAAGCCGACGATCAGCGACAACGTCCCGGCGACGGCGAACACCCGATTTCGGAGCAGCTCCGGTGGCAGGATCGGCTCCTGCGCGCGCCGCTCGTAGGCGACGAAGACCGCCAGCAGCGCTACGCCAAGCGCGCCAATCACGATCACCTCGAGCGATCCCCAGGCCCACGTCGTCCCGCCCAAGCTCGTGACCAGGACGACGGCACTCAGCCCGCTCGCCAGCAGCCCGGCGCCGAGGTAGTCGATCACCGGACGGGACGTTCCCTTCGTGCTCGGCAGCACGGCGGTGATGACGGCGAGGGCAACCAGGCCGATCGGCAGGTTGACGTAGAAGATCCATCGCCATGACACCGCCTGCACGATCAAGCCGCCGAGCAGCGGCCCGGCAACGCTCGAGACGCCGAACACCGCGCCGAACAGCCCCTGGTACTTGCCGCGCTCTCGGGGCGGCACGACGTCGCCGATCACCGCCTGGGTCAGCACGATCAGTCCGCCCGCGCCCAGGCCTTGAACGGCCCGGAAGGCGATCAGCTCGGTCATCCCCGTGGCCTGTCCGCACAGCGCCGAGCCGATCAGGAACAGGACCACGGCGCTCTGGAGAATCCGCTTGCGGCCGTAGAGGTCCCCGAGCTTGCCGTAGATCGGGGTGACCGCGGTTTGAGCGAGCAGGAACGCGCTGGTCACCCAGGCCAGCCGGCTGAGTCCACCGAGGTCGCCGACGATCGTCGGCAGCGCCGTGGCCACGATCGTCTGATCGAGTGCCGCCAGCAGCATCACCATCATCAGCCCGGTGAAGATCACCCACAGGCGGGACTGGGGCACGGTTTCGTTGGCTGGGGCGGTGATGGAGGAAGCGGTCATCGCGATGAGTTCAGCACTCGCCAGTCGTCATTACACCAACCAACGATGAGGCTTCACGGGATTGGGGCGATCGCAGCCCCGTGGCTACGCGGCCATCCTCGCCTACCTGCTGGGGGCTGCCACGTCCCTCGATTACCGCCTGACCTGACCGTACCGCCGGGCGTGACCCCACCGCCTGCGGGACGAAGAGCGGCTCAGGTGTTCTTTCCGGCGTTCGCTCCCAGGCTGTTCAGCCAGGCCCGCATCGAACGGCCGGCCGGGGTGATCTGGCCCTCCTCGTAGCCGCTGGTCGCGACCGCCAATGTGACCCCGTTCGGCGTCGACCAGCCGAATTCGATGCCGGTACCCGAAGCGGCGTAGCGCGCGATCGCCTGTCCCTGACTGAGGATCGTGCCCGGGCGAGCGAGGTCGGTGATCTCCTCGGCTACGTACTGGACCTGGCCGGCGTCGGGCCCATCCAGCAGCTCCCAGTAGAGCAGCGGCTGCCCCGCGTACCAGTCGTTTTCGACGGCCAGGATCTTGACCCGGCCGGGAGCGAGGATCGGCGCACCCACAGGCATCTGCGCGTCCACTCCCTGGTCGGTCCGTTCCCACACCGACACGTACTGGAGGGGATCGATGTAGTTGGCACTGGTCTTCTTGACCGCGACCAGCTCGAGCTGGAGCTCCTGCCTGACCTGGGTCAGCGAAGGGGCATGGGCGTTCACGTCGCCCACCGGATCGCTCGGCGTCACCGGCGGCGGAGCCTCGGCCCCGGCGCTCGGCTCGACCACCTGGGGGTGGGCGTGCGGGATCGGATCGCTCGCGTTCGTGCCGAGCGGATCGGTCGAGCCGCCGCTGTTTGCGCCCGAGGCGCCGCATCCGGCCAGGGCCAGAGCGGCGACCAGGATCAATCCGCGGACCATCGGCACCGAGCGTAGCCTGAACTCCACCTCCCCGGTATCGGCAACCGTCGCGATTTCACGAGGGGGCCGCCTGGTGCGCGCCGGGTTCAGCCCGCCGTGGCAGCAGGTTCTGCGAGCTCTCGTGAGAGGACCGAAACCGGGTGAAGGAGCACCCGTCCCGCGTTGTCCGGCACGAGCGTGACGCCGCGACGGCGCGGGGCAGCGGGCTTTCCGGTCGGCGCGAGGTCCGCGTGGGTGACCACGGCGTCGAGGAACAGCTCGAGCTCGAGCATGGCCAGCGCCACGCCCAGACACCGATGGGCGCCGCCGCCGAACGGGATGTAGGAATACCCGTCGGGTGGATCGTCGAGGAAGCGCTCCGGACGGAAGGCCTCCGGCTGGGGATACAGGGCCGGATCGCCGTGGATCCCCTGCGCGTCAACCATGATCAGCGTCTCGCGGGTGATGACCCACTCCCCGATCGGGAACGGCTCGAGGGGATGGCGCGCCGCGCTCGCGTAGAGCAGCGTCCGAGCGCGCAACACCTCCTTGGCCGCAGCCTTCAGGTACTCGCGTTCGCCGGCGGCGAGCGTGTCCCGGATCCGGGCGCTCTTGGCAGGATGGTGGGCGAGCAGGTCGCACGCCCAGGCCATCGCCGTCGCGGTCGTCTCGTGCCCGGCGATCACGAGCGTCACCAGCTCGTCGCGCAGATCCGTGTCGGAGAGCTGGGGAGGATCGCCGCCCGCGGCCCGGACCAGCAGCGCGAGCACGTCGGTGCGATCCTCCAGCCCTGGATCGGCGCGAGTGGCGCGGATGTGGCCCTCGAGTAAGGCGTGGAGCCGGTCGATTCGCTTGTACGCCCCCCGGGTGGCCAGGTTCCACCAAGCCCGCTGTGAGAGGGCCGGAGGGAGAAACAGAGCCAGGTTGTTGAGCGGGGCGTTGAACCAGTCGAAGATCGCCCCCAGCTCTGCGCGCAGGCCGGGGTCGCGCACGCCCAGGACCAGCTCGAGGATGATCGACAGCGTCAGCGCCCGCGTGCGCGGATGGGTCTCGATCGGCTCGCCGAGTGGCCAGCCGCGCACTTCGTCGCTCACCAGCTGCCGGATTCGTTCGGTGTAGGAGCCGACCGCCTGTCCGTGGAATGGCGGCAGCTCGAGTCGGCGGCGATCGAGGTGTTCCTCGGGTTCGAGCAGCAGCAGCGAGCGCTCGCCGAGGATCGGTTTGAGCAGATCGTTGCCGTGCCGGCGCAACCGCGGGTCGCCCGTGAACAGCCGGCGGACCGCGTCGCGATCGCTGGTGACGACGATCGTCGGGAACCCCGGCAGCCGCTGCGAGAACGTCGATCCGTAGCGCTTGCGGCACTCGGCCCAAAGGCCGGGTTGGTCGTACGTGTACCAGAGGGTCTGGAGCGCACCCGGGAGCCGCGGACCTGGCGGCAGCGTGCTCACACGGTGAGGCTACCCGACGCGCGCGGGGTCATTCGCCGGCAGCACGTCGCAGGCCCAGGCCGACCGCTTCCAATCCGGAATCGGCGCATCGCCATCGGCGCGGGGAACGAAGCGCGAACGCTGCACCAGTGCCATCCGATGGATGTAGCGGGGGCAGTTGGGGAACACCTCGGTGGCCGTCACGCGGACCACGAACTGAGCCCCCGGGTAGCCGGCCATCAGCTCGTCGTTTTCGTCGACCGAGCCGGTGCCGTTGAGGCGCAGCCGGGAGGGACGGGCCGCGGTGAAGTCGATGAACAGCATCCCCACGTGGGAGTTCTCGAGCACGTTGCCGATCGACAGGTACATCCCGTTGCCGTCGTAGTTGGGGAACGCGACCGTGTGCTCGTCGAGCACGCGGACGAAGCCCGGGGCTCCGCCCTTGTAAGAGCATTGCGGCCGGCCTTGCGCGTCGGCGGTGGCGAGGAAGAACATGTCCCGCCGCTCGATGAAGGCCCGGGCCTGGTCGTCGATGATCGCCCGCGAGAAGAACTTCTCCTCGAGGCGATCGGCCAGCCGCCGGGTGTCGAAGCGATCCTGAAGCCGCCGGGAGGCCGCGTTGTATGGCCCGCTCATCCGGCCACCTCCAGCGACGCGATGCCGCGCCCGAGCACGTCCTCACGGCTGTAGTGCCCAACCGAGTCAAACCAGCGCTTGGCGTGCAGCCCCTGGCGCAGATCGCAGTCGGCGAGGAGCATCCCCTCCTCGTCGTAGAGCGGTCCCGCGATCACCTCGCCGCCCGTGGGCTCGATCACCGCCGCGCCGCCCCGGCCGAACACGTCGCGGTCTTCGGGCAGCTCCACGGGGAAGTCGTCCGGGAAGGCCGACGCGGGAATGAACTGCGGCACCGAGACGACGAATGCGCCCGACTCGATCGCGATGTGCCGCATCGACGCCAGCCACCCGCTCGAGTCGTCGGCGGTCGGGGCGACCCAGATTTGCGGGCCGTGGCGGTAGACGGCATACCGCGCCAGGGGCATCCGGTTCTCCCAGCAGATGAGCCCGCCGATCCGCGCGTCGGCCGCTTGCACCACTCCCAGGTCCTCGCCGCCGCCGATCCCGTGAAACAGCCGCTCGTGCTGGGTCGGCATCAGCTTGCGGTGGCGGGCGAGGAGCCCGCTCGGGCCGAGATAGACGAGGCTGTTGTAGAGCGTTCCCGGCCGCGCCGACTCGCGCTCGTTGACCCCGATAGCGCAGTAGAGCTCGCGTTCTCGGCAGACGTCGATCAGGCGGTCGAGGAGGGGGCCGGGCACGTCGACCGAGTTCGCCCACAACCGCTCCCATAGCTCATCCCATCCCCCGAACCCGGCGGCGCCTTGCCCCCACGCGTTCGACGGGTACAGGGGGATGAAGCATTCGGGCAGCACGGCGAACTGCGCCCCCTGGTCGGCCGCGGCGTGCAGTAACCGCTCGGCCTTCTCGACGCACCGGGGAGCGTCGAGAATCGCCGGCGTGGCCTGGATGGCCGCGACCCGAAGGGTGGGGAATTCGGTCATGCCCACTCCATCGGGATGAAGCCGCTGTTCGTCGGGGCCGAGACGATCAGAACCGAGGCCGGCTCGGACCCGTCGTTGCGCGCGGTGCGGCGTCTGGGCGGATCGATCCGCGCGAAGGTGCCGGGCCTGGCCGCATGGGGCTCACCGTCGATCACCAGAGTGGGGCTGCCCGAGAGGACGAAGAACAGCTCCTCCTGGTCGCGGTCGGTCTCATCGTGCTCGGGGATCGACTCCCCGGGAGGGATCTCCACCAGATTGATGCCGAAGGCTTGGCAATCGAGCGAACGCCGCACCAGCGTCCAGTTCCCGGTGCGCTCGAGCTCGTCTCGGTGAGCGATGGTGTACCCGTCGCCGTGCTTGGCGATGGTCGGTTGGTATTGCATCCGGTCCCCCTCGTGGCGGTAGTCGCGCCTCCAGTTCGTATTTCTACCTACTAGTAGGTAGACTGTCAAGGCGATGAGGACGGAGACCGGGACGGAGGGCGCGGGGTACGCGCGGCAGGACAAGCCCGGAACGGCCCAGCAAATCCTCGATGTGGCCGAGCGGCTCGTGCAGGTGCGCGGCTTCAACGCCTTCAGCTATGGCGATGTGGCCAAGGAGCTCGGCATCACCACGGCCAGCCTGCACTACCACTTCCCGGGCAAGGCTGAGCTCGGTCTCGCCCTGGTCGGGCGCTACACGCGGAACTTCCTCGTGGCGCTCGAGTCGATCGACGGTGGGCAGGCGCCGCCGCCGGCGAAGCTCGCCGCGTACAGCGCCCTGTATGCCGACGCGCTGCGCGGGGAGCGGATGTGCCTGTGCGGCATGCTCGCTGCCGAATACCCCACGCTCCCCAGCCCGATTCGCGAGGCTGTGGTGGCTTTCTTCGACGAAAACGAGCGCTGGCTCGCCGTCGTGCTAGAGCAGGGACGCTCCGATTCCAGCCTGAGCTTCGAGGGGTCCCCTCGAGAGATGGCCCGGATGATCATCAGCGGGCTCGAGGGAGCGATGCTGGTGGCGCGACCCTACGGCGATCTGGAGCGCTTCCGCACCACCGCCGCGACCCTGCTGGCCAGCCTCGGAGCGGACGAGGCTCGCCAAGGCAGCGATTAGGACCAGCTTGCGGGCGAACGCCCGCTAGCCACTCCCGCCGTCCTGGCCAAGCCTGGCCTCCAGGTATGCGTTGATAACCCGTTTGCTCTCGTCGAGTAGGCCGCGGTCCCCGTCGCGAACGGTCCGGAACGCCTCTCGCAGTAGGCCGTCGCCCGTGATCACCACCATTTGGGCCGCGGTCTCGCGGAGCCTGGCGGGTGCGTCCGGCCAGTGGACGGCGAGGATCCGCTCGATCGAGGCGGCGATCGCGGTGCGAGTCGGCCGGGTCACGTCGCGCACCCGCTCCGTCCGCAGGCCTCCGTACCACAGGGCCAGGAAGCCCGGCCGGGCGCGAAAGCCGGCGGCCAGGGCGTCGATCACCACTGCGCCCGGATCCTCCAGCGGAGCGACCTCGTCAAGCTCGGCCGCAGCTGCGACGAGATCCTCGAAGTCGCTCCAATAGCGAATGGCCAGGGCCTCGACGATCGTCTCCTTATCAGGGAAGTAGCGGTAGACCGAGCCGATCGGGACGCCGGCGGCGAGGGCGATCCGGGTTGTGGTCATCGCCGCCGCCCCCTCCTGCGCCAGAACCTCGTCGGCGGCGTCGAGCACGCGGCGCAGGCGCGCGCGGCTCCGGGCCTGGGCCGGGACGTGGCGCAGCCTGGGGGGATCGGGAGGTTGGTCGCTCAAGTGGGTCTCACCGTCTCCGACATCGGGTCCGCCGGCTCTCCCTTGAAAGTGAGGATTTATTCAGGTTAGCTTGTGGCGGTGCGGTCAGCAAATGCTCGATCAGCAGCGTGAGCGCGTCGCCGCGGCGGCGCGGCGGCTGGCACGGGAGGGGCTGGTCATCGGCACGGCCGGCAACGTCTCGGAACGCTGCCAAGAGCTGATCGCGATCACCCCCACCGGCGCCACCCTGGCCGAACTCGACCCCGCGCAGGTGAGCATCGTCGACCTCGAGGGCAACCATCGCCACGGCGAGCTCGAGGCCACCTCCGAGCTCGAGCTCCACCTGGGCGTGTACGCGCGCTACGACGCCGGAGCGATCGTGCACACCCACGCGCCGATGGCCACCGCCCTGTCCTGCGTGATCGACGAGCTGCCGGTCGTCCACTACCAGATGCTCCTGTTCGGCGGACCTGTGCGCGTCGCCCCGTACGCCACCTTCGGCTCGCCTGAGCTTGCCCGCGTGACCCTCGATGCTCTGCGGGAGCGAAATGTCGCGCTGATGGCCAACCACGGTGCGATCGCGTTCGCGCCCGACCCCGAGAAGGCGGTCGAGCAGTCGCTGATGCTGGAGTGGGCGTGCGACGTGTACTGGCACGCCGCCGCGATCGGCTCTCCCCGCGTGCTCGATGACAAGGAGCGCGCCGCCGTGGTCGAAACGGCAGTGCAGCGCGGCTACGGCAGCACCCATAGGATCCGCGAATGAAGGTCATCGCCCTCGGGGTCCACGTGGTCGATGTGCTGGTCAGGCCGGTCGAGGAGATTCCCGCGGGTCAGGGCGGGCAGCTCGTCGAGCAGATCAAGATCACCCCGGCGGGCTCGGCCGGGGGGACGGCAATCACACTCGCCAAGCTCGGCGCCGAGGTGCAGAGCGCCGGCGCGATCGGCACCGACGCTCTGGGCGACGTGCTGATCGAGCTCCTGCGCAGCTGGGGAATCGACACGACGTTGCTGGTCCGGCGTGAGGACGCGCAGACCTCGGCCAGCGTGCTCCCGATCCGTCCCGACGGCTCGCGCCCGGCTTTCCACGTGGTCGGGGCGAATGGGACCTACAGCTCGGCCGACGCGCCGTGGGATGAGATCGCAGCCGCCACCCACCTCCACCTCGGCGCGCCAGAGTTCATGGGCGGGGAGGAGGCGGCCAAGATCCTCTCCTTCGCCCGCGAGCGCGACGTTGTCACCTCCGCCGATCTGCTCGCTCCGGGCGACCAGGCGCAAGGGATCGCCGACTGGATCGCCCCGGCTCTGTCCCACCTCGATTACCTGCTGCCCAATGACGACCAAGTGCTCGGATTGACCGGCGCCGACGATCTGCTCGCCGGCTGCCGGGAGCTGCTCGAGCGGGGGGTGGGCTGCGTAGTGGCGACGTGTGGCGCCGACGGGGCGCTCGTGGTCGATTCGGCCACGGAGGAGCGAGTCCCCGCCTTCGAGGTCGAGGTCGTCGACACCACGGGCTGCGGTGATGCCTTCTCGGCCGGGTTCCTGCGCGGGCTGGCGCTCGAGCGCAGCCTGCACGATGCGGCCGTGCTCGGGAGCGCCGCGGCCGCGCTCGTGGCGCAGGGGCTCGGCTCTGACCACAACGATTTTGACCTGGCCGCCGCCGACGCTTTCGCGGCCGCCACTCCCACGCTCGATTACCGATCACAGGAGGCAGCACAGCGATGAGCAGCGACAGGGGACGCGTCACGCGGCGGGGATTCGTGGCCGGTTCGCTCGCCACCGGCGCGGCGGCGGCTGTGCCAGCCGCAGCCGAGGCGAAGCGGCGCAAGCACAAGGCAAAGTTCAGCCATCACCGCAAGGCCGACGTGGTCATCGTCGGGGCCGGGTTCGCGGGCCTCAGCGCGGCTCGCCGTCTGCACCAGGCGGGGAAGTCCGTGATCGTGCTTGAGGCGCGCAACCGGGTGGGCGGACGGGTCTGGAACCACGACCTGGGGGGCGGCCGGGTGTCCGAACGTGGCGGCACGTTCGCCGGCCCGACCCAGGACTACGTGCTTCAGCTGGCCAGCCAGATGAACGTCTCCACCTTCTCCACCTTCGACAACGGCGACGACGTGTACGTGATCGACGGGTCGAAGGGGACCTACAGCGACACCGGCCCGACCGGCACAGCTCCGCTCGATCCGCTCATCCTTCCGGACCTCACGCTTGACGTGACCGAGCTCGACAATATGTCCAAGAGCGTTCCCGTCGAGGCTCCTTGGACAGCCAGCAAGGCGTCCGATTGGGACGGCCAGACGCTCCAGACGTGGATCGACAACAACAGCCACACCAAGCAATTCCG
Source organism: uncultured Solirubrobacterales bacterium (assembly GCA_963834635.1). Lineage (GTDB taxonomy): Bacteria > Actinomycetota > Thermoleophilia > Solirubrobacterales > Solirubrobacteraceae > Palsa-465. The sequence goes on along the minus strand of CAWICI010000006.1, from coordinate 288,837 downwards.
TGACGTCGTCCCTGCAGCGACGAGGCCCATCTTCGGGGCCGAGCCCCGCGAGCTCTCGCTCCTGTTCGTGCTCTTCTACATCGCCTCGTCGGGCGACTCCAGCAATCCCGGCACGTTCGAGCGCAACTTCGATACCCGGAACGGCGCGCAGCAGTGGCGGTTCGTGGGCGGTTCTCAGCTGATCGCGTTGAAGATCGCCAAGCAGCTTGGCCACCGGGTGATCCTGCGCACGCCGGTGCGCAAGATCTCGCAGCATGGTGACCGGGTGACGGTCATCTCCGATCGCGTCACCGTCCACGCCAAGCGGGCCATCGTGGCCATCCCGCCCACGCTGGCGGGGAGAATCGACTACCACCCGATCCTCCCCTTCGAGCGCGATCAGCTGACACAGCGCTACGGGCAGGGAACGCTGACCAAGGTGGCGGCCGTCTACAACAGCCCATGGTGGCGCGCCAAAGGCTTCACCGGGACGGCGGTCGACACGGGCGGCCCGGTCAGTGCCACGTTTGACGACTCGCCGCCCGAGGGGAGCCCAGGAGTCATCTTCGGCTTCGTCGGCGGCGACAACGCCCGCACGTACAACGCCATGTCGCCGGCCGCGCGGCGGGGCGCGGTCCTCGGCCAGTTCGCCAGTTATTGGGGACCGCAGGCGCACAACGCCAATGCGTTCTTCGACACCAGCTGGTCCGGTGAGCAGTGGACCCGGGGGTGCCCGGTCGGCATTCCCGGCCTGGGCACGCTGCTGGCCTACGGGTCGCGGTTGCGTGAACCGGTCGGCCTGATCCACTGGGCGGGGACCGAGACCTCCGACTACTGGAACGGCTACATGGACGGGGCCGTGCGCTCCGGCTACCGCGCCGCCGACGAGGTGCGGGGCGCCGTTTAGGGCGGCCGTTCGCCGGTAATGCCCGCGCTCGCCGATCGCGCCCCCGACTGGGTCGCCGCCGGCACCCCCGAGCCGCTGCGCAGCGAGCTGCGCTCCGAGCTGGGTGACGAGTTGGTGCTGACACGGGCGCTCGACCTGGTCCGCTACGCCTCTGACGCCAGCCCGTACCGCCTGATCCCCCAGGCGGTGGTGACCCCGCGCGAACTCGAGGACGTTCGCCGGCTGCTGGCCTACGCCCGCCGGCGGCAGCTACCCGTGGTGTTTCGCGCCGGCGGGACCTCGCTCAACGGACAGTCGCAGACCGACTCGATCCTGGTTGACGTGCGCCGTCACATGCGGCGTGCGCGGATCGAGGAGGAGGGGGCCGTCGCCCGCGTCCAGCCCGGGATCGTGCTTGGCCACGTCAACCGCCTGCTCGCGCGTCATGGCCGCAAGCTCGGACCTGATCCCGCCAGCACCGACATCGCCTGCGTCGGGGGTGTGGTCTCGAACAACTCCGGGGGCATGCGCTGCGGCGTCACCGCCGACTCGTATCGGACGGTGCGAGCAATGACGTTCGTGCTGGCAAACGGCCTGGTGATCGACACCGAGGCGCCCGACGCCGAGGGGCGCTTCGCCCAGGGGGCGCCCGAGCTGGCCCGCGGCCTGGCGGAGATCCGCGACGAGCTCCGCGCCGACCCCGAGCTCGCCGAACGGGTGGCCAGGAAGTTCGAGATCAAGAACACCACCGGCTATCGCCTGTGCGCCTTCCTCGACGCGGACTCCCCGCTCGAGATCTTCCGGCGGCTGATCGTCGGCTCGGAGGGCACGCTGGCCTTCCTGGCCGAGGCCGTATTCGACACGGTGCCGCTCGGCCGGCTCGCCACGATGTCGCTGGCCGTGTTCCCGACCCTGCGAGCCGCGGCCGAGGCGGTCGGGCCGCTGGTCGACTCGGGCGCGAGCGCCACCGAGCTGATGGTCGCGCCGACGCTGATCGCCGCCGCCTACAACATGCCCGGTGTGCCGGAGCGGTGGAAGGACCTCGACCCCGAGCTGGCGGCGCTGCTGATCGAGTTCCGCTCCGACGATCCGGAAGAGCTCGAGCGCCGCGAGGCCGGGGCGCTCGAGATCCTGGCCGGCCGGGAACTGGTGGAGCCCGCCCGCTTCTCGCGTCAACGCGAGGAGATCGAGATGCTGTGGCGGGTCCGCGAGGGGCTCCACGGGCTGCTGGCGGCGATGCGCGGCCCCGGCCAGCAGCTGATCATCGAGGACGTGTGCGTCCCGCCGGCCCGCATCGCCGAAGCGGCCGAGGACCTGCGGGAGTTGCTCGGCGAGCACGGGTTTCTCACCGGCGTGGCGGGACACGCCTCCGCGGGCAACCTCCACTTCATGCTCACGCCGAACTTCGGCGAGGATGCCGACCTCGACCGTTACGAGGCTTTCATGCACGGGCTGGTCGAGCTGATCGTGGACAAGTACGACGGGTCGCTCAAAGCCGAGCACGGAACCGGCGTCAACATGGCGCCGTACGTGGAGCGAGAGTGGGGGGCGAAGGCCACCGAGCTGATGTGGCGCGTCAAGCAGCTCGCCGATCCGGACGGGCTGCTCGGGCCAGGGATCGTCCTCAACCGCGAGCCCGGCGTTCACCTGCGCAACCTCAAATCGACGCCCGAGATCGAGGAGGTGGTGACCAAGTGCGTCGAGTGCGGGTTCTGCGAGCCGGTGTGCCCGTCACGCAACGTGACCACGACCCCGCGCCAGCGGATCGTCATCAGGCGCGAGATCGCCCGCCAGGACGAGGGCTCGCCGCTGCAGCGAGCGCTGCTCGAGCAGTATGAGTACGACGGGATTCAGACCTGCGCGGTCGACGGGTCGTGCATGCACGCCTGCCCGGTGGGGATCGACACCGGCAAGCTGATCAAGGCGCTGCGCCACGATCACCACGGGGAGCGGGCCGAGCGAGCCGCTGCTGTCCTCGCCGGTCGTTACGGCGCGTTCGAGCGCGTCGCCAGGACGGGCCTGCGGGTCGGCGGCCCGGCCGCCCGGGCGTGGCGCTCGAGCATCCCGGCTGCCGCGCCCGAGGGGCTGCCGTTCACGGTCCGCGAGGGGGCGGCCGCGGTCTACATGCCCGCCTGCATCAACCGGATCTTCGCCAATGATCGCGACCGCGCATCACATCCCACCGTCCCCGAGGCGCTTGTGGCCATCTCGTTGCGGGCCGGGCTACCCGTGTGGATTCCGGGCGACGTCACCGGCCACTGCTGCGGCACGCCTTGGAGCTCGAAGGGCTTTTCAGATGGGCACGAGGTGGTGGCGAGCCAGCTTCGCGAGGCGCTGGCCCGTTGGAGCGACGGTGGTCGCCTCCCGGTCGTGCTTGACGCCAGCTCTTGCAGTCATGGTGTGGTGGCGGAGGTCAAGCCCGAGGGGATCGAGGTGCTCGACTCGATCGCCTGGGTGCACGACCACCTGCTTCCGCGGCTCACGGTGGCTCACCAGCTCTCCAGCGTCGTCGTCCACTCCACGTGCGCCACGCGCCACCTCGGCCTCACCGACAAGCTGATGGCGATCGCCGGCCACATGGCCGAGGACGTGGTGGTGCCGGCCGCCACCGGCTGTTGCGGGATGGCGGGTGACCGTGGCTGGCTTCACCCAGAGCTGCCGGCCTCGGCGCTGAGAGAGGACACGGCAGGAGCTCGCGGGACGCCGGTTCGACGCCTGCCTGTCGAGCAACCGCACCTGTGAGACAGCGCTGCGCGAGGTGACGGGTCAGCCCTACGAGTCGTTCGTCCTCGCGCTCGAGTCGCTGACGCGAGCGTGAGGCGCGGATGAGCAGGCCGGATGCCGGGTCTGTGTGAGTCCTGCCGCTGGCAGGAGCTGATCCGCAACACGCGCGGCTCGGAGTTCTCGCTCTGCCTGCGCTCACGCAGCGAGCCTGAGCGGTTTCCGCGCTATCCGCGGCTGCCGGTCGAGTCGTGTCCGGGCTATCGAGCGCCGGGTTGACGAGCCCGACCGCTGATTACTGCGAGGGGGCGGGCGTCAGGACGAGGATGTTGCTGCCGGCCTGGCACTGGAGCATCTGCTGCGTGAACAGCGCCTGGCCGGTGAGCACGCTGACCAGCTCGGCCTCGGGGGCGCGATGCATCTGGGCCACGGAGGGCGCGACCTGCTCGGGCAGCGTGTCCCGCAGCGGCTGGGTGAGGAAATGCGAAAGGCCTCTGGCGCTGGAACACCACGGCGAGGTCGACCGCTGGCTGCGTGCGCCGCGGTCTCTGCCCGGGGTCGGCGGCTTGCTCGTCAGCTGCGCCGGTGGCCTGCGTCTGGCCGGGCGGCAGGATCGCCACCACGTTGTCGACGCCGCTGATGTACTTGAACGTGTACAGCGCCAGCTCGAGCGCCTCGCGGCGCAGCAGCAGCAGCCGTCGCGGCCGAGGGCGCCCCGGCGGTGATCGCGCAGTTCGGTCCGAACCCGCACAGGTTGTACACGGCGCGTGTTGCCGGCGATCGCCGACAGCGCGCCAGTGTCGGATCCCGCAGGGCGATCTCGGTCCCGAACGATCCGCTGCCTGTGCTGCTGAGGTTGCCTGGACCGTTGGCCGTACGCTACCAGCTGGCTGGCCGGGCTGGCCCGGTAGTACGGGGACACCTCGTTGGCGATCTCACGTTCGCCGGCCAGCCCGCTGTCGGGTGGCGACCACTCGACCACTGCCGCTTGCGGACCGGCCGTGCGGCGGTGACCAGGACGCGACGCGACGGCGATGACCATCGGCGCCCACCAGCGACCCGACCGAGCGTGACGCGTCGCGATCAGGAACTTGCGCGAGTGGGGCGAGAGCTGGGCCGGGCGGAGCGTCGCCGCGTCATGCCGCACGCGTCCGCGCCACGTCTGTTCGGCGGCGCGCGTCGTCGACTGCGCTGACCAGCTGTCGGCGCGTCTGTCTCAGACCTTCGGCCATGTGCGGTCGTCCAGGAGGTCGATCTGGGGCGGCTGGAGCCCGACGCTGTTCGAGCAGGTCGATGACCTCGTCGCCGTGCATCTCCTTGCGCTCGACCAGCGCGTCGGCGATCCGCTCCACCGCCTCGCGGTTGCTGGCGATCAGCGCGTAGGCGGTCACGTAGGCCTGGCCGAGGAGCTGCGCCGCGGCCCGGCGCTTGTCGCGGTCGCCGAGCACCGAGCCGACCGGGTCCTGCGCGAAGGGCATCGCCGCCGCCGGCGCGGTTCATGATCGCGGTGCCGATCCGCTCGAGCCGCTTGCAGGACGTGCTCGGCCGTCTCGTCGTCGTCGGCGCTGCCGTCCATGTGGACCGGATCGGGGCCCATCGCCCACAGCCGACCATCGCCGCCGCGGTGGCGGTGGCGCTGGCCACGTCGCCGCTGACCCCCTGACTGTTCTCGCCGTAGAACACGTGCTCGGCCGCCATCGCCCCGAGGGTCATGATCAGACTGCCCATCACGCGGCTGCGGAAGTGCGAGAAGCGCTCGTCCTTCTCCATCCCCTGGTAGTGGCCGAGCGAGCCGCCGCGCTTGCGGATCGAGAGGCGGGTCGAGAGGATCTCGTTGCCCAGGAACACGTGCCCGGCGGCGGCGTGACCGGCCTCGTGGATGGCCACCGCGCGGGTCTCCTCCGGCACGTACTCGATGTTCTGAGCCGTGCCGGCCTCGACCGTCGTCATCGCCTCGACGATGTCGCCGCCAGCCGAACTGGCGCCGCCCCTCGGGTGGGCGATGGTCAGCGCCATCGAGCAGCACTGCTCGATCATCGCCGGCGAGTAGCCGTTGGTGATCCGGGCCAGCTCGTCGCGGCGGTGGGCCGTGTCAAGGTCGGGCTCGTGGGAGACCTTGCCCGAGGTAGAGGTCGAAGATGTCGACCCGGTCGTCCTTGGTCGGCGTGCGGAACCAGATGTGGCGGCCCATCCGGCCCGGGCGGGTGAGGGCCGGATCGAGCACGTCGATCGGCACGTTGCACGCGCCGATGAAGTAGATCTGCTCGGGCCGGACCCGCGGCGGCGGCAAGCCGGAACTTGACCGGGCCGAGCTTGCTCGGGACGACGAACATCGCGTCGAGGAAACGTGTTGATCGCGGTTGGTGAAGAACTTGCGCAGCGCCGGCGGCTCGTCGATCCCGTCCATCACCACCAGCAGCTGGTTGAGCGCCTGTCCCTGGTAGCCGCCCATCATCCCCGGGAGGTAGCGCTGCAGGCGCTCGCCGACCGCGCCCAGGAACGGCCCGTAGCCGCCGGGCTGCAGCGGCGCCCGGCTGCGCGAACAGCTGCTCGCGCCACGCCCGGGTCTCGATCACCAGGTCGCCGGTCGGGGTCAGCGAGCCGTTGGGGCCGAAGAAGCAGAGGTCGTGGATCGAGCTGGGGGCGGCTGGCGGACGGGGCGCCCTGGAGGGCCTGGCGGCGCATGCCGACAGCGTCGATCTCGTCGATGAACACGATGCACTGGCCGCCCCACTTGCGGGCCAGCTTCGGGCCTTGAAGGCCAGGAACTGGACGACGAGCGCGTCCATGCCCATGAACATCTGGGCGAAGCCCGAGCCGGGGATGGTCACGAACGGGCAGTTGAAGTTGGTGGCGATCGCCTTCGAGATCATCGTCTTGCCGGTGCCCGGGGCGCCCAGGAACAGCAGGCCGCGTTCGCGCTTGCCGCCGGCCTGCTCGAACTCCTCACCCGACTGCCAGAGCGTGATCACCCGCGTGATCTCCTCCTTGGCCTCGGCCTGGCCGCGGACGTCGTCGATCTTCACGCCCCAGCTGGCGTCGCCGGGCTCGTAGCTGCGGATCCCGCGGACGGCCATGAACAGGAACGGGCCGAACAGGATGAACACGTTGATGAACAGCAGCAGCGGCAGCTGCACGAACACCAGGGCCAGCTGCGGCAGCGTGTCGGGCGGGAAGATCTGCCGCAGCCCGGCGAACGGGTGGAAGAACGAGGCGCTGACCCCGGCGAAGGCGAACAGCACCTGGCAGAGCGCCAGCAGCAGCAGCACGAGCAGGACGTAGACGGGGAGCCGCCGGAACTTGCCCCGCCAGTACCAGTACCGGCGCCGCGCCACGATGTCCTCGGCCTTCAGGCTCTCCTCGGCGCCGTAGAGGCTCGGCGAGGGGATCAGCTTGCGCGCGATCACCTCGATCAGCCCGCGGAACATCACCACGGCGAGCACGGTGATGATCAGCGACGCCGCCAGCGACAGATGGTCGGAGTCGTAGAGCACGAGGAAGAAGGCCGGCGCCGTGATCAGCGCGACGGCGGTCGCGGCGCGGGTGAGTCGCCGCCACTCACGCGCCAGCGCAGGGGCGTGCTCGTTGATCGGGCCCCGCATCCTCGTGCTCTCCTCGGCGTAAGCCATACGCTGGCTTGAGGGTACATGGGAGGGGTGGTGGACTGCGAAACTTCGCTGGCCGTGCCGATCCAGCTCTCTCGCACCGTCGCGCGGTTCAACCGGGTCGTGACCAACCCGATCCAGCTCCGCTATGCCTGGCTGCTCCCCCCATGGGCGGTGATCGTCCATCAGGGACGCCGCTCAGGCCGCCGCTACCGGACGCCGGTGATGGCGTTCGTACAGGGCTCGCGGGTGGCCGTGGTGATCATGTACGGAGAGAGATCCGATTGGGTGCGGAACGTCCTCGCGGGGGAGGGGTCGCTGGTGCGAGGCGGGCGGACGCATCCGTTGTCCTCGCCCCGAGTGGTTGGCCCCCGCGAGGTGGGCGGGATCTCGGTCGCCGCCCGGGTCCTCGGTCGCATGACCGACAAGCTGTTGGTGGCCGAGTTGGGGGAGGCCGAGCCGGGGTTCGGGCGAGGGCCGGGGGCGTAGGGCGCATATCGCGGCTCAGATCCGAAGGCTCGGGAACGGATCCGTGCTCGGCGGCGTCCTCATGGGCAAGACGATCATCCCCACCCGGAGGTTCACGAACATGATCAACGCCCTACATCGAAAGTGGCCCTTTGCCGGCGCTCTGCTCGTTACGGTCGCCTTGGCGGTGGCCGGTTGCGGAGGCGGGGGCTCGTCCTCGAGCAAGAGCTCGACCACCGCCTCGCCGCCGGCCGCCTCTTCATCGACGCCGACGACCGCGTCGCAGCCGAGCTCCTCTGGCATCCCTCAGGGATCCAACGCCGGGGACGGTGACAGCGACAATCACGGCGCCCCGTCAGACGGCGACGGCAACCTCTAGGTCACCCGTCGCTCGTTAGGCAAGGAACACGGGTCTCGGGCCGGCCGGAATGGGACTCCCGCCGGCCCGGACCGCATGTGCCAAGGTCATGCTCAGGGGCCGCTGTAGTACTCCGGCGGACGCCGGACCGCGGGGTCTTCGATCGCGTAGCCGTCGCGACGCCGGGACCAGACGGTCATCCAGAACAGCGAAATGATCAGTCCGATCACGCCGATCACCATCAGGATCACGCCGATCGTGTGAATGTTGAAACCATGGGCGGTGACGGTGATGGCGAAGCGGAGGATTGCCCCGACGGCAATCAAGAACAGGGATGTGCCGAGTCCCACGTCGAACCTCCAGTTCAGGGGTCGGATTCCCTTCATGACTTCCCAGCCCCGCGGGCGGCAAAACGTCACCCGACGTTTGTTGGGTATGGGCGTTATGCGCTTTTGCGGCGCTTTTCGCCCGCCGCGTGATCAGCGGCGGGCGGGCGCGCAGGTGTGATGAGGGTCAGCTGCGGACGGCGGGGGCAGCCGCTTCGGAAATGCGGCGGGCCAGGTCTCGCACCTGATCGTCGCTCAGGTGAGCGACCTCGAGGCCGGCCTGAGTCAGCTCGTGACGGATGTTCTGGGTGGCATGGACGGCATCGACCGCCCGGCCGAGCATGGCCAGTACACCGTTGACCAGCGGATCGTCGAGGGAGGTGGTCCCATCGGCAGCCGGCTTCAGCAGCCGGACCCGCACCGCCTCCGCCTCGCTGAGGCTCAGATCGAAGCTCAGCCGGGGCTCCCCATCGAAAGCCTCGAACTCGTAATCGTTCATCTCTTCGGTGGCGCTCATCGCAGGATCTACCTCCACGCAGACTCCGGGCGGCACCTCGCCCGGTTCAAGGAATTGAGTGGGGTCTGTATCGACTGCCGGTGGGCGTGCTTGAGCCGGCGGGCGCCGGGGTGGGCGAGGGTTGGATCAGCGTCCCGGCACCTGCCCGATCCGCTCCACGATTCCGGAAGTCATATAGGTGGTTCCGGTTCGCACACTGCCTGGTTTGACGTGGTATGCCGGGGGCGGCCTGACGACTACCGACCGCTCGCCCAGCAGCGCGTAGGTGTGCGGGTCGAACAGCAGCTCGTCTCGCATCCCGGACATCGTGTCGTTCAGAGCCACGGCCAATGCAGGGCGACCGATGCCGTCATGGGTCGAGGCCCAGCAACCGAATGTCCGGGATACGCGCGGCGGCGAGATAGAGGGCGGCGCGGACCTTCGCGGGGAGCGGCTCTTCGCGCAGGAAGTCTCCGACCTCGGTGAACATCTCATGGCGCTTCCACGCCGCCGAGCCCTTCCCGGCCTCGCGGTAGAGCATCCGCCACATGCGCTCCGCGTTGACGGGTAGCGCGAGCAGCTGGCGGTAAGGACGGATGAAGGCGTCGCGGGGGAGGCCAACGCGGCGGCCTGGCACCGCGACCTCAGCCGGGCGCCCCATACGAATCCACTGGCGCCGGGCGGCCGGCGAGAGGAACGTGATCGGCCGCATGATCCGGGTGAGAATCAATCCTGGCTTGTCGACGCCGATCCAGACCTGGCGTTCCTCGGTCCCCAGCGCATCGACGATCGTGTTCAGGCCGCCCGGAACGGCTGGATCCGCCACCTGGACGCCGGCGGTGGTCTCGTAGCTCTTGACGTACCAGTACTCGCCGCTCGCAACTCCGCTCGGCCCGCCAGCGGCGGTCGCGGCCTGGCGGCTCGCTGGAGCACAGCGGCCGCCGCCGACGCCGGATTGGCCGCACCGCCGCGGAGCGACAGCGCCAGCACGACCGCTGCCGCGAGGGCGAGTGCGCCGGCGAGCGCGCCGACGGGAAGCAGACGCTCGCGCCCGAGCCGACCGAGGATCGGCCGGCGGCGCTTGGGAGCCGCGCGCTCGATTTCCGCCATCAACGCGGCCCGTGCGCGCTCACGTGCCTCGGGTTGCACCAGGCCGGCGTCGAGTTCGGGATGCAGCTCCCGCACGAGAACCAGATCAAGGTCAGTCGTCATATCCGCTCCTCATTCGTGATCGCGGGGATCGGCTACCGCGGACACCTCGTCCTGAAGGCGGCGACGCACCCGGTGAAGGCGCGAGCGCACGGTTCCCACCGGCACTCCGGTCGCAACCGCGATCCCTTCGTAGTCAAGTTCGGTCAGCGCAAACAGCAGCAGCGTGTCCCGGTCGGCGGGGTGAAGTCGCGAGAGCGCCACCGCTGCCGCCCGCGCACCGGCCGCGGCGTCCACGCGCTCGGCTATGCCCTCCGCGGCGTCCGGGAGCTCGTCGCGCTCGAGCGCCCGGGCGTAGGCCCGGCGCCGCCGCTCTTCGGATCGCGCGTGCTTGCGCAACAGGTTGGTGGCGATGCCGTAAAGCCATGGCCTTGCGTTCTCGTAGGCACCGTCATAGCCGTCCCGGCCGGCAAACGCGCGCACGAACGTCTCACTGACGAGTTCCTCCGCGAGCGCTGTACCGACGCGCCGGGCGAGGTAGGTCCAGATCGCCTCGTAGTGGCGGTCGAAGACCAAGGCGAACCGCGGCGGGTCGTTGACCGATGCCGCGATCGCTTCGCTGTCAGTCGGTCTCGCCCCGGAAGCCATCTACACGCTCATATCCCGAAGCGGCCGCGCGGGTTCACGGCAACCCGGGCGGCGCTCGGCGGCCGTGGGCGGCCAAACGCCGCCCCCCCCTACAAATTCACCGCGACGTACTTGGTCTCCAGATACTCCTCGATCCCCTCGGGACCGCCCTCGCGGCCGAAGCCCGATTGCTTGATCCCGCCGAAGGGAGCGGCTGGGTTGGAGACGATGCCCTGGTTGAGGCCGACCATCCCGGTCTCCAGACGCTCGACCACGCGCAGGGCGCGCTTCAGATTGCTGGTGTAGACATAGGCCACGAGGCCGAACTCGGTGTCGTTGGCGGCGGCGATCGCCTCGTCCTCGTCGTCGAAGCCCTTGACCGGCGCGACCGGGCCGAAGATCTCCTCCTTGAGCAGCCTGGCGTCCTCGGGCACGTCGGCGAGGACGGTGGGGTCATAGAAGTACCCGGCGCCATCGCGAGAGTGGCCGCCCACGAGTGAGCGAGCGCCCCGCTCGACGGCGTCCTCGACCAGGTCGGCCACCTTGCTGCGCTGGTCATCGTCGATCAGCGGACCCACTTCGATGCCGTCCTCGGTGCCGCGCCCGACCTTCATCGCGCCCATCCTCTCGGCCAGCTTCTCCGCGAACTCGCCCGCGACCGCTCCGGCGACGTGGAAGCGGTTGGCGGCGGTGCAGGCCTCGCCGATGTTGCGCATCTTCGCGATCAGCGCGCCGTCGACGGCGGCGTCCACGTCGGCATCCTCGAAGACGATGAACGGGGCGTTACCGCCCAGCTCCATCGACAGGCGCAGGAGGTTCTCGGATGCCTGCTCCATCAGCTTGCGACCGACCTCCGTCGAGCCGGTGAATGAGAGCTTGCGCAGGCGCGGATCGGCGATCAGCGGCCCCATCGTCTCGCCGGAGGAGGACGCGGTAATCAGGTTGAGCACGCCACCCGGCAGCCCGGCCTCCTCGAGGATCTTGGCCAACATCAGCATCGATAGCGGGGTCTGCTGGGCGGGCTTGATCACCATCGTGCAGCCGGCGGCGATCGCCGGTCCGATCTTGCGCGTCCCCATGGCGAGCGGGAAGTTCCAAGGGGTGATGAGCAGGCAGGGGCCGACCGGCTGCTTCATCGTCAGCAGCCGTCCCTGGCCGTTCGGGGCCACGGCGTAGCGGCCGTCGATCCGGACCGCCTGCTCGGCGAACCAGCGCAGAAACTCGGCGGCGTAGGCAATTTCGGCCTTCGACTCCTTGAGCGGCTTGCCCATCTCGAGCGTCATGAGCAGCGCGAGCTCGTCCGCGCGCTTCGTGATCGCCTCAAAGGCGCGGCGCAGGACCTCCCCGCGGTCGCGCGGCGCCGTCTGACTCCACTCCGGTCCGGTTTCTACGGCGGCGTCGAGGGCGGCCTTGGCGTCGTCGGTAGACGCGTCGGCCACCTCGCACAATGACTCGGCCGTGGCCGGATCCTCGACCGCGAGCGTTCCCTTCGCTCCGTCTCGCCATTGACCGGCGATGTAGAGCTGCTTCGGGACCTCGTCGACTATGCGTTGCTCTTCGGGGGCGCTGATTGTGCTCATGGTCTTCAACCTACCACCGGCTGGGTGCCGTCAACCAGGCTCCCGACGGGCGCTGACACCCGCCGGGAATCGGCTGCAACTCCTCAGGCCGCCGCCTGGAGGGCGGCAGGCTCCAGCGCTACTGCGAGCACTTCGTCGATCGTCATCGCGAAGTGGAAGCTCATGGCCTCGCGGACTTCCTCGGGGACATCGTCGAGGTCGCCACGGTTGCGCTCGGGCAGGACCACGTCGGTCAGCCCGGCCGCGTGCGCGGCCAGCACCTTCTGCTTGACGCCGCCGATCGGCAGTACGCGGCCCTGGAGCGTCACCTCGCCGGTCATGCCGACGGTGTGACGGACCGGGCGCTCGCTCAGCAGCGAGGTCAGCGCGGTCACCATGGTCACGCCCGCACTCGGACCGTCCTTGGGGATCGCTCCCGCCGGGACGTGCACGTGGAACGTGCGCTCCTCGAACGCGTGCGGCTCGATGCCGAGCTCGTCGGCATGACCGCGGACGTAGGAGAGGGCGATCTGCGCCGACTCCTTCATCACGTCACCGAGCTGGCCGGTCAGCGTCAGCCCCGGCTTGCCCTGCATGGCGGTCGCCTCGACGAACAGCACATCGCCGCCCGCACCGGTGACCGCGAGGCCGGTGGCCACTCCGGGAACGGCAGTGCGAACCGCCGACTCCTGGAAGTGACGCTGGCGGCCCAGGGCGTCCCGGATCGACGCCAGGTCAATCGTCACCGGCGCCTCGCGGGAGCCAGAGGCGATCTGGGTCGCCGTCTTGCGCAGCAGCGTTCCGAGGTCACGCTCGAGCTGGCGGACGCCCGCTTCCCGCGTGTACTCGATCGCCACCGTCTTCAGCAGGTCGTCGGAGATCTCTACCTCCTCCGCCCGCAGGCCGTTGCGCTCGAGCTGGCGCGGCCACAGGTAGCCCCGGGCGATCGCGACCTTCTCGGTCGTCGTGTAGCCGTCGAAGCGGATGACCTCCATACGGTCCAGAAGCGGGCCGGGGATCGTGTCCGCCATGTTCGCCGTGGCGATGAACATCACGTTCGAGAGGTCGATCTCGACGTCGAGGTAGTGGTCACGGAAGCTGTGGTTCTGTGCCGGATCCAGCACCTCGAGCAGGGCCGCGCTGGGGTCGCCGCGCCAGTCGGCGCCGACCTTGTCGACCTCATCGAGCATGATCACCGGGTTGATCGTGCCGGCGTCGCGCAGCGCCCGGACCAGCCGGCCGGGAAGCGCACCGATGTAGGTACGCCGGTGGCCGCGGATCTCGGCCTCGTCGCGCACGCCGCCCAGTGACATCCGGACGAACTCCCGGCCCGTGGCGCGAGCAATCGACTCGCCGATCGAGGTCTTGCCCGTGCCGGGCGGACCGATCAGCGTGAGGATCGCGCCGGAGCGCTTGTCCTCGGTGATCCCGCGCTCCTGACGGAGCTTCTTGACCGCGATGTACTCGACGATCCTGTCCTTGACGTCCTCGAGGCCGGCGTGGTCGGCGTCCAGCACCTCGCGGGCGTGCCCGGGATCGAGGCGCTCATCGGAGCGCTTGCCCCACGGCACCGCGATCAGCCAATCGAGGTAGGTGCGAATCACACTCGACTCGGCACTCTGCTCGCCGACGCGCTCGAGGCGGCCCAGCTCCTTCTCGGCCTGCTCGCGGACGGCCTCGGGCATCTCGGCTTCCTCGATCTTCGTGCGGTACTCCTCGATGATCGAGCCGTCGTCCTCGCCGAGCTCCTTGCGGATCGACTCCATCTGCTTGCGCAGGAAGTACTCGCGCTGCTGTTGCTCGGCGCCGGACTCGACGTCCTCGCGGATGCGCTTGCGAACCTGGAGCTCAGCCAGGCGCTCGCGCTGGAACTTCAGCGCCAGCTCGAGCCGCTCGGTCACGTCGAGCATGCCCAGCAACTCGACCTTCTGCTCGAAGGACAGGTCGGGGGAGTAACCGCTGGTGTCGGCCAGCGCCCCGGAATCGGTGATGCTGCGCACGAACGCAGCCACGCGACCGTCGTCGCCGCGCAGCTCGAGGATCTCCTCGACTACCGCGCGGTACTCGCGCTCGAGGTTGCGGGTCTTGCCGTCGACCGGGCCCTTGGCCGGGTCGGGGTGCTCCTCGACCTCGACGTACAGCCGGCCGTCGGGGAGGGTTTGGGCGGCGCCGGCGACGCCGCGATGAAGTCCGGAGAGGGTGACGGCGCGGCCTCCGCCGGGAAGGCGGACGCGGTCCGCCACTTCGGCGACGGTGCCGACGCTGGCGAATTCCTGTTCGTGGCGAGGCACGAGCAGCACACGCTCCTCGTCACCCGTGTCCACGGCGAGAGTCAGCGACATGCCCGGGAACACGACGGCGTCGTCGAGCGGGACTAGAAGGAGGCGACTCATCAAATCTTCACTTTCGCTAGTTGCTTACGCAGAGTAAGTGGAACGATAGCAGTTCCGGGTCCCTCCGAGGACCCGGATCTCAGTCGATCTGACTGAGATTATGACAGGCCGTGCGGTGCGGATCGGAAGGCTGGGCGGCGCGCCGGCGTTTCGCGGATCGGAAGGCTCCGTGGCGAGCCGGGCGAGCGCGGATCGGAAGGCTCCGCGGCGAGCCGGGCGAGGCTGGTTAAGAAACCGGAACATATGGCGGGTTTCTTCGCCAGCCTCCGGGGTGGCGGACGGACACCGGGCCGGGGCCCGGCCGGGTGGCGGACGGACACCGGGCCGGGGCCCGGCCGGGGCCGCGGACGGACAACGGCGTGCGCCCGCCCATATGGGATGATCTGCTGAGTGGCGGGGACACGTCAGCCAGAGGAAGGAGCCCACGACGTCCTGGCGGCTGAGGCGTTTGCCATGCCGGCGCCTGACCCGGAGCTCCATCATCACGGCCCGGTCGTGCTGCCGGACGACCCGACCGGCGACCCCGAGCCGCACGATGTCCTGGCGGCGGAGGAGTTTCCGATGCCCGCGCCGCGGCATGCCGAAACCAGTGGCTTCACGGTCAGCCAGGCCCAGCTGCCGGCCGCGGCCGGGATCGCCGCCGCCGGCGGGCTCATCCTCCTCCTGCGTCGCCTGACCCGGCGCTAGCCCAACGGCGCGCGCTCAGCGCTTGGCGGCGCGGCGCGGCGGCATCAGGTCGGTGATCGTCCCGGCGGCCATCTCGGATGCGAAGGCCACAGTCTCACTCAGGGTGGGGTGCGGGTGGACGGTGAGTGCGATGTCCTCGGCCTCGGCGCCCATCTCGAGGGCGTGAACGGTCTCGGCGATCAGGTCGCCGGCATTCACCCCGACGATCCCGGCACCGAGCAGACGACGGGTGCCCGGCTCGAACAGCAACTTGGTCAGGCCCTCACTCCGGCCGAGGCCAAGCGCCCGGCCTGAGGCGGCCCACGGGAACACCGCCTTCTCGTATTCGATCTCGGAGGACTGCGCCTCGTTCTCGGTCAGGCCCATCCAGGCGACCTCCGGATCGGTGTAGGCGACCGACGGAATCGCCTTGACGTCGAACTCGGCCCCGGGCACGCCGGCGATCACCTCGGCCGCCGTCTTGCCTTCGTGCGTCGCCTTGTGGGCGAGCATCGGCCCGCCGACGATGTCCCCGATGGCATAGATCCCCGGGACGTTCGTGCGCAGTTGACGGTCGACCGGGATGAAGCCGCGCTCGTCGACCTTGACGCCGGCCTTCTCGGCTTCGATGGCGCGGCCGTTGGGCCGGCGGCCGATGGCCACCAGCACGGCGTCGAACTGTTCGGAGGCGCCCGTCGAGAGCTTGACCTCGAGGCAGTCCTGCTTGGGCTCGATCGACTCGACCTCGGTCCCGAAGTGGATCCCCTCGTAGCGCTTGGCGATCCGGTCCTGGAGGGGCGCCACGAGATCACGGTCGCACCCGGGGATCAGCTGATCGAGCAGCTCGACCACCGTCACGCGAGACCCGAGTGCGTCGTAGACGGTAGCCATCTCGAGCCCGATGATCCCGGCACCGATCACGAGCAGCCGCTCGGGGATCTCACCGGGGGAGAGGGCTCGGGTGGAGTCGACGATCCGCGGGTCGTCGGGAAGATCCGGAAGCATGGCCGCCTCGGAGCCGGCGGCGATGATGCAGTTGTCGAAGGTGATCGTGCGGTCGCCCACGGCGATGGCATTCGGCCCGGCGAACCGGGCCACGCCATGCACGACCTCGACCTTCCGCTGGCGAGCCAGACCGCGCAGACCGCCGGTGAGCTTGTCCACCACCGACTGCTTCCAGTCGATCAGCGTCGAGACATCGACCTGGGGCTGGCCGAAGGTGACCCCATGGGCGGCCATCTCCTCCGCCTCGGCGATCACGCGCGCGGCGTGCAGCAGCGCCTTGGAGGGGATGCAGCCGACGTTCAGGCAGACCCCGCCGAGGCTCTCGTAGCGCTCGATGAGCACGGTTTTCAGACCGAGATCCGCGGCGCGGAAGGCCGCCGTGTAGCCACCCGGCCCGGACCCGATGACCACGACCTGGGCATCGTGGTCGCCGCCCGCTGGCGGCCCGCCCGAATCCGGTGCATCGGGGTGGGGGGAGGGCGCGGGGGGCCCGTGGGCGGGCGCCGCCTCGGCGTCTGCGGACCCGGAATCCGGTGCATCGGCGGTGGAGGTTGCGCCGTTCGCGTCGGCCGGATCGTCCGCGGACGCCATCGCCTCCTCCGTCTCCAGCGACAGCAGCACGCTTCCCTCAGACACCCGGTCGCCGATCTTGACCTGGAGCTGCTTGACCACACCAGCGGCGGGGGCGGGGACGTCCATCGTCGCCTTGTCTGACTCGAGCGTGACCAGTGGGTCCTCGGGCGCGACCTCGTCGCCGGCGGCGACGTGGATCTCGATCACCGGCACGTCGTCGAAATCCCCGATGTCGGGAACGCGGACCTCGGTGAGGGAGCTCACAGGAGGGCCCTGCGCAGGTCGCTCAGCTCGCGGCCCAGGTAGGCGACGAAGCGGGCCGCCGCCGCGCCGTCGATCACGCGATGGTCGTAGGAGAGCGAGAGCGGCACGATCAGGCGGGGGACGAACTGCTTGCCATCCCAGACCGGCTTCATGGCCGCGCGGGTGACCCCGAGGATCGCCACCTCGGGGGCGTTGACGATCGGCGTGAACGAGGTGCCGCCGATCCCGCCCAGCGAGGAGATCGTGAACGTGGAGCCCTGCATATCGCCGGGTGACAGCTTGCCTTCGCGAGCCTTGCCGGACAGGCGCTGGAGTTCGGCGGCGATCTCGAGCAGCCCCTTGCGATCGGCCTCCTTGATCACCGGCACGACCAACCCCCCGGGCGTGTCGGCGGCGAAGCCGATGTTGTAGTAGTGCTTGACCACCAGCTCGTCGCCATCGAGCGAGGAGTTGAAGGTGGGGAATTCGCGCAGCGCGGCGACGGCGGCGACGACGAGGAACGAGACCATCGTCACCTTGATCCCGTCACCCTGGTGCTCCTGGTTGAGCTCGCGCCGCCAGGCCTCGAGGTCGGTGATGTCAGCGTCGTCGTTGTGGGTGACGTGCGGGATCATCACCCAGTTGCGGGCCAGGTTGGGGGCCGAGATGCGCTGGATCCGCGAGCGCTTCACCCGCTCCACGGGACCGAACTTGGAGAAGTCGATCGATGGCCAAGGCGGCAGGTCTAGGCCCAACCCGGGGCCGGCCGGCGAAGCCGGGGCCGGCCCTCTCTGCTTGGAGCGCTCCACGTCCTCGCGCGTGATGCGACCCTTGCGGCCGCTTCCGCTGACGGCGTGGAGATCTACGCCTAGCTCGCGGGCGAGGCGGCGGATGGTCGGGCTGGCGTACACGGGACCGTCGCCGTTGGTGGGGGCTGGCTCGGGTGGCGGGGCAGCATCGGCGGGCGGCTCGGCCTCGACGGCGGTCTCCACCGCTTCCGGCGCCGCCGCCTCGGTCGGCGCGCCATCGGACTCCGCCGACGCGGCCTTCGAAGAAGGCGTCCCTCGGAGCCGCCCGACTCCAGCTTCAACAGCAGCGCCCCCTGGGAGACGCGATCGCCCACCTTCACGCTCCACCTCGGCGACCCGCCCCGCGAACGGGGCCGGTACGTCCATCGTCGCCTTGTCCGACTCGAGCGTGAGCAGCGGATCGTCGGCTGCCACCTCGTCCCCCTCGGAGACCAGGATCTCGATGACCGGGACGTCTTCGAAATCTCCGATGTCGGGGACCTCGACGGGGACGAGCTCGGTCGCGGTCATACCGTCGTCGGCATCGGGGCCTCGGGGTCGATCTCGTAGCGCTCGATCGCCTCCTGCACGCGGGCCGGGTCGATGGCGCCGTCGTCGGCCAGCTCCTTGAGGGCGGCGACGACGATGTAGTGGCGGTCCATCTCGAAGAAGCGGCGCAGCGCCCGGCGAGAATCGCTGCGGCCGAAGCCGTCGGTCCCCAGCACGCGGTAGCGCCCCGGCACCCATTGGCGGATCTGATCCGGGAAGGCGCGGATGTAGTCGGTCGCGGCTACGGCCGGCCCCTCGCGCTCGCTCAGGCACTGGCTCACGAACGCCCGGCGTGGTTCGGACGCTGTGGGGTGGAGCATGTTCCAGCGTTCGACCTCGATCCCGTCGCGGCGCAGCTCGGTGAACGAAGTCACGCTCCACACGTCCGCGCTGACGTCGAAGTCGGACTCGAGCAGGTCGGCCGCGGCCATGACCTCGCGCAGGATCGTTCCCGACCCGAGCAACTGCACGCGCGGCCCCTCCCCGTCGCCCGAGGCGGATCCGGAGCGAAGCAGGTACATGCCGCGCAGGATCCCCTCTTCCGCCCCCTCGGGCATCGGCGGGTGCCGGTAGTTCTCGTTCATCAGGGTCAGGTAGTAGAAGACGTCCTCCTGCTCGCCGGCCATCCGCCGCAGGCCGTCGTGGATGATCACCGCGACCTCGTAGCTGAAGGTCGGGTCGTAGGCGCGGCAGTTGGGGACCACGGAGAAGAGCACGTGGCTGTGGCCGTCCTCATGCTGGAGACCCTCGCCGTTGAGCGTCGTCCGGCCCGCGGTTCCGCCGAGCATGAAGCCCCGCGTGCGGCTGTCCGCCCCCGCCCACACCAGGTCGCCGACCCGCTGATAGCCGAACATCGAGTAGTAGATGTAGAAGGGGACCATCGGCGTCGCGTGGGCGCTGTAGGAGGTGCCGGCGGCGATGAACGAGGAGATCGAACCGGCCTCGGTGATGCCCTCCTCGAGGATCTGCCCGTGCTGGTCCTCCTTGTAGAACATGAGCTGCTCTGAATCCTGGGGCTGATAGAGCTGGCCGAAGGGGGAGTAGATCCCGACCTGGCGGAACAGGCCCTCCATGCCAAACGTGCGCGACTCGTCGGGCACGATGGGGACGATGTGGCGGCCGATCTGCTTGTCGCGCAGCAGCGCCGCCAGCACGCGCACGAAGGCCATCGTGGTGGAGATCTCGCGATCATCGGTGCCGCGCAGCTGGGACTCGAACAGCTCCAGCGGCGGCACCGGAAGCTGGTCAGCCTGGCGCCGACGGACCGGCAGGCTGCCGCCGAGCGCGGCGCGGCACTCACGCAGGTGCTGCATCTCCGGCGAGTCCTCAGGCGGCTTGTAGTACTCGGCGTTCTTGACCTGCTCGTCGGTCAGCGGCAGCTCGAAGCGGTCCCGGAACCTGAGCAGCGCGTCCTCGGTCATCTTCTTCGCCTGGTGGGTGATCATCTGGCCCTCTCCGGAGGCGCCCATCCCGTAACCCTTGATCGTCTTGGCGAGGATCACCGTCGGCTCGCCCCGGTGAGCAGCCGCCTCGTGGTAGGCGGCATAGACCTTCTGCTGGTCAAGCCCCCCGCGGTTGAGCAGCCAGATCTCCTCGTCGGACATGTGCGAGACGCGATCGAGCAGGACGGGATCCTTGCCGAAGAAGTGCTCGCGGACATAGGCGCCGTCGCGCGACTTGTAGGTCTGGTATTCGCCGTCGAGCGAGTCCTCCATCACCTTGACCAGGCGACCGTCGGTATCGGCGGCGAGCAGCGGATCCCAGCGCGCACCCCAGATCACCTTGATCACGTTCCAGCCGGCGCCGCGGAAGTCGGACTCGAGCTCCTGGATGATCTTGCCGTTGCCGCGAACGGGCCCGTCGAGCCGCTGAAGGTTGCAGTTGACCACCCAGATGAGGTTGTCAAGCCGCTCGCGACCGGCCAGACCGATCGATCCCATCGTCTCGGGTTCGTCGACCTCGCCGTCGCCGAGGAACGCCCACACCTTGCGCCCGTCGGTGTCGGTGATGCCGCGGGCCTGGAGGTAGCGCATGAACCGGGCCTGGTAGATCGAGGTGATGGCGCCGATGCCGAGCGAGACGGTGGGGAACTGCCAGAAGTCGGGCATCAGCCACGGGTGGGGATAGGAGCTCAGGCCGCCCGGCTTTGACACCTCCTGGCGGAAGCCGTCGAGCTGCTCGGCGCTCAGCCGCCCTTCGAGAAACGCGCGGGCGTAGTTGCCGGGGGAGGAGTGGCCCTGGAAGTAGACGAGATCCCCGCCGTGCTCCTCGGAGGGCGCGTGCCAGAAGTGGTTGTAGCCGACCTCCATCAGGGTCGCCAGCGACTGATAGGTGGCGATGTGCCCGCCGAGCTCCGAGGACTGCTTGTTGGCGCGCACGACCATGGCCATCGCGTTCCAGCGGACGATCGAGCGCAGCCGGCGCTCGATCGCGGGATCGCCGGGCAGCTGCGCCTCGTGCTCGGGCGAGATCGTGTTGATGTAGGCGGTGTTGAGACTCGCGATCGGGCCAGTGCCGGCGTGCTGCGCGCGCTCCACGACCCGGGTGAGGATCTGGCGGGCGCGATCGGGCCCGTCGTGCTCGACGACGGCATCGATCGCCTCGAGCCACTCGCTCGTCTCGGCGGCGTCGAGGTCTGCTCCGGCGCCGTTGGAGCTGGAAGTCTGTACCTGTTCCGTCATGGCGCGACCTTAGATCGGCTTAAGAGGCCCGTGGGGCCACTATACCTTCGGCCCTCACCCCTACCGGCGGGGTTTCGGTACGGTGCGCCGATGGCTCTGCGAGAGGTCGACGGCGTTCCCGGCGCGCCCTGGGGACGACCGCTCGCGGGCCGCTTCGACGAGTTCGTGGTCGAGTCGGAGGTGCTGGCCGGTAACCCATTGGGGGATTCGGCGCGCCGACCGCTGTACGTGTACAGCTCGCCGGGGTCGAGCAGTGGGGGAGCCGTCCCGACCGTTTACCTGATCCAGGGCTACGGCGGCCAAGTCGACAACTGGCTGGCCCGGGAGTCGTTTGAGCCGACGATCGTCGAGCGGCTCGATGCCATGTTCGCCGCCGGCGAGTGCCCCGACGCCGTCGTCGTGTTCGTCGATGCCTGGACCGCGCTCGGCGGTTCGCAGTTCATCAACTCGACCAGCACCGGACGCTACATGGACTACCTGTGCGACGAGATCGTTCCGTTCGTCGAGGAGCGTTATCCGGTCGCAGCCGATCGCGACCATCGCGGGCTGGCGGGGAAGTCGTCCGGCGGGTACGGGGCAATGGTCGTACCGATGCTCCGGCCCGACACGTTCGGCGCCCTCGCGTCGCACGCCGGCGATTCGCTGTTCGAGGCGTGCTACCTGAAGGAATTTCCCGCCGTCGCGCGCACGCTGCGTGACCATTTCGATGGCTCGTACGAGACGTTCTTGCAGCGGGTCCGATCGGCTGAGTCGTTCCGCTGGGATCTGTACGGGATGCCGTTCGCGACGTATGCCGCAGCCGCCGCCTACTCACCCGATCCCGAGCGGCCCGGACAGGCGCTCCTGCCGTTCGAGATCGAAACCGGAAGGCTGATCGACGAGGTGTGGGAGCAATGGCTGGCCTGGGACCCGGTGCGGATGGCCCCCCGCCACGCCGACGCGCTGCGCAGCATGCGGCGGATCTATCTGGACGCGGGCAAGAGCGACGAGTGGTTTCTCGATCTCGGGGCTCAGGCATTCGCGCGCGAGCTCGACGCGATCGGCGTGCGCTACACGCTCGAGCTGTTCGAGGGCGGCCACATGGGAATGGCCTACCGCTACCCGGGCGCGATCCGTGAGCTCGTGAGCGCCCTGGCGACCTAGCGCGCCGCGGACTGCGAAGCTACGCGAATGGCCACCACAGCCGACGAGCAGCTGATCTGGGCCGGCCCGTTCGAGCTGGCCGAGCTCGTGCGCAGCCGGCAGGCGTCTGCCCGCGAGCTGGTTGAGCTTTGCCTGCGGCGGATCGAGGCGCTCGACCCGCAGCTGAACGCCTTCCGGGTGCTCATGGCCGATGAGGCGCTGGCGGCTGCCGACGCGCTCGGCGAGCGTCCCCAAGGCTTGCTCGCCGGTGTGCCGATCGCCATCAAGGACGACATGGCGGTAAGGGGGCAGGCGCGGACGGTGGGCGCGAGGAGCTACGACCCGCCGGTGGCCGACGACAACGAGATGGTCAGGCGGCTGCGCGCGGGCGGAGCGATCCCGATCGGAATCACCAATGTCCCCGAGCTGACCATCTGGCCGTGGACGATCAGTGAAGCCAACGGGACCACCCGCAATCCATGGGACACCAGCCGGACACCGGGCGGTTCCTCGGGAGGTTCGGCGGCGGCGGTCGCGGCCGGGATGGTCCCGTGCGCGACCGGCTCGGACGGGGGCGGGTCGATCCGGATCCCCGCCGCGTGCTGCGGGCTTGTGGGCATGAAGTCGACCCGCGGGCGTGTGTCGATGAACCCGGCGGCGCAGGGATGGCTGGGGCTGGCCGTGATCGGAGGCCTCGCGCGGACGGTGCGCGACAGCGCACTGCTGCTTGACGCCGTCCATGGGCCGGCGGATGGCGACGCGTACGCGGCGCCGCCGTTCAGTGGCCGCTATGTCGAGGCCGCGGCGTCGCCCCCGGGCAAGCTCCGGATCGCGATGTCGCGGAAGGTGCCGCCCGGGCTGATCGCGCGGGTCTCGGCGGACCAGCGCGGAGCGTGGGAGCAGACGGCGAGCCTGCTCGGGGAGCTCGGTCACGAGGTCGTCGAGCGCGACCCCAAGTACGGATTGCTGACGCTCGAGTTCACCCAGACCTGGATGCGGGGCATCTACGAGGAGTCTCAGACCGTCCCCGATCCGTCGCAGCTCGAGGGACTGACGCGCCAGCTCATGGCCGTCGGCCGTCGACTCGTCCCTCCGCGCCGGCGGGACAAGCTCCTGGCCAAACGCCCGGCCACGACGGCGCGCATCCTGTCGCTCTGGGACGAGGTCGACGTGCTGCTCACGCCCGGCCTGGCGACGACCGCGATCGCCGCGGAGGGCGCATTCGGTAAGCCGCTGCCGCTCGCGATCGACCGCGCCGGACGGTTCATGCCGTTCTGTCCCACGTTCAACCTCACCGGGCAGCCGGCGATCACCATTCCAGCCGGATTGGGCTCAGACGGACTTCCGCTCAGCGTGCAGCTCGTCGGACGGCCGGGTGCCGAGGACGTCCTCTATTCGCTCGCTGGTCAGCTCGAATCAGCTCGGCCGTGGGACGATCGGCGTCCGCCGGTCGGCAGCTAGCGGCTGCCCCACTCGACCACGGTCGCGCCCCAGGTGAAGCCGCCGCCGAACGCGGCCAGCAGCACGCGCTGTCCGGGGTGTAGGCGTCCTTCGGCCTGCGCCACCGACAGCGCGATCGGGAGGGTGGCAGTCGAGGCGTTGGCGAAGCGGCCGACGTAGTCGAGCACGCGGTCAGCGGCCAGGTCCAGCCGCTGGCCAACGGCGCGGAGGATCCGCGAGTTGGCCTGGTGGTAGACGAACAGGTCGATGTCCTGTAGTCGGAGATCGGTTTGCTCGAGCGCCTCGAGCGTGACCTCGGACAGGTGGCTCACCGCAGCCCGGAAGGTCTCCTGGCCCTGCATCCGGATCCGGTCCCCCCGGGCGAGACGAATCAGGTCGGCCCCGGTGTGATCGGCGCGGAGCAGAACCGGCCCGATCCGGCCGCGACCGGGCGCCGCCCCCGACACGACGGCTGCGCCGGCGCCGTCGGCGAACAGGGGCGCGGTCTCGCGATCTGCTGGGTCAAGAAACCTGGAGAGGAAATCCGCTCCGACCACGAGGACGTGGGCGGCTCGCCCTGACTCGACCTGCCCACACGCGGCTCCGAGACCCGCCAGCCAGCCCGTGCAAGCCGAGCCGACGTCGAATGCGCCTGCTCGTTCGGCCCCGAGCAGGCCGGCGACCAGGGGAGCGGCGTTGGGGGTGATCTCATCCGCGGTCGAGGTCGCCACGAGCACGAGATCGAGCTCGCGGGGATCGACATCGGCGCGGGTCAGCGCCTCGCGTCCCGCTTGGACGGCGTACTCGGTGAGCCGCTCGCCCGGGGCTGCCCAGGGGCGCTCCCCTGTACCGGTCCGCTTCGCTATCCAGGCCTCCTCGACGCCGATCTGGGCGGCGATCTCGGCGTTGGCGACGCGGCGCGCCGGCACCGCCATCCCGACGCCGCTGATCGCCGCGCCGGGTTCGGGTTCCCGGTCCTGCGAATCGGCGACGGCTGACCCGGGGGCTGGCAGAATCGGCAATGCCTTTGCGAGTTTAGGAGGCCCTCCGGGTGGCGAATTCAGGTGTGATGCAGTCAATGGAGCTGATCCCCGCGATCCGCACGCAGCTGGCGCGGCTCGAACGTGGTCACGACGCGCTGACCGGGGGACAGCGGGCGGCACTCTGGCGAGCCCTGCAATACGCCGCCCGCCCGACCCGCTCGCTCGACGATTTGCGCCGCTACTGCCTTGACGCACTCCGCCCGCGCCTGCTCGACGCAGCGGACGAGAACGACTACCTGCGCGGGTTCCGCAAGGGCTTTCAGGCGGTCTTGGCTGAGATCCGGACGGTCGAGACGCGGGGGCCTCAACGCCGGGTCTCGGGGTACCGCGGCAACCCGTCGTCCGGGATGGGCTCCCAGGACGCGGCGTAGGCCACGAACTGCCGGGCGCTCGGTCGCACGCCTGGATCCGCTTCGAACGCACCCATCCGTACGCCGACCCGCTCGGGGTGTTCGGGGTGGCGGCTGAACAGGGCCGAGCCGCATTCGCCGCAGAACCATTTCTCGGCACCGTCTGGGGGCTTCCAGGCTCGAAGCTGTTCCTCGCCGGAGACGATCCGGAAGCTGCCCGGTTCGACGCGGGCGTTGGCCGAGGCGGCGGTGCCGGTGCGCCGCTGGCAGCGGCGGCAGTGGCAGTAGTTGGCCCCGACCGGCGGGGCGGTGACCTCGAAGCGAACGGCGCCGCAGTTGCATCGGCCGGTGAGCGGGAGTTCGGGCGTTTCAGGCATGCCGGACACGATACGAGACGGGAGTCAGGGCTTCAGGGGGTTCAGCTCTGCGTCGGCCAGTCGCGGGCGAGCATGCCGTAGACGACCAGGTCAAGGAATCGCCCCGCGACCCGCTCCGCCTCGCGTCTTACTCCCTCCTCGACGAATCCGAGCCGGGTGGGTATGGCGCGGCTGCGATGGTTGTCGGTGGCGGCGCTGATCTCCACCCGATGGAGATCCCACGCGCCGAAGGCGTGGTCCGTGAGCGCCCGCACAGCTCTGGTCATGATGCCCCGGCCCTGGGCATCTTCGGCCAGCCAGTAGCCGATCGTGGTGGCCGAGTTGGGCCAGTCGATGGCGTGGAATCCGATCGCTCCGACGAGCTGGACGCCGTCGAGGATCACGCCCTGAAAGCCCAGGTCACTGGCGCTCTGCCGCTCACTGTGGGCGACGAACTGTTGCGTGATCTCGAGCGTCTGGTCGGGTGCCCAGGGAAGCCACTCGGAGAGGAAGCTCCGGTGACGAACGACCACGGCGTAGAGCGGCTCGGCATCCGCGGGCTGGACGGGACGGACCCGCACCCCATCGCCGAGCGGGAAGGTGAGGGACTCTGTCTCCGGTCCCGAGCTCACGACACGTGCGGTGCCAGCTCGCTTCCGAGTAGCGCGACCGCGTCGAGGTCGTCGTGGAGTAGTTGCTGGCACATGACGCGACTGACCCCAGAGTCCTTCAGCGCAGCGAGCTGCTCGGCTGCCTGCTCGACCGTCCCAACCACCCACCCCGGGGGCGGCTCGGAGGCGAGCTGCCCGGGATCGGCACCGATCTTCTCGGCCAGCCGGCCCAGCCGTCGATGTAGCTCCTCGGATCCTGTGCCCACTACGACCGCGGTCATGATCGAGAACGGGAGCGGGTCGCGACCGGCCTGTTCGCAGGCCTGGTCGATCTTCGCCTTGCGCTGTCTCACGTCGTCGAGCGTGGGGAAGGCGGTGTTGTATTCGTCGGCGTAGCGGGCGGCGAGCGCCGCGCTTCTGGGGCCGGCGTTTCCGCCCATGATCAGGGGTGGATGGGGTCGCTGGACCGGCTTCGGCCGGGCGTCCAGCTCCTGCACGCGGTAATGCTGTCCGTCAAACGAGAACGGTCCCTCGCTCCAGTGGCCGAGCACGACCTCTAGCTGCTCTTCGAGGATCGCCATGCGCTCGCGGACCGAGGGGAAGGGGAACCCGTAGGCCTGGTGCTCGCGCTCGTGCCAGCCCGCGCCCAGCCCGAGCTCGACTCGCCCATCGGAGATGTGATCGGCGGTGGTGACCGTCTTGGCGAGCATCGACGGGTGCCGGAAGGTCACCGGTGAGACGAGCGTCCCGAGTCGCAGTGTGCTCGTGACGGCGGCGAGGGCGCAGGTTGTGGCCCAGGCGTCCAGGGCCGTCCGGGTGGGATCGCGCCCGTCAAGGTTGGTGTAGTGGTCGGAGCGGAACAGCGCCGGGATGCGGTGCTGCTCGCAGGCCTGGGCGATCTGGAGCCAGTCCTCCCACGACACGCCCTCCTGGCCCTCGATCATCAAGCACAAGTCCACGGCCGCGGATCCTACGGGCCTGGAGGGAGATGGGGCCGGGAGGGCGCGGTGACACCGGGCGCCGGCGAGCCGGGGCGCCGGTGAACCGGGCGTCTACAACAAGCGAACGATCGCGGACACGCCTACGATCACGATTACGGCCCGGAGCGCCACCGGCGGCAACCGGCGGCCCGCACGGGCCCCGACGATCCCGCCCAGGGTCGACCCGCCGGCGATCAGGAGCGCCGCTCCCCAGGCCACGTGGGCCACGAGCACGAACACCACGCCCGCGACGAGGTTGACCAGGCCGGCGAGAACGACCTTGAGGGCGTTCAGCCGCTGGAGCGAGTCGTCGACCGAGAGTCCGAGGATGGCCAGCAGCAGGATCCCCTGCGCGGCCCCGAAATAGCCGCCGTAGATGCCGCTGCCGAAGATCGCCAGGGTGGCCAGCGGGCCGGCCCGTTTGCGCGGCGGACCGCGGTGGTGCTCGAGCGCCCGGGAGATGCGCGGCTGGAGGATGATCAGGATCAGCGCGATGGCGATGAACGCCGGAACGATCGCCTTGAAGGCGGAGGCGGGAAGGCTCAGCAGGAGCGTCGCCCCCACAATCGCGCCCGCCGATCGAGGCAGCGGCGAGCGGCAGGGCGCGGCGGCGCTGGCCGCTCAACTCCCGGCGGTAGCCGATCGCGCCGGACGCCGAACCGGGGACCAGGCCCACAGTGTTCGAGACGTTGGCCGTGACCGGCGCGTACCCGAAGGCGAGCAGCACCGGGAAGGTGAACAGCGTCCCGCTCCCGACGACCGTGTTGATCGTCCCGGCGACGATCCCGGCGCCGAAGATGGCCAGCGCGTGCAGCAGTGTCACAAGCTCGTCTCGCGGGCGAGTACGGCAGCGACCGACGCGAGCTCGGGCCGCCGCTCGATCGACTCCTGCACGCAGCGGGCAAGCAGCCAGGCCTTGACGCGCTCAGGGTCGAGGCCGGCCAGGCCCGGCCAATCGCTGGGCAAGGCCCCGGGGTTCGCGACGCAGCCGCTCGCAGTTGAGCATGTGCTGAACCAGGTCGTAGGCCGGATCGCCGATGTACGGCTTCGGATCGATCACCAGCCATGGCTCGCGCTCAGCCGCGAGGATGTTCGCCCCGTGGAGGTCGGTGCACAGCAGCACCCGCTGGGGCGCGGTGTGGGGAAGCGTCCGGAGCAGCTCGATTCCCGCGGCCGCGAGGCCGGGATCGACCGCGTTGGGGCCGCGGGCACGTCCTGACGGCTCGCTGCCGGCGCGGCGCGCGTACGCGAGCTCGAAGGCTCGTCGCCCACTGCTCGCACATCAGCTCGAGCGGCCGAAACGGATGCGGCATTGCGGGCTCGACCCAGAGCCGCGCGAGGAGCCCTGTCACGATCGGGTCCTGCTCGGGCTCGGGGACGACCACCGCGAGCTGGTGCCCAGGGACGCAGCGCTCGAGCAGCAACGCCACGGTGTCGCCGAGCTGGTGCGACTCATACAGCCGCACCGCCCCGTCGCCATTCCAGAGCCGCAGGCCGTCCGCCTCGTGTGCTGACTCCTCGTGCGCCCACGCGAGCTTCAGGACGAGCC
Source organism: uncultured Solirubrobacterales bacterium (assembly GCA_963834635.1). Lineage (GTDB taxonomy): Bacteria > Actinomycetota > Thermoleophilia > Solirubrobacterales > Solirubrobacteraceae > Palsa-465. The sequence goes on along the minus strand of CAWICI010000006.1, from coordinate 260,314 downwards.
CGTCCCCGGCGCGGTTGCGGACGGGGGCGACCCACGCGCACGTCCCGCCCGGCGAGTACGGCTCGCCGACCGTCAAGGACCACCGGTCCGTCAGCTCCTCGACGGCGGCCGGCAGCGCCTCCAGCCACCGAAGCCGGTCCTCGCCGCTCGCCGTGCTCCTATTCAAATTGTCGGGGATGGTGAGCGGCGCCACGCAGAGGATTGTTCCGCGGAATCGCTTGTAGTCGCTCCGGAGGCGCCGGAGCGCCATCGCCGCCGCCGCTCAATCGGGGAGCAGCGGCACCCAAACTCCGGGGTCGCGCCCGACCAATACTCCGCGGGTCAGCGCGCCGGTTCCGAACCGCGCGCGCACCCCGTCCACGGCGGCATCGAGCTCACGCGCTCGGTCGAAAGGGAGGACGAGCTGCACCGTCCGGTTGTCGACCAGGTTCGCGAGCGCGATCCCGATCAGGGTCAGCCCGCGCGTTTCGATCGTCGGCATCGAGCTTTTCAGCAGTGCGGTCGCGATGGCCAGGATCACTTCGGTGCGGTCGGTCGCCTCGGCAACCGTGTGCGAGCGGGTGGCCCTCGAGAAATCCTCGAAACGCATCCGCAGGACCACGGTCCGGCACAGCCGCCGCGCCGTCCGCAGGCGGATCGCGACGCGCTCCACGAGCGCGATGAGCGCCGCAGTCGAGCTCGGGAGGGGAACGTGGCCGCCGCCCGAGCGCCCGCTGGGCCCCGATCGATCTTCGGCGTTTGCGCGTCTGAACCGGGCGGGGATCCCGATTGTGAGCGAGCGCGTCCAGGTGGCGTCCCGAGGCGCGACCGAGCATCGAGACCAGCGTGCGCTCGCCGAGGTGGGCGACCTGGGCCACCGTGGTTATCCCGCGCGCGCGAAGCTTGGTCGCCGTCACGGGGCCAACGCCCCACAGGCGCTCGACCGGCAGCGGGTGAAGGAATGCCAGCTCCGATTCGGGAGGCACTACCAGCAGCCCGTCGGGCTTGCCCAAGCCGCTCGCCACCTTGGCCAGGAACTTGGTCCGCGCGATTCCCACCGTGATTGGGAGCCCGACTTGGGCTCGGACCTCACGGCGCAGCCGGCGGCGATTTCCAGCGGCGACCCGGAGATGTGTCCGAGCCCGCGAACGTCGAGGAAGGCCTCGTCGATCGAGACGGCCTTCGACCAGCGGTGAGGTCTCCTCAAACACCGCGAACACCGCTTTGCTCGCCTCCGAGTAGGCGGACATCCGCGGCGGAACGACGATCGCGCTCGGGACATAACCGCCGGGCCTGGCGCGCCGCCCATCGCGGTCCGGACGCCGCGGGCCTTGGCCTCGTAGCTGGCGGCGAGCACCACGCCCGCCGCCCACGATCACCGGCCGGCCTCTGAGCCGGGGATCGTCGCGTTGTTCAACCGAGGCGTAGAACGCGTCGAGATCGGCGTGCAGGATGGTGGCTGTGGGCGATCGGGCGACGACGCGACTCATACGAACATATGTTCGCACTGGCATCGGACGGATGCTTGGGCGTGGGCGGCCCGCGGCGCCCGCTACCGCACCGCAATGCCCGGCCGGCAGCGTGCCGGACGGCTAGACGGTTCCGAAGCCTGGGCCGCCGGAGGCGAAGAAGAGGAACCACACGGCGAAGGCGATCACGGCGACGATCATCGTCGCGGCCGCGATGGCCTCAAACGCGGTGAGGCGGCGTCGGTAGAGGTGCTTCGGAACGCTCTCGTCAACACTGCGCAGCCATGGGGCAGGACGGCGGGGAGTGGAGTGACTGGGAGGCATGAATAATGGCTTCCCGGCCCGCCGCTCGTCCAATCAGCAACTTTGGCGTAAAACCGGGCGGCGGCCGCGGCGGGGCGGCGGCCGCGGCGGGGCGGCGGCCGCGGCGGGGCGGCGGCCGCGGCGGGGCGGCGCCTCTCCGACGTTCAGGCCCCGCGCCACACGGGCGGTCGCTTCTCGAGGAAGGCGCACATACCCTCCTGGGCGTCACCAGCGGCGGCGTTGCGGCTCATGACGTCCTGGCAGTACTCGTAGGCGCCCTCCAGATCAAGGTCGATCTGGCGGTAGTAGGCCCGCTTACCGATCCCCACCGTGAGTGGACTGGCCTCGACGATGCGACCGGCGAGCTCGGCCGTTTGCGCCACCAGCTCGCCGGGCTCGACCACCCGGTTCACCAACCCCCAGTCGGCTGCTGTGTGGGCGTCGATTGGCAGGCCGGTCAACAGCATCTCCAGGGCGCGCTTGCGCCCAACGGCTCGGCTGACCTCCACCATCGGGGTCGAGCAGAACAGCCCGATCTTGACCCCCGGGGTGGCGAACTTCGCGTCGCTACTGGCCAGAGCAAGATCGCAGGCCGCGACGAGCTGGCAGCCAGCAGCGGTCGCGGTTGCGTGGACGCGAGCGACAACGGGCTGAGCGAGCTCGTGGATCGCATTCATCATGCGGGTGCAGAGGGCGAACACCTCGCGATAGTCGTCGAGCTCGAGGCCGACCATCTCGCCGAGATCGTGGCCGGCGCAGAACGCCGGGCCGGCCCCGGCCAGGATCACCACGCGGACGGCGGGATCCGAATCGATTTCCTCGAGCGCCCCGATCACCTGCCTCATCAGTTCCAGCGACAGCGCGTTGCGTTGCTGTGGTCGGTTGAGCGTGAGCGTCGCCACGTCGCCATCCCGCTCCACCAGCAGTAGCCGCTCGGTCACCGTGCCCATTCGCGCTGCCCTCCTTCGTAACTCAAACCGGACCTGTGACGAATCGTACGCTCGTCGGCGTCCGTCCCGGCCTGGGCGTAACGTAGGGCCGAGCGCCAACGCCTGCTCCGTAGGAGGGCATGACATGTCTCTGAGGACCGCGATCCTCATTGTCTGGGGCGTCTTCTGGGTCTATTGGCTGCTGGCGGCGATCGGAGCCAAGGCGGGCTCCCGCCGCAGAGGGCGCCGGCTTCCGGGACTCACCGCCATAGTTGCGATCGTCATCCTGCGCGTGTTCGGGGCGCACCAGCTCTCCGTTCACAGCCCGGTTGTGCGCGCGATCGGCGTCGTCCTCTTCCTTTCCGGTATCGGTCTGGCTGTCTGGGCCCGGATCTACCTCGGCCGCAACTGGGGAATGCCGATGAGCCAAAAGAAGCAGCCGGAGCTCGTCACCTCCGGCCCGTACCGATTTGTCCGTCATCCGATCTACTCGGGTCTCCTTCTCGGCTTGCTCGGCACCGCCCTGGCGACGAACCTTTACTGGCTGATCACGCTGGTGATCATCGGGGCCTACTTCATATACAGCGCCAGCGTGGAGGAGAGGACGATGGCGAGCAGCTTTCCCGACGCCTACCCGGCTTATAAGGCGAGGACGAAGATGCTGATCCCGTTCGTGCTGTGAGGGGCTGTCGGGATGATCAAGTCTCCTCTCGGCCCCAGCGGAAGTAGGCCATCGGACCGACGGTGTTGAGGACGCAGACGATCCGCCACAACGCCTTTGGTCCCCGGATCTGGTTGGCCGGCCGGCGCGAGATATCCCGCTGTGCGGAAACGAACAGCCACAGGTTCCACGCCGTGACGGCCACGATCGCCGCCTGACCGGGCGGCGGTAGGTGCTTGAACTTGTCGATCGCCTCAGCCACGTCCGGGCCTAGGCCTGCTCCGTCCTCGGGTCGTGAGGCGGCCGATTAGCCGTCGCGGGCCGCGACGCCCGTTTGCCGACGCGGGCCATCTCGGCCACTTCCGTGGCTACGTCCTGCAGGCCTGAGGTCTGAAGCGAGTAGATGATGTGGCCGCCGCGCCGTTCGGAGCTCACCAGGCCGGCCGTCTCGAGCACTCGCAGGTGCCGCGAGACCGATGGCCACGAGATCTCAAATTCAGCCGCAAGCTCGCCCGCGGGGAGATCGCCCTCGCGCAGCAGCCGCAGGATCTCGCGTCGGGTGGGGTCGGCCAGGGCCCGGTATGCACCGGCCACGATCATGACGGTCGAGTGCTGGCCCAGGCGATCACGGTTAGCAATTTAGCAAAATTGCTAATCGATTGGCAACCCGGACCTCGTGCACGCCCGGCGACGTATACGGAAGCGTGCGAGGCAGTCGGCTACTGGGGCTCGCGAGCGTGATCGGGCTTGCCGTGATGGCGTCTGGATCTGTCGGCCGAACCACGCCCGAACCGCGAGTGCGTCTGCCGGCGTCGATCACGGTGACGACCGCTCACGCCAGCTACCTGATCGAACGGAGCGGCGGCGTGCGTCGCGTCCGAAAGGCGCAAGGCGGAATGCCCGACGGTGAAGTCTTCTTCCCCCTCACCAATACGTGGTTCCGCATTCAGCGTAGGCACGTGATCGTCGGTCGCGGCCGGTCTCAGCCCATATGGCGCTCAACTGGCGAGATCGAAGCGCGACAGCTAGGTGTCGTGACGATCGGACCCGGCGACGTGGCCTTTCAGCACGACCACCGGCTGTACCTCGCGTCCTTGGCCGGACCCGAGCGGCCGGTGGCGCGGCGCGAGCTCCCGCTTGGCTGGGCCCGCGGCGGGCTGTACACCTACCGGTATCACCCGCGCGAGCTGCTGCTGCGGAGCGACGGCGGGGCGCTCATCAAGACGATCGCTCGCCAACCGCTCGGGTCGGACTATTTCGTCTCGGACGGCAGCCTGTACTTCATCGCCGATGGTGTGCTCGAGCGGGCGAACGGGAGGCGGATCCACAGACTTGCCGCCCTAGCCAGCCTCGGAGTCTCGAGGGACTCGTACCTGCAGTCCGTAGGAAGACTGCTCGAGCTCGAGGACAACCAGCGCCTGGTCGTGCTGGATCGAGATGGGGCGCTGTTCGCCTCGATAGCCCTGCGCGAGGGGCACAGCGGCGGGCTCTCGAGCTCACTCGTTCCCGCGCCGCATGCGGGTGTCGTCGCCTTCGCGTCCACCAGCTCGCACGGATCGTCGTTTGCGGAAACCGTGTACCTGCTTCACCGGGGCGCGCACAGAGCGGTCCCGCTTCACACCGAGTGGGTTCACGGCGGAGGGTGTCAAGGCGGGACGAACGTCCAGTGGCACGGGGACTGGCTCCTTTACAGCGACTCGCGCGGCGAGCTCGCCGCGATCGACACGGCTGGTACCCAGCGCACGATCGAGCTGAGTGGGCTCATCCGGCGGCTTGCTGGATCCGCCGAGGGCTTGGCGGCCTACTGGACCGGGCACCCGGTCGGCTCCTAGCAACGGCTAGGGCCTCGAGATCGCCACCTCGCGGGTGGCCGGTGCCAGCTTGACCACGCGCACGAGATTGAGATCGGGCGTGTAGATGGCAAGTGTTCCGCGCAGGAGCGAGGCGGTGGTCACATAGCCGTCGGCGGCGGCGAGCTCGAACGACCCATAAGGTGCGCGTGCTCTGCCGACCATCCTTCCGCTCGCGGCTTCCACGCTCTCGATCGTTCCACCGTAGCCGCTGGTCAGGTAGGCGTAAGGCTCGTCGAAGGCGAGATGTTGTGGCGGCGCGCCGACACGCACGTGAAACAGCACGTGCCGGCTCCGAGCGGCGACGACAGTGACCTCAGGCCTCGCCGCCGAGGTGATCCAGACCTGGCGGCCGTCGGGGCTGAACGAGAGATCGTGAACAGCGAAGCCAGGATCGAAGTAGCCGACGAGGCGAGGATGCGCCAGATCGCTCGAGTCGAGGATGGCGATGCGGGTACCCGACTCGCCGAGCGCGATCCATATCCGGCGCCCGTCCGGGCTGAAAGTCAGGTGGTGGGCGCCGGCTCCGACCGTGATCGTGCTGGTCACCTTCATGTCGCCCAAACGGATAACCGTGACCGTCCCGCGTACGTCGTCGGTGACGTAGGCGTAGCGTCGATTGGGGGCGATCTCGACGATATGCGGCTGGTCGAACCCACCGAACGTCCTGATGGACCGCAGCGAACGGCGATCGAGCGCGGTCACCGTCCCGGCCTGCGAGCTGACCACCAGCACCGTCCCACCGTTGCCGCGGGTTGCCACATCCTCGGGATCCGCAGGCAGAGGGACGCGCCGGACGATCCGGCCACCCGGCAGCGCGACGACCAGCAGGAGGTTCTGCCGCTCATCCGTGACCAGCGCCTGGGGCAACGCTGGGGTGGGCGGCGTTGTCGCCGGCGTCTGGGCCGCCGGCGTGGAGCCCGGAGCCTGGGCCGCCGGCGTGGAGCCCGGAGCCTGGGCCGCCGGCGTGCTCGCCGAAGCCGGTGCGGCCGTGTCCGTCCGGCCGGGCGCGATCTTGGCGCCGCCGCCGCAGCCCGCGAGCAGCGCGAGCGCGCCAACCATCACCAGCTCGGGCCGTCGCCTCATCCCGCCGCTCCCGTCGCGCTGCAGCACCAACCCTCGAGCTGGGGGAAGGTTCGGCTGGTCCCGATCGAGAATTGCTGGGCGATCCGGGACACGGCCACGATCCGCGGCCGTCCGGTCACGTGAACGAAGACCCACTGGTTCGCGGCCGGCCAGCTGATCAGAACCCATCCGCCATCCGGGGACCACGCCACCTGTCCGAGTCCAGGGCCGGCCAAAACGCGGCGGACGGCCGACGCGCGCCCGTCCAGGTTCTCGACCACCGCTGCGCTGCTCATCCCACCCGAAACGAGCGCGAGTGTGTGGCCGTCGGGCGAGAGCGCAGCGTCGACGATGGGGGCCCCGCCGGGCGCGCTCACAGCTGCGAGCTGGCTGCCGCCCGCGGTATAGGCGAGCACCCGACGCGACGAGATGGCGAGCAGGTGCTTCCCGTCCGCCGACCAGGCCAACTTGTGCACGCTTCTCGTTTGGACGGACCAAAGCGTCCGTCCCGTGTCAGCGTCGTGCACCACGAGCCTGCCGCCCGCGCTCAGGTAAGCGAGCTGGTACGGGCTTCCTGGTCGCCAGGCCGGAGCGACGCGCGCCACTCGCCTGGCGAGCAGATGGTCTCCCGTGCCGTCGCCGGCCACCACCCGCAGGTCGCCCTCCGACAGATAAGCGACGCGGTAGCCGGTGGGGGAATACCAGGTCGGGTCACTGACGCGCGGTCTGGCCAGCGTCCACTGGGGACGGCCGCGGGGGGTGAGGGCCGCGAGTTCGTTCGTCCCGGCGACCACGAGATACAGACCGTGAGGCGACCAGCTCGCTCCGTGCCATGAGCCGATCCGGCGGATCGCGCCGTCGTCGCTGACGGTCCACGACCCGGCCGAGCCAGAGACGAGCAGCCGGCCGGGTGAGGGGAGCGAGGACAGCGCGGGCGCGGCGTGCTGCACTCCGAGCGCCCGGGTGATCAGACGGCCAACCGTCGCCCCGGCGGGAGACAGCGCCACCGCGCCGGCGAGCGCCACTGCCGCGGCCATCGCGCCGACCGGGCGGCGATAGGAGCGCCGGGTGTTGACGGGCAGTCGCTCTTGGTAGGCGGAGCGGACGACCTCCCACCCCCGATCCTCGGCGGCCCGCTCATCGGGGGCGCGAAAGCGGCCCAGGGCTTGCTTGGCTCTCATCGCAGTTCCGCCTCTCGCAAGCGGGCTTCCAGGGCGTCAAGCCCGCGACGCAGTCGCGAGTTGACCGTCCCCCGCGGCAACTCGAGCGCTCGCGCGATCTCTCCGGGGGTGTACTCGAGGACGTAACGCATGACGACCACCGCTCGGTGTTCGGGCGACAGGCCGGCGAGCGCGGCCAGGACCTCCTCCGAATAAGGCCCCACGGGCTGATCCGCCCCAGCGCGTTCCGGATGGGACTCAGCTGACTCCCGGCGTGAGGTTCGGGCCCGCAACCAGTCGATCGCGCGGTTGGCGACGATCGCTCCCAGCCACGGGGCGAACGGGCGGCGGCGGTCGAACCGGTCCAGGCGGCGGATCGCCGCCACGAATGCTTCCTGGGCGATGTCCTCGGCCGCGGCGTGGTCGTGGACGATCAGAAAGGCGGCCCGATACGCCCGCGGCCAGTGCCGGCGAAACAGCTGCTCGATGTCGGCCTCCGAACCCGCGAGCGCGCCGCGGATCAGGGAGCGTTCGCTCCGCGACCGGCGCGAGCGGGTGCGCGGCAATGGACCGGTAGCCGCCACGGTCTCGGCGACAGCGGGCACAGGCTCAGGGGAACCGGACACCGTTAGAGGGCATCGTCTCTCCTACGGGCCGTCAGTGCCAACAGGTCCCTGTCAAACAAGGTCGTGGGCTAAACGGCCGACGACCGGCATCGAACGGCCCTACCCGCGTTGATCGGAGGTCTTGACAAGCGAGCGTTTCCGATATATCGTTGAGCTATCGGAATGTCCTACTGAGGAGAAATGACATGTCTGGTGATGCATTTGCACAGGAATGGCCGGGAGCTCGCAGAGGGCGGCGAGGTCCTCCATCCGGCCCACCGAATTGGTTCTTCGCCCGGGAGGGTCGGCGCGGCCGTCCTCCGTTTGACGACATCGACGACCTGGTCGCGCTAGGCCGCATGTGGAAGGGCGGTCCGTTCGGCGGTCCCGGCTGGGGCCCCCATCGCCGTGGACGCGGACGGGCCCGCCGGGGCGACGTCCGCCTCGCGCTGCTTCGCTTGCTGAGCGAGGAGCCGCGTAACGGTTACCAGCTCATGCAGGCGATCGAGGAGCGCAGCGAGGGCCTCTGGCGCCCCAGCCCCGGATCCGTGTACCCGACCCTCGCCCAGCTCGAAGACGAGGGCTTGATCCGCTCGGTCGAGGCCGTGGGCGCCCGCCAGTTTGAGATCACCGACGCCGGCCGCCAATACCTCGAGGAGCGGGCCGATGAGCCGGCTCCCTGGCAGCCGGCGCCGGAGGGAGCGGAGAACCCGCTGGCCGAGCTCGGCCCGCTCGTCATCCAGATCGGCAAGGCGACGTTCCAGGTTGCCTCCGTCGGAGACCAGGCTCAGCGCGACCGCGCCCGCGCGCTGCTGGCCGATACCCGTCGCGCGCTCTACCGCATCCTCGCCGAAGACGCGGAGGCCGATGGGGGCGAGGACCCGCAGGAAGTGTGAGGCGCCCGACCAACCCAATCTCCACGTAATGGAGGCTCCCCACCACCATGACCAATCAGTACCTCTGGACGCTCACCCGTCGTGATCCTGACCTCCGGGCCGCCGATGCGGACCGTGATCGAATCGCGGATCGGCTGCGCAGGAGCCACGCTGAAGGCCGTCTTGACCTGACCGAGTTCCAGCAGCGTCTCGAACGCTGCTTCGAGGCAAAGACCGTCGGTGAGCTCGGGGAGCTCGTCCGGGATCTTCCCCGGGAGGACGAGCACGACGGGCGAACCGGTCCCGGCTGGTTCCTCGCCCGGCTCCGGCGTTCATCGCTTGTGGCCTTGCTCGTGATAGTGCTGATCGTGGCCGTCGCCTCGAGCGCCCACCACAGCTTCTGGCTGTGGATCCCCCTGGTGTTCCTCATCTGGCGCTTGTCCTGGTGGCGGAGGCGGTGGGCGGGTCCACACCACAGCTCGGATGGGTGGACCTGAGATCTCCGCGGCCGCGGCGCTGACGGCGGCAGCGAGTCGTCGTCAGCGCCCGTTCCCGTCGCGGTGGCGGACGTGATCAATCCGCTCGCGCAGCGTCTGCCAGCGCGAGCGCGCCTGACGGATCACGGCATCCCATTCCTGACTCACTTCGTCGTCGGGGGGACGCTCCCCGCGCTTGATCCGCCCCAACTCTGCCGAGACTTCCAGCCCGACGGCCGCGGACGCAACGACGGCAACCATCAATGCGAAAAGCGCGGAGATCATCGCCAGCACTGCGCCAATGTCGCCGTAGCGCGACGCGTAGGAGCTGAACAGATGCGGGAGGTAGACCGACGCGGCGATCGCGCACAAGGCGAGCATCGTCGCTCCGACAACGGCGAACGGCCCAAAGTGTCCCCAGCCAACCCGCTTGGCAGTCAGCACGCGGCCGCTCCACGCCAGGAAGAGCGCCGAAGCAGGCATGAGCACCAGGCTGGCGACGAGTTCGACGTGACCGCCGCCAAGTAGGCCCCGAATCCACCAGGTGAAGGCGACGTAGGCCGCGAGGCCGAGGATCCACAGCAAGTCGTTACCAGTGTTACGAACGCTGAGCGGGTCGAGCTCCCATATCCGCTCGAACAGCCGTTGGATGCCCCGCGAAAAGCTGAGGACCGTGATCACGAGCAGCAACACTCCGAGCACGCCCACGCTGGTGCTCGTCCCTGCCGTCGGCGACAACACATCCTGCACGGCCTGTGCGCCCCCGCCCGTCAGCCCGTAGCGGGTGATGATCGCGTGGGCCGTGTCGCTGGCGTCGACCTGGGGCAACAGCGCCCCGGCAACGATCGCCAACGGAACTAAAGCGGTGAATGCGCTTGACGCCAGCGCGATTGCGCGGTCAAACCCGGCGACCCGCTGGAACCGATTGACCACCCGGAGCACGAACGCCGGCCGCAGCCAGAACGTCAGCGTCCGGCGGATCCGGTCAGGCTGAACGCCGGCGTGAGTCGTGATCGCGACCTCGTATCCGCTCGCTGGGATCAGAACGTGACGCCACAACCCAGCTTCGCCTCGAACATGCGCCCCGCCATCATCCGTTCCGGATGAGCGTGCGAGCGCCGACAGCCATGCCGGAGGAGGGACTCGAACCCCCGACACGCGGATTATGATTCCGCTGCTCTAACCGACTGAGCTACTCCGGCGAGGGATCGCCAGTCTAGTAACTGCGCCGGGCCGCCCCGCTCTTATGATCGCCGGCGATGGCCGAGCCTGAGCCCCCCGCATTGCCGACGCTGCTCGCCGTCCCGAACGTCTCCGATGGCCGTGACAAAGGCGCCATCGACACGATCGCCGAGGCCTTCGACGCCCGGCTGCTCGACGTCCATTCCGACCCCGACCACCATCGGTCTGTGTTCACTCTCGCGGGTGAGCCGGGGCGGCTGGCGGACGCTGTCCGGGCGGGAGCCGAAGCGGCGCTCGCCCGCATCGATCTGAATGCCCACGAGGGTCTACATCCGCGCGTCGGGGTGGTTGACGTCGCCCCGATCGTCTACCTGAGCGATGCCGACCGGGGCGCCGCCTGCGCCGAGGCCCTGGTGCTGGGCGACCTGCTCGGGGCGGAGCTCGAGCTGCCCGTCTTCCTCTATGGAGACCTGGCGGCCGGGCGGACGCGAGCGGAGCTGCGCAGAGGGGGACCTGAGCGGCTCGCCCAGCGCATCGAAGCGGGCGAGCTCGAGCCAGACTTTGGACCTCACCGGCTTCACGGGACCGCGGGCGCAGTGCTTGTCGCCGCGCGGGCGCCGCTGATCGCGTTCAATGTCGAGCTGGCAGCTCCGGCCACGGTCGACGAGGCGCGAGAGATTGCGGCCTCCATCCGCGATGGTGGCAACCACGGCCTAAACGGCGTCCGGGCGATCGGCCTGTGGCTCGCTCATCGCAACGTCGCCCAGGTGTCGATGAACATCGAGGACCATCGCACGACGAGGCTGGCGGACGTGGTCGAGGCAATCGAAGCTCAGGCGTCGATCGCCGGAGCCGAGCTGGTCGGGCTTGCGCCACGCCGGGCGTTCGACGGCTTCCCCGACCGCATCCCGGTCCGCAACCTGCGGCTGCTCGAGGACGCGCTGGCGCACGGCGGCGGACGCACGGGTCCTTCGATCCTGCGTCCTGGCTCCGCTTGATCCGACGCTCGCCAGCCACGCACGGTTGTTTTGAGACAGCCTCTAAAGTCTCATCCCACCATGGCCCAGACCAAGCGCAAGCGTCGAAGCAAGCACCGCGGTAACGCGGCCGGGACGATCGAGACGCGGGGCCGGACCGGGCGTCCGCCGTCGCCCGAGGAACGCAAGAAGCAGTCGCGGGCCGACGCGCGGGAGCGGCGGCTGAACACGCCCCCGACCTGGCGCTCGTCGCTGACCAGGGCGGCGTTGGCGGCCGTGCTGATCTTCATCTTCCTGCTGGTCACTGGCCGGAAGGACCAAGTCGCAGTCGCGATCATCGGGTCGATCTTTGCCTTTGCCCTGTACGTTCCGGGCGGTTACTACACCGAACTGTGGTTCTACCGCCGACGCCAGCGCAAGAAGCTGGAGGGGCGATGATCGACGTACGGATGTTCACGGTGGGGCCGGTGCAGGAGAACTGCTTCATCGTCCGCGCGCAGGACAGCCACCGGGCGCTCATCGTCGATCCCGGGGAGGAGGCTGAGCGCATCATCGAGGCGCTTGACGCGCTCGGCATAAAGACGGTCGAGGCGATCCTCGTCACCCACACCCACTTCGACCACATCGGTGCGGTCGCTCCGGTGGCCCGGCACACCGGCGCACCGGTCTACTGCCCGGAGCTCGAGACGCAGGTGCTGGCCAACATCATGGACTACGTCCCGTGGCCCGGGTTCGGACCGTTTGAGAGCTATCAGGCCGATCGCACGGTGGCGGGCGGCGAGCAGCTCGAGCTCGCCGGCATCCCGCTCGAGGTGATCTTCACTCCCGGGCACAGCCCCGGCCATGTCAGCTACGTCGTCCGGGACGAGCCGGCGGTGTTCTCCGGCGACGTGCTCTTCCAGGGTTCGGTGGGCCGGGTCGATCTCCCCGGGGGAGACTGGCCGACGCTTCGCGCGTCGATCGAGAACCTGCTGGAGCGGATGCCGCCGGAGACGACCGTCTATCCCGGGCACATGGGCGTGACCACCCTGGCCCGCGAGCGCGACACGAATCCGTTCCTGCGCGAGCTGGCGGCGAAGTGATCGCGCTCGGACGCACAGCGAACCTGTGATTCAGGCCCCCAAGGGCACGTACGACGTGCTGCCGGACGAGGCTGCTCGCCGTGAGCAGGTCGAGGCGCAGGTCCGCAGGACCCTGGGGGCCGCGGGCTATCGCCGGATCGAGACTCCTGCCTTCGAGTCGACGGAGCTGTTCAGCCGCGGAGTGGGGGAGTCCACCGACATCGTCCAGAAGGAGATGTACACCTTCGACGACGGCGGTGGAAGGTCACTCACCCTGAGGCCAGAGGGCACAGCGCCGGTGTGCCGCGCCTACATCGAGCACGGGATGCACAAGCTTCCCCAGCCGGTGAAGCTCTGGTACCTGTCGAGCTTCTTTCGCGCCGAAGCCCCGCAGCGCGGGCGCTCCCGCCAGTTCTGGCAGGTCGGGGCGGAGGCGATCGGATCAGCCACCCCGGAGACCGATGCCGAGCTGATCGTGGTGCTCGCCGACCTGCTCGACGCACTCGGCGTCCGGGATCTCAGCCTCAAGCTCTCGAGCCTCGGCAACCCGGAGACGCGGACCGAGTATCGAGAAGAGCTGAAGGGCTACCTGCGAGCGCACGAGTCGACGCTCGCTCCCGAGGTCGTGGACCGAATCGAGCTCAACCCGATGCGGGCTTTCGACTCGAAGGACCCGCGCACCCAGGAGACGATGCGGGGCGCCCCGAAGCTGCTTGACCGGCTCACGCCCGAGGACGCCGAGCACTTCGATCAGGTCCGGCAACTGGTCGACGGGGCGGGCGTCCGCTATGAGCTCGACCCCACGCTTGTCCGCGGGCTCGACTATTACACGCGCACCGTGTTCGAGCTCTCGAGCGCCGCCCTCGGGGCGCAGTCCGGCGTGGTCGGCGGCGGCCGGTACGACCGCCTGATCGAGCAGCTCGACGGGCCTCCGACGCCGGCCTGCGGTTGGGCCGCGGGGGTCGAGCGGATGCTGCTCGCCTCGCGCGAGCAGCCAACGGCGCCCGAGCTGGTCGACCTGTTCGTCGCGCTGGCTACGCCGGAAGGGGTGCGCAGCGGCTTTGAGCTCACCCACCAGGCACGCCGCGCCGGGCTCCAGGCCCAGCTCGAGCTGAGCGGCCGCTCCCTCCGCGGCCAGCTTCGTCACGCCGACCGGCTGGGGGCGAGATACGTGGCGATCATTGGAGAGGACGGCGAAGCCAGCTTGAGGGACATGCAGTCGGGCGAGCAGCGCGAGACCGCGCTTCAGAACGTGATCCCGACGATCCTCAGGGGGAGCCGGTTGTGAGGCACGCGCCGCGGCCGAACGAGTACCGCGATGCCTGGTGCGGGCAGCTCACCGCCGAGCGCGCGGAAACCACGGCGCGCGTCGCCGGCTGGGTTCACCGGCGCCGCGATCACGGTGGGCTGATCTTCATCGACCTGCGCGACCGCTCAGGGATCGTCCAGCTGGTATTCCACCCCGAGACCGCCCCCGAGGCCCATCAGGTGGCGCACCGGCTGCGCTCGGAGGACGTGGTCACCGCGGCGGGAAAGGTGACCCGGCGAGCGCCGGAGAACGTGAACCCGAACCTCGCGACGGGGGAGGTCGAGCTCAGTGTCGAGAGCGCCGAGCTGCTGGCCGACGCCGACACGCCTCCGTTCCCCGTCGACGAGGACGTCGCCGTGGACGAGAGCCTCCGGCTCCGGCACCGGGCGCTCGATCTCCGGCGCGCACCCGTCCAGGACCGGATCGCCCTGCGCCATCGCGTGACCACCACGATGCGCGAGGTCCTCAACCAGCGCGACTTCCTCGAGGTCGAGACCCCCTATCTGACCCGCTCGACACCAGAGGGTGCTCGCGACTATCTAGTTCCCGCGCGCGTGGCGCCCGGCTCGTTCTATGCGCTGCCGCAGTCGCCGCAGCTGTTCAAGCAGCTGCTGATGGTCGGCGGGCTCGAGCGCTACTACCAGATAGCACGCTGCTTTCGCGACGAGGACACGCGCGCCGACCGCCAGCCCGAGTTCAGCCAGCTCGACGTTGAGATGGCGTTCGTGGACGAGGACGACGTGATCGAGATGATGGAGGCGGTGATGGGCGCCGTGTTCGAGCGGGAGGGGCTCGATGTGGATCCGCCGCCCTGGCCCCGGATGACCTTCGCTGAGGCCGTCTCGCGCTTCGGCAGCGATCGTCCGGACGTCCGCTTCGGCCTCGAGCTCCACGACCTCGGTGAGGTGGTGGCGCGGTCTGAGTTCCAGGTGTTCGCGAACGTGGTGAGCGGTGGCGGTGTGGTGCGCGGGATCAACGCCGGTCCCCGCGAGCTTCCCCGCTCCGAGCTTGACGCGCTCACCGACCTGGCCAAGCGCCACGGAGCCAAGGGCCTGGTCTGGGCCTTCGTGCAGGACGGGCAGCCCGGATGGCGCTCGCCGGTGGCGAAATTCCTCGCCCCCGAGGAGATCGCCGGAATCAACCACCGCCTGGGGGCAACTCCCGGCGACCTGCTGTTGATCGTGGCCGACGAGGTGACGACGGCCGGACAGGCCCTGAACGCGCTTCGGCTCGAGCTCGCTGATCGGTTCGAGCTGGTGCCACGGGGCAGGCATGCCGTCCTTTGGATCGTCGAGTTCCCGGCTTTCTTCTGGGATGAGCAGGAGCAGCGCTGGGATTCGGCCCACCACCCGTTCACGGCACCCACGGGCAACTTCGAGGACCCGGCCAGCCTCAGCTCGCGCAGCTACGACCTCGTGCTCGATGGGTCGGAGATCGGCGGGGGGTCGATCCGTATCCACGAGCGCGAGGTGCAAGAGCGCGTGTTCGAGCTGCTTGGGATCAGCTCCGACGAGGCACAGGCTCGGTTCGGCTTCCTGCTCGACGCGCTGCGCTACGGCGCCCCGCCACACGGGGGGATCGCGATGGGGCTGGACCGGATCGTCGCGCACCTGGCCGGCACCGACTCGATCCGCGAGGTGATCGCGTTTCCCAAGGCGGCGAGCGGCGCCGATCCCCTCACCGGCGCCCCGGCCCCGGTCGATCCCAAGCAGTTGCGCGAACTGGGACTGCGCCTGACCTAGGGCTCGTCAGAAGTGACGAGACCCTAGACAACCGGCCAGGGCGCTCATGTTTCACAGCGCCAGTGCCGAAGAGGGCGTTGTGGATAACGTGTCTCGGCCGCTGATCGCGCTGCTCGTCTCTACCGTCGCGCTGTTCGCGCTCTACTTCGTTGCCTTCCGGGGTGGCTCTCCGAGCACGTCGGATGGAACCAGCAAGCAGAGCCTGGGCGCGTTCTCATCGGATATCGCCGCGGCCCACCACGCCGTGACGACCTCCAATCACGCCAGCGCCGCCCAGGGCAGCGTCCCCGGGTCATCGAGCGGGTCGTCCTCGAGCTCGACCAGCACCAAGACGACGGCCGCCAGCGCCACCGCTCACAAGTCCGCCACCGGTAGCAAGGCCAAGTCAACTACCACGAGCAAGACGACTTCGAAGGCGACCAGGTCCGTCACCGTCAGCCACTCGACCAGCCAGAACTCGCTGAAGACCGTGGACCGGGCCCTGACCGAGAAGAAAGTGCTGGCCCTGCTCTTCTACAACCCGGCCGCTTCCGATGACCGGGCGGTCAAGCAGGAGCTCCGCGCGGTGCCCACGCACAAGGGACACGTGGTCAAGCTGGCGGTGCCGATCAATCAGCTCGGCAACTACGAGGGTCTGACCAACGAGGTTCCGATCAACGAGTCTCCGACGCTGGTTCTGATCAGCGGCAATGGCCAGGCCAGCACGATCGTCGGGTTCGCCGACGGCTTCGAGATCTCCCAGCGCGTCGCCGACGCGATGGCAGTCAAGTAGCGCCCGCGGTCGCGGCCGACACTGCCGACTAGCGTCCGCTCAGGCGCCAGTTCTATCCTCGCGCGGGTGGATCGCCTCGCGTTCGAGCATCATCTGACCTCGCCGCAGGGCTGCGGCCATCTACCCGCGCAGGCCTTCACCGCCACCGCCGGCGGGGCGGCATGCTGCGACTCGATCCAGCTGTCGCTGGCGCTCCGCGACGATGGCCGGCTCGACGCCGGCTACGAGGCCGAGGGCTGCGGCGCCGCGACCGCGGCCGGAAGCGCCGCCGTGACCCTGGTGCGGGGACGGCTGCCGCTCGAGGCGGCACGGATCGGCCCGGCGCAGATCGCCGAGGAGCTCGGCGGGCTCAGCCCGGCGAAGCTTCACGCGGCCGAACTCGCGTCCGACGCGCTCGCCCGGGCGCTTGGCGCCCTGGTCGCCGACAGCCCGGCGAATGACTTGGTCGGAGCCGCTGACGCGCCCCGCACGCTGGTGGCGATGAGCGGCGGTGTCGACAGCGCGGTGGCGGCGCTGCTATGTGCTCGCCGCGGTGAGACCGTGGCGGTCACGCTCGAGCTCTGGGCCGATCCGGAGAACGACGCGGAGCGGAGCTGCTGCTCGGCCTCGGCGGTCGCTCAGGCCAGGAGCCTGGCGCACTCGATGGGTGTGGCGCACTTCACCCTCGATTTGCGCGAGCAGTTCCGCGCCGGAGTCGTCGAGCCGTTCATCGCCGGTTACCGCCAGGGCGAGACGCCCAACCCGTGCGTCGGCTGCAACGGCCACGTCCGACTCGACGCGATGCTCGCCCTGGCCGACCGTCTGGGCGCGGGCAAGCTGGCCACGGGCCACTACGCGCGCATCGCCGAGCGCGACCACGCGGCCGGTCCGGTGCTCCGCATCGCCGCGGACCCGGCCAAGGACCAGAGCTACATGCTGTCCGCGCTGGCGCCGTCGTCCTTGGCCCGCCTGGAATTTCCGCTGGGCCGGCTCGAGAAGCCCCAGGTCCGCGCGATCGCCTCCGACGCTGGTCTGCCGGTGGCGAGCAAGGCCGACTCCCAGGACCTCTGCTTCCTCGCCGGCACCACCCGTGCCCGCTTTCTGGCCCGCCACGGCGCGGTGCGAGCCCGTCCCGGGACGATCACCGATGTCCATGGACGGGTGCTCGGCGCCCATCAGGGCCACGAGCAATTCACCGTCGGTCAGCGGCGCGGCCTCGGGGTGGCCTCAGGGGCGCCGCTGTACGTGCTCGACAAGGACGCGAGCGCCAACCGCGTGGTCGTGGGCCCCCACAGCGCGCTGCGTACCGGCCGAGTGGCCATTCGATCGGCCACGCTTTACCGCCCGGGCACCCGGGTGGACCGGGTCAAGCTCCGCTACCGATCCAAGCCGCTGCGAGCGACGGTCACCGGCGACCTCGCGCCGGGACGCCATCGAAGCGTGTCGATCGAGCTCACCGACGGCGCCGACGCCGTCGCGCCGGGACAGCTTGCCTGCCTGATGGACGGTGAGCTCGTGGTCGGCTGGGGCACGATCGCCCGGATCCGCCTGTGAGCCGGCGCTCCGCCCGGAACGGGCTGGCGACGGCGCTGCTCGCGCTCGCGGTCAGCGTCTCCGGCTGCGCCGCGAGCAGCCGGGCCGCGCGGCGGCCGCGCTGGCCCGAGTCGGTCTCGAGCACGGTCAGTGCGGTCTCGACCTCACCGCGTCCCGAGCGCAAGGAGACCGTGATCTGGGCGCACGGCGGGTGGTGCTGGTTCGGAGACCCGCGCGCGGTCTACGTGGCCCGTCGCCATGAGACGTTTGTCGGATGGATCGGCTGGAAGGGCCAGATCACCGTCGGGGCCTATGACCCGCGGTCGGGATTCCGCGCCTCGCACGCGATCGGCTCGGTCGCGCCCGATGATCACGGAGCGCCGGCGCTGCTGCTCGAGCCCGACGGGCGACTGACCGTCTTCTGGTCAGCGCACAGCGGGCCGCGGATGAACTACCGGACAAGCAAGCGGCCCTATGACCTCGGCGCCTGGGGGCCGACCCGCCAAGTCCACGCCCAGCTCTCAGGCTCCAAGGGCTTCACCTACCCCAACCCGGTGATGCTGAGTGCCGAGCACGATCGCCTCTACCTGTTCTGGCGCGGCGCCAACTGGAGCGCTGACTTCGCCACGCGCTCGATCACCGGTCGCTGGAGCCCGGCGCGCCAGATGATCACCGTCCCGCACCAGCGGCCCTACGTGAAGGTGGCCACCAACGGGACCGACACGATCGCGCTCGCTTTCACCAACGGCCACCCCCGCGGCGTGATGACCAGCGTCTATTACGCGGCGTATCGAGACGGGGCCCTGTGGACCGCGGCGAGGCGACGGATCGCCACGGTCGCCGACGGACCCATCGCGCCCGATCAGGCGGATCTCGTATACGACGCCCGCAAGACCGGTGTGCGCGCGTGGGTGTGGGACGTCGCCCTGGACAGGCAGGGCCGGCCGGTGATCGTCTACGCGACCTTCCCCTCGCCCGCTCGCCACATCTACTGGTACGCCACCTGGAACGGCCAGCGGTGGATCTCGCACCGGATGGCGGTGGGGGGACCGACGATCAGTCCCCACACGATCGAGAGCGATTACTCGGGCGGACTCGCGCTCGACCACGCCGACCCTTCGATCGTCTATCTGTCGCGCAAGGTCCGTGGATGGTTCGAGATCGAGCGCTGGAGCACCAGCGACGGCGGCTACAGCTGGCGCTACTCGGCCGTGGCGCGCACACCCGGGGCGAACAACGTCCGGCCGGTGGTTCCGCGCGGATCCGGCGACGGACCGATTCAGGTGCTGTGGCTTCACGGCCACTACGGGAGCTACCAGCACTACCGCACTTCGATCGCGTTTTTGAAGTGAGGGCCACGCCTACACTGCGTGCCTGATGACCACCGATGAGATCAGACAGACCTTTCTCGAGTTCTTCGAGGCGCGCGGCCACAAGCGCCTCGCTTCCGCCTCGCTGATCCCGGCCGAGCACGATCCCTCGGCCCTGTTCACGGTTGCCGGCATGCATCCGCTCAAGCCGTATTTCCTCGGGGCCGAGCGTCCCCCGCACCCGCGGGTCACCACCTGCCAGAAGACCTTCCGCACCGCGGACATTGAGATCATCGGCACGACCGCGGGGCATCTCACCTTCTTCGAGATGCTGGGGAACTTCTCGTTCGGCGATTACTTCAAGCGAAGGCGCCGCCCGGTTCGCGTGGGAGCTGTCGATCGAGGGGTTCGGGTTCTCACCCGCTGACATCTGGGTCACCGTCTTCGCCGGCGACGAGGAGCTCGGCGTCGGCCCCGACCAGGAGGCGATCGAGGCTTGGCTCGAGATTGGGGTCCCGCGGGAGAAGATCGTCGAGTGCCCGCGGTCTGAGAACTGGTGGGAGCTGCCTCCGCCCGGCCCCTGTGGCCCCTGCTCGGAGCTTTACCTTGACCGTGGCCTTGACTACGGCGGACCCGATGACCTCCCGGGGGGCGAGAACCAGCGCTTCCTCGAGTACTGGAACCTGGTCTTCATGCAGTTCAACCAGGATCCGGTGAACGTGCTGACGCCATTGCCGGCCAAGAACATCGACACCGGACTCGGGCTCAACCGGATGGCGACGATCCTCCAGGGCAAGGAGACGATCTTCGAGACCGACGACTTCGCGCCGCTGATCGCGCTCGGCGAAGGCCTCTCCGGGCAGCGCTACGGCGAGGAGTTCCCCACCGATCGCGCCCTGCGGATCCTGGCCGACCACAGCCGGGCGATGACCTTCCTGATCGCCGACGGCATCGTCCCCTCGAACGAGGACCGTGGCTACGTGCTGCGGCGGATCATGCGCCGGGCGATCCGCGAGGGCCGCGCGCTGGGGCTGGAACCGGGGTTCCTCAGCCGCTACGCCGACGTGGTCACCGAGCAGATGGGCTCGGCGTACCCCGAGCTGCACCAGCAGCGCGACAACGTGCGCAAGTGGCTCGTCTCCGAGGAGGAGGGCTTCGGCCGGACGCTCGAGCAGGGCAGCCGCCTACTGGACGAACTCATCGCCCGCGCCAAGGAGCTCGGCGAGGAGGGGATCTCCGCCGAGGACGCCTTCCGGCTTCACGACACCTACGGCTTCCCGATCGACCTCACGCTCGAGATCGCCGCCGAGCAGGGACTTGGCGTCGACGAGGAGGGGTTCGAGGCCAGCATGAACGAGCAGCGCCAACGCGCCCGCGCCAGCTCCGGCCGCGATCGCGGCCGGGACGCATTGCGTGAGTGGGCGCTCGCCTTCTCCGGAGCTGCCGGGTTCGCGACCGACTTCGTCGGCTACGAAACGACCGAGCGCGAGACCACGGTGGGCGCGCTCGAGGAGGAGGACGGGAGGTTGCTGGTCAAGCTGCTCGAGTCGCCGTTCTACGCCACCGGGGGTGGCCAGGTGGCGGACTCTGGTTACGTCGAATGCGCCGACGGCGATTGCCTGGCCCGCGTGGACGAGGTGCTGCGGCTGGGCGATGACCAGGTGGTGGCGCTGGTGCCCGAGCGCGGGTCACTTGAGCCGGGGGAGAGGGTCCACGCGCACGTCGATCGGGCGACACGCCACGCCACCGAGTGCAACCACACCGCGACCCACCTGCTCCACGCGGCGCTCCGCCTGCAGCTCGGCACGCACGTCCACCAGGCCGGCTCCTACGTCGGCCCCGACAAGCTTCGCTTCGACTTCACCCACGGCGCCGCGCTGACCGAGGACCAGGTGCGGGCGATCGAGGAGCAGGTCAACGGCTGGATCCTCGAGGATCAGCCCGTGCGCGCGTTGACCACCACCCTTTCGGAGGCCAAGCGGCTCGGGGCGATGGCGTTGTTTGGCGAGAAGTACGGGGATGTGGTGCGGATGGTCGAGGTCGGGGACGGTTCGTTCTCGCGCGAGCTGTGCGGTGGTACCCACGTCCGGCGGACGGCCGAGATCGGACTGTTCAAGCTCTCCAGCGAAAGCTCGAGCGCGGCCAACGTGAGGCGGATCGAGGCGCTCACCGGACCGGCGGCGGTGACGCTGCTGCGCCATCACGACGAGGTGCTGCGCGAGGCCGCCTCGGCGCTCCGAGTCACCCCGGAGCGTGTCGCCGACGCGGTTCGGGAGCTGCGCGAGCGCAGCCGCGAGCTCGAGCGCACGGCCCGGCGCGGCGGTGCGGGCAACGGCGCGGTCGACATCGAACAACTGGCGTCCGGCGCGGGAGAGCTCGACGGCGCCCGGATCGTCACCGCGGCGCTCGAGGGAGTCGATGGCAAGGCTTTGCTCGAGATCGCGGACCGGCTGCGGGCCAAGTTGCACGACGCGGCCATCGTCCTGGGCAGCGCCGGCGAGGGGCGGGTCGATCTGATCGCGAGCGTCAGCCCCTCGCTGGTGGAGCGCGGCGTCCGAGCGGGTGAGCTCGTCAAGCTGGCGGCGGCCGAGGTGGGTGGAGGCGGCGGCGGCCGTGACACGCTGGCTCGGGCCGGCGGCCGCGACCCGGACAAGCTCCCCGAGGCCATCGCGGCCGCGCGCCGAGCGATCGAATCGGCTCTGTCTCGATAGCCTGATGCGCGTGCTCGCGCTCGACTACGGCAGCGCCAGGTGCGGTTGTGCCGTGAGCGACCCGACCGGCGTGCTGGCAACTCCGATCGACCCCGTGCGCTCGCCGGGGTCGCGCCGCGGGCTGGGCAAGCTCCGAGCCCTGGTGGAGGAACTCGAGGCGGAGCGCGTTGTCGTGGGCCTTCCCGTCTCGCTATCGGGCGCGGACAGTGCTCAGACGGCGGAGACGCGGAGGTTTGCCGCCACCCTCGAGGGGCGGCTGACTGTGCCGGTCGAACTCTACGACGAGCGCTTCACCACCCGGCTGGCCGAGCGGACCGGCGGGCGGGCCAGTGAAGACTCGCGCGCCGCTGCGCACCTGCTGGAGGGCTGGCTGGCCGCCCATGCGGGAGGTGGGGAGTGACCGAATCGCGACCTGGGCGTTCCGAGGAGGAGCGCGAGGCGGCTCGCCTGGAGCGCGAGCGCCGGCGGGCTGAGCGCAGCGGCCAGGTGGCTTTCAGCGAGGAGCAGGAGCCGCCGGTGGATCACGGCGCGGCCGCGGTTCCGGACGGGCCGGCGTCCGAGCAGCCCTTCGACTACGACGGCCACAACGACGGCGACGACGGCCGCGACGATGGCTACGGCGACGACGAGGACGGCTACGTCGGCGAGGCGGCCTCGGGAACGAAGCGCATCTCCCGGCTCCAGCGTCATCAGCGCGCCCCCCGAAAGCCCCCGCCGCCGAGACGGTCCCGCCGCCCCGCTGGCGAGCCGCGACCCCGCCGCCGGACGTGGGCGGTCCGGGCCCTGTCGCTCGGGGCCCTGGTCCTGGCCTTGGCCCTGATCTGGTTTCTGTTCGAGCTCTTCCAGCCGTTCCACGGCTCAGGCCATGGCCGCGTCACCGTGACGATCCCGCCTCACTCGACGACGAGCCAGATCGGCGATCAGCTGGCCCGCGACGGGGTGATCGCCTCGAGCTTCTTTTTCGATCTGAGGTCGAGGCTCGCCGGCGACCGCGCCGACCTGCGCGCCGGCACCTACACCCTTAAGCTCGACATGAGCTATAGCCAGGTCCTGAAGGTCCTCACCACGGCGCCCCCCGCGGCGCGGGTGAGCGAGCTCACGATCATCCCGGGACGGACACGAAGCCAGATCGACCGGCTCCTGCGGACGCAGGGAATCCGGGGCAGCTACCTGGCGGCGACCCGCCATTCCAAGCTTTTGGACCCGCGTTCGTATGGCGCACAGCGCTCAACCCCGACGCTGGAGGGGTTCCTCTTCCCCTCGACCTACCAGCTTCGCGAGCCAATCACCGTCGGCGCCCTGGTGGCCGACCAGCTCCAGACGTTCAAGCAGCAGTTCGGCACGGTCAATCTCGCCTACGCCCGCCGGCACAACCTCACGCCCTACGACGTGCTGACCATCGCCTCGATCGTGGAGGGTGAGGCGGGCACGGCCCACGACCGGCCGCTGGTCGCCTCCGTCATTTACAACCGTCTCTCCGCTGGCATGCCGCTGGGCATCGACGCGACCATCCGCTACGCCACGGGCAACTACACGCATCCGCTGACCGAGTCCGAGCTCCACTCTCCCTCGCCCTACAACACGCGCATCCGTCCCGGGCTGCCGCCGACCCCGATCGACAACCCCGGGTTGGCCTCGATCGAGGCCGCCGCCCATCCTGCGCAGACGAACTACCTGTACTTCGTGGCCAAGGTGTGCGGTAACGGCGCGTCAGCCTTCGCTTCGACCTACGCGCAGTTCGAGAAGGACGCGCAGCAGTATCAGGCGGCGCGCGCCGCGCGCGGGGGACGGTCGCTCACGCACTGCTGAGCGCGGGCGTTTCGGACATCCGTCCATGAGTACGGAGCCTTCGCCGAGTCCTCACCGTGCCCGATTGGGGGTTCTCGGCTGGCCCGTGGCCCACAGCCGCTCGCCGGACATGCACAACGCGGCGCTCCGGGCCGTGGGCCTCGGCTGGCGCTACCAGAGGCTGCCCGTCCCGGTCGATCGCTTCGAGGAAACGGTCCGAGCGCTGCCGGCGGCCGGGTTCCGTGGCGTCAACGTCACGATCCCTCACAAGGAGCGGGCGCTGGCCCTCGCCGACACGGCGACCGAGCGCGCCTCGGCGATTGGAGCGGCTAACACGCTGTTGTTTGCGCCTGACGGGACGATCCACGCCGACAACACCGATGCGCCGGCGCTGATCGAAGCGCTGCCCTTCGCGCCGCACGGAGCAACGGCGCTCGTGCTCGGCGCCGGTGGAAGCGCGCGCGCCGCGGTGTGGGCCCTCGTCGAGGCCGGCGCGAGCGAGGTGCGGATCTGGAACCGGACTCCAGCGCGCGCCCGACGGGTCGCCGAGGCACTCGGAGCCAGCGCCGTTACCGCGCTGGGGCCCGCGGATTTGCTCGTGCATTGCACGCCCGCGGGACTTGACGGCGGCTCGAGTGCGTTCAAGGAGCTACCGCTCCGGGCCGATGAGATCACCCGGTACCGGTGCGTGGTGGATCTCGTCTACACACATACTGAGACGGCTCTCATCCGAGCCGCGCGGGCGCGGTGGATCGACGCTGTCGACGGACTCCAGATCCTCGTCGGGCAAGGGGCGATCAGCTTTCAGAGCTTCACCGGGCTCGCAGCTCCGATCGGGGTCATGCGTGCGGCCATCGGAAGGCTGGAATGAGCGAGCCCGCCTCCCGTCTGCGGGCGGTCGACGAAGAGGCCTTCGAGGCCGAGCCCGAATCCGAACCCGAACGTCCACCCGGCGTTACCCCGCCCCAGCGCAAGGGGGGGTCAGGTCGGTTTTTGACCGATGCCCTGGTCGAGCTCGGGTTCATCGATCGGACGCGGGTGGACCGGGCCATCGAGGAAGCTCGGTCGCGAGGACTCCCGCCGGAACGGCTGCTCATCGAGCAGCAGTCGATCACCTCCGAGCAGCTCTCCCGGGCGGTGGCCGAGCGCTACGGGCTTGACCACCTGGACCTGGGGATCTTCAAGGTCGACATGACGGCGGCCAACCTTCTGAGCGCCTCGGCGGCCAAGCGCTATGGCGCGGTTCCCGTCTGCTACACGGACGAGCACACGCTGCTCGTGGCCATGGCCGATCCGGCCAACGTGCTGGCGGTCGACGACATCGCCCTGCTGACCCGGCTCGACGTCAAGCCCGCAGTGGCCTCGGCGGACGACATCGCGTCGCTGATCGCCCGCATGAACCGGTTCGAGGATGCGGTGCAGGAGGCGGTGGAGGAGGGCGAGGACGGCGCCTCCCCGATGGAGATCGTCGACCTGCGCGAGTCGGCCGAGGACGCACCGGTGATCAAGCTCGTGCACTCGATCATCGCTCAAGCGGCCGAGCGCGGCGCCTCCGATATCCACTTCGAGCCGCAGGCGGACGAGCAGGGCCGGTCCGGGCGGGAGATGCGGGTCCGGATGCGCGTCGATGGCGTGCTGAGCGAGGAGACCACGGTCCCCAAGCGGATGGTCTCGGGCGTCACCTCCCGGATCAAGATCATGGCCGACCTGGATATCGCCGAGCGACGGATCCCTCAAGATGGGCGAGTCGGGCTGACGATCGAGGGCCGCCACGTCGACATCCGCGCGGTCACCGTTCCGAGCGTCCATGGCGAGTCGGTGGTGCTGAGGATCCTCGACAAGGAGAGCGTGCGTCTCGAGCTTCCCAAGCTGGGCTATCAGCAACACGAGCTCGAGCGGTTCCGGAAGTCGTTCAACAAGGCCCACGGGGCGGTCCTGGTCACCGGCCCGACCGGCTCGGGAAAGTCGACCAGCCTCTACGGCGCGCTGCTCGAGCTGAACACGCCGGAGAAGAACATCATCACGATCGAGGATCCGGTCGAGTACCAGATCAAGGGCATCACCCAGGTCCAGGTCAACAACAAGGCGGGCCTGTCATTCGCCACGGGGCTGCGGTCGATGATGCGCGCCGACCCCGACATCCTGATGGTGGGCGAGATCCGCGACCGGGAGACGGCGCAGATTGCCATCGAGGGCGCGCTGACCGGTCACATGGTGCTCTCGACCCTGCACACGAACGACGCCCCGTCATCGATCACCCGCCTGATCGAGATGGGAATCGAACCGTTCCTGGTCGCCTCGGCGATCGACTGCGTGGTCGCCCAGCGACTGGCCCGAACGCTGTGCTCCAACTGCAAGAAGCGGACGATCATCCCGGCCGAGGTACTACGGGATCACGGCTTCGCCGCGCAGTTCGACATCGAGGCCTTCGAGCCGGTGGGATGCGTCCGCTGCGGGGGGATGGGCTACCGCGGGCGGATCGGACTGTTCGAGGTGATGCTGATGAACGATGAGATCCGCACGCTCGCGTTGGAACGGGGCTCCGCGTCACAAATCGGCGCCGCCTCGGTGCGCGAGGGGATGCGCCGTCTGCGCGACGACGGCCTTGACAAGGTCAAGTCTGGACTGACGTCCATGGCCGAGGTCGCCCGCGTAACGGGAACCGGCTGAGGTGCCGATAGAGCAGCGATGGCTACCCGGTCGCCCCGGAACGGAGACTCTACGCATGGAGCTTGATTTCGCCGACGTCCTGCTCGAGGTCGTTAATCGTCGAGCCTCGGACCTTCATATCACCGCCGGCGCGCCGCCGATGGTGCGCGTCCGCGGTCGGCTCACGCCGATGGAGGGCTATCCCCAGCTGACGCCCACCGACACGCGCGAGATCGTCTACTCGATCCTCAACAACGCGCAGCGCCAGCGGTTGGAGACCAACTGGCAGATCGACTTCGCCTACCAGATTCCCGGGACGGCTCGCTTCCGCGTCAACGCCTACTTCCAGCGCTCGAGCCTGGGGGCCGCCTTCCGGCTGATCCCGTTCGAGATCGTGCCGCTCGAGCGACTCGGCCTTCCTCCGGCGGTGGCGGAGTTCGCCAACCGGCCGCGCGGGCTCGTGCTCGTCACCGGACCCACCGGCTCCGGCAAGTCGACCACGCTCGCCTCGCTCCTCGACGTGATCAACGAGAACCGCGAAGAGCACATCATGACTATCGAGGATCCGATCGAGTTCCTCCACCGGCACAAGAAGTGCATGGTCAATCAGCGTGAGCTCGGAGCTGACGCGGTCAGCTTCGGCGAAGCCCTGAAGGCCGCCCTGCGTCAGGACCCCGATGTGATCCTGGTCGGGGAAATGCGCGACATCGAGACGATCTCCACCGCGATCACCGCGGCGGAGACCGGCCACCTCGTGTTCGCCACCCTGCACACCCAGGACACCCCGCAGACGATCGACCGCATCATCGACGTGTTCCCCTCCGCCCAGCAGGGCCAGATCCGCGCTCAGCTGTCGGTCGCGCTCCAGGGGATCATGACTCAGACGCTGCTGCCGACCGCCGACGGCAGCGGCCGCTGCGTCGCGGTCGAGGTGCTGGTGCCGACGCCGGCGGTGCGGAACCTGATCCGCGAGGCCAAGACCCACCAGATCTACTCCGTCCTTCAGACCGGGGGCTCCTTCGGGATGCAGACGATGGATGCCTCGCTCGCGCAGCTCGTCCGGGCGAGCAAGATCACGCGACAGCTGGCGGAAGCCAGAGCGCACTCGCTCGAAGAACTGCGCCGACTGCTCGGGTCCGCACCGGTCGGTGCCAACGGCCACAAGGTGGGTGTCTGACGATGGCAACGTTTGTCTTCAAAGCGATGGACCTCGCCGGCGTTCCGGCGCAGGGCGAGGTCGAGGCGGTCTCCAAGCAGGCGGTCGCCGACCAGCTCAAGGAGCGGGGGCTCGTCGTCCTCGAGGTTGCGCAGAAGTACCGCTCCAAGGAGCTGAACATCGAACTGTTCCGGCGCGTCAAGGCGAGCGAGCTCGCCGTGGCCACCCGGCAGCTGTCGACCATGATCTCCTCGGGGATGACGATCCTGCGCGCGCTCACCGTGCTCGAGCAGCAGAGCAACAACAGCCTGCTCAAGGAGACGCTCCAGGGTGTCCGGGCCGACGTCGAGGCGGGGTTGATGCTCTCCGATGCGCTGGAGCGCCACCCCAAGATCTTCACCCAGTTGTTCGTCTCCATGGTCCGGGCGGGGGAGAGCGGCGGCGTGCTCGAGGAGTCGCTGATGCGGACCGCCGACCAGCTCGAGAAGGACGCCTCGCTCCGACGCCAGGTGCGCGCCGCGATGATTTACCCGGCGATGACGATCAGCTTCGCCATCATCGTCCTGCTCGCCCTCGTGTCGTTCCTGATCCCGGTCTTCGTGGGCGTGTTCAAGCAGTTCGGGGGCCACCTACCCGCCCTGACCCAGTTCATGGTCGGGTTCTCGAACCTGGTCAACAATCAGGGCTACATCCTCTTTATTGCCGTCGGCATCATCGCCTTCTCGTTCTTCCGCTTCAAGAAGTCGAAGTGGGGTCGCCCGAAGTGGGACGCGTTCAGGTTGCGGGTCCCGATGAAGATCGGCGACGTCGTCCAGAAGGTGGCGATCGCGCGCTGGTCGCGCACCTTCGCTTCGCTGGTCTCGGCCGGCGTGCCGATCATGCAGGCGATCGAGATCACCGGCAAGACGGCGGGCAACGCGGTGATCGAGTCCTCGATGGCCGACGTCATCGCCTCGGTCAAGAACGGCGGCACGATCTCCGAGCCCCTGGCCCACGCCAAGGTATTCCCGCCGATGGTCGCTCAGATGGTCGGGGTGGGCGAGGAAACCGGCGCGCTCGACTCGATGCTGGCCAAGGTGGCGGACTTCTACGAGGATGAGGTCGATGCGGCGATCAAGGCCCTGACCTCGATCCTCGAGCCGGCCATGATCATCGTCGTGGGCTCGATCGTCGGCGTCATCGTGATCTCGATGTACCTGCCGCTGTTCGACGTTTACAACCAGATCCAGTAGGGACCCGCGGCCGATGCGGCGCGCGGAGGGGAGGATCGGAAGGACCCTCCTGACCCTGGCCGGCGTCATCGCCGCCGCCGTCTGGGTCGCCTGGCTCGGGTTCGGGGTGGAGACCGCGGGCGACTACCCGGCCACGTTCGCGCCGCCCATGAACGCGCTGCTGGCCGGGCACGTGCACGCGTTCTTCAACTTGCTGCCCAACGACGGCGCCGGCGGCTCGGTCCTGCTGCGGGCGCCGGGCGCCCTGGTGGGCAAGCTTCTGGTCGGCACCCAGCTGGCGCAGTTCCGCTTCGGGGCGCTCGAGTGCATGGTGTGCGCCGGGGGGCTGGGGCTGTGGCTGGCCAGGCTGATGCAGCTCCGGGGACGGTCGGCAGGGGCGCTCGCCACGGCAGTCGCGCTGACCCTTGCCGTCCCGGCCATGTTCGGGGCGATCCTCGTCGGCCACCCCGAGGAGGTGCTGGGCGCGGTGCTGTCCGTCACGGCCGTTCTCCTGGCCTCCGAGGACCGTCCGACCCTGGCCGGGATCGCCCTGGGGCTGGCCGTCATCAACAAGCCCTGGGCGCTCCTGGCCATCGCGCCCACGCTGCTGGCGGCGCCCGGGCAGCGAGCCAAGCTCGCTGCGATCGCCGGGGGGATCTGCATGACCTGGTACGGCGCCGCCTACCTGATGGCGCCGGGGCCCTTGGTGCACTGGGCTCTCGATCGTCGCCCATCCCGAGGAGTTGTGGTGGCCGCTGGCCCGCCTGCGACCCGACGCCCAGCTCGTGCCGGGCCAGTACCTGCCCGGGCTGATCACGGACCATGCGCGGGAATTGGCGATCGCATTGATGGTGCCGCTCTCGATTCCGCTCGCCCGCCGGCCGGCACGCGAGCGCAAGGCCAGCGATTGCCTGGCCCTGCTCGCCCTGCTCTTCCTGCTCCGCTGCCTGCTCGATCCGTCCAACCACCTGTACTACGAGCTGCCGTTCATCTTCGCCCTGCTGGGATGGGAGGCGCTCGGACCCCTCGCCGCCCGGGACCCTTCGCCGCCCCGGGACCCTTCGCCGCCCCGGCGGCGCTCGCTGCCGCGGCACCGCTCAAGTCCCTCCTCGCCACCGGCGCGATGTGGCTCGCGTGGCGGCCCGTCACGGGGGCGAGCGGCGCCGAACTGCAGTGGCTCGCCTACATGGCCGTCACGATCGTCTTCGGTGCCGTGCTGGCTCGGCCGGCCCTCGGATGGCGCGTTCGGCTGCCTGCGCGCGCGAGCGCCGGTATCTTGCCTAGCCAGTGATCGTCACCGAAGCCGTCGAGAGATACCTCGAGTCGCTCCGGCCCGCCCCCGACCCCGTGCTTGCCGAGATGGAGGCGCACGCGGCGCGGGACCACGTTCCCGGTGGTGGTTCCCACCACCGGCCAGCTGCTCGGAGTGCTGGCGGTCTCCTGTGGCGCGAAGCGGATCGTCGAGGTTGGCACGGCGATCGGGGTCTCGACGCTGTACATGGCAAGGGCGCTCCCGCCCGAGGGTCAGATCGTCTCCTTCGAGATCGACCCCGAGCGCCAGGCCGCCGCCCGCGACTACCTGGCGCGGGCGGATGTGCTCGACCGCACCGAGCTCCGGCTCCAGGACGCCCGCGAGGGACTCGCCTCACTGGAGCCCGGGAGCTTCGACATGGGCTTCATCGATGGAGTCAAGGCCCAATACGGCGACTACTTCGACCAACTGGTACCGCTGCTACGCCCGGGCGGCGTGCTCACCGTCGACAACGTCCTGATGTCGGGCTCCGTAGCCGAGGGGCGCACCGACGGCCATTGGACGGACGAGCAGATCCGGACCGCGCGGGCGTTCAACCAGCGCCTTCTGGAAGCGGACGACCTGCTCGGCACGGTGACCCCGGTGGGCGACGGCGTGTTGCTCGCGGTGCGCCGGTGAGCGCCGAGGCCGGTGAGCAGGACGGAAAGGTCTGCGGGCCCTGTGGGGGTAGCGGCGAGCTGATCTCCAACCTCGGTGGCGATCCGCATCAGGTCCGCTGCCCGTGGTGCCGGGGCACCGGGCGCGTCATCCCCGGCAACGACGCCCAGCAGGAGCCGGCGGAACGCCCCGACGCCTGAGCGAGCTCTCGGCCCGCCCGAGCCGCCGACAAAGTGTCCAGACGGCGTTTAGACGAGTTTCGGAAAAACGTCCAAAGCCTTCAAGCCCCCCGGCTGGGCACCCGATACCTTCGCTGCCAGAGCCATTAGGTGCCAAAGGCAAACCGCTCGCGAGGGCGGGACGCAAAGCCACGGGTCTCCGTTTTGGAGGAAGCCGGGTTGCCACCAATGCTCGCAAGACTGAGGAGCCGCGATGGCTGGGACCAAGGGATCTGGCGAGACCCAATCCACCGATCCCAGGAGGATCAATGCTCCAAAAGCTCCGTAACCGCGCCGAGGACGAGAAGGGTTTTACCCTGATCGAGCTCCTCGTCGTGATCCTGATCATCGGCATCCTTGCCGCGATCGCGATCCCGGCGTTCCTCAACCAGCGCGGCAAGGCGTATGACGCCTCGGCCAAGTCCCAGGTCAAGACGGCCCAGACGGCCATGGAGACCTACGCGACCGACCACAACGGCTCGTACACCTCCAACCTGTCCGACCTGACCGCGATCGAGCCTACGCTCGGCGACACGGGCACGGGCGCCTCGCTCAGCACCGTGAGCGGGAATGGCACCACGAGCTACACGCTCGTCTCGACCGCGTCCTCGACGGGCGACGCGTTCACGCTGACCGACACGTCGGGAAGCGTCGCGCGCACCTGCTCGAAGGGCAGCGGCGGCGGCAGCCCGGGTGGCTGCACCGGCACTACCTGGTAGTTCGTTTCCACAACCGTGGACCCAGACGGGGCGGGCCTTCGGGCCCGCCCCAACTGTTTCTAGGAGCAATCACTTGTCTCGGAATGTGATCGCGCGGGCCGCGCTCGTCTCGATTGCGCCCGCCGTGCTACTCGCCGCCGCGCTCACCGCGTCGGTCGACTACGGGGCGGGCATGAGGACGGGTGACAGCCCGCTCCCAGCTATCCAGGCTCTCCTGCACGGTCACCTCGGGACGATGGCCCGGGTGCAGCCGGTGATCGGGCTCACTTCGATAATCCTGCGCGCCCCGTTTGTTGCCCTGGCCTCGGCGTTTCACGGCGGGACGATGCTGGGCTATCGCTTCGGCGTGTTCGCCTGCGCGCTGGTGGCGGGATTGGTCGGGGCGGTGGTGGCCGAGCGGGCCCACCGTCGCGGAACCTCCTGGTCAGTGGCGATCGGCGCCGTCTCGATCATGGTGCTGAGTCCGATGACACTGACTGGCCGGCTCGGCGGCCACCCGGAGGAGCTGCTGGCCGGGGCGCTGTGCGTGGGGGCGATTCTGGCGGCGCTCGAGGACCGGCCGGTCCTGGCCGGGCTCCTGATCGGGCTGGCCATCGGCACCAAGGAGTGGGCGCTCGTCGGCACGGTGCCCGTCTACGTGGCCTGCCGTGGGCACAAGGTCCGGATGCTCGCCACCGCCGCGGCCGTTGGGGCGCCGCTGGCGCTCGCCCTGCCGCTCGCCGACCCGGCCACCTTCGCCCATGCCTCGAGCCTGATCGGCAACCTGAACGTGGTCAGCCTCAACTCGTGGTGGTTCCCGATCAGCGTCGCGCACACAACGGTCGTGCCGGTGATCGGCGGCCCGGCCAGAGCCACCGCTCACCTGTTGCCGTTCGGGCTGACCCGGACCAAGGTGTTCTGGCTGATCCCGGTGCTCAGCATCGTGATCGGTTGGCTCTATGCGCGACGAGACCGCGATCGGGATCCCGCCGACGCGCTCGGACTGCTCGCGCTGATCCTGCTCCTGCGCTGCACGCTGGATCCGTCCAACGTCTTCTATTACCACCTCCCGTTCATCGTCGCCCTGCTGGCGTGGGAGACGGTCAAGCGCCGCGGGCCGCCGCTCGTTTCGCTGCTGACGATCGCCGTCCTGTGGGGCCTCCTCGGCCACGTGTTCGTCACCGGCCCGCTGGTGATCGGCTACATCACGTTCACCGTCGCGCTGTCCGTCTACCTCACCGCCGTCCTGTTCCGGGCCTCACGCCCGCAGATGGTCGTGACCCCACCCGAGCTCGGGAAGGTGGCCGCCGCGTGAGCGCGCTCGCCGACCGCCGGCCCCCGCTCGCGCTCGCCCGGGCGATCGGTGCCCTCGCGGTGCTGCTGACCGGAGCCGCGGCCGCCTTCGCTTCTTGGGGCGCACGCACCAGCGGGGATTTCCAGCTCCACGGCCCGGTCTCCGGCGACAACTCCGGGCCGGCGCTGGTGGCGCTCGCCCACGGGCACCTCGGTTCCTTCGCCAGCCATCAGCCGCTGATGGGACTGACCTCGCTGCTGCTGCGAGCGCCGGTCGTGGCGGTCACCTCCGCGGCGGGGGCGAGCGACATGACCGTCTACCGGCTGACCGTCATCGCCTGCCTGCTTCCCTGCGCCCTGTTCGCCGCGTGGCTGATCGTGCGTGAGTGGGACGGCCCGAGCGACGTGCTGGCCGGGTCTCTGGCCGCAGCGGTGATCCTCCTGGCGCCCGCGACTGGCAACGCGATCAGCTCCGGCCACCCGGAGGAGCTGCTGGCCGCGACCGCGCTCACGGCCGCCACCCTGGCGGCAGTGCGTGGCCGTGCCGGATGGGCCGGGCTGCTCCTGGGCGTCGCCATCGGCACCAAGGAATGGACGGCGATCGGCCTGCTTCCGATCATGATCGCGCTCGACGCCGGCCGTCTTCGGGCTTTGGCGGGCGCCGCCGTGGCCGCGCTTGCGCTGGTGGCGCCACCCTTGCTGGCTGACCCGCCCGCCTTCGCGGCGGCGAGCCGCTCATTCGGTGACGGCCATCTGGTGGGCGCGATCAGCGCCTGGTGGCCGCTGGGCTCCCGACCGCCGGATCTCCCCGCCGCGGCACCCCTGGTCGCCGTACTCCCATGGGGACTGACCAAGTCGGCTGCGCTCGCGCTCGGCGTCGGCGCGGGTTGCGCGGCGGTGGCCGCGCTCTGGCGAATCGCTTCGGCCCGCCGGGTGCGGCTTGACCCGCTCGCCCTGCTGATCGCGCTGGCGCTGGTGCGCTGCGTGGTTGATCCCGGACCGGTCGAGTACTACTACGTGGCCGTGCTCGTGCCGCTGGCGGCGTGGGAGACCGTGACGCTCCGCCGGCTGCCGCTGGTGAGCCTCCTGGCCGTGGCGGCGGTGTCGTTCACATTCGGTCCCGGGCTCAAGCTGACTCCTTCTGCGCTCAGCCTGATCTCGCTCAGTTGGGCGCTGGCCCTGGTCGCCTATCTGCTCCTCGGCGCCCTGCGCGCCCCTGCCTCAAGCCCGCACCCGTCGCGCCGATAACGCTTAGGTGCGGTTCGTGACGGCGATAGCTGCGCTGGCGCTCATGCTGTCCATGGCGTCTCCGGCGCTGGCTTCCTCAACCTCGACGGTGCTTCCCAACGGCGATGGCCAGGAGCCGGTGAGCGCAGTTCCGTACCTGGGTTTCACCCCGCCTGGCTTCACCACCACGGCGGCGCAGGCGCAGGCGATCGCGGAGGCGACCTCGACCATGCAGTCGTTGCACCGCCGTTACCACCCGCTGTTCGTAGAGCCCCTGGTCTGGAAGGACCAGTACTGGGCGGTCAACTTCGCGTACGGCCAGAAAATCGTTGCCGAGGCGGACCTGAGCCGCTCCGGACGGGTGATCAAGGTGTGGACCGGGCCGCAGGCAGAGGCGGGCTACACGCGGGGGCACTATGCGCCGATCTTCGACTCCCCCTGGGTCGTGGTGCCGTTCTCGCTGCTGTTCCTGATCCCGTTCGTCAACCTCCGGCGCCTGCGGCAGTGGCGTCACCTCGACGCGCTCGTGCTCAGCTCGTTCCTGCTCTCCTACTGGCTGTTCAATCGCGGCGACCTCGAGCCGGCGGTGTGGCTGGTTTATCCGCCCCTCCTGTATCTGCTCGCCCGGATGCTGGCCATCGGCTTGCGGCCGGGGCGCACGGCCTCGCCCCTCGCCCCCTGGCTGTCCATACGGGTCCTCGCCGTCGGGCTGCTGGTCCTGGTCGTGGGCCGCAACGCGCTCGCCCTGGCCGACCGAATGGTGATCGACGTCGGCTACGCGTCGGTGGTCGGCGCCTCGCACATCATCCACGGCCAGTCGCTCTACTTCAGCTCGATCGCCCACCCTGACACCTACGGCCCGATCGCATATCTGGCCTACGTTCCGTTCGTGCTGCTGTTCCCGTGGCACGGCATCTGGAACTACCTGCCCGCCGCCCACGCCGCCTCGCTCGTCTTCGACCTGGGCACGGTGGCGGGCCTGGTCCTGCTCGGGCGCCGCCTGCGGCCCGGCCGTGAGGGCCTGAGACTGGGTCTGGCCCTGGGCTGGGTCTGGGCGGCGTGCCCGTTCACGCTGCTGGGGCTGATGGAGCACAGCAACGACGGCCTGATCGCGATGCTGTCGGTGTTCGCGCTGCTCGCCTTAGGTTCACCCGCTGCGCGTGGCGCGCTGGTCGGGCTCGCCACCGCGGCCAAGTTCGCCCCGGGCGCGCTCCTGCCCCTGTTCGCCGGCCGCCGTGATCGCGGCCTGCGCGGGGTCGTCACCTGCGTGGCCGCGTTTGCGGTCGTGCTCCTCACCGCGATCGGGCTCTACCTTCCGAGCGGGGGGATCGCCGAGTTCTGGAACCACACGATCGGCTTTCAGCTCAGCCGCGTCGACGTGTTCTCGCCCTGGAGCCTTCATCCCGCGCTGGCTCCGCTGCAGAGGGTGCTCGAGGCGGGGGCGATCGCGCTCGTCCTCGGGGTGGCGATCGAGCGCCGTCCCAGGTCGCTGGTCCAGGTCTCTGCCCTGGCGGCGGCGGTCACGATCGCCGTGCAGGTTCCGGCCCAGCACTGGTTCTACTACTACATCATCTGGTTCATCCCGTTCGTGGCCGTCGCGCTGCTCGGCGGGACACGGGCCGAGGCCGTCGACGGGCAGGCCGAGCCCGGCCCGATCCCGGAGACCGTCCTCGCGACCGACGGACCGCTACCCGTGCTGGTCGGTAGCTGAGGAGCCGACCAGGTGCCGATCGCGATCAGTGCCTTGTTCGGAGCCGTCATCGGCTCGTTCCTGAACGTCGTCGTCTACCGGCTGCCGAGGGGGGAGTCGCTGGTCAAGCCGGGCTCGCGGTGTCCGAAGTGCGAGACCCCGGTCAGACCGACCGACAACCTGCCGGTGTTGGGCTGGCTGCTGCTCCGCGGACGGTGCCGCACGTGCGCACAGCCGATCTCTGCGCGTTATCCGGTGGTCGAGGCGGCAACCGCCGCGCTGGCCGTCGCGGTCGTGCTCCTCAAGCACTCGGCCCACGACCTCGCTCTCGGCTTGGCGCTGGTCCTGATCCTCGTGCCGATCGCGCTCATCGACCTTGACCATCGCATCATCCCCAACAAGATCACCCTGCCGGCGGCGATCCTCGCGGTGGCCATCGGCGTCGTGACCAAGCCCTCCGGCGTTCCCGAGCAGCTCATCGCCGGGGCCGCCGCGGGCGGGTTCCTGCTCATCTTCGTGCTCGCCTACCCGCGCGGGATGGGGATCGGCGACGTCAAGCTCGCCGGTGTTCTCGGGCTCTACCTGGGGGCGGCGGCGGGGGTCGCGCTGCTCGTGGGGGTCTTCACGGCCACGATCGTGGGCGTCGCCGTGATGGCGCGACTCGGGGTGCAGGCAGGCCGCAAGACCGCGTTGCCGTTCGGCCCGTTCCTCGCCTTCGGCGGGATCGTGGGTCTGTTCGTGGGCAACTCGATCGTCCATTGGTATCTCCACTCGCCGTTCTGAGCGAGCCATGAACGGTTACCCGGCCGCTCTTCCGGTCCGTACGCCCCTGGCGGCGCGACTCCGAGCCGTGCTGGGCGCCTATCCGGCGCTGGCCGTCGCTGCGGTGACCTTCGCGGTGGGGTGGGCGGGACTGCTCGCCACCCACCGGCCGACCCGGGTCGCGGTGCCCGAGCGCCAGGCCCTCGCCCACGTGTGGGCCAACCCGAGGGCTCACGCCATGCTCGCGCCGCTGCACTGGACCAGAGTGCAGCTGATCCCCCTTGACCGGCACAACGAGACCCTGTGCTTCTATCGCGGCTCCCAGCTGGTGGCCACGGTCGACGTCGGCTTTGACCATCGCGTGGTGGTCCTCGACCAGGAGGATCTGGCGGGGGCGACATTCGCCTACGGCAGCGCCATCGCCAATGACCTGCGGATGCTGATCGGACTGAGCGTCGTGTTCGTGCTGATGACCGCTGTCTGGCCGCTGCGTCGGCTGCGCAACCTCGACGTGGCGGTGGTGGCGAGCTCGGCGGCATCGATCGCGCTGTTCAACCACTGGACGTTCGAGCGGATGGCCGTGCTCAGCTATGCCGCGCTGGCCTACCTGGCGGCGCGATGCGCGTGGCGGGCGTTGACGGCACCCGGACAAGCTCCTCATGCCAAGCCCCTGTTTGAGCACGTCACGGCGGGCTGGCCGGCGGCGCGGCAGGTTCGCGTCCTTCGCCTGCTCGCAGCGGCGTGTGTGCTCATCCTGGTGATCGTCGGGCTCAGCTCGCCCAACGTGCTTGACGTCGGCTATGCCGTGATGGAAGGGGCCACCGCGATCGTCCACGGTTTGCTCCCCTACGGCCACGTCGCCGACGTGCTCCACGGCGACACCTATCCGATCGGGTCCTATCTCCTCTACACGCCGTTTGCCCTCCTGTGGCCGGTCCATACGCTGTTCGACGACGCCGAGGTGACGCTGGCCATCGCCGTGTGCGCCGGGCTGGGCAGCGCCTGGGCGATCCGCCGGCTGTCGATGGGCGGCCGCAGCCCCGAGGCCGAGCAGCGAGGGCTGCGGGCAGCGATCGCCTGGATGACCTTCCCGCCGCTGCTCCTGACCGTCTCCACAGGTACGAGCGACATCGTCCTCGCGGTGCTCCTGCTCGGGGCGTTGCTGCTGTGGCGAAAGCCGGCCGCGGGCACCGCGGTGCTCTCACTGGCCGCGTGGTTCAAGCTCGTGCCGCTCGCCCTCGGGCCACTGTGGATCGCCTCGTTGCCGCGACCCTCGCGGAGCCGCGCGCTACTCGCCGCGAGCGCGGTAAGCCTCGCCATGCTCGCCGCCCTGATCCTGCTCGGCGGGGTGGGAGCGCCGGCGCGGATGGCGCAGGCGGTCGGCTTTCAGTTCACCCGGAGCGCGCCGGACACGCTGTGGACCTTCATCGGCAGCGTCCCCCTCCAGCAGTTTGTGCAGGCCATCACCTTGGCGCTGATCGCCGGCGGAGCGATCAGGCTGTGGCGTGATCGGGCGATGGCCATCGACCGCACCCGGGTCGCCGCGCTGTGCGCCGCCGTTCTACTCGGCGTACAGCTGGCCGGCAATTACTGGACGTTCATGTATCTGACCTGGGCGCTGCCGTTCGTCCTGCTGTCCCTGCTCCTCGACCCCGAAAGCGAGGCGCGATGGAAGCCGGCTCGGTAGCGGTTCCCCTGAAGCGGGCCCCAGCCGTGACGGTGGCGAGCCCCGCGCCGCCGAGCGCGGCGCGCTCGCAGCGCACCGCTGTCCTCGAAACCTGGCGATGGTTCGTCCTCTCGCGTCTGCTGGTGTGGACGGTCGGAGGTGCTGCGGTTCTGTTCCTCGGCACTACGGCGCTCAACGCGCACTCCTACGACCCGAGCGGGATCTCCACCTCGCTTGGCCCGGTGGGCAACCTCCTCGCTGCACCCGCGCTGCGCTGGGATGCGATCTGGTACCTGCAGATCGCCGAGCACGGTTACCGATCGGCGCAGGATGCCGGGTTCTTCCCGCTCTACCCGCTGCTGATCCATCTCGGCGCGCTCCTCACCGGCTCGGCGGTCCTGAGCGGAGTCCTCATCTCACTCGTCGCGCTGTTCGTGGGCCTGGAGCTGGTGCGCCGGCTGACCGAGCTTGAACTTGGTCCGCGGGTAGCCGGCGTGACGGTCAAGCTGATCGCGTTCGGCCCCCTTGCCCTGTTCCTGTCGGCCGTCTACACCGAGGCGCTGTTCGTTGCCCTCAGCGCCGGGACCTTCTATGCCGCCCGGCGCGGGCGGTGGTGGTTCGCCGGCCTGCTCGGCGGCCTGGCCGCGCTGTCACGCGTGGGCGGGGGCCTGCTGGTCGTGCCCGTCGTCCTGCTGTTCCTCTACGGCCCGCGCACCGACGCCGAGCCCGAACTCGAAGGCCCGTGGTGGAAGCCGCGCTACCGCTTTACCCCGGCCCTCCTGTGGGCCGCCGTGATCCCGGCCGGCGCCGCCCTCTTCTCCGCCTTCTTGGCGCTCCGCGGGTACGGGCTCGGCGCCTCGATGCACGCGCAGGAGCAGTACTGGTCCCACCGCGTAGCGCTTCCGCTCACGGGGATCTGGCAGGGGACGGTGGCGGCGTGGCACGAGCTCGGACTCGAGCTGCGGGGCGCGGCCATCCCCCTGGGCCAGAGCGACGCGATCCTCCAGTTCGTCGCGCTCGTCGTGGCGGTCGTCGCGTTGATCGGCATGGCCAGGAGGCTGCCGTTCGCCTACTGCGCCTACGCCGGCTGCGGGCTGTTGCAGGCTTTGGCGGCGCCGACCGTCGGCGATCCTCTGCGCGGACTGGATCGCTACGTCAGCATGCGCTTCCCGGTGTTCATGTGGATCGCGGCGTGGGCGGTGTCGCGCCGCGCCGAGCGGCGCGTGCTCGCCCTCTCGGTGTTGTTCCTGTGCCTGTTCACCGTCCAGTTCGCCACCTGGCAGTGGGTCGGGTCCCCGGTTCTGTAGCCATGTCAGCCATCACCGCTGTACGCAGCCGCGAGGCAGAGGGGATCGTGCTCTCCACATGGGGGGTGTTCTGGCGCTCGCGCCTGTTGATCTGGATCGCGGGATGTGCGGCCGCGCTGCTGCTCGGCACGAGCGGCAACGAGTGGGCGGTCGACCCGGCGAGCGTCAGCAGCTCGTTCGGAGGTGTTGGAAACGTGCTGTTGGCGCCCGCTGTGCGCTGGGACTCGATCTGGTACTTGCTGATCGCCCACAACGGCTACGCCGTCAACCAGGCCCCGGCCTTCTACCCGGTCTATCCGCTCCTGATCCGGATCGTCGGATGGGTGACCCGCTCGGACGTGCTGGCCGGGGTGCTCATCTCGGGTGCCTCGTTGTTCGCCGGGCTGGCGATCGTGCGCCGGCTGACCGAGCTCGAACTGGGGCAGGAGGCCGCGGGCGCGGCCGTCCTGCTGCTCGCGTTCACCCCGATGGCGGTGTTCTTCTCGGCCGTGTACACAGAGTCGCTGTTCCTGGCCCTCTCGGCCGCGATGTTCCTGGCTGCACGACGCGAGCGATGGGCGCTGGCCGCGCTGCTGGGCGCTCTGGCCGGGGCGACGCGGGTGACCGGCGTGGTGCTGGTGATCCCCTACGTGCTGCTGTTCAGAGAAAGTCACGCGGCGCACCGCCGAGCTGGCGAGGCGGGTCCGGCCCGGTGGAAGCTTCTGTGGGCCGCCCTGGTGCCAAGCGGAGCGGTCCTGTACAGCGCTTACCTGGCCAGCCGCGGCTTCGGCTGGCTCGCTCCTATGCACGCCCAGCGGGTGTACTGGGGCCACCACTTCACCGGCCCGATCGTCGGCGTCCTCGACGGTGTCGGGGCGGCAGGGCATCAGGTCTGGAACCTGGTCAGCGGGGTCCCGCTCGCGCCCTACGGCAACCAGGCGCTGCTGCAGCTGGGGGTGCTGGTGCTGATCTGCGCGATCCTGGTCGGGACGGTCAGGCGCCTGCCTTCGGCCTACGCCGCGTACGCCGTGGCGTCGCTGCTGATGACGTTGTCAAGCCCCACGGTGGGCGATCCGCTGCGTGCCCTGGATCGCTACGCCGCCGTGCTCTTCCCGCTCTACATGACCGCCGGGGCGTGGGCGGCGGAGCGAGGTCAGACCAGAAAGCTCGTGCTCGTCTCCGCGCTCGGGCTGGCGTTCTTCGCCACGTGGTTCGCCACCTGGCAGTTCGTGGCCTGACGCGCTGCTGGACGCTTGGGGCCCGGGAAGGAGTTGTGTCCAGAGACACCTGGACACAACTCAACTTCTCATCGCCGCCCGCCGATCAACCTCCTGCGAATGGGACTCGTTGCCGGCAAGAGGGTGGTCGGACTCGACATCGAGCCCGGATATGTGGCTGCTGTTGAGTCACGTCCGGGCGCGGTGGGCGTCGAGCGCGCGGCGTACGCCGCGCTGCCTCCGGGCGTGGTCCGCGACGGTGAGGTTGTCGACGTGAGACACCCTGGCCGAGGTCCTGCGCAAGCTGTTCGCCGAGCACAAGCTTTCCAAGCGTGTCCGTCTTGGCGTCGCCAACCAGCGGATCGTCATGCGCACGATCGACCTGCCGCCGCTGAAGGACAGCAAGGAGATCGCCTCGGCTGTCCGCTTCCAGGCCCAGGATCACATTCCGATGCCGCTCGACCAGGCGGTCCTCGAGCACCAGCACGGTCGGAACGGTTGAGACGCCGGAGGGCCCGCGGACGCGCGTCGTCGTCGTCGCCGCGCGCCGCGACATGATCGACTCAGCTGCTGGCGGCCACCCGCAAGGCGGGGCTCCGGCCGCACGGGATCGACCTCTCGGCCTTCGCCATGATCCGCGCGCTGCACAAGGCGGGCGACGACGGCACCACGCTCTACATCAGCGTCGGCGGGATCACCAACCTCGCCGTGGCCGTCGGCACCACCTGCGTCTTCACCCGGGTTGTCGCCCACGGCACCGAGGCGATCGCCAGCGATCTCGCTGAGCGGCGCGAGCTGACGATCGAGCACGCCCATGGCTGGCTCCGCCACGTGGGGCTGCTGGCTCCGATCGATGAGCTCGACGGCGAGCAGGAGATCATCGTCGAGGCCCGCGACGTGCTCACCGATGGCGTCCGCCGGATCGCCGACGAGGTTCGCAACTCACTCGACTTTCACGCCACCCAGACCGACGCCGCGGCCGCCGAGCGCGCTGTGCTCGCCGGGCCGGCGGTGTCGATTCCAGGCTTTGCCGAGCAGCTCGGTCAGGAGATCGGGCTCCCGCTCGAGGTCGGCGTGGTCGCCGAGGCGCGCAGTGGCGCCTTCGGGGACATCGACGCCGGCCGGCTGACCGTCGCCGCCGGGCTGGCCGTCGAGGAGATCCCGGCATGAAGGCCGTAAACCTGATCCCGAGCGATGGCCCCCGGCGCGGCTTCAGCACCGGCGCTCAGCCTCGGGCCCGGGCTACGCCGTGCTCGGCGCTGCTGGCCGTCGCCGTCGGCTTCGTGACCCTCTACGTGCTCACCAACAACACGATCTCGAAGCGCAAGACGCAGCTGGCCAGCCTTCAGGCCCAGGTCCAGCAGGAGCATGCGGCGGCCACCCAGCTGGCCAACTATGTCCGCTTCGCGAAGCTCGGCCG
Organism: uncultured Solirubrobacterales bacterium; assembly: GCA_963834635.1. Classification (GTDB taxonomy): domain Bacteria; phylum Actinomycetota; class Thermoleophilia; order Solirubrobacterales; family Solirubrobacteraceae; genus Palsa-465. Next base: position 218,176 of record CAWICI010000006.1, on the reverse strand, counting down.
CAGCCCGGGCCAAGACAGTGCGCGAGATCGCCACAACCCGGTTCGACTGGCATGACGCGCTGGCCGACCTCTCGAAGGTCGTCCCCGCCAACACCTCGCTTGCAGTCGCTTGACCGGGAGCGTCGCGCCGCAGGCCGTCGGCCAGCGGCGGCTCGGCGGCGCGAGCTCCGCCGCTGCGCGGCGACATGGCCGTCCCCGCGATCGAGCTCACGGGCTGCTCCAAGAACCAGGATGACGTCGCCCGGCTGATGTCGCGCCTGCGACGTGATCCACGGCGTCACCCGCGTGACGCCTCGGCGACTCGACCAAGAGCGGCGCGAGCGGCGCCAGCGCGTGCCACGGCCGCCTCGACCGGAGCCGGCTGCGGCCCCAACGCGCCGACGTTGGGACATGGTCATGTTCTTCAAGCCACTTCAGGGCGCAGATCCCACCACCGGCGCTCCCACAGGAGGACGCCGGTCTCCAGCACCACCCGCGACCGGAGCTCGTCCAGCACCGCCCCCGCGACCGGAGGCTCATCCAGCACCACTCCCGCCACCGGAGGCGCGAAGTGACCACCCGCGACCGCACGATCCTGGTCGTCGTCTGCGTGGTCGCCGCGCTCGGCGCCGCCTGGCTGATCGTGCTCAGCCCGAAGCGGTCCCAGGCCGCCAAGCTCAGCACCCAGATCTCTTCTGTCCAGGGCCAGCTCCAAGCGATCCGCACGCAGGTGGCCGAGGACGAAAGCGCCCGGCAGCGTTCGCGGCGAACTACGCCACGCTCGCGCGGCTCGGTGAGGCTGTGCCCGCCGACGACGATGTGCCGTCCCTCGTCTACCAGCTCCAGAGCGCGGCGAGCGCGTCGAAGGTCGACTTCCTCGGTCTCCAGCTGACCCCGGCGTCGGGCGGCTCCGCGTCGAGCACCGGCACGAGCCCGACCAGCCAGCCGCCACGCTGCCGCCCGGGCGTCGACGGTCGGCCCCGCCGGCTTCCCGATCGAGCCCTTCACGTTCACCTTCCAGGGCAACTTCTTCCATCTCTCGACCTTCTTCCAGCGGCTCGATCGGTTCGTGGTGGCCACCAACAACCGCGTCTCGGTCAGCGGTCGCCTGATCACGCTCAACGCGGTCAACCTGGCGGCAGGCGCGGCAGGCTTCCCGCAGATCACCGCGACGATCTCGGCCACCACCTACCTGGTGCCGGCCGCCGCAGGGCCTGCTCGACGGTGCCACCGCCGCCGGTCCGGCCAGCTCGACCTCGGTGTCCACCTCCGGCACCAGCTGCTCGGGCTCCTCCGCCCCCGCAGTCGTCACCCCCCCAGTGCGATGAGCTTCGTCAACGGAATCGTCAACGACCTCCGCGAGCGCCGGCTCTGGCCGATCGCCCTGGTGCTGCTGGTCGCGCTCGTCGCCGTGCCGGTGCTGCTCTCGAACAGCTCGTCCGACTCCCGCCGCAGGTCGGCCAGCTTCCGTCCGCACCCCCGCCCCAGGGGAGCTCGCTTCCGGCTGTCAGCGTGACCGAGTCGACCACGAGCTCGCGTCTGAGCGGGCACGCGCCGCAACCCGTTCACCCAGCTCGTGGGCAAGACCACGCCGACTACCGGCACCACGACTTCGACGTCGTCCACCGCTAGCACCGGCGCAGCGTCCGGGACCACCGGCTCGGGCAGCACCATCCCCGGCACCGGCGGCGCCTCGGCCGGCAGCGGCAGCTCGAGCAGCGCCGGCGCCTCCGGCGGCACCGGGAGCACCGGCGCGAGCGCCCCGAGCGGAGGCTCGACCCAGCCCGGTGGCACGATTCCGGCCAAGAAGAGCAAGCCGGCCCCGACCGGTCTCACCTCGAAGCAGTCCTACGCGGTGTCGTTCGCGATCACCACGCCCTCGGGCGGGCTTGACACGATTGCTCCGCTGCAGCGCGCCAGCGTCCTGCCGAGCGATCATCAGGCGCTGATGGTCGAACTCGGTGTGCTCCAGGGCGGCCGCCAGGTGCTGTTCGCCCTCCAGCCCGGCGCGGTGGTCAGGGGCCCCGGCACCTGCACCCCGGGTCCGATCGACTGCGAGATCCTGTCGCTGCGCGCGGGTCAGACGGAGTCTCTCTCCCAGGCTTCTTCGGCTGGGGCCGTCCCGGTCGCCCTGTTCGCGGTGACCGCGATCAGCGCTCAGGACCACGGCTCGGCCGCAGCTGCTCAGTCGGCCCGCGCGCCAGGAGTCGGCGAGCGGGCGTCGCCTGCTCAGCCGCTCCAGCTCGAACGCCCTGTCCCTCTTCCAGTACAACCCGAGCCTCGGCGCTCTTGTCGACCTGCGCACGCTGACAGTGGGAGGTAGCTGATGCGCCGTCACTGCGCTGACGATCCGGACCATCCTCCTGACCACGCTGGCGTGCCTCGTGTCGCTGCTCGCGACCGCCGGCGCCCAGGCGATGGTCGTCGATGACAGCGGCAACATCGCCGGCGTGGCTCTCGTGCCCGGTAGCACCCTCCCCACCGGGGTCAGCGCCGTCACCTCGAGTGGCACGTGCGCCGACCCGGGATTGCCCGCGGGCCTCGTGTACCAGCCGGGCACCAACCCACTGTGCTGGCACGGCGGCTCGGTGATCCATGCCAACGAGAGCTTCGCGCTGACCTGGGATCCGGCCCGCAGGTACTGGGAAGGCACGCGCGGCTACGTCGAGCAGTTCCTGCGTGACGTCGCCAACGGCAGCGGCAGCGTGAGCTCGCCGTATGCGGTGAGCACGCAGTACACGGACGGCAGCGGTCGCGCTGAGAACAACTCCAAGTACGGCGGCGGCTGCATCGACTACGGCTCCAGCAACGACGCAACCTGCGCCTTCAACACCGCGACCGAGACAGCTCCCGGCAACCCGTACCCCGCCAACGGGTGCACCCCGACCGGCAGCTCGTTCACGGCCGATCCGTCGTCCAATGACACCTGCCTGACCGACGCTCAGCTTCAGCAGGAGATCAAGTCGCTCGTCACCGACACCGGGATGCTCGGTCACGTGCAATCCGGCTACACGCCCGTGGTCGTGATGCTGCTGCCGCCTCGGGTCGAGGTCTGCCTGGATTCATCGGGCACCTTGTGCTCGGCCAACAGCACGGCGGCCGGCCAGTTCTGCTCCTATCACTCCCAGGTGCAGATGCCGGGCGGGGACAAGGTGACCTATGTCGTGCAGCCCTGGACGGCCGAGACTCATTGTGACGAGCCGGATGCCCCTGCGATCAACTCAGGCGCGACGGCGGCCCAGCTCTCGACGCTGGTCGGCGAGCGTCTGGTGAGCCCGATCAGCCAGTCTGAGATTGCCGCCCTGGTCAACCCGAGCCTCGACGGTTGGTACGCCGCCAGCGGCGACGAGATCAACGACGACAATGGGTGCACGCCGCTTGGCGACCAGCTCGACTCGGTGGCCGTGGGCTCGAACAGCTACCTGCTCCAGCGTGAATACAACAACGGCGCGGCGATCGACAGCGACCCCTACACCTACTTCGGCTGTGCGCCCGACGTGATCCTGAACCCGGCCTTCGTGGCGCCGAGCGCTGTCGATCAGGGCGACGTGGTCGAGCTCGACGGCTCGGCGACGGCGTCGACCCTGGTCGTCGCCAACGGCAGCTATCACTGGAGCTTCGGCGATGGGACGAACGCCACCGGCCCGAGCGTGGCCCACGCCTTCTCGGCCGCCGGGAGCTACCCGGTCAAGCTGACCGTGACCGACCGCGGCGGCAACACCGTGAGCCTTGCCCAGACGATCACCGTCCTCGGGCCTGGCGGCTCGAGCCCCGGTGGCCCCCTCGGCCTCCAGGTGCGCCTGCAGCTGATGCCCCAGGCTCTGCGCTCGGTGCTCAAGTCCGGCCTGCGGGTCCGGCTGAGCTCCAACCAGAACGTCTCCGGGATCGCCACCGTGTCGATCACCCGGGGTACCGCCCGGCACGCCCACATCAAGGCGGGCCACGGGCCCTCGGTGGTCATCGGCCGCGGCACGATCTCCTCGGTCAAGGCGGGCGTCGCCCAGCTGCGCCTGCACCTCTCGCACCGGATCGACAAGAAGCTCCACCGCCTGCACCGCGTGACCTTCAGCATCCGCTTGGCGCTGGTCGGGTCGGCCGGCGGGCACGTGGCGATCGACGCCGCCGGTCGCTACTAGTCGCCCATCAGGGTCTGACACCGGCGGGTCGCCGCCGGGGCGGCGCCCGTAAGCTTGCCCGCATGGCGGCGCTGCGTCTGATCACCGCCGGGGAGTCACACGGCCCCGGTCTCACCTGCATCATCGAGGGAATCCCCGCAGGGCTGGAGATCGAGCGCGCCGCGATCGATCGCGATCTCGCTCGCCGCCAGCTCGGGCACGGGCGGGGCGGGCGGATGAAGATCGAGAGCGACCGGGCGCAGGTCACGGGTGGCGTCAGGCACGGCCGCACGCTGGGCGGTCCGATCGCCCTGTCGGTGGCCAACCGCGACTACGCCAACTGGGAGCAGCGCATGAACCCGTGGCCGGTGGACGAGAGTCCGGCCGAGGTCCACCTGCCGCGGCCCGGCCACGCCGATCTGGTCGGGACGCAGAAGTACGGGCTGAGCGACGTGCGCGACATCCTCGAGCGGGCCAGCGCCCGGGAGACGGCGGCGCGGGTGGCCGGCGGAGCGGTGGCGAAGGCGTTCCTGCGCGCGCTCGGCGTCTCCGTCTTCTCGCACGTGATCCAGATCACCGGGGTCACTGCCCCCCGCCGCCCGGACCTCGCCCCGGAGGACTTCGAGCGCGTAGACGAGTCGCCGGTCCGCTGTCTCGATCCCGAGGCCGGAGAGGCGATGGTGGCCGAGATCGATCGGCTGCGCAAGGCGAACGAGTCGCTGGGGGGAGTGTTCGAGGTCCGAGCGTTCGGCGTGGTGCCCGGGCTGGGTTCCCACGTGTCCTGGGAGCAGCGGCTCGACGGTCGGCTCGGCCAGGCCGTGCTCTCGATTCAGGCGATCAAGGCGGTGGCGATCGGGGACGGATACGAGGTGGCGGGCGTCCCCGGGTCGCAGGCCCACGACGAGATCTTCTACGGCGAGGAGCGGGGCTACTACCGCGAGACCAATCGCGCTGGAGGGGTCGAAGGGGGGATGACCACCGGCGACCCGCTCGTGGTCCGCGGCTCGATGAAGCCGCTGCCGACGCTGACCAAGCCGCTGCGCTCGGTCGACATCGCCACCCATGAGCCGGCCGAGGCGCTGCGAGAGCGGACCGACTCGTGCACGGTGCCCGCGGCAGGCGTGGTGGCGGAGGCGATGGTGGCGTTCGTGCTCGCCGACGCCTACCGGGAGAAGTTCGGAGGCGATCACATCAACGATGTGCTGGGCGCGCTGCGCGCCTACCAGGAGCGGATCGGGTGGAAAGCCCGCTGAGCGTGGAGCGGTCCGGACCGGCGGGCGCCGTGCCGCGACCGATCGTCTGCATCGGGTTCATGGGGGCGGGGAAGACGACCGCCGCCCTCAGCGCCGCCCGGGCGCTCGGGGGTGAGGCGGTCGATGTCGACGAGGTGATCGAGCAGCGGCTCGGCAAGCCGATCGAGCGGGTCTTCGCCGAAGATGGCGAAGGGGCATTTCGCGAGGCCGAGGAACTGGTCACGCTCGAGCTCCTCGAGCGATCGAATGCGGCGGCGCTGTCGCTGGGCGGCGGGGCGATCGGGTCGGCCGCCGTCCGCTCCGCGCTGGCCCGGCATCTGGTGGTGTGGATCGACGTCACGCCGGCAGAGGCGTGGGTGCGCTGCCAGGGCGGTGGCCGCCCGCTGGCGCGCGACCAGGCACAGTTCGAGCGCCTGTTCGCCGAGCGCGAGCCGCTCTACGCCGCGCTGGCCGACGTCACCGTGCCGAGCGCCCGGGCGCAGGCGATGGCGCCGGTGATCGAGGCGCTTGAGGGTTTGCCCTCGGGCACCCGGCTGCTCTGGGCGGCGAGCGAGTCCGGGGACTACCCGGCCTACATCGGCACGGGTCTGCTCGGCCCGCAGCCGTTCTGGCCAGGCGGACTGTCCGGGAGGCGGTTTCTGGTCAGCGACGGCCCGGTCGCCCGCCTCTATGCCGACCGGCTCGAGCCGCTGTCCGGTCGGGTGACGATCATGCCCGGAGAGCAGTCAAAGACGATCGCCCACGCGGAGATCGTGTGGACCGAGCTCGTGCGGGACGGGATGACGCGGGCCGACCTGGTGCTCGCCCTGGGAGGCGGCGTGGTCGGCGACCTGGCGGGATTCTGCGCCGCCACCTTCCAGCGCGGCGTGCGCTACGTTCAGCTGCCGACGACGCTGGTCGCCCAGGTGGATTCCGCCTACGGCGGCAAGACCGGCGTCGACCTGCCCGAGGCCAAGAACTACGTCGGCGTCTACCACCAGCCGTCGGCAGTGATCGCCGACACCGAGGTGCTCGGCACGCTGGCCCCGGCCGAGCTGGCCGCCGGCTACGCCGAGGCGGTGAAGACGGCGCTGGTGGCCGGCGGGTCGCTGTGGGAGAAGATCCGTTCCGGGGCCGAGGTCACGACCCCGGAGGTGATCGCTGATTGCGTGCGGTGCAAGCTGCGGATCGTCAGCCACGACGAGCGCGACGCCGGGGCGCGGCAGGTGCTGAACCTCGGCCACACCGTCGGGCACGCGATCGAAACTGTGACCGGCTACGCCCGCTACCGGCACGGCGAGGCCGTGGCGCTGGGGCTGCTGGCCGAGCTCAGGCTGTCCGGCCAGGAAGCCCTCCGCGAGGAGGTGCGTGAGCTGTTTGCCAGCCATGGCCTAGCCACCCACCTCGACGGTGCCGATCCCGACGCGGTGGTTATGGCCACCGCTCGCGACAAGAAACGGCTCGGCGAGGGACCGGTTCCGTTCGTGCTTCTGGACGAGCCCGGCTCGCCTCGCGTAGGCTGCGTCGTCCCGCCGCGCGAGCTGATCGCCGCGGTCAGGGAACTGACAAATCAGCCATCTAGCCGTTTCGCGAGAAGCCGCTTGGGATGCGAAACCGGATCGAAGTCATGCACGGAGTCAACCTGGACCAGCTCGGGCGCCGCGATGAGCGCCACTACGGCACGCTCTCGCTCGGCGAGCTCGAACGCGGCGTCTCGGATGCCGCCGCCGAGCTCGATCTGGTGACCCGCTTCTTTCAGACCAACCACGAGGGAGAGTTCGTCGAGCACCTGCACCGCCTGGAGGGTCTCGCCGACGCGATCCTCCTCAATCCCGGGGCGTGGACCCACTACTCCTACGCGATCCGCGACGCGCTGGAGCTCGCCGGGCTGCCCGCGGTCGAGGTGCATCTCTCAGACGTCGAGCACCGCGAGCCCTGGCGCGCGAGGTCCGTGATCGAGGAGCTGTGTGTGGAGCGGATCATCGGCAAGGGGGCGGCCGGCTACAGGGCGGGCCTCGTGCGGCTGAAGGCGGAGCTGGCGTCATGAGCACGCGTGCGGACAAGCTCGCCGAGCTGCTGGCGGACGAGAAGCTCGACCTGATCCTGGTCACCGACCTGGTCAACGTGCGCTACCTGACCGGGTACACGGGCTCCAACGGGCTGGCCCTGATCGGCCCGGACACGCGTAGGTTCATCACCGACTTTCGCTACGTCGAGCAGGCGGCGGCCGAGGTCGATCCAGCCTTCGAGCGACTCCAGGAGCCGCAGGAGCTGCTCGAGGCGGTGGCCGGCGCGCTCCCCAAAGGCGATCTCCGCCTGGGCTTCGAGGACGCCAACCTGTCGGTCCGCCAGCACGAGATGGCTGCGCTCGGAGATGCCCGAGGGGGTGTCGCTGATAGCCGCCGGATCGCTCGTCGAGCGGCTGCGCGCGGTCAAGGATCCCCAGGAGATCGAGACGATCAGGAGGGCCACGGCGATCGCCGATGAGGCGTTCGAGAGCGTGGTCGCCCAGGGCCTGGTCGGACCGGACCGAGCGCGAGGTGGCCCGCGCGCTCCACTGGGAGATGCTCGAGCGAGGGGCGGAGGGGCGAGCGTTCGAGGCGATCGTGGCCGCCGGGGAGCACGGCGCCCGCCCGCACGCCACCCCTCGGGACGTCCCGATCCCGCGCGGCGAGCTGGTGGTCATCGACTGGGGCGCGACCTTCGGCGGCTACCGCTCGGACTGCACGCGCACGGTGGCGGCGGGGGCCGTCGACGCCGAGGAGCGCGAGATCTACGAGTTGGTCCTGAGCGCCCAGCTGGCCGGGCTGGAGGCGATCAAGGCCGGCGCCTGCGGTCGCGATGTGGACGGCGCCGCTCGCGACGTGATCGAAGGCGCAGGCCAGGGCGCGCACTTCGGCCACGGGCTGGGCCACGGGGTCGGGCTCGACATCCACGAGGCGCCGCGGCTCTCCCGGCGCAGCGACAGCGAGCTGGCCGCCGGCAACGTGGTGACGGTCGAGCCCGGGGTCTACCTCCCTGGCCGGCTGGGGGTGAGGATCGAGGATCTGGTGGTCGTGACCGACCGACAGCGCAGAGATCCTTACCTCGGTGAGCAAGGAGCTGATCGTCACCGATTAGCGGCGCCGGGACCTGCGAAGCACGCCACTACACTGGCGCTTCGCATGATCTCGACCAACCAATTCCGCAACGGCTCGCACATCGACGTCGACGGCACCGTCTTCAAGATCGTCGAGTTCCAGCACGTGAAGCCGGGCAAGGGCGGCGCGTTCGTCCGCACCAAGCTCCGCCGGGCCAGCGACGGCGCGGTGATCGATCGCACCTTCCGGGCGGGGGAGAAGTTCCGCCCCGTGCGCACCGAGGTGCGACGGATGCAGTTCCTCTACCGCGACGGCAGCGACGCGCACTTCATGGACTCCGAGAGCTATGAGCAGCTGGCCATTCCCGAGCCCACCATCGCCGACGCGCTGCGCTGGATGCGGGAGTCCGAAGAGGTGGAGCTCCTGTACATCGACGGGCAGCCGGCCGACGTGCAGCTTCCCAGCGCGATCGACCTGGCGGTCTCGGAGACCGACCCTGGGCTGCGAGGCGATACCGCCTCGGGGGGAGGAACGAAACCGGCCGTACTCGAGACCGGAGCCCGCATCCAGGTTCCCCTGTTCATCGACGTCGGCGAGAAGGTGCGGGTGGACACGCGCACGGGCGAATACGTGTCCCGTGCGTAGGACCGAGCAGCGCCGGGCCGCCGTCTGGGCCCTCTACCAGAGCGACCTGCTGGGGCGCCCGCTGAACGACACCTTCCCCCGGGACGCTCATGGCTTCACCCGGGCGCTGGCCGAGCTGGTGCGCGACCACCAGGCCGAGCTCGATGAGCTGATCAGCCGAGCACGCCCAGGGCTGGTCGCTCGAGCGGATCGCTCCCCTCGAGCGCTCGATCCTGCGGGTCGGGCTGGCCGAACTCACGCACGCCGACGAGCTGCCGGGAGAGCAGGCGATCCCGCCCGAAGGCGCGATCGACGAGGCGGTGGAGACGGCCAAGCGCTTCTGCGGGGCGCGAAGCGCCGGGGTTCGTGAACGGGATCCTGGGTGCGGTCCTGCGCGAGCGCGGCCAGAACGGCCACGCAACCCCCTAGCTCCGGTTTCAGCCCGGCGGCGCCGGCGCCGATGAATCGGCATGAGCGAAAGGGGCTACGTGCGGCTGCTCGCGGCCGGAGCCGCGATTCTCGCTGCGGTCCTGGCCTGGCACCAGGGCTCGTTCTGGGACTATCCGACCGACGCCGGGCCGGCCCTCGCCGCCGTGGCGCGCGGGAGCATCAGCGGGTTCTTCGCCCATCAGCCTGCGATGGGACCGCTGTCGCTCTACGTGCGGGCGCCCTTCGTGATCCTCGCCCGGGGGCTGCACGACGGGACGACGGGCTATTACCGATGGGGCGCTCTGCCATGCCTCCTATCGGTCGCCGCGGTGGCCGTGTGGATGGCCCAGGTCGCGGCGCGACGAGGCGCGGGGCGCCTGGCGATGGCGCTGATCGTCGCAGTGAGCTTGCTCAACCCGCTGGTCATGGACGCCCTCTACTGGGGTCACCCCGAGGAGCTGCTCACAGCCAGCCTGGCGGTGGGCGCGCTGATCGCCGCGGTCGAGAGGCGGGGCCTCCTCGCCGCCGTCCTCGTCGGCCTGGCGATCGCCAGCAAGCAGTGGGCGCTCCTGCTTTTGGTCCCGACCGTGCTGATTCTCGAGCGCGACCGCGTGCGCACGATCGTGATGAGCCTGTCGCTCGCCGCCCTGGCCTGGCTGCCGATGGCGCTGGCGAACCTGGGAGCGTTCCGGCGGGCGCTGCACTACGTCTCACACCCGCAGTCCGTGGTCACCGTGTTTACGTGGCTCTATCCGTTCACGCCCCGGGGAAGCGTCACCGTCGGCAACATGTTCGGCGATGTCCGCACCTTCCAGGGACATCAGCTCCTCGGTCTGGAGGCGATGATGACGCGCCCGCTGATCACGCTGGTCGGTGTGGCGATCCCGCTGCTGGTGTGGTGGCGGACCGCCCGGCGCCCGAGCGCACACCAGGTACTGGTTGCGACCGCGGTTGTCCTGGTGTGTCGCTGCGCGCTCGACCCGGGAGCGATGCCGTACTACCACTTCCCGTTGCTGTTGACCCTCGTCGCCTGCGACGCGGTGGCGGGGCGCAGGGTCCCCGTGCTCGCCCTGACGGCCGCGGCAACCACGTTCGTCGTGCTCGACCGGTTCCCGTCCTATCTCACCGCGGCACCGGCCAACCTCGCGTACATCGCCGCCAGCGCGACCTCGTGCGTGCTCCTGGTGAGGGCCCTGAACCGTTCCTCTAAGGGGAAAGTAGGAATGCTCGCCCCGGCCGTGTTCAGCGCGTCAGAATGAGGGCATGCGACTGCTCGTCGTCGACGATGACCGCGCCTTACGCGACGTTCTGCGCCGCGCGCTGACCCTGGCCGGCTACGACGTGCGCCTGGCCGAGTCGGGCGCCGAAGCGCTGTCGGCCGTCGCCGGGACGGTGCCCGACGCGGTCGTGCTCGACATCGGGCTGCCCGACATCGACGGGCTCGAGGTGTGCCGGCTGCTGCGGCGCGAGGGCAACCGCGTGCCGGTACTGATGCTGACGGCACGCGACGCTGTCGCCGATCGCATCGACGGTCTCGATGCCGGTGCCGACGACTACCTGGTCAAGCCGTTCGACATCGACGAGCTGAAGGCGCGGCTGCGCGCCCTGCTCCGCCGCGCGGGCGGCGAGACCTCGGTCGACGGCGGGCTGAGCTTCGAGGATCTGCGGCTGGACCCCGCCCGCCACGGCGTCTCGGTGGGCGAGAAGTTTGTCGAGCTGACCCGCACCGAGTACCAGCTGCTCGAGCTGCTGATGCTCAATCCCCGCCGGGTCCTGCCGCACAGCCTGATCTACGACCGGGTCTGGGGCTACGACTTCGGGCCGACCTCCAACGCCCTGCGGGTCTACGTCGGCTACCTGCGTCGCAAGCTCGAGGAAGCGGGAGCCGGATCGGTGATCCATACGGTCCGGGGGGTCGGCTACGCCCTTCGCGAGCCGGCGCCGGCACAGACATGAGCCTCCGCGTCCGGCTCGGCCTGGCGGCCGGTGCGGCCGTGGCGCTGACGGTGATCGCGGTCGCGGTATCGGCCTATGCCGGCACGCGATCGCAGCTGCTCGGGCAGGTCGATCAGCAGCTCAGGGGTCTCGCGCAGCCGATCGTCCAGCGCGCCTATCACCCCGAGCCAGGGCAAGGCGGCAGCCCGCCGCAAAACGGGCAGGGCGGTGACAACGAAACTCGACCGGTCGTGCCACCGGGGTCCGTATCACCGGGTGACTGCGATCTTGGCCTGGGCATCGACCTGACCGCGGGCAGTCCCGGGTTCGGCGGCGCCGCCGGCCTGCGGGAATTCATCTCCCGGGGCGGACACTCCTGCCGGGTGGGCGGCGGCACCCGGCTTCCGGTCAGCGCGCAGGTCAAGCAAATCGCCGCCTCCACCCGTGGCAGCTACTTCAGCGACGTGACTGTCTCCGGCCACCCCCTGCGCATGCTGGTGGTTGGCCTCCCGGGCCGCGGAGCGCTGGCGTTAGGGCTGCCGCTCGCCAACGTCAACAACGCGTTGTCGAGCCAGCTGCTGCTCCTCGTACTGATCGCGGGTGGCGGAGTCGCGCTCGCGGCGCTGCTCGGCGTGCTCGTCGCCCGCACCGCTCTCGGGCCGATCACTCGGTTCACCCGGCAGACCGAGTCGATCGCCGCCAGCACCGACTGGCTCGAGCGCGAGCGGCTCGAGGTGGTGGGCAACGACGAGCTGGCCCGGCTGGCCCGAACCTTCAACACCACTCTGGATGCACTCGAGCGCTCGATCCAGGCCCAGCGCAACCTGGTCGCCGACGCCTCGCACGAGCTGCGCACCCCGATCGCCACCCTCCGGGCCAATCTCCAGCTGATGCGCGACGAATCGTTGCTCTCGCCGGGCGATCGCCAAGCGCTGCGCGAGGACATGATTGAGGAGCTCGACGAGCTGACGGCACTGGTGGGCGACGTGGTCGAGCTCGCGCGCGGGAACAAGACGGGCGGCGAGCCCGGTGACGTCCGGCTCGACGAGGTGGCGAGCGAGGCCATCGATCGGGCTCAGCGCCGCGCGCCGGGTCTGACGATCGCCAGCCGGCTCGAGCCGACATTGGTCCGGGGGGAGAGCGAGCGCATTGCTCGCGCGGTGACCAACTTGCTGGACAACGCGGCCAAGTGGAGCCCGGCCGACGGGGTGATCGAGGTCGACCTGAGCAACGGCACGCTCACCGTGCGCGACCACGGCCCCGGCTTTCACGAGGAGGACCTCCCGTACGTGTTCGACCGCTTTCACCGCGCCCGCGACGCGCGCTCCAAGCCGGGCTCGGGCCTCGGCCTGGCGATCGTGCGCCAGGCGGCCGAGGCGCACGGCGGTTTCGTCGAGGCGCTGAACGCCCCCGGCGGCGGCGCCCTTCTGAGGATCAGCTTCGGTCCGCCGCTCGAGCTCGAGCACCAGCCGCTCGAGCCGCTCAGCGCCCCCTGACCCTCATCGAGGCAAGGTCCGCGTCAGCGTCACGACCTGCTGGAAGGTCGGCCGGTTCTGGTAGGGGAAGGGCGGGAGGGTGACGGCCGAGGCCTCGGTGAACACGTTGTGGTCGGCGCAGGCCGGTTCGGGGTCCGTCGGGCAGACCGACCCGTAGAGCTTCTGGGGGGTGACGGTCATCGCGCTGCTCAGCGACGTCTGGAGCGCGCGCCGGCAGCGGGTGCGCAGCCGGCGGGCGGAGAAGTGGCGATGCAGGGCGTTGCCGCAGTAGATCTGGCTGTAGCGCCCGCGCTCATGCTTTCCGAACAGCCGCCGGAGGTCCTTCGACACGTAGCCGTACCAGCCATCGCTGAAGCTGGTGTCCTCGAAGATGGTCATCTGGTGCACGGTGCCGAAGGCACGCTGTCCGAGCATCGGATGGAACTCGGTGCTTAGCACCTTCGCCCACCAGGCGTCCATCAACTCGATCGCCGGGGTGAACTGATCGTGGCCTGAGCGCGTCATGTCGCGGCGATGGCCGCCCGCGCGTTCCCACGCTTTGAGCTCGGCGATCGCACCGCGCAGCGCCGGCGAGCGCGGATGGCCGACCGCTCTGAGCATGATTGGCAGTAGCTCCACGGCACGGATGTCCTCGGTGGCCGGCTCGTCCATGGCCTGCACGAGCTGCGCGATGTTCATCTTGTGGCCGTGAGCGATGTCGGCCTTGACCCGGTTGGCGATCAGCTGCGAGCGGTAGATCGGGCCGTAGGCCCAGTGATCGTCGGCGGCCGCCCAACCGGGGGCCTGCTTGTTGTTCCATGAGACCAGGTAGGCCGGGTCGGTGATGTGGGGATGACGGCCGAAGGGAAGCCAGTCGGCGGTGTGCGTGCTCGGGTCATAGCCCTTCCAGTCGAACTTGCCAGTGCCGAAGATGGGGAAGTCGGGGGAGGTGCCATGTGCTCGCTGGGGCAGCCAGCCGGACATGTAGTACGAGATGTGGTTGGCGTCCACATAGGCCCAGTTGAAGAGGAAGTTGATGTGCGAGGCCGCCTGCTGGAAGGTGGCGGGACTGTGGACGTAGCTTGGGTTGTTGAGATCCGAGAACCCGATGGCCGAGTCGGCCTCGTGGAAATACGTCGAGCGGGCGTGGACGAAGGCCACCGGCTTCCCGTGCACCTTCCCGCGGGCGTAGACGATGCCGTGCACCGTGCGCCAGGCGGTCAGGGTCTCTGACCCGGGTGGGGCGGTGTTGGCGAGGCTCGGCTTCCACGTCTCGGTGTGCTGGATCTCCTGCATGGGCAGGCACTGGCCCTTGTACATGTAGTGGTAGGCGTCGCGGCAGAGCACCTCGGCGAAGGTGTCGATGTTGTCCGACGTGCTCGTGGTCGCGCTCCAGGCGTAGTCCTCGCCGTGCCCGAGCTCGACGTACTGGTTGACGCCCGGGAAGGCCGCGCCGCGGGCGTCGATCCCCGGTCCGTGGAGGTCCTCTTCCATGAGGATCTCGGGCGCGTAGTAACCGACCTGGGGGCCCATCACGGCGAGCGCGTGGCCGTTGGTGGAGTGCTTGGCCGAGACCAGCTCCCAGTTCGAGGCGTGGGTGGGGCCGTTCAGTGCCTTGGTCAGGGTCGCGCCCAGGTTGGCCAGCGTCCCCTTGGCCGGGCTGGGTTGAGTGGCATGGGAGCCGGCGGAGGTGGTCGAGGCCTGGGGCGAGGGCACGGCGGCCGGATTGCCGTCGGAGGGGAAGGTGACCGTCCCGGGGTCTGGCAGCGCCAGGCCGCGTTTGGCGAACGCGTTGCCCGTCTCATAGGGGAAGCGCTTGTGGAGGATGGTCGTGGGCGCCTCGGGGTCGTTCGCCTCCCGGAAGTCGCTCCAGGCCCGGCGCCCGCGCTTTTTCCCGAAACGGTGCTCGAGCGCCTCGAGCGCGAGGGCTGAGTTCACCTCGTTGCCGCCGCCCTTGCCGAAGATCCCGCCGATCAGCGACGCCGTGGCGATCACGTCGGTCACCTTCCAGGGCTGGGGGATCTGACCGGCGGCCGCGTACTCGAACGGCAGGAGCAGCGGGTCGAGCTTCGCCTTCCTGATGTACGCGTTGACCCCGTCGACGTAGTTCTGCGCGTCCTGGACCATCTGCGAACCCTCGGCCCCGTACAGCTTGGGGGCCATGTCGACCTGCTCCTGGAGGTCCTGCTGCGTGTACGGGCCGATCGCCCACTGGGCTTCGTCCATCGCCCGGTTGGAGGCCGAGCCTCCGGCGAAGGATGCCAGGTCGCCCTCGGCGGAGTGCCGGAGCACGTCCATCAGGAACAGCCGATCCTCGGCGCCGGCGTACCCGGCGCCGAACATCACCTCGCCCCGCGTCTGGCCGTAGATATGGGGCACGTCGTAACCGCGGTCACGCACGATGGTCAGCCCGGCCTCGGGCGACTCGACCGAGAGCACGTCACCCGGCTTGACCCCGAAGGTGGCGTCCTTGAAGTAGCTGGGAACCTGGGACGGGGTCAGGGTCGGATCGGCGTAGACCAGGTTCTCGTACAGCGGCAGCTGATCATCCATGTAGGGCGGGACCGCCCCGGTGGCCTCGAACTGGGCGAACTGCAGCGAGTTGTCCAGTCCGCCCTCGCCCGCGGGAAGGACATTCAGGAACCCGCCCGCGTCGTTCTGGCCGTACGGGGCCGGGTTGGACGAGGCGGCAACTGCGCTCGGCGCCAGCCCGAGCAGGATGGCGGCAGCGATCGCCAGCACCGCCCCGGAAAGGCCACTGCACTTCATCTCGGTGCGTACCCTATGCCTTCGGTTTGGCGCGTGCGCAGGTTGCGTCAGCGACGCTTGAGCAACCGGCCGAGCGCCGGCGTGCAGACGCACCCAGCGGCCCCCCGCCGGGGCAGGCCGAGCAGGTCCTCGATCGTCCGCAGGACCGAGTAGTGATCGATCGGATCGGCCAGCCGGGCGTGGGCCCGCGCCTCGCCGCCGGCGAGAATCGTGGTGATGTGTCCGCCGTGGGCGACCCGGCAGCAGCCATCATTGCTCGCGCCCTCATCCCAGGTCAGGATCAACAGGCCGCGTGGGCCTATGGCCCGCAGCAGCGGGGGAACGAGACCGGCGAGGAAGCGGTCACCGGTGGCGACCGAGCAATCGTGCATGTCGTGGCACAGGTTCGGGGAGATCCAGACGAAGGTGGGCAGGGCGCCTGCTCGCTCGTCACCGCTCAGCTGGCTCATGGGAACTATGCGGGCGCAGAGGTGCGGGTCGCCGACCACCCCCCGGTAGTAGACGAACGGGTCGTGCTTCTTGGCGTACTCGCCCGCCTGCGAGCCGGTGAAGCAGGCGTGGGGGAGGTCCTCCATGTACGCCTTCCAGGAGATCTTCTTGGCGCTCAGGTCGCCGGCGAGGCCGGAGCCGGGAACCTGGCAGTCGGTGCAGTCGCTGCTCACGCCGAATGTGCTTCCACCGGTCAGCGCCAGGTAGTTCGGCAAGGAGGGATGGGTGATCGCGTAGGCCTGGCCGGCCACGGCGTGGCGACGCGCCAGGCGGTTGATGTAGGGAGCGTCGGGCGAGCCGATGATCGAGCCGTACTCCTCGTTCTCCATCACGATCACGGCGATGTGAGCCGGCCGTCCGCCGGCGGCGCGCGCGGGGGGCGAGGGCGTGGTCTGTGCCGGGAGCTGGGTCGAGGCCGTTCCGCAGCCCGCGGCGAAGAGGATCAGTCCGGCCGCGAGCGCGAGCGCTCGTTGTGAATGGCGATTCACTTCGACATCCGGAAGTCAAACGCCAGTGAACGTGCCGGCGCCCCAGAAGAAGGGCCCTGCGAGCGGGTGGACCTCGATCTCCCAGCCGACCGAGGCCAACCTTTGCTGGAGTCCGGTCGGCTCATGGGGAACCTTGACCGCCCGGAACGCCGTCCCGTCCTCTGTGCGGCGGAGAATGGTCGAGGAGTCAGGGCCCTCGAGTAGCTCGTCGGCGGTGCGATAGCCGTCGTCAACGAAGAACACGTGCCCGCCGGGTTCCAGCGCGGCGGCGACGGTCGCCCAGAACGCCTCGAAGCGCTCGAGCGGGACGTGGGAGAGCCAGAAGCCGAAGAACACGAGGTCATAGAGGCGATCCGGTTCCCAGCGGAAGATGTCGGCCTGGACGAATCGGACGCCCCGATCCCGGGTGCGGGCCGCGGCCAGCGCGAGCATCTCGGGCGACGCGTCGACGGCGGTGACTGACTCCGCCTGGCGTAGGAGCCGCTCCGTCCAGATCCCGGGGCCACAGGCCAGCTCGAGCGCGGCGCCAACCGGGCCGAGCGCCGCCAGGGCCGCCTCCATCTCGCGCTCGGCCGCGTCACCCTCCTCCTTGCTGACAATGTCGAACTTGACGTCCAGGTACTCCGGTGCGCGGGCCCGGTAGTAGGCGATCTGCTCGGCGAGCAGGAGGTCAAGCTCGTCTGCGCCGCCTGTGCTCACTGTCACGAGCGTAGAGCGTCCGCCCTAGGCTTCGCTCGTGCGACGCGGTCCGTTGCGAGGTCGGGATTTCTGTCTGCTGTTTTACGGCCAGGCCATCTCGGCGCTCGGCGACCGGCTGGTCCCCGTGGCGCTGGCCTTCGCCGTACTTGACCTGACGGGGTCGGTGACCGACCTTGGGCTCGTGGCCGCGGCCCAGACGGCGCCATTGGTCATCTTCGTCCTGCTCGGCGGCGTGTGGGCAGATCGGCTACCGCGTCAGCGGGTGATGCTGGGCTCAGACGTGGTCAGGGGCCTGGCCCAGGGGATCAGCGCACTGCTGCTCCTGAGCGGGACCGCCCACATCTGGCAGCTGGCCGCGCTGCAGGCCGTCTACGGGACGGCGGAGGCGTTCTTCGGGCCCGCCTCGACGGCAGTCGTGCCGCAGACCGTCGGTCCCTCGCAGCTGCAACGAGCGAACGCGCTCCTGTCGCTCAGTGCCAACGTCGCGGCAGTTCTCGGTCCCGCCCTGGCGGGCGTGATCGTCGCCTCGATCGGTTCCGGCTGGGGTCTGGCCATCGATGCCGTCACCTTCGCGGTCAGCGCCGCCTTCCTGGCCGCGATGCGCATCGCTCCTGCCGTCCCGGTGCCGCGCGCCAGCACGCTGGCCGAGTTGCGGGCCGGACTGCGGTCGTTCCGCTCGCGAACCTGGCTGTGGATCACCGTCCTCTTTTCCGCGCTGTTCCTTGGGTTCGTGTTCGCGCCGTTGCTGGTGCTCGGACCCGAGGTGGCGCGCACCTCGCTCGGCGGCGCCGGGGCCTGGGCAGCGATCAGCACCGCGCTGGGCCTGGGATCGCTAGCCGGGGGGGTGGTCGGGTTGCGACTGTGCCCTAGCTATCCGCTGCGAGTGTCGTTCATCGCCTTCCTGATTGGGGGCCCGGCGCTGTTCCTGCTCCTGGCCGCGCACGCTCCGCTGCCCTCGATCGTCCTCGCCGCTCTGATCGTGGGCGGCGCGATCACGTTCTTCACCACGCTCTGGTACACCGCCCTTCAGCGCGAGATCCCGGCCGCTGAGCTCTCGCGGGTGAGCTCATGGGACTACCTCGGCTCGCTGGCCCTCCTGCCCTTGGGCCAGGCCCTCAGCGGGCCTGTGGCCGAAGCGATCGGCGTGTCCACGACTCTCTACGTGTCGGCGGCTCTGTTCACCTTGCTCGTGGTGGCCGTCCTGTCCGTGCCGGCAATCCGCAGGTTCAGGCTCGAGCCGGCGGTAGTGGCGGTCGCCGCGTGATGCCCGGTTCGCCGGTGTTTCGGAAATTGCCTGTGCGGTAGTGCCGGTGTAATGCAGTCGGGAGTGCTGATCGGGTTGTTGCTGGCGGTGGCGTGCGCGACTGCGGCCAGCCTGGGCGGCCTGTGGAAGCAGAAGGGCGCTGTGCTCGCCGACGACGTCGACATCCGCCGCCCCTGGCAGACGGCCGTGGCCCTGTTTCGCTCGAGGTGGTTCGCGATCGGGTGGCTGGTTGCCGCCGCGGCCTGGCTGATGCACATCGGCGCTCTGGCCCTGGCGCCGCTCTCGCTGGCTCAGGCGGTCACCTGTGGCGGGGTAGTGATCCTCGGTCTGCTCGCCGAGCGGTTCTTCGGCTTTGATCTGAGCCGTCGCCAGTGGTGGGGGCTGATCGTGCTTGGCATCGGCATGACGGTGCTCGCGGCCACCGCCCACAGCGAGAGCAACCACACGAGCTACGGGATCCTGGCCATCGCGGCGTTTGAGCTCGTGGCGTTCGCGCTCGGCTCGGCGTGCGTGCTCAGTTGCCAGGTCAGCCGGCTTCATCATCGACGCGCAATGCTGCTGGCGATCGCCTCCGGGATCGGGTTCGGCGTCTCCGATGTTTCGATCAAGGCGGTGACCAGCGGGTCCTACGGGATGCTCGGGTGGCTGGGGCCCTGGACGTTGCTCGGAATCGTTGCCGGCGTCGGCGCCTTCTACGCTTCGGCCCGTAGTCTTCAGCTCGGGGATGCGGTCGCGGTCATCGCGGCCAGCACCTCGGTGGCGAACCTGCTCGGCATTATGGGAGGAGTTTTGGTGTTCGGCGATCCCCTCGGTAATGGCGCGCCGACGATCATCGGCCGGCTGCTGGCCTTCAGCTTGGTGCTGGCCGCGGTCGGGCTGATGCCGGCTCCCGTCCGGGCCCACGAGGCCGCCGCGGCGGGCGTTGCCGAGGAGGCCGAGGGGGCCGAGGGGGCCGATGCGGCCCGTGCGGCCGATCCGGCCACTGCGGCCGATCCGGCCCCTGCGGCCGGGGATCCGATCGACCACCGGGACAATGAACGCAAGGAGGCGTTGACGGCCGGCGCCGCAGGCAGGCCCTAGCCATGCCCGCCGCCCCCGCCACCGATCAGCGCGAGTCCTCGATCGGGGGTCGTGCGCGGCGCGGGGCGGGATTCGTCAAACGCCACCGCAAGCTGATCGGGATCGGGGTCCTGATCGCCGCGATCGTCGGCTTCGTCTATGTCGTGGTCCCGCAGATCAGCGGCCTGTCGGGAACGCTGCATCGGCTCAAAGACGCCAACCCGGCCTGGATCGGCTTGGCCGTCGTCTTCGAGGTGTGCTCGCTCGGGGGCTACGTGATGCTGTTCCGCACGGTGTTCTCCTGCCACGGGGCGCGCGTGGGGTGGAGGGAGAGCACCCAGATCACCCTGGCCGGAACGGTCGCGAGCAAGCTCTTCGCCGCCGCCGGCGCGGGCGGAGTCGCCCTCACCGTTTGGGCACTGAACGCCTCCGGGCTCCAGCCGCGGACTATCGCGCGACGGATGATCGCGTTCGAGCTGCTCCTTTACTTCGTGTTCGCCGCCACGCTGCTGATCGCCGGCCTGGGGCTGCGGGTGGGGGTGTTCGACGGGGCCGCCCCATGGACCCTGACCGTCGTGCCGGCGATCTTCGCCTCCGTGGCGATCCTGCTGACCTTCTCGCTGCGCGGTTTTCCCTCCGGGGTCGAGCGCCGGGTGGAGTCCTGGCGGGAGTCGGGTGGCCGGGCGACCCGGCTGCTCTCCTGGCTGGCCACCGCGCCCCAGACGGTGCGCGATGCCACCTCGATCGTGCTCGGGCTGTTCAAGGAGCGCAAGTTCGGAGTCGTGGGCGCGATCGCCTACTGGGGGTTCGACATGGGTGCTCTGTGGGCCTCGCTGCACGCCTTCGGGAACCCGCCGCCGCTGGCTGCGGTGATCATGTCCTACTTCGTCGGGCAGCTCGCCAACGCGATCCCGCTGCCCGGCGGCGTCGGCGGAGTCGAGGGCGGCACGATCGGCGCGCTGATCGCCTTCGGCGCTCCGGGAAGCCTCGCCATCCTCGGCGTGCTCGCCTATCGCGTGATCTCTTTCTGGCTGCCGACGCTGCCGGGCGGGATCGCCTACTTCCGCCTGCGGGGCACGGTGGCCCGGTGGCGAGCGATGGAGGCGGGACCGTTGGCCGAGGAGCCAGTGCCCGCCGCGGCGGCGGAGGGAAGCTCGGTCGAGGCGTAGGCTTGCCGGAGGTGTCCATGCCTGTGGACAGTGCCCCCTCTGCGCGCAAGGCTCACGCGGTCGAGCTGTTCGCCGGACTTCCGGCGCACTACGACCGGATGGGCGCCGCGCTCAGCTTCGGCCAGGATCCCCGCTGGCGGCGGGCGATGGTCGCGGCGGTCGACCCGGCTCCCGATCAGCGCGTGCTCGACGTGGCCTGCGGGACGGGGCTGGTCGCCCTCGAGCTCGTCCGCCACGGCGCCGGCCAAGTGGTTGGGCTCGATCAGAGCGAGGCGATGCTCGCGGGCGCCCGTTCGCGCCTCAGCCACGACCCCGAGCTGGCCGCGCGAGTGGAGCTCGTGCCCGGCGAGGCCGAGCGGCTGCCCTTCGCCGACGGTGAGTTCGACGCCCTCACGTTCACCTACCTCCTGCGCTACGTCGACGACCGCGCGGCCACGATGCGCGAGCTGGCGCGTGTGGTCAGGGTGGGGGGGAGGATTGGGATGGTCGAGTTCGGCGTGCCTGGCGCTTGGTGGGCCCGCCCGCTGTGGTGGCTGTACACGCGCGTCGGGTTGCCGCTGCTCGGACGATTCGTCTCCAACGCCTGGGTTGAGGTGGGACGGTTCCTCGGGCCGAGCATCGAGGCGCTTGACCAGTCCGAGCCCGACCTCGCGGCCCTATGGCGGGCCGCCGGCCTGCGGGACGTTCGCCTTCGCCGGATGAGCTTCGGCGCCGGCGTGGTGATGTGGGGAATCAGGGATGGCGACCGCGCCTGAGCTTGACCGCCCCGCCTTCTACGCCCTGCGTCCGGGCGGGTGGAGAGACCTGGTCACGATCCTCCACCCGCCCTACACGGCGTGGCATCTGAGCTACATCGCGCTCGGCGCCGCGGCGGCGCCGAAGATCTACCCCGTCCGGCTGCTGGCCGCGCTGGGCGCCTTCCTGCTGGCGGTCGGATTCAGCGCCCACGCCCTTGACGAGCTCGGCGGACGTCCCCTGGGCACGCGGCTGTCACGGACCGCCCTGATCGCGATCGCCGTCGCCGGGCTGGTGGGCGCGGTGGCGATCGGGGTGGTGGGGATCGTCACCGTCTCGCCGCTGCTCATCCCGCTGGTCATCGCCGGCGGGCTGCTCGTGCCCGCCTACAACCTCGAGCTCGCCGGGGGCCGGTTTCACGGCGACATGTGGTTCGCGCTCGCCTGGGGGGCTTTCCCCGCCTTCACCGGCTATTTCGTCAACGCCCTCGAGATCCGACCGGCTGGGCTGCTCGTGGCCGCGGCCTGCTGCCTGCTCAGCGTCGTGCAGCGTCGTCTGAGCACGCCGGCGCGGGAGCTGCGACGGCGCACGACGTCCATCTCGGGTCAGCAGCGCCTGACCGACGGGAGCGTGCTCGAGCTGACCAAGGAACGCCTGTCCGACCCGCTCGAAGGAGCGCTGGGCACGCTGTGGATCGCACTCGTGCTGCTCGCGGTGGGGCTGGTCGCGGTTCGGTTGTAGCGCTGATGAGGGCACGCGGCACCGATTGGGCTCTGGCGGTGCTCGTGGCCTGCCTGCTCGTGAGCGGTGCGCTCACCCTCCTCGCCGGGGCCCCCGGTCAGGCCTGGGTGTTCGAAGTCCACGACGTGCTCGGGTTCGCCATTGCGGCGCTGCTGGTGATCAAGCTCCGCCGCGTGGCGGGCCGCGTGCTGGCGCGCCCGGACCGCACGATGGCCGCCGGGGTGATCGGCACCGGGCTCGTGGGCGCGGCCCTCGGCTCGGGCTGGCTGTGGGCGTCCGGGGAGACCCCGGCCCTCGCGGGCTACACGCTGCTCAGCTGGCATGGCGTGCTCGGTGCCGCGCTCGTTGCGGCCGTGGGCTGGCACATGGCCGTGCGCGCCAAGCGGCTGCGACGCCGGGACATCTCCGACCGCCGCCAGTTCCTGATCGCGGCGGGAATGGGGGCGAGCGCGCTGCTCGTCGCGCGGGGTCAGCGGACAGCGGAGGGGGTGCTCGGGCTCCGCGGCGCCCGGCGCCGGTTCACCGGCTCCTACGAGGCCGCGTCGTTCGCGGGCAACGCGTTCCCCACCACCTCATGGGTCGCCGATAACCCCCGTCCGATCGATTCGGGGCGCTACCGCTTGGCGGTGAGCGGCCTAGTCGGGCGCGAGCTGTCGCTGCCCCTCTCGGAGCTAACACGCATGGGTGAGCTGACGGCCACGCTCGACTGCACCGGCGGCTTTTACTCGACGCAGCGATGGCAGGGAATATCGCTCGAGCAGTTGCTCGAGCCGGCCGGGGTCCTGGGCCGTGCCCGTCACGTCAGGTTTGTGTCCGTCACCGGCTACCGGTGGAGCTTTGCCCTGGCCGATGCCGATCGGCTCTTGCTGGCCACGCACGTGGGCGGTGAGCCGCTCAGCCACGCCCACGGAGCGCCGCTGCGGCTGGTAGCCCCGTTCGCACGCGGATTTCAGTGGGTGAAGTGGGTCGAGCGGGTCGACCTGCTCGATCATCCCGACTACGGCGCGCCGGCTTCGACGCTCTTGAGCAGCTTCAGCTAGACCGCTCGGGACCCGGATGACCGTCGCGCTCGAGGAGGCTCGGGATCAAGTCATCCGTCTGTGCGCCACGCCTGCGGGCGTGACGCACGCGACGGGGGAGAGAGCTCAGCTCTCGATGTAGTGGAGGTGCTCGACGTCCTTGAGGACGCGGGTGGCACCGTAGGGCTTGTCGAAGGCGCCGTTCGGGGAGATCCCGTGCTCGGTGCCCCTGAGGATCAGCCCGACCACCGAGGCGTGACGCGCCTCGACGGTGACGATCGACAGCGCCTCGGCCAGGACCTTGGGCTCGGCGATGTTGAACGCCTGTCCGGAGTAGGCGTGGACGCCCGTGTTCTCGAACGTGTACGACGCGTTCAAGAACCTTTGCTGCTGCGCGTTGTCACCGTGGAAGTTGAACTTCGGCTTCTTGATTGCGTGGTGCCCGAGCGCCTTCTTCAGCGCATGGACGTGCTTGTTCTCGTCGTGGGAGACGGTCTTCAGGAACACCTGCGCCTGAGCGTTGCTCAGGAAGCCCGTGCGACGCTGATTGCTCGTCGCCTCGTTGTAGAACGTCGACTCGAGGTACTCCAGGGTGAGGGCGTAGTTGAGGATGCCAATGTCACCCTTACCGAACTTGGCCGGCGGCCGGTCCCCGTTGCTGAAAGCCATCGCGCTCGGCGCGAGCGCCCCTAGGATCGCTCCGCCGCCGACTAGGGCGCCGCCCGCCAGGCCGGCGCGGCGAAGGAATTGCGAGCGCGTATCGCCGTCGAGCGCGTCCATCGCCTGGGCTGCCGTTTCTCGGACTGCTCCGTCGACGTCAACCGCCGCGAGGTCCAGTTCCTGGGTCATAGGGGTGCTCCTTCCGGGGAGTTGGGGTTTCCCCTGGGATACGGACACCCGGATCGAACGGATCACCTGATCCGTGGAACCTCAGCTCAGACGGGCGACGATCACCGGCGAGCGCGTGGGCACGGAGCTGCCGCCCGCGGGCTCCGCCGTGACCATGATCTCGTCGACCCCACGGAGCTGGCCGACCACCCCGACGTCACCCTCACCTGTGCGGGTCACTGTGAACAGGGTGTTGGTCGGTGCCGGAGGGCGATCGGGGCGCTTGAGCCACACCTCGTAGATCCTCCCCGCCGGCGGCGGCGGAAAGTGACGAACGATGAGCTCGGCGCGACCGCTGGCGACGCGCACCTGAGCCGTCCCGGCCGAGCCGATCACGTCGGCTTGCGTGATCCGAGGCTGGCTCGAACCGCTCGCCAGCAAGACCGCGGCGCCAACGGCGGCGACCACGAGCACGACCGCCAGGGCCGACGCCAGCGCCGGCCGGGGGAGCCACGAGCCAGAGGGCCATCCGCGGCGCCTGGTGAGCCGCTGCGGGCGGTGCTCGGCGCCAACCTCCGCTAGGACGCGCTGCCTCAGCCCCGAGGGGGAACGAAACTGCGGTGCGGCCATCGGCAGCGCATTCGCCACCCCTTGCAGGGCGGAGACCTCCTCGCGACACGTCTCGCATTCCTCGAGATGACGCCGGTAGGCCTTGGCTTCGCCCGGTTCGAGCGCACCGAGCACGTAGGCTGCGGCGTCGTCGCTCCGGTCGTGCCCCGGTGTGTTCCCGTAGCTGCTCATCGCGCCGGATCTCCCGCGGCCGTGCCGAGCGCGAGTCGCATCTTGGTCATGCCCAGGCGCATGCGGCCTTTCACGGTGCCCGCCGGCAGGTCGAGCAGATCGGCGATCTGGCTGTGGCTGAAACCCCCGAAGAACGCGAGCTCGATCACGCGTCGCTGGTCGGTGGGAAGCTCCGTCAGGGCGCGCCGCACCTCCCCCGCCTCCTCATTGCGCTCGACCTCCAGCTCCACCCGCTCGCGCCCCGGCACCTCCAGGATCGAATCATCGAGCACGTCGCGGCCCGCCTTCGCCGCCTCGTGGCGAAACGAGTCGATTGCGCGGTTACGGACGGCGCCCAGCACCCACGCCCGGACGCTACCGCGCGCCGGGTCATAGTGCTCCCCCCGGCGCCATAGCGAAAGAAAGGTCTCCTGAACGACGTCCTCCGCCATCGTGCGGCGCCCGCACATCCGGTAGGCGAGCGAAAAGGCTACCCCGCCGTGCCGGTCGAAGATCGCCTCGAATGCGCGTGCGTCACCTTCCTGCACGCGCGCCATCAGCGCCTCGTCCGGCACGCCGGGGTCGGGGGTCCCGCGGAGAAAACGCGTTGCTCCACGCATTACGGCTAGCTCTACCCCTGCACCTCGCTGCCCAGCGAGCAGTCCGGTCGGAAAGTGGGTCCGGGAGATCGGTCGCGCATCAGCCCTTCTTGATCAGCGGGCCCGCTTTGGCCAGCACCTGCGCCTTGCTCAGCGGCTTGTCGAACGCGCCGCTGGGCGTAACCGACTCGTTGATCAGCAACGCAATCGCCGCCGCGTGGCGCGCCTCGGTCTGGACGATCGAACCAGCCGCCGCGAGGTACTTGGGATCCGAGATCGCCGGCCCGGCACCGTTGTAGGCGCCGACGCCGGTGTTCTCGAGCGTATAGGCGAGCTTCAGGAAGCTGGCCTGGTTATTGACCGGAAACACGAACGTCGGCTTCTTCACGGGCGTGCCGCCGCCGGCCTTGATCGCGGTCATGAGGGCGTGCACATGCTCGTTCTCCTGATCGCCGAGCATCGCAGCCAGCGACTTTGCCTCGCCGCTGAGTCCGACCGACTTGCCCTTCCGCTTGTAGAACTCGGTCTCCAGATATTCGAGCGTCAGCGCGAAGTTGAGGATGTCGGCGTCGCTCGATCCCGATGCGGCGAGCGCGCCGTTCACGAATGGGCCGACCGCGATTGCGCCGTAGACCGCACCGGCGGCCAGCGCGCCTCGCAGGATGAAGCTGGCGCGAGTGAGTCCGTGGACTTCGACGCCCGCCAGTTCAGGACTATCAGGCAATGAAGGTGTCATGTTCAAAATCCTTTCGTTAGGCCATGAACGGCTTGACAGCCGCCAGTACCTGGGTCATCGACTTCGGCTTGGCGAAGGCGCCGTCAGGAGTGATCGAGGTCTTCAGCAGCGTGTTGAGGGTCGCCGCGTGACGGCCTTCGACGGTGTGGATGGCGAGCGCCGCGGCGAGGATCTCCTTGCTCTGGATATTCCCCGCCTGACCCAGGTACGCCGCTGCGCCGAGGTTCTCGACCGTGGCCGCAAGCTTCGTCACCTGCGGGGCGGTGTGGATCGGGAACTTGCTCTTCGGGACCGGGGCGGGCGTGCCGAGCTTGGCCGCCGTGGCGCTCAGCTCGGCCGCGTGCGCGTGCTCTTCGGCTCCGAAGCTCTTCAGCATGGCCAGGGTCGCGCCATGGAACAGGCCGCTGGCAGCGACCTTGTCGTAGAACTGCGACTCCAGGTACTCCAGGGTCAGGGCGTAGTTGACGATCGCCAGATCGCCGTTGCCCGAGCTCGTCGTGCTTGTGGTGCCCGCGGAGGCGCCGCCGCTCGTGGCCGTGGACGAGCTGCTGGGCTGCTTCGAGCTCGAGCCGCACGCGGCGATGAAGGTTCCCAGCGCCGCCGCGGCCGCGCCGGAGCCCATCGTCTTGCCGGCCATCTTCAGAAACTTCTTTCGTTCGAGGTCGTCGCGTGCGAGCTCGCGCACGGCGCCGTCGCTCGGTCGTTCCTCCGTGTTCACGGTGTCGGTCATCAGTGGCTCCCTGCTCTTGCCCGGGACCGGACGCCCGGGTACAGCCACTGAGTACGGACTCGACGGCGTTCCGGATCACTGTGATCCGATTCCGGTCCGCTCTCGTATCAGCTCTCGAACCCCCGACCGATCGGAGCCACGATGATGGGACTCGACAATCCAATCCACCTCGCCTTTCTTCTCTTGATCCTGCTGCTCGTATTCGGAGCCAAGCGTCTGCCGGAGATGGGGCGATCGCTCGGTACGGGCCTGCGCGGCTTCAAGGAGGCGATCGGTGGCGAAGCGCCGGCGGAGCAGCTCGAGAGCGCTCACATGGCGGAGCCGACGCCGATTGTCGCCGACCGTGACGAGGTCACACCCGCGGCCTAGGCCGGGGCAGGGTCGACCAGTCACAGGTTGATCGATGCGCGTGCGGAGCACGCTCAGCACGGTCGAGCACGATGCCCAGCTGAGCGTCGTCGAGCATCTCGACGAGCTGCGCACGCGGGTGATCGTGGCGCTGCTGGTCGTCGGCGTCGCCTTCGGATTCTGCTTCTGGCAGAACCACCGCCTGCTGACGCTGGTGAACGCGCCGCTGGCCCACCAGACCGAGAAGCAGGTTCGCGACGGACACGGGCCGCTGGGGGCCACGTACACGGTGCAGCGGAGCGCCCGCGAGGTAGCCGTCGATCTGCGGACCGTGGTCGGGGTGCTCGACTCCCAGCCCCACTCGGCCGCCGACCGAGCTGCGCTCGAGAACGTCGGGAGGAGCCTGTCGCGTCAGGTCGAGCGGCTGTCCGCTCCCCCGGCGGGGGACAGGCCCGTAACACTCGGGATCGGAGAGCCGTTCACCACGACCGTGACCGTCACGCTGATCTTCGCCCTGATCCTCTCGCTACCGGTGCTGCTGCTCCAGCTCTATGGCTTCTTCATGCCTGCGCTCGAGCCCGAGCAGCGGCGGCGGATGCGTCCGGTGCTCATCGCAGTCCCCGGGCTGTTCCTGATGGGGGTTGCCTTTGGCTACTTCGCCGTGCTGCCCGCGGCGGTCAAGTTCTTTCAGAACTTCAATAGCGGGCAGTTCAACGTGCTCGTTCAGGCGAGCCAGTACTACAAGTTCGCCGCCACGACGCTGCTCGCCATGGGGCTGCTGTTCCAGGTCCCGGTGGCGATCATGGCGGTCACCCGGATGGGCCTGATCACCCCCGCTCAGCTGCGGCGCAACCGGCGCTACGCGATCGCCGTTTGTGCCGCCGTCGCGGCACTGTTGCCCGGTGACGCGGTGACCATGCTGCTGGAGACGGTGCCTCTATATGCGCTGTTCGAGCTCAGCGTCCTCGTCGCGGCGGTCGTGGCCCGGCGCGAGCGGCGCGCTCAGCTTCGCGTCGCGGCGGCCGCGGACTGAGTTTCCGGGCCCAGCACGTGAACGTCGGCGGGCGAGGCGTGCAACCCGATGGCCGCGCCCGGCTCGAAACGCGGCTGGCCGTCCGCGGTAAGAGGGACGCGAGCGATCACGCGGGTTAGGCGCACGACGAGACGGCCGCCTTCCTCGCGGGTGCTCACGATCGTGTCGATGAATGCGGCCTCGGTGACCGGGACAAGCTCGAGCGCCCAGGGATGCACCGCCACCTGGACCGGCCCCGTCGCAGCCGTCGAACTGCGCAGCTTCCCGCCGCCGGCGATCTCGATCTCCGACCCGGCCCCGGTCGGCGTCGCCCTGCCCTCGAGCACGTTGGCGCCGGCCAAAGCGGCCACCGTCGCGTCCACGGGGCGCCTCATGATCTCCTGCGGCGGCCCGAGCTGGAGGATCCGGCCATGGTCGATCACCCCGAGGCGGTCGGCGAGCGCGGTCGCGTCCTCGAATGCGTGGGTGACCAGCAACGTGGGCAGCGCAAGGAGTCGGAGGATCTCGGTCAGCTCGTCCCGGACCTGCCGGCGGGTGATCGTGTCGAGCGCCCCGAACGGCTCGTCGAGGAGCAGCACGCGCGGGTCGCGGGCCAGCGCGCGGGCGAGCGCGGCGCGCTGACGCTCGCCTCCCGACAGCTGGCCCGGGCGCGCGTCGGCGAGATGGGCGATGGCCAGCCGCTCAAGCAGGTCGGGGCGGTCGCCCCGGGCGGCGAAGCGCACGTTGCCGGCCACCGACAGGTGGGGAAAAAGCCCGTAGTCCTGGGGCAGATAGCCGACCCGGCGATGCTCGGGCCTCCGATCGATCCCGCGCGTGACGTCGAGCCACACCTCCTCGTCCAGCGTGATCCGCCCGGTGCGGGGATGCTCGAGTCCGGCGATTGTCCGCAACAGCGACGTTTTCCCAGCGCCGGAGCGACCGACGAGCGCGAGCGTCTCGGCACCAAGCGTCAGCGTTGTCCGAAGCTCAAAGGAGCGACGGGGGAGAGTGATTTCGGTCGCGCTGAGCTCCATGAATGCCACAGCAGTTTGGCCGTGAGCAGGATGGCAGCGCTGACGATTATCAGCAGCACGCCGATGGCGATGGCCTGGTCGAGGCTGGCGTCGAACAGCGAGTAGACGGCGAGCGGAAGCGTCTGGGTGCTTCCCTGGATGCTGCCGGCGAACAGGATCGTCGCGCCGAATTCACCCAAGCCGCGCGCGAACGCGACGGCCGCCGCCGCGCTCAGGCCACCGCCCGCCAAGGGCAGCGCGACCCTCAACATCCGCCTGGCCGGGCCGGCGCCCAGCGTCCCGGCGACATCGAGCAACGTCGAATCGACCCCTTCGAAGGCGGCAATCGCTCCGCGCAGGTAGAACGGGCTGGCCACGAACAGAATCGCGATGACCACTGCCGCCGGGGTGAAGGCCAGGTCAACCCCGATGACCTGCAGGGTGTGTCCGAGCAGCCCCAGACGGCCGAATGCGACGAGCAGCGCCAGTCCCGCCACCGCGGGCGGCAGCACGAGCGGGATCTCGACGATGGTGATCACCAGCGCGCGCCCGGGGAAACGGGAGCGGCCGATGATGTAGGCGAAGGGTGTCCCCAGACCGATCATCAGCACGAACGCGATCAGGTTGGTCTTCAGCGAGACGAGGATCGCGTCGGTGGCGACGCTGGTCCCGAAGCCGTGGAGCAGGGTGTGGATGGGCTGATAGGTGATCAGCGCGACGATCGGCAGGATCAGAAACGCGAGCACGACGGTGACCACGACCGCGGCGCCTACCGCGACGGCGGCCCGCCCGAGTCTCACGGAGTGCCGAATCCTGCTGCCTTCAGCGTCGCTTGTCCGCTGGGGGAGAGGACCTTGGCCACAAACGCCTTGGCCCCGGTCTGATTCCTGCTCGCCTTGACGACGGCGATGTAGTCCTGGGTGTCCGGCTTGGCCTGGGCGGGCAGCTCGACGACCTTGACCTTGCCCCCGGCCGCCTTGGCGTCGGTGATGTAGACGAATCCGGCGTCGGCCTGCCCGAGCGCCACGTCGGCCACGGTCTGGGTGACATCGGTGGTCTGGCTGGCCACGTTCTTCATCGCCGCCGTGGTGATCCCGAGGTTCGCGAAGGCGGTTCGGGCGTAGTCGCCGCACGGGACCGTGGCGTTGCAGATCACCAGCTTCACCCCGGGGTTGGTGATGTCGCTGACCGAGGTGATGTGGGCGGGATTACTCTTGGGCACGATCAGGACCAGGCGATTGGTCGCGAACTCGACCGGCTTTTCGACCAGGCCCTTGGCGTACAGCTCGGCCGGCTGCTTGGGGCTCGCCGCGGCGAACACGTCAGCCGGCGCACCCTGTTCGATGTCGGTCTCGAGCGCCCCCGAACCGCCGAAGCTGTACGTGGGGCTGGGGTCGATCAGGGGGAAGGCCTTGGTCAGCGAGGCGGCGGCGAGCACCGTCGGCTGCCCGGACCCGCCGCTGGCCGGAGCACTGGCGTTCGTCGACGTGGTCGAGGAATTTGAGCTCGAATCGCCGCAACCGGCGACTGCCAGGGCGACGATCGCCGCGAGTCCGAAAGACGGCCAGCTTGTGGACAATGCCAGAATGCTGGCAGCATAACGGGATAATGGCAGCGAGGGGAATGACACCGAGACTGCGCGACCGGCGCCTCGAATGCGGACTGACCCAGTCCGAGCTCGCGGCGCGGGCGGGGGTGAGCCGGCAGCTGATCGCCGCCGCCGAAGCTGGCCAGAACACGCCGGGCGTCGATGCCGCGATCCGCCTCGCCCGGGCGCTGGGCAGCGAAGTGGAGCAGCTCTTCTCGTCACCGGAACCCGCCGTCGTGCCCGCGCTCGGAGGCAAGCTCTCAGAGGGCGCGCCGCTTCGGGTGGGCCGGGTCGGCGAGCGGCTGGTGGCGGCCGAGCTGCCCGATCATGGGATCAGCGCGAATGGGTGGGCGTCGCCCGACGGGATCGTCGAGCACGGGGAGCTGCGCCTGTTTCCCGGCACCAACCTCGACGGCCTCGTCGTCGCCGGGTGCGATCCCGCGCTCGGCATCGGGGAGACGATGCTGCGGGGCCTGGGACCAGCGAGCATGTCGGCGCTTTCGTCCTCGACGGGGACGGCCGTGCAGGCACTCGCGCGCGGGGGTGTGCACGCGGCGGTCGTCCACGGGCTCGAGGCGCGGTTGCCCGAGCCTCCCGTTCCCGTAGTTCGCATGCAGCTCGCCCACTGGCGGGTCGGGATCGGTCTGAGCCCCGAGCGCGATGGACGTAGCGTCAAAGCCATCCTCGACGGTCAGCTCCCGATCGTGCAGCGAGAGCCCGGTGCGGTCAGCCAGCAGGCGCTCGAACGGGCCGCGGCCAAGGCGGGAAGGGCAGTCCCGAAAGGTCCGCGGGCGGGGGGCCACATCGAAGCTGCGCGAATCGCGGCCATGCGCCGCTGCGGTGCTCTCACCACCGAGGCCGCGGCGTGGGCGTTCGGGCTCCGGTTCATTGCCCTCGAGCCGCACACGGTGCAGATCTGGCTCGATGAGAAGTGGGCCCAGCACCCCGCGGCCCAGGCGCTCGGGAACCTCCTCTCCAGCACGGCCTTCACCACGCGACTCTCCCACGTCGGGGGATATGACCTGGCGGGATGTGGCAGCGTGATCGGCCGCGGATGAGGACGTAATCTCGTGCCCGACTGGGAGGACGTGCGCCGCATCGCGCTGGGGCTACCGGGAACGGAAGAACAGGCCTCACACGGGCACCCTGCCTGGCGCGTGCGCGACAAGCTGTTCGTGTGGGAGCGCCCGCTCCGTCAGGCCGACCTGCGGGCGCTCAGGGTGAAGGCGGCGGAAGGCCCGATCATGGGGGCGCGGGTCGAGCATCTCGGCGTCAAGAAGGCGTTGATCACCGACGACCCCGAGGTCTACTTCACCACTCCGCACTTCGACGGCTACCCGGCCATCCTCGTCCGCCTCGATCGGATCGCTCTCGACGAGCTCGAGGAGCTGATCGTCGAGGCCTGGTTTACCCGAGCGCCGAAGCGGCTGGCCGAGCAGTATCTCGGCCATCCCAGCGAGCTCCGGCGCGACGGGTGAGGTGGGGGCGCGCGCGGCGGGGCGACGGTGACGACCGTCGCCCCGGCCGCGGTCCGGTTCCGGCTTTACCTGAGGCGCCCCGCGGCGCCGTAGAACGTGTCGGAGATCACGCCGTAGCCAAGGTCGTTGGCATGGATGTTGGGGCCGACGGGCGGCGTGGTGCAGGCCCAGGTCCAACCGCACACATAGGCCACATCCACGGGGATCATCTGCCCCTCGTAGGAGACCGTCGGCGACTGGTTGTAGCTGTTGAACGCGTCCGCGACGTCGGCCGTCTTGAAGCCCGACTGGCTGTCGGCCGAGGCGATGTCGCCGTTGACGCTCTTCAGGAAGGACACCGAGGCCGAGGCGAGCACCTTCTGGTTGGGATCAGCACTGAAGTAGTCGCCCAGAACCGGGTCGTACAGGTTCATCGACACGAGCGTGGCGCGCTTGGGTGCGGCTGCCTTGAGCGCCGCGAGGATCTTCGGCAGGTTGGTCTTGATCGCCGTCTCGCCTGCGTTGATGCACGTCGCGACGGCCGCGAGGTTGGGCTCCGACGCGCAGCTTTCGACGTCATTGGCGCCGATGTCGATTGTGATCAGTGGAACCTCGCCCGCCTTGTGGTGCGCCTTCAGGAAGGCGACCGCTGCCTTCAATTGCGAACCGTGCTTGCGGTCGCAGTGGAACTTCTTCGCGCTCGGGCTGTTGCCCTGACCGGTCAGCAGGCTCGAAGTCGTGTCACCCGGACAGCCGACTTCCACCAGCTTGAGGTGCTTGATTCGCTTCGACTCGCGCCGCACCAAGTCGTTGGTGTAGCCGCGGTTGGTTTCGACTCCGACACCGGACGAGTTCGGCTGATAGCCGACCGAGAGCGAGTCTCCCAGCGCCAGGTAGTAGTGGCGCGTCTTGTGGGCTTTCGCCACCGCCGTCGGTGCAATCACCGCGAGTGCGAGGCTCGAAATTGCCATCAGTAGTACCGCTCTTCTCATGCCTTTCCTCTCTTAGATCTCCCCTCCCGCCGGCCGAGCACTGTAGCGGGGCCACTGAAGCACGACCGAAGGTGGCGCTTTAGACCCCCGGGCGGGCGTCGATTTCGCCGTGGGCGACGACGTCGATCAGTCTCTGGTGGTCGAGCTCATTCTGGTCGGCGTAGGCCGCGGAGAAACGCGCAATCGCGCGGTCAAATCTTGGTCCGCCGCCCAAGTACCCCGCGATCGCAAGCCGGTCGCCGGAGCGGGCGTGGGCACGCGCCAGAGACCACCCGCAGGCGCGGGTATAGGCGTGCAGGCCGCTGTCGGTCATCCGCGACAGATCGATCGACGCCTTCCAGTCCCAGAGCTGGCGGATGTAGAAGTCGTGCTCCTTGCCGTCGAGGCCCAGGCTTCGTTGCCACCCGAGGAACAGATCGATTGCGGCCTGGGACATGCGCTGTCCGCGAACGACTCGCTCGCCTGGGTGTTCAAACACGCTCGCACCGAGGTAGGGCTCCAACACCGACGTCTGCGCCTCCTTCATCTGGAGCACGAGAGGATCCCGACCGCCGCGGCCGACGAACAGCAGCACCCACGCGCGCGTGCCCACGCTCCCGACTCCCACGACCTTTCGGGCCATGTCAACGAAGCGGTAGGTCCCGAACAGGTAGCGCCGGTCCTCATCGAGGCTTTCGGCATACCGGTCGAGGGCCACGCGGACGATATCGACGTCGCGCCGAGCGTCATCCGGATCGACCAGCTCCTTGAGGGGGACCAGGAGTGGAGGGACGCTCCGAAAGCGCAGCTCGCCGTCGACCCGGTCGGTCAGGCGCTCGACTGCTCGCAGGCTCGTCTTGCGCCGGGCCTTCGCGAACGGTTTCGCGAACACGATCCGGCCCTGCTTGCCCAACCTCCCGCCGAACCGATCCACCAGCTCGCTCGCGTTGATGCGCTCGTACCAGACATCGAGGTGGCTTTGCCGCGCGAAGCCGGCCATCGCCTCGCGGTACTCCTTGACCGAATCGGACACGAGCCGGTGCCGGCGCTTCGCCGGGAGCCCGATGTCCCGGCCGGCGATCTCGACGCTGGCCGCCATTCGCTTGACGTCCCACTCCAAGGGCGCGGGCAAGGTCTCGTCGAAATCGTTCGGGCCGAAGATCAGCCGCCGATCCTGGGCGGCGAATCCGCCGAAGTTCGAGATGTGGGCATCGCCGCACGCCTGAACGACGATTCCCGAGTCGGGCGTCGCCGCGAGGTCGGCCGCCATCACCGCGGCCGCTCCGCGGTAAAAGGTGAACGGGGACACCATCATCCGCCCGTAGCGAATCGGGACGAGTTCCTGCACCCGGGTGACGGCTTGCCTCTCGAGGAGCGCGATCGGGTCTGGTCGGTCAGGAGCGGGCGCCCAATCTCCGTGAGCCGACCGTGGCGTGATCTGGCGGGCGGCTCGCCCGCGTTCTGTCGACTCGCCCGACTGCAAGCGCGCTAGCTGGGCGCTAACCATTGTCCACCCGGCCAGCCTAAGCACGGCGACCTGGCGACTATCACCCGAAAGGGATGAAACGCGTGACGGCCTCGCCGATAGCGTGCGCGTTGGACATGTCCGGGACATCGCCAACCGCCAGCGATCTGCGGGAGTTGACCTGGGGCTGGTGGCTGGCCGTGCTCGTCGGTGTGCTGAGCGTGGTTGCCGGGATCATCGTGATCCTGAAACCCAGTAACAGCCTCTCCACGCTCGCCGTGATCTTCGGGATCTTCATCCTCATCGATGGAATCGTCGAGCTGATCGCGGCGCTGAGCGAGCAAACCCAGAACCGCGGACTACTCGCTGTGGTGGGGGCACTGAGCGTGATCGCCGGGGTGTTGCTCATTCGCCATCCGCTCGGCGGAGTGAAGGCGGTTGCCCTGCTGCTCGGAATCTGGTTGGTCGCGGCCGGTGTGGTCCGCTTCATCGCGGCCTTTTATGCCGTCGAGGGTCGCCTCTGGCGGATCTGCGCGGCGCTGGTTCTCGCCATCTTTGGGATCGTGATCGTGTCCAGTCCCCACATCGGTTACGCGACGCTCGCCGTCATCGCGGGCATCGGTTTCATCTCCTACGGCCTCACGATGATCGCCGCCGGGTGGGCGATGCACGTGATTCGCGACCACGAGTCAGGTCTTTGAGTCCGCGGCGACCTGGCTGATGAATTGCGCCGGTAGGTGCTCAGCCTTCCGGCACGCGAGACCGCCGTGGCAATCCTGAAGCCGCTGGAGCGCAATGTGGAGCCGCGCCAGCATCTGCGTGGAGAGATTGCCGACCACGTTGTCTAGCTCGTAGGGATCGGTGCGCAGGTCGTAGAACTCGCGCTGGCCATTCGCGTACTCGACGTAGAGGAAGTCCTTGGTGCGCATCGCCTCGTAGCTGGGCGGGTTGCCGCTGTCGAAGTTCTGCCGGTCCGGATCGCGCTCCGCGTAATCCGGTCCGTGATGCTCGACCAGGATCGCGTCGCGCCAGTCGGGCGGTGCCAGCCCGCCCTTGAACAGGGGCGTGAGACTCTGACCATCCGAGCTGAAGGGGATTCCAGCGAGCGACGTGAAGGTGCTCGCCAGATCGATGTTCTCGGCCATGGCCGCCGTGCTCGAGCCGGGCCGGACGCCGGGGCCGGCGACGATCAGCGGGACGCGGATGTCGGTGTCGAACGCCGTCAGCTTGCCGGGGACCAGCCGATACTCGCCCGTGTGGTACCCGTTGTCCGTGCTGAACACGAAATACGTGTTGCGCGAGAGATGCTGTCGGGCCACGGCCCTTTCGATGGCGGCGATCAGCCGATCGATCGACTGCACGTCCTGGACGCGGCGACGAAACGCCCGGTTGATCCGGAGGCGCTTGACGGCCGATAGCGGCGGGTGACCCTGAAGCCAGCTTGGCGGGTTGGTGGGCAGACGGTTCCAGTTCGGCGGATGTGGAGCCTTAAGCCCGGGGAAGCGGTGGGCGTCGCGGGGCGCCGGGACGTACGGAGCGTGCGGACTGAACGTCGCGAGCTCCAAGAAGAAGGGGCGCCGGCTGCTCTGCGCCTGGTTGACAAAGCTGACCCCGAGGCGGGTGAGCACGCTGGTCATGTAGTCGCGCGGCGCCGACCCGTAGTGGTGCAGCGTCCCGTTCTGATTGAGCGTGTAGTGGTACTCCGGATAGCCCCAGCCCGCGACATCCCATTCGCTCCAGCCGGCCGGGACATAGGTGGCCGGAACCGGCGAATGCCGGTGGCTCAGGTAGCCGTTCAGATACTTGCCCATCATCGCCGTCCGGTAGCCGGCCTTGTAGAGCGCGAGGTTGAAGACGCTGCGCTGGTCGTTGTGTTTCCAGAAGGCACGGATCCCCCCGTCTGCGCCGGTGTTGGTGAAAACGCCCGTGTTGTGCGGGAAGTCGCCGGTGAAGATCGACGCCCGTGATGGGCAGCACAGCGAGTCGGAGACGAAGTAGTTGCGAAAGGTCAGACCGTGCCGCTTCAGCGCCGAAAGCTTGTTCATGTAGGGGACGAGGTCCCGTGACAGGTCATCGGTCAAGACGAAGACGATGTTGGGCCGCCGGTCATGGGCCCGCGGCGGAGGCTGGCGGATGTGGGGCGACGGGATGTTCTGGACCGTCCCGGATGCGCTGTGCGCCTGGGGGGAGCCGCCGCCGCACCCCGTCACGCCCAGCATGACCACGACTGCCAGCGCGCCGGAGGCCCATGACGCCGCCGCAGACGACTTGATGCGTGCTCTCATCTGATGCTCAAGTCTGATGCCCAATCCGAAATCCGCTGTAAGGCAAGCTCGCCGAAGTGACGGCTCGGGGCTGGCCGGCGGGGTCCGAGCGGCCCTGAGCGGGAGCAAACGAAAAACCCTCCGATTTGGAGGGCTTTTCTCAGAGCGGCTGAAGGGACTCGAACCCTCGACCTTCTGCATGGCAAGCAGACGCTCTAGCCAACTGAGCTACAGCCGCGAGAGCGCCGGAGTATAGACCGGGGGCGGTCGGCCCCCCGGGGGGACCCGGACTTCTGAACAACTCATGAACGCGGATCGGGCCGCCCCCGGGACGCTTCCACGCGCTGTCAGAATCGCCGGTATGCCGGGAGCCACGCGTCGCAACGTGCTGGTGGTTGATGACGAGCCGACGATCGCCGAGATCGTGGCTCGTTACCTCGAGCGCGACGGCTACCGGACGCGGATCGCTCTCGACGGACCGAGCGCGATCGAGGCGGCGCAAGAGGAGCGCCCGGACCTGATCGTGCTCGACCTGATGCTGCCCCGGATGGACGGCCTCGAGGTGATGCGACGTCTGCGCGAGCAGCAGCGCGAGCGGATCGCGGTGATCCTGCTCACCGCCAAGGGGGACGAATCCGACCGAGTGATCGGGCTACGCCTCGGCGCCGACGACTACGTGGTTAAGCCGTTCTCCCCGGCCGAGCTGACGGCTCGGGTTGACGCGGTCCTGCGCCGGATCGACATCGACCCCGACCAGGATCCGGCGATCGAGCTCGACGGTCTGAGGATCGATCCCGCCGCGCGCCGGGTCCAAGTCGGTGAGGGCGAGGTGCAGCTCACCCAGCGCGAGTTCGACCTGCTGCTCTTCCTGGCCCGCCATCCGGGACACGTCTTCTCGCGCGATCAGCTGATGGACGCGGTTTGGCAGTACTCGTTCTACACCGACAGCTCAACGGTCACCGTCCATATCCGCCGGCTGAGGGCGAAGCTCGAGACCGACCCCGGCGCTCCCCGGTGGCTCCAGACGGTGTGGGGCGTGGGCTACCGCTTCCAGCCATGAATCGCCGCTCCGCCCTCGCGCTGCTGATCGCCGCCGGGGTCGCGGGGGCGATTGGCATCTCCTCGCTCGGTTCTCACGGCACGCTGGTGACCCTGTTCGTCCTGCTGGGCATCGGCGGCATCACCTGCGCGGCGGCCCGAGTCGCGGTCATCGCCCGCGAGCGCGGCCGCGCCGGCCCGCTGAGGCGCCAGCTGGCGATCGCCGTCACGATCGTCATCGGTCCCTTGTTGCTGGCGCTCGTCGTGCTGAGCCTGCTCATGTTCGTCTCTGGGCATGACGCGGCGACCGTCGCGGTGATCGTCGCTTTCGCAGGTGTGGTCGGCGTGGTGGCGGCCAACTGGCTCGCCGAGCCGATCATCAACGACGCCGAGACGATCCGAGACGGACTGATCGCCGTGGGACGGGGCGAGCGCGGACTGGAGATCGAGACCAAGGGGGACGACGAGCTGGCCGACGTGGCGCGTGCCGCGAGTGTGATGGTCAAGCAGCTGGCCGGCGAGGAAGCGGCGCGCGATCAATCCGATGCGGCGAGGCGCCATTTGGTCGCCGCCGTCTCGCACGACCTGCGCACGCCGATCACCTCACTCCGACTGCTCGCCGAGGCGGTGGGGGATGACATCGTCGACGGTCCCGCGCGCCAGGAGTACCTCACGCGGATGCGCACCCACATCGTCGCGCTCAGTTCGCTGATCGACGACTTGTTCGAGCTTTCGCGGCTCGAGGCCGGCGATATCCACTGGTCGCTCGAGCGGGTCGCCCTGCGGGAGCTGGTGGGAGAGACGGTCGCCGCGATGCGTGTCCATGCCGAGGCGAAGGGGGTGGTAGTCCGGGCCGACCTCGCGGACTCGGTGCACGCGGCTCGCGCCAACCCTGAGAAGCTCCAGCGGGTTCTGTTCAATTTGATCCAGAACGCCATTCGCCACACCCCTGCGGACGGAAGCGTCGTGATCCGCGCCGAGTCGGTGGCCAACCGAGTCGAGATCGAGGTCGCGGACACGGGAGACGGTATCGCCGCCCGAGAGCGCGAGCTTGTCTTCGGCCCGTTCTACCGGGGCGGAACGGATGCCGCTCGCACGAACGGGGGCGCGGGCCTGGGGTTGGCTGTCTCGCGGGCGATCGTCGAGGCGCACGGCGGGCAGATGTGGCTCGCGGATGCTGCCGCGGGAACACGCGTGCGGTTCAGCCTGCCCGCCGCCGCCTGAGCACTGACACAACTTCTTACCGTTTCATGTCAGTGGGCCGGAACTCGTTGATGTGTCAGTGTCACTGTGCTCCAATGGAGTGACTCCCCAGTGGCGGCCGGTCACTGGGTGAGGCAGGGAAAAGAGAACAAACCCTTAACCGTTAAGGAGACAGCGATGCGTTCCTGTTTGGGAGTGCTGCGCCGTGCTGCGCTGCTCGCGGCCACACTGGCCGTGACGGTGGCAGCCTCGGCCGCCGCCCACGATCACTCGGTCGGGCACCTCTACGTCAATGACAACACAGCGGGTCCGAACACGATTGCCGCCTTCGTCCGCCACGCGGACGGACGGCTGACGCCGGCTCCCGGTTCGCCCTTCCTTACCGGAGGTGGCGGGACGGGAGCGGTCATCGGATCCCAGGGCGCGCTTCAGCTCGCCCGGGACGGCCGCTATCTGCTCGCGGTGGACGCGGGCAGCAACCAGGTC
Source organism: uncultured Solirubrobacterales bacterium (assembly GCA_963834635.1). GTDB lineage: Bacteria > Actinomycetota > Thermoleophilia > Solirubrobacterales > Solirubrobacteraceae > Palsa-465. The sequence goes on along the minus strand of CAWICI010000006.1, from coordinate 178,357 downwards.
TCGGTGTTGCGGGTCCACGACGACGGCTCGCTGAGCGTCGTCAGCGTCGCTGCGTCAGGGGGCAGTGAGCCGGTCAGCCTCGCCGTCCATCACAGCCTCGTGTACGTGGCGAATGCTGGCTCGGCCGACAGCAACTATGCCGGCTTCCGTCTCACCCTCGGTGGGCGGCTGCGCCCCATCGCCGGGTCCACCGTGTCGCTGCCGTCCGGTTCGCAGCCCGGGGATGTGCTGTTCAGCGGCACGGGGACGAGGCTGGTGGGAACCCGCGTCGGCTCCTCGCTGATCGACAGCTTCACCGTCGGAGCCGGTGGCCGGCTAACCGCCGCGCCCGGATCGCCGTTCGCCGCCCAGGGTCCGGGGCCGTTTGGAAGCGAGTTCCGGCCGACCAACCCCAGCCAGCTGTTCGTCTCCAACGCCCACGGTGGGACTGGGAACGGGACCGTTTCGGCCTTCAGCGACTCCCCCCAGGGAGTACTCACGCCGATCGGGTCATCGCCGTTCCCCGACGGGCAGACGGCCCCGTGCTGGATCGAGATCAGCCACGACGGCCGCTTTCTGTTCACGGTCAACACCGGCACGCCGAGCATCTCTCGCTACGCGATCACCCCGGGAGGGTCGCTCGCCCTGCTCGGTAGCACGCCATTCAACGGGCCGTCGGGCCTGGCGCCCGAAGACGCCCGTCTGAGCCCAGACGGCCGAACCCTGTGGGTGGTCGACTCCGGCGGCCGCGCGGTGAGCGGCTTCCGCGTGGACGGGGGCGAGCTCACCGAGCGCTTCTTCTCGCCGACCGCGCTGCCGGGAGACTCAGCGCCGTTCGGGATCGTTGTGAACTGATCGCTGCCCGCGGGAGCCGAGGGCAGTTGATCGCCCTCGGCTTCCAGGGTGGCCTCGATATGCCCGAGCGTGTGCATCCGGCGCGGAGGCCGGCCCGGGAAGGATCAGCTGCTGAGGCTCTCCCGTAGGGCGAGGATCCGGTCGACCGATGCGGTGAAGCTGGGCCGGCTCAGCTTCCCGCGGCGCAGCGCGCTGGCGAGCGCGTCGACGGCGACGGTTCCCTGGCTGACGCTCTGGCTTGCGCAGAGCAGCATGTCCATGCCGACCCCCGCGGCATGCAGCGCGCGGTTGGATGTGCTCCCGTATGCCCGCAGGGCCCCGGCCTCGAGGGCGTCGGTGATCGTGACGCCCTTGAACCCCAGCCGCTGACGCAATTCCTTGCGCACAACGGTCGAGGACAGGCCGGCCGGGTGATGGCGATCGAGTGCCGGATAGGTTGCCCACGAGACCATGACGAGTCTGACCCCGGCGGAGATCGCGGACTTGTAGGGCAGCTCGTCGACCGATCGCAGCGAGGACAACGAGACGTTGAGCTTGACCGGCTCTGCGTCGGTGTCCTCATTGACAGCGGCCGCCCCGAGACCCGGAAAGTGTTTGGCCGTGGCGGCGACGCCGGCCTTCTGCTGAGCCTTGATGAAGCTGGCGCCGAGCTGCGCCACTACCTCCCCGTTGTTGCTGTAGGAGCGTTCGAACTCATCGATGAAATCGCCCGCCGTGCGGTACACGTCGAGCACCGGAGCGAGGTTCACATTCATGTGAACGGCCTTGAGGTTCAGGCCGGCGCTGCGCCCCGCGTCTGTCGCCTGCCGATCCGGGTGCGCCGATCCGCCGATCTGCTTCTCCGACATCGTCGGACCGCCGGGAAGCCGGCGCACCTCGCCGCCCTCTTGGTCAGTCATGATCAACAACGGCGATTTCACAGGGCTGCGCGCCGCATCCTTCTGAAGCTCGGCCATCACGCGCTTGATCTGCGCTTTGCCGGAGATGTTGGACTTGAACAAGATCACGCCCCCGGCCTCACCGGATTCGATCCGCGAGATCAAGCTGGCCGGCGGGGTCAGCCCGCTGTAGCTGTAGATCACCCGCTCCCCTGCGAGCTGCTTGTCCGAGAGCGCGCTGCGGGTCGCGGTGCGCCCGCTCACTGCCGACGCGCTCGCCCGAGAGGGCGGTCTGCCAACTGGCAGGAATCCCAGCGTCGCCATCAGCGTGGCGAGAACGGTCGTTGCCGAGAAGCCTTCCACCTAGAGGCGACGACCGGAATCGAACCGGTGTAGACGGCTTTGCAGGCCGCTGCGTAGCCACTCCGCCACGTCGCCGGGGAGGCAGAGCCTAGCGGCCGGGGGCTCGGCCGAGACCGTCAGGGAGCGCTCAGCGTGAGCGCGATGCCGGAGGGATCGCGGACCAGCGGCCCCGCGTTCGTGGCCTCGATTTCGAGCCCCGCCGTCTCGATGCGGTGCAGGACGCGATCGAGCTGGTCACGGTCGGGCAGGACGATGTCGTAGGAACGAAGTCCGATCGAGCCGGGGGGTGGCGGAGCCGCCCCCGGCTGTGCCAGGTGTTCAGTCCCAGGTGGTGGTGATAGCCGCCGGCGGAGACGAACAGGGCGCCGGGATAGCCGCGCACCACGACGTCGAAGCCGAGCACGCCGTTGTAGAACCGCTCGGCCCCGGGCAGATCGGAGACCTGAAGGTGGACGTGCCCCATCGTGGTGCCGGCGGGCGCCTGGTGCTGGACGCCGTCCGTGCCCGACAGCTCCCTGACGACATCGTCGAGGTCGAGCGGCAGCGTCGCCATCTGGAGCCCCTCGGCTGTGCGCGCCCACTGCTCGCGCGGGCGGTCGCGGTAGATCTCGATCCCGTTGCCGTCGGGGTCAGACAGATAGAGCGCCTCGCTGACCAGGTGATCGGAGGCGCCGTCCAGCGGCCACCGCGCCTCGGCCAGCCGAGCGAGCGCGAGCGCGAGGTCACGACGCGTGGGGAGGAGGATGGCGAGGTGAAACAGTCCCGTGGCCCGGCGATCCAGAGCCGGCGCCGAGCTATCGCCGTGAAGCTCGACCAGGGTGTGGCTGTTGTCTGTGCCGAGCGCGAGCGCGCCGTCCGGGCGCTCGGATGCTCGCAGGCCGATTGCCTGCTCGTAGAAGGACCGCGAGCGATCGAGATCGGAGACGGTCAGTCGAACCGGGCCCATCCGCGTGTCGGGGTGGATCGAGACCTGCGAGGTAGCGCCGGCGGGGAAGCTCATGGTCGCCTACTCGACGGTGCAGGAGCCACCCGGGCGAGCTCCGGGCAGGCGACTGAGCAGCGAGGCGAGCTGTTCGATCTCCGGCTCGGAGAAGTTCTCGAGGAACAGGCGCCGGATGCTGGCCACGTGTGTGCAGCCCGCCTCGCGCAGCTTCTCGTGACCGGTATCGGTCAGCTGGGCGTAGGAGATTCGCGCGTCCTCGGGGCACGACACCCGTTCGATCAGCCCGCCTGCCACGAGCCCGTCGATCAAGCGCGTGATCCCCGAGCGGGTGAGCATCGTGCTGTCGGCGAGCACGGACATGGGCAGCCGGCGGCCGTCGGCCTGGGCCAGATACAGGAGGACCTCGTAGTCACGGGTGGTGAGGCCGTGCTGGGCGACCAGCTCGGCGTCGAGCAGGCGGAGAATCGAAGCGTGGCTCTGGATGTAGCTTCGCCACGCCTCGAGGGCAGCTCCGTCGAGATTCGATGTCGCGAGTGTGGCCATGACAGAGATTATAGTTGACGAGTCAACGTCATTCGGGTACGGCCTGGTGAGCTGGACTTGGAGGAGCTGCTCTGGACGCCGGGCCGCACCTAGCTGTGGTCAGCGGCGACTGCGGCCGGTGCCGGGCCGCGCACCGGCCTCGACCACGGGGACGGCTCGTGGTGCGTGTCGCCCGGGAGGCAAGCGCGAGACCGAGAGCGTCACGATGTAGGAGACGACGACGCCGACGATGATCAGCGGTTCGACGTTGTTGCCCGCGTGGGTCGTCAGCAGGGTGGCCAGGACGACCGCTGAGAGCGGCAGTCGGAGGATGGCGACGGTCGCGGCGCCGATGCCCACCGCGACACCGGCCTGAACAGGGAATCCTGGGAGATGCGAGGCCAGAATCCCACCCGCCGCGCCCAGGAACAACCGCCGGGAACGTCGGGCCCGCCCCGATAGCTACCGAGCGAGAGACCGTAGGCCAGGCCCTTGAAGGAGGATCAGCCAGCCAAAGCCGCCAGCGACCAGCCCCCTGCCTGACTGACGAGCCCCGGGAGCTGGTCCTGGCCGGAAAACAGAACCTCGTTGACGTTCCGTCCGGTGATTTGTGAGAAGGCGATTGCGAGCCCGCCGATCACGAGCGCGATCGCAGGCAGCAGCAGGAAGCAGGTTTCGGCGCGAGACGAAGCGGTGGGTGAGCTGCCCTCCGCGCATCACGCAGGCACAGATGACGGCCACGACGATTCCTATCGCGATCGTCCATCCGAACTCGGCCAGTTTCGGATGAGCGGCCGGGCTCAGTTGCAGCGGACCCAGCGCATACGCCTTGGTACTCAGGCCCGGTGAACGATCCGATCCCGAGCGAAACGAGTGTTCCGATCCCCGCGGCCAGCAACCCCGGGACGAGGACGAGCCTGAGCCTGGGACCGCCGATTGCCGTGGCTTCGATCAGGATCACCGCGGCGATCATCGGTGAGCTGAAGATGAACGACAGAGCCGCAAAACCTCCGGCCGCGACGATCAATGTCCGGGCCTGGGGCGGAATGTCACGACGGGCCAGGCCGACTGCTAGCGCCGCCACGCCTCCGCCAAGCGCGATCAGAGGAGCCTCGGGGCCGAGCACCAGCCCGAAGCCGATCGTCGCCAGCCCGGCCCCGATCACGCCTGGAAGGACATTCGGGACCCGACGGAGCGCCAACCGCCAGCCCGTCGGCCGGGATGTGACCACCGTTGCCGGGCAGACGCGAGATCGCCAGTGCCACGAGGACGGCACCGACGGCCAAGACTGGAAGCGGCCACCACTTCGGCGGGCCATTTTGGTAGCCGAGCGCGTTCGGCAGGTGCGTGTACATCTCCCGCTGGAGCTGGTAGGTGCCCTCGACAAAGCACCAGGCCGCGAGCGATACCAGCACGCCGACGACCGCGACCACGACAAGCAGAGCGACGAACGACCTGCTCTGAAGCGTCGCGTCTGCCTGCTCGGCCGAGAGCTCCGTTGACGTGGCTCGTGGCGACATGCGAAAGGGGGCGAGCATCCCAAGCTCCGGCCGACATCGCCTCACCCGAAAAGGGGGAAGACCCGACGCCAGCGCGTAGCTGCCCACGCTTGGGGAACCCGCTCGTCCCCGGACGAACTGGGTACAGGCCGCAAACCGGGCAGTCCAGGCATCCCCGAGTTCCTGGAGCGACCGAGATATATGGGCGATGCTGGGCTCGAACCAGCGACCTCCGCCTTGTCGAGACGGCGCTCTCCCAGCTGAGCTAATCGCCCGGGAGCCCGGTAAATGTAGCGTGGGCGGCCGGGGTAGACTGCCCGCGATGTTGAAGAAGCTCGGCCTCTTCGGCGCGCTGGTGGCGGCCCTGATCCTCGCGACGGCGATCGCCGCCGTTGCCGGGGCGGCGCAGAGCGCATCGCAGCCGACCATCAAACCTCACACAGGGCACCCGAAGACCAAGTTCGTGCTCCGCTTCCGCGCTCCGGAGTCCACCATGCAGGTGCGCCGGTACACCATCCACGCGAGCACGTCGTCGCATTCGAGCAAGTGCAACTCCTCGGTCTCCGCGGTCGTCCGGCAGGCCAACGCGGGCGAGACGGTGCGGGTCAAGCTGATCCCCGCGAGCGGCGACCGGAAATGGTGCCTGGGGAAGTTCCACGGCAAGATCGAACTTGTGCAGGGTCCGGTCTGCGACCCAATCCCCTACGTCGAGTGCCCCGACTACGAGGTCGCGGCCAAGCAGGTCGGGAAGTTCAGCTTCCGCGTCCGGAGAAGGTCCAGCACGCACAGCTAGCGTGGCGTCCCGGACGGGCTGTCCAAGTGTGGCGTCCCGGACGGGCCGTCCAAGCCGCGGATAGCATCGGGCTGCATGGAGTTCGAGCTTCCTGACGGCAACATCCTGACCCTGCCCGAGGGCGCGTCCGGCGCCGACGCCGCGGCCGCGATCGGGCCTGGGCTCGCTCGCGCCGCGCTGGCGGTGAAGGTGGACGGCGACCTGCTCGACCTGGCGCGGCCGCTGCCTCACAGCGACGGCGACGGCGACGGCACGGCCCCAAAGATCGAGATCGTCACCGACCGCAGCGGCGCCGACGCGCTGTGGCTGATCCGCCACGACGCCGCGCACGTACTCGCAGAGTCCGTGATGGAGCTCTATCCGGGGGTCAAGATCTCGATCGGCCCCCCAATCGAGAACGGCTTCTACTACGACTTCGAGTTTCCCGACGGAGTCGCCCTCAGCGATGCCGACTTCACGGCGATCGAGGAGCGGATGCGCGCGCACATCGCGGCCGATGAGCCGTTTGTTCGCGAGGACGTGTCGGTGGGGGAGGCGCTCGAGCGTTTCGTCCGGGAGGGCCAGGACTACAAGGTCGAGCTGATCGAGGATCTGGTGCGCGACCAGGGCCTCGAGAACGTGACCGCTGTACGTCAACGGGCCGTTCACCGACCTGTGCCGTGGCCCCCACACGCCATCGACGGGGCGGGTCAAGGCGTTCAAGCTCGAGTCGGTCGCGGGCGCGTACTGGCGCGGTGACGCCAAGAACCCGATGCTCACGCGCGTGTATGGAACGGCGTTCTTCTCCGAGCGCGAGCTGAAGGAGTATTTCGAGCGGCTCGAGCAGGCCCGCGCCCGCGATCACCGCAAGCTCGGGCGTGAGCTCGACCTGTTCTCGTTCTCCGAACTGAGCCCCGGCGGCCCGTTCTGGCACCCGCACGGGCAGGCGATCTGGAACGCGCTGGCGACCCTGTGGCGCGAGCAGAACTCAGCGCGTGGCTATCAGGAGGTCCACACGCCGATCATCTACGACGTCGAGCTGTGGAAGCAGTCGGGGCACTGGGAGAAGTTCCGCGACCACATGTACTTCACCGAGGTCGAGGGGCGCCAGATGGGGCTCAAGCCGATGAATTGCCCGGCGCACGTCCAGATCTACAAGACCTCGCGCAAGTCCTATCGCGACCTGCCGATTCGGATGGCCGAGCAGGGGCTGGTGCACCGTCACGAGCCGAGCGGCACGCTGCATGGGCTCCTCCGGGTCAGGCACATCACCCAGGACGACGCCCACATCTTCTGCCGTGAGGACCAGATCGAGCAGGAGGTGATCGGTTGCCTGCAGTTCGGCTTCTACCTGTATGACCTGTTCGGCTTCGAGCCGCGGATCGAGGTCTCGACGAGGCCCCCGAACCGGATCGGCACCGATGAGATGTGGGATCGGGCGGAGGGGGCGCTGACTGCTGCGCTCGAGCGCCAGCGACTGCCGTTCGAAATCAACGAAGGCGATGGCGCCTTCTACGGGCCGAAGATCGACCTGCACCTGACGGATTCGCTCGGGCGCTCCTGGCAGCTGGGCACCGTGCAGCTCGACTACGCGATGCCCGAGCGCTTCGGGATCACCTACACCGGCGCCGACAACGCCGAGCACACCCCGGTGATGATCCATCGGGCCCTGTTCGGCTCGTTCGAGCGCTTCATCGGAATCCTCATCGAGCACTACGCGGCCGAGTTTCCGCCGTGGCTCGCGCCGGTGCAGGCGATCGTGCTGCCGATTGCCGACCGGCATCTCGAGTACGCGCGCGACGTCCTCGGGCGCCTGCGCGCGGCCGAGTTGCGGGCCGAGCTTGACGAGCGTCCCGAATCGGTCGGGCGCAAGATCCGGGACGCCGAGCTGCGCAAGATCCCGTACATGCTGGTGGTGGGCGATCGGGAGCAGGAGTCCCAGGAGGTCGCGGTCCGGGAGCATCGCCAGGGGGACGCGGGATCGAGCCCGATCGAGGCCTTCGTCGAGCGGCTTTCGCACGAAGTCACAAGCCGCGCGACCAACTAGCCAATTTGTCCGGACTGGCAAGGACCACCGCTATACTCGCCGCCGTTGATCGGACTGCATCACCACACCCGGCCCGGCGCCGCTTGATTTCACGCCGCTCCCGCCCCTAGTGCCGGTTCCTCGTAGATTCGACCGGCGCCCGCCAGAGCGCGACCAGACTCGCATCAACGACCGGATTCGCGTGCCCGAAGTCCGGCTGGTCGGTGAGGATGGAAAGCAAATCGGCGTCATCAAGACGGCCGAAGCGCTCAGTTACGCCCAAGACCGAGACCTCGATCTGGTCGAGGTGGCGCCCGATGCCCGTCCCCCTGTGTGCCGGGTGCTCGACTACTCCAAATACAAGTACGAGCAGGCGCAGAAGCAGAAGGCGGCGCGCAAGCACCAGCAGCAGATCACCGTTCGCGAGATCAAGTTCCGGCCGAAGATCGCCCAGAACGACTACGACACCAAGAAGGGCCACGTCCGCCGCTTCCTGACCAACAAGGATCGGGTCAAGATCACGATCATGTTCCGGGGACGCGAGGTCACCCATCCCGAACGCGGCATGTCCCTGCTTGACCGGCTGGCGGACGAACTGTCCGACGTGGCGGTGGTCGAGCAGTCGCCGTTGCAGGACGGGCGCAACATGACCATGATGCTCGCGCCCTCCAAGGCGATCCTGGCCGCCGGGCAGGAAAAGGGCCCGGATGAGCCGTCCGACGCGGGCCCGGATGAGCCGGCCGACGCCGCCGATCAAGAGAAGGCATCCGACGGCTCAGTCGAGGCGGCCGACGGCTCAGCCGAGGCCTCCGCGCCGCGCGCGGAAACCCGCGCGTCCAGCGACGCAGCCGCCTGAGCGCGGGGCGTCGTCTGCTTTACTAGGCGGCGCTCGATGCCCAAGACCAAGACGCATTCCGGCTCCAAGAAGCGCTTCAAGGTCACCGCCACCGGCAAGGTGCGCGGTCGCCGTGCGTACTCGACCCACATCCTCGAGAAGAAGTCGCCCAAGCGGAAGCGCCGGATGCGCCGCCCGTCCGTGATCTCCGATCACGACGAGCCGCGGGTCAAGAAGCTCCTGGGGGTGAAGCGCTCATGACGCGCGTGAAGCGATCGATCCATGCGCGCAAGAAGCGCCGGGCGACGCTGGCCATGGCCAAGGGGTACCGGGGCGACGCCAGCCGGCATTACCGCACCGCCAAGGAGGCGGTGCTGAAGGCCGATCAGTATCGCTACCGGGATCGCCGCAACCGCAAGCGTGACTTCCGCCGGCTCTGGATCACACGGATCAACGCGGCCGCGCGCCAGAACGACCTGTCCTACTCGCAGCTGATGCACGGTCTCCAGCTGGCCGGCGTCGAGCTCGACCGCAAAATCCTCGCCGACATCGCCGTGCGCGATGCCGACACCTTCCGACGGTTTGCCGACCGCGCCCGTGAGGCGCTGGCGGCCGGCTGACACTCGCCGACACCACCAGCACCGCCAACCGGGCGCCGCTCCATCAGGAGGGCGCCCTTTTCGTTTTCTTAGCACCAATGCCCATCACCAGCTCGCAAAACCAAAGGCTCAAGGAGATCCGCAAGCTGCGGATGCGCCGGCGCGAGCGCGAGCGCAGCGGCCGTTTCGTGGCCGAGGGCGAGGATCTGCTGAGTGCGGCTGACCGAGCCGGGTGGCAGCCGGTGGAGCGGTTCTGCGCTGCAGGCAGCGGGCTGGCCGGAATCGAGGTCGAGGAAAAGCTGTTGAGCGACGCCTCGGGGCTCGCCTCGGGGACGCGAACCCTCGCTGTCTATGAGGAGCGCTGGGCACCGTCGCCGGTCGGACCTCTGTGCGTGTATCTGTATGGCGTTCACGACCCGGGGAACGTCGGGGCGGTGCTGCGCTCGGCCGAGGCGTTCGGGGCGAGCTCGGTGGCGATCGGTCCCGGGAGTGCCGACCCGTTCGGCCCCAAAGCAGTGCGCTCGAGCATGGGAGCCGTGTTCACGGTGCCGCTGTGCCGAGCCACCGATTTATCTCAACTCCCCGGGGTCAAGATTGCGCTCGTACCGAGCGCCGGGGTGGCGCTGTCGGAGGCTAGGGCCGAGGGGGCAGAGAGCCTCACCCTGCTGATCGGGGCCGAGCGTGAGGGCCTCCCGGACGAGCTGATCGCCGAAGCCGACATCGTCGCTCACATCCCCATCCGCACCCACTCGCTGAACGCGGCGATGGCGACCACGATCGCGCTCTACGAGCGCTCTAGGATGGCGCGCGCGAGATGACCGAGCGGATCGACCAGATCAGGCAGGAGGCCGAGGCTGCAGTCGCCGGCGCGAAGGACACGCGCGCCCTCGAGGAGGTGCGGATCCGCTTCCTCGGTCGCAAAGCGGAGCTGCCGAACCTGCTTCGGTCGGTGGCCGAGCTCCCACCCGAGCAACGCGCCGCCACCGGCAAGGCGGCCAACGAGGTCCGGCAGGCGCTCGAAGGCGCGATCCAGCACCGCGCCGAGACGCTCGCGGCCAGCGAGCTCGAGGAGCGGCTCAGGCAAGATCGCGTCGACGTAACCCTGCCGGGTGACCCGCTGCCGGCGATCGGCCGCCTGCACCTGATGACCAGGACGCGGCGGGAGATCGAGGACGTGTTCGTCGGGCTGGGATTCAACGTCGTCGAGGGGCCCGAGGTAGAGACGGTCTACTACAACTTCGACGCGCTCAACCACGCCTCGACCCACCCCTCGCGGCTGACTACCGACACCTTCTACGTCGAGCCGCTGAGCGACATCTTCGATCCCGACACGGTGCTCCTCCGGGTTCACACCTCACCGATGCAGATACGGGCGATGGAGCGCCACCCGCCCCCGATCTACATCATCGTTCCCGGCCGCGTCTATCGCCCTGACAGCGACGCGACCCATACCCCGCAGTTCCACCAGCTCGAGGGTTTGGCCGTCGACACCGACGTGACCCTGGCCGACCTCAAGGGAACGCTCCTGGCCTTCGCTCGGGCGATCTTCGGCGAGGAGCGCGAGGTCCGGCTGCGGCCCCATTTCTTCCCTTTCACCGAGCCCAGCGTCGAGGTCGACGTTTCCTGCTTCAACTGCGTGGGCGGAGTGACCGCCGAGGGCAGCCGATGCTCGCTGTGCAAAGGCACGGCGTGGATTGAGATCTTGGGAGCGGGGATGGTCGATCCGAACGTGTTCGAGCACGTGCGTGAGCACGGCTACGACCCAGAACGAGTGCAGGGATTCGCGTTCGGAATGGGGATCGAGCGCATCGCCATGCTGAAGCACGGCGTGCCCGACCTGAGGCTGCTCTACGACAACGACGTGCGCTTCCTGGAGCAGTTCGGATGAGGGTCCCGCTCGAATGGCTTCGCCAGTATTGCGATCCGCCCCTCGCCGCACACGAGCTCGCCGAGCGCCTGGCGCTGACCGGGACCGAGGTGGAGCGGGTTGAGCGACACGGGGTCACGGCACTCGAGAGCTTCGTCGTCGGCAAGGTGCTGGAGGCGGGGAGGCATCCCAATGCCGACCGGCTCAGCCTGTGCCAGGTCGATACCGGCGAGGGTCAGGCGCGGCAGATCGTGTGTGGTGCGCCGAATGTCGCCGCCGGGCAGACGGTCGCGGTAGCCAAGCCGGGGGCGGTGATGCCGGACGGCAGCCGCCTGGAGAAGTCGCGGCTGCGCGGCGAGGAGTCCGACGGGATGATCCTGGCCGAGGACGAGCTGGCGATCGGAACCGAACACGCCGGGATCCTGGTTCTGGACGAGGATGGCTTGGCCCCGGGAACGCCACTGGCCGAGGTCTTGCCAATCGCCACCGAGGTACTCGTGCTCGAGCTGACCCCGAACCGCCCGGACTGCCTGAGCATCTACGGGGTGGCCCGCGAGGTCCATGCCGGCACCGGAGCCACCCTGGCCCCACCGCCCTGGGCAAACGACGAGTTCCCGGAGGGCGAGCCGTCGGCGATCTCGATCACCGTCGAGGCTCGGGAGCTGTGCCCGCGCTTCACCGCCCGGGTGTTCGAGGACGTGCGCATCGGGCCATCGCCCCCGTGGCTGAAGGCGCGCCTGATGGCGGCCGGTCAGCGGCCGATCTCCAACGTCGTCGATATCACCAACTACGTGATGCTCTTGACCGGCCAGCCGCTTCACGCCTTCGACCTTGACCGCGTGGCCGGCGCGCAGCTGACCATCCGCCGGGCCGGGGACGGGGAGACGCTCCAGACGCTCGACGGCCAGCCGCGCACGCTCGACCGCGACATGGTCCTGATCGCGGACGCCGACGGTCCCACCTCGATAGCCGGGGTGATGGGAGGGGCCCGCTCCGAGGTCGAGCCCGGCACCACCAGGGTGGTGATGGAAGCGGCGAACTGGGACGGGGCCAACATCCACCGCACCTCGCTCAAGCTGGGACTGCGCACCGAGGCCTCGACCCGGTTCGAGAAGCAGCTCCAGCCCGAGCAGGCGCTCGAGGCGCAGGCGGTGGCCGCCGAGCTGATGGTGGCCTTGTGCGGCGCGCGAGAGCTGCCCGGGACGATCGACATCGGCGGCCCCGGCCCGGCGCCAGCGACGATCCGACTGCGCGACAGCCGGCTCGACAGCCTGCTGGGCACCACCATCCCCCGCGAACGCAGCCGGAGCATCCTCGAGGCGCTCGAGTTCACGGTGACCGAGGCCGAGGATGGGCTTGACGTCACCGTCCCGGCCTTCCGCCGCAGCGATGTCACGCGCGAGGCCGACCTGATCGAGGAGGTGGCGCGGATCGACGGCCTCGAGAAGCTGCCGGCCACGTTGCCCTCGCGCCACGGTGCCTCGGCTCTGCTCACCACCGAACAGCAGCTCCGCCGCCGCAGCGCCGACGCGCTCACCGGACAGGGTTTCTACGAAATCGTGGGCTGGAGCTTCGTCTCGTCCGAGCTCCGGCGCCGGCTGCGGTTGGAAGGCGAGCCGGTGGTCAAGCTCGAGAACCCGATGTCGGCCGAGCAGTCGGAGCTGCGGAGGACTTTGCTCGGATCGCTGCTCGACGTGACCCGGCACAACCTCGCCCAGGGCGCGAGTTCGGTGCGGCTGTTCGAGGCCGGCGCCGTGTACCTGCCCGACGCCTTGGTCCGCCTACCCCGCGAGCCCTATCACCTCGGCGCGCTCCTCCTCGGCGAGGTGAGGCCCGCGACGTGGCGGGACCCGCGCCCGCGCACGGCCGATTTCTTCGCCGCCAAGGGCGTGCTGCAATATCTGTTCGAGACGCTGCGCGTCAGCTGGGACGTGCACCCCGAATCGATGCCATTCCTGCACCCCGGTCGCTCGGCGACCGTGACCGTTGGCGGATCACCGGTGGGGTGGCTGGGCGAGATCCACCCCCAGGTGGCCGCCGAGTGGGACATCGCCGAAACCGTGTCCGGGTTCGAGCTCGACCTCGACGAGGCGATCCGGCACGCCGTGACGACCCCGCTCTACCGGGACTTGACGAGTTTCCCCGAGGTGCGCGAGGACCTGGCCGTGATCGTGTCCGAAGAGGTGAGCGCGGCCCAGGTGCTGGAGGTGGTGCGGCGCAGCGGCGCTCCGCTGCTGGCCACGGCGGAGATCTTCGACGTCTACCGGGATCCCGAGGCGATCGGAGCAGGCAACGTCTCGCTGGCGTTGCGCCTGGCCTACCGGGCGCCGGACCGAACGCTGACCGACGGCGAGGTGGCCGAGCGCCGCGGGCGGATCGCCACCGCGCTCGCGGACGAGCTCGGCGGGAGGGTGCGCGGTGCCTAGCGTCTCGGTGTTCGGTGCCGCCGGCTTCACCGGCGCGCTCACTGCGAAGCTCCTTCACAACCATCCCGCGTTCGAACTGCGCTGGCTCACCGCGCGCTCGGACGTCGGCCTCCGGCTTGACGAGCTCTATCCCCACCACCGGGTCCCGCTCGTCCTCGAAGAGCTCGAGCTTGACCGTCACGGCGACGTTGACGCCGCCGTCGTGGCCTACCCGCACGGCGCGGCGGCGCCGCTGGTCGCCGAGCTGCGCCGGCGGGGCAAGCGCGTGGTCGACCTGAGCGCGGACTTCAGGCTGAGCGACCAGGCCGTGTACGAGCTCTGGTACCGCGGGCATCAGGCTCCCGAACTGCTCGGCGAAGCCGTCTACGGCCTGCCCGAGCGCTACCGGGAGCGAGATTCGCCAGGCCGACCTCGTGGCCAACCCGGGGTGTTTTCCGACCGCGGCGCTGCTGGCCCTGGCCCCGCTCGCTCGCACCGGGATGATCGAGGACGTGGTGATCGACGCCAAGACCGGCGTGTCGGGCGCCGGCCGAGCCCCGAGCGAGCGCACGCACTTCGTCACCATCGACGAGAACGTCAACGCCTACGGCGTCCCGCACCACCGTCACACGCCCGAGATCGAGCAGGAGCTCGGGCGCCTGGGGGCCGGCGTGCGGGTCACCTTCATTCCCCACCTGCTCCCGCTCGACCAGGGCGAGCTCGTCTCCTGCTACGTCACGCTGTCCGGCGACGGGCTCGACCTGAGGCAGCTCTACGACGAGGCCTACGCCAGCGAACCGTTCGTCGAAGTGGCCGCCGATCCGCCCGGCGTGCGCGACGTCCGCGAGACGAACATCTGCCGCCTCTCCGTTCACCGTGACGATCGCACCGGACGCGCGATCGTGTTCGCGGCGATCGACAACCTGTGGAAGGGCGCGGCGTCGCAGGCGGTGCAGAACCTCAACCTGATGTTCGGACGCCCCGAAGCGGAGGGGATCACGTGAGCGCCACCCAGGCGTTCTTCCGCTCGCGCTGGATCGAGGCCCCGGAACAGGCCGGCGAGCTCCCGAACGGGCTGCCCGACGGATTCACCGCCGCGGGGGTGGCGTGCGGGATCAAGGACGGGGGCGCGCTCGACCTGGGGCTCATGGTCTCCGATTCCGCCGACACGACCAGCGCGGCCCGTTTCACGCGCTCGGGCATGCCGGCCGCGCCGGTCCTGGTCACGGCCGACCGGGCCAGGCTCGACGGGATCCGGGCGGTGGTCGTCAACTCGGGCAACGCCAACGCGGCCACCGGCCCGGGCGGGATCGAGAACGCGGTGCGCATGCAGGCGCTGACCGCCAGCGCGTGCGGGCTCGAGTCGGAGGCGCTGGTGGCGGTTGCCTCCACCGGGGTGATCGGCGTACCCCTGCCGATGGATCCGGTGCAGCGGGGGATTGCCGACGCGGCGCAGCGCCTGAGCGCCGACGGCGATCGCGACTTTGCCGAGGCGATTCGCACCACCGACGCCTATCCGAAGCGCTGCTGCCTCGAGGTCCATCTGAGTGGTGGGACCGTCCGGCTCGCCGCCCAGGCCAAGGGCGCGGGGATGATCTCCCCGGGCTTTGCCACGCTGCTGGTGTTCGTGCAAACCGACGCCGCGCTCGCCCCTGAGACCTGCGAGCTGCTGCTGGGGGTGACGGTGAAGCGGTCCTTCGAGCGGATCAGCGTCGACGGCCAGCTCTCGACCAGCGACACCGTCGTGCTCCAGGCCAGTGGCCGCTCCGGGGTGCCGGTCGAGCCCGAAAGCGAGGACGAGTTGCGCCTCGGTGAGACGCTTGACGCCGTCCTTCGCCAGCTCGCCCTCGACGTGGTGCGCGACGGGGAGGGGGCCAGGCGCGTTGGGCGGGTGGTCGTGCGCGGGGGCGAGGAGCAGGCGGTCCACCGCGTCGCCCGCGCGGTCGCCAACTCCTCACTGGTGAAGACGGCGCTGTACGGAGGTGATCCCAACTGGGGGCGGATCGCCCAAGCCGCGGGGATGGCCATGGCCGGATTGGGCCCGCTCGATCTGGAGATCGCCATCGAGGGCATCCCGGTGTGCGAGCACGGCTCGTTCGTCCCGCACGACGCCGAGGCGCTGAAGGCGGCGGTACAGGCCAGCGAGGTCGAGTACGAGGTCGGGCTGCCGGGGGAGGGAGCGGAGACGGAGCTGTTCTTCTCCGACCTCGGCCACGAGTACGTGACCATCAACGCCGACTACACGACCTGAGAGCCAGCCGATGATGCGCGACGTCGCCACCCTGCTGGAGGCCCTGCCGTACATCCGCGAGTTCCACGGCAAGACGGTGGTGATCAAGTACGGCGGGGCGGCGATGCTCGACGATCAGCTGAAGGAGGACTTCGCCCGCGACGTGGTGCTGCTCAAGTACGTCGGGATGAACCCCGTGGTCGTGCACGGCGGCGGCTCTGAGATCACCACCTACATGGAGCGACTCAACCTCCCGGTTCAGTTCGTCGATGGCTTGCGGGTTTCCGACCCGGCCACCGTGGAGGTGGCCAAGATGGTCCTGGTCGGCAAGGTCAACAAGGACATCGTGCTCAGGCTCGGCCGCCACGGCCAGCCCGCAGTGGGCCTGTGCGGCGACGACGGACTGCTCTTCCGGGCCGCCCGGCAGTCTGCGCCGAGCGGCCAGGACATCGGCTTCGTGGGTCGGATCGAGCGGGTCGACGTCGACGTGCTCAAGCACGTCGCCCAGGACTACATCCCGGTGATCGCCAGTGTCGGGGCCGACCGCGAGGGACAGTCCTACAACGTCAACGCCGACGAGGCGGCGGGCGCCGTGGCCCGGGCGCTGGCTGCGTACAAGCTCGTGTTCCTGACCGATGTGGCGGGCTGGTTGCGCGATCCCGCCGACCCCTCGAGCCTCGTCTCCGAGACCGATGTGGACCGAGGTGGCGGCGATGCTCCCTGGCGTGACCGGCGGGATGCGGCCGAAGCTCGCCGCGTGCCTGGAGGCGATCGAGGGGGGCGTCTCCCACGCGCACATCGTCGACGGACGAGTGCCGCACTCCCTGCTGCTCGAGCTGTTCACCGATGCCGGGCAGGGAACCGAAGATCGGGGACCGCGCCGTGAGTCTGGCCGAGCTCCAGCAGCTCGAGCGCGAGCACGCGATCGCCACCTACGCCCGCAACCCGGTCGAGTTCGTGCGCGGCTCGGGGTGCCGGCTGTGGGACGCCGACGGCAACGAGTACCTCGATTTCCTGGCCGGGATCTCGGTCCTCAACGTGGGCCACTGCCATCCCCGGGTGGTCGAGGCCGTGCGCGAGCAGGTGGGCCGCCTGACCCATGTGACCAGCCTCTACTACACCGAGCCGGGGCTGCGGCTGATGGGCCGCCTGGCCGAGAGCTCGCTCGGCGGGAAGGTGTTCTTGACCAACTCCGGTACCGAGGCGATCGAGGCGGCGATCAAGCTGGTTCGCAAGGCCCGGCCGGGCGGCGACATCATCGTCTTCGAGGACGCCTTTCACGGCCGCACCTACGGCGCCCTGTCGGCGACCCCGCAGCCGACCAAGCAGGCGCCGTTCGCCCCGCTGGTGCCGGGGTTCGTGGTTGTGCCCAAGGATCCGGAGGCGGTGGCGCTGGCGGTCGGCGAACGGACCGCGGCCGTGCTGGCCGAGCCGATCCAGGGGGAGAGCGGCATCAACCTCGTGCCCGACGAGGTTCTGCTGGCCGCCCGCGAGGCGTGCGACCGCACCGGCGCCGCGCTCGTGTTCGACGAGATCCAGACCGGGATGGGCCGCACCGGCACCCTTTGGGCTTACGAGCAGACACCGGTCACGCCCGACCTCATGACCTCGGCCAAGGCCCTCGGCGGCGGGCTCCCCATCGGGGCGCTGATCACCGGTCAGCGTCTGGCCGACGTGCTCGAAACCGGCGACCACGGATCGACATTCGCCGGCGGGCCGGTGATCGCCGCCGCGGCGCTGACGGCGCTCGAGCTGTGCTCCGATCCCGCCCTGCTGGCCCGGGTCCTCGCACTGGGGGAGCGCCTGAGGGGCGCGCTGGGCGAGCTTCCGTACGTCTCCGGCGTTCGCGGCCGGGGGCTGATGGTGGCCATCGAGGTCGCTGAGTACGTTTCCGCCCCCGAGCTGGCGCGCCGCGCCCTGCTCGAGCAGCGACTCGTAGTGAACGCCACCGGGCCGCAGACGATCCGGCTCGAGCCCCCGCTAATCGTCACCGCCGACGAGATCGATCAAGCCGCGGCTCGCTTAGCCGCGCTGGCCCCGTGAGCGACGTCGTGAGCCGAGCGGTCATTACCCTTCGCGAGCCACGATGACCGAGCCATTCGTCGCCGCGCCCCCAACCGCCACCTACGAGGCCCGGCCCGAGGACGTCCACCGCGTCCTGCTCCTCTACAGCGGCGGCCTGGACACGAGCGTGATGCTGAAGTGGATCCAGGACCAGTACGGCGCCGAGGTGGTGGCCCTGACCGTCAACCTGGGGCAGCCGGGCGAGGACTACGAGGTGGTCCGGGGCAAGGCTCTGGGACTCGGCGCGGTCGATTGCGAGGTGATCGACGCGCGGGAGGAGTTCGCCACCGAGTACGTGGCCAAGGCGATCAAGGCCAACGCGATCTACGGAAGCGGCTACCCGCTGTTCACCGCCCTGGGTCGTCCGCTGATCGCGAAGCTCGCGGTCGAGCGGGCGCGGGCCAACCGCTGCGACACGATCGCCCACGGCTGCACGGGCAAGGGCAACGACCAGGTCCGGATCGAGGCCACGATCGCCACCCTGGCGCCGGAGCTGAAGGTGATCGCGCCGGTGCGCTCCTGGCGGATGGGGCGTGACGAGGAGGCGCAGTACGCGCGCGAGCACGGCATCCCGGTCAAGGGGGGCAGCGAGGCGGCTCCCTACTCGATCGACGACAACCTGTGGGGCCGGTCGAGCGAGGGCCGCTGGATCGAGCAGCTCGACCACGCTCCCGAGGACGATGTGTTCCAGCTCGTGACCCGGCCCGAGGAAGCGCCCGACGAATCCGAGATCGTGACGCTCGAGTTCGAGCGCGGTCTGCCGGTGGGACTGAACGGCGAACGCTTGCACCTGGTCGAACTGATCGAACGGGTGGGGGAGATCGGGGCCCGGCACGGGGTCGGGATCGTCGACCAGCTCGAGGACCGGATCGTCGGGCTGAAGGTTCGGGACATCTACGAGGTCCCAGCGGCCGCGATCGTGCTGGCTGCCCACCAGGAGCTCGAGCGCCTCGTCGGCACCATCCACCAGAACCAGCTCAAGCCGGGACTGGACCAGAAGTGGGCCTACCTGGTCTATTCCGGCCTGTGGTGGGAGCCGCTGCGGGTCGACCTCGACGCCTACATGGAGGCGGCGAATGCCCAGGTCACCGGGGCGATCGGGTGCAAGCTCTACAAGGGCTCGGTGCGGGTGGTCACCCGATCCTCGCCGTTTGCCATCTACGACGCCCAGCTGGCCAGCTTCGCCCACTCGGGCGGTCTCTTCTCCCAAGCGGCGTCCCCCGGCTTCATCGAGCTGTGGTCACTTCAGTCCCGGATGGCCTGGCGCGTCAGGAACCCCGAACGGGGGTAGTCTCGAACTGAGATGGGTTACAAAGTTCTTGGCTTCATTGTCTGGCAGGGCGGCAAGCTCTACTTCCGCCGGCGCATGAACGGCAGCACCCGCAAGGTCGCCATCGGAGGCGCGCTCGGCGCCCTGGCGATCGGCGGCTTGGCCGTCGCGGCCCAGCGCCAGAGCGCGGACTGACCCAGCCGTTCGCCTGGATTCCGGGTCGGCGGGCTTGGTCGCGCACTGCTCGAGCGCACCTGATGCGCGCTCCTGAGCGCGCTGGTCCGCGCTTCCGAACGCGGCGTCCGCACAGTTCACCAAATCCAGGTGACGCGGCGTCAGCTTTGCGCTATTAAGGTCAGATCTTATGAACGAGCCGGGTACGCCGTCCGCGCTTGGCATCGAGGCGGTCGAGTGGCTTCCCGGCGCAGGGGGAACGTCACCGTTCGCGTCCGCGGCCGCTGGCGCCGCGGCCGCCCGCTCTCGAGCGGCCAGCCGCTGCTCATGATCGAGGCGCGGGGGAGACGCAATCGCTATCCGGCCATGCCCGAGCCCCCGAGCGCTCGCGGCGCCGCTCCTGGCACCTGGCAGATCACGTTCTCGATCCCCGCCTCGGTGGCCCGCCTTCCTGACGCGCGCGCATGGCTACAGGTGGGCGCCGGGGTGCTCGTCGCGCTGCCCGTTCCGGGCGAGCTCACGGGGTCCCGGTCGGGCTCGGTGGAGCCCGGGGCGGGCGGGGAGGCCGATTCGCTTGTGGAGTCCGCGGCGGCCGAGGAGGCCGCCCAGTCCGTGGAGCCCGCCGGGGTCGGGGAGCCCGCCGGGGTCGAGGAGCCGAACGGATTCGGGACCGGGTCGGCCGAGCTCGAAGCTACGCTCAGCGGCCTGCGCCGCGAACTCGAGCAGCTGCGGGATACCGCCGAGCGCGAGCGGACGGCGCGAATTGCCGCCGAGGCGCGCACGACCACCCTCGAAACCGAACTCGACGATCACCGTTCGCGCTCAGCCCGCGCCTACGACGCGATCACGGCCCTGCGAGGGCAGCTCGAGGAACTGCGAACCGAGCCGCCGCCCGGGCCGCCGTCCCAACGGATGGCCCCAGCCGGCGCGATCAACGGGGCCTCGGAGGCACCCGCTCGCGGCGAACAGCACCCGGCGCGTTCCGGCGGCCGCTGGCTCGAGCGCGCCCTGCGCCAGCTCGCGCGGCGCAGTCCCTCGCTCGCGGGCCGCCTGCTCGTTGTCCTGGTGCCGGGGGCGGAGATGGAACAGGAAAGGCTCGTCGGGCTGCTCACCGGCGGTCCTCTGCGGCGAGGGCGAACCCGCGCCCGGGGCGACAGTGCCGCCGTCGAGGCGCTCAAACAGCGGCTCGCGGATCCGGGGTCGCTCGCCGAGCTCCGGCTCGAGCCAGGCCTCTCGCTCGTCCTCGCGGCGGTGATGATCGATCCGCAATGGACGGCCGGCGAGCGCTTCACGATCGCCTACGAGCTGCCCGCCGGGGGGCCTCCGGGGCCCTATTTGGCGGTGGACGACGGCAAGCCGGTGACCGTGAGCGCCGACGCCGAGGGGGCCTCGGTGGCGACAGTCGTCAGCTGCCCGGCTGACCTGCTGATCGCCGTCCTGGCCGGCCGGCGAGGACCGGACGCCCGGATCACCGGCGAGGAGCGGCCAGTCGAGCTCGTCGAGGGCTGGCTCGAGCGCGCGCAGCGCGAATAGGGGCCTGTAGAAAACCCTCCCTCTGAGCGGTGAGAGCCCCGGCAGATGTCCGCACCGGTGCCTATGCTCGAAACCGTTCGATGAGCGCCTGCGCCCACCTCCACGTCCACTCCGAATACTCGCTCCTCGACGGGGCGTGCAAGATCGAAGAGCTGGCCGCGCGCGCCGCCTCGTTCGATCAGCCGGCCCTCGGATTGACCGACCACGGGGTGATGAATGGCGCGGTGGAGCTGTTCACGGCCTGCCGCGCGCAGGGCATCAAACCGATCCTCGGTTGCGAGGCCTACCTCGTCGACGACCACACCCGGCGCGCCCCCGGGCGACTGGACCGTTTTCATCTCACCCTGCTCGCGGCCACGCCCGACTGGCTACCGCAACCTGGTCAAGCTCTCCTCGGCCGGGTTTCTGGAGGGTTACCAGCGCGGCAAGCCGTCCGATCGACATGGCCCAGGTCGCCGATCACGCCGAGGGCGTGATCGCCCTCACCGGCTGCCTGCAGTCGCGCTTCTGCCAGTACCTGGTGGACGGTCGCGTGGACCAGGCGCGCGCCCACGCCGATGAGCTGATCTGGATCTTTGGCGACGACAACGTCTACTTCGAGGTCCAGAAGAACGGGGTGGCGGCCCAGGACAAGGCCAACGAGGGGATCGTGCGGATCGCCCGCGAGCTCGGCGGCCCGCTGGTCGGCACCGGCGATGTCCACTACCTCCGCCGCGAGGACTACAACCATCACGCCGCGCTGCTGTGCGTGCAGACCAAGTCGACGCTGAGTCGAACCGAAGATCACCTTCGATACCAACGAGTTCTACCTGCGCTCGAACGAGGAGATGGTCGAGGCGTTCGCCGAGTGGCCCGAGGCGGTCGCCACCACGCTGGAGATCGCGGAGCGCTGCGATGTCGAGCTCGAGCTCGGCCGGCAGCTGATCCCGCGCTACCCGACCCCGGACGGGGTCACGGAGGGCGAGTACCTGCGCTCGCTCGTGCACGCGGCGCTGCGCCGAGCGCTATGGCGACCCTCCGCCGGCCGCGGCGCTGGAGCGCGCCGAATTCGAGCTCGGCGTGATCGAGCGGATGGGCTTCAGCGGCTACTTCCTGATCGTCTGGGACTTCGTCAAGTACGCCAAGGACGCCGGCATCGCCGTCGGCCCCGGCCGCGGCTCGGCCGCCGGGTCGCTGGTCGCCTACGGCCTGACCATCACCGACGTCGACCCCCTGCGCTACGACCTGCTGTTCGAGCGCTTCCTGAACCCCGAGCGGATCTCCATGCCGGACATCGACATCGACTTCTCGGTGCGCGGCCGCGAGCAGGTGATCCGCTACGTGACCGACAAGTACGGCAAGGAGTCGGTCGCGCAGATCGTCACCTTCGGCAAGATGTTTCCGCGCGCGGCCACCCGCGATGCCGCCCGGGTCCTCGGCCACGACTACGCGATCGGCGACCGTCTGGCCAAACTGATCCCCGACCCGGTGCAGGGCCGTCCACCTTCGTTCGAGGACTGCCTGAAGCCTGGCCAGCCCCTGCGGGCCGAGATGGAGCGCGATGGCGCCGCAAGGCAGATCGTCGAGGTCGCCCAGGGGCTCGAGGGAATCGTGCGCAACGCGTCCATCCACGCCGCGGCAGTGGTCATCGCCGACCGGCCGCTGACCGACATCGTGCCGCTGCAGATCGCCGACCCGACGGGCCCGCGGCGAGAAGGATTTCCGCACCGTGACCCAGTTCACGATGAAGCCGATCGAGCAGATCGGCCTGCTGAAGATGGACTTCCTCGGACTGCGCAATCTGGACGTGATCGAGGATGCGCTCGACATCGTCGAGCGATCGACTGGCGAGCGCCCGGACACGACCACCTTGCCGCTCGATGACCAAGCACCTACGAGATGCTGGCCCGCGGCGATTCGGTGGGGGTGTTCCAGTTCGAGTCCGAAGGGATGCGCGAGACGCTCAAGAAGATGCGCCCGACCGAGTTCGATGACCTGGTCGCGCTCCAGGCGCTGTACCGGCCTGGCGCGATGGACCAGATCCCCACCTACGCGCGGGCCAAGCATGATCCCGACGCGATCGCCTACCCGGACGAACGGCTGCGGCCGATCCTGGAGTCGACCAAGGGCGTGATCCTCTACCAGGAGCAGGCGATGCAGATCGCCAAGGAGCTCGCTGGGTTCTGCGGGAGCCAAGGCCGACGACCTGCGCAAGGCGATCGGCAAGAAGAACCGCCAGGCGATGGCCAAGCTCAAGCCTGAGTTCTTCGCCGGCTGCCGCGCCTCGGGCACCAGCGAGCAGGTGATCGAGCAGCTGTGGGCCACCAACGAGCGGTCCGCCGACTACTCGTTCAACAGCTCCCACGCCGCCTGCTACGCGCTGATCTCCTATCGGACGGCGTGGCTGAAGGCCAACTATCCGGCCGAGTACATGGCGGCGCTGATCTCCTCGGTGATGGACACCAAGGACAAGGTGCCCTTCTTCGTCGCCCAGGCCGAGCAGATGGGGATCTCGATCCTGCCTCCGGACGTCAACCTCTCAGACCACGAGTTCGTTGTCGTCGAAGGCAACATCCGCTTCGGGCTCGACGCGGTCAAGGGCGTCGGCTACGCGGCCGTGGAGGCGATCAAGCGGGCGCGCGAGGAAGGAGGCCCGTTCCGCGACCTCTGGGACTTCTGCGCGCGGGTCGATAGCCGCGCCGTCAACAAGAAGGCGATCGAGGCGCTGATCAAGTGCGGCGCGTTCGGCTCCACGGGAGCCTCGCGCAAGGGCATGCTCGACGTGCTCGAGCACGCGCAGAACGCGGGTCAGAAGGCCCAGCAGGACGCGCTGATCGGGCAGGGATCGATCTTCGATCTCGGCGGCCCCGAGCAGGGAGCCGCAGCCGGCGGCGGCGCGGCCGCCTGCCCCGTTCGCGGCGCCGAGTCACGCGCCGATCCCGGCCGTCGAGTTCGAGCGCGGCGAGCTGCTGGCGGCCGAGAAGGAGGCGATCGGGCTGTTCATCTCCGCCCACCCGCTCAAGGAAGTGCGCGCCGGCGCTGCGGGCCAAGGTCGACTGTCGTGCTGGGCGAGCTGGCGGAGCGGCGCGACGGTGACTGGGTGACGGTCGGGGGGATGATCACCCAGTGCAAGCGGATCCGGACCAAGAAGGGCGACCCGATGATGTTCGCCACCCTCGACGACCTCGAATGCGCGGTCGAGATCCTGGTCTTCGGCAAGGCGCTGGCCGAGTGTGAGGATGCCCTGCAACCGGACTCGATCGTGGTGGTCCGCGGCCGCGTGGACCACAAGGACCGCGAGAAGACCTGCATCGTCGCCCAGCAGATCGACCGCTTCGAGGCCAGCACGGAGGACCTGCAGGCGGCTCTGGAGCATGAGGCCAAGCTGCTGCGCCCGCCCCAGCCGCTGCGGCTGCAGCTCGATGCCACGGTCCTGGCCGCGACGGTCGCTGGGCGAGCTGAAGGAGTTGCTGTGCGGCTTCCCGGGCGAGTGCGACGTGGTGGTCGAGCTGCTGACGTCGGCCGGCGCCGCGGCGTTCGGCTCGGGCGCGGGTTCCGCGTCGCCCGGAGCGCGAGCCTCCACGCCGAGCTCGACGCCCTGCTCGGCCCGGCGATGGTCGCGGAGGTCGGTCGGGCCCGCGGCGAGAGGGATGTCGGCGGCGGATGAGCCGGCGGCGGATGAGCCGGCGAGTATGGCCTCGGCGGAGGCGCTGGGGGCCGCCAGCGGTCGGCGCCCCGGGCCTACGCCCGCGAGTTCCAGGGCTCGTGCCAGCCGCCGAAACCGCGGACCAGCCCGCTCGGCCTCCTTGCGGGCCCCACGAGCCCTTGGCGTACTCGTGCACCGGCGGCGGGTTTGTCGAGCAGCGGCTGCGATCACCCGCCAGGTCTCCTCGACGCTGTCCTGGCGCGTGAAGTGGGTGCTGTCGCCGACGATGGCCGCGTGCAGCAGCACCTCGTACGGGGTTGGCGCCCTCGCCGCCCTCCTGGGCGAACTCCATGTCGAGCGTGGATGTCGGCTGTGCCGCCGCGGTCGGCTCGCGTGGGCGTCGAGGATGATCCGGATCCCGGTGCTCGGGTCGATCTTGACACGATCTGGTTGGGCTCGGGCGCGCGGTGCTCGGCTCGGACGAAGTGCACCCGCGGCGGGCGGCGGAACAGCAGGCGCAGCTCGGTCTGGGTTGCCGGCAGCAGCTTGCCGGTGCGGATGAAGAACGGCACGCCCGCCCAGCGCCAGTTGTCGATCTCCAGCCGCAGCGCCGCGTAGGTCTCGGTGGTCGAGTCGGAGGCGACGCCGTCGATCTCGCGGTAGCCCTCGTACTGGCCCGCGCACGTAGTGGGCGGGGTCAGCGTCGGCCATCGCCCGGAACACCGCGAACTTGGCGTCCTTGAGCGTCTCCGGGTCGCCGCCCGAGCGGCGGCTCCATCGCCGCCGTGGCCAGCAGCTGCAGGAGGTGGTTGACGACCACGTCGCGCAGCGCCCCCACCGGGTCGTAGAAGTGGCCGCGGTCCTCGACGCCGAACTTCTCGGCCATCGTGATCTGCACGGCAGGCCAGGTAGTTGCGGTTCCACACCGGCTCGAGCATCGTGTTGGCGAAGCGCAGGTAGAGGATCTCCTCGCAGCCCCATCTTCCCCAGGAAGTGGTCGATCCGGTAGAGCTGGGTCTCCTCGCAGGTACTGGTGCAGGTCGGCCGCGAGCTCCCGCGCCGAGGCCAGGTCGTGCCCGAACGGCTTCTCGACGACCACGCGCTGCCCCTGCGCGAGACCAGGCCGGCGCTCGGCGAGCCCCTCGACCACCCGCCCGAACAGCGACGGCGGGATCTCCAGGTAGAAGACGGGGTTGTGGAACTCGCCTCAGCTCGCTCGGCGACCCGCGCCGTAGGTCTGCTCGTCGCCGAAGTCGCCGCTGACGTAGCGCAGCCGCTTGGCGAAGCGCTCGAACACCTCCTCGTCGATCGTCTCGCCGGCTGTGCTCGATCGACTCCCGGGCTCGCTGGCGCAGCTGCGTCGACGTCCCAGTCCTCGACGGCCACCCCGACCACCGGGCAGTTCAGCAGCTTGCGGCGCTCCAGCCGGTAGAGCGAGCGGAAGGTCATCTTCCGCGCCAGGTCGCCGGTGATGCCGAAGATGACCAGGGCGTCTGCCTCGCGGTCGTTCATGCTGCGGCTCGCCCTATCGGTCCGCCGCGCGAGACGATCTCGTCTCCAGCTGCCGCTCGCGCGGCGAGCCCGCGCTGGCGCAGCTTCGAAGGCCGAGCGCCACGTCCTCGGCGGCCACCGCCCCTCCGTCGCGGCCCGTCTCGAGCACGCACGGCAGCCCGTCGAACCGCGGCTCGGACAGGAACACGGCGCAGCCCTCCTCGCCGAGCTCGCCCTCGCCCAGGATCGCGTGGCGGTCGCGGTTGGAGCCGAGCGGCGTCATCGAGTCGTTGACGTGCAGGGAGTGCAGGCGGTCGAGCCCGACCGCTCGTCGCACTCGGTCGAGCGTCTCGCTCAGGCCGTCCGGCGTGCGGATGTCGTAGCCGGAGGCCAGCAGGTGGCAGGAGTCCAGGCACACGCCGAGCCGCTCGTCGCCGCCGGCGGCCTCGATCAGCGCCGCCAGCTCCTCGAAGGAGCGCCCGAGCGTGCCGCCGGCGCCGGCCGTGTCCTCCAGGTGCAGCGCGCACCGCTCCGGTCTCGGCCAGCGCCTCGGCGATCACCTCGCCGGCGCGGCTGATCGCCTCGCCGACGTCGCCGGTCTTGGCCGAGCCGGGGTGCAGGACCACCCCGGTCGCGCCGATCCCGTCGCCCGACGCGCAGCGACTGCGTCAGCGAGGCCAGCGACTTCTCGCCGGATCTCGGGATCCTCGGAGGCGCAGTTGAGCAGGTACACGGCGTGGATCAGCACCGCCTCGATCGGGCTCGCGTCCATCGCCTCGCGGAAGGCGGCGAAGTCCTCCTCGCCGTAGGCCGTCGGCCGCCACATGCGCGGCGACTGGTTGAAGATCTGGATCGCCTCGGCACCCGCGCTCGCGCCCGCGCTCGACCGCCTTGGCCAGACCGCCGGCCGGGGAGACGTGAGCGCCGATTAGCATGGGGTCTCTGTTCGTCATGCGAGTTCGCTTTGCTCCATCACCGACCGGCGCGCTGCACATCGGCGGCGCCCGCACCGCGCTCTACAACTGGCTGCTCGCCCGCGGTCAGGGCGGGACGCTGGTGCTGCGGATCGAAGATACCGACCGCGAGCGCTCGACCCCGGAGAACGTCGAGCAGATCCTCGACGCCCTGCGCTGGCTGAGGCTCGACTGGGACGAGGGCCCGATCTTCCAGATCGCACAACGCCCGCCGCCACGCCGAGGTGCTCGCAGCAGCTGCTGCGCCGCGGGCCACGCCTACCACTCGACGCGCCACCGCCGAGGACGTCAGAGCCTACAAGGAGCACCACGGCGCCGACCGCGGCTTCCGCGGCGAGCCCGAGGACGTCGGGGCGGTGCGCCTGCGCGTGCCCGACAGCGGCGAGACCGTGGTCGACGACGTCATCCGCGGCGCAGCACGCGTTCCCCAACGCGAGCATGGACGACCCCGTGATCGCGCGCGCCGACGGCTCGGCGCTCTACAACTTCGCCGTCGCCGTCGACGACCTCGACGCCGCGGATCACCCACGTGGTGCGCGGCGAGGACCACCTCTCCAACACGCCCAAGCAGCTGCTCGTGTTCGAGGCGCTGGGGGCGCCGCCGCCCGCGCTACGCCCACCTGCCGCTGCTGCACGGGCCCGACGGCAAGAAGCTCTCCAAGCGCCACGGCGCCGCCTCGGTGCAGGAGCTGCGCGACGCCGGCTACCTGCCCGAGGCGGTCGACAACTACATCGCGCTGCTCGGCGCCGGCTTCGCCGCCGACGAGGAGCACTTCACGCTCGCAGGAGCTGGCCGAGCGCTTCCGGCTCGAGCGCGTCTCGAAGAACCCGGCCGTGTTCGACGAGCGCAAGCTCCGCCACATGAACGGGCGCTGGCTGCGCGAGCTGTCGACCGAGGAGCTGACGCGGCGGCTCGAGCAGTTCACCGGCCGCACGCGGCCTGCGCGGCGCGGTCGAGATCGCGGCCGAGAAGATCCAGACGCTGGCCGACTTCTGGCCGCTGGTCGGCTTCCTGTTCGACGGCCCGGCCGACGACCCGAAGGCGTTCGAGAAGGTGATCTGCGCGCGACGGCGGGCGCGGACGCGCTGCGGGCGGCGCGCGAGGCGCTGGCCGCAGCCGAGCCGTTCACCGTCGAGGCGGTCGAGGCGGCGCTGCGCGGTGGTCGAGGCGCTGGGCGAGCAAGCCCGGCCAGGTGTTCCAGCCGGTCCGGGTGGCGATCGCCGGCACGACCGTCTCGCCGGGGATCTTCGAGAGCGTCGCGCTGCTCGGCCGGGACGAGACGCTGGCGCCGAATCGACCGTGCGCTGCAAGCGGGCGTCGCACGCTGAACGCTAAACCGAGCCTCGAACATTTGCCGATACCTGACCGCATGCGGCGAGAGGTCCGCGAGCCCGAAGGCCCGCTGCCCTGTCCGACACCACGACCAGGATGAGTGAGCCCACGGTGGCACCACTCGCCGCTGCACAAGCTGATGCCGACCGATCCGTACGCCGCTCGCGGAGCGCCACCACAACGAGGGCCACGGCCGGCGCCTGACGGCCGCGTTCGAGGCGCTCGAGGCGTTCCCGATGCTGGTCGAGTCGCGCAACCGGGTGCTGCGGCTGTTCGAGGACGGCGAGCCGTCCACCGCCGACGTCGTCGCCGCGGTCGAGGCCGACGTCGCGCTGGCCGTCGCCGTGCTGCGCCTGGCCAACCAGGTCGACGGCCGCACCCGCGGCCGGGTCGACAGCGCGGTGGCCGCGGTCGAGGTGCTCTCGCCGCGGACCGTGCATGTCGATCGCCAGCCGCGCCCGGACGTTTGACTTCTTCGAGCGCACCGCCGTCTGGCAGGGGATCCCCGAGCGCTTCCGCCTGCACGCCGTGGCCACCCAGCGCGCCGCCGACCGGCTGGCCCGCGAGCTCGGCTACGAGGCGCGCGACCGGCTGATGGTCACCTCGCTGCTGCACGACATCGGCAAGCTCGTGCTCGTCCACGCCTATCCCGGCTACCCGCGCCAGATCCACGGCGAGGCCCGCACGCCCGAGGAGCGGATCCAGCGCGAGCGCCGCGAGCTCGGCGTCGACCACGCGCTCGTCGGCGGCGTGCTCGCCCGCCGCTGGGGCCTGCCCAAGTCGATCGCCAGCGTGATCGAGCGCCACCACGCCGAGAACGGCGACGGCGAGGCGGCGCTCGTCCGGCTCGCCGACATGCTCGCCCACTACGTCTTCGGCGGCGCGATCTCGCCCTCGGAGCTGCTGGCTGTGGCCCGGACGGTCGGGCGTCTCGCCGGCCGAGCTGCGCACGGTGATGTACGACCTGCCGCTGCCCAGCTCGAGCGGACCGGCCCCGCCAGATCGATCCCGTGCCCGATGTCGGCCCGCGAGGTCGACGTGCTGCGCCGCCTGGCCAGGGGCATGGTCTACAAGCAGATCGCCAGCGAGCTCGGCCTCTCGACCAGCACCGTCCGCACCCACCTGCACAACGTCTACGGCAAGCTCGGCGCGATGGACCGCGCCCAGGCCGTGCTGATCGCCACCGAGCGCGGCTGGATCTGATCCGCGTCGCGGCTCTGATCCGGCCGCGCGGCGGCTCGGTCGCCGTCGGGCGATCTACGATCGATCTGCCGATGATCTCGATCACCACCAAGTCCCCCTACGCGCTGCGGGCGCTGGTTGAGCTCCACCGCTGCGGCGACGCGGCGCCGGTGCCGATCGGCGAGCTGGCCCGCGCGGGCCGATATCCCGGTCCAGTTCCTCGAGCAGCTGTTCGCCACGCCTGCGCCGGGCCGGGGTGCTGCGCTCCCAGCGCGGGGTCAAGGGCGGCTACAGCTTCGCCCGCCCGGCCACGGAGGTCACCGTGCTGGAGGTGGTCGAGCTGCTCGACGGGCCGGTGGGGCCGGGCGCCACCGGCGTGTTCGCCGACGCGGCGCTGCCGCGCGATCGGTCCTGGCCGACTCGACGATCGCCGACGTCGCCGAGGCCGAGGCCCGGGCCGCCGGCGCGGCGATGTACCACATCTGACCGCAACTACCGCCGCGGAAACGGGTTCACGTTGCGGTCATGGCACACTCACCGCCGATGCCGCGCCCCCGCGTTCTCGCTCTCCTGTCCCTGGTGGCGCTGATCGTGGCGTTGGCCGTGGCTCTGCCGGCGGGGGCCGCTGCCAGCGTGCCTCAAGGTTTCGTGGGCATGGTCGTCGGAGATCCCGTCTACCCGACCACCGATCCGAACGTCGACCTGGGCACGCAGCTCGACTCAATGGTCGGCAGCGGCGTGAGCACCATCCGAGTCGTGTTCAACTGGTCCGAGGCCCAGCCATACAAGAGCTGGAGCCAGGTGCCCGCCGACCAGATGGGGGACTACACCGACGTGGGCGGCATTCCCACCGACTTCCAGTCGATGGATGCGCTCGTCCACCTGGCCGCACAGCGGAGGCTCACGATCCTGCCCGTGGTGCTCTATGCGCCTGGCTGGGACGCTGCGCATCACCCCAGCGGGAGCTACGCCGAGCCGGCCCGCGACGCCCCGTATGCCAACTTCGTCTCCGCCCTGGTCCACCGGTACGGCCCGCACGGCACCTTCTGGCAGGACAATTCTCCGTTCGTCCCGATCCGCATGTGGCAGATCTGGAACGAGCCGAACATCACCGTGTTCTGGCCGAAGCAGCCCTTCGCGCCCGCGTACGTGTCCCTGCTGCGCGCTGCCCATAACGCGATCAAGCGCGCCGACCACGGCGCCAAGGTCGTCCTGGCCGGTCTGCCCAACTACTCGTGGAAGGCACTCGGCCGGATCTACAACGTGCGCGGCGCACGCGGTTTGTTCGACGTGGTCGCCGTCCACCCGTACACCAAGACCCCGTCGGGGGTGGTTCAGATCCTCAGCAAGGTGCGGACGGTGATGAACTCGAAGGGGGACCGGCGAAAGCCGATCCTGGCCGATGAGATCAGCTGGCCCTCCTCGCAGGGGAAGACCCACCACACCGAGGGCTTCGACTTCGCCACCACGGAAAAGGGGCAGGCTCGCAATATCTCCACGCTGCTGCCGATGCTGGCCCGCGACCGCGGTCGCCTGGGTCTATCCGGATTCGACTACTACACCTGGGCCGGCGTCGAGACGCGGGGCAGCCTGGCCTTCAACTTCGCCGGACTGTTCCGCATCAGCAACGATCAGTTCATCGCCAAGCCGGCCTACTACTCCTTCCGCCGCGCGGCGCTCTCGATCGAGCATTGCCGGCAGAAGGGGAGCGTCGCCACCGTCTGCGTCAAGCGCGGCTAAGCCGGGCTTTCTCGTAGGGTTCGCCCACCGATGGCGCGGATCCCCACCTCGATCGCCGAGCACGTCGGCAGGACCCCGACCGTCCAGCTGACGCGTATCGCCCCCGAGCTCGACGTCCAGCTGTTCGCGAAGCTCGAGTCGCTCAACCCCGGGGGGAGCGTCAAGGACCGGATCGGAGTGGCAATGATCGAGGCGGCCGAGCAGGAGGGGCGGATCGAGCCGGGGGTGACCACGATCGTCGAGGCGACGAGCGGCAACACCGGCATCGCGCTGGCCTTCGTGTGCGCGGCCAAGGGCTACCAGCTCGTGCTCACGATGCCCCAGGGAATGAGCCGCGAGCGGGAGGGCCTGCTCCGGCTCTACGGCGCCGCGGTCGAGATCACCGAGTCGCTCGGGGGGATGAACGAAGCCGTCGACGCGGCGCGGGTGCTCGCGGCCCGTGAGGACGTTTTCCTCCCCGACCAGTTCTCCAATCCGGCCAATCCGGAGATCCATCGCCGCACGACCGGACCCGAGATCTGGGAGGCGCTCGACGGTCGGGTTGACGTGCTCGTGGCCGGCGTCGGCACCGGCGGCACGATCACCGGCGCGGGAGAGGTGCTCAAGGCGCGCAACCCGGCCTGCCGCTTGGTCGCGGTCGAACCCAGCGCCTCCGCCGTTCTCTCCGGGGGACAGCCCGGCCCGCACAAGATCCAGGGGATCGGCGCCGGCTTCGTGCCCGCGGTTCTCAATCCAGAGCTGCTCGACGAGGTGATCGGGGTCGACGACGAGGACGCGATCCAGACGGCGCGCCTACTCGCCCGGCGCGAGGGCGTGCTGGCGGGCATCTCGGGCGGGGCCGCCGCCTGGGCGGCCCTCGAGGTGGCGCGCCGGCCCGAGTCGCGCGGGGCGCGGATCATGGTGATCCTGCCCGACTCGGGCGAGCGCTATGTCTCGACGCCGTTCTTCGCTCCGTAGGCTCTTCGGAACGATGAGCTTGCCCTACGCCTTCGCCGAGGAGTACGACCGCTGGGCGGCCGACATGACCGAGGACGTGCCGTTCTACGTGGAGCTCGCGCGGGAGGCCGAAGGGCCGCTGGTGGAGCTGGCGATCGGCGACGGCCGGGTGGCCATCCCCGTCGCGCAGGCCACTGGCAGGCGGGTCATCGGGTTCGACAGCTCTCCGGCCATGCTCCGGCGGGCTGCGGAGCGGGCTGGGGAGGCCGGCGTCGAGCTCGAGCTGCACGAATGCGACATGCGCGAGTTCACCCTGGAGGACCGTGCTGGGCTCGTCTACTGCCCTTTTCGCGCCCTCCTCCACCTGCCGACCTGGGCGGACCGGCGCCGCACGTTCGAGCGGGTCGCGGCAGCGCTTCGCCCGGGTGGCCGCTTCGCGTGGAACGCGTTCGCCTTTGATCACCGGTTCGCTGCCGCCGCGGATGGTCAGCCCCAGGCGCAACCGGTGCCTCACGTGGTCCGGTACGCCGTCGCGGACAACCGTCTCGACATCGTTCGCGACGACGGGGCGGCCATGTCACTGTGGTGGGCGACCAAGAACGAGTGGCTCGGCCTCATCGACGTGGCCGGTCTCGAGGTGGAGGCGCTGTACGGCGGGTTCGGGCGCGAGACCTTGACCGAGGACAGCCGGGAGTATGTGTTCGTGACTCGGCTCTCAGGGACCGGCGCACCGTCGTCCTAGGCGTCGCGCGGGGGCCGATCGTCGCGGGCCGCGCGAGGACTCCGCTCCCCAGTGTCCATTTCCGGATTCCCGTTCGTCGTAGGGGTGTTGAGGCAAATGACCAGACCGGAGGAGGTCTCGATGCACCCCAAGATGATGATCGCGCTGGGCCACGAGGTGGAGAGAGAGCGTCGGGGCGAGAGCCAGCTGACCGAGCGGCGCTCACCGACCCGCAAGGAACACCGTGGCCTGCACGTCCTGGGCAGCGCGTTCCAAGCTGCTGACCCGCCCAAGACGGTCCGCGCGCGGGACGGGGAGGCCACGATCAGTCACGGCCCCGTCACGGAGGCCGACCAGTTCGTCGCGGGCATCGAGGTCGTGAGCTGAGGTGCGCCCGTTCTGGAGCGAATGACCCGTCGCCGGGCCGGCCCTGGCCCGTAGGTACGCTTCAGCCATGCTCGGCCTGCGGCTGATCGGAAGCACCGCGGCGGAGATCCGCCGGGACGTGCGGGCCGCGCAGAGCCGCGATCCGGCGGCTCGCGACGTCGGCGCCCTGGAGATCCTGGCCACGTGGCCCGGTGTCCACGCACTGCTCGGGCATCGCATCGCCCACGCCCTCCACGTAGCCGGGGTGCCCGTGCTGCCGCGTGTGATCGCGGCGCTGGCCAGGCTGCTCACCGGGATCGAGATCCACCCCGCCGTGATCATCGGGGACGGCTTCTTCATCGACCACGGGATGGGGGTGGTGATCGGCGAGACGGCCGAGATCGGAAACGACGTGACGCTGTATCAGGGCGTGACCCTCGGCGGGACCGGATTCGCCACCGGGAAGCGTCACCCGACCGTCCAGGACAACGTGACCATCGGGTCCGGCGCGAAGCTCCTCGGCCCGATCACCGTGGGGCATGGTTCGAAGATAGGCGCCAACACGGTGGTGATCCACGATGTGCCGCCGAACTCGACTGTGGTCGGCAATCCGGGTCATCCGGTACGGGTCGAAGGGCTGCGTCCGGAAGGCCCTGACGCCGACTGGGCCCACCTGCCAGACCCGATAGCCGACGCGATCAAGGCCCTCTCGGGCCGGATCTCCGCCCTAGAGCAGGAGGACGGGGCCGGTGCCGAGGTCCGGCCGCTGCGTAGCTCGGCGCGCCGTCGCCCGCCGTCCGGCCCGAATCCGGCCGGCGGCTAGTTACGGGACTCTCGGACCCGGCTAGCGGTGGGACTTTCGGCGGCTGCCCGAGCGCTGGCGCCGGGAACGGGCGAAGAGCGCGCCTCCGAGGCTCGCCGCCATCATCAGCAGCTGCCGGGGGCGTGCCGGCCGGCCGTTTGACGGCTGCGAAGCGCGCACCTCAGGCAGGGCACCGGCTCCCGCGGCCTGCCCGCTGCCCTCGACTCCCGCGGCCTGCCCGCTGCCCCCGGCCGGGGGCAGCTGCTCAGCTTCGCCTTCTTCGTAATGGGTCGCCTCGGCGTCGTAGGGAACGGCAGCCGGCTCCTCATGTTCGTCGGGCGCAGGCGCCAGCGCGGCCGCGGATCGACTGCGCTCCCGGAGGGCCGCCCGCGAGCGAGCGGGCTTGCGGAGCAACATCGGCGCTGCGAAGGTGCTCTCCGCTGCCATCCGCAGCCGGCGATGGTTCACGTACTCGGGTCCGAAGGCCAGCGCGACTAGGGCGCCCACGCCCAGCAGCACCAGCACGAGGAGCGGGAAGCCGCCGCCGCCGTGGGTGGGCGGGCGCAGGGTCGCGTAGTCGATCGACGGGCTGGAGGTCCCGCCTGAGCCGCTTCCCTTCTGGGCTGAGCCCGAGCCCGAGTTCGAGCCCGAGCCCTTCCCACTGCCGTTCGTGGAGGCCACGAACGCGGAGGACGACGGGCCGCCGGAGGCGATTCCGAACGGCACGACCCCGGCCAGCGTCACGGCGACAGACTGGGTGATGCCGGATTGGGTGGCCGAACTGCACGCTCCCGAGCGTCCGTAGCCGCGGAGCGAGTTGACCGCAGATTGCTCGATCCGCTGCTCCCGCGCTTGGCTGACGCCGAGCATGTGGGCGACCTGAGCCGGGCTGTAGGCCCGCCCGCCGCCCTCGCCCGTGCGCAGGATCAGGGTTCGCTCGCCCTGGGGTGAGAGCTCACCCAGGCAGCCCTGATCGCGCGACACGAGCTGCTTGAGATAGCGCTCCCTCGCGTCAGCTCGCCGCTCGCTGGCCTCGCGCTGGCTTTGGCTCTGCTTCGCCTGCGCAGAGCCGGAGGATCCGCCGGCGCCGCTACCGGTGTCGGCGCTGGCACCGGTCGCCGGCACGTAGGTGGAAGTGGAGCCATAACCAGAGCCGGAGCTGCCGGTCACGACCGCACCCGCGCCGGCCACGCCGACCCCAGAGGTGGAGCCAGAGCCCCCGCCCCCGCCCGAGGAGCCGCGCGAGAGGGACGGCGTCGAAGCCGATGGCGTCGAAGTCGACGGCGTCCTCACCGTGACCACGGGTGTCGTAACCGAAGGGACGGTGATCTTGGGCACGGTGATGGTGGGCACGGTGACGCTCGGCACGGTCACCGCGCCGCTCGACGCCGCGTCCATCCCGATCAGGGTCGGGACGAGCGCGGCGAGCAGCGCTCCCCGAACCAGGGCGTGTGAGGGCTTGCGAGCCCGATCGCCTGCGAACGTCATCCGTCTCTTCATGAGTTATCTGCCCCCTGTTTCAGAGTCCTGCTCAACTCCGGCGTATTCCTTATTCGGTCCAGCTCCGTGGCCGACTACCGAGCTCCGGTGCGGCTCCGCCGCCACTTTTGCCCAGCGTTATTCCCTTAAGTGTCACATTAAATGCAAGCGCTGTTAAATCGCGGTTGGGCGCGTGCCCTGAACGCGGCCTCTCAGGACTCGATCGTCTCGGCCAGACCGGTCTCCGAGGCTACCGGGAGATGCTGAGCCGGAAGCTCGCCGTCGCGGAAATTCCGACGCGCGCTGACCAGGTATAGGGGCCGTCCCTTGACCTCGTCGTAGATCCGGCCCACATACTCGCCGATGATCCCCAGCGCAATCAGCTGGATTCCGCCCAGCAGCAGAATGGCGATCGTGATCGAGCCGAAACCGGGCAGATAGGAGCCAAGGATCCTGAGAACGACCACGACGGGGATGGCCACGAAAGCCAAGGTCGAGATCAGGAAGCCGAGCAGGGTGGCGAGCTGGAGGGGCCGATGCGAGAAGGACGAGATCGCGTCGAGCGAGAAGCGGAGCATCCGGGACAGCGTGTACTTGGTCTCGCCCGCCAGCCGGGGGTCGCGGTGATAGGGGACCGCCGCCTGGCGGTAGCCGACCCAGACCGTCATCCCGCGCAGGAACCGGTTGCGCTCGCGCATCGACAGCAGGGCGTCGAGTGGCTGGCGGTCAAGCAGGCGGAAGTCGCCCGAGTTGTGCTGGAGCTCCACCTGGGCGAGCTTGTCGAACAGGGAATAGAACCACCGGGCGGTGGTGAGCTTGAACCGCGATTCGCCTTCGCGCTGCTCCCTCACCGCGTAGACGACGTCGCACCCTGCGCGCCAGTGGTCAAGCATCCGCGGAATCAGCTCAGGTGGGTCCTGAAGGTCGGCGTCGAGCATCACCACGGCGTTGCCCCGAGCGTGGTCGAGCCCTGCCGTGAGCGCGGTCTGATGGCCGAAGTTGCGCGACAGGAAGACCACGTGCACACGGGGATCGCTCCTCGACAGGTGGTCCAGAACCGCGGCTGAGCCGTCGGTCGACCCGTCGTCGACGAGCACCAGCTCGAACTTCACCCCCTCGAGCGCCCGACACACGCGCGCGTAGAACTCATCGATCAACGCTTCCTCGTTGTAAATCGGTGCGACGACGCTCAGCAGCTCCAGCTCACGCTTGTCGGTGATCTCAGTGGAGCCGTTCACAGTTGCCATGGTAAGCCTCCGCGCACCGTCCGAGTGGGATCAGGATCCCAACAACGATCCGCCGTGGGGGATATAGCCGAGGACCTGGATCGCCAGGACGATGCCGGTCAGAACGATCGAGGTCCGCCACAGGCGGCGATCGCTGGCCAGCGCCGCCAGCGGGATCAGCCAGGCCACGTACCAGGGCAGGAGCGCGCTCGCCGTCACGAGCAGGACAGCAGTCGCCCATCCTGCGCCGTCGATCCAGTCGAGCTCGCCCCGCCACACACGGCGCAGGAGCCAGCCGAGCACGCCCGCGAACACCGCCGCCAGAACAAGCCCGACGATCCTCCCGAGCGTCGCCAGCCCCAGACGCGTACCGATGAACCCGGCGATGCTGTGCCAGTCACCCTCGCTCTGGCCCTTCTGCAGGGTGGCGATCATGTGGAGCGGGCCGCTGCCGAAAACGCTGAAGCCAAGCGCCAACACGAACGCGAGCACCAGGCCCCCTCCCAGAGCGATGTCCCGCCGCCGGCGCGTGCTCCGCTGCCCACCGCCCGCGATCGCGAACGCCATCGGCAGGGCAGCGGTCAGCTTGATTCCGATCGCCAGCGCCATCGAGGCCCCGCCGGCAGATTCGCGATGGGCAAGTAGTAAGTAGATGCCGGCCGCGACCGCGGCCAGCATCAGCAAGTCGTTGTGGCCACCGCCGATTCCGTAGAGCACGATCATCGGATTGAGCCCGACGAGCGCCGCCGAGCGCACGGGATCCAGGCCACGCAGCCGCGCCCCGTTCCACACGAAGGCGACCAGCGCGAGGCTCGAAACCGCGGCGATCGCCTTGTAGGCCAACACGCTTCCGGCCAGGGACAACGGCGCCAGGAGGTAGCTGAGGAGCGTGAACACCGGGCCGTAGGCGGTCGGCATCGTCACCCACTTGGCATCGATGAACGGATAGACCGGGTCAAGCGCGATGGCGTGCGGCCCTTGGAGGTAGGGGTTGGCCCCGTACAGCGCTCCCATCCGGGCGTAGGCCTGGTAACTGAAGATGTCGGTCGACAGGAGAGGTGGGGCCAGCAGGACGAGCGCGTACAGCGCGGCGATCGTCATCAGCACGGCGCGACCCGACAGGCGGTGTGCCCGGTTGGCGACGATCGCGTAGCAGCCGAACATCAACGCGAGCAGCGCGATGAGCGGCCCGACGGCGAGACCAAACCCGCTGTCGCCGAACGGTCCCGCCAGCCACAGCGGGATCGGCCGGACCGACTCGGGCAGCAGCGAGTCGGTGTTGGCGGCGCCGAGCGTGATGATCAGCCCGATCACGAGTAGCCCGAGCAGCGCGAACTGAGCCGTGTCGGCACGGACGCGAGTCGCCCCTGCGGACAGATCACGGCCGGGGGAGACATCAAAGGAGCCACTCTCAGGAGTGGCCCCTAGCGGCCGGCTGACGCTCATCGAATACAAGGATGGCTCGCGGCGCACCGAACGCGGTTTGACGCTGATTGGGATTTGGTTAGAGCTCGAACTCATGGCGCACTCACCGCGCGGGGCCGTTGTGCGGCCGCCGCGATCGCCGCGCGGGCGGTGCGGCGCAGTTGCGGAACCAGCCACATCGCCTCCAGGGCGATCCGGCTCGACATCTTGCTGTTACCCACTCGACGGTCCGAAAAGACGATCGGTACCTCTCGCACGGTGAAGCCGGCCAGCACGGCTCGGTAGGTGACCTCGATTTGGAACACGTATCCCTCGGCCCGCACGCTCGCCAGGTCGATCGCCTCCAACACCCCGCGGTGGATGCACTTGAAGCCGCCGGTGAGGTCGCGCACGTCGAGCCGCAGAACGGTGCGGGCGTAGGTGCCACCGCCGCGGCTGATGACCCTCCGCAGCAGCCCCCAGTCGCGGACCCCGCCGCCGTCCACGTAGCGTGAGCCGAGCACGAGGTCAGCTTGCTTGGCCGCATCGAGAAGGTCACCGAGGTATTCCGGATCGTGCGAGAAGTCGGCATCCATCTGGATCACCAGCTGCGCACCGCCCGCCAGCGCCACCGCGAACCCGGCCAGATATGCGTGCCCTAGCCCGGTCTTGAGCTCGCGATGAAGCACCTGAACGCGGTCGAGCTCTCCGGCCAGCCGGTCGGCGATCGCCCCCGTGCCGTCGGGGGAGTTGTCGTCCACGACCAGCACGCGGTGATCGGTCGCGCCGAGGCGCTCGAGTTCGGCCGTGGCCGCGCGAACGATTGGTTCCACGTTGGCCGCCTCGTTGTAGGTGGGGATCACTACCCAGAGCGACGCGGGCATGGCGTCAGGAGCGTAGTGATCAACCCAGCGCATCGCTCCCAACCGGAGCGGCTGCAGTTAAAGGTTCATCGCTCGCGCGAACGGCCGGCGGTGAATAGGGTCATCGGCGGTCGGGCGCTTTACGCAAGTACGGGCACGACACCCGACCGGCGCGGGCCTCACGCCGGGGTAACTCCGCACATGGACCAAGGCGCGACAGGCGACACGATCGGGGCACCCTCATACCCGCGCGCGGGAGGCCAATCGGCACGGATGAGCGCCGACCCGCGTCACCGTCGGCGTCGCGCCCTGGCGCTGGCCGTGGTCGCCTTCGTCGCGCTGATCGGGGGTGCGCTCCAAGGCTCGCGTAGCCACCGCGGGGCCGCCGCGGCGGCCCACCGTCGAGCCTCGGCTCCCACCGCGCTCGGCGCAGCCGGCGCCCGCGAGCTGGCGGCGCAGAACGCGGCCATCAACCGCACGCTCAGCTATACGCCGTACGTGCGCATCGCCGGTGCGCAGCACCGCGAGCTGGCCCTGACCTTCGACGACGGGCCGGGACCGTACACGCCCCAGATCGTGCGGATTCTGGAACGCGAGAAGGTCCCCGCGACCTTCTTCGAAGTCGGCGCGCTCGAGCTCTACTTCCATGCCTCGACGTCGGCCATCGTCGCCCACGGATGGCCGATCGGCGATCACACGGAGACCCACGCCCCGATGGGCAAGCTCTCACCGCGCGATCAGCGGACCCAGCTGCTTCAGCAGATCTCAGCCACCGGTGCCTATGGCGCGCCATTCCCACGCCTGTTCCGACCTCCCTACGGATCCTGGAACCGGGCGACCCTGCGGCTGCTCCATCGCTTCAGGATGCTGATGGTGCTGTGGACGGCTGACACCAACGACTACCGACAGCCGGGGGTCGCCGCGATCGTCCATGCCGCCGTCGTGGGAGCCCGTCCCGGGGCGATCATCCTTCTGCACGACGGGGGTGGCAACCGGTCAGAGACGGTAGCGGCCCTACCTCGAATCATCCGGGCTCTGCGGGCCCGGGGCTACCAGCTGGTCACGGTCCCGGAGCTGCTGGTTGACAACCCCGCACCGCGCGACCAGGACATCCCGACCGACGTGGGGGCGGGCGCGTAGGGCGTAGCTCG
Organism: uncultured Solirubrobacterales bacterium; assembly: GCA_963834635.1. Lineage (GTDB taxonomy): Bacteria > Actinomycetota > Thermoleophilia > Solirubrobacterales > Solirubrobacteraceae > Palsa-465. The sequence goes on along the minus strand of CAWICI010000006.1, from coordinate 138,250 downwards.
CGCTGGCTAGCGCCGCACGTACGCGACTCGGTTCCAGCTCGGCTCTGGCGCCAGCTCGATCGGCTCTCCGCCCCGATCAGGCTGGATATAGACGAAGACGTGGGTGTCCTCGTCGAAGGCCACGTCGAGTTCGCCTTCCTTCACGCGCTGGTCAAGCCAGGCGGTGCGAAAGATCAGACGCCGCAGCCAGTGCACGAGCGATCGATCGGAGGGTCCGACCAGCTCGGGCCAGCAGTCGTTGACGTGCTCGCCGAGCCTGGATGCAGGCTCGCTCACCTCGCCATTTACCACCAGGTTGATGAGATCCTCCGCCTCGTCTTCCTCGACCGTCCCCTCGAGGAAGCCCAGTCTGCGCGCTGCCTGCTCGCAGCGCTCGCGGAAATCGAACTCGTTGAAGGTGAACCGCAGCTCACCGTATTCGAGCACGAAGTCATCGCCCGAGGTGTAGTTCCCACGCCGGTACATAGAAGCGTCGGCATCATAAGTGCGATTCCTGCCCGGCCGCAGCGGCTGAATGCGATGTTGCACCAGAGGGGTGAATCTGGCCCGGTTCAGCCCTCTGAGGGGCATGGAAACCGAATCCGCGACCATCCTGGTCGTCGAAGATCATCGGCCAACTCGGACCTTCCTGGCCGACAATCTAGCCGCTGACGGCTACGAACCGCTGGAAGCCGGGTCGGTGGCGGAAGCCGAGCGTCTGATCGAGAGCAGGTTCCCCGATCTGGTCATCGTCGACCTCGGTCTTCCCGACCGAGACGGGCTTGACCTTCTCCGCCGTGTCCGCGATGCCGACCGCCTCGCCGGCAGTCTCGATCCCGATCTGCCGCTGCTCGTGCTCTCGGGCCGGGCGGGAGATCTGGACCGATTGCGCGGCTTTGACCGCGGCGCTGATGACTACGTGACCAAGCCGTTCAGCTACCCCGAGCTCCGAGCCCGGATCGTTGCCCTGCTCCGGCGCACGCGCCGGCGGCCGGGCGCCGGCCGGATCCGCGTGGGGCCGTTGGAACTGGACCCGGTGGCCCGTCAGGTCTGGCTCCACGGCGAGCCGATCTCGCTCTCCAAGAAGGAGTACGCGATGACCCGGGCGCTGGCCTCCGAGCCGACGCGTGTCTTCACGCGCGAGGAGCTGCTGCGAGGGGTGTGGGGCTTTCAGGCCCTCGGCGCGACGAGGACCCTCGACTCACATGCGTGCCGGCTGCGCAAGAAGCTGAACGCCCAGGGCGATGGGTTCGTGGTGAACGTATGGGGGGTGGGGTACCGGCTGGTGGACGGAGGAGTGGATTGATGGCCGCGCTCACCGGCTGGCTCGCTGGCCAGCGTTGCCGCTGTGGGCGCGCTGGCCGCCTGGCGGGTGCTGGCCCTCCGGGCCGAGGCAGTCGCCCGGGCCTCCCACGAGCTGCGCGGCCCGCTCACCGCCGCCCGGCTCGGACTCGAGCTCGGCATCCGCTCCGGTCAGCTCGCGGCCGATCACCTGCGAGCGATCGAGCTCGAGCTGGGCAGCGCGAGCCTCGCGCTCGACGACCTGCGCCGGCCGCCCGCACGTTCGCGCCCCGGCGAGCTGAACGTCGCGCGAGCTCGCCCGCGACGTCGTCGAGGCGTGGCGGGGAGCGGCCAGCTTCCGCGGCGTCGAGATCCAACTGCGCTGGCAGGGCGCGGCGAGCGTCGTGGCCGGCGACCGCCTGCGGCTCGCGCAGGCAGTGGGAAACCTGGTCGCCAACGCGATCGAGCACGGCGGGGGGACGGTCGAGGTCCGGGGCGGCGCGCACCGCGACCGCGTTCGGCTCGAGGTGATCGACGGGGGGACCGGTCTGCCCGAGCCGGTCGACCGCCTGGTCCGCCGCGCCGGTCACGGCCACACCCGGCGTGATCGTGCCCGCAAGCGCGCGGGCCGCGGCCGCGGGCTGGCGATCGCCGCGGCGATCGCCGAGGCGCACGGCGGCCGCCTCGCCGCCGCGCCGTCCGAGCGCGGCGCGCGGCTCGTGCTCGAGCTGCCGGTGGCGTAGGCGTTCCCAGTGAACGGCGATTCAGCCGACGTCGGAACCGAACGCCGTCAGGCCGCGGCCCCGGCGGCCCCGGGCCCAGTGCCGCACCCGAGCCGCCCCGCCCAAGCCCGCACGCACACGCCCCGGACGGAACCGCCCCGCGGCTGCAACCCACATCCCATCCACGCCGCCTGCACGGAATCTTGCCGCCCCGCAGGGCCCCGCGACGCCCGAAAAAGCGCCCGCCAACCCCCGTCCCGTCAGGGCTTACCGCCCGCCACCGCCCCCTGAACGTCACAGTGGGACGAAAAATGGGAAATGGGTTGCATTGTGGGATGAGAGTGGGGTACAGTGGGCCACGCATGCAGAACCCGGGTGGCAGGGCTCCTCCCACCCAGCCACCCGGGTTCGGATTTCGGTTCATCGGATGAGAACCCTTGATCTTCCGCGGAACCTTCGAACACGCGCTCGACGCGAAGCACCGGCTCACGATCCCTTCGAAGTTCCGAGCGGCGCTGCCGAGCGGGGTCGTGCTGGCCGCCTCGCCGGAGACGAACGAGCAGGCGCCGCGCGGCGCTGGCGATCTGGACGCCCGACGGCTACGACGCGTACACCAGCGCCGCGCTCGCCGGGCTCAATCCGCTGTCGCCCCGGGCGCGCGACCTGAAGCGCTTCTTCTTCAACTTCTCCCATGACACCGAGCTCGACTCAGCCCATCGCGTGATGATCACGCCCAAGCTGCTCGAGTACGCCGGGCTCGACAAGGAGGTCGTCGTGGTCGGCTCCGGCGAGTGTCTCGAGGTGTTCGATCGCGGCCGCTACGACGGCTACAGCACAGACGTACTGATCCGTGCCCCCGACATCGCGGCGAGTCTTGGCGACACTGCTTGACATGACCCAGACGCATATCCCGGTCCTCGCCGGCGAGCTGATCGACATCACTCGATCCTCAGCCGGGCGAGGTCGCCGTGGACTGCACCTTCGGCGGGGGCGGCCACGCTCGGCTGATCGCCGAGCGCATCGGCCCCGCCGGGACGCTGATCGGCATCGACCGCGATCCGCATGGCCGAGGAGCGCTTCGCCGAGCTCGCGGCCGAGGTCGCCGTGCCAGACCCGCTTCATCCGCGCCGACTTCGTCACCGGCGCTCGGGCAGCTCCAGGAGGAGGAGCTCGAGGCCGACCTCGTCTACCTCGACCTGGGCATGTCCTCGATGCAGGTCGACACCTGGGCCCGCGGCTTCTCCTACGCCTACGACGCTCCGCTCGACATGCGGATGGATCCCGACCAGGAGCTCACGGCGCACGAGATCGTCAACGCCTGGGACGAGCGCCGGCTGGCCCGGCTGCTGCGCGACTACGGCGAGGAGCGCTACGCCAGCCAGATCGCCCGCGCGATCGTCCGCGCCGCCGGCGTCGAGGAACTGACTCGACCCACCAGTTGGTCGACACGATCAAGTCCGCGATCCCCGTCCCGGCTCAGTTCGCCGGCGGCCACCCGGCGCGCCGGACCTTCCAGGCGCTGCGCATCGCGGTCAACGACGAGCTGAGCCAGCTCGACGCCGCGCTTCCCGCGGCCTGGGAGCTGCTCCGGGCCGGCGGGCGGCTGGCGGCGATCTCGTTCCACTCGCTCGAGGACCGTCGCGTCAAGCGTTTCCTCGCCGCCCGCGCCCGCGGCTGCATCTGCCCGCCGGAGCTTCCGGTCTGCGTGTGCGGCCACGAGCCCGAGGCGGAGCTGCTCACGCGCCGCGCCGTCGCGCCCACGCCGGGCGAGGTGGCAGCCAATCCCAGGTCAAAGTCAGCGCACCTTCGCGCCGCCCGCAAGCTGGAGGTCAGCCCGACATGACGCCGCCTGCAAGCACGGCCGCCGGCCGCGCGCCGCCAGCACCGGGGGCATCGCCGCCAACTTCGCCGGGAGCCGGTCCCGCGCCGGCGTCTCGGGTCCGGCGGCGCCGCCGCCGTCGCGCCGCCGCCGCCGGGCCCGCCGCGTCGCGGCGCCGGGAACCTCACGCCGGACCGCGCCAAGGCGGCGCCGGGCGCTCGCCGCAAGCGCTCTCGGCCGCGCGCCATCGCCTTCGTCCGCAGCCTGCCCGACCACCCGCTGCTCGACCGGCTCGTTCGCGGCCGGGCCTGGATCCCGTTGCTCGGCGTGATGCTGGCCGGCATCGTCGCCATGCAGGTGGAGGTGCTGAAGCTCGGAGCCAGCATGGGCCGGGCGATCGAGCAGACCACCGCTCTGCAGAGCCGCAACGAGCTGCTGCGGGCGAGCGTCGCCTCGCTGGCCGACGATCAGCGGATCGAGCGGCTCGCGGGCCAGATGGGGATGGTGATGCCGGCTCCGACTGCGATCGACTTCCTCTCCGCCCGCAGGGTCAACCTCCGGCGCGCGGCGGCCGACATCCATCAGCCCGACGCCGCCGACGTTCCTCTCCGCCTCCAGAGTGAGGCCGCGGCGAGCAGCAACCAGTCGCTCACGACGACGAGCACGCCGGGGGCCACGACCACGGCATCCGGATCGCCCGACCACGACATCCACCAGGAACCACCGGGACCGTGTCGACTGCTTCGCCGACCGTGACCGCCCCGTCTCGCCGGCGGTGGCGCCGACGAGCACCGGGACCGCCGTCACGCCGGCGACCGGCACAGGGGTCGCGCCGCCAGACCACCTCCGGAATCGCCCCCACCGGATCGCCGTCATCCGGCACGACCGGCGGCGCGGCCGCGCCGAGCGGGCGGGTAGCTCGACCGTGGTGAGCACGATCGACCGGCGAATCGGCGTCGTGTTCCTTGCCTTTCTGGCCCTGCTCGGGATCGCCGCTGCTGCGCGCCACCTACCTGGGGACGATCCGCGCGCGTCGCTGCGCCGGGCGGCGGTAACCCAGCAGGTCAGCACGACGACGATCCCGGCGCCGCGCGGCACGATCACCGACCGCAATGGCGTGCGAGCTCGCGATCAGCGAGTCGGCCGACGACATCGTCGCCGACCCCTACCTGATCACCAATCCGGCCGCCACCGCGCAGAAGCTCGAGCCGATGCTGCGGCACGCCCCAGGCCACCCTGATCAGCGAGCTGACCCGGCCCCACACCGGCTTCGTCTACCTGGCCCATCTGCTCCCGGGCGATCGGGCCACCGCGATCCAGAACCTTCATCTCAACGGGATCACCCTGATCCCGGAGATCGACCAGGGTCTACCCACGCATCGTGGGCGGCCTCCCAGGTGCTCGGCAGCGTGGGCTGGGGCGACCGCGGTCTGAGCGGGCTCGAGTACCGCTACAACTCGGTCCTCCGCGGCCAGAACGGGCTGCGCCGCACCGTCAGCGACGCCATCGGGCAGCCGATCTCGATCGACGACGTGCGGTCCACGCTGCCGGGCAAGACGCTCAAGCTGACGCTCGACGCGGCCCTCCAGGACGAGGTCGAGCAGGTGCTGGCCGGCGTGGGCGCCCAGTACTCCCCGCGCGGGCGCCACCGCGATCGTCATGAATCCCGAACACCGGGGCGATCCTGGCCCTCGCCAACTGGCCGCGGGTCAACGCCAACGACGTGAGCGCCGCGCCGTCCTACGCCAACGAGGACCGCGCGGTCGACGTTCAACTACGAGCCCGGCTCGACGTTCAAGGCGATCACGGTCGCCGGGGCGCTGCAGGACGGGGCTCGTCACCCCGACCACCAACTTCGACATCCCGCCCGTCGATCTCGTTCGCCAGTAACGAACCCCCGATCCACGACGCCGAGAGCCACGGCTACGAGACGCTCAACGTGGCCGGCATCCTCAAGTACTCGAGCAACATCGGAGCCGACCTCATCGGCCAGCGGCTCGGGCCGCAGCGCTTCGACTACTGGGTGCACCGGTTCGGCTTCGGCTCGCCGACCGGCGTCGATCTCCCGGGCGAGGACGGCGGCATCGTCCTGCACTGGTGGCAGTACTCCGGCGCCTCGATGTTCAACCTCCCGTTCGGGCAGGGCGAGTCCGTCACGCCGATGCAGATCGCCACCGCCTACGCCGCGATCGCCAACGGCGGCGTCCTGCGCCCGCCCCACATCGTCGCAGTCGATCGGCGGCAAGCCGGTGCCGCCGCCCGCCGGGCGCCGGATCATCTCGGAGGCCACCGCCTCCGAGCTGCGCAACATGCTGATCGGCGTGTTCGGAGACGGCGGCACGGCCTCGGGCGCGGCGATCCCGGGCTACGTGATGGCGGGCAAGACCGGGACGGCCAACATCGCGGTCAACGGCCACTACTCAGACAGCCAGTACGTCGCGTCGTTCGTCGGCATGGTCCCGGCGAAGCACCCCCAGCTCCTCGGCGCTGGTCGTCGTCGACCGGCCCCAGGGCGCGATCTACGGCGGCTCGGTGGCCGCGCCGGCCTTCCAGAAGATCGTCGGCTGGGCCGTGCCCGTACCTCGGCATCTACCCCGCGCTGAGCGGGGCTCTGCCTCGAGGGCCGCGCGCGGGTGGCGCTGTGTATCGCCGGGCCGCCGCTGCTAGCCGCTGGGCGCCGGCGCTCACGTCAGCTGGCGCCAGCGCCGCCAGCCGGTCGTCCCACTGGCCGCCGACCTCGGCCATCCACGAGACGGCCTCGGACAGCGGCGCCGGGGTGACGCGGTAGCGGACCTCGCGCCCGGCGCGCTCGCGGTCGAGCAGCCCGGCGTCGGCGAGCGCGCCGAGGTGCTTGAGCACCGCCTGGCGGGAGATCGGCAGCTCGGCGGCCAGCTCGGTGGCGGTCGCCGGCGCTGATCGGCGATCGCGCGAGAGCAGCGCGCGGCGCGTCGGGTCGGCCAGCGCGCCGAACACGGCGCCGGCGCGGTCGAGCTGGTCGGGCGCCCGCCATCGCTCAGGCCGCACAGCGCGGGGCCGTAAGCTTGCGCCGCCGCTCCCGGGCAGCGGGATGCCGACGAGGTCGAGCACCTCGAGCGGCCGTGTCTCGACCACGCGCACCGCGGTGCGCCCGCCGTCCTCGGTGATCGAGCGTCAGCTCGACCCGGGTCGCCGGCTCGCCGTCGGCCGCCCACCAGAACGGCCGATGCCGCTCCGGGGGCGGCGACCTCCTCGACCCAGCCGGTCCGAGCTCCTCGCCGGAGCGGAAGCAGGCGTCGCCGCCGGGGCGCAGGTCGAGCTCGACCTCGTCGGCGAGCCAGCCGTCGCCGGTGACGGCCTCCCAGACCTCCTCGGGTGAGGCCTCGACCACGACTTCCCGTTCGATCTTCTCGGTCATGGGTGGCTCCTCTCGACTTCAGACGTGCAACCAGAGAGTTGCACGTCTGCTATGGTTGCCTGCAACCAATCGGTTGCACCTTAGCACCCAAGGAGGCCCACATGCCACTCGTGCCGATGGTCGTCGAGCAGACCGCCGCGCGGCGAGCGCTCGTTCGACATCTACTCGCGCCTGCTCAACGACCGCGTCGTGTTCCTCGGCGGCCAGGTCGACGAGGAGACCGCCAACCTGATCGTCGCCCAGCTCGTCCACCTCGAGTCCGACGATCCCGACAAGGACATCCACCTCTACATCAACTCGCCCGGCGGCTCGATCTACGCCGGCCTGGCGATCTACGACACGATGCAGTTCATCCGTCCCGACGTGCAGACGATCTGTTACGGGATCGCGATGTCGATGGGCTCGCTGCTGCTGGCCGGCGGCGCGCCGGGCAAGCGGATGGCGCTGCCCAACAGCCGGATCCTGATCCACCAGCCGTCGGGCGGCTTCGAGGGCCAGTCGACCGACATCGAGATCCACGCCCGCGAGGTGCTGGCGCTGCGGGCGCGGATCGACGAGATCTACGCCAAGCACACCGGCCAGTCGGTCGAGCGCGTGCACGCCGACATGGAGCGCGACCGCTACTTCACCGGCGAGGAGGCGGTCGCCTACGGCCTGGTCGACCGGGTGCTCGAGCGGCGCGAGTCTGGTCAACGGGCGGCGGGGGTTCGGTCAGAGCTTCGCCGCCGAGCACCGGGCCGGAGCCCGCTGCGGCCCGGATCCGCTGGGCTCCGGCCCCACAAGTACCCTCCAGCCGATGGTGTTGAAGGACGTGATGCCGGACGCCCAGCCGCCGCGCGCCGAGCTCGACATCGCCGCCCTCGCCTATGACACGCGGGCGGTCGTCCCCGGCACGCTGTTCTTCTGCGTGCCCGGGTTCTCGCGTGACGGCCACGACTTCGCGCCCGAGGCGATCGCCCGCGGGGCGGTGGCCCTGGTGGTGCGAGCGCCCGCTCGAGCTCGGCGTTCCCGAGATCCCTGTGGCGAGCGTGCGGGCGGCGATGGCTCCGGCCGCGGCGCGCTTCTACAGCGATCCCACCGCCGAGCTCGAGACGGTCGGGGTCACGGGCACGAATGGCAAGACCACGACCGCCTTCCTGCTGCGGGCCGTCTTGGAGGCCAGCGGCAGGCAGACCGGACTCCTCGGGACGGTCACGAGCGTGATCGGGGGCAGCGAACGCCAGGTCGAACGGACCACGCCCGAGGCGATCGACCTTCAGCGCACCTTCCGCGAGATGTTGCAGGGCGGTGACATGGCCTGTTCGATGGAGGTCTCATCGCACGCGCTCGCCCTGAACCGGGCGGACGCGATCCACTTCGCGGCGGCGATCTTCACCAACCTGACCCAGGACCACTTGGACTTCCATCCCACGATGGAGGACTACTTCCAGGCCAAGCGCCGTCTCTTCACCGTCGCGCCGCCCGGCTACTCGATCGTCAACATCGACGATCCCTACGGAGCCCGGCTGGCGGCCGAGCTCGCGAGCCCGATCACCTTCGCCCTCGACGATCCGCAGGCCGACTACCGCGCGACCGAGGTCGAGACGAGCCTCGCCGGTTCGCGCTTCGTCGTCGAGACGCCCGTGGGAGAGATCGAGATCACCTCGCCGCTGCGCGGGAGCTTCAACGTCTACAACGTGCTCGGGGCGCTGGCCGCAGCCCGCTCCCTGGGCGTGGCGCCCGCGGAGGCCGCGAACGCGATCGAGACCGCCGGCCAGGTCCCGGGCCGCTTTCAGACCGTCGACGAGGGCCAGGAATTCGCGGTGGTGGTCGATTACGCCCACACCCCGGACTCGCTACGCAATGTGCTGGAGACGGCCCGGGCGCTCACCGAGGGACGCCTCCATGTCGTATTCGGCTGTGGCGGGGACCGCGACCGGGGGAAGCGACCGCTGATGGGGGAGATCGCCGCGCGTCTGGCCGACCGCGCGATCGTCACCTCGGACAATCCCCGCTCGGAGGATCCGGAGGCGATCATCGAGGAAGTTATGGCGGGGGTCCCGCGGGCCGATCAGGTTGGCCACAACGCCGACCGAAGGGTCGCGATCGCCGAGGCGATCGCCCAGGCCGAGGCCGGCGACGTGGTGGTGATTGCCGGGAAGGGGCATGAGCAGGGACAGGAGTTCGAGGGCGGACGGAAGCTGCCGTTCGACGATGTGACCGTCGCCCGCGAGATCCTGCGCGGAGCCCCTCTGAGAGCCGGCGCTCGCCTGCCGTGAGGGCTTGGACACCGCATCAGGTGGCCGGCGCGTCCGGAGCCCGGCTGATCGCCTCGCCCGCGGGGGAGGGGGAACCCGAGCGATTCGGCGGCCCCGAACGCGTGGTGATCGACTCGCGCCACGCCGGGCCCGGCGCCCTGTTCGTGGGAGTCCGGGGCGAGCACACCGACGGGGGCCGGTTCGCCGGCCAGGCGCTGGCGGCCGGAGCCTGGGGCGTTCTCACCGCGCCTGAGCACGCAGAGGCGGCGAGCGGCGACTCCCCCGGAGTGGTGTTGGCGGCGGAGGACCCGCTGCGGGCCCTGCACAAGCTGGCCACAGCGTGGCGGAGGGAGCTCGGCGCTCGCGTGATCGGGGTGACCGGCTCGACGGGCAAGACGACGACCAAGGACCTGCTGCTCGCGCTGCTCGCGCCGCACCGGCGCACGGTCGCCTCGCGGGCGAACCTCAACACCGAGTTCGGGCTGCCGTTGGAGATCCTGAACGCCCCCGCGGGCACCGAGGTGCTGGTGCTGGAGATGGCGATGCGCGGCGCTGGCCAGATCGCCGAGCTGGCGGCGGTGGCCGAGCCCGAGGTGGGCGTGATCGTCAGCATCGGACCGGTTCATCTCGAGCTCCTCGGGACGATCGAGGCGATCGCCGCGGCCAAGGCGGAGCTGATCGCTGCCCTGCCAGCGGGCGGGACAGCCGTGATTCCGGCCGACGAGCCGCTGCTCGAACCGCACCTGCGCGGGGACGTGGAGACCGTGAGATTCGGCGCCGGCGGCCAGGTGAGCCTGACGAGCGTTGAGGATGGGATCGCCACGATCGAGAACCGCGGCCAGCCGCTGGCCCTCGAGGTGCCGTTCACGCAGCATCATCTGCTGAGCGATCTGTTGGCCGCGGTGGCCGGCGCCTGCGCCATCGGCGTCACCCCGGCCGGGCCAGTCGCGCTCAGCCCATCCCCTGGCCGCGGGCTGCGCAGCACGCTGCCCTCGGGCGTCACCGTGATCGACGATTGCTACAACGCCAACCCGATGTCGATGCGTGCCGCCCTCGATGACCTGGCCGCCGGTGCAAACGACGGGTCGGCCGGGCGCCGGGTGGCGATCCTCGGGGACATGCTCGAGCTTGGGCCTGAGGAGCGGAGCTTTCACGTCGAGCTGGGGGAGTACGCCAGCCGTAGCGGCGTCGAGCTGCTGGTCACCGTCGGCCCGCTGGCCGCCGCCATGGGCGAGCGCTTCGAGCACGAGATTCTCAGCGTCGCCGACGCGGCGGAAGCGGCCGCGGTCGCGCCCGAGCTCCTCGAGGACGGGGACGTGGTCCTGGTCAAGGCCTCGCGCGGGATCGGCCTCGAGCTCGTGTGTAAGGCGCTGCGCGCGGGGGAGGAGGGCTGATGGGCTCGACCTCGGGAAGGATTCTCATCGCCGGGACCTCCGCCCTGCTGATCTGCCTGTTCCTCAGCCCCAAGTTCATCGAGTTCCTCCGCGTCCGGGCGTTCGGGCAGAACATCCGCGAGGAAGGGCCGCGGGGCCATCAGACCAAGGCCGGAACCCCGACGATGGGCGGGATCATCATCTTCGTCGCCTTCTCGATCCCGTTCCTGATCCTCTCGACGCGCGACTGGCAGTCGCTCGGCGTGCTGGGGGCGACGCTGGCCTGCGCCGCGCTTGGCTTCGCCGACGACTACACGAAGATCATCAAGCGACGCTCGCTCGGCCTGCGGGCGCGGACCAAGCTGGCGGTGACGATCGCGATCTCCCTCGGCTTGTGGTGGGTGGCGACGCAGGAGGTCCACCTCCAGCCCACGGTCCGGCTGCGGTTCGTCGACGCCAGCATCGACCTCGGCCCGCTCTACCCGGTCTTCATCTATTTCGTCGTCGCGGGCACGACCAGCGGCGTCAACCTGACCGACGGCCTGGACGGACTGGCCGCCGGATGCGCCGCCATCGTGCTGCTCGCCTACATCGGGATCACCTTCATCACCGGCGGCGAACACGACCTCGAGATGCTGGCGGCGTGCCTGGTCGGTGCCTGCATCGGGTTTCTCTGGTTCAACAGCTTCCCGGCCAGCGTGTTCATGGGCGACACCGGGTCGTTAGGGCTGGGTGGGGCGATCGCCGGGCTGGCGATCATGACCAAGACCGAGGTGCTGCTGCTCCTGCTCGGGGGAATCTTCGTGATCGAGGCGCTGTCGGTGCTGATTCAGGTCTTCGCCTTCCAGGTGTTCCGTAAGCGGGTGTTCCTGATGGCCCCGATCCACCACCACTTCGAGCTCCTGGCCTGGTCGGAGACGAAGATCATCCTGCGCTTCTGGATCGTCACCGCGGCCTTCGGCGCGATCGGCTTCACCGTCTATCAGCTGAGCATCCGTGGCTAGCGCAGGACCAGCCGCTCGGCGTGCCTAAGCCACGGCCGCCCCTGCCTCCGGGGCCATATCTGGTGATCGGGCTTGCTCGCTCCGGCGAGGCGGCGGCGCTCTCCCTGCGGGCCCGGGGCGAGCAGGTCGTGGGCTGCGACACCGGCTCGGCGAGCGAGCCGCGCCTGGGGGCCGCGGCGAAGAGGCTTTCCCAGGCGGGCGTCGAAGTTCACCTGGATGCGTCAGGCGACGTCTTTGCCGCCCGCGCCGGGACGCTCATCAAAAGCCCCGGCATACCTCAGAGAGCGCCCGCGGTGCTGGCCGCGCGCGGGCGAGGTGTTCCGGTGCTCGGGGAGCTCGAGCTCGGCTGGAGGCTGCTCGAAAACGAGTTCGTCGCCGTGACCGGCACCAACGGCAAGACGACCACCACGGAATGGATCGGGCACATCCATCGCGAGGCCGGCGCGCCGGTGGCGGTGGCCGGCAATGTGGGCACGGCCGTGTCCTCGCTCGCGGATCACGTGCCGCCGGAGGTGACGGTGGTCTGCGAGGCGTCCTCGTTTCAGCTCGAGGACACCGAGGCGTTCTCGCCCGAGGTGGCGGTGCTGCTCAACCTCGCCCCCGACCACCTTGACCGTCACCCCAGCTACGAGGACTACGTCGCGGCCAAGCTGAAGATCTTCGCCAATCAAGGCAACTACGACACGGCCGTCATCTCCGACGAGCTCGGAATCGAGGACATCGGCGGATGCGCCCGGCCGGTCCTGTTCGGGAGCGGACCCGAAGCCGAGCTGGCCGACCGCGCCGGCTACCTGTGGTGGCAGGAAAAGCCGCTGCTCGAGGTCTCCGAGCTCGCGCTGCCCGGCGATCACAATCGCCAGAACGCGATGGCGGCCGCCGCCGCGTGCCTAGCGCGGGGAATCGAGCCGGGCGTGGTCGCGACCGGCCTGCGGACGTTCGCCGGCGTGCGCCACCGGCTGGAGCTGGTCGCGGTGCAGGACGGAGTCGTCTACGTCAACGACTCGAAGGCCACCAACGTGGCCAGCACGATCGTCGCCCTGCGCTCGTATTCCGGTGGGGTCCACTTGATCGCGGGCGGACTGGGCAAGCAGCAGGACTTCTCCCCCCTGGCACCGCTGGTGGCCGAGCGTTGCCGCGCCGTGTATCTGATCGGCGAGGCGGCCGGTGAGCTGAAAGCGGCCCTGCGCGACACCGGCGTCCCCCTTCGCGATGCCGGCGATCTGGCCACCGCGGTCGCTGGGGCCCGGGCGGCCGCCGTGCCGGAGGAGGTGGTTCTGCTGTCCCCCGCCTGCGCCAGCTACGACCAGTACTCCGATTTCGAGGCGCGGGGCGAGCACTTCCGCGCCCTGGTGCAGGAGGGCTGATGGCAAGCGCGGCGCCGGCCCCCCGTCAGCGCCGCCAGGCGGCGAACCGGCCGGCGGCAAAGCGAACCAAGGCCTCCGCCCGGCGGGTTCCGCCACCGCTCGAGCATCGGATCCTCCTCACCGCCACCCTGTGCCTGCTCGCCCTCGGAGCGGTCATGGTCTACAGCGCCTCCTCGCCGCTCGGTGTCCTGAACGGCAGCGGGAGCGGAACGAGCGAGTTCTTCCGCTACCTGATCTTCGCCGGACTGGGCCTCGTGGCGATGCACGTGCTCGAGCGCCGGGGTCTCGCGATACTCGACGGCAAGGTCGTCAACCTGTTGCTGCTCGGGGCGACGCTCCTCCTGGTGCTCGTGCTCGTGCCCGGATTCGGGGTGCAGGTGAATGGCGCGCGGCGCTGGTTCAGCGCCGGGCCGATCCAGTTCCAGCCCTCGGAGCTGATGAAGCTCGCGCTGATCCTGTACGTGGCGCGCTACCTGGCCGACCATCCGAAGCGAATGCGGGGATTGCGCCAGGCGGTGGCGCCGATCGCCATCGTCGCCGGTCCGGCCTGTCTGTTGATCGTCGTCGAGCCCGACCTCGGTACGACGCTGGTGATCGTGTTCACCCTCACGGCTCTGCTGGTCGCGGCCGGAATGCCGACCCGGCAACTGCTCACCCTCGGCTTGCTGGCCGGCGTGGCCGTCTTGGTGGTGGTCATGGCCCAGCCCTATCAGCGCGCGCGGCTGACGTCGTTCCTCCACCCCTGGTCGTCGAAGTCGACTGCTGGCTTCCAGGCCGTCCAGGGTCAGATCGCGCTCGGCTCGGGCGGACTGCTCGGGGTGGGGCTGGGACGCTCGGTCCAGAAGATCTTCTACCTACCCGAGGCTCAGACCGACTTCATCCTGGCCGTGATCGGCGAGGAGCTGGGCGTGCTGGGGATCTTCGGCGTCGTCTGCCTGTACGGGATGATCGCCTACGCCGGGCTTCGCACAGCCCGCCGGGCCGCTGGTCGGTATGCCAAGCTCCTGGCCACCGGGCTCACCTCGCTCATCCTGTGCCAAGGCATCCTCAACCTGTTCGTGGTCCTCGGACTCGCGCCGCTCACCGGCGTGCCGCTGCCGTTCATCTCCTACGCGCCGACGAACCTGTGCGTGATGCTCGCCTCGGTCGGTCTGCTGCTGAACATCTCGCGTCCGGGCGCTCGGCGCCTGAAGGCCGTGGACGGGCCGGCGCGCGAGCGTGAGCGAGCCGCGGATCGTGATCGGCGCCGGCGGGACCGCGGGTCACGTCGTACCAGCGCTGGCGGTAGCCGAGGCGCTGCGGGCTGAGGGCGCCGCGGTCTCGTTCATCGGCGGGGAGCGGGCGGAGCTCGAACTGGTCCCCGCCGCCGGCTACGACCTGCACACGATCCGCGTGCAGCCGCTGTATCGAGGCCAGCCGGCCCGGGCGATCCGGGCGGCCGCGCTCGACGGCGCTGCGGTCCTCTCGGCGGGGCGGATCCTCCGCAAGCTGAGGGCCAGCGCGTTTCTGGGGGCCGGCGGCTACGTGGCCGGCCCCGCGGGCCTGGCCGCGTGGATGCGGCGCATCCCCGTGGTCTTGATGGAGGCGGACAGTCACCTGGGGCTGACTAACCGGCTGCTCGCGCCGGTGGCCAAACGCGTGTTCCTGGCCTTTCCGATCGCGGGGCGAGACGGACCGCGCTACCGCCTCAGCGGTCGCCCGGTGCCGCCCCCGGCCACCGACCGTACCGCTGCCCGGGCGCGCTTCGGGATCGGGCCCGAGGAGATGTGCGTGCTCGTATTCGGCGGATCCCAGGGCGCCCGGTCGATCAACCATGCCGCGCTCGAGGCCTTCGCCGGCGCCCGCTTCAGGGTCCTCCACGCCGCCGGGGAGCGCGACTTCGACGAGCTCGTCCCGCCCGGGCCCCATTACGACCTGCGCCCGTACATCCCCAACTTCGGCGAGGCGCTGATCGCCAGCGACCTGGTGGTGGCTCGCTCCGGGGGCTCGGTGTTCGAGATCGCCGCCGCCGGCCGTCCCGCCGTGCTCATTCCCTATCCCCACGCCACCGCCGATCACCAGGCCGCCAACGCCGAGTTCATGGAACAGGCCGGCGCCTCGATCGTCATCCCGGACGCCGAGCTGACCGGGCCGCGGCTGGCTCACGAGGTCGGCGAGCTGCTCGCCGACCCGGTCAGGCTGGCCACGATGGGCCGCGCCTCAGAGAGCTTGGCCCGACCCGAGGCCGCCCGGGAGATCGCCCATCAGCTGCTGGCCGTGGCCAGGGTGGATCAGTAGGGCTGGCTCGGGTATTGCGGGCCGATCCGGTCGTTCGCCGAGGCCGCGAGCTCGACCGCCCGGGCCGCCCAGAAGGTCCCCGAAGCCGGGCCGCCGTTGCAGCTGCCGGCGCTGTTGCCGGGCGGTGAGCTCCAGATGAACGCGTCGACGTGGGCGAAGCCGGTGTTGGTGGTGGGGAGCGGTCCCATTCCTCGCCCGGGCGGGTTACATAGATCCTCGTTGCCCTGGGTCGTGGGGTGCGGGTTCTTCAGCGGCCCGTTGCCGTTCTGGGCGGTGTTGATGACAAAGTGGGCGCCGCCCGTCTTCCGGGAGATCTTGTCGCCCCACTTGATCTCGTTGATCGTCCAGTTGTTGTGGGTGTCGTTGGTCCAGAAGCCGCGGATCTTCCGCACGCCCGCCGCGTTCAGGACGCGGGCGGTGTAGCCGGGGGGATTGCCGTCGGAGTAGCCGGCCTCGAGGTAGACAACCGTGTGGGGCAGCGAGGCGATCTTGAGCGCCTCGTAGCGCAGGTCCTGCTCCCACAGGTGCATCGAGCCCATCTTCTGGACGCAGCGCGAGGAGCCGATCCCGTCGAGCTCGATCAGGTAGACCGCGGGACGGTTGGCCGTCGCGCGCGCCATCGCATCCACGCGGCTGCGGAACAGCGAGCCGTAGCCGCGCAATCGCGAGGGAGTCGGACAGCCGCCCATGGCCGGGTGCAGGAAGTAGGTGCTGATGATCGGAACCGACCCCGGATCCGCGGTCATGTTGTGGCAAAAGATCTTGATCGCCTGACTCCAGATCCCGTGGGGTGACCCACCTTGCGAGAACATGCTGAACCGGTTCGGCTCGGGCTGGTCGGCGATCTTCTCCAGGTTGTGGATCTTGTAGGCGAGCACCGGATCGGCGGTGATCCGCGCGGCATAGCGGCCGTTCAGCAGCGTCTTGAAGGCGGCCCAGGAGAGGTCATCCGGGAAGTTGTTGGGGTTGAGCCCCAGGAGGCTGGCGATCGCGCCCGCGGCCGCGCCGTGCGCCGGACCGTCGACGAAGAAGTTCGCCCCGTTGAGCGGGTCAGGCCCGGGCGGAATCGGCAGGGCCAGGGGATTGGAGGGATCCCTGGTCCAGGAATGCGGATCGGCGCAGTAATACGAGCCGGAGGCAGCGTGCGCGCGCGGGGAATGACCGGTGGCCGTGGCCACGCCAACCGCGAGGAAAGCGGCGATGATCGGCAGCCCCGCCCGCCAGAGGCTCCTGGTTGCCCTGCTCATCTGACGCCATGAATAGCGCCCCGGCTTGGCCGATAGCCTGGCCGTGCCAAGTTCTGGTCTGCTTCGGAGCCTCATCTCGTGCTTGATCCCTTGCCTGTAGTGATCGACGACTTCTCATCCCGCCGCCTTCACTTTGTCGGCATCGGCGGCGCAGGCATGAGCGGACTGGCCATCGTGTCCAGAGCGCTCGGGGCGGCGGTCACGGGGTCCGATCGCGCCGAGTCCTCCTACACCGAGCGCCTGCGCCAGTTCGGCATCGAGCCGGCGATCGGGCACCGAGCGAGCAACGTTCCCGACGGGGCGGAGGTCGTCTACTCCTCCGCCGTCCCGGCCAGCAATCCCGAGCGGCAAGCGGCCCAGGGTGGCGAGCTTCATCGCGCCGACCTGCTCGCGCAGATCTCCTCGCTGCGCCGCTGCGTCGCCGTCACCGGCACCCACGGCAAGACGACGACTTCGGCGATGATCGTCCACATCCTCCGCCGCTGCGGGCTCGACCCCTCCTACGTGGTCGGCGGCGAGCTCGGCGACACGGGCGCGAACGCCGGCTGGGGCAGCGGCGAGTGGATCGTGGTCGAAGCCGATGAGTCCGATCGCTCGCTCCTGAAGCTCGATCCCGAGATCGCCGTCCTGACCAATGCCGAGCTCGATCACCACTCCACCTACGCCTCACGACTCGAGCTCGACCAGACCTTTCGCATCTTCATGGCCCGGGCAGGTGAGCGCGCCGTGGTGTGGGACCGGCCGGACCTGCGCGCCCTCTGCCCGCCCGACGCGGTGCCCTACGACGCCCCCGATCCGGTCCTTGCGCCGAGCGGCTCCCGGTTCCCGTGGCACGGATTTGAGGTGTCGGTGTCGGTGCCCGGGGCCCACAACGCCGCGAACGCAGCGGGCGCGCTGACCGCCGCCGAGCTGGCGGGCGCACCGCCGGAGACCGCCGCCCAGGCGTTGAACGACTTCCGGGGAGCTCGCCGGCGGTTCGAGCGGCTCGGGAACAGCACCGCCGGCGCGGGGCTCTACGACGACTACGCCCACCATCCCACCGAGGTCGCGGCCGCGATTGCCGCCGCCCGGACGCTCCGGCCCCGGCGGCTGATCGCCGTCTTCCAACCCCACCTGTTCTCGCGGACGCAGGCGCTGTACCGCGAGTTCGGGGGTGCCCTGGCGTCCGCCGATGTCGCGGTCGTGCTCGACGTCTACCCGGCCAGGGAGCGGGCCGAGGATTTCCCGGGCGTGGGGGGGCGCCAGGTGGCGGTGGCGGCCGCAGACCGGGCGGACGGACGACCGGTGGCCTGGGTGCCCAGCTTCGACGACGCCCGCCGCTTCCTCGAGGGCACGCTGCGGCCCGGGGACCTCTGCCTGATGATGGGCGCCGGCGACATCGACGCGCTGGGCCGAAGCCTCGTGGCGTAGGGCGCCGGGCCCCCATTTACCCTGCCGGTGATGGCCGATCCGCCTCCGGGGCTCGCGCGCGACTACCCACTCGCGCGGCTCACGACGATCCGTACCGGCGGCGCCGCCGAATACTTCGCCCGACCGAGCGCGCTCGAGGAGCTCGAGCAGCTTCTCGCCTGGGCCGCAGCGGAGGGCCTCGAGGTAGGGGTCGTGGGCTCGGGGTCGAACCTGCTCGTAGCGGACGCGGGAGTCCGAGGACTGGTCCTGAAGTTGAACAAGGAACTAACGAACATCGATCTCGACGGGACGCGCGTCTGCTGCGGGGGTGGAGCTCGGCTTCCGGCCGTCTCGGCCCGCGCCGCCCAGGCAGGGCTGACCGGCATCGAGTTCGGCGTGAACATCCCGGGCACGGTCGGCGGAGCCGTGCGGATGAACGCCAATGCCTACGGGGGCGAGCTCGGGCGCGTGCTCGAGTGGGTCGACGTGGTGAGCGCCGCGGGGGTCGAGCGGCGTGCCCCGGAATCGTTCGCCTTCACCTATCGGCGCTCGAACCTGCGGTCAGGGGAAGTGGTGGGGCGGGCCTCATTCGCGCTGGCCCCGGCCACTCCCGAGCAGGTCAAGGCGACGCTCGCCGACATGCGCGCCCGGCGAAAGGCCGCCCAGCCATCCGGCATAAAGACCTTCGGCTCGACCTTCAAGAACCCTGAGGACCCCCGAGCCGAGGGCCGGACCGCCGGCCAGCTGCTTGACGCCGCCGGATGCCGGGGCCTGCGCGTCGGGGGAGCCAGCTTCTCCGACAAGCACGCCAACTTCATCGAGAACCACGGCGACGCGACGACGGCGGACGTGGTGGCGCTGATGGCCGAAGGTCGCCGGCGGGTCAAGGAGCACTTTGGCGTCGAGCTCGAGGCCGAGGTCCAGACGCTCGGCCCGGTCGATCTTCCGGCAGAGTGGCGGGGGGCATGATCGCCGACGCCTGGCTCGAGAGGTTGGGCCGGCGGGCCCCAGCCCGGGCGCGCCCGCGTACCGGGGCGACGGCGGCGGCCAAATCGCGCCGCGGTCTACCTCGCCCCTCGCCGAGGCTGCTGATCGCCCTCGCCGCCACGCTGCTCGTCCTGGCCGGGGTGTGGATGTGGCTGCGCGATTCCTCGCTCGTGGCGGTTCAGCGCGTGACCGTAACCGGCCAGAGCGGGCCGGACGCGGCGCGCATCCGCACCGCGCTGGTC
Organism: uncultured Solirubrobacterales bacterium; assembly: GCA_963834635.1. Taxonomy (GTDB): domain Bacteria; phylum Actinomycetota; class Thermoleophilia; order Solirubrobacterales; family Solirubrobacteraceae; genus Palsa-465. The sequence goes on along the minus strand of CAWICI010000006.1, from coordinate 118,935 downwards.
CTCGCCGCCCGCAACATGACCACCCTGGACGTGAACAACGCGGCGCTCAACACAGCGGTCGCGCCGTACCCGGTGGTCAAGTCACTGCGGGTGAGCACGCAGTTTCCCCATGGGATGCGGATCCAGGTGGGCGAAGAAGTTCCCGTGGCCGAGATCTCGCTGGGCGGCCGGATGGTCGCGGTTGCCAGCGACGGGATCCTCCTGCACGACGCCGGAGGGGCGGGTCGGCTGCCGACGATCCCGATGGCCTCCCCGCCCGGCGGCCCCCGGGTCACGGATCATTCGACCCTCGAGGTGGTCGCCATGCTCGCCGCCGCCCCCTATCAGCTCCTGGACCATCTGAGCCAGGCGAGCCTCAACAGCAAGCACGGGCTCGTCGCCCAGCTCCGCAACGGTCCGGCCATCTACTTCGGCTCCAAGGACGAGCTGAAAGCGAAATGGAACGTCGTCGCGGCGGTGCTCCTCAACAGCGGTTCGGCCGGCGCCCAGTACATCGACGTGAGCGATCCGCAACGACCCGTCGCCGGGGCGAGCGGTGCAAGCACCGGGGCGGCCCAGACTGGAACGGCGTCGGCAGCTGGTGGGACGGGGGCCACCGCCGCGACGACGGGCGCCGCGACCGCGGGGACAACAGGGGCCACGACCGGGGCCACCACGGGGGCCACGACCGGGGCCACCACGGGGGCCACGACCGGCGCCACCGGAGTCACCCCTTGAGGCTAAACCTCAACTAGAGGGTCATGGCTCGATTTTGTCAACTCTCCCGCCCGAATCGAGAGTTCGGCGTTCTGCAACTCGCGTTGCGACGAGCGGCCTCCCATTGACTCCCCGCCACGCTAGGCCATAACGTGCCAAACTCCGCTACTAGCGAATGAACGAGAAAACACTCAAGCCTAGCTTGAGGGTCGGGCGGTAACCATGGAAAGCGGCAGCTATCTCGCAGTCATCAAGGTCGTCGGCGTCGGCGGCGGGGGGACCAACGCGGTCAACCGCATGGTCGATGCCGGCCTGCGCGGGGTCGAGTTCATCGCCTGCAACACCGATGCCCAGGCGCTCGCCATGTGCGACGCCGACATCAAGCTCAACATCGGTCATCAGCTGACCAAGGGCCTGGGAGCCGGCGCCAACCCGGACATCGGCCAGGGCGCGGCGGCCGAGTCGCGGGACGACATCAAGGAGGCGCTGAAGGGCGCGGACATGGTGTTCGTGACCGCGGGCGAGGGCGGCGGGACCGGAACTGGCGCCGCGCCGGTGATCGCGGACATCGCCAAGAACGAGATCGGCGCCCTCACAGTTGGTGTGGTGACCCGCCCGTTCTTGTTCGAAGGCTCGCAGCGGGCGCGGCAGGCGCAGGAGGGGATCCAGCGACTGCGCGAGTACGTCGACACGCTCATCGTCATCCCCAACGAGAAGCTGCTGGCGATCGTCGAGCGGCGGACCACAATCCTGGACGCCTTCCGCGAGGCCGACAACGTTCTTCGTCAGGGCGTGCAGGGGATCACGGACCTGATCACGATTCCCGGCCTGATCAACCTCGACTTCGCCGACGTGCGCACGATCATGCATGACGCGGGGACCGCGTTGATGGGGATCGGCAGCGCCGGGGGCGAAAATCGCGCCGCCGAGGCGGCCAAGGTCGCCATCTCCTCGCCGCTGCTGGAGGAGTCGGTGGAGGGCGCGATGGGGATCCTCCTCAACATCACCGGCGGCCACGACCTCGGACTGTTCGAGGTCAACGAAGCGGCGGAGATCGTCCAGAGCGCCGCCGATCAGAATTCGAACATCATCTTCGGAGCGGTGATCGACGACTCGCTGAGCGACGAGGTCCGGGTGACGGTGATCGCCACCGGCTTCGACCACGGCGGGCCACTGCCCAGCACCGCACGCGAGACCACGCGACGCGCCCGGCGCGATCGCGACGTGACGATGGATGAGCGGCAGCGCTCATCGCTCGAGATCCGAGACGACGAGATCGACATCCCGTCGTTCCTCAAGGATCGCTGAGTTCCGAACGTTAAGAACGCGCTCCCGAGTCGGGACCGGCGCAACGTCCGCCGGTTTCGGCTGTTGTAGCGGTGTCAGACCGACGGCCGACAGCTACTTCCAGGGTGCGGGGGGCCTCCTTTCGGGTGCGTAAGTTTTTGCGCGGCCGCTTCCCGGTGCGCGCGCTCGCGGCGTCGGCGCTTCTGGCCGGCCTGGTCATCTCGGTTCCGGCGGCCCAGGCCGCTCCAAGTCCGGCGCCCCCGGCCGTGCTTGACGGTCCCAGTCCCAACATCGTCGGCGTGTCCGGGATGGACGTGGCCCGCGACGGGACGGGCGGGCTGGTCTACGTCAAGGAGGTGGGCGGCGTCGCCCATGTGTTCGTTTCCCAGCTGGCCGGCAGCTTTCAGCCCCCGCACCGAATTGACAGCGGTCTGAGCGGACCGTCCTCCCAGCCGGTGATCGCCGCTGGCAACGGAGGTCTGTTGCTGATCGCGTTCATCAACGGCGGGCAGCTGTACGTGGTCGACCGCGGCAGCCTGCTCTCGGGCTACACCGCACCGGTGCCGCTGGCCGGCGGAGCCAGCAATCCGGCGATCGCCATCACCAACCTGGGCAAGGCCTATCTGGCCTACACGACCCTCGGCACCGGCGGTCACGACGTCCGCTGCGCCTACTACTACCAGGGGATCTGGGGGGTCGAGCCTGGGGTGCTCGACGCCATTCCGGGCGACAACGCCGGGGCCGGCACGGGGCGCCCGGCAGCGACGGCATCCGGGGACGGCGTCGGGATCGTGGCCTGGGGGGAAGCCGGTCACATCTACCTGCGGCGGATCTGGGGGATCCCGCCGAGCGGCACCGGTCCGAGCATCGCCTATGAGCAGGCCGACGTCCCCTCGCTGGGCGGCTGGGGCGAGTCCTCATCCGCTGACCCCGTGCTGGCCACGGGCGGGAATTCCTCCTACGCCGCGGTGGCCTTCCAGGAGACCTTCTCAAACGGTTCCCAGCAGCAGTCGCGGGTCCTGATGCAGCAGCTTCAGGCCGACAACTTCAGCGGCCTGATCCAGCCGGACGGCCTGTCCACCCCTGGCCCTGAGGGCGCGGATCAGCCCCAGATCGAGGCGGGGGAGTACGGCCAAGGCTGGGTGACCTCCGAGCATCAGAGCTCGCACCAGCTGTTCGGGATGTTGATGGGCAACAACGAGAGCCCCGGCCCGGTCATGCAGATCGACAGCAACGCCAACTACGGCGCCCCCGATGCCTTCTCGGCGCCCGCCGGCCTGCACTCTTCGCTCATAGCCTGGCAGGAGACGCCGTTCAGTGGCGCCTCGGAGATTCGGGCCCGTTTCTACGACGGGACCTCGCTGGGCGGCGAGGAGGTTCTCTCCTCTCCCAACATGGGGCCGACGGACGCCGCCGCCGGACTCGTGGCGGCGGGGGATAGCGCCGCCGACGTGGCCGTGGCCTGGGCCCAGGGCACCCCGGGGCTCGGAATCGATCGTCACCGCCCAGCTCTACCAGGCGCCGGGCGCGTTCAAGGCCGTGTCGAAGTTCGCCTACGCGCGGAGCGCCGAGCCGACCCTGTCGTGGAAGCCCGCCAAGGAGTCATGGGGCCCGGTGCAGTACCAGGTGATGGTGGACGGGACCAGGGTCGCCCAGACCACGGCGACGTCGGTTCGGGTGCCGCTTCCGCTCGGACAGGGCCGCCATGGCTGGTGGGTGAAGGCCGTCAATCCGGCAGGGCTGACCAGCAGCTCGGCGACGGCGACCGTGTTCGTGGACACGATCCGGCCCAAGGTCCACGTCAAGCTGAGCGGCGCGCGCAAGGTCGGGGCGAGGATCCGAGTCCGGGTCACCGCCAAGGACAACGTCGGGGTACCCAGGCGCGAGGCCTCCGGGGTCAAGACCATCAAAATCAAGTGGGGCGACGGTAAGAGGAGCCGAATCAGCAAGAGCGGCTCCCACGTGTACCGCAAGGGCCGTCGCTACAAGCTCACGGTGACGGTCACCGACCGGGCCGGAAACACGACCAAAGTCGTCCTCCACATCCGGATCGGATGAGCCCGGCCCGTCACCTCCAACCCCGCGCCCGCGGAGCCTGGATCGCCATCATCGCCGCCCTGGCCGTGGTGCTGACCCTGCCGGCGGCCGCGGAGGCTCAGAGTCCCAGCTACTCGGCCCAGCCGCCGACCAAGGGGGTCACCTACAGCGACGGCCAGAGCGGGCGCTACCTGCTCGACGGCCAATGGCTCTCGCGCGCTGACTACGGCGATCTCGGCCAGTCGGCAGGCTGGTGGCGCAACGTCGCTTCGACCGACGGCTGGTCGCGGGTGACGGTGCCCAACTCCTACAACGCCAATGACCTCTCCTCGCTAAGCATGAGCGGGTACGTGTGGTGGTACCGCAAGGACTTCACCCTCCCGAGCGGAGGCTTCTCGCGTTACGTGCCCAAGGGCGACCGTCACTGGATCCTGCGCTTCGACTCGGTCAACTATCAGGCGACCGTGTGGCTGAACGGTCACCGGCTGGGCAGTCACTCGACGCCGGACGTCCCGTTCGAATTCGTACTGGGCAAGCTCCACCCCGGGGTCAACCGGCTGATCGTCCGCGTCGATGACCGCCGCACCGCGGCCGCTCTGCCGCCCGGTCCGAGCGGCGGGTGGTGGAACTTCGGCGGAATTCTCGGCGATGTCTACCTGCGCGCAGCCCAGCGCGTGGACATCTCGCAAGCCCAGGTCCGGCCCGTGCTCCGCTGCCCGACGTGCTCGGCCAAGATCGAGGACATGGCGGTCGTGCACAACGTCACGGGTACAGCCGAGACCGTCTCGCTGAAAGGCCGCTACGGCCCGGCGAAGCTCAACTTCGGCCTGACGAGGATCCCCGCTCACGGCACGTGGAAGGCTCGCGCGACGGTGACGCTCGGGCACCCGCGCCTGTGGGCACCCGGCAGCCCGTATCTCTACAAGGCCAGCCTCACCGTCTACGACGCCCGCGGCCGACGACTCGGCGGCTACTTCACCGACAGCGGGGTTCGCCAGATCACCGTCACGAGCGGCGGACGCCTGACCCTGAACGGGCGGCTCCTTGACCTGCGCGGCGTCGACATCCACGAACAGGCCGCGGGTTCCGGAGCGGCGCTGAATGCGGCCCAGTACAGCCAGCTGATGAGCTGGGTGCAGCAGCTCGGCGCGACCGTGATCCGCGCTCACTACCCCCTCAGCCCGATCCTCGAGGAGATCGCCGACCGCGACGGCATTCTCCTCTGGAACGAAATTCCGGCCTGGCAGACGCGCAGCCGGTACCTGACCGATCGCTCGTGGGTCAAGCGCGCGCACACCTATATGACGGCCAACGTCAACGCCAACCAGAACCACCCGTCGATCCTGCTGTGGAGCATCGGCAACGAGCTCCCGACCCCGGCCAGCTCCGAGGAGGCGAGCTACATCGCCGAGGCGGTGAAGTTCATGCACAGGCTCGATCCGACCCGGCCGGTGGGACTGGCCGTCAGCGACTGGCCCGGAGTGGCCTGCCAGGCCGCTTACAAGCCACTCGACGTGATCGGCGTCAACGAGTACTTCGGCTGGTTCGACGCCGGCGGGGGAACCACCGACGACCGCGATTCGCTCAGCCCGTTCCTGGACAACTTCCGCGCCTGCTATCCGACCAAGGCCCTGTTCGTCAGCGAGTTCGGGTTCGAAGGCAGCCGCAACGGTCCGGTCGAAGTGCGGGGCACCTACCAGAACCAGTCCAACAACGCCGCCTACCACCTTGACGTGTTCGCCAGCAAGCCCTGGCTCTCGGGCGCGATCTGGTTCGCCATGCAGGACTTCGCCGCCCGCCCCGGCTGGACCGGAGGCGACCCCCAAGGCAACCCGCCCTACGTGCAGAAGGGCGTCGTCAGCCTCAGCGGCGCCTACAAGCCCGTGTTCAGCGTCATGCAATCGATATATCGCGGAACCGTCCAGATCGCCAGGGCCTCGCGGCCTTAGGCGGGCGCGGCGGGGTCGCGAGCGAGCCGGGGCGCTCACCGGAGGCGGGGACCGCGAGAGCGGCTCGAAGCCGCGGCTCACAGAGGTGGCGGGGGCACGCGTCTGTGCCCGTCGCGGCCGTTCCAACCCGAGCCAGCCGCCCAGCCCGAGAAGCGTGGGGCACAGAGGCGTGACCCCGCCGCCCAGGCACGTGTCCTGCCACCCCCAAGCGTGTAATAGCCTGAAAGCCATGCCTCCCGCCGCAACGGACCTTCGCCACACCCCGCTGTACGACAGGCACAAAACGGCCGGCGCCAAGCTCGTGCCGTTCGCCGGCTGGGAGATGCCGGTGCAGTACGAGGGCATCCGGGCGGAGCATCTGGCGGTGCGCAGTCGCGTCGGAGTGTTCGACGTCTCGCACATGGGCCAGGTCGCAGACGCGGGGGCCGGAGGCGGTGGAGTTCCTCCAGCGGATGGTCTCCAACGACGTGCGCAGGATCCCCGAGGGCGGCGCCCAGTACAGCTTGCTGTGCCGCGAGGACGGAGGCGTGCTCGACGACCTCTTCACCTATCGCCTCGCCGACCGCGAGTTCCTGACCGTCACCAACGCCGCCAACCACGACCGCGACCTGGCCTGGTTTCGCTCGCACGCCGCCGAGTTCGACGTCGACGTGCTCGACTGCCGCGACGAGTTCGCCATGCTCGCGGTCCAAGGCCCGCAGGCGCGTGCGCTCGTGGGGAGCCTGGCCGACGGGCGCTCTGCCGCGGAGGATGCACTGCTTTGACCGCACGGTCGCGGGCGTGCCGATGATGGTCTGCGGTACCGGCTACACGGGCGAGGATGGAGTCGAGCTGCTGATCGATCCCGAGTCCGCGCCCCAGGTGTGGGACGCCCTGATCGAACGAGGCGCGACGCCGGCCGGCCTGGGCGCCCGGGACACGCTGCGGCTCGAGGTCTGCTTTCACCTCTACGGCAACGACCTGAGCGAGGGCCGCGGACCGATCGAGGCGGGCCTCGGCTGGTGCTGCAAGGAGCAGACCGGCTTCATCGGCGCCGAGCCGGTGGCCCGGGCCAGGGCCGAGGGGACGTCCGAGAAGCTCGTGCCCTTCCTGATCGACGGTCCCGGAATCGCCCGCCAGGGCAATTCGGTGCTCGGCGGCGGCGAGGTCACCAGCGGCACCTTCTCGCCCTGTTTGGAGCGCGGGATCGGAATGGCGTACGTTTCCGCCGACCGAGCCGAGCCCGGCACGCGCTTGGAGATCGACGTGCGCGGCACCACGCGGAGCGCGATCGTCGAGCGCAAGCCGCTGTACGGCGCGAAGAGACGCCACGGGGAGGCTGAGCCATGGCCGAAGCTAGCTATCCAGACGATCTGCTCTACCACTCAGAACACGACTGGGCGCGCCTCGACGGCGACAGCGCCACCTTCGGGATCACCTGGTTCGCCCAGGATGCGCTGGGCGAAGTCGTGTTCTTCGATCCGCCCGCCGTGGGAGCGCAGGTGAGCAAGGACAACCCATACACCGAGGTCGAGTCGGTCAAGGCAGTTTCCGACGTGGTCGCGCCGCTTTCGGGCGAGATCGTCGAGGTCAACGGCGCGCTGGAGAACAATCCCGAGACGATCAACGAGGACCCCTACGGCGAGGGCTGGCTGGTCAAGGTCAAGCTGTCCGACCCCGCCGAGGCGGAGGCGTTGATGGACGCCGACGAGCTACGAGGCGCAGTCTGACGTGAGCCGGTACACCTCCGCCACCGAGGCCGACCGCCGCGAGATGCTGGAGGCGATCGGCGTCGAATCGATCGAGGAGCTGTTCGCGGACATCCCGCAGGGCCTGCGGCTCGATCGGCCGCTGGCCCTCGACAAGGGGCTCTCCGAGCAGGAGGTGTTCGAGGAGCTGCGCGCGCTGGCGGCCCGCAACATCTCGACCGAGGACGAGATCTCCTTCCTGGGCGCCGGCATGTACGACCACTACGTGCCGGCGCTCGTCGACTCGATCATCCAGCGCTCGGAGTTCCTGACTCCCTACACGCCCTATCAGCCGGAGATCTCGCAGGGCGGGCCTGCAGGCGATGTTCGAGTACCAGACCGCGATCTCCGAGCTGACCGGCCTGCCGATCTCCAACGCCTCGGTCTACGAGGGCCCCAGCGCCGTCGCCGCCGCCGGCTACGTGGCCAAGCTGGCCGGCGAGCGGGGATCGGTTCGTCGTCTCGCGCGGCGTTCACCCCCACTCGCGCGAGACGCTGCGCGACGCTGGCCCGCGGCTGGGGGATGGAGGTCGTGGAGGCGCCCCTGCGCGACGGCGCTCACCGAGCTGCCCGACCTCGACGACGGCGTCAGCGCGGTGATCGTCCAGCAGCCGAACTTCCTCGGCGCGGTCGAGGACCTCGAGCCGCTCGCGGCGGCTGCGCACGAAGCTGGCGCGCTGGCGATCTGCGCCTGTGACCCGCTGCCGCTGGCGCTGCTGAGAGCACCCGGCGAATGCGGGGTCGACATCGCCGTCGGCGAGGGCCAGACGCTCGGCAACCGGCTTGACTTCGGCGGCCCTCGTTCGGCTTCTTCGCCGCCACCGAGGCGCTGATCCGCCGGATGCCCGGCCGGATCGCGGGCGAGACCACGGACCTCGACGGCAAGCGCGGGTTCGTGCTCACGCTGCAGACGCGCGAGCAGCACATCCGGCGCGAGCGAGGCCACCTCGAACATCTGCACCGCCCAGGCGCTGAACGCCCTGGCCGGGGTCATCTACCTGAGCTGGCTCGGGCGCCGCGGGATCGTCGAGCTGGCCGAGCTGATGCTGCAGCGACCGCCTACGCCCGCGAGCGGCTCAGGCCGACTCGACGGCGTCGCGCTCCTGCACGCGCAGCCGGTGGTGCGCGAGTTCGCGCTGACGCCTCGAGGCGCCCGTGGAGCGGTGATCGCGCGCTGCCGGGAGCAGGGCGTCAACCCCGGCTACCCGCTGGCGCGCGACTACCCGGAGCTCGCGCGAGCGGTCTGCTGGTCGCGATCACCGAGCAGCGCACCCGGGCAGACATCGACCGGCTGGCCGACGCGCTGGCGAGGCGGCGGTCGCCGCGCGCGCGGCGAGGCCGACGGAGGTGCAGCGCGTGATCGCCGCCGCCGACGACGAGCTGACGATCTACGAGCGCTCCAAGCCGGGCCGCCGGGCCTTCGTGGCCCCCGCCGCTCGACGTGCCCGAGCGCCCGCTCGACGAGCTGCTCCCGCCGAGCTTGCGCCGCGCCGAGGCCGCCGCGCCTGCCCGAGGTCGTCCGAGCCCGAGATCGTGCGCCACTACAACCGGCTCTCCAAGCGCAACTTCGACCTCGACACCGGCTTCTATCCGCTCGGCTCGTGCACGATGAAGCACAACCCCAAGCTGCACGAGCGGGTCGCGGCGCTGCCCGGCCACGCCAAGCTGCACCCGCTCCAGGACCCGCGGCAGCGCCCAGGGCGCGCTCGAGCTCATGTGGCGCCTGCAGGAGGCGCTGGGCGAGATCGCCGGGCTGCCGCACGTCTCGCTGCAGCCGTCGGCCGGCTCCCACGGCGAGCTGGCCGGCGTGCTGCTCACGCGCGCCTTCCACGAGGACCGCGGCGAGCACCGGACCAAGGTGCTCACGCCCGACACCGCGCACGGCACCAACCCGGCCACGGTGACGATGGCCGGCTACGAGGTGGTCAAGGTCGGCACCGACGACCACGGCAACGTCGACCTCGACGACCTGCGCGCCAAGGCCGACGAGGACGTCGCCTGCCTGATGCTCACCAACCCCTCGACGCTCGGGCTGTTCGAGCCGCGGATCGAGGAGATCGCCCGGATCGTCCACGGCGTCGGCGCGACGCTGTACTACGACGGCGCCAACCTCAACGCGATCATGGGCATCTGCCGGCCGGGCGACATGGGCTTCGACATCGTCCACTTCAACCTGCACAAGTCGTTCACCCAGCCGCACGGCGGCGGCGGCCCCGGCGCCGGCCCGATCGCCGTCTCGCGACCGGATCGAGCCCTACCTGCCGCGCCCCCAGGTGGTCCGCCGCGAGCGCGTCGGGCAACGGTGCGCGAGCGCCGTTCTTCGACCTCGACTACGACCGGCCCAAGTCGATCGGGCGCCTGCGCGGCTTCCAGGGCAACTACGGCGTGTTCGTGCGCTCCTACGCCTACATCCGCTCGCTCGGGGCCGCCGGGCTGCGCGACGTCTCCGAGGTCGCCGTGCTGAACGCCAACTACCTGCTGGCCAGGCTGCGCGCGGAGGGCGTGCCGCAGTACCTGCCCGGCCGCCTACGACCGCCTCTGCATGCACGAGTTCGTGCTCTCCGGCGCGCCGATGAAGCGCGAGCTGAAGATCAAGACGCTCGACCTGGCCAAGCGCCTGCTCGACCACGGCGTGCACCCCCCGACCGTGTACTTCCCGCTGATCGTCGACGAGGCGCTGCTGATCGAGCCCACCGAGACCGAGACCAAGGAGACGCTCGACCGCTTCGCCGAGATCGTCGCCGAGATCCTGCGCGAGGCGGCGGAGGACCCGGAGATCGCCCGCGCGCCCCTACACGACGCCGGTGCGCCGCCTGGACGAGGCCGCGGCGGCGCGCCGCCCGGTCGTGCGCCAGCGCGCTGTAACGTGCCGCCAGCCTGAGTCCGACTGATCGCGGCTGCGAGCGGCGGAGATCGCCGCCCGCGCCGAGCGCGAGCTCGAGGCGCTGGTCGGCGTCTCCTCGCCCTCCGGGGACCTCGCCGGGCGCCGAGGAGGCGATCGCCCTGTGCGCGGCGCCTGCTGCCCGCCGGAGGCGGAGTCGAGCGGGTGCCGTGCTCGACGCCCCGGCTGCGCGCCCGACCTGATCGGCACGGATCGACGGCACGCGGAGCCCGGCGGCTGCTGCTGCTCGGCCACATCGACACCGTGATCGGCCACGACGCGCACTCAGCCGCTGCGCCGCGACGGCGAGCGGCTCTACGGCCCGGGCACCGCCGACATGAAGGGCGGCGTCGTGCTCGCGCTCGGCGTGGCGCGGGCGCTGGCGGCGCGCCCGGCGGCGTTTGCCGAGCTGGCGGTGCTGCTGGTGACCGACGAGGAGTGGCGGACCACCCAGTTCGCGCACGTGCGAGCGCTTCGCCGGCTACGACGCCTGCCTGTGCTTCGAGGCCGGCGAGCGCGGCCGGCGAGGGCGAGGAGGGCGTGGTCGTGCGCCGCAAGGCGGCCGGCACGCTGCGCGTCACCGCCCACCGGCCGCGCCTCGCACTCCGGCAGCGCGCCCGACCAGGGCCGCAACGCGCTGCTGGCGCTGGCCGCAGGCGGCGATCTCGGCTGGCCGAGCGCCACGACCCGCGGGGACCCGAGCAGCTCAGCGTCGTGCCGACCGTGCATGCGCTCGGGCGAGGCGCTTCAACGTCGTGCCGGCCGCGGGCGAGCTGATCTTCGACATGCGCGCCGACCGGCTCGAGGCGTTCGACGCCGTGCTCGGCCGCGGTGCCCGGCCGAGCTCGACGGGGTCGACGCTCGAGCCCGGATGGAGCGCGTGTGGCCCGGCATGGACTCGACCGACGCCGACCGGCCGGCCTGCTGCAAGGCGCCGGCGCGCGGCTCGGCCGCCCGATCGTCGGCGTGCCGCCGCGGCGGCGCCAGCGACGCCAGCCACTTCGCCGCGACGATCCCGCTGACCGTCGACGGCCTCGGGCCCGCGCGGCGGCGGCGCGCACACGCCCGAGGAGTTCGTGCTCGCGCCGTCGCTGCGCGAGCGCGCCGAGGTGGCGCTGGCGGTGGCGCGAGGCCGTGCTCGAGGCTGGTGCCGGGTAGACGCCTGCGATCCTGTGCTGCCATGCGAAACGCGTCTGCCGGTCAGCCAGCCCGCCAGGAGCAGCGCGAGGGCCTGCGGTCTGCTCGCTGGCGATCGTCGCGCTGATGTGGGTGGTCGAGGTGATCAACACGCTCGACTCCAACCGCCTCGACCGCGACGGCATCTACCCGCGCGAACATCGATCGCCTGTGGGGGATCGTCACCGCGCCGTTCATGCACGCGAGCTTCCAGCACCTGATCGACAACACGATCCCGTTCGTGTTCATGGGGCTGATCATCGCGCTGCGCGGCGCCGCCCGGCTGGCTGCTGGTGACCGCGATCGTGATCATCGTCGGCGGGCTCGGGACCTGGCTGATCGGCCCCGGCGGCACGCAGCACGGTCGGCGCCAGCGGCGTCGTCTTCGGCTACGCCACCTACCTGTTCACCCGCGGCCTCTTCGACCGCAGCGTGCTCGAGCTGCTGACCGGGGTCGTCGTCGGCGTGGTCTGGGGCGGGGCGCTGCTGTCGAGCCTCGTGCCGCACTACGGCATCTCCTGGCAGGGCCACGTGTGCGGCGCGATCGGCGGGCGTGGCGGCGCCTGGCGGCTGCCGGCCGCTGACGGCGCGCGCGAGCCGCGGCCGCCCGGCCGGCGGCCGCACGCGCGCCCGGCCGCAGCGCGACCGGCCGCGGCTCAGCTAGCCTGCGCGCCTGATGCGGATCTTCTCCGGCATCCAGCCCACGGGGCGCAAGCACCTGGGCAACTACATCGGCGCGATCACCCAGTACGTCGCCGGCCAGGACCGCGGCGAGGCGATCTACTGCGTCGTCGACCTGCACGCGATCACCGTCGCCTACGAGCCCGGCGGCGCTGCGCGAGTCCGTCTACGACACCGCCGCGACGCTGCTGGCGGCCGGCCTCGACCCCGAGCGCTGCATCTTCTTCCGCCAGAGCGACGTGCCCGAGCACACCGAGCTGTGCTGGCTGCTCTCGAGCGTCACCGTCGTTCGGCGAGCTGAACCGCATGACCCAGTTCAAGGACAAGTCCGGCGCCCAGCGCGACCTCGTCTCCGCCGGGCTGTTCTTCTACCCGGTGCTGCAGGCCGCCGACGTGCTCGCCTACCGGGCCCACGAGGTGCCGGTGGGCGAGGACCAGCGCCAGCACGTCGAGCTGATGCGCGACGTCGCCGAGCGCTTCAACGCCCGCTTCGGCGAGACGCTCGTCGTCCCCGAGGGCGGGTCCCGGCGTCGGCGCGCGGATCATGGACCTCCAGGCCCCCGAGCGCAAGATGTCGACCACCGGCGGCACGCCCCAGGGCACCGTGCTCGTGCTCGACGAGCCGGCCGCGATCGCCAAGAAGATTCCGCTCGGCCGTCACCGACTCCGGCAGCGAGGTCGCTGCGCGCGCCCGACAAGCCCGGGATCTCGAACCTGATCGAGATCCTCGCGGCCGTCCGCGGGACCGCGCCCGAGGAGGTCGAGCGCGAGTTCGACGGCGCCGGCTACGGGGCCTTCAAGCAGGCGGTGGCCGACGCGGTGGTCGAGTACCTGGCCCCGGTGCGCGAGCGCTACGGCGAGCTGCGCGCCGACGAGGCCGAGCTCGAGCGGATCCTCGCCGCCGGAGCCGAGAAGGCCCGGGCGATCGCCGCCGAGACGCTGCGCCGACGTGCGCGCGGCGATGGGCGTCGGGCCGGTCCGAGGCCGGGCAGTAGCCTGACCGCGGTGCGCCTGATCGACCTCGAGCTCGACCTCGACGTCTTCGCCGGTCCGTTCGACCTGCTGCTGACGCTGATCCTGCGCGAGGAGGTCGACCTGCTCGAGGTCGACCTGGCCGAGGTCGTGATCGCCTACATCGACCACCTGGAGCGCACGGGGCGAGCTCGACCTCGAGGCCGCCACCGAGTTCCTGGTCCTGATCGCGGCGCTGCTGGAGCTGAAGTCGCGGCTGATGCTGCCCGGCGAGGAGCTCGAGGAGATCGAGCTCGATCCCGGCGAGGCGGCCGAGGAGCTGCTCGCCCGCCTGCTCGACGCCCACCGCTACCGCGGCGCGGCCGCGCACCTGCGGGAGCGGCTGGACGAGCAGGAGGGCTATCGGTTCCGCTCCGCGCCGCTCCCGCCGGCGCTGCGCCGGGCCTCGCTGCAGGAGGCCCGCGCCGTCTATGACCCGGGCCGCCTGGCGGCGGCGATCGGCGAGCTGCTGCCGCGTGCCCGAGCCGGTCGACGTCCGCCACATCGCCGTGCCCAAGGTCACGGTCGCCGAGCGCCTGGCCCACCTGCGCGCGCTGCTGCGCGGGGGACGTTCAAGCTTCGACGAGGCGGTCGCGCAGGCCGACCGCGTGACGGTCGCGGTGACCGCTGTTCGCGCTGCTCGAGCTCTACAAGCAGGGCGAGCTGACCTGGGCCCAGGACGAGCCGTTCGGCGAGATCACGATCGCAGCCGCGTCGCCGTCCGCCGCGCGCGACCCGTGAGGTTGAGCGCATGAGCGGCGTCGCGAGCTCGAGCGGACACTGGAGGCGCTGCTGTTCCTCAGCCCCGAGCCCGTGGAGGCGCCGGACCTGGCCGAGGCGGCCGGGGCCGAGCTGCACGAGGTGGTCACGGCGCTCGAGCGGCTGCGCGAGCACTACGAGTTCGAGCGCCGCGGGCTGGTCCTGCGCGAGCTCGCCGGCGGCTGGGCGCTGACCAGCCACCCCGACGCCGAGCCGGCCGCCCGGCGGCTGCTGGCCCGGCCGCGCACGCCGCCGCTGACGCCCGCCCAGGCCGAGACGCTGGCGATCATCGCCTACCTGCAGCCGGTCTCGCGGCCCGAGATCGCCCGCATCCGCGGCGTCAGCGCCGAGTCGGCCGCGGCCACGCTGCTCGAGCGGGGGATGATCGAGGAGGCGGGGCGCTCCCAGTTCGGCGCCGTCCTCTACCGCACGACCGAGCTGTTCCTGCGCCTGTTCGGGCTCGCGCTCGCTCGACGAGCTGCCCGAGCTCGGGACGTTCGACCCCTCGCCCGAGCTCGAGGAGGAGCTGCGCGAGCGGCTGCTGCGAGCCGGCGAGGCCCGGGCCTCAGCCTGACGCGCTGCGAGCCGCCGCGAGCTGACCGCAGGCAGCGGCGATCTCGCGGCCCCGGGTCAGGCGCACGGTGGCGTCGAGACCGTGACGCTCCAGCTCATCCCGGAAGGCGCCGATCGCCTTCGGGCTCGAGCCACGGTACGGCGCGTCGGTGGGGTTGTACGGAATCAGGTTGACCTTGAACACGCGGGGGTCGAGCAACCCGGCGAGCTGCACCGCCTGAACGTGCGAGTCGTTCACGCCGGCGAGCATCACGTACTCGACGAACACCTTGCGGCGCTTGCGGGCGTAGTAGGAATCGCACGCCGCGATCACCTCGGGCAGCGGGTAGCGGTCGTTCACCGGCATCAGCTCGGAGCGCAGCGCCTGGTCGGCGGCGTGCAGGGACAGCGCCAGCCGGATCGGCATCGGATCCTCGGAGAGCCGGTCGATCCCGGGAATCCACCCGACGGTCGAGATCGCGGTACGACGGTGGGTGATCCCCAGGTCGGGCAGCCGGCGGCATGCCGCCGAGCACGTTGTCGAGGTTCATCATCGGCTCGCCCATGCCCATGAACACGGCGTGATCGACGCCGTCGAGGCGGCGAAAGTGGAGTGCCTGATCGAGGATCTCCCACGCGCTGAGGTTGCGCCCGAAGCGCATCTGGCCGGTGGCGCAGAAGGTGCAGGTGAGCGGGCAGCCCGACTGCGAGGAGAGGCACAACGAGCGCCGCCCGTCTCGATAGCGCATCAAGACCGCCTCCACCGGCCTCCCGTCGTGGGTGCGGAACAGCGCCTTGACCGTGCCGTCGTTCGCTTCGGCCTGGGCGTCGAGGGTGAGCGTGCTGAACGGCACGGCGCCGGCGAGCGTCTCGCGCAGCGTCAGCGGCAGATCGGTCATGGTGTCGTAGCCCGGGGCGCCCTGAGCCGCCCAGCGCCACACCTGCGCCGCCCGGTAGGAGGGCTCCCGCAGCTCCGCCAGCTTGTCCTCGATCGAGCTCAGATCCACACCTCTATGGTGGCAGGGCGATGCGCCTGGCCAAGTACCTCGCCTCAGCCGGCGTTGCCTCGCGGCGCCGCGCGGAGGAGCTGATCCGCTCGGGGCGCGTGTCGGTGGGCGGGGGTCCGGTCACCGACCCGGCTCACGACGTCGACGCGACCGCCGAGGTGACGGTCGACGGGGAGCCCGTGAACGGCGCGCCCGAGCGCGTCGTCTACGCGCTCAACAAGCCGACGGGTGTGGTCTCCACCGCGCGGGATCCGCAGGGGCGTCCCACCGTCGTCTCGCTCGTGCCCTCCGCGCTGCGCCTGTATCCCGTGGGGCGGCTCGATGCCGACACCACCGGCCTGATCCTCCTGACCAACGACGGAGAGCTCGCGCACCGCCTCACCCACCCGAGCTTCGAAGTGGAGAAGACCTACCGGGCGGTGGTGGGCAACCCGCCGGTCCGCGAGCGGGCGCTGCGCGCGCTCCGGACCGGACTCGAGCTCGAGGACGGCCGCACGGCACCGGCGCGTGTCCGGCGCGTCGGCCGCCGACACGCTCGAGCTCACCATCCACGAGGGCCGCAAGCGCCAGGTCCGGCGGATGTGCGAGCAGATCGGGCACCCGGTCAAGCAACTCGAACGGATCCGCTTCGGAACTCTCTCCCTGGGAAAGCTGGCGCCCGGCTCCTACCGCCGCCTGCGCCCGGACGAGGCTGCGCGATTGCTCGCCGCTAGCGCTGGAGGAGGAGCTCGTCGTGGCGCAGCGTCGTCGTCGTCAGCACGCGCGAGACCTGGGCCGGAGTGAGCATCGTCGGCTCGGGTCGCCGATGAGCCGCATGATCGTGAACTGGTAGGCGTGGCGGACCCACAGCTCTCGGAAGCCCGGGATCGGATAGGAGCTCTGCATCCGCGAGGGGAACAGATTGCACGCGGCGCCCCACCAGCACAGCCGCTCCTGGGGTGAGCTGATCGAGACCACGTCGAGCTCGTTGACCCTCGCGGGGAGGTGATTGCGCCAGAAGTGAAGCCCGGGGAGGTAGAGCGAGAGTGGCAGGAGGTCGCGGTAGTGCTGGAGGAGGATCGCTCGCTCGGGCACCCGCCGGCCCGGGACGGGCTTCCAGGACTCGCGCCACGCCGCGCCAGTCGGGGCGCTGGAGATTGCGGTTGGCAGCCACCCCGACGGCCGCGGCCACCCCGATCCCGCACAGCACGAGGCCCGCGCACACACCGATCAGCCCAGCGCGGCGGGCGCCGAACCCCGCCGCCACGACGATCGCCGCCGGCAGCCACAGGGCGATCACATTGCGGGTGAGCAGGTCATCGACTCCGCCGGCGATCAACACCAGGTTGAGGAGCAGCCCGCCGACGGCCAGCGCGCCGACCCGCAGCGCCGTCCGGCGCTCCGTGCGCTCGGCGCGAAACAGCAGCAGCACGAGCCCGACCACGATCGTCGCCGCCCCCAGCGGCTCGAGGACGTCGTAGGCCG
The DNA here is from genome assembly GCA_963834635.1 of uncultured Solirubrobacterales bacterium. Taxonomy (GTDB): domain Bacteria; phylum Actinomycetota; class Thermoleophilia; order Solirubrobacterales; family Solirubrobacteraceae; genus Palsa-465. The sequence continues at coordinate 101,708 of CAWICI010000006.1, read as the reverse complement.
GCGCCCCGGTGCCGATCACGAACTGGGGGATGATCTGGCCGAGCCGCGGTCCGAGCGGAAACTTGGCGATCCAGCCCGCGTGCCCGGTCGCGTTCTGGCTGAGCGCGAGCGGAATCAGCGCCAAACCGCACAGGCCGACCACTGCCACCCCGACCTGGGCGGGGCGCCGGCGCCAGTGCACGGCCAGCAGCCAGATGGCCTGCGGGACGATCGCCAGCAGCGCGTAGTAGTGGGTGGCGAGCGCCAACGCCGAGGCCACCACCCAGGCCAGCACGGTCCGAGGGGTGGGGTCGGCGAGCGCATAGGCGAATGCGAGCAGGGCGACCGCGGTGAGGAGCACGAGCATCGAATAGGAGCGGGCCTCCTGCGAGTACCAGATCAAGAACGGATTGCACGCGGTCAGGGCGGCGGCGAACACCCCCGCCCGCTCGGACAGGAGCTTGCGTCCGGCGCCGTAGGCGACCGGCACGGTGAGCACGCCGCACAGCGCCGAGAGCGAGCGCAATCCCGCCTCTCCGTAGCCGAAGATTCGCGCCCACACCCAGGCCACGCAGTAGTAGAGCGGCGGCGTCGACTCCGACTGCGGGATCAAGCCCAGCATCTTGCCGGGCGAGAAGTGGACGAGGAGGGCTGTGTTCGCCTCGTCGAACCAGAAGCCCTGGTGGCCGATGCCGACGAATCTCAGGACCGCGGCGAGCGCGGTGAGGGCGACCACCGTCAGCACGACGGGGGAGCTCACAGCCCGGACGAGCGTCAGCTCACGGGTGCCGGCGGCGGCGCGCTGTTGCCCGGTCAGAGTGCCAGCGCTCACGCACGCTGATCTTAGGGCTGGCCACTCGCGCGAACTCCGCCTTCGGCGCCAGCGGGCCCCTAAAGTCCCGGCCAACCAGCAGGCTTAACCAAATCCCAACTTACTGCAGGGGCACGAGCAATGCCTTACCGGGCAGTATTTTCACATTATGCGGCCTGAGTCGAGTGCCTCCGACCCGGCCGTCGTCCTGACCTCTGGACCCGTCGCCGGTGCCGGGCCGGGAGACGCCGACGGTCGCAATTCCGCGCCTCACCTTTGGCGCGCGACTTCACCTGCGCTGGCCGCGCATCGCCTACCACCCGCTGGCCGGCCGAGCTGCCCTCGGCGCGCTGGTGCTGGGCGCGTTCATGCTCGTGGCGTTCACCACGTCCGGCCCCAACGCGCTCATCTCGCGCAGTACCCAGACCTTTCCCGGCTGGGAGGCAGGCCCGCTGCACCCGCTGTTCGCCGGTCTCAACATCAGCAACCACACCACGCTCGACGTCGGGCTGAGCCTGCTGCTGGTGGGGATGGGACTGGCCTACATGGTGGCGCTGACCGCCGTCCGAACCTTGTCGATGCGGCTGATCGTGCTGTGCGTGCTGGCGCTGCATCTGATCCTGCTGATGGGGCCGCCGCTGACGCTGACCGACCTGTTCAACTACATCGGCTACGCGCGGCTGGGCGGCCTGCATGGCCTGAACCCCTACACGCACGTGATCCAGGCCGAGCTGCACGATCCCGTCTACCGGTTCACGACGTGGCACCACCTGAGCAGCCCGTACGGGCCGCTGTTCAGCGCGGCCAGCTACCTGATCGCGGGGCTTCCGCTGGCCGCCGCCTACTGGATCATCAAGGTCGTCACCGTGCTCGCCAGCCTGGGCTTCGTCGCCCTGGTCTACAAATGCGCGCGGCTGCTCGGTCGCGATCCGCGGTTCGCCGTCCTGTTCGTCGCCGCCAACCCGATCTTCCTGCTCTACGCGGTGGCCGGCTTCCACAACGACTTCTTCATGTTGATCCCCTCGACGGGGGCAATCGCCCTCCTGCTGTCGCGTCGGGATCGGTCGGCCGGCGCCGTACTGATGCTGGCGGTTGCGATCAAGTTCACCGCGATCCTGCTGCTGCCGTTCCTGCTCATCGCCACGCGCTCGCGGCGCCGCGGGATCAACGTGGTGCTCGGCGCCGTGCTCGCCGCCGTGCCGCTGGCCGTCATGTACCTGGCGATGTTCGGCCTCTCGCTGCCCAACCTGGCCGATCAGAGCACGCTGCTCACCCCCTGGAGCATCCCGAACCTGGTCGGCGTGATTCTCGGATTGGGCGGTGGGACCCCGGGGCTCCTGCGGCTCGCCAATGTGGCCCTGGTTGTCGTGGTGGCGCTGATGTTGCGCCGGCGCCGGGACTGGCTCTCCGACGCCGGGTGGTCGACGCTCGCGCTGATCGCCAGCCTGGCCTGGCTCGTCCCCTGGTACGTGATCTGGCTGTTGCCACTGGCCGCGATCGGGACCAGCCTCCGGCTTCGCCGAGCGGCGTTGATCCTGACCGCGTACCTGGTGATCGGCTTTGCTCCCTACACCGGATCGCTGCTCTCGAAGCTCGGGATCAACCTGATGAACACCCCGGCCGGTCGCGCCTCCCAGATCCTTCAGGGCAAGCTCGAGCAATAGAGGCGCTCGTCAGGTCCTCGTAAGGTCAATCCGTGATCTGACCGGCCAAAACGGGCAGAGCGGATAACGTCGTCACGATGCGCGTCGAGGTCGGAAAGCCATCCAGCCCCGTTCAGGTCCCCGCCGCCCCCGCGGCGGTGGCGCGCTGGCGACGCCTCGACCGCTTCGAGCTGACCGTTCTCTGCGCCTTCGCCGCCGTCTCGGTGTGGGTGCTGGCGCTCGACCTGTGGCAGGTGGTGTTCGACGGGCGCGTGTGGACGGGAACCGACGGCGTCTACATCGTCGACCAGATGCAGTACCTCGCCTGGATCAAGAGCGCCTCGCACCATCTCCTGATCTCGAACCTGTTCGTCCTGCGCTCGACGCCGTCGGATTACTTCCAGCCGGCGGTCGTGATCTCCGGTGGCCTCTCGGCGCTCGGGCTCGCCCCGACGGTGTCACTGCTGCTGTGGAAACCGGTCGCGGTCGGCGCGACCTTCTTCGCCTTCCGTGAATACGTCAACCGGACGGTGACCGGGCTGTGGCCGCGGCGGGCTGCCCTGCTCCTGGCCCTGTTCTTCGGATCGTTCACGATCATCTACGGCTCCGTCGGCGTGATCGGCGACCTGTTCCCCGGCTTCCTCTCCTGGGGCTACAACTTCGGCCTGCTCGCGCTGGCCCTCATGGTGGCCGGCGTGCTCAGCTACGACCGCGCCCGCGGCCAGGGACGCGTGGCGTGGGCGCCCGGGCTGATCGGGGCGCTGGCCAGCCTGCTTCACCCCTGGAACGGCGAGATGCTGATCGTGGTCGTCCTGGGAGTCGAGCTGCTCGGATGGCGCACGCTCCTGCGCCGCCGCCAGCACCTGAAGCTGCTCGTCCTGACGCTCGCGCTGACTGGCTTGCCGCTCCTCTACTACATCCTGCTCGGGCGGGCCGACATCTCCTGGCAGCTGGCCCGGATCGCCAGCAAACACTCCTTCTCGCTGTGGACCGTCCTGCTCGCGATCTTCCCGCTGCTCCTGCCGGCGTTGCTTGCCTACCGGCGGCGGCCGTCGCGCTCCGCCTCCTCCGACGGCGGGCTCGACTTCCTGGCCCTGGCCACGCGGGCCTGGCCGCTCGCCGCCCTGGCCGTGTTCCTGGTGTCGGCCAGCGGCTTCAGCGCCACCCCGCTCCACGCCTTTCAGGGGATCACGCTGCCGCTGGCGGTGCTGGCCGTGGAGGGCGTGCAGCGCGTGGGCTGGCGCCGGCTGCCCTACGTCCGTTGGGCGACCGCGGCGGCCCTCGCCGTGCTCACCATCCCGGCCACCGCGGAAGAGCTCAACAACGCCCGCGACCTGGCCCGGCCGACTCCGAACAACGCCAACTTCATCTCCCGCGACGAGCGGGCCGCGATCAGCTTCCTCGCCCACGATCGCGACCCGGGTGGGGTGCTGACACGCAGTTATCTGGGGGCGACGATCCCGGGGCGGACCGGGCGCCGGACCCTGGTCGGTGACTGTCTGTGGTCACAGCCCCAGTGCGGGCAGCGGGTCGAGGCAGCGCAGGACCTGTTCAACGGCACCCTGACCGGCGACGCAGCCCGGGCATTCGTGGCCGAAGTCGGGGCCCGCTTCGTGCTCGCCGACTGCAGCACCACGGCAAATCTCGCCAAGAGCCTGCGGCCGATGCTCGAATCGGTGAATCGCTTCGGCTGCGCCACCGTCCTCGAGTTACGGTCTCCCGCGGACCCGGTGCAGGCTTGGCCGGACGACCTGGCCTTGCCTCTGACAGAATCCCCGAGCCATGCGGCTGTTCGGCCTGAGGGGAGCAGCTAGCGTCGAGGCAAACCAGGCCGAGCAGATCCTGGGGGCGACTGATCGGCTGATGCGCGAGTTGATGGAGCGCAACGGCCTCACGCCGGCAACGATCGTTAGCTGCATCTTCACCCTGACCGAGGACCTCGACGCCGAGTTCCCCGCCGTCGCGGCGCGCCGACTGGGACTCGACCGGGTTCCGCTGCTGTGCGCGCGGGAGTTGCCGGTCCCCGGCTCGATGCCCCGGGTGATCCGCGTCCTCGTTCACTACTACGCCGACGAGGATCACGAGCCGCGCCACGTCTACCTGGGGGAGGCGCGCGCGCTGCGATCGGACCTCGACTCGGCACAATAGTTCCGGCATGGCCCTCGAGTTCGCGCAGCGCATCCGGAGAATCCCGGTCTACCCGGTGGCCTCGGGCTATGACCTCGGCGAGGACATCGCGATGCTCGCCTCAAACGAGTGCTGCTTCGCTCCTTTGCCCGAGGTCGTCGAGGCCGGGGTCCGGGCGCTGAAAGGTGCCAACCGCTACCCCGATCCCTCCTACCAGCCCCTTCGGCGCGCGCTGGCCGAGCGCTACGGGGTGCCATCCGAGCGAGTCGCGCTGGGGAACGGCTCCTGCGACATCCTGCTGGCCGCCGGCGAGGCCCTGCTGGAGCCGGGGGCCGAGGTCGTCTACGCCTGGCCCGCCTTCTCCGTCTATCCCCACCTGGCGGCGGCCTCCGGCGCCCGGGCGATCGAGGTGCCGCTCGACTCCGAGGAGCGCCACCAGCTCGACGCGATGGCGGCGGAGATCACCGTGGCCACGCGACTGGTGCTGATCTGCAACCCGAACAACCCGACCTCGACCGCGCTCGATCTGGGGGAGATCGAGGACTTTCTCGGCCGAGTGCCGCGCCACGTATGCGTGATCCTTGACGAGGCCTACTGCGAGTTCGCGCTCGCCCTCGGCGATCCCTACGCCTCGGTGGCGCTGCTGCGCCGCTTCCCCAACCTGGTCCTGCTGCGCACGTTCTCGAAGATCTACGGCCTGGCCGGGATGCGAGTGGGCTACGGGCTGTGCGGATCGTCGGAATTCGGGGTCGCCGTCGACCAGGTGCGCCAGCCCTTCTTCCTGAACTCGGCCGCGCAGGCGGCCGCGGTGGAAGCGTTGCGCCACCAGGACGAGGTGGAGCGCCGGGTCGTGCAGACGATCGCGGCCCGGGGAAGCCTGCTCGACGGAGTCCGGGCGCTGGGCCTGTGGACGGCGGAATCCGACGCCAACTTCATCTGGCTGCGCCTGCCCGAAGACGCCTCGGAGGGGGACGTCGTCACCGGACTTCGCGAGCGCGGAGTGCTGGTCCGGGCCGGGCAGTCGCTGGGACGACCGGGTGCGCTTCGGGTCACGGTCGGCACCGAGCTGGAGAACGAACGGTTCGTCCAGGCGCTCGGAGAGATGCTGTAGCGAAAACGTTTTCGCTCAAGCCGTTTGGCAGCGCGGCCGACGCTTTGCTAGAAACCCGCGAACGCGCATGACTGACCAACGCCACATCTCCTCCACCGGCTGGTCCTTCTACGCGTGCGTCTACGCCTGGCGATTTAGCTAGGCGCTCGGCCAACCCCCGCCCGAGGGCGGATGTCCTCCCCGAGAACGGGCACGAGCGCCGGTAAATCTCACGCCCCTGCCGGGGGCATCGACCTCGTAGAGTTCCAGGCGCAGAAAGGACCAGAACATGATGATCGTGATGAAACCGACGGCCACCGAGCAGGAGGTGCAGGCCGTCATTGAGCGGGTGGAGAGCGTGGGTGCCCGCACGCACCTGAGCCGTGGCGAAGAAGTCACGGTGATCGGAGCGATCGGAGACCGCGAGCACGTGGCCCGGCTCGACCTCGAGGGCTCCCCGGGCGTGGAGCGTGTGGTCCCGATCCTCAAGCCCTACAAGCTCGCCTCGTCCCAGTTCAAGCACGACCGCCGCAGCGTGATCGAGATCGGCGGGCGGAAGGTGGGCGGGCCCCACTTCGCGATGATCGCCGGGCCGTGCACGGTGGAATCCCGGGAGCAGACGCTCGACACCGCGCGCGCCGTCCGCGAAGCCGGCGCCACCCTGTTCCGGGGCGGTGCCTACAAGCCCCGCACCTCCCCGTACGCCTTCCAGGGCCTCGGGCAGGAGGGTCTGCGGCTGCTGGCCGAGGCCAAGGCCGAGACCGGTCTGCCGATCGTCACCGAGGTCATGGACGCGCGCGATCTCGAGCCCGTGCTCGAGGTGGCAGACGTGATCCAGATCGGGGCTCGCAACATGCAGAACTACACCCTGCTGGCCGAGGTCGGCCGCTCTGGCCGGCCCGCCCTCCTCAAGCGGGGCCTGTCGAGCACGCTCGAGGAGCTCCTGATGTCGGCCGAGTACATCCTCAAGGAGGGGAACGAGGCGGTGATGCTGTGCGAGCGCGGGATCCGCACGTTCGAGACCGCCTATCGCTTCACCCTCGACCTGATGGCCGTGCCGGTGCTCAAGGAGCTCAGCCACCTGCCGGTGATCGTTGATCCCAGCCACGCCGCCGGCCGGCGTGACCTGGTGCTCCCGCTGTCGCTGGCCGCGGCCGCGGCCGGTGCCGACGGGATCATCGTCGAGGTCCACCCGCGTCCCGCCGAGGCGATCTGTGACGGGCCTCAGCAGCTCGTGGCCGACGAGTTCTCGGACTACGCGGAGCGCGTGCAGGCCGCGGCGGCGCTCGCCGGCAAGGCCTTTTCGGGCGCGGCCGTTTGAAGATCGCCGTCCTCGGGCTGGGGCTGATCGGGGGCTCGATCGCGCTCGCTGCCCGCGAGCGCCTGGACGCGGAGGTCACCGGCTTTGACATCTCCGAGCGTGCGCTCGAGACGCGCCCGCGCGCGCGGATTGACCGACCGCCTGAGCCCGACGGCGGCGGACGCGGTGGCCGACGCCGACGCGGCTTTCGTGGCCGTGCCGGTGAGCGCGCTGTCCGAGTTAGTCGACGTCGCGATGGCAGCCGCGCCGAGCGACTGCGTGGTCAGCGACGTCGGCTCGACCAAGCGCGCCGTCGTCGCCTCCCACGACGACCCCCGATTCGTCGGCGGTCACCCGCTGGCCGGCGCCGAGACGAGCGGGGCCGAGCACGCCCGCGGCGACCTGTTCGAGGGCGCCACCTGGTATCTGACCCCGACCTCGGCCACCTCGGGAGTCCTGTACGAGCGTCTGTACCGGCTGCTCCACGGCCTCGGCGCCAACCCGGCCGCAATCGAACCAGAGACCCACGACGCGATCATGGCCACCGTCTCGCATCTGCCCCATGTGTTCGCCAACGTGCTCGTCGAGCAGGCTGCGGATGCACTGCCCCCGGGGGCGAGCGCCTCCCCGCGACCGGCCCGAGCTTTCGCGACGCCACCCGGGTGGCTGGTGCACCGGGGGCGATCTGGACCGACATCTACCTGTCCAATCGCGACGCGCTGGCCGCGGTGCTGGCCGACACGGTGGAGCGCCTCGACGCCGTCCGAGCCGCGCTGCAGGCCGCCGACGCCGATTGGATTGGCGAGTGGAACGAAGCCGCCGCCGGGCATCGTCGCCGCCTGGTCGAGGGCCAGCTGGCCGGGGGCTCGCTGTTCGAGTTGCGCGCCTCGGTGCCGAACCGCCCGGGGGTCGTCGCCGAGCTGGCGCTCGCGCTCGGACGGGCCGGGGTGAACATCGCCGACATGGCCCTCTACCCGGCGGCGGATATGAGCGAAGGCGTGGTGGCTCTGTGGATCGGCGGCGAGGAGCAGGCGGAACGAGCCCACGAGCTGATCGGCGAGCTCGGCTTTCCCGTAGCCAGGCCATGAACGCTCGCTTCGAACCGTCGGGCCCGTTGCGGGGAACGCTGGCGCCGCCTCCGGACAAGTCCGTTTCGCATCGCGCGGCTCTGATCGGGGCGATGGCCTCGGAGCCGGTCCGGATCCGGAACTACCTGGCCGCTGCCGACACTGCCTCGACCCTGGCCGCGGTCAATGCCCTCGGGGCGATCGTCGAGGATCGCGGGGAGGAGCTGCTGATCCGCGGGACGGGCCTGCGCAATGCCCACGCTCCCGCGGCCCCGATCGATGTCGGCAACGCCGGGACGCTGATGCGGCTGCTCCCCGGGTGGCTCGCTTTCCAGCCCGGCGGTCGCTTCACCTTGGACGGGGACGACTCGATCCGGCGGCGCCCGATCGACCGGATCGCCGCGCCGCTCCGCCTGATGGGGGCGCGGATCGAGGCCCGGGAGGAGCGCTTCCCGCCGTTCACGGTGCACGGCAGCTTTCTGCGCGGGATCGAGTACGAGCTTCCCGTGGCCAGCGCCCAGGTCAAGTCGTGCCTGCTGCTGGCCGGGCTGATCACCGACGCCACCACAGTGATCGAGCCGATCCCCGCCCGCGACCACACCGAGCGGCTGCTCCTGCGGGCCGGCGTCAGTCTCGCCCGTAGCGGCGACGGCGACGGCTACCGGACCACCATCCGCAACGCCGACGAGCTGGTGCTCGAGTCGGTCGAGGTTCCCGGCGATCTGTCCTCGGCCGCCTTCCTGATCGCCGCCGGCGTGCTCGTGCCGCGCTCGCGGCTGGTGCTCGAAGGCGTGGGCGTCAACTGGACCCGAACCGGGTTCCTGCGGATCCTCGAGCGGATGGGCGCGATCGTGCTGGGGGAGCTCGAGCCGGTGGGGACGTTCTCCGAGCAGGAGCCGGTAGCCGACCTCGATGTCACAGCGGCGCCGATCGAGGGGACAACCGTCACCGCCGAGGAGGTGCCTCTGACAATCGACGAGCTGCCCTTGGTCGCCCTGCTCGGGTGCTTCGCCGAGGGCGAGACGGTGGTCAAGGGGGCGGCGGAGCTCCGGGTCAAGGAATCGGACCGCATCGCCACCGTGGTCGAGGGTCTGCGCGGGCTCGGCGCGGCGATCGAGGACACCCCGGACGGATTTGCCGTCCGCGGCACGGGAGGGCTCCGGGGCGGCCGGATCGACGCCCACGGCGATCACCGGCTGGCGCTGCTCGGCGCGGTGGCCGGGCTGGCCTCCGAGCGAGGGGTCGAGGTGACAGGGATCGAGGCCATGGCGATCTCCTATCCGCAGTTCCAGTCCGATCTCGCCAGACTGCTCGCCGTCTGATGGTGGTGGCGATCGACGGTCCGGCGGGAGCGGGCAAATCCAGCGTGGCCCGCGCGGTCGCGAACGCGCTCGGCTTCACCTACCTGGACTCGGGCGCGATGTACCGCTCGGTGGCGCTGGCCGCGCTCGCCGACGGTGCCGAGCCCGCCGCGGTGGCCGGACGCGTGCAGATCGAGCTGGGCAATCGGGTCCGGCTCGACGGACGCGACGTCACCGAGGAGATCCGCCGCCCCGAGGTTTCCGAAGCCGCCTCGCGTGCGGCCGCGGATCCGGAGGTCAGGAGGGCCATGGTCGCCCAGCAGCGCCGGCTGCTCAGCACAGGTGACTGGGTGGCCGAGGGCCGGGACATCGGCACCGTGGTCGCCCCCGACGCGGCCGTCAAGGTGTTCCTGACCGCGGAGCCGGCTGAGCGCGCCCGCCGGCGAGCGGCCGAGCTCGGCGTCGATCCCGAGACCGTGCTTGCCGAACAGACGATCCGCGACGAGCGCGATCGCGGCCGCGCCCACTCGCCGCTCGAACCCGCGCCTGGGGCCGTCGAGCTCGACACCACCGGGATGAGCCTGGAGCAGGTCGTGGAGCGGGTGGTGTCGCTGGTGCGGGCGGCGCGGTAGGGCTCCGGACGCGGCCGGCCCCGGCGATCCCGCCCGGGCGCCGAGCCCTGCGTACCCCCGGGCCACTTTTCGCAAGTTTCGCCCGGGGCGGTCGTTTCAGGAGTCAGACGGGGCCCTGTATGGCCTCACTCGACCCGCCCAGCCCAGGGGAAAACCGGAGGTAACCAACCAGATGTCCAAGCGTTCCCTGCTTGTCGCGTCCACGTCCTTCGCCTGCGCCATCGGCGCTCTGCTCAGCGCCGGCGCGATGGCGGCGTCGGCCAAGCCGATCCTCATGCCGACGGTGACCAAGGAGATCCAGCAGCAGCGTGCGATCTGGCAGAACCACGTGTTCGCTCCCGTCGGCTCACTCCAGCCGCCGGCCCCGCCGTGTCCGGAGAACGGGATGCTGCCCTCGCCGTTCTCCAACTGCGGACTGCCCGAATTCCCCGCCACCACGCTTCCCTACCCGGGGAACATGGCCTATTACGGCGGCCATGTGGTGACCAACCCGAAGGTCTACATCGTGTACTGGGGTTGGGGTGAGCCAGGCGCGTTCCCGTCCAGCCAGACGTGCAATGCGGAGACCGTCACCGAGGGCTCAATCAGCGCAACGCTCGCCTGTGACCCCGACGGCGCCGGCAAGTACATGGCCGACTTCGTCAACCAGATGGGCGGAACGAAATGGGCCGGCGTCCAGACCCAGTACTTCCAGACCGATTCGTCGGGCAGCAAGCAGTACATCACCAACCCGACCGACCAGCTGGACGGGATCTGGGTCGATGACGCCAATGACGCCAGCGTCCTCAAGTCGACCTCATCCAGCAACCCGGCCGGGCCCACGAACACGTATACGGATCTGGCCCAGGAGGCCGCGCGGGCGGCCCAGCACTTCGGGCTCACCGATCTGAACAACTCGGACATCGTGATCGCCCAGCCTCCGAACTTCAGTGACCCCAATGCTGTCGCGAGCGGCTATTGCGCCTTCCACGACTACACCTATCCCGGGGTCGAGGGCGGGATCTACAACGGCATCCAGCAGGGCATCGCCTACACGAACATGCCGTACGCACTGGCCATCAACTCCGGCGGCTCGAACGTGTGCGGCGAGAACGCGGTTAACCAGGGCGCGGCCGGCACGCTCGACGGGTTCTCGATCGTGCTCGGACACGAGATCGAGGAGTCGAACACCGATCCGGGTGCCGAGGACGTGATTGGGAGCGGGACGAGCGCACAGCAGATCGGCGGCTGGTACGACGCCGTCGACGCCAACGAAAACGGCGACAAGTGCGCCTGGGTGGGCGAGAACCTCCTCACCGGACAGGCCCCGCCCGAGCCGATCCCGGGCGCGCTGGGCGACATCACGGGCAATCAGGGTGCGCGATTTGCCGTCCAGTCGCTGTGGAGCAACGACTCGGCCGGAGGCGCCGGGTACTGCGCAGGAACCACGACCGGTCTGCCGACGGGCTAGGGCAGGGGTCAAATGGTGGGCCCGGGGACGCTAGCCTCGGGCCTACCATGAAGGTTGCGATCGTCGGGTATCCGAACGTCGGGAAGTCATCGCTGGTCAACCGCCTTGCCGAGTCGCGCGAGGCGGTCGTCCACGAGCGTCCCGGAGTGACGCGCGACCGCAAGGAGCTCGCCACCGAGTGGAACGGTCGCTCGCTCATCCTGATTGACACGGGTGGTGTCGACCTGGAAGATCGAGACCAGCTGGCGCGCCAGATCCAAGATCAGGCGCGCGCCGCCTTGGCCGACGCCGAGGTGGCCGTCCTCGTCGTCGACGCCAAGGCGGGGTCGCGGCCGGGGGATCTCGAGATGGCCGAGTTGCTTCGATGCGGCTCGCTCCCGGTGTTGGTCGCGGCCAACAAGGTCGACACCGTGCAGGACGTTCCACTCGCCGCCGAGTTCTACGCCCTCGGGCTCGGCGAGCCGATCGCAGTGTCCGCCGCGCAGGGGCTGGGAACGGGCGACCTGCTTGATCGGATCGTCGAGATCGGCCCGGACGAAGACGCGGAGCCCGAGCCAGCCGATGCCGTCCGCCTGGCAGTGATCGGCCGTCCCAACGTCGGCAAGTCCTCGCTCGTCAACCGCTTTCTGGGCACCGAGCGGGTGATCGTCTCCGACCAGGCGGGAACCACTCGTGACGCGATCGACCTGCCCCTCAGCTTCGAGGGCCGCGACATCGTCCTCATCGACACGGCGGGACTGCGGCGCCAAGCCAAGGTGGGGGAGTCGATCGAGTACTACACCGCGTTGCGCTCCCGCCGCGCGGCCGAACGCGCCGACGTGGCGCTGGTCGTGTGCGACGCCACGGCCGGCATCACTTCGCAGGATTTGCGCGTGGCCGAGTTGGCGATGCGCAGCGGCTGCGCCACCGCGCTCGTCTTGAACAAGTGGGATCTCGCCCCCGAGCTCGATCTCGACCACGAACGGGCTCGGGTCAAGCAGAAGCTCCGGTTGCGCCCGCGCGTACTCACCGCGAGCGCCAAGACCGGCCGCCACGTGGAACGGCTGCTGGTCGAGGCAGCGGGGCTGGCCGATCGCTCGCGCGGGCGGATTCCCACCCCTCAGCTCAACCGCTTCCTGTCCGAGGTCGTCGCCGCCCGCCAGCCCCCGGTGGGGAAGGTGGGCGGCCCTCGGGGGCACCGTCTCAAGCTGCTGTTCATGACCCAGACGGGAGAGCGGCCTCCGCGGTTCTCGGTCCAGGTCAACTCACGCGCCCGTGTGACCCGCGACTACGCCTACTACCTCGAGAACCGGCTGCGCGAGCGCTACCGGCTGGAGGGTGTCCCACTGATCATCGATTTCGTGGAGCGCAACGAGAGGCGCTCTTCCGGCGCCCGTGGCGTTGCCGCGTGATTTATTGGGCGGAGTGTCAAGCTCCCTAGCCGAGCGGCGGCGGGTCGTACCCGAGATACTGGCCGTGACCGGGGCGGTCGTACTGATCGTGATCGCGCTGGCCGGCGGGCGGGGCGCATCCGGCCCGGCCACGGGAGCGGCGGCGATCGTCCCCGCAGACGCGCTCGCTTTCGTAGACGTCTCGACCGACGCCTCGCGCCCCGCCGTCAAGGACACGGTCGCGCTGCTCCGGCGCCTCCCCACGTACGCAACGAGCAGCGCCACCGTGCTCGCGCGAGTCGTGCAGGCGGTGGGCGGCGACGCTCCGGTCGGGTTCCTGAGCGACATCCGGCCGTGGCTGGGAAAGGAAGCGGCGATCGCCTTCCTCAACACCACGAGCTCGGCCGCCGGCTCGCTGATCGTGCTTGACGTCGCCAATCGCGCCCAAGCCCGCGCCTTTCTCACCCGCGCCGGGGCGACCCGGGCGGGCACATATCGGGGCGTGGCGCTTCTGCGCTACCCCGGCGGCACGGAGCTGGCTTTCGTGCAGCATTATCTGATCCTCGGGCAGGACGCGAGCGTTCGCGCCTCGATCGATGTCTCCACCGGGGCGGCCGCGTCGCTGGCCGGGTACAAGCCCTACACGGAGGCCGCGGCCGGCGAGCCCTCGGACCGAGTTCTCGCCGCCTACGCGTCGGGGACCGGGGTCCAGCGGATCCTGGCCTCGCGCCAGGGCGACCTCGGCGCGCTGGGAGTGCTGCTGTACAAGCCGGCGCTCCAGGCAGTCGCGATCTCCGTCTCGCCGGCTTCGGGCGGCCTCCGGGTTCACATCCACACCGAGCTTGACCGGGCGCTGGCTGAGCTGAGCGGCCATCCTTCAGCCCTGATCGCGCCGAAGCTGCCATCGGTCCTGCCCGCCAACGCGACCTTGATGTTCGATGTGAGCGACCTGGCCCGGGCCGCCCCCGAGCTGCTGAGCGCCGGCACTACCGCGGGCATCGCCGGGCAGGTCGGCCCGCTGCTACGTCGGCTCGGCGCCGCACTGGCCGCGGAGGGCGTGAACGTGCACTCGCTGGACTCGATCTTCGCCGGCGAGACCGCGGTGCTGATCACGCCACCGGGCCCGCTCTCCACCTCGCCCTCGCTGGCGATTGTGGCTCGGACGAGCAACCCGGCGCAGACCCGGACCACGCTCGCCTCGCTCGAGGTCCCGCTCGCCCAGCTGTTCCCCGCACCCAACGCCGGACCCGGGCAGGCCCCGGAGTTCGACGACGTGCAGATCGCCGGCATCACCGCTCATGAGCTGTCGCTGACTACCGGGCTGAAGATCGATTACGCCGTGGCCGACGGGCTGGTCGTGGTTTCCACCAGCCGTAGCGGAATCGCGGCGGTGCTCGGTTCGAGGCGGTCGCTCGCCAGCCAGTCGGAGTTCCAGACCGCGCTCGATGGCCGCCCCCAGCGAGTCTCCTCGCTACTCTTTCTCGACTTCAGCCAGCTCCTCAGCCTTGGCGAGCAGACGGGCCTAGCGCGCAGCGCCGGCTCCGGCGCGCTGACCCCGGACCTTCAGAGCATTCGGGCAGTCGGCATGGACTCGACGAGTGGGGAGGCCGACACGACCGCGGAGCTGTTCCTCCAAATCCCATGAGCCAGAAAAACGATTACCTGTTCACTTCCGAGTCGGTCACCGAGGGCCACCCGGACAAGATCGCCGATCAGATCTCCGACGGCGTCCTCGATGCCGTGATGCGCGACGACCCCGCCGGCCGCGTGGCCTGCGAGACGCTCGTCAACACCGGCCTCGTGGTCGTCTCGGGCGAGATCACGACCGAGACCTACGTCGACATCCAGGACATCGCGCGCGAGACGATCAAACGGATCGGCTATGTCGACGCGGAGTACGGCTTCGACTACCACACCTGCGCCGTCATCAACGCGATCGACAAGCAGTCGGCCGACATCGCCCAGGGCGTCGATCAGGCCTGGGAGGCCCGAACCGATCCCGGCGACGATGACGAGCTCGACCTCGCTGGCGCCGGCGACCAAGGCATGATGTTCGGCTACGCCTCGAACGAGACCGAGGAGCTGATGCCCCTGCCGATCTCACTCGCGCACAAGCTGGCCAAGCGCCTGTCCGACGTCCGCAAGGCCGAGATCATCCCCTACCTGCGGCCCGACGGTAAGACCCAGGTCACCGTCCGCTACGTCGATGGCCACCCTGTCGCCGTCGAGAAGCTCCTGATCTCGACCCAGCACCGCGACGGCGCCGAGTCGCTGATCAAGGACGACCTGTGGGAGAACGTGGTCGAGCCCGTCATCCCCGACGAGCTCTACGACCCCCGCACGCTCCACAAGAGCCTGCTCGTCAACCCGACCGGCCGGTTCGTGATCGGCGGCCCGATGGGCGACTGCGGCCTCACCGGCCGCAAGATCATCGTCGACACCTACGGCGGGATGGCCCGCCACGGCGGCGGAGCCTTCTCCGGCAAGGATCCCTCGAAGGTCGACCGCTCGGCCGCCTACGCCGCCCGCTACGTGGCCAAGAACGTGGTCGCCGCCGGACTCGCCGACCGGTGCGAGATCCAGGTCGCCTACGCGATCGGCGTGGCCCATCCCGTCTCGATGATGGCCGAGACGTTCGGGACCGAGAAGGTCGAGCGTTCCCGGATCCTCGAGCTGATCCAGGAGCACTTCGACCTCCGTCCCGGCGCCTTCCGCCAGTACCTCAAGCTCCACCGCCCGATCTTCCAGAAGACCGCGGCGTACGGCCACTTCGGCCGCGACGACCACGACTTCACCTGGGAGCGGACCGACAAGGCGGACGCCCTGCGGGCCGCCGCGGGGTTGGGGAGAGGGGCAGCGACGGTCGAGGCTTAGGGGGCTACGCCTCGGGTGATTTCTCGGTCTATATCCGAGAAATCACCCAAGCACCCATCGGTGCCGGCCCCGGCGCGCTCCAGGAGCGTCACGCCGCGTCACACAACGCCTTCATATTGGTCACAAATCTCTGACCAGTACTTGCTACCGGGGCCTCCGTTGCATAGACTCGCTGGCGAGAGGGTGCACCGAATCGGAGGGGTGTCCGGGCGGGGAAGCGCGGTTAGGAGGTCGGGCAATTTGCGAGGGCGTCGGCGCCGCCGTGCGGCAACGCTGACCCGTGCGCGAGACAGGTTTTCACCGCAAGCTGCCCCCCAACAGCGGGACCTCGCGCACGGAATTGCGCGGGGTCCCGCGCCCCCTTTGCGGGCGCTTCGTTCGGGGCCCTTCAATTGCGCTTCGTACTCCGGGCCTTCGACCGCCCTTCGACCGCGCCTTCGACCGCGCGGCAGCCCGCGCCCACTGCGACGGCCCTCAGAGGCCGGACTGCAGGCGACCGCCTTCGCGCAGCGCCTGACTCACGGTCCGGACGATCGCGTGCGGGTCGGCGACGCCGTCGAACTTGAAGCCGTATCCCGCGCCGCCCGCGGTGTCGAAGTCGACGGTGCCGATTCCGAGCATCCGCTCGAGCAACGATTGGCGGGAGTTGACGTTCTGCACTCGCTCGAGCCGCGTCTCGTGGAGCTCGCGGGCGAACAGGCCGACGTCGATCGTCAGCCGGCGATCGGTGATCGTGTAGGTGATCCGCAAGCACCTGAGGACCCCCACCGACCCGACCAGCGCGAAGGCGACAAAGACCACGAGCACGACCCAGCCCGTGCTGACCGATCCGGAGATGGCGCGACTGGCGATGCCGGCGATCGCCCCCGCCAGCACAGCACCGATCAGGCCCTTCACGTAGAAACCGAGGATCGAGCGCCACGACGGATGGCCGTGGAAGAAGACACGCTCGCCAGGCTCGGGGTCCATGCGGCGAATGTAACGAGGCCACTGGCCCGCGACGGCTCGCGAGCCGGCGACGGCGACGGCGACGGCGACGAGAGGCTCAGATCCCCAGCAGGGCAGCCAGAAGCGCGAGCACGATCAGCACCATGGCCAGCACGGAGATCACTCCACCCAGAGGCGCCGGCTCTTCGGTGACTGGTCCCGAGCGCTGGAAGAGCGCAAATCCCGCCACCAGCGGGCTACCGATCACGACGCATCCCCACGCCCAATCCAGCCGCCCGATCTTGGTTGCCGCGAGCGCTCCCAGGGCGCGGGCGCAGGCGTCGAGCACGAGGCCGAGCGCGAGGACGATCTGTCCCGAGCCCAGCGCGACGCCGGTCACCGCGAGGTAGACCTCCGCGCACATGGCCGCGGCGAGCGCGAGGCCGAGCAGCACACTGGAAAGGCCAGGGGTCGCGGCAGGCCCCCGCAGGCGCGCCGCGTCTCCGGCGACGATCGGCCGCGGCGCGACGCGCGGGCGGGGTGGCTCGCCGCTCTTCGCTCGGCGCGCGGCGAGCAATCGCTCGGCGCGCTCGGTTGCCGCCATCCGCGGGCTGGACACGGGCGCGGGGCCAGGCGACTGCGCCGGGCGCATCAGGGAAGCGAATGCGGTGGCGAGTGGCGCGGAGGTCGCTGCGGCGGGGCCGCGGACCGGCTCCGCCCCCCGGTCCACTGAAGCGCGCGCCGACGAGCCCCGGCTGGCCGAAGCCGAGGCCGAGGCCGAAGCCGAAGTCCCATTGCGCCCCGCCTCTCCTATCCCCACCTCAACCCGCCGCAGACGCGCGGCCGCCAACGCCCGGACCCGCCGCTCGACGATCGCCGTCGCCTCCCCCCGATCCGCCGGGAGCGCCGAAACGTCGAGCACCAGCAGCCGCAGACCGCGCGCGGGAACGAGCTCCTCGAACACCGGCGCGTGGGGGGAAGGGCCGAGGATCACGACCAGCCGGCGACTGGGGTAGTAGGCGTCGACCGGGAGCCACTCCCCGGCGGGCGACCCGGGCGCCCGCAGCCAGGAGAAGATGTGCTGGCGGCGGCCGATCTCGCCCGTCAGCCCGTCGCAAATTCCCAGGATCGCGGACGCGGACAGTGGCGGCGACGATCCGGCGCCGTAGTACTCAGGCACTAGCCCCTCCCCCGGGGAGGCTGTCCGCGGTCATCCTGAGCGCACTCTACCCTCCGCTGGCCGATGGATATACAGCTCAGTGACCGGTGAAACGAGGATTGCGCGGGTCGAACCGCTGACGCGCACGCGGGCCGTGCGTGGCCCGTTCGACTACCGATTGCGCGCAGACCAATCGGAGGTCGAGGTGGGCTCTGTGCTGCGGGTTCCGTTCGGCCACCAGCGGACGCTCGGGGTCGTGCTCGAGCTGGCTGAGCGCTCCGAGCTCGACCCCGATCGGCTCGCCGTCCCCGACGCCGTCCTGCCAACCGGAGTTCCGCGCGATCTGGTCGAGCTGGCCCGGTGGATGGGGCGGGAATACTGCTCGACCACCGCCCGCGCCCTCACCCTCGTCCTGGCACCCGGATCCGGCCAACCGATCAAGGCGAAGCAGGTACTCGTGGCCTCGATCACCGACGCAGGCCGGGCTGCGCTGGAAGCCGAGCGGTCGCTGAACCACGCCCAGCGGGCGATCCTCGAGCAACTGGAAGAGCGGGGCGAGACGTCGACCTCGGAGCTCGGCACCGCGCGCCTTCGCCGGCTCGAGGGCCGAGGGCTGGTCTCCATCTCGGCCAGCGCCCGCCGGCGCGTTCCCGCTCGCCACGCCGTCTCCACCGCCAGCATCGACCCACCTGCGCTGACCGGCGAGCAACGCGGCGCCCTCGACCGCGTGCTCGACGCGATGGCAGGTACCGGCGGCCAATTCCTGCTCCACGGCGTGACCGGGTCGGGAAAGACCGAGGTCTACCTCCACGCCGTCCAGGCGGCGCTGGCCGCCGGTCGGAGCGCGATCGTGCTCGTCCCAGAGATCGCGCTCACCCCGCAGGCCATGCAGCGCTTCGAGGCCCGGTTCGGCGAGGTCGTGGCGGTGCTCCACTCAGCCCTCGGTCACGGCGAGCGCCACGATGAGTGGCTGCGGCTGCGAAACGGAGAGGCCCGGGTGTGCGTCGGTCCACGCTCGGCTGTGTTCGCGCCGCTCTCGGACATCGGGCTGATCGTTGTCGACGAGGAGCACGAGGCCTCCTACAAGCACGAGGGCGATCCGCGCTACGACGCCCGTGCCGTGGCCGAGCGTCGCGCCCGGGAGCACGGGGCGCTGCTGCTGCTGGGCAGCGCGACGCCCCGACCCGAGAGCGCGCTTTCGGTCCCGCGTCTGCGCATCCACAGCCGCGTTGACCGCCGCCCGCTGCCCCAGGTCGAGATCCTTGACATGCGCGGTTCGCACCACCCGCTGCACCCGGAGACGCGGATGGCTCTGGCCGATCTGCGCCGATCGGGTGGGAAGGCCGTGATGCTGCTCAACCGCCGGGGCTGGTCGAATTTCATCTCCTGCCGGTCCTGCGGCGAAGTCTGGCTCTGTCCCAACTGCGAGGTCGCGCTCGTCCTGCACCGCCGGGGGGACTTTGTTGCCTGTCACCACTGTGGGCATCGCGAGGGCGTTCCACGCCGCTGCCGGGCGTGCTCCTCGGTGGCGATCGCTCGGCACGGAGTGGGGACCGAGCGCCTGGAGCACGAGCTCACCGAGAGCTTGGGCGATCCCAGCTTTCCGATCCTGCGGCTTGACGCCGACAGCACCGGGATGAACGCCCGGGCGCGCACGCTCGAGCGGTTCGCCGCCGCCCGCTCCGGGCTGCTCGTCGGCACCCAGATGGTGGCCAAGGGCCACGACTTCCCTGACGTCAGCCTCGGCGTGGTGCTCGACGCCGATCAGACGCTTCGCTTCCCCGACTTCCGCGCCGAGGAGCGGACGTTCGCACTGATCACGCAGCTGGCCGGCCGGGTGGGCCGGGCCGATCTCGGCGGCCGCGTGCTCGTCCAGACGCTCGCGCCCGACGCGCGGTCGATCGGGTTCGCCTCGGGCCACGACTCGGACGGTTTCCTCAAGGACGAGCTCGAGCGCCGGCGTGTGCTCTCGTATCCGCCCTACGCCTCGCTGATCAGGATCGTCTGCTCGGCACCCGAGCCGGCCGACGCCCACGCGGTCGCCGCGGCGCTTCACCAGCGGCTGGATCACACGGCCGCGATCGTGCTCGGTCCCGCGCCGTTGTTTCGCCTCCGCGGCCGGGCGAGGTCGCAGATCGTGATGAAGGCGCAGGAGCGCGAGGCCGCCGTCCGCAGCGCGGGGGAGGCGGTAGACGCAGTGGCCAGAACGTCATCCGCGCGCGGCGTGAGCATCAGCGTCGACGTCGATCCGCAGTAGTCGTGGTCCTAAACTGAGGAGGCCATGACTGACCAGGTGACTGAGGATCTCGATCTCGACCCCGAGCTCGAGGAGGAGCTCGAGGAGGAGCCGCAGCTCGATCCAGAGGTCGCGGCGCGGCGCGACGCCGCGCTCGCTCACGTGCGCAAGTTCGGCGATCCGGTCCTGAAGACGCGGGCGCGCCCGGTCGAGCGGATCGACGACGCCTTGCGAACGGAGATCGTGCGCATGGGCCATCTGATGAACGACGCGCTCGGCGTCGGTCTGGCTGCGACCCAGCTGGGCGTGCTGCACCGGCTGCTGGTGTACCGCGTGGGGCCAGATTCACCGGTGATCGCGTTGATCAACCCCGAAATCGAGTGGCGCGGCAACGATCAGGAGATCGCCGAAGAAGGATGCCTGAGTCTGCCGGAGGTGCTCGTCGAGGTGGAGCGCCCCATCCACGTCCGGGTCCGGGCGCTGGACGAGAACGGGGAGCCGATTCTGATCGAGGCGTCGGGGCTCGAGGCGCGGGTGATCCAGCATGAGGTCGATCACCTCGACGGGATCCTCATCCTCAATCGCACCACGCGCGAGCAGCGCAAGGAAGCGGTGCGCACGCTCCGCGAGGCCCAGCAAGCCGCGTAAAAGACGACCGTGCGCACGGTCTTTCTCGGCACTTCCGAGTTCGCCGCCGGCGTGCTCACGCGGCTGGCGCAGTCACCGCACCGTCCGGCGCTGGTGCTCAGCCGTCCCGATCGTCCTCGCGGTCGCGGTCGCCGCCTGACCCCGCCCCCGGTGGCGGATCGCGCCCGAGAGCTCGGGATCGAGTTGCAGCAGCCGGCCTCGATCAACGACGAAGCGGCGCGCGCGACGATCGCCTCCGCCACGCCGGAGATCGTCTGCGTGTGCGCGTACGGCGCCCTGATCAAGGAGCCGCTGCTGTCGAGCTACCGGATGCTGAACGTCCACCCGTCGCTGCTGCCGCGATGGCGCGGAGCGGCTCCGATCGAGCGAGCGATCATGGCCGGCGATGAGCGCACCGGAGTCTCGATCATGGAGGTCACCGCGGGTCTCGACAGCGGTCCGGTGTGCGCCCAGCAGTCCGAGGCGATCGAGCCTGAGGACAACTACGGGACGCTCGCTGAGCGCCTCCAGGAAATCGGGGGCGACCTGCTCGTGCAGACACTCGACCGCCTGCCGCGGTGCGCCGAGCAGGACGACGCCAAAGCAACCTACGCCGAGAAGATCGTCGCGGAAGACCGCGAGCTCGACCCGAGTCGATCTGCCATCGCGCTGGCCCGGGTGGTCCGGGCGCTGACGCCACACATCGGCGCTCACGCGAGGCTCGGGGACGGGACGCCTCGGGCGTCCTGGAGGCGAGGGCAAGCGACGCCCCAGGGCCGGCTCCCGGGGTCATCTCGCTCGACGGCCCACTGCCCGTCCTGGGCTGTGCCGAGGGCACGCTCGAGTTGGTGCGGGTCAGGCCCGCGGGCCGGCGGCCGATGAGCGGCCAGGACTACGTTCGTGGTTACCGGCGCTAGGCGCGGCGCACCCGGGGGGCCCGGAGCACCCGCAGGGCGCGGACGGCCCACAGCCATCTCGCCCGCGCGCATCGCCGCGTTCGCCGTGATCCGGCGGGTGTTCGAGCACGGTGCGTTCGCCGACCGCGCACTTCAGTCCGAGGCGTCCGGGCTGGAGCCTCGGGACCGGGCTCTGGCCATGACCCTGGCCTACGGCACCGTGCAGCGGCGGGCCACGCTCGACCATGTGGCCGGCCAGCTCACCAAGACCCCGCTGGACAAGCTCGACCCACCCGTGCTGGCGGCGCTGCGGCTCGGAATCTTCCAGCTCCTGTTCCTCGCCGGCGTGCCCCAGCATGCCGCGGTCAACGACGCCGTCGAGCTGGCCAAGCGCGGACGCCCCGAGGCGGCCAGACTGGTCAACGCGGTGCTGCGCCGAGCGGCGCGCGAGGGCCCCGACTTGCTCGCCGGCCTCGACGACGCGACCCCCGAGGGCGCCGCCGTCCTGCACTCGGTACCCCTCTGGCTGGCTCAGCGATGGTGGGACGAGCTTGGTCCCGAAGGCGCCCGGCCGCTCCTGGCGAGGTCGAACGAGGCGGCCGAGTCGGCCCTCAGAGTGAACACGCTGCGCGCGACCCGCGACCAGGTGCAGGCTCAGCTTCCCGTGCCAGCCCGCGCTGCCCCGCGCCTGCCCGACGGCCTGGTGCTCGAGGCGCCATTCGACGCCCACCGCTCGGAGCTCTTCACCGCAGGGGCTGATCACCCCCCAGTCGCGCGGCTCGATGCTCGTCGCCCGCGTGCTCGCCCCGCGCCCGGACAGCGCATTCTTGACCTGTGCGCAGCCCCCGGGGGCAAGACCACTCACCTCGCCGCGCTGATCGAGAACGAGGGGGAGATCGTGGCCGTCGAGCGCCATCCCGGGAGGGCGGCGGCGCTCGAGCGGACGTGCGAGCGGGTGGGTGCGGGCTCGGTCCGGGTGGTGGTGGCCGACGCCGCCGAGTATTCATCTGACCGCGGGTTTGACGCCGTGCTGGTCGATCCGCCGTGCAGCGGGCTGGGCACGCTTCAGGCCCGGCCCGACCTGCGCTGGCATGCCTCCCCGGAAGGGATCGAGCGCCTGGCCGCCCTGCAGAAGGACATCCTGGCCGCCGGCGCCGCCGCCACCGCCCCGGGTGGTGCGCTCCTCTACTCGGTGTGCACGATCTCCCGATCCGAGAGCGAGGACGTGATCGATGCCTTCCTCGGCGCTCATCACGAGTTCGAGGCCGAGGATCTCCAGAACGCGTACCCGGAGTGGGCCCATCCCCGCGTCGGGCGGCATCTCCAGCTGCTTCCCGACCGCGACCGCACCGACGGATTCTTCATCGCCCGGCTGCGGCGGTCCGAGGCGCCGATAACCTAATGCGGGCGTGACTGATTCGGTGAAGCTGGGTCCCGAGTGCCCGGGCTGCGGTGAGCCGTGGCTGCGCCCGACTGCGGTGCCGGGCCGCTACCGCTGTGTCTACTGCCTGACGCGCTACGAGCTCGTATCGGTGTGTCCCGAACTGCGGAGAGCATTCGACGATCGTGCGCATGTCAAGCACCGCGATCGTGGCCTGCAACCACTGTCACGGCAGCATGCTGAGGGCGGTGTAGGTGGAGGCAGGGCCGGCCCTGCTGCGCGACCGTCGAGTCGCGCCCTCGATCCTGTCCGCCGACTTCTCGCGCTTGGGGTCACAGCTCGAGGAGGTGCTGGCGGCCGGGGCTCGGGTGGTCCACGTCGACGTGATGGACGGCCATTTCGTTCCACCGATCACCTTCGGAGCGGTGATCGTGGGGGCGATCGCCGACCTCGTCCATGACGTCGGCGGGATCATCGACGTGCATCTGATGATCGAGCGGCCCGAGCGCCGGGTCCGCGAGTTCGCCACGCGCGGGGGCGGACAGCATCACCGTCCACGTTGAGGCCACGCCCCACCTCCACTACGCGTTGGGGGAGATCCGGGACGCGGGGGCCGCAGCGGGCGCGGCGGTCTGCCCGGCCACGCCGGCCGACGCCCTTCAGGACGTGGCCGAGGAGAGCCTCGACCTCGCCCTGTGCATGAGCGTCAATCCGGGCTGGGGCGGCCAGGAGTTCATCCCTCACTCCCTGGCCAAGCTCGAGCGAATGCGCCGTGCGCTGCCCGATCGCGTCGCTCTGGAGGTCGACGGCGGCGTGCACGAGGGCACCGCCGGGCCCGCGGTGCAGGCCGGAGCGAACCTGCTCGTGACTGGTTCGGGCGTGTTCGGAGCCGACGATCCCGCAGCCGCCTACGCCGCGATTGTTGACGCGGCGCGGGCGAGTTGACGGGAGGCTCGTCCGCCAGAGGATTTGGATAGGGTGAACCCGATGCTTGCCTCGAAGCGTCTCTTTGCCATGCTCGCGGTCGCGGCCGCGATCACCATCGCCGGGTGCGGCGGATCCAGTAGCAGCGGCACGAGCGCCGCCAGCTACGTGAAATCGGTCTGCTCGGCGATTGCGCCGTTTGAGACCGATATCGAAGGCGGCAGCGCCAGCCTCGCCAGCTCGGCCAAAAAGGGGATCGAGGAGCGAAAGACTGTCCTCCACACCTTCCTGGTCAAGGTCTCGGACGACCTCGAACGGATGGTCACGCAGCTCAAGGCGGCGGGCACGCCCAACGTCTCCAACGGCAAGAAGATCGCCGGCGGGCTGGTCGATGCGGTGACCGAGATCCACGGCACGGTGTCGAAGACGGCCTCCCAGGCGGCCACCCTGCCCACGAGCGACCCCAAGACGTTCAACACCGCCTATGAGACGCTCGTCAACGGCCTGGCCTCGTCGATGAACCAGATCGGTTCCAGCTTCGGCAACCTCAAGAGCCCGACCCTCCAAGCCGCGGCTCAGAAGGATTCCACCTGCCGGGCGCTCTCGAGCACCGGCGGCTGAGCAACTACGCCATCGCGGGATCGGCCGGCGCCGGCCCGGGACCCTTTCGATACACGAGCGAGAGCAGGCCACAGAGCACCAGCGTGGCCAGGAAGTAGCCGACCTCGACCCGGGCGACCTCGTCAGAGATCGTCGGCGCGGCGACGAAGGCCACGAACAGGACCGCGGCGGCCAGCCAAGAGAGCGAAGCGATCCGGGCCCGCCGCCGGGCCAGGGCGGCCTGGTTGAGCGTGCCCGAGACCAGATGGAGGCCCATCCCCAACCCGACCAGCGCCAGCCCAAACCGTCCGTAGTGGAAGCCCTTGTTGCCGAGCAGAGCGGTCATCACGAACGGACCGACGGCGAGCAGTCCGAGGGCGACCGCCAGGGCAAAGCCAGCGATGGCCTGGATGGTCAGGCGGATCGCCCGGTTGAACTCATCCGCGCTCTCCCGGACCTCCAGGCCGGCCAGGTGAGGCAGGATCGAGGTCTGGATGGCCTGGAAGAGCTGGAGCGGGGCGCGGACGATCAGCAGCACGTTGAACACGAAGCCGGCCAGTGCACGTCCTGATGACGCATTGACGATCAGGACCGCGGCGTTCATCAGCGTCTGCTCGGCGAGCATGATCCCGACCACCGCGATCGCGAACCCGGCACCGAACTTGAGCGAGAGGTCGAGCGAGGCCTCCTCGATCGCAGCATGGGCCGGGCCCTCGCGCGCGGCGTCGGCCGCGGGCGTCTCGGGCGGCCCGGTGAGCTTGACCCGCGAGAACGCGAACGGGATCACGGACAGCGACACGAACGGGGCCACGGCCATGCCCAGTCCGACCATCCCCACGCCGGAGCCGATTCCGACCGCGGCGGCCAGGGCGAAGAGAAAGCGCGAGGTCGACTCCAGGAAGACCAGGCCGCCGTACAGGGCGAATCGCTGGTGGCCGGCCAGCCAGCCGCGGGCGAAATAGCTCGCGGCGTAGGCGAGCACCCCAATGACCAGGATCCAGTAGAGAGCCGCGGAGCCGTCGAACAGGTTGCGCTCGATCCGGCCGCGCAGGGCCAGGGCCGCGGCCAGGAACAGGAGCGCGAAGCTCACCTGGATCAGCGCGGGGATCCGCAGGGGGTGACCGTGCAGGCCGCGAGCCCGGCGGTCGGCGATCGTGCGCGAGAGCAGCTGCTCGATCGGCCGGTAGATCACCGAAAGGATCACGAACATGACCGCCCAGCACAGAGAGACGGCACCGTAGTCCCGGGGCTCAGGACGTGGCTGGCCGTGGCCAGGTAGGCGAACGTGAAGATGCCGGTCGAGGCGATGCCGATCGAGAGGACGCGCGCCCCCGAGCCGTAGCTGGGCGCATCCTCGGCGGAGCCTCCAGTCTCGCCCGGGGCGGCGTCGCCCCGGCCGCCATCGACACCGCGGACCGTCTCGGCGGGACCCGCCATTACCGGACGGCTACCAGCACCATCGTCCACGGGAAGGGCGAGCGCGCCTCGCGGACCTCGCCGTGCCGCGCCAGCAAGCGCAGGAACGCTCGCTTCGAGAAGTGGTTGACGTGGCCCGGGGTGTTCCCGAGCTGACGCACGTATGCCCCCCGGGCGACGTTGACCGCTCGCCACAGCGGCTCCCGCGGCACCGAGACCAGGAGGTGCCCGGCGGCCACGCGGGCCATCTCCGAGACTGTGTGCTCGGGATCGGGCACGTGCTCGAGCACCTCGATCGCCGCGGCGAGGTCGAACTCGTTCTCGCCGAAGGGAAGGTGCTCGGCCGCCATCGCCCGGAACTCGAGGTTGGCGCGCTGCCGCGCTTCCCAGTGGGCGCGGAGCTTTGGATCCTCCAGGTCGATGCCCACCACCCGCCCGCTTCCGAGCTGCTCGGCCCACTGGTGGGTGAGGATCCCCTCGCCGCACCCGACGTCGAGGACGGAGCTTGGGGCGGCCCGGGCGAACAGCTCGTCCAGGTCGGACTGAAAGCCCGTCATCAGGCGGCGCACCACCGGGTTGGTGGAGCCGTACTTGTCGTAGGTGTTGCCGGTCGGTACCGCTGCGTCGGTGGCGCTCATACCTCGAGCGCCTCGCGATCCTCTCCCGCTCCCGGGGCCTTGCCCTGCGCCGGCTCGACCTTCTCGCCGGGGGAGCCCCGGGCTCATAGTGCGAAGGCTTGACTCCGAGCTGGAGCTCGAGCCGCCGGACGCGCTCGAAGGTCCGTTGGGAGATCGTGCGCTGGGCGTCGAGCAGGTCCCCGATTACCCCAAGCGCGCCCAGCAGCATCGCGCCGATGAACAGCACGGCGGCAAAGATCAGCGACTGAATGTGACCCCGGGCGGCGGTGTCGGGATGCTCGAGGTAGACGATCAGGAAGCGGATGAACAGGGCCACCGCGGGGATTCCCATCAGAAGGGCCCCGCCCCAGAACACCTTCAGGGGCTGATACTGCGAGTAGATGCGGAAGATCGAGAGCGCGTTACGGCGGACGTAGGCCGTCATCGACGGGAACAGCCGGGATTCGCGCGTCTTCGGGTTGGTGCGAATCGGGACGTGATCGACCGCGACCAGCAGCTTGCCGGCCTGGATGATCGTCTCCAGGGTGTAGGTGAACTTCGAGACCGCCTGCATCTGCAGCGCGGCCTCACGGTTGTAGGCGCGAAAGCCGGAGGTGGTGTCGGGAATGGTCGTCTGTGAGGCCTGCCGGACGACCCATGAGCCGAGGCGCTGGAGCGCCTTCTTGGGGGCTGAGAAGTGCTGGATCGTTCCTACCTGGCGGTCGCCCACCACCATGTCCGCTTCACCGCTGACGATTGGGGCCACCAGCTTGGGCACGTCGGCGCCCTCGTACTGGTTGTCGGCGTCGGTGTTGACGATCACGTCGGCGCCGAGCTTCAGTCCGGCGTCGAGCCCGGCCTGGAAGGCGGCCGCCAGGCCCTTGTGGTTGGTCAGGCGGACGATGTGATCGACGCCGTTCTCGCGGGCCACCTCGATCGTGCGGTCGGTCGACCCGTCGTCGATGATCAGAAACTCGACGACGTCGAATCCGGGCACGCGACGCGGGAGCCGGCTCAGCGTAACCGGCAGCTGAGCCTCCTCGTTGAAACAGGGAATCTGGACGATCAGCTTCATCGCGGCTGGTCTCCAACGGTATCGAGGACGAGTTCATCGCCACCACTGCGCCGCAGCGGCGAGCGGCAGGCCGGGACGGTGATCGCAATACTCACGGGCGCACCAGATGGACGCGGTCACGCTTACCCGGCCCGGAGACGGCCCGACGACGACCGGCCCGCAGGCCGCGCCGTCTGGGGGCGGGCGACGGATATCGCGCCGGCGGCAGGGCCGGCCCGACCTGCACGGGCCCGCGCTGGTGCTGCTGCTCGTCGTGGCCTTCCTGCTCCGCCTGTGGGGGATCAAGCAGGGCCTGCCCTACAGCTACAACTTCGACGAGGCAAACCATTTCGTGCCCCGGGCGGTGTCGTTCTTCTCGCATGATCTCAACCCGCACTATTTCCAGAACCCGCCGGCCTACTCATACCTGCTGCAGATCGTGTTCGAGCTGTGGTTCGGCAGCGCCGACGCGGTCAAGCGCGCCTACGTAACCGACCCGACGGCGGTTTTCGTCGTCGCCCGCCTGGTCGCGGCCGTGCTCGGGACGATCGCCGTGTGGCTCACCTACCTGACCGGTGCGCGCCTGTTCAATCGCACCGTCGGGCTGCTCGCGGCGGCGATCTTTGGGCTGGCCTTCCTGCCTGTCTTCTACAGCCACCTGGCCCTCAACGACGTGCCGACGCTGGCCCCGGTCGCGCTGTCGCTCTACGGGATCGCCGGGGTGATGCGGCGGGGGCGCTGGCGCGACTACGCGATCGCCGGGCTGGGCATCGGCTTGGCGTCGGCGACCAAGTACACCGGGGGGATCACGCTGCTGTGCCTGCTCGGAGCGTTCGTCAACGACGCCTCGGGCGAGCCGGTGTTCCGGGCAGCGCGCCGCCTGGCCTTTGCTCTCGTGCTCGCCCTGGCGGCGTTCCTGATCGCCAACCCGTTCGCGCTGCTCGACTTCTCAGCCTTTAGAACCGGCTTGTCCCAGCAGGCCTCGCAAGCGGCCGGGGAGGACCCGGTGAAGCTTGGCTCGACGGGGAGCGGCGTCACCTACTACCTGTGGACCTTCACCTGGGGGATCGGGTGGGGTCCCGCGCTGGCGGCCATCGGCGGCTCGGTCCTGCTGCTGCTCCGCCGGCGGGTGGGCATGGCGCTGGTGCTGCTGCCGGCGCCGATCGTGTTCATCCTGTTCATGGGCCAGCAGCAGCGCTTCTTCGGCCGCTGGTTGATGCCGATCTTCCCGGTCGTGGCCATCCTCGCCGCCTACGGCGCCGTCGAGCTGGTCAAGTGGGTGACGCGGAGCACGGGGTTTCCCGCCGCCGTGGCGGGCGGCCTGGCGGCCGTCCTGCTCCTCAGCCAGAGCGTGGCGGCAGTGATCCACAACGACGCCGCCCTCTCCCGTCCGGACACCCGCAACCTCACCCGAGCATGGATGGTGACCCACGTCCCCGCCGGCTCGAAGGTGGTGATCGAGCCGGTCGTGCCCGACAACTGGGTCGCCGATATCGGCCGGTCGCTGTCGGCCACGCCGACAGGCGAACGCTGGTGGCGGTTTCCCACCTGGCTGACCGACGTCGATTTGAACGGCAACCTGCTCCCGAACGGCCAGCGGCGCTACGTGGCGATCGACCAGTACGAGCGCACGCTCCGTCCCGAGCTCTTGAACGAGTACGCGGCCGAGGGGTTCTGCTGGGTGGTCGAAGGCTCGGTCGAGGCCGGGCGGGCGTTCGCCCAGCCGAGCGCCGCCCCGCGGGCCGTCGCCTACTACGCCGCGCTGGCCAACCGGGCGCGACTGGTCTACCACGTGAGCCCGCTCTCGCCCGGCGCCCATCCCTTCCCATTCAACTTCGACTGGTCGATCGACTACTACCCCCGGCAATTCCACCTGCCCGGCCCGGAGATGAGCGTCTACCGGCTGACCGGGGGGAAGTGCGGCACATAGGCCCGGCGGGATGCCGGTCTGTGGACGGCGTTCTCTGAACGCCCCCGTTCACGCCAGGAAGCCCCCGCGTCATATGCTCTAAGTCCTCCCATGCCTCTCACCGCAGACACGGATCGTCGCCATCTTGCCCGGGCCATCGAGCTGGCTGAACAGGGACGTGGGCGGGTGAGTCCCAATCCCCTCGTGGGGGCGGTGATCGGCCGTGACGGCGAGGTCCTGGCCGAGGGCATTTCATCGCGCCGCCGGCGCTCCCCACGCCGAGGTCGAGGCGATCACGGCTGCCGGCGAGCAGGACCTGACGGACGCCACGATGTACGTCTCGCTCGAGCCCTGTTGCCATCAGGGCCGCACACCGCCGTGTACCGAAGCGATCCGCGCGTCGGGGATCCGGCGCGTGGTCGTTGCCTCCGACGATCCCAGCACGCACGCCGCCGGCCGCGGATTGGGAATCCTGCGCGACGACGGCGTTGACGTGGTGCTGGCCGAGGGGGATCTGGCCTTGCGAGCCCGGCTCATGAACCAGCCGTTTCGCAAGTGGGCCCGGACCGGCCGCCCGTGGGTGCTGTTCAAGTCGGCGATGACGCTCGACGGCAAGGTGGCCACCCGCTCGGGCGACTCGAAGTGGATCAGCGGCGAGCAGAGCCGGCTCTGCGCTCACCGCTGGCGGGCCGAGTGCGACGCCGTGGCCGTCGGGATCGGCACCGCGCTGGCCGACGACCCGCTGCTCACTGCGCGGGTCGACGGTGTCGAGCGCCAGCCGCGGCGGATCGTGTTCGACTCCCTGGGGCGGCTGCCGCTCAGCTCGCGGCTGGTCAGGGACGCCCGCGAGATTCCGCTCACGGTGGTCGTTTCGCGCGCCGCCCCGCGCGCCAGCACCGACGCTCTGGAGACGCACGGCGCCGAGGTGATCGTGGCTCCGGGCGAGAATGAAACCGCCCGGGTCCGCTCGGCGCTTGACCAGCTGGGGAGCGACGAAGTCGGCTCGATCCTGCTCGAAGGCGGACCCCATCTGGCCGGTGCTTTCCTCGATGCCGGCGAGGTCGACGAGGTCAGGTTGTTCCTGGCGCCGCTGATTCTCGGGGGGCGGACCGCGCGCGATCCGCTCGAAGGTGAGGGGGTCGAGGCGGTGGCCGACGCGGTGCACGCGCTGACGCTTTCCTGCGACCGGATCGGCCAGGACCTCTTGATCTCGGCCCGGATCAAGGAGTGGTGAGGTGTTCACCGGCTTGGTCGAAGATCAGGGAACGATCACCGAGCTGGAGCGCTCGGCCGATGGCGTCCAGATAACCGTCCGGACGAGCTTGGTCGGCGAGCTGCGCGAGGGCGACTCCGTCGCTGTCAACGGCGTGTGTCTGACCGCCACGGCCGTGTCGGGAGACTCGTTTGCGGCCGAGATGGTCAACGAAACCGTCACGCGAAGCTCGCTGGCCGATGTCGTCGCGGGAACGCAAGTCAATCTCGAGCTGCCGCTGCGCGCGACCGACCGCCTGGGCGGGCATGTCGTTCAGGGACACGTCGACGGAGTGGGGACGATCACCGGCGTGGTCCCGGATGGGATCTCCCGCCGGGTGGAGGTGCAAGCGCCGGCAGAGCTCCTCCGCTACGTCGTCGAGAAGGGGTCGATCGCCGTCGACGGGATCTCGCTGACGGTGGCCGAGCTCGATGAGCAATCATTTACCGTGTCACTGATACCGGAGACGCTGCAGCGCACCAATCTCGGACATGCCCAGCCCGGACAGACCGTGAATCTGGAGGTTGATGTGTTGGCCAAGTACGTAGAGCGACTAATGGGGGCAAGGGCATGAGCAGCCGCGTCGATGCACCGTTCGCGACGATCGAGCAGGCGATCGAGGACATTCGCCAGGGCAACATGGTCGTCGTCGTCGACGACGAGAACCGGGAGAACGAGGGCGACCTGACGATGGCCGCTCAGTTCGTCACCCCCGAGGCGATCAACGTCATGGCCAAAGAGGGCAGAGGCCTGATCTGTCTGGCGTTGACGCCGGACCGCTGCGACGAGCTCGGTCTCGATCTGATGGCGGCGAAGAACGAGTCCGCCTTTCAAACGGCGTTCACCGTCTCGATCGAGGCGCGTGACGGCGTCACCACCGGAATCTCAGCCGCACGACCGCGCGCGCACGATCCAGGTGGCGATCGACCCCCAGACCAGCCCTCGCGAGCTGGTCCAGCCCGGTCACGTGTTTCCGCTCAAGGCCAAGTCCGGGGGCGTCCTCGAGCGGGTCGGCCAGACCGAGGCCGCGGTCGACCTGGCCCGGCTGGCCGGCCTGATCCCGGCCGGCGTGATCTGCGAGATCATGAACGATGACGGCAGCATGGCCCGGGTCCCCGACCTGGTGCCCTACTGCCAGCGGCTACGGGCTGAAGATGGTCACCGTGGCCGACCTGGTCGCCTACCGCCGCCAGCACGAGAAGCTGGTCGAGCGAGTAGTGCAAACCGGTCTGCCGACCGAGTTCGGTGACTTCGTCGCCGTACGGCTATCGCTCGCTGGTCGATGACAAGCACCACGTCGCGCTGGTCAAGGGCGACGTCGACGGCTCCGACGACGTGCTCGTCCGCGTCCACTCCGAGTGCCTGACCGGCGACGTCTTCCACTCGCTGCGCTGCGACTGTGGCGAGCAGCTCGAGTCGGCGCTGACGATGATCGAGCGTGAGGGCAGCGGGGTCCTGCTGTATCTCAGCCAGGAGGGCCGGGGGATCGGCCTGCTCAACAAGCTGCGCGCCTACAAGCTCCAGGAGGAGGGCCTCGACACCGTCGACGCCAACCTCCGCCTAGGTCTGCCCGCCGACCTGCGCGATTACGGCATCGGCGCCCAGATCCTGGTCGACCTGGGTCTCAGCTCGATCCGGATCCTGACCAACAACCCGAAGAAGATCTCGGGCCTGGCCGGTTACGGGCTGTCGGTCACCGACCAGCTCCCGATCGAGCACGTGCCCAACCCCCACAACGAGGCCTACCTGCGGGCCAAGCCCGAGCGCCTGGGCCACACCTTGCACCACCAGGGGCTGCCGCTCGACGAGGAGATGCTCCACGACGAGCAAGAGCAGGACCGGCGGGCCGTCGATGGCCCCTGAGCGCCGCGTGGCCCTGTGCGTCGCCACCTTCTATGCCGACCTGGCCGAGAGGCTCGAGCACGGGAGCGCGCGAGGCGCTGGCCGACGCGGGGATCGAGGAGATCGACCGCTTCGAGGTCCCGGGGGCCTTTGAGCTTCCCCTGGCGGCCAAGTACGCCGTCGAGTCCGGCCGCTACGAGGCCGTGGTCTGCCTGGGCGCGGTCATCCGGGGCGAGACCGACCACTACGAGTACGTCTGCCGCGAGGCCGCCCACGGGATCCAGCTCGGGGCCTTGAGACGGGGGTGCCGGTGGGCTTCGGCGTGCTCACCGTGAACTCCATGGACCAGGCGCTCGAGCGGGTAGCCGGAGGATCCAAGCGCGACACCGGCCGTCACGCGGCCGAGGCGGTGCTGGCCGCGCTCGAGGTCAAGCAGGAACTGGCCGCAGGCGCGGCCGGGCGGGGTTCGCGGTCTAGCGAGCCGCGCCTTCGCCATCGCTAGTCGGGCGTGGTCGTCCGCGCCCGTGCTTCTGGTCGCCGTGCCGGCGGCGCCGTCGCGGCCGGCGCCCGGCGCCGCCTGCGGCTCGAGGCCAGCGCAGCTCCTGCGACCGTGCCCAGCTGGTTGGGGATCTGCAGCCGGCGCTCGAGGACCGGCACCGCCGCCTGCGGATCGCCGGCCAGCCGCAGTGAGCGGCCGAGGTCGTACAGGGCGTAGGCGTAGGTCAGGCTGTGGGGGCGGCGTCGCCGACCGCCCGCCGCAGAACGGGGATCGCCGCCCGTATTCGCCCTGCACGAGCAGCGATGTCCCTTGGCCTCGAGCATCGCCCGCCTGCGCGCGGGCGTCTTCCGGCCGCGGTGCTCCCGCGGGACCGTGGGCTGCGGCGATCTCGGCCGTGCCCGATCTGCCGCCGCTCCCGGAGGCGATCGAGCCGAGGAATGCCGCTGTGCCGGCCGTCTGGAGCGCGCAGCCCGTGCGGGATACCGGCGCGCTGCCGCTCCCAACGCTCCGATGCCCACGCCGCGGTCGCGAGGCCTCGGGCGGCGATCCCTCCGAGGCCACGCGCCGGCCCGCGGCGGTTGAAGCGGGCCGCGGCGCCGCAACCGCGGCGAACCGTGGGGTCACGCCGACGCTGCGTGCTTCGGCCCGGGGGCCCCGCGGCGCATCCCCAGCGCCTCGGCGACTCGCGTCGACGAGCTCGCCGGCGGTCGGCCAGCGCTCCTCCGGGCGCTTGGCCATGCCTCGCGCCAGCACGGCGTCGACCTCCGCGGGGCAGGCGGGGTTGCGCGCGCTGGCCGCCGGCGGCTCCTCCTCGACCGCCTGGCGGGCCAGGGCGGCGAAGTGTCGGCGCTCGAACGGCCGCTCGCCGACCAGCAGCTCATACGCGGCCACGGCGAGGGCGTAGCGGTCGCTGGCCGCGGTGGCGGCCTGGCCGAGCGCCTGCTCGGGCGCGAGGTAGGCCGCGGTGCCGAGCATCTCACCGCCCGTCGGTGAGCGTGTCCTCGGTCGCCAGCTGGGCGATGCCGAAGTCGGCCACCTTCAGGACCCGGTCGCCGTCGAGCAGGAAGTTGGCCGGCTTGATGTCACGGTGGATGACGCCGTGCGCGTGGGCGAAGTCGATCGCCGAGGCGGCCTCGCGGACCCACCGCAGCGCCTCGCGCTGTCTGACCGCCCCGACCCGCAGCGCGTCCGCGACCGTGCCTCCGGCCAGGAACTCCATGACGATGAACGCGCACCGGCACCGAGCCCTCGGCCCCCGAACCTCGCCCACGTCGAAGATCGTCACCACATGCCGGTGACCGGAGAGGCGGGCGGCCGCGCGGGCCTCGCGCTTGAACCGCCGGACCGCGGTCTCGTCCGCGGCGTACCGCTCGCACACGCAGCTTGATGGCCACGTT
This sequence comes from uncultured Solirubrobacterales bacterium, assembly GCA_963834635.1. Classification (GTDB taxonomy): domain Bacteria; phylum Actinomycetota; class Thermoleophilia; order Solirubrobacterales; family Solirubrobacteraceae; genus Palsa-465. Next base: position 67,328 of record CAWICI010000006.1, on the reverse strand, counting down.
CGCCCCAGCAACCGATCCTCGGCGCACCACACCGAACCCATCCCGCCCGAGGCGATCGGGCGGCGCACGGAATACCGTCCGGGTAGCTCGACGTCGGCGAGCAGCCGCGCCCCGAGATCGACGGTCGACGCCATCCGCCGCATCTCTACCCCTGGCGGGCGATGTTCCAATCGGAGGAGGGCCGCGATCCATTGGCCCTATACTCGCCCGCCATGTCGAAGGTCTGCCATGTTTGCGCCAAGGGTCCCGCGTTCGGCCACAGCCGCAGCCACTCGATGGTGGCGACCAAGCGCCGGTTCGAGCCCAACCTACAGCGCGTGCGGATCGACGACCGCGGGACGCCCCGCCGCGTCTACGTGTGCACCCGTTGCCTGAAGGCCGGCAAGGTCGTCAAAGCCCGACTAGGCGGTGGCTCGCGCGAGCTCGCCGAGCCGCGTGCGGCGACCACTGAGCGATGTCCGATCCCAGCATCGTCCGCTTCCGCGCGGTCGTCGAGGCCGGCCTGGCCGCCCTCGAGGCTCGCCGCGAGGAGGTCAACGACCTCAACGTGTTCCCGGTCGCCGACGGCGACACGGGCGACAACATGGTGCTGACGCTGCGGGCCGTCCTCCAGGAGCTCGATCGTCTCGCGGGCGGCCTCGGAGGACGCGCACGATCGACGACATCGGTCGCGAGGAGATCGTCGGCTCGGTGGCCCGGGCGGCGCTGCTCGGAGCACGCGGCAACTCCGGCGTGATCCTCTCCCAGCTGATCCGCGGCGCGGCCGAGGAGCTGGCCAGCCGACCCGGAGAGCTGGTCGATCCCGTGCTGATTGGCGCCGCGCTGGCCCGCGCCTCCGACCAGGCCTACGGCTCGGTGCGTGACCCGGCCGAGGGCACGATCCTCACCGTCGTCCGCGAGATGGCCCACCGCGTGGCCTCCGAGCTGGCCCACATGCGAGGAGCCGCGGCTCGGTCCCGAGGCCACCGACGAGGAGCAGAACGCCCTCATCGCCGAGGTCATCGAGCAGCGCGCTCGCGCCGGACAGGACTCGGTCAAGCGCGGCCCCGACCTGCTCCCGGTGCTCCGCGAGGCCGGCGTCGTCGACGCCGGTGGCTACGCGCTGACCGTGCTGCTGGCGGGAATCATCGGTGCGCTGCGGGGCGCCGCAGCCCCCGCCGCTCGAGCACCAGGTCGCCGCGCGGGTCACCCATCCCCAGCACGCCTCGAGCACCTACCGCTACTGCACGAACTTCGCCGTCACCGGCACCGAGCTCGAGCCCAGCGGCTTCGCCCCCGCGCTCGAGGAGCTCGGCGACTCGGTGCTGGTCGTCGGCGATCGCACGACCCTCAAGGTCCACGTCCACACCGATGACCCGAACGCCGCCACGGCCGTGTTCGACGGAGACGGGGTCGGTGTCCCACCTCGACGTGGCCGACATGCGCGAGCAGGTGCGCAGCGCGACGACGGCTGAGCCAGGCCGGTCGGCGGGGCAGCTCTGTGGCGGCGCTGGCGGTGATCAGCGGCGACGGGATGTGGGCGCTGTTCGAGAGCCTGGGCGTCCGGGTGCTCGACGGCGGCCCCACGCTGAATCCCTCCACCTACGACCTGCTCGCCGCGATCCACGCGATCCCGGCCGAGGAGGTCGTGGTGCTGCCCAACAGCCCCAACGTCGTGATGGCGGCCGAGCGCGCCGCCGAGCTCTCCGGACAAGACGGTGGCGGTGGTCGTGCTCCCGCTCGCAGCAGGCCGGCCTGGCCGCCGCCGTCACCCTTGACCCCGGCCGCAGCGGCCGAGCGAGAACGCCGTGGCGATGAACCGCACGCTCGAGCGCGTGCGCACCGGGGCGGTCGCCCCCGCCGCCCGCGACGACGCTCAGGGCCGCTTTCGCGAGGGTGACGCGGTCGGCTTCGTCGAGGAGCAGATCGTGGCCTGGGGCAGTCCCCGGGAGACGCTGCGGGGCGTGCTCGAGCAACTGGCCGAGAATGCCGAGCTGATCACCTGCCTGCGGGGCGCCGGCGCGCCGCTGGACGACGACGCGGTGCACGCGCTGGCCGCCGGCGAGGTCGAGTTCGAGCTGCTCGATAGGCGGGCAGCCGAGCTACTGGTGGCTGCTGTCCGCCGAGTGAACGCCGGTCTTTCCGCCCGGCCCGAGCATCATCATCCGCAGCCGTCCGATGTCCGCCACCGCGTTCGCATCCTCCCGAGCCGCTCACCGCGCGCGCTCGGCAGGCGCCGGTCCGCTACCCGCGGCCCTCGCGGCTGGCGCGAGCCGCTGAAGCTCGACGGCCCCAAGGCCCGCATGGCGGCCGAAAGCTCGGCCTGCGTCACGGTCGGCGACCTGCTCGAGCACCTTCCCCGCGACCGGCGCGAGGCCCGGCCGATCGCCCAACTGTCGCCGGGGAGACGGCCACGGTCGTGGTCGAGGTGGTTCGATCGCCTCCCGGCCGGTTCGCCGGCGGGGGATGCGACCGCTCGTCGAGGCCACGGTGGCCGACGGCACCGGGCGGATGAAGGCCACCTTCTTCAACCAGCCGTGGCTTGTCCAGCGCTACCCGGCCGGGACCCGGCTCGTGCTGCACGGCAAGTTCGAGGCGCGGGGTCGCTTACGCGTGCAGGCGCACGCGCGCACGGCGGAGCGGTAGCCGAGCGGGTGGCGCGGTCGCCCACTACCCGGCCACCGACGGTCTCGACCTCGACCCAGATCCTGGCCCTCGTCCGCGAGCACAGCCGTCGCGCGCTCGAGGACGTGCTCGAGCCGCTGCCCGCGCGCGCTGCGCACCGCGGAGCGCCTGCCCGACCGCCGCGGCCGCGCTGGCCGCCGCGCACTTTCCCGCCGGCGAGCCCGACGACACGAACACGCGCGCCGACGGCTCGCCTTCGAGGAGCTGCTGCTCGCCCAGCTGGCGCTGCTGCGCCGGCGCGCCGGCGCCGCGCCGAAGCGGTGGCGCCGGTTCTGGACGGCGAGCGCGAGCTCACCGCCCGCTGGCTCGCGCAGCTGCTTCCGTTCCCGCTGACCGGCGATCAGCACGCGGCGCTCGCGGCGATCGACGACGACCTGGCCCGGGCGCGGCCGATGCAGCGGCTGCTGATGGGGGAGGTGGGGTCGGGCAAGACGGTGGTCGCCCTGTACGCGCTCCTGCGCGCGGTCGAGCACGGATACCAAGGCGCGCTGATGGCCCCCACCGAGACCCTGGCCGAGCAGCACTTCGCCACCCTCCAGGCGCTGCTCCCGGGCGAGCTGGTCCCGGTCGGCGCTGCTCACCGGCTCGACCCCGGCGCGCCGGCGCGGCGACCTGCTCGGCGAAGCTCGCCACCGGCGAGCTGTCGCTCGATCGTCGGCACTCACGCGCTGATCGAGGCGTCGGTCGAGTTCGCCCGGCTCGCCGTCGCGGTGGTCGACGAGCAGCATCGGTTCGGGGTCCGCCAACGGGCCGCGCTCGACGCGAAGGGCTGCGCCGACCGCAATCCGCACGTCCTGCACATGACCGCCACGCCGATCCCCCGCACGCTGGCGCTGGCCGGCTACGGCGACCTCGACTTCACCGTGCTGCGCGAGCTGCCCCGCGGGCGGCGGCCGATCCAGACCTCCCGTCTGCTCCACCGACGCGGAGCGCGCCCGCGCCTACGAGCGGATCCGCGAGGAGCTGCGACGCCGGCCGGCAGGCCTTCGTCGTCTGCCCGCTGGTCGAGGAGTCCGAGAGCCCTGCAGGCTCGGGCCGCCACGGCCGAGTTCGAGCGGCTGCGGACCGGGGAGCTGCGCGACTTCCGAGGTCGTGCTGCTGCACGGCCAGATGCCGCCCGGCGCGAGAAGCAGGCGGCGATGGCCGCGTTCGCCTGCCGGGGCGGCGCGACGTGCTGGTGGCCACCTCGGTGATCGAGGTCGGCATCGACGTGCCCAACGCCACTGTGATGCTGGTCGAGGACGCCGAGCGCTACGGGATCTCCCAGCTGCACCAGCTCCGCGGGCCGGATCGGCCGCGGGGCGTCACCCGTCGCTGTGCCTGCTGTTCGGGCGCCAAGGACTCGCCGCGGCTGCAGGCGCTGGCCGCCCACACCGACGGGTTTCGCGCTGGCCGAGATCGACCTCGAGCTGCGGGGCGAGGGGGAGCTGGTCGGCACGCGCCAGCACGGCTCGGCGCAGTTCCGGGTGGCCGAGCTGCCCCGCGACGCCGAGCTGCTCGAGCGGGCCCGGCGTGCGCGCGCGAGCTGATCGACGCGGCGATCCGGAGCTGGCGCAGCCCGAGAACGCGCTGCTGGCCGACGCGCTGGCGGCGGCGTACGGCGAGGAGGCCGGGCGCCGATCCGGGCGTGAGGGTCGATCGGCGGGCCGGCTCGGGCGGCCGCACGCTGACCGCGCCGCGCGGACGCGACACGCCGGCCGACCTCCGACCGCGTGCGCGAGGCCCTGTTCTCGATCCTCGGCGACGGTCGATCGGGCGCGCGTGCTCGACCTGTTCGCCGGCTCGGGCGCGCTGGCCATCGAGGCGCTGTCCCGGGGCGCCGCAGCGGCCGTCCTGGTCGACTCCTCGGCCGCCGCGATGGCCGCGATCAACGGCGCAACCTGACGCCCTCGGACTGGACGCCGAGGTCCATCGCCAGCCGGGCCCTGCCGTTCCTCCAGCGCGCACGGGCAGCCGGCGTCAATACGATCTCGTCTTCCTCGACCCCCCATATCGCCAGGCGAGCAGTCCTCGGCGCGGAGCTCTCGACGCCCTGGCGCCGGTGCTCGCGCCGGCGCCCGGGTCGTGGCGGAGAGCGACCGGCGAGCGCCGCTCGAGCTCGAGCTCCCGCTGCTGCTGACGAGCGCCGCTACGGCGACACCCTGATCCGGATCCATGGCCCCTGATAACCGCATCGCCGTCTGCCCCGGCTCCTATGACCCGGTCACCTACGGCCATCTCGACGTGATCTCGCGGGCCGCGGAGATGTTCGACCGGGTGATCGTGGCGGTGGTCAACCTGCCGGTCCGCAAGGGCGAGCACGCTGTTCACCGCCGAGGAGCGGGTCGCCTTCGTGCGAGAACGCCACCCGCGACGCTGGACAACATCGAGGTGGAGCCGTTCAGCATCCTGCTGGTCGACTTCGCGCGCGAGCGCGGCGCCAAGGCGATCGTCAAGGGCCTGCGCGCGATCTCCGACTTCGAGTACGAGCTGGAGATGAACCAGCTCAACCGCAGGCAGGCCCCCGACGTCGAGTCCGTTTACCTGATGGCCTCGCCCAAGTACAGTTTCATCAGATCAAGCGGTGTAAAGGAGCTGGCCACGTTCGGCGGAACATCGACGACATGGTCCCCGACGAGGTTGCCGCGGCCTTGAAGGAACGGCTCAGCCGCTAACGAAACAGAGGTTGCGCGATGGACGTCCTGGTACTGATCGACAAGCTGGACGATCTCGTCCACAACGCCAAGCCGGTTCCGCTGACCGACCAGGTGCGCGTGGACAAGGAGGAGATCTACGACATCCTCGATCAGATGCGCGCCACGATCCCGGAGGAGATCAAGCAGGCGCGCTGGATCGTCAAGGAGCGCCAGGAGATGCTCGCCGAGGCCAAGCGCGAGGCCGAGCGGATCGTCAAGGAGGCCCGCGAGCGCCAGGAGCGCCTGATCTCCGAGGAGGAGATCACCAAGCAGGCCGAGCGCGCCGCCGAGGACATCATCGAGGACGCCCGCGCCCGCGAGCGCGAGATCCGGCTCGGCGCCGAGGACTACGCCGACGAGATCCTCAACACGCTCGAGGTCAACCTGACGAAGTTCATCGCCGCGGTGCAGCGCGGGCGCGATCGGCTGGCCGGCAAGGACGAGCCGGCCGAGGTGTCCTGAGGACCCATGCGCGACCGAGCTTCGCTCGCTACGCGCATGGCGCGCGTTACGACACGGTCGGCCGCGTTGACCGCCGATCGAGGTCCTCGACACGGACATCACCTCGCTGGAGGTCGACGCGATCGCCAACGCCGCCAACACGCGGCTGCTGCACGGCGGGGGGTGGCGGGCGCGATCGCCCGCGCCGGCGGCCCGGGGTCGATCGGGAGAGCCGCGAGCGGGGCGCCGATCGGGCTGGGGGAGGCGGTGGAGACCGCGCGGCGGGGAGATGCCGTGCCGGTGGGTCATCCACGCCGCGACGATGGAGCTCGGCGGCCCGACCTCGGCCGAGATCATCCGCCGCGCCACGGCGAGCACGCTGGCGTGGCCGAGCGCGCTCGGCGCGCGGTCGCTGGCGCTCGTCGCGTTCGGCACCGGCGTCGGTGGCTTCCCGGTCGAGGAGGCGGCGCGGATCGAGGTCGAGGAGGTGCGCGCACCTCAGCTGGCAGCCGCTCGAGGGGTGGTGTTCGCGCGTTCGGGGCGAGGAGGCGCTGACGGTTCAGAGCGCGTCCGGGGCTGACGACCGCCGCGTGCGGACCTTCGACGGGCGGTGACGTGCCGCGGATCGCAGGCGCTAGCGGACCTCGAACCCGCTCAGCCCCTCGGGCTCTCCTCGTCGACCTCGACCTTCTCGACGCTCAGCCCGCGGCGGGCCGCTGCGCGCAGAACTCGACCACGCGCTGGACCGCCTCGGCGCGGTCCCTCGAGCACCGCCTCGACGGCGCCGTCGGACGGTTGCTGACCCAGCCGCGACGCCGTGGCGTCTGGGCGCATCTCGCGTCCGAGTCGCGGAAGAACACGCCCTGCACGTCGCCGTGCACGACCGTGACGGCGAATGTCCTCGCACGGGCGACTCTCGACTCGCCGGACGATGGCGCATCGCGGGACATTCGCTGCACACCGGCCGGTTCCGTCCGCACGCCGGCGCTCTTCCGTCCGGTCATCGATCCTGCTTGACCATGAACGCTCTTGGCTGCTCATCGGCCTGGTCGCCGGCGCCGGCGCCGTGCTGTCGCGGTGCGCCTGCGCGCGGCTGCGCTCGCTGGCGGCCGAGGCCGGCGCGCGGCCGGAGCTCGAGCGGGAGCTGGTCAAGCTGACCGCCGAGCTCGAGCACGAGCGCACGCTGGCCGCAGGAGCGGCTGGCACACGGTCAGCGACGCCCAAGAGCGGCTGTCCGACTCGTTCAAGGCGCTGAGCGCCGAGGCGCTCCAGTCGAGCATGGCCCAGCTCACCGAGCTGGCCAAGGCCCAGCTGCAGGCCGCCCAGGCGAGGCCAAGGGCGACCTCGATAAGCGCCAGCAGGCGGTCGAGCAGCTGGTCGCCCCGCTCAAGGAGCAGCTCGGCCGCGTCGACGCGCAGCTCTGCGCCTCGACCAGGAGCGGCGCGAGTCGCGCGGCCGGCTCGAGGCCCAGCTGCGCACGCTGACCGAGACGGGGGAGAAGCTGCGCACCGAGACCGGCGCGCTGGTCACCGCGCTGCGCAAGCCGAACGCGCGCGGCCAGTGGGGGCAGATGCAGCTGCGCAACGTGGTCGAGCTGGCCGGCATGGTGCGCCACTGCGACTTCTCCGAGCAGTCGTCGATCGCCGGCGACGACTCGACGCTCCGGCCCGACCTCGTCGTCAGGACCTGCCCGGCGGCAAGCACGTCGTCGTCGACGCCAAGGCGCCGCTGCAGGGCGTGCTCGACGCCTACGAGGCGCGCGACGAGGAGGAGCGCGAGCGCCACCTGCGCGACCACGCCCGGCTGCTGCGCAAGCACGTCAAGCTCGCTCGCCGACAAGGCCTACTGGTCGGGCCTCGACTCGGCCCCCGACTTCGTCGTCATGTTCCTGCCCGGCGAGCACCTGTACGGCGCCGCGCTGGAGGCCGACCCGGCGCTGATCGAGGACGCCATGGCGCGCGCGGGTGCTGATCGCCACCCCGACCACGCTGCTGGCCATGCTGCGCGCGGTCGCCTACGGCTGGCAGCAGGAGCGGGTGGCCGAGTCCGCGCAGGCGATCTCCGAGCTCGGCCGCGAGCTGCACGGCCGGCTGGTCAAGCTCTCCACCCTGCTGGCCACGCTCGGCACGCGCCTCAACAGCACGGTGCGGGCGTACAACGAGACCGTCGGCTCCTACGAGGCCCGCGTGCTGCCCGGCGCCCGCCGGTTCGCCGAGCACGGCGCGGTGGCCGAGGGCCGGGAGCTGCCCGAGCTCGAGCCGGTCACGCTCAGCGCCCGCAGCGTGCACGTGGCCGAGCTGGGCGAGGACGACGCCCCGGCCGAATCGCCGCCGGCACCCGCGAGCGGCGGAGTCGCGCCCGCGACCCGGCGCCGGCCCGTGGGACCGGCCGCGCGAGCGGCGACCGCCCGCGCGGCTGGCGCGCCGCCGACTCGCGGCAGTCCTACTGGGCCTGACCCGCTGCGCTCCACCAGCGTTCCAGGTCCTCGCGCTGGTGGGGGAGCGGGTCGGCCGAGGGCTTGCGCTGCTGGATCTGGGCGAGCGCGCCGTCGACGTCGAGCCCGTCGCGGACGGCGATCACCGGCGGCCGCGACCGCCGGAGCGCTGCCAGCCGGCGCGGCAATGGAGGTAGGTCCGTCCGCCTGCATCGAGCCAGCTCGGACAGCCTCGGACCGCGGTCTCGAGCTCGTCCGGGTGGCAGGCCGCCGTAGTCGGTGAGACGAGACGCGCTGCTCCTCGATGCCGCCGCGGCGTAGGCGCTGCTCAACCGCCCGCGCGCTCGCCCGGCCGGTACTCCGTGTCCTCGGACCAGATTGAGGACGCGCTCGACGCCGCATCGCTGGAGCATGTCGCACGTCCTCGGCGTCGAGCGGATAGGCGCCGATCAGCAGTCGGTCCAGCACATCGGCGAACCCGTAGGTGCGAAACCACTCCGACACGTGGCAATGATCGCGATTCCCGATTTCCGCCAGTCGGCTCGGTCAGCCACCAGCTCCGAACGGCATCGAACCCCGCCGCTAACCTGAGGCTCGTATGCCCCTCCGAACGGACGCTTCGATCTCGGGGGACTGCGTCTGACCTCCGGCGAGGGGCGCCGGCTGGAGCTGGCGGTCGCGATCGACCCGTTCGTGCTCGGCGGCGAGCGCTACCCCGTCGAGCCCGGGCTCGTGCCCGCGCGGCTCGACATCTCGCGGACGACCGGCGACGGCTATGCGCTGCGGCTGCGCTTCGAGGCCGGCCTGGCCGGTCCGTGCATGCGCTGCCTGGAGCCGGCCGAGCCGGTGTTCCACGGTCGATGCGCGCGAGATCTCCCAGCCCGGCGAAGGCGAGGAGCTCGACTCACCCTACGTCCATGAGCGGCGTGCTCGACCTGCACGCCTGGGCGCGCGACGCGCTCGCGCTGCGCTCCCGGCCACGCTGCTGTGCCGCCAGGACTGTGCCGGGCTGTGCCCGGTCTGCGGCGAGATCTCAACCTCGCCGGGCCCGATCACCGCCACGAGCGTGGCCCCGGACCCGCGCTGGGCGAAGCTGTCGGAATCCGCTTCGACCGCCGGCCGTCCGCGAGGTACGCCACCTGCTACCCTGCGCCGCATGGCCGTCCCCAAGCAGAAGCAGTCCCACGCCCGCACCGCGCAGCGCCGCGCCCAGCACAAGGTCACCGCGCCGGCGCTCAACGCCTGCCCGCAGTGCCACAGCCCGCGGCTTCCGCATCGGGTCTGCCCGGTGTGCGGGCACTACAAGGGTCGCGAGGTGATCGCCCCCGACCCGGCGATCGCTCGCGCTGACCGCCGCCGATGATCACGGTCGCCGTTGACGCGGGCGGGGCCGATCTCGGCCCCGGCGAGGTGGCCGCCGGCGCGGCGCGGGCGGCGGCGCGCGGCGATCGGCGTGCTGCTGTTCGGCCGACGCGCGGAGATCGGCCCGGTGCCGGACGGGGTCGAGGTGGTCGACGCGCCGGTGTCGATCGCCAAGGCCGCCGATCCCGCCTTCGCCGTCCGCTCCACGCCGGAGGCGTCGATCGTGCAGGCGGCCCGGGCCGTCGCCGACGGCCGCGCCCAGGCGCTCGTCTCGGGCGGCTCGACCGGTTCGGCGCTCGCCGCCGGGCTGTTCAACCTGCGGCGCGACCGCGGCATCTACCGCCCGGCGCTCGCCCTGCCGGTGCCGATGTCCCGGCGACCCGCCGGTGCTGCTGCTCGACGTCGGCGCCAACGTCACCTGCCGCCCCGAGCACCTCGTCCAGTTCGCCCACATGGGCTCCGCGTTCGCCCAGGCCGTGATGGGAATCGACTCACCCGCGCGTGGCGCTGCTCTCCAACGGCGAGGAGCCGGCCAAGGGCACCCCCGAGCTCGATCACCGTCCACGAGCAGCTCGCGGCCGGCGACCGGGTGCGGCGCTGAACTTCGTCGGCAACATCGAGGGCACCCAGGTCACCGACGGCGTCGCCGACGTGGTGGTGATGGACGGCTTCACCGGCAACATCACGCTGAAGCTGATCGAGGGCGTCTCGGGCCGCACGATGCGAGCCGATCCGCGACGCGGCGATGCGCTCCCTGCGCGGCAAGCTCGGCGGCTGGCTGCTGGCCCCGTCGGTGCGCCGGCTGCGCGACGAGATCGACCCCGAGACCCCGGGCGGCGCGTACATGCTCGGCCTGCGCCAGCTCGGCGTGGTCGCCCACGGCCGGTTCACCCGGCGCGGGTTCGCCCGGGCGATCGAGGTGGCCGCGCGCGGGGTCCAGGAGGACGTGATCGGCCGCACGCGCGCAGCCCTGGTCGAGGCCGGCGCGCTCCGTCGCCGGCGTCGGCGACGGATCCCGACGGCGGAGCCGAGGCCTCGTCCGAGCCGACGGCTACGGTGTCGGGCCGATGAATCGCGAGCAGGTCTTCTACGCTGATCCGCGCCCACCTGGCCGACGAGCTCGAGGTGGATCCGGACCGGATCCAGGAGTCGACGCGCTTCCAGGAGGATCTCGAGGCCGATTCGCTCGATCTCTACACCCTGGTCCAGGAGCTCGAGGACACCTACGGCGTGAAGATCTCCGACGAGGAGGCGGCCAAGATCCTGACCGTCGGTCAGGCGGTCGACTTCGTGCTCGCGAGCGGCGTCGACAACGTCAGCTACCGCGAGCCAGAGCCCTGACCCTGAGTGACCGCCGAGTGCCGACGGCGGCGAGCACTCCGCCGGCGTCCGGAGCGCAAGCTGGCGCGAGCTGCTCGAGCAGCTTCCGGCCGAGCTGGCCGGCCACGTGTTCACCCATGCCTCGTGGACCACGCGGCGCGTCCGACTCCTACGAGCGGCTGGCCTTCCTGGGCGACAGCGTGCTGGCGCTGGCCGTCACCGCGCACCTCTATCCGCGGCTGGAGGCCGAGCGCTTCGGCGCCGGCCGGCTGACGAAGATCCGCGCCCAGGCGGTCTCCGGACGCTCCTGCCGGGCGGTGGCCGAGCGCCTGGGAGTGCCCGAGCGGCTGCGCGCCGCGGCGCCGGCGAGCGCGGCGCTCCAGCGTCGACGCGTCTGGTCAGCACCGAGCGCGTGCTGGCCTCGGTGATCGAGGCGGTGATCGGCGCGTGCTATCTGGCCTTCGGCTACGAGCGCACGGCGGCGGCGGTGGTCGAGGCGTTCGCGACCGGAGATCGAGGACGCGCTGGAGCACCCGGTCGACTTCAAGTCGGCGCTCCAGGAGCGGCTGGCCCGGCGCGGGGCGCTGGTCAGCTACGCCGTGATCGACGAGCAGGGACCGCCGCACGACCGCATCTTCTCGATCAGCGCCACGATCGACGGCGCCGAGGTCGGCCGCGGCACCGGCCGGAGCAAGAAGGACGCCGAGCAGGACGCCGCGCAGGCGGCGCTGGAGGCGCTCGAGGAATCGGTGAGAGCAGCGTGTATCTGAAGTCGATCACGCTGAAGGGCTTCAAGTCCTTCCCTGACCGGACGCGGCTCGAGTTCGGCCCCGGGGTCAGCGTGATCGTCGGGCCCGAACGGGTCGGGGAAATCGAACGTCACCGACGCGGTGCTATGGGCGCTCGGCGAGCAGTCCCCGCTCGCGGTCCGCGGCCAGTCGATGCAGGACGTGATCTTCGGCGGCGCGCCCGGGCGTCAGGCGGGCCGGGGTGCCGAGGTCGAGCTGGTGCTCGACGACAGCGAGGGGTCGCTCGGGCTGGGCGTGCCCGAGGTCTCGATCGTCCGCCGGCTCGACCGCACCGGCGAGGGCGAGTACCGCCTGGCCGGCGCGCGCTGCCGGCTGGTCGACGTGATCGAGCTGCTGTCCGACACCGGCCTGGGCAAGGAGATGCATTCGGTCATCTCGCAGGGGCGGGTGGAGTCGATCGTCACCTCCAAGCCGCGCGATCGCCGGCTGCTGATCGAGGAGGCGGCCGGGCTGGGCAAGCACCGCAAGCGCCGCCGGCGAGCCCAGCTCAAGCTCGAGCGCACCCAGGACAACCTCGACCGCGCGCTCGACGTCGAGCGCGAGGCGCGCTCGCGGCTGCGCCCGCTCAAGCGCCAGGCCGAGGCGGCCGAGCTGCACGCCCGCCTCGAGCGCCAGATCGCTCGAGGCCCGCTGGGAGCTCGCGCGCGACGACGCGCGCGCAGCGCGAGCTGCGCACTCGACGGCGCGCAGCGCGCCTCGACCGAGGCCCGCGCCCGCCGCGAGCAGATCGAGCACGAGCTGGAGGCCGGCGTCGCGCGGCGCCGCGAGGCGGCCGAGGAGGCGCTGGCCCAGCGGAGCGCCCAGCGCGAGGAGCTCTCGCGCCGCTGCTTCGTTGCCCAGTCCGCCGGCGACCGGGTGGCCGACCGGACGGAGCGGGTGCGCGCGACGGCAGCGAGCTGGTGGCGCGTCTGCGCCCGAGCACGGCAGACCGCTCGCCTGCGCTCGAGGCCGAACAGACCGCGCAGGTCTCCGACCCGGAGGCGGCAGGCCGCATCGCCGAGCTCGAGGCGGCGCTCGACGCGCTCGATCGAGATCGCGAAGCGGAGCTCGCGCCGGCAGCTCGCCGAGCTGCGAGCGCCAGCTCGCCGAGTCCTCGGCGCAGGTGGCGCTCAGAGCAACGAGGTGCGACGCAGCCCAAGACGCTCGGGAGCGCGCGCCGAAGAGATCGTCGAGCAGGCGAGGCGCTCGCGTGCGGCTCCGAGCGCGACGTGGAGCAGGCCCGGCGCGATGCGGCACGCGTCGGCGGCGAGCTCGCGGCCGTCAACCAATTCCTGCGCACCCAGTCCGACCGCCCCCGGGGGCGTCGACCTCGCTCGCCGACGAGCTCGAGGTCGACCGGGCTATCGAGCTCGCGCTCGCCGCCGCGCTCGACGGCCGCCTCGGCGCGGCGATGGTCGCCGATCTGCACACCGCCGCCCGCCTGCTCGACCGGGCCGGCCGCGACGGCGGCCGGGCGCTGGTCGTGCCCTCGGGCGGAGCCCGGACCCCGAGCCGCGGCCGCGCCGGCCCCAGACGCCGAGCCGCTGCTCGACCACGTCCGTGGTCCCGAGGCGACGCACTGGCCTTGGCCGCGGCGCTGCTTCGCGACGCCTGGGTCGTCGACGTCGCTCGACCAGCTGCCGGACGACCTTCACAGGCATCGCCGTCACGCGCTGGCGGCCGCGTCTTTTCCGCGACGGGGACGCGAGCTCCGCCAGGCCGCCGGCGGCGGGTGAGGAACGCGTCCTGGCCGAGCGCAACCGCCGTGACCAGCTGCTGCGAGCGAGCGGAGGCGGCAGCCGACGCCGAGCGGGCCGCCGCAGCCGCGCTCGAGCGCGCGGCCAGCGAGCTGAGCGAGTCGGAGGCCGCCGCGGGAGAGCGCGATCTCAGACCACCGCGCGGCGGTGCGCGCCCGCGACGAGGCCGCCGAGGAGGAGCGCCGCATCGCGGCGCTGATCGAGCGCCGCCGCAGCGCCCCCGACGACGGCCCGAGTGCGGGACGGCGGGCGCAGCTGCGGCGCGAGCTCGCGGCCGAGCGTTCGGTCGCTCGAGCGGGCCGAGCGCGAGCGGGCGCGAGCGCGAGCGGCGCCTGGCGGCTGTCCGGTCGCTGATCGCGGCTGACGAGAGCTCGGCCCGGCCGATGCAGCGCCGTCGATCGACGCGCTCGAGCGGCTGGCAGAGGCGATCGCGGCCCAGCGCGCCGCGCTTCGAGGCCGACCTGGCCGCCGACCGCGAGGCGGGCGAGCACGTCGGCGCCGAGCTGCGCCAGTGCGCCCAGCAGGAGGCTCGCTGCACGCCCAGCTTCACCGCGAGAGCGAGCTGCTGACCGAGGCCGAGGTCCGCCTGCAACGCGTCCGCGACCAGGTCGCCGACGCCCGCGCCGAGCTGGGCGCAGCTGGCCGCACGACTCGAGCTCGAGGCCGAGCCCGCGACCGAGCCGCTGGGCAGCGAGGAGCGCGAAGCCCTAACGGTTCGGGTGGAGCGCCTGGCCCGGCGCCGCGAACAGCTCGGACCGGTCAACCCGCTGGCCCAGGAGGAGTACGCCGAGGCGCTCGAGCACGTCGAGGAGCTTGAGCGCCAGCGCTCGGACCTGGAGAGCGCGCTGCGCGAGCTCGAGAAGCTGATTGCCGATACCGACCGGCAGATCAGGGAGACGTTCGAGCAGACCTTCGAGGCGGCGGCGCGCAACTTCGAGGAGCTGGCCCCCCAGCTGTTCCCGGGCGGCAGGGGGCGGCTGCGACTCGTCACCGAGCAGGAGGGAGCGCCGCGCGTGCTGGGCGGACAGTCGGCGGCCGAAGGGGACGACGAAACCACCGACGGTGGGAACTCGGGCGCCGGCCCCGGGGACGAGGAAGCGCCCGCCGAGGAGGATCTGCTCGGGGTCGAGATCGAGATCACGCCGGCCGGCAAGGACATGAAGCGGCTGACCCTCCTGTCCGGAGGGGAGAAGTCGATGACCGCGTTGGCCTTCCTGTTCTCTGTCTTCCTGGCCCGGCCGTGCCCGTTCTACATCCTCGACGAGGTCGAAGCGGCGCTCGACGATCTCAACATCGACCGCTTTCTCGCCCTTCTGCGCCAGTACGCCCAGCGAGCCCAGTTCATCGTCGTCACCCACCAGAAGCGGACGATGGAGGCCGCCGACTCGCTTTACGGCGTGTCGATGGGGAGCGACGGCATCTCGAAGGTGATTTCGCGCCGGCTGGCACCGCAAGAAGCCGCGGCGTAGCGCGCGACCGGCCGCCGCCATCGGCTAACGTCGCCCGCCCGATGGCACGCGACTGGCAGGACCTGTTCATCGTCGACGGCGGAGCGCCGGCGGCGGCCGAGCCCGAGGCCGCCACCGAGGAGCGGCGTGTCGGCCGCTTTCGGCGGCTGCGCGAGAACCTCCGCAAGACGCGGCAGGCGCTCACGAGCGAGATCCAGGCCACCCTGTTCGAGGATCTGAGCGACGAGACCTGGGAGCGGCTCGAGGAAGCGCTGATCTACGCCGATGTGGGGGCGCGGACGACGGCCCAGGTGGTCGAGCAGCTGGAGCAGGAGGCGACGGGGGGGAAGATCTCCGGTGGCGAGGCCCTGACCGCGCGGCTGACCGAGCTGCTGGCGGACATCGCGCGCACCGGGGAGGACCGGATCGACGTCCGCCCGCAGCCCACCGTGATCCTGGTCGCGGGAGTCAACGGCACGGGCAAGACCACCACGGTCGGCAAGCTCGCCTGGCATCTGCGCAAAGAGCTCGGCCGCTCCGTGGTGCTGGGTGCCGGCTGACACCTTCCGCGCTGCCGGGGTCGAGCAGCTCGAGCTGTGGGCGCAGCGGGCGGAGGTCGGCTTCGTCAAGGGGCCGCCGAACGCCGATCCGGGCGCCGTCGCCTACGACGCGATCGCCGCCGCACGGCGCGACGGCGCCGACGTGGTGGTGATCGATACCGCCGGTCGCCTGCACACCCAGGACGACCTGATGGCCGAGCTCGCCAAGGTCAGGCGGGTCATCGCCAAGCAGCTCCCGGAAGCCCCACACGAGACGCTGCTCACGGTCGATGCCACCACCGGCCAGAACGGCCTGCGCCAGGCGCGCATCTTCTCCGAGGCGATCGACGTGAGCGGGCTCGTGCTGACCAAGCTCGACGGCACGGCCAAGGGCGGGATCGCGCTGGCCATCGCCCACGAGCTGGGGATCCCGGTCAAGCTGATCGGCGTGGGGGAGCAGCTGGAGGATCTCCGCCCGTTCGACCCAACCGAGTTCGCCCGCGCGCTGGTGAGCTGAGCGCCGGTCCAACCCCCCGGGCCAGCGCCTTGCTGAGCGGTAATCTCGGAAAGCGGAATGCCCGGATCGATCCTGTGGTTGCTGGCCGCCGCCGCGTTCGGCGCGGGCGAGATGCTGACCATGGGGTTCTTCCTGGCGCCGTTTGCCTTGGGTGCGCTCCTGGCGGCGCTGGTCGACGCGATCGGCGCCGGGGGCACGGCCTCCTGGATCGTGTTCGTCGCCGTCTCGATCCTCACGCTGGGACTGCTGCGACCGATCGCCCGCGCGCACATGCGGACGCCGGCCCAGCTCAGGACAGGGAGCGCGGCCCTGATCGGCAAGCAGGCAGTCGTGCTCGAGCGGATCGTCAACGATGAAGGGGCGGGCTGTGTACGGATCGACGGAGAGGTGTGGACCGCCCGGGCGTATGACGAGGATCAGGTGATCGAGAAGGGAACCCGGGTGCAGGTACTTGAAATCAGGGGCGCCACGGCGCTCGTGGCGGAGTAAAGGAGAGCGACATGGTTGAAGGAATCGTCGCTGCGGTCGTGGTCGTGTTCCTGCTCATCATGTTCGCGCGGACGGTGCGGATCGTGCCTCAGGCGCGAGCCGGGATCGTCGAGCGGTTCGGGCGCTACAGCCGGACGCTTTCGCCCGGGTTGGTGGTGCTGATGCCGTTCATAGACCGGCTGAAGCCACTCATCGACCTGCGCGAGCAGGTGGTCTCGTTCCAGCCCCAGCCGGTGATCACCGAGGACAACCTGGTCGTCCAGATCGACACCGTCCTGTACTTCACCGTCAACGACGCCAAGTCGGCCACCTACGAGGTGGCCAATCCCCTCCAGGCCATCGAGCAGATCACCGTGACCACCCTGCGCAACGTGATCGGGTCGCTGTCGCTCGAGGAGGCCCTGACCAGCCGTGACCACATCAACGCCCAGTTGCGCGGCGTGCTTGACGAGGCCACGGGCAAGTGGGGAATCAGGGTCAACCGGGTCGAGCTGAAGTCGATCGACCCGCCCGGGACGATCCAGGAGGCGATGGAGAAGCAGATGCGGGCTGAACGTGACCGTCGCGCCGCCATCCTCAACGCCGAGGGGGTCAAGCAGTCCCAGATCCTCACCGCCGAGGGGCAGAAGCAGGCGGCCGTGCTGACGGCCGAGGGCCAGAAGCAGGCCGCGATCCTTCAGGCCGAGGGCGAGGCGCAGGCGATCGCCACGGTGTTCGGCGCCATTCATGAGGGCAAGCCGGACCAGCGCCTGCTCAGCTACCAGTACCTCCAGATGCTGCCCCAGCTCGCGCAGGGCGATGCCAACAAGGTGTTCGTCATCCCGTCCGAGTTCGCCGACGCGTTCGGTGGGATCGCCCGGGCGTTCTCGAGCGGCCCCGGCAGCAACGAGCACGGCTCGCCCGCGGAGGTGGCCCCGCCCGAGGATTCCGGCTGGGAGAAGCCCGGACCGCAGTAGCCTGAACCTCGACGATGTTCGACTCGCTCGCCGAGAAGCTCCAGGCCACGCTGGCCGACGTCCGCGGTCGCGGGACCCTGACCGAGGACGACATCGCCGCCGCAATGCGCGAGATCCGGCTGGCGCTGCTCGAGGCCGATGTCAACTTCAAGGTGGTCAAGAGCTTTACCTCCGCGGTCAAGGAGCGGGCTCTCGGCGCCGACGTGATCGGCCAGCTCAACCCGGGCCAGCAGGTGGTGAAGATCGTCTCCGACGAGCTCACCGAGCTGATGGGTGGGGCGGCGCGCGAGATCTCCTTCTCCCCCCGGCCGCCCACGGTGGTGTTGATGGCCGGGCTCCAGGGGTCCGGGAAGACGACCGCCACGGCCAAGCTGGCGCGCTACCTGCGCGAGCAGCATGGCTCCTCGGTGGCCGTCGCGGCGTGCGACGTGTACCGCCCGGCGGCGGTCGAGCAGCTGGTCAAGGTGGGTACGCAGGCCGGAGCCGACGTCTACGAGCAGGGCACCGATCGCGACCCGGTCAAGATCGCCGGCTGGGCACGCGACCGCGCGGAGGCGGAGGGCAAGGATGTCCTGATCGTCGACACCAGCGGTCGCCTGCACGTGGATGAGGAGCTGATGGCCGAGCTGGCCAACATCCGCAAGGCGGTCAAGCCGCACGACATCCTGCTCGTGGTCGACGCCATGACCGGACAGGACGCGGTGGCAGTGGCCGAGGAGTTCGCGCGCGTGGTGCAGTTCGACGGGGTCGTCATGACCAAGCTCGACGGTGACGCTCGCGGAGGCGCCGCGCTGTCGGTCAAGGAGATCACCGGCAAGCCCATCCTGTTCGCCTCCACGGGCGAGAAGCTCGACCAGTTCGAGCGCTTCCATCCCGACCGCATGGCCCAGCGGATCCTCGGCATGGGCGATGTGATGACGCTGATCGAGAAGGCGGAGTCCGCCTACGACGAGGACCAGGCGGCCGAGCTCGAGCGCAAGCTCCGCCAGCAGGAGTTCGGGCTCGACGACTTCCTCGACCAGCTGCGCCAGATCCGCCGCCTCGGCCCGCTCCAGTCCCTGCTGGGGATGATCCCCGGGCTGGGCAAGGAGCTGCGAGGGGTCAAGGTCGACGAGCGAGAGTTCGACCGGATCCAGGCGATCATCCTCTCGATGACGCCCCAGGAGCGGCGCCATCCCGAGCTGATCAAGGGCGGCCGGAGATTGCGGATCGCGCGCGGGTCGGGCACCAATGTGCAGGCGGTCAAGCAGCTGATCAAGCAGTTCGAGCAGATGCGCAAGGTGATGCGCCAGGTCTCCCAGGGCCGGATGCCCGACCTCGGCGCCTTGATGCGGCAGGCGCGCTGACAGTCACATCCCGGCACGCCCGTGCGAGTTAATTCACGCTATGGCGAGCTGGGACACCCCTGACGACGACCGGCTCCTGGTCGCAGCCGATCGCGACCCTTCCGCCCTCTCGGCCTTCTACCGCCGCTACGAGCGTCCGGTCCTGGCCTTCTTCATGCGTCGCACAGGTGATCCCGAGCTGGCGGCGGACCTGACGGCGGAGGTGTTCGCGGCCGTCCTGCTCGCATGTGGGCGCTATCGGCCCGGGCGCGCTCCGGCTCACGCCTGGCTGTTCGGGATCGCCCAGCACAAGCTCATCGACAGTCGCCGGCGGGGCGTGGTCGCCGACTCGGCCCGGCGAAAGCTCGAGATGTCTCCGCTCGAGCTGGAGGATTCGGAGCTGACCAGGATCGAGCGTGAGGGCGGCGCCGCGCTTGATCTGCTCGAAGGGCTCCCGCCCGAGCAACGTGACGCAGTGTGGGCGCGGATCGTGGAGGAGCGCAGCTATGAGGCGATTGCCGGCGAGCTCGCCTGCTCACAGTCGGTCGTGCGCAAGCGGGTGAGCCGGGGCCTCGCGGTGCTCCGACAGAGACTCGAGGAGGAACCGACATGAGCGTACTGCCGCGGCTGGAGCGCGAACTCATCGCAGCCCACGAGCGGCGAGCGAAGCGCTGGCGCATTGGGGCGATCGGGCAGCTGCGCTGGGGTCAGGTCCGAACCGCTCTGGCCCTGACCGCATCGGTGGCGGTCGTCATAGCCGTCGTCGCGGTGGCGTTAACCGGCCATGCCCGCGTGCCGCGTAGTCGCGGCCTGAGCATCCCGCCGGGAGTGACAACCGTCCTGGTCCGCGGTCTCCTCAACCCACAGGCCTATTCGAGCGGCAGCTGTCTTTACGTCGCTACGCACGTGAACCGGCCCGGAGCCAACCCGGAGGAAAAGCTCATGCGGCTTGATCCCCTGAGCGGCCGGCTCCTGGCCTCGCGGTTCCTCGGGGCTCAGTTCGACCACGCGTTGCTGGTCAACGGCGAGCTATGGGTGACCACTTCGACGGCCGCGAACGACACCACCCTGTGGGGACTGAACCAGGCGACGCTCGCCGTGGATTCGCGCATCACGCTGACCGGCTCGGGAGCGGGCGGAGCCGGCCCCGGCTCGCTGGCCGTGGCCGGCGGCTGGCTGTGGGTGGGGAGCGAGAACGCGCTCAACCGGGTCTCGCTGCTGACCGGCACGGTGACGCGCGTCGTATCGATTCCGGGCGCCCACGCCGTCGGCGTCGCATCCGATGATTCCGGCCGGGTGCTGCTGGTCAGCGTCGGCTCCCAGATCGCCCACGTGCAGCGCCGCGACCCCGGCAGCGGTGCGCTGATCGGCACCTCGGGGAGCTTCGACGGCGTTACGCAGCCGTTCATCGGCGGTGTGGTGGGGGACTATGCCTGGCTGAGCGAGGCCACCGGAATGCAGGGGTACGCCGAGCGGATCGACCTGCGGGGCCTCAATGCGGCTGGGAATCCCACGACGCTCGGGACCGGACGGCAGACTCGGACGCTGATCCCAGGATCGAATGGGGTGCAGGCGCGGGTGATCGACGGGATCCTGTGGGTCTCCCAGATCGGCGGCGGCGAGGAGCGCAACTACTGCGCCGATCCGCTTTCCGGACGACCGCGAGCCCGGCTTCGGTTCGGGCGGTTCTCGCTTCTGGTGACGGCGGACTCCCGCTTCATCTACTACGAACCGAGCGCCCAGAACGAGATCCTCCGCGCCCCGATCGATCCGCGTTGTCGGTAACCCGCTAACCTCGTGCGCCGAAATGGCGGTAAGACTTCGACTGACACGCATCGGCGGCCGTAAGAACCCGATCTGGAGGGTGGTCGTCGCCGATCAGCGCTCAAAGCGCGATGGCCGGGTGATCGAGACCGTGGGTCATTACAACGCGCAGACCAATCCCTCCACGATCGTGCTCGACGAGGAGCGGATCCGCGATTGGCTTGCCCGCGGCGCCCAGCCGACCGACACGGTCCGCAAGCTGCTGCACACGCAGGGCATCGGGTAGCCGCATCCCGCGATGAAGGACCTGCTCGAGTACCTGGCTCGTGGCTTGGTGGATAGCCCCGACGAGGTGCACGTGAACGAGGTGCAGGAGGATGACGGCTCGGTCGTGCTCGAGCTGTCCGTCGGCGAGGACGACTACGGCAACGTGATCGGCCGCGGCGGAAGAACGGCCCAGGCGCTGCGGACGGTGATCAAGACCGCGGCCACCAAGGACAAGCGCCGGGTGTTCGTCGACATCGTCGACTCCTAGCTCGAGCCATGGACCACGGATGGCTGCGCGCCGGACGGGTCGGCAGCCCGCACGGACTCGACGGCAGCTTCCACGTGCTCGAGCCCCGGCCGCAGTTGCTGACGCTCGGCTTGACTCTCACCGTCCAGGGCCGCGAGCGGGAGATCACCCGCCGCGCGGGCAGCGACCAGCGCGTGATCCTGCGCCTAGAGGGCTACGAGGACCGTGACGCTGCGCGCACCCTGGCCGGGGAGGAACTGCTCAGCCCCCGCGCGGAGGCGCCCGAGCTTGAAGAGGACGAGTGGTGGGCCGAGGACCTCGAGGGGTGCACGGTGCACGACGGCGAGGAAACGGTCGGCACGGTCCGGCGACTGCTGGCGCTCCCCTCATGCGAGGTGCTCGAGGTGGAGCGCCCCGAGGGCCAGGGCGACCTGCTGGTGCCATTGGTCAGCGACGCGGTCCGGGCGGTCGACGTCGAGCGCCGCCAGGTCGAGATCGACCTGAGGTTCCTGGGCGAGCGGTGATGGAGATCGACGTCTTCACGCTGTTTCCGGACGCCTTCGCCTGGTTCCGGTCTCAGCGGCACGTGAGCAACGCGATCGCGGCCGGCCTGCACCTGGGCTACGTCAACTACCGCGACCACACGCCACTGGGCGCCGGTCAGGTCGACGACACGCCGTTCGGGGGCGGGGCGGGCATGGTCCTGCGGGTCGACGTCGTCGAGGCCGCATTGAGGGCGCGCTACGCACAGGACCCGGTCCAGTTGCGCGCGGAGCGCCGCGTGATCGCGCTCACGCCGAGCGGCCGGATCCTCGACGAGGAGCTGGTCTCCGAGCTGGCCGGCGAACCGGCGCTGACCCTGCTCTCGGGCCGCTACGAGGGGTTCGACGAGCGGGTGCTCGACCATTTCGCCTCCGATTGCGTGTCGATCGGCCGCTACGTACTGGCGGGCGGCGAGCTGGCGGCGATGGTGCTGTGCGACGCCGTGATCCGCAAGCGTCCCGGGGCGCTCGGGCACGACGAGTCTGCCGTCGAGGAGTCGTTTAGCGCCGCGCTCGAAGGGGCGCCGGAGTATCCCCACTACACCCGGCCGGCCGAGTATCGCGGTTGGCGGGTGCCCGACGTTTTGCTCTCCGGCCACCACGCCCGCATCCGCCAGTGGCGCCTCGAGCAGAGTCGATCGCGTCAGCAGGGCCGTCCGCTACCATAGGCCACCCGCGCAGGTGGGGACCTCGCGCACGAGAGCGCTGAGCCCCCAAGCTACCGGCTCTGACCGCTGCTGCCGGCGCTTGCCTTGCCATGAGCACCGTGATCGACAGCCTCGAGCGCACACAGCTTCGCCGCGTCCCGACCTTCGGCGCGGGCGACCGCGTCCGCGTCCACTTCCAGGTGATAGAGGGCACCCGGCGCCGCACGCAGATGTTCGAGGGCGTGGTGATCAAGCGCCAGGGCCACGGAGCGCGTGAGACCTTCACCGTCCGCAAGCAATCCTTTGGCGTCGGAGTGGAGCGGACCTTTCCCTTGCACTCCCCGAAGATCGAGCGGATCGAGGTGGCGGCGCGGGGCGATGTGCGCCGAGCCAAGCTCTACTACCTGAGGGACAGGGTCGGCAAGCGCGCCCGGGTGAGAGAGCGCCGCTCCACCGGCCCGGAGGAGTCGATCGAGCGCGAGCTGCTCTACGGCCCCGAGGCCGAGGAGGCCCCCGAGCCTGCCGCGGCCGAGGAGGCCGCGGCCGCAGACGAGCCGACCCCGCCCGACGAAGCGAGCGCGACTGGGGACGCAGCCGAAGCGTCTGCGCAGAGCGCCGAGGCGACCGAAGCGCCGGACGCCGCCGAGCAAGGCGTCCAGCCCGAGGAGGATCAGCCGGCGGAGGAGCCGCCGGCTGAGTCAGTTCCCCCACGGAGGCGCAGGAGCCCGGCCCGGCGGACGAGGAAGCGCCCGCCGGCGAAGACCAGGTGTGACCGCGTCGCACAAGTCGCTGACCAGCACGGTGCTCGAGCTGGTCGTGATCGTGGCGATCGCTCTCGGCCTGGCCGTCCTGATCCAGGCCTTCATCGTCAAGCCCTACAGGATTCCGAGCGGCTCGATGCTGCCCACTTTGCACATCAACCAGCGGATCCTGGTCGATCGGATCGGCAACGACTTCACCTCGCTGCACGTCGGCGACATCGTTGTCTTCCACCCGCCGCGCGGCTACGCCAACGGATGCAGAAATCCGGACGAAGGCCAGAACCAGGCCGGCCAGGATCTGTCCCGTCCCTGCGGGCTGGCCGAGTCGCGGCCCTCCTCGCAGACCTTCGTCAAGCGGGTCGTCGGGCTTCCGGGTGACCGGATCTCGATCGTCGGCGGTCACGTGATCCGCAACGGCGTGAAGGAGCAGGACTCCTACATCACCCCCTGCGACGGCGCCAGCGCGTGCAACTTCCCAGGCACAATCACCATTCCTCGAGGCGAGTACTACATGCTTGGTGACAATCGGCCAGACTCGGAGGACAGTCGCTTCTGGGGGCCGGTTCCCAAAGCGTGGATCATCGGCAAGGCATTTCTCACCTACTGGCCCCCCGACCGGATCGGGTTCCTCTAGGTGGCCAGCGAGCCGCAAACCAAATCGGGCAGTAGCGCGCTGAAGTCGCTCATCGAGCTCGTGTTGACCGTGGCGGTGGCGGTCGGCCTGGCGCTGCTGATCCAGGCCTTCATCGTCAAGCCCTACCGGATCCCCAGCCCCTCGATGGTGCCCACGCTGGACATCGGCCAGCGGGTGCTCACCAACCGGCTGGATACCAATCCGAGTGTGGGTGACATCGTGGTCTTCCATCCCCCGCACGGGGCCGATCTCGGCAACGGGGTGTGCGGAAACCCCACCCAGGGGTCGGGCCATCCCGCGGCGTGTGACGCGCCCACGAGCACCCAATCGAGCCAGACCTTCATCAAGCGCGTGGTGGGCGGACCGGGCGACCGGATCTCGATCGTCAACGGCCACGTGATCCGCAACGGAGTCCGGGAAAAGGACTCCTACATCGAGCCGTGCGGCACCGATCCTTCGTGCAATTTCCCGAAAACGATCGTCGTTCCGCCCGGCGACTACTTCATGATGGGCGACAACCGTGGCGAATCCGACGACAGCCGCTTCTGGGGTCCAGTCCCCGACAAATGGATTATCGGGGTCGCATTCTTCACCTACTGGCCGCCTGACCGGATCGGCTTCCTCTAAGCGACCACGCTCCCGGCGGGCCAACCGTCGCCTGTTCGGGTTCGACCGCTCGCTCGGTTTTCGCTTCGTGGCCGGCGCGGACGAGGCCGGCCGCGGCTGCCTGGCCGGTCCCCTGGTCGCGGCCGGGGTGCTGTTCGACCTCGAGCAGATCGGCCCAGCCGAGGTCCGCGCCCTGGGTGCGCTCAACGACTCAAAGCAGCAGACGCCGGCGGCCCGGGCCGAGCTCTACCCGGTGATCCTCCGGATCGCGGCCAAGGTGGCGATCATCTCCCGCTGCGCGCCCGGGATCGACGCTCGCGGACTCCACGTGACCAACCTGGCGGCCCTGCGCGACGCGCTCGCGCGGGTCTGCTGCGAGGGCTGCGTCTGCCTGAGCGACGGCTTCCCGGTGCGGGGAGTCGGGCACGAGCAGCGCGCAGTGATCGGCGGCGATGCCAAGAGCGCGGCGATCGCGGCTGCCTCGGTGATCGCCAAGGAGACGAGGGACCGCTACATGCGGCGTGCCGACGCGACGCATCCCGGCTGGGAGTTCGCCCAGCACGTCGGCTACGCCACGCCCGAGCACCGCGACGCGATCGAGCGACTCGGCGTCTCGCCGCTCCATCGCCTCTCGTTCCAGTCCGCGGCCTACCAGCAGCTGGGGCTCGCGGCGTTCTCGGAGCTGGCTTAGAAGGCCCCTTCCAAGTGCTCTAGCCCGAGCAGCCTTCCGGCGGGATCGAAGGTAACGCCGATCGCGTCGAAGCGCAGCACGTCGGCGTGCGGTCGCTCCTGTCGCTCGCATAGCCACTGGCCGGCCATCTTGCGCACCCGCGCGCGCTTGCGCTCGTGCAGCGCGTCGAAGATCCCCTCGCGCCCAGGCTCGAGCCGCCGCGTCTTGACCTCGCAGAAGGCCAGCACCGTCCCGTCGAAGGCGACGAGGTCGAGCTCGCCCCAGCGCGTGCGGTAGTTGCGCTCGACGATCCGGAAACCCCGGCGCATCATGTGCTCGGCGGCCAGTCGTTCGCCGAGCTGACCGAGCCGCTGGCGAAGGTCTCCACTCATGCCGGCCACGCTACGCCGAGATCGGTAAAGCGTGGGTCACGCGGTGTGACAAATCCCCGCCGCCCCGCGACCGCCGCTTGCGCAGAGTTGTCACGAGCCGTGACCCATGTGTAACGCGATCGGGCGTAGCGTCGAGCCATGCTCGCGCGGGTGGCCACGTTCGCGATCGACGGCGTCAACCCACGCCGGGTGTGGGTCGAGGTCGACATCCGGCCCGGGCTGCCCGCGTTCACGATCGTCGGGCTGGCCGACGCCACCGTGCGCGAATCGCGCGATCGGATCCGCTCGGCGATCCTCAACTCGGGCTTCGAGTTCCCCCAGAGCCGGATCACCGCGAACCTGGCGCCGGCGTTTCTGCGGAAGGTCGGTCCGGGATTCGATGCCGCGCTCGCGCTAGCGCTGCTGGCTGCCAGCGGCCAGCTCTCGACCGTCCACATCGACTCATGTGCCGTATTCGGCGAGCTATCGCTCGGAGGCGAGCTTCGGGACTCGCCGGGTGCGCTCGCCGTGGCCGAGGGGGCGCGGAGCGCCGGGCTCTCGCAGTTGATCGTGCCCCGCGACCGGGCCCGTGAGGCGGCCCTGGTCGAGGGGTTGGCGATCGCCGGGGTGGGGACCCTGCGCGAGGCTGCGGGCGTGCTCGCGGGAGCACCACCTCCGCCGCTGCCGGCCCCGACGCTCCGCGTGTGGGCGGAGCACGAGCCCGACCTGGCCGACGTCCGCGGTCAGGCCACGCCGCTGCTCGCGCTTCAGATCGCCGCCGCCGGTGGCCACAACCTGCTGCTCGAGGGGCCCCCGGGAACGGGCAAGACGATGCTCGCCCGGCGGCTCCCGTCGATCCTCCCCGAGATGACCCGGCCCGAGGCGCTCGAGGTCACGCGTATCCACAGCGTGGTCGGGCTTCACGCCGATGGGCTCATCTGCCGCCGTCCGTTCCGAGCTCCCCACCACACCGTCTCGCCGGCCGGGCTGGTCGGCGGCGGCTCGCCTCCGCGGCCGGGCGAGGCCACGCTCGCCCATCACGGAGTCCTCTTCCTCGACGAGCTCTCCGAGTTCCAGCGCTCGGCTCTCGACGCCCTGCGCCAGCCCTTGGAGGACGGCTCGGTGACGATCGTCCGGGGGCAGACGGCGCTGCTGTTTCCGACGCGCTTCATGCTCGTGGCGGCGACCAATCCTTGTCCCTGCGGGTTCGCCGGGGTCGGCGACCGCTGCTCGTGCGGCGAGGCCGATCTACGCCGCCACCGCCGTCGCCTCAGCGGACCGCTGCTCGACCGCATGGACCTCCTCGTCAACGTGGACCGGCCGGCCGAAGCCGAGCTGCGCGGGCCGGCGACGATCGACTCCGCCGCTGCTCGCGCCACCGTGGCCGACGCTCGCCGGCGGCAGCGTGAACGGCTGGCCGGGAGCGCCGCGGGCTGCAACGGCGAGATGAACGCGCGCGAGGTCCGCCGCCACGTGAAGCTTGAGGAGCCGGCGGAACGCACGCTCGCCCAGGCCTACGACGTCGGCATGCTGAGCGCGCGCGGCCGGCACCGGGTGCTGCGGGTGGCCCGGACGATCGCCGACCTCGCCGGCCATGAGCCGGTCGCACTCGACGACGTGCTGACCGCGCTCAGCCTGCGCCAGCGGGGCGCGGTGAACGCCGCCCTGGCTGCCTGATGGAGCAGCGGGCCTGAGGTGGACCAGCGAGCCTGCGAGGACTGCCTGGCCCGAGCTTGGCTGCTGACCGCGCTGGCCGCTCGTCTCGAGCCCGTGCGGGCGCGGATCGAGGCGCTTCTCGTGCTGCCCGACGACGAGCTGATTGCCGCCGTGGGAGGGGAGAAGGACCTGCTGCGCCGCTTCGATCCCGACGCCGCGCGCGAGCGGGCGGCCACCGCCGGGCTGGCGACGATCTGCCGCTGCCATTCCGCCTATCCGGCCTCTCTCTGCGCGCTCGACGAGCCGCCGGCGGTTCTCCACGTCGCCGGGGAGCTGGGCCGCTTCGAGCGGATCGCCGGGCCGGACGCTGTGGCGATCGTCGGAGCTCGGCGGGCGTCGCCGTACGGGCTCGAAATGGCCCGATCACTCGGCCGTGGCGTGGCTGCGGCGGGGCTGACGATCGTGAGCGGGATGGCCCTCGGCGTGGATTCGTCCGCCCACGCCGGCGCGCTCGACGCCGGCGGCGCGACGGTCGCCGTCCTTCCCGCCGGAGCCGACCGACCCTATCCCGCGGCCAAGCGCCAGCAGCACCGCCTGATCCGGGCCCGTGGCGCCGCCATTTCCGAGCTTCCGCCGGGCAGCGACGTGTGGCGCTGGATGTTCCCGGCCCGAAACCGCGTGATCGCGGCGCTGGCGGCGATGACCGTCGTCGTCGAGGCCGGGGAGCGATCCGGCGCGCTGCTGACCGCGGAAGCGGCGGGTGGGCTCGGACGGATCGTCGGGGCCGTTCCCGGGCGGGTCACCTCCCCCATGGCTAGCGGCCCCAACGCCCTGCTGGCCGCCGGCGCCCGGGTCATCCGCGGCCCCCAGGACGTGCTCGACGCCCTGTGCGGCCACGCCGTAAAGACCGTCCCGGCGGAGCCGAGAGCGCCGCTGGAGCCGGGGCTTCGGCGGCTGCTCGAGACGATTGCGGGCGGCAGCGACACGCCCGCGGCGTTGAGCGCGGCCGGATTCGTGGGTGCCGACGCGCTGGCGGCCTTGGCCTCGCTCGAACTCGCGGGCTACGTGCGTCGCCAGGCGGGCGGGAGGTTCACCGTCGTGCCCTAACCTCGCCGCCATGAGCGCCCGCGGCATCCCTCGCCTGCTGTCGATCGCCGGTTCAGACTCCGGCGGCGGCGCCGGCATCCAGGCCGACCTGAAGGCATTTGCCGCCTGCGGGGTTCATGGGATGACGGCGGTCACCGCGATCACGGCCCAGAACACCGTAGGGGTGAGCGCGGTTCACCACATCCCTCCGGGCATCATCATCGAACAGGTCCGCGCCGTGAGCGAGGACATCGGCGTCGACGCGGTGAAGATCGGGATGCTCGGTGACGTGGCGACGATCGAGGCCGTGGTGCGCGCCCTGGACCTGCTCTCGCCGGATACCTCGATTGTGCTCGATCCGGTGATGGTGGCCGAGTCGGGAGCGGAACTGCTCGAACCGGAGGCGCGCGATGCCCTGGTCGCCCAGCTGTTGCCGCGGGCTACGGTGATCACGCCCAACGTTTTCGAAGCCGAGGCGCTGGCCGGCGAGCCGGGTGACCCCGAATCGCTGGCTCGAAAGCTCCACGCCCTCGGCCCCGACGCCGTCGTCGTCACCGGCGGCCACCGCGAGCAGACGATCGATGTCTTCTACGACGGCGAACGCCTCGAGGAGATCCGCGGCCAAAGGCAGCCCGGAGGCGCCAACCACGGATCCGGCTGCACCCACTCCTCGGTCCTTGCCGCCCGGCTGGCCTGGGGGGACGACCCGCTGGAGGCAGCGCGGACCGCGCACGAGCTGGCGGCACGGGCGGTTGGGAACGGGCTGGCTGAGATCGGGACGGGGGCGGGACCGGTGGACCTGATTGGGGTGCGTGGGGGGTAGGGGCTCGTCGCGATTGGGCTGCGTGGGGGTAGCGGGCCTGCCGCGAGATCCTGCGTCTGGCCCCTCGGTCTTTTGACATAATTCGGGCGTGCGCTTCTTACGGATGAAGCCAGGGCACGGCGAGGTGCTGATTGCTGAGGGTGATGTCGACCTCGCCGAGGACGAGCGACGGCTGATCGAGGAGTTCAAGCGGCAGCTGGACGCTGGTCTGTGGGCGGCGGTGCCGATGACTGAGGCCGCCGGCCGGCGGGAGGCTCGCATGGTCACGGAGTTCGATGAGGTCCCACGGGAAGCTGACCGCGTAATCTTCTTCCCGCGGGCAGCGGGCGGCGCGTAGGCGCTCGCCGGTTCGATGCTCCTCGTGCTTGCTGCGACCGCGCTCGTGGCATTGGCGCTGCTCTCCGACCTCGTGTTTCCGCGGATCGAGGAGGCTTGGGCGCGCCGCCGCGCCCGGAGGCAAACCGTGCCCGCCACCGTCCTCTACGACCCCGGCCGGGAGCGGCGGGCCGAGCAACGGGCGCGTGCCCTGCTTCGCTCGTGCGTCAACGAGGAAGAGTGGGCCATGTATCGCGACCTGGGGTTCGTCCGGGTCTGGGGAAATCAGGCCCGCGGCCTCGACCGAGACGGGGCGGAGGAGGGAGCCCCGTACGCCTACCTCATCTACCCCCACCGCCCGATCGTCGCCTATGTCCCACAGACGCATCGCCTACTGAACGAGTACTGCATCGAGTTCCCGGACGACACCCGGCCCTACGGCAGCGCCCGCCTGCCCGACTCGGACGACGTTCTCGCCAAATGGATGGCGCTGACCGCCGACGAGCGCCGGTTGATCGCCACAGCCAACATGCATCTGCCCGGCCGCCAGCTGGATCCGATTCAGGTCAAGCGCGACCTCTGGCGCCTCTCGCAGTGGGAGCAGGCCTGGATGCGCCAGGCCGCGCACAGCGCGAACCCGGGCTAAGTCGGCCCGCGGCGCGCGGGAGGCCAGACCAGACGCCGGGCCGTCACTGCCCGCGCGCCGCTACAGTCCGCGCCCGGATGACCACCCCCACCGACGGCGGCTTCGACCTCAAGCACCGCAGCCGGGCCCTGACCGAGGGACCCGAGCGCGCGCCGGCCCGCGCCTTCCTGAGAGGGATCGGCTACGACGAGGAGGCGCTCAGCAAGCCGATCATCGCGGTCGCGAACACGTGGATCGAGACCATGCCGTGCAACTTCCATCTGCGCGCGCTGGCGGCCAAGGTGAAGGAGGGGATCAGGGCCGCGGGGGGGACCCCGATGGAGCTCAACACGATCGCGATCTCCGACGGCATCACGATGGGCCTGAGCGGGATGAAAGCCTCGCTGGTCAGCCGCGAGGTGATCGCCGACTCGATCGAGTTGGTCTGCAACGCCCACCTGTTCGACGCCGTGATCGCGATCAGCGGCTGCGACAAGACCATCCCCGGGACGGTAATGGCGCTGTGCCGCCTCGACGTCCCCAGCCTGATGCTGTACGGCGGCTCGATCCTCCCCGGCCACCTGCACGGGGAGGAGGTCACGATTCAGGAGGTGTTCGAAGCCGTCGGCGCCCACGCCGCGGGCAAGATCACCGACGAGGAGCTGACCGAGCTCGAACGGGCCGCCTCGCCCGGGGTGGGCGCGTGCGGCGGTCAGTTCACGGCCAACACGATGGCGATGGCCTTCGAGGTCCTGGGCATCTCCCCGCCCGGGTTCAGCATGGTCCCGGCCGTCGACCCACATAAGCAAGACGTCGCCACCGAGGCGGGCCGGCTCGTGCTCGACGTGCTGGGACGGAACCTGCGCCCCCGCGACATCATCACCCGCGAGAGCCTGGAGAACGCGATCGCCGCGATCGCCTGCAGCGGCGGCTCGACCAACGGCGTCCTGCACTTGCTCGCCGTGGCCAAGGAGATGAACGTCCCGCTCGACATCGACGACTTCGACGTCATCAGCGAGCGCACGCCGCTGCTCTGCGACCTGAAGCCGGGCGGCAAGTACGTGGCGCCGGACCTGTACGCCGCGGGCGGCGTACCGCTGGTGATGCGGCGGCTGAAGGAAGCGGGCCTCTTGCACGAGCACGCCCAGACGGTCACCGGCCAGACGGTCGGGGAGCACGCCGACGCCGCGCGCGAGACCGACGGCCAGCGGGTCGTGCGCCCGCTGAGCGATCCGATCAAGCCCAACGGCGGGCTGGCGATCCTCAAGGGGAACCTCGCGCCGGAGGGGTGCGTGGTCAAGCTGGCCGGATATGAGCGCCGCAGTCAGACCGGCCCGGCGCGGGTGTTCGAGTCAGAGGAAGAGGCGATGAAGGCGGTGAGAGCCGGCGCGATCGAGGCCGGTGACGTGGTGGTGATCCGCAACGAGGGCCCGGCGGGCGGACCGGGTATGCGAGAGATGCTCGCGGTGACGGCGGCGCTGGTCGGACAGGGCCTGGGAGAGCAGGTGGCGCTGCTGACCGACGGGCGCTTCTCGGGCGCGACCCGCGGGCTGATGGCCGGGCACGTCGCGCCCGAGTCCGTGCGCGGCGGCCCGATCGGTGCGGTCCGCGACGGAGACCGGATCACGCTCGACGTGGACGCGCGCCGGCTTGACGTCGACCTCTCAGACGAAGAGATCAGGCAGCGGCTCGACAGCTTCACCGCGCCGCAACGACCCGATCCCGGCGCCGCTTTGGGCAAGTACGCCAAGCTAGTCTCCAGCGCCTCCGACGGCGCGGTCACGCATTAACCCGATCTTCACCCGGGGTTCACGCCCGCCGTTGCTACCGTCCCGCCGCAAATCGCGTGGCCGGGCGCAACGTCAACGAAGAGAGGACTCATCTCCATGAGCAAACTCACGCGCTCATTCGCGGCAGTTGTCACGGTGGTTGTGGCAGTCGCGGTGGTCCTGTTCGGTGCGACGGCAGTACTCGCCAAGAACAAGGGCAAGAAGGACAGCGGTACCGCCTACGTGGCGATCACGCACACAGCAGGCGGGCTCGAGTACGCCGCCGGCAGCAACCAGGACAAGGTCCTGGGCAAGGGCGCGGTCACCTACATCCTCAAGGTGGGTGCCACCGCGAACGGAGTGACGATCACATCCAAGCACGTCACCCTGTACACCGGCACCGGCTCGCTCAGCGGGACCGGGTCGGCGAAGGTGACCGTCGTCGGCAACACCGAGACGCTCACGGGCGGCAAGCTCGACCTGAAGAAGGGCAAGGGCTCGCAGAAGGGTCATTCGCTCGTCGCCACGTTCACCGGCACCGGTAACACCACGACGAGTCAGTTCGTCTTCCATTACAAGGGGACGTATAAATAGGAATTGGAGGCGGCGGGGGCCAGGCGCCCCCGCCCGCCTACCCGCAAGTTCGTGTGCATCTCCTCACCCCCGCTAGTTTCGATTAGGCCCCTGTAGCTAGACCGGTACCATCAGCGGGTAGGAGCTTCGGAGTGGCGAACGTCTCATACCTCCGCCCGGCGGGCACGGAGAGGGGGGGCCGTAGGGCCCTACCCGGCTCCGCTTTGCCGGGCCGTGCTCGTCGTGGTCGCTACCTGGTCGCAGGCGGCCTCCTGCTCACGCTCATCCTCGTCGCGGCGGCCGCGATCGTCGTCGTCTCCTCGAGCGCGAGCCTGAGCGCGGGACAGAACGCGCTGGCGAGCGTCGGGTTTCCGCTCGGCGGCGGGAAGATCGAGAGCGTCACCGTCACGAGCGGACCGCATGCCCAGCCGATCCCCGTGAGCGTGAGCGGTGATCCTCAGATCTGGCCCAAGCGAGCGATCCCCGCGCACACGGTCGTCTCGGTCGATGTCGTGGTCAAGCGCCCCGGCTGGATCTCCTGGCTGGCGGGCAGCACCGAGCACGTCCATCTGACGCTCACCACGCCGAGCGCCTCCGTCAGGTCCCAGTACCTCACCCTCCGGGGTCACGCCCCGCTCCGCGTCCGCTTCAGCCAGCCGGTGCGCGTGGTCACCTACGGGGTTCCAGGGAGCATGCACCGGCGCGCGCTCCGCACGCCGCAAAGCACGGTCACGCTCCCGCGCACCGCCTCCGCCGGCACCGTGTCGGTCGCCGGCGTGCCTCGGACCTGGGAGACCGCGAAGCCCAAGCTCGTCAGCTGGTTCCCCTCGGGCGCCACCGCGACCGCCGTGGCCAATCCCACTCCGGGAACGCAAATCCACTCGACCACGCCGATCACGCTGACCTTCAACAAGCCGATCTCCCAGGCGCTCGGAACGAGCCGTCCGCCGGTTTCGCCGAACACCGCCGGCACCTGGCACACGGTCAACAACCACACGATCACCTTCCGGCCGTTGGACTACGGCTACGGCCTCGGCACCACGGTCAACGTCGGCCTGCCGAACGGGGTGCGACTGGTCGGGGCCGGCGGGGGAGGGGCGAGCGCGGGGCGCTGGACGGTGCCGTCGGGCTCGCCGCTGCGTCTCCAGCAGCTGCTGGCCATCCTTGGCTACCTGCCGATGAAGTTCAACTACAGCGGCGCTGGCGTGTCTCCCACCCCTCAGGCCGAGCTGAACGCAGCCGTTCATCCTCCCGCGGGCCAGTTCAACTGGCGCTATCCCAACACCCCATCGATCCTGCGCAACATGTGGGCGCCGGGCACGTACGGGACGATGACCGAGGGCGCGCTGATGGCATTCGAGAACGACCACGGGCTGGCCACGGTGGGGCTCTCCAACCCGCTCGCCTGGAAGTACCTGATCCAGGCGGCCATCGCCGGCAAGCGCTCGACCTTCGGCTACACGTTCGTGATGGTCAACAAAGAGTCGAGCCCGCAGAGCCTGGTCCTGTGGCACAACGGTCACAACGTGCTCACCACCGCTGTGAACACAGGGATCGCCTCGGCCCCGACCGCCAGCGGGACCTTCCCGGTCTACGAGCATCTCCGGGTCGGCACGATGTCCGGGACCAATCCTGACGGCAGCCACTACCACGACCCCGGGATCCAGTTCATCAGCTACTTCAACGGCGGCGACGCTCTGCACGCGTTCACCCGGGCCGAGTACGGCTTCCCTCAGAGCCTCGGCTGCGTCGAAATGTCGCTCGGACCGGCCGGCCAGGTGTGGCCGTATACGCCGATCGGGACGATCGTCCACGTCGCCTGACTAAAGGTCCCCCGGACCGTCACGCCGAATTAGCGTGACCGTGGATGCAATTGCCCCTGTCTGGCAAGACGCGCTCGACGCGTTCGATCAGGACCTGCGCCGCCGTGCCGTGGCCGAGAAGACTCGCCGTGCCTACGCGATCGACGCGCTCCAGTTCGCCGGCTGGGCGGGGTCGCATCACCTCGAGCCGGCCTCGATCGAGATCCGCATGCTCCGGCGCTACGCCGCGAGCCTGTCCGAGCGCGGACAGGCGGCGACGACGGTGGCCCGCAAACTCGCGGCGCTGGAGGGCCTTCTTCCGGGTCCAGGTGGAACGCGGACAGCGCGAGGACAACCCAGCCGAGCTGCTCAGCTCGCCCAAGCGCCCGCGGCGGTTGCCGCGCGTGCTGAAGGCCAGCGAGCTGGCCACCCTGCTCGACCGGATCCCGGCGACCACGCCGCTCGCCCTTCGCGACCGGGCGCTGTTCGAGCTGGCGTACGGGTCGGGGCTCCGAGCCGAGGAGCTCGTCTCCCTCGAGGTCAGCTCGGTCGACTTCGACTCCGAGTCGGTCAGGGTCGAGGGCAAGGGGGACAAGACCCGCTTCGTGCCCGTGGGCGAGCACGCCCTGCGGGCGCTCGAGCGCTACCTGGCCCGGGCGCGCCCAGCGCTGAAGGGCGAGCCGTGCGACGCGCTCTTCCTCTCGAAGTCGGGCAAGCGTCTATCGACCTCGGACGTGAGGCGCCGATTGCGCAGCTGGGCGCGCCAGGCCGCGGGCCAGGCGCCCGCCCTGGCGGACGCGCATCCGCACGCCCTGCGCCACTCATTTGCCACCCATCTGCTTGACGGCGGGGCGGACCTGAGGGCCATCCAGGAGTTGCTTGGCCACGCAACTATCTCGACTACTCAGGTCTACACTCGGGTAGAGTCGGGGCGACTTAGAACAGCGTACGCCCGAGCCCATCCGCGCGCGTAACACTGGATCCTGGGAGGGAGCACTGGAAACGAACGTCAAAGCGGTGGAGCTTCAGGATCTCTGGCGGCGCTACAAGGCATCCGGGGATGAGCGTGCGCGCGAGCGCTTGGTGATCGCCTACTCCCCGCTGGTCAAGTACGTCGCCGGCCGGATGAGCTCCGGGCTTCCGGCCCATGTCGAGGAGTCCGACCTGATCTCCTACGGGCTCACGGGTCTGATCTCGGCCATCGAACGGTTCGATCTCACGCGAGAGATCAAGTTCGAGACCTACGCCATCACTCGCATCCGGGGCGCGATCATCGACGAGCTGCGCACGCTTGACTGGGTGCCTCGCTCCGTCCGCGCCCGGGCCCGTGAGATCGAGCGGGTCAACATGAAGCTCGAGGCCCGCTTCCAGCGCGCCCCGACCGACGAGGAGATGGCCACCGAGCTGGCGATCAGCGTCGACGACTTCCAGGAGGCCCTGCTCCAGATCTCCAACTCGACGATCGTCGCGCTCGACGAGCTGTGGAACGTCTCGGACACC
This sequence comes from uncultured Solirubrobacterales bacterium, assembly GCA_963834635.1. Lineage (GTDB taxonomy): Bacteria > Actinomycetota > Thermoleophilia > Solirubrobacterales > Solirubrobacteraceae > Palsa-465. The sequence goes on along the minus strand of CAWICI010000006.1, from coordinate 31,955 downwards.
ACGGGCGACCAGGTCTCGCTGCTCGACACCTTGCCCGACCGCGCCGCCCCCGACCCGCAGATGCTGGTCGACCAGTCCGAGCTGCGCGACCGGATCGCCGACGCGATCGCCGCCCTGCCCGAGCGCGAGAAGCTCGTCGTCGCCCTCTACTACTACGAGAACCTGACCCTGCGGGAAATCGGCGAGGTCCTCGGCGTTACCGAGTCGCGCGTCTCCCAGCTGCACACCAAGGCCGTGCTGCGATTGCGCTCGAAGCTGGCCGGCGAGCTGGACTAGAGGGACCGGCGTCCGCCACGACAGCGGGCCGGCTCCGCGAGTAGCGCTGTATCCGCCGCCGCGCTCCAGATCGACGTCAGTGACGGACGTTGCGCCCGGCGATGCGATGGCCCGCAGCCCATCGCTCGCGAGTCCTTTCGCATCCGCGCGCGACGCCAGCTCGACGCGTTGCAGGCCGAGCCGCCGGACGGGCGCCCCCGACGTCGAGGTCATCGAGGCCCGTATCGTCGCTTCACCGAGCGAGAGGAGACCAGCCATGCACAAGGCCGCGGATCGCATCCGCAACGTGGCGCTCGTCGGCCACCGCGGCAGCGGTAAGACCTCCTGCACGAGGCGCTGCTGTTCCAGGCGGGAGTGGTCAACCGGCTCGGGTCGGTGCTCGACGGAACCACCGTGTCCGACGCCGATCCCGACGAGAAGGCGCGCCAGATGTCGATCTCCGCGGCGCTCGCCTCGTTCGAGTGGCAGGAGCGCAAGGTCAACCTGCTCGACACCCCCGGCGACTCGAGCTTCGTCGCTGACGCGCTCGGCGCGCTGCGCGTGTGCGAGTCGGCGGTGTTCGTGGTCAACGCCGTGATGGGCGTCGAGGTCCACACCACCCGGCTGTGGCAGCGCGCGGCCGAGCTCGACCTCGCGCGCCTGGTGTTCGTCAACATGCTCGACCGCGAGCGGGCCGACTTCTTCCGCACGCTTGACTCGCTCAAGGCCGCCTTCGGCCAGCACGTGGTGGCGACCGAGATCCCGATCGGCGCCGAGCACGAGGTCTCGCGGCGTGATCGACCTGGTCGACATGAAGGCCTACCGCTACGACGGGCGCCGGCCGGGAGAACTGCAACGAGATCCCGATCCCCGACGAGCTCGCCGACCAGGCCCAGGAGTACCGCGAGAAGCTGATGGACGAGGTCTCAGAGATCCTCCGACGCGCTGATGGAGCGCTACCTCGAGGGCGAGGAGATCTCGCACGAGGAGATCGTCACCGCGCTCAAGGAGGGCACCAACCACGGCGCCCTGTTCCCGGTCACCTGCGGCGTCGCCACCCGCAACCTGGGCACCAACCGGCTGCTCGACGCGATCGTCGAGGACCTTCCCTCGCCGGTCAAGCACGGCGGGCTCGAGGTGGGCGAGGTCACGCTCGAGCCGGCCGAGGACAAGGAGCTGTTCGCCTACGTGTTCAAGACCCGCGCCGACCCGTTCGCCGGCCGGATCAACCTGTTCCGGGTCTACCAGGGCGTGCTGAAGCAGGACTCGCAGGTGCTCAACACCCGCACCCACACCAAGGAGCGGATCGGGCAGCTGGTCACCTTCGAGGGCCACCAGACCGGTCACGCGAACGAGTTCGGCCCGGGCGACATCGGCGCCGTGGCCAAGCTCAAGGAGACCAAGGCCGGCGACTGGCTGGCCGCGCGCGACGAGCCGATCGAGATGCCCACGATCAAGCTCCCGGCGCCGGTCATGGCGTTCGCGGTCGAGCCCAAGAGCAAGGGCGACGAGGAGAAGGTGTTCACCGCCCTGCGCCGCCTCCAGGAGGAGGACCCGACGATCGACCTGCACCGCGACCCGCAGACCGGCGAGCAGATCGTCGCCGGCCTCTCGCAGGTGCACGTCGAGGTGATCGTCGAGCGGCTGCGGTCGCGTTTCGGGGCCGAGGTCAACCTGAAGCCGCCGCGGGTGCCCTACCAGGAGACGATCCGCAAGCCGGCCAAGGCCCACGGCCGCCACAAGAAGCAGACCGGCGGGCGCGGCCAGTTCGGCGACTGCCACATCGAGATCGAGCCGCTGAGCCCGGACGACGGATTTCGAGTTCGTCGACGCGATCAAGGGCGGGGTGATCCCGTCCGGGTTCATCCCCGCGGTCGAGAAGGGCGTGCGTCGAGGCGATGCAGGAGGGCGTCGTGGCCGGCTACCCGGTCAAGGACGTGCGCGTGCGGCTGTACGACGGCTCCTACCACACCGTCGACTCCTCGCGAGATGGCGTTCAAGGTGGCCGGGCTCGCTGGCCATGAAGCAGGCCATCGAGCGAGGCCGGCGCCGGTGCTGCTCGAGCCGATCATGCTGGTCACCGTGACCGTGCCCGAGGACGCCGTCGGCGACGTGATCGGCGACCTCAACTCCCGCCGCGGCCGTCCGCTCGGGATGGAGCCGGCGGGCGCCGGGATGACCGAGGTCAAGGCCGAGGTGCCGATGGCCGAGATGCTCTCCTACGCTCCCGACCTGCGCTCGATCACCGGCGGCCAGGGCGAGTTCACGATGGAGTTCCTGCGCTACGAGGAGGTCCCCGGCCATCTGGCGGGCAAGGTCGTGGACGAGGCCCGGGCCGAGCAAGGAGGCCGTCAAGGCGTAGAGGCCGCGCTACTGCAGGGGCGATCAGCCCCCGCTGGTACGCTCGGAGCGTGACCACGAGGGACATCCGACCGTCGACCGCGCACACCGACCTGCGACGTCTGCGGACGGACCCTGCTGCGCGGGGAGCGGGCCGAGGTCTATCGTCGACGGCGGGGCCCGGCGCTCGGTCTGCGAGCTGTGCAAGCCCCGGGCGCTGCACGAGGGCTGGGTGCGCGAGGGCACGGTTCCCGCCTACGACCAGGGCACGGCCGGCGCGACCGGCGGCGCTCGCTGTTCGGCCGGCTGCGCGCGCGCCGCGAGGCCGCGGCCGGCGAGCGGGCGCCGCAGAGCGACGCGTGAGGCCGATCACGAGGCGACGGCGCGCCGTCGCCCGGCGCCGCCGGCCCGAGCCCGCGGCCCGAGCCCTCGGTCCCGGGCAGCGCGCGGCCCGAGCTGGCCGCGAGCCGCGATCGGGCCGCGCGCGAGCCCCGCCACGTGCGGGCGGTGCCCACCAGCACCGAGCAGAAGATCGCCTCTGCGATCGAGCTCTTCAACTCGCTCCGAGCACCCGCGCACGGTGGCCGGGGTCGGCGCGCTCGCTGGGCCTGCCCGACGTGGCCGTGCGCCCGCTCGGCGAGCCGAGCCGGCCCGGTCAACGTGGTCGTCTCGTGGGAGCTGTGCTGGTATCGCTACGAGGTCGACCTCTGGCCGACGAGGTGCCGAGCGTCCGGGTGGCCGGCCAGGGCTACGAGCTCGACGAGCTCGACCGGCGAGGAGCGCCAGGCAAACGCGGTGGCCGACGAGCACGGCCGGCTCTCGCTCGCCGGCTGAACCGCCGCCTGGACGAACATCCGATGCGTGCCGCGGCGGGTCGTTCGAATAGCATCTGCGCCGTGATCTACTGCGTGTTCCCGAAGCGCTGGCCGACGAGCTGCTCGACAAGCTCACCGACTACTACGCCGACGATCCGAACGTCACCGTGATCGTCGACCGGCGGAAGGGCTCCCGGCGCGAGCCGGCAACTCGGCGGGCGGCAAGCGCGAGGTCCGCGACCGCCGGCGCCCGCGCGTGACCGGCGAGCTGCCCGAGCTGGCCACCGATTGAGCGCCGCGCAGGCGACGCCACCGCTGAAGCTGCGTCGTCCACGTCGACGGCGGCGCGCGGGGCAACCCGGGCCCGGCGGCGATCGGGGTCGTCGTCACCGGTCCCGACGGCGAGGTGCTCGACGAGCTCGCCGAGCGGATCGGCGTGGCCACCAACAACGTGGCCGAGTACCGGGCGCTGCTGCGCGGCCTCGAGCGCGCCGCCGAGCTCGGCGCGCGCGAGGTCGAGATGGTCAACGACTCCGAGCTCGTGGCCCGCCAGCTGAGCGGCGCCTACAAGGTCAAGCACCCGGCCTGAAGCCGCTCTACGAGGAGGCCGCGAGCGCGCTGCGCGGCTTCGATCGCTGGGAGATCCGCAGCGTCCCCCGGGCGCAGAACGCCCGCGCCGACGAGCTGGTCAACCGCGCCCTCGACGCCGATGTGTGATGAGCGTCGCCGACCTGGGTAACGAGCGACCATGAGTGTCGTGAGCGCGGCAAGGCGGCTGGTGCAGCACCGGTCGGAGCACCCGGTCGTGAGCCTGTATCTCGATCTCGACCCCGAACGGTTCGCCACCCCGCCGGCCCGGGCCTCGCAGGTCCACTCGCTGCTTGACCGGGCGGCGCGGGAGGTCGAGGGGGAAGAGAGCGATCTCGAGCCACGACGATCGGATCGCCCTGCGCGAAGACCTCGAGCGGGTGCGCCGCTATCTGCTGTCCCGCGAGCCGCCGTTCAAGGGAGCGCGGGCCCTGGCGGTGTTCTGCTCGAGCCGGGCCGACCTGTTCGAGGTGATCCAGATCTCCCGGCCGGTCGAGGGGCGCGTGGCGATCGAGCCGGGCGCCTACGTCGAGCCGCTGCTGGTCAACGTCCAGGCCAGGAACTGGTGCGTGGCGCTGGTGAACCGCCGGGAGGGCCGGATCTTCACCGGAGCGCCCGACGAGCTCCACGAGCGGGAGCAGGTGACCGAGAGCACGTTCGTCGAGCACGAGGGCGGGGGGTCCCAGGCGAGCTACCAACGGAGCGTCGAGCAGGACGTGGACCATCACCTGCGCAATGTGGCCGACCGGCTCCACCGCGCCTGGCGGGCCGAGCGCTTCGAGCGCCTGGCGGTGGGAGGGCCCCAGGAGATCGTCCCGCGGTTCGAGGCGATGCTCCAGGACGACCTGCGGGCGTGTCTGGCGGGTCGGGTGGCCGACGTCGACATCAACACTGCCACCGACGACCAGGTCCGGTCGGCCGTTGCGGCCCTGGCGGAGGAACAGGAGCGCGAGCACGAGCGCGAGGCGCTTGACCGGCTCGCCGCCGGGCTGGGAAGCGGGTCCCGGGCGGCCGGCGGAGCGCAGGACACGCTCGAGGCGCTGAACGAGCGCCGGGTCGAGACCCTGCTGCTCGAGAACGGGATCGATCGGCAGGGAGGCCGCTGCCCGACCTGCGGGATGCTCACGCTCGAGACGCACGGCAATTGTCCCGCAGACGGGACGCCGCTCGCGGAGGTGGAGCATTTGCGGGAGGCGATGGTCGAGTCGGCGCTCGTCCAGGATGCGGAGGTGATCGTCGTCCGGCGTTATCCCGATCTCGGCGCGCACCAGGGCATCGCGGCGCTGCTGCGGTTTTAGGGCGCATCCCGGGCGCCCCGGCCGGCCCGGGCGCCCCGGCACGCCCGTCAGGTCCGGGCGGGGCGTCAGGTTTCAGACCGCCATCCGCGGGCAGAACATCGTTGCGGGCGCAATCGACTGCTATGATTGTGCACACAACAATGTGTGATCCTTTTTGGAGGTAATGCGATGAATCTCGGCCTGCTTGTAGTGCGTGTCGTCGTGGGCCTGCTGTTCGCTGGTCACGGCGCGCAGAAGCTGTTTGGGTATTTCGGCGGTCACGGCCTCAAGGGCACCGCTGGATTCTTCGAAATGATCGGCCTGAAGCCGGGCCACATCCACGCCACGGCGGCGGGGATCATGGAGTTCGGCGGCGGGCTGCTGCTGGCCCTCGGACTGGTCACGCCGTTCGCCGCTGCCGCGCTGATCGCGGTCATGGTCGCGGCCGTGATCACCGTCCACTGGACCAAGGGTGTGTGGGCCACGGACGGCGGCTACGAGTACAACCTCGTACTCGCCTCGGTCGCCTTCCTGCTCGCCGCGGGCGGTCCCGGCGCCTGGTCGCTCGACCACGCCTTCGGCCTCCACATCCATGGCGTGCTCTGGGGGATCGGTGCCCTCGTGGTCGGGATCATCGGTGGCGTGGGCGCCGTCATGAGCGGTCGCTCGGCGGCCCGCCGCACTCCCGCCGCGCAGACGCAGAGCCCCACTACGGCGTAGAGCTTCGAACGTGGGAAGGCGGCGGGCGTTGGGCTCGCCGCCTTTCACACGCTAGGCTCCCTACCGTGTCCGATCAGCTGATCGAGCTCAGCGAACGGCTCGAGGAGACCGCGGAGCGGCTCCGGGCCGGCGAAATCGAACCCGAAGCCGCTGTGGCAGTGATCGAGGAGTGTGCGCGCTTGGCCGCCGAGGCCACCGCTCGCGTGGACGAGCGCATGCGGGCCGCGATCGAGCCACTGCCCGACCTGCCCGGCCAGCTGCCGCTGCCGGCCTCTTAATCCGGCAGTGTCGGCCACCGGCGTGGCGGCCACGTACCCGGACCATCTCCGGGCCGAGGTCGAGCGCTATCTGGAAGGACTGCGCTTCTCCCCCGAGGCTGCCTCGGCCGGCCTGGACGAGGCCATGCGCTACTCGCTGCTGGCCGGCGGCAAGCGGATCAGGCCGGTGCTCGCGCTGGCCACGGCCGAGGCCGTGCAGTGCCCTCCCGCCTCCGTGTTGCCGCTGGCGGCGGCCATCGAGCTCATCCACACCTATTCGCTCATCCACGATGACCTGCCGGCGATGGACGACGATGACCTGCGCCGGGGCCGTCCCACCTGCCACAAGGTGTTCGGCGATGACGTGGCGATCCTGGCCGGCGACGGCCTCTACGCCGAGGCGTTCGAGCTCCTGCTGACCGAGCAGGAAGGGGATCCGGCCAATCTTCTGGCGGCCGCTCGCCTGCTGGCCGCGGCCACCGGCGTGGAGGGGATGGTCGGCGGCCAGTACATAGACGTCGCCGGCAGCGCCCCGGCGGGCGCCGACGGCCTCCGACGGCTTCACGAACTGAAAACCGGACGGTTGATTGCCGCCAGCATCGAGTGCGTGCTCCTCCTGGCGGGCAAGGACAAACGTGCCACAATGGGTCACTTCCACACCTTCGCCAGCGAGCTGGGCGTCCTCTTTCAGATCGTTGACGACATCCTCGACGTGACCGGGTCCGAAGAGACGCTCGGCAAGCCGCGAGGGACAGACGAACGATTGGGAAGCGCACCTACGTGACCGCCTGCGGCGCCGCCGGCCCCGTCCCCCCACCACCTTCGGCCGCTCGGCCGATGGGCTTAGACGATCCATCAGCATGGTCGGTACATACAGGGTCTCATCATAAATGGACTACGCGCCGCCGTCCTCGCCTAGAACTGGTCGGTCGAACGGTTCTTTGCCGGAATTTCAATGGCAGCGCATCGCCGCGACGATTTCGTCGAGCGTGAGATACGATTGCCGAGCAATCAGCGATAGTACAAAGTCCGCATGCGCTTCCAGCGGCCATATACTGCCGGCGCTCGGCTTGGCAGCGATGCTTCCGGTCGCCTGCCGACGCTACATCCATTTGATTGCCGAACGCGGGCTCACGTCGAACCAATTGGCCGCCGGCCCGACCGACGCGCCGGATTTAACTGCGCCCACAAACGCGCTCAGTAACTCCAAGGAGCATGGCAAGTATTGACCATCAAAGCCCGCTAGGGAATCCCCATTTCACGATTTCAACCTAGCCGAAATCCGCTCTAGCATGCCGCAACAGCGACCGCCGAGCGCGTTAAATGCCGGCCCGGAGACAGGAATTGTCAGGTTGTCGATTTCGACCGTGAATTGACCGGCACCTGAGCTTCACACTCTAAGGTGCCGGTGCCGCCAATCTCGTTTGCAATAACGCAGGGAACTTCAGAGCGGCTCGATGGCTTATCGGCCATCTGCTGGCGGATTGTCGGCAGCATCTTTATCGCCAACGCCACGAGGAGGCCGATCGCTAACGGCAGCAGAAAGACATTCAGCACTTGCGCCGCGACGCCGAGCCACACAAGATCTGCGGCAGACCAAACGAGGGCGGCGGCGCCCACTGCGCAGGCCGTATAGAGACCGTAAAACCACTTCGCTTCGAACGGCCGGTGTTCCAGCGAACGTCCATAGCCGACAACTTCACCCATCCCCCAGGCTAGCGCCAGCGACGACACAATGGCGGCCAAAAGGGAGGCGCCGAGCACGCCCGCGCTAAAGAGCAGGCGACCCACTGCGTTGCCCAGAAAAGGGGTCAGCGCATTGCTGATCTCACCGACGTTGTTGAGGCCCCCGCCGCCTCCACGTAGCGTGGCAGCCGCGGCCACCAGCACGGCGCCGGTCAAACACTGGGTGAGCACCGCGCCGATCGCCGTGTCCCACCGGGCAGTTTTGAGGTCACTGGGCCGCAGCTTCCTATCGACGACAGCGGACTGTTGGTAGAAGATCATCCATGGATTGAACACAGCTCCAATGATCGCCGCCGCCATATACAGGAATTCGCCGTTGCCAAGGGGCAAGTCGACCGCCTCCTTTGCTACGGTCCCGAGATTTGGCGTGCGCATCCCAGGCGACGACGAGGAACGCGATTTCGAACAAACCGATGACGAGTGCAGTCCGTTCGACGCGCCGGTAGGAGCCGGTGGCAACCACCGTGAGCAGAGCCGCCATGGCAATGGGCAAAGTAAGACTGCGCGACAGGCCGTAGAGTTCTCCGATTCCCGCCACTCCCGTGAATTCGGTGACCAGAGCGGCGATAGTTGCCGCCGCCAATCCGATCAGCGATAGCACTTCCACCCAGGGCCAAGCCGTCGTGAGCAGTTCGCCATACCCGCGGCCCGGAGACACGCCGAGCTGCAACGGGAGGTCCTGCACCATGTAAAGCAGCGGAATCAGCAGTAATAACAGCGGCAATAGGCGAAAGCCCCACCGGGCGCCCGCTTGAGCCGCTGTCACGACGTTGCCCGCATCGGTATCGGCCAGCATGACGGAGCAAACCAGGGCCCCAAATTGCCATCGATCTCCCGCAACGGGCTCGCAATCGACTTTCTCCGCGGATTTGATATGCCATAGCACTGCTCTCTCGCCGGCGCTGCTTGCGAAAGCACAACGCGAGTTGCAGCCCTGTCGGCCGGCATCAATCCGAATTCACTACGCTGGCCGCGGTATGACCGGGAAGGGAGAGATAGCCGCCGAAGCTTTCCTTCCCGTCGGTACGAAACCTACCCGAGATGGTCTTCGTGCCGCCGCCGTAGATCGGGATTGTCGTGGAGACGTCGATCGAGGCATTGGCGCCAAAGCCACTCCCTGTTACCTTCACCGAATGGCCGGGGTAGGTCGCGTTCGGATCGACCCGGACGACCGGCTGCAGATCGATGGTGAGGTGCGTCACGGCGCTGAAGCCGGTGCCGCTCTCGGCCGCCGATGCCGTGTAGGTACCGGTGCGTGTGTCGCCTGGGGAGGGTCATGTTGGTCGTGAAGCTGCCGCGTGCATCGGCCGTGACCGTCTGCGAAAGCGTGACCGTCTGGCCGCCGCTGCTTACCGGGAGATCGACGGTGATAGTGCCTGGAACGGCACAAATCCCGTGCCGTAGGCATTGACCGTGCCACCCGGCCGGTTGGTACGCGAGTCGAGCGAGAGAAACCAGGCCGGTACACAACATTGGTCGGGCCAGTCGCCCTGCCGTTGCTAATCCCTCCGATCGCGGTGAGCGTGTGCAGCCCTGCCCGCGCTTCGTAGGGAACCTGCAGCAGTACCTCATGGAAGGCGCCCTTACTGTCGGCGGTGACCGTGCGGTTTAACGCACTCTACCGAGTTGCCGTCGTAGAGCGGAAAGATCGCACTCAACAGCACGTTCTCTCCACTCTTGAAGCCGCTGCCGGAAGCAAAGAAGAATCCGCCGGCCACGACGGTGGTGGTGGCGGATTTGCCGCCAGCGTGGAGTAAGATCACTGGAAGGACGATCAGTGCGGATGTGGCGCGGTGATTGGCAAAGTCGCGCGCCACAATGGTGTACTCGCCGGCCATCGTGTTCGATGGCAAATCGAGCGATGCTACGAGCGCGCCATTGCTGCCTATCTGAACCGCGCTCTGCAGCTGCCGCGTGGTCTCATGGCCGTTTACAACGACGAGCAGATTCACAGACACGACACCGCTGCCGTTGTGCTCGAAGCCGTAACCGGTGACCGTCACGCGGTCGCCGTGCGCGGCGTACTGCTGTGGCGGCGTGAGTGCCGCCGCCGCGAGCGCCGTCGCCGGGTGGGCGGCGAACGTCAACGCGGACAGCGCGATGAGAGGAACGCTCAACCAGATGAGCGGACGCCTGCGGGCGAGTGGGAGATTCATGGATGCTCCTTCCTCCAGGGTCGATATGCTGCGATGCAGCGCTTCCTTCGAAAAATTGTCGCGCAAGAGGTATGCCCTGCAATGGCCCTTCGAGGCCGATCGGATGCCGGGTTACTGACTGTTAAGAATCACCCTATTGGAGGAAAGAATCTTCGGCCCCCCGGCTGGGCTAGGGTAGAGAAGCAGGAATCCGCGGCGTCTCATCGCCTGGTACGCGCGATGGCGGCGGCCGCGGCTCAGGGGAGAGCGATGAATCTCAGCGTGGGCATTATCGGCCGCAGAATGTCGGCAAAACGGCCCTCTTCGGCGCGCTGACCCGCCGCAGCACGGTTTCCGGCGCCAGATCGACCATGGCCACGGTTCCGGTGCCGGACGAGCGGCTGGATACGCTGGCCAAGCTGGCGAATCAAATCCGCGTCGCGCCCGCCGGTGTCCAGATGGTCGAACTGGCTGGGCTGGTCAAGGGAGATGCCGCCGAAGGCGGACTCGGTGGTCGATTTCTGGGACAGCTCCAGGGAGTCATGCGCTGGCCATCGTGCTGCGCTGTTATCCGCGACCGGATTCTTGGCTTCGGTCCCGAGCCTGCGCGTCCGTTGGACGATCGGAGAAGGTCTGCCGGAGCTCCAGCTCTCCGACCTTTCATGCATCGACCTGCGGCTGGAGCGGACATCTAAATCGGGCGCGCGCCGGTCGCGACGTTACTGTGCAGCGCGAGGAAGCAGCGCTGCTGGCACTGCGAGATGCGCTCGACGCCGGCCGATCGGCACGCAGCGCCGGCATCTCCGAGGCGGACGCGAATCGCTCAAAGACCTCGCGCTCTCCACGCTCAAACCGATATCGTCGTGGCCAACGTGTCCGAAGATGATCTGGCGATCCTCTATAACCCGGAAGCAACAGACCCGAATGGGATACGGGAGATGATCGCCGCCGTGGAAGAGGCGGCGCGAGTCAACGAGGCCGAGGTTGCCGTGGTGCGTGCCCAGCTCGAGGCCGAGCTGGCCGAGCTCGAGGAGGAGGACGCACGCGAGTACTTATCGAGCCTGGGAGTCGGCGACACGGGGCTATCGAGGTTCATCGCGGCGGCGTATCGCGAGCTCGGGCTCCTCACCTTCTTCACCTCCGGTGAAAAAGAATCTCGGGCCTGGACCATCCGGCGGGGGCGCGCGCGCCCGAGGCGGCGGGCTCCATTCACTCCGATATCGAGCGCGGCTTTATCGCGTCGAGGTCACGCCGTACGAGCGCCTGGTGGAGGCAGGGAGCGAAGCACGGGCCAAGGAGCTAGGATACACGCGATTGGAAGGGAAAGACTACGTCATGCGAGAGGCCGACGTCGTGTACTTCCGCTTCAACGTGTGATCACGCCCCCTCAGGGTGCTTGCCTTCCTGGTCCTCGGTTTCGATCAGCTCCGAACCGGTGAAGGTCAGTCCCGGAATCGTGAGGTCTTCCGAGAAGTGATGGGGAACTTCCGGCATACCGGTTTCGCCGGTTGCGGAGGAGGTCCCTCCTCTTCGGATGGTGCCGGAAGGAACGCAGAAGCGTCGAAGCAGGGCCACGACAGCCAGGGCCACCGCCGTACTCATGACCGCTGCCAATCCGGCGATCTGGTAGGCGTTGAGCCGCCCGAGCCTCTCTTCCATCTTCCCGTCCATGGCTGCCTCCTGAGACAGTCTTCCGCCGTCCCTACTTCTCTATTAGAACATCACCAGACCTTCGGAGTTGTTGCCTTACGAATTGGGAAAGGCAAAGGTCGGTACGTGCGCGAGGGCATCGGGCTCCTGCTGTGCGGTGATGTACCCCTGGGCATGCATGTCTTTGAGGACGATCTGCCAGCGGCTGATGATGGCCGGTGCCGTTGGATTCGCTCCGAAGATCGACGGAGCCTGGGGCAGGGCAGCCAGATAGGCGGCCTGCGCCACCGTCAGGTGAAGCGGATCGACGCCGAAGTAGGTGCGTGCCGCGGCGCCGATGCCGTACGCGCCACGGCGAAATAGGCGGCGTTGAGGTAGAGCTCGATGATCTGTGCCTTGCTGAACTCCTGATCGATTGCCCAGGCCAGACCGACGGTGCGGAGCTTCGCCCGAAATGTTCGATCGTCATGCATGATAGCCCGCTTTGCCAGCTGTTGCTCGAGCGTGCTGCCGCCTTGATCGACATGCCCATTGGTCAGGTTGATCCACATCGCCCGGATCATGCCAAGTGGATCGATACCCGGGTGAACGTAGAAGCGCCGATCCTCGATCGCCACGATCGCATGCTGCATGTCGGGCAAGATTCCAGCGAGTGGCACGTACTGGGCGCCCTGCAGAGCCAGCCCGGCCTGCACGCGGAACGGAATATTCCGAGCCTCCTCGCGCAGTCCCGGCGCATAGACCTGGAGGACGTATATCCAGGGCGAGCAGCACGAGAGCCAGGACAATCAGCAGCTTGAGAAACAGCCGCAGGCGGCGGAAGCGACGCTTTCGCCGGGCCGGTAGCGGCTGCGCCACCACACGTCGCGGCGGCGGAGCCGATACGACTCTACGGGTAGCCATACGAGGCAGCATAGCAAACCCCTGCAGTCTTGCGGGCGGGTTCGACAGTGCCCGGAATGCACGGCTACACTGGAACACACCTTCGCCTGGAGTATGCAATGTCAGTGGTAGCCCGCGGCTTCGTCCTACTTGCCATGCTGGCCGTGGGACTCACCTTTTCCCCGGCAGGACACGCCTCGCCGATCTTTCAATGGGACGCGGCGGTGGTTTCCTCCGCCTCGCAGAAGCTTGGCCCCTGGTCGCAGTCTCGGGCGCTGCACTGGCTGCGCCACCAGCCGGGTGTCGCCTCCGCCGCCGTCGGAAGGGATGGCCAAACTGTGTCCATCCGGTTCACCGATGGCCTGCGTGGCGCGGTCCTGCCGCGTACCGCGACGCTCGCACGCCTGTCGCTTCCCTCCGTGAGGCTGGGAGCTCGGCCCCGGCTGCGCCCGCACCAGACCCCTGGCGGTCGCGCCATCATCCTCGAGCCGGTCGCGACCGAGCTCGGACTTGGACCGAACGCCGGCGATATCGAGGTGTCGGATCTCAAGGCCGCCGGGTACACAGTCGACCAGCTATACGATACGCAGGTCACAGTCAGCGCAATGCTCACGCTGCCCCGGTACAACGTGGTGTACATGCATACCCATTCTGGAGTCGATCCAAACGGCGACGGACTGCTCGCCACCGGCCAGTATGCGCAGCCCGACGCAACCGTGCAGCCGTACCTCAACGACGGAACTGTCGAGATAACCGGCGTAGCCGGGACGGGCCAGACGTACTACGGTATCTCGACCCGCTTCGTGACGATCCACATGGGTATCTTCCCCGCCGGCTCCTTCCTCTTTATCAACGGATGCGCGCTAAGCACGACGAACTTCGAGCCGGCGCTGCTCCAGCACGGCGCCGGTGCGGTGATCAGCTGGAATAACGAGGTCACCGCGCAGGTTGGCTACATCTCATCTGCCGGCGTGTTCTATTACATGAGCAGCAAGGGCGATAGTATCGCGACGGCAGTCCAGCAAGTGACTGCCGACGGCAATGGGACGAGCACCTACAACAACCAGCCGGCGACGCTGGGATTTCAGGGTGACGGCTCGATCACGCTGCAAAGTGCGGCCGCGGGCGGCGTCCAACGCCTCCGCCTCCGACTGCGACCCCAACCGGCGTGACGGCGCCCGCGCCGACGCGGACCCCAACTGCCGTGCCGGCGGCGACGGCCACTCCTACGCAACCGGCGCCGGCCACTTCGACCCCTACCACGGTGACGTACAGTCCAACGCTAAGCACGATGACGCAGATCGTGCCCGGCACCCAGGAGACGATCCAGGCGAGGGACTTCCCGCCGCATGTGACAGTTATCCTGAAGGTCACTTTCCCGAACGGCGACACGATGCAACGATTGGCAACTACTGACGGCGCCGGATCCACGACCTTCTCCTATGCGCAGCCGGCCAGCGAGATCACCCGCCACCACCGCGTTGCGCAAGTGGTAGTCCAGACCGACACAGCGTCGTCTCCGCTCGAGGCAACGGGCAGTTACCGTATCAAATTTGGAGTGATCGACGTCTCGGCGGAGCCGCGCACGCAGACCCCGGGCAAAACTGTCAACATCTATACCCACACCGATCCAGGGGCGCTGGTGAAGGTCGGAGTCAGGCTCTCCAGCGTGGATCACCTCAAAGGTGACACGAATTCCAAGGGCTGGCTCAAGTTGGCGTTCACCGTCCCCAACAAGCTGAAACAAGGCCGGCACATCACACTCCGGGCACGTGTCCGGTTACCGAAGGGCTACTACACGACCTCCACAACCTTCACTGTCGGCTGACATAGAGCAGAGACGACGATCCGCTCCGCGGCAAATCCACCCTTCGCACGAGCGGAAAAGTCGTTATTCAGCAATGATGTAGCCCAATGCCTCTGTCCTTGTCAATCTTCTTTCCGTAAGGATAGCGGTGGTCGCGACCTATCGGCGGCGAGGGAGAGGCCGCGCCACAGCTATCGCTGGATGGGTCAAGCGTCGAGGATGGTTTGTGCCGCCTATCCACCCAGTAGGAGGCATAAAGTTGGGATACGATGCGCGTCTATCTTGTACAGAATTCGCCCGGAGTCCGTCAGAAGCCCGCGTGCCTCCGTGCCGCGGGTCGCGCTGTAGTCCGCGTGCCTCCGTGCCGCGGGTCGCGCCGCAGTCGCGCCGCAGCGCGACAGAGGTCCCCGATCCACTCAGGCCTCCCTATAGGGTATTGTCGCGGCAGCGGCCACACAAATCAACTCCTGGCGAAGGCCAAACAAGAGGGGCGCGGCTTGCGCCGCGCCCCTTTTGTTCTACCGGGACTCTCTTACTCGGCGAGCATGAAGCTCCGGTGATCCCCCGCGAAGGCCACCAGGCCGGTCGGTATCGACGACAGACAGCCGGTGATATTCGCGAGAGAGTTGAAGAGGAAGCAGTAGTAACCTCCCACATTGATGGGTATCGAGAAAACCGTTCCAGCGGCAACTGGATAGGTTTGCGCTCCGTTGAGCGTTACACTCCCTGCCGAGTATTGGGTAGGCGGCGTGTACGCCGTCAGCGTTCCGCAGGACATCGCCGCTCCATAGTAGTTGCCGCAGGTGTTGCATGTCCCGCAGGAAGTTGCGCAGGTACAGGTTGTACAGGGATTGCAAGTTCCACAGCTGCAGGTGCAGGGGTTGCAGGTTGCACAGCTGCAGGTGGTGCAGGGATTACAAGTCCCGCAGCTGCACGTGCAGGGGTTGCAGGTGGTACAGCTACAACTGGTGCAGGGATTGCAGGTGTAACAGCTACAGCTGGTGCAGGGGTTGCAGGTTCCACAGCTGCACGTGCAGGGGTTGCAGGTGGTACAGCTGCAGCTGGTGCAGGGGTTGCTCACGGCCACGGTGACATACGTGGTGTTCGATGTTGCCGCCACGCTCGGATCCAAGAGCTGGGCGCTGTTGGTAATTTGCCCGGACGCCGTGATCTGCGCCTGAATCTGCACGCTACCGCTGCTGGATGCAGGAATGGTACCGATGTTGCAGGTGACAACCGTCGTTCCAAGGCCCCCTGGCGCCGAGGTGCAGCCGGGGTCACTGGTCACTGTCTGGCCGGAGCTCAGGGTGTCGCTGAGAACCACTCCGGTGGCCGGCGCGGTACCGGTATTGGAGTACGTGAGCGTGTAGGTGAGGATGGTCCCGATGCTGGCGGTGCAGTACTCGCTGGGCGGGCACGGCTGAGCGTCGACCGTCTTGCTCAGTGACAGCGTCGTCGTGGGCGGCGGTCCGCAAGGATTGACGCTGATCTGGGCCGAGGGCGAGCTGGTGGCTACATCTCGGTCTCCGGGGTGCTGGTGCTCTCAGTGGCCGTGGCGCTTGCCGTGTTGGGCGAGATAGTCGCACCACAAGCAGCCGTTACTTGCACCAGGAAGGTCTCCGCGCCGGTCGCACCCGCGGGTAGCGAGTAGCCAGAGCCGGTTACGAGACTCATGTTGGTCGCGGTCACCGTGCAGGTGCTTCCGGTTCCCGATGGAGGCGGGGTGCAAGATGCCGGAACACCCTGAATACCCGACGGGAAGGCGTCGCTGAAGGTGACCGAGGTATCGGCGTTCGAGGAGTTGTTGGTGATCGCTATGTTCACCGCGACACAACTGCCGGAAGGCACGCTCACCGAATGAGTGAAGCCGGTGGTCGGCGGCTCGGTCGACGGTACCGTCGGCGGCGGCGTGCAGGACACGGGGCCGCTCACCGTCTTGAACAGCGAGAAGGTATCCGGCCCCGGCGCGGCGCACCCGGTGACCGTGATGCTGGCACTTGGGAGGCTGGCCGGATCCTGCGTGAGGGCCGTGCCGTTGTTCGCCGTCGCCGTTGCCGAGTTGGTAAACGGGTTGGTGGCGAACGAGCAGTTGGCGGTTGCCAGGAAGGTGATATGTCCCGGGCGCCTGGAGCCAGCGAATAGCCGGCTCCCGAGGTAAAGGTGGCGCCGCCCGCAGTCACCGCACAAGGCGGGTTCCCAACCTCGTAGCAGCCGGTGTTGCCGGCACCCGAGACACCCGTCAGTCCCGGAGGCAGAACATCACTCAGCGTCAGGCTGGTTATGGGGCTGGCGGAATTATTGGTGATCTCGATGAAGATGGCGACACAATGCCCAGCTGCTACGGTCAGCGTATGCGAGAACGGGCCAGCGGGCAGAGCAGATGGGGCGGTGGGCGCTGTGCAGGGTCCAGCTCCGTTATCGGCGACCGTCTTGACAAGCGTGTACGTGCTCGGCGCCGGCGGAGGACATCCGGTGACGGTGATGCTGGCACTTGGGAGACTGGCAGGATCCTGCGTGAGGGCCGTGCCGTTGTTCGCCGTCGCCGTTGCCGAGTTGGTAAACGGGTTGGTGGCGAATGAGCAGTTGGCGGTTGCCAGGAAGGTGATGGTTCCGGTCGCGCCCGAGGCCAGCGTGTAGCCGGCTCCCGAGGTAAAGGTGGCGCCGCCCGCAGTCACCGCACAAGGCGGATTGCCAATCTCAAAGCAACCAGTGTTGCCGGCGCCAAAGACACCCGTCAACCCCGCGGGCAACGCATCACTCAACGTCAGGCTGGTTACGGGGAGAGCCGAGTTATTCGTGATGGCGATATGGATGGCCACGCAGTGGCCCGTCGCCACGGTGAGTGTATGCGAGTACGTCACCGCTGGAATGGCGGTCGGCGCGGTCGGCGCCGTGCAAGGGCCAGCTCCCGCATCTCCAACAGTCTTATTCAGTGTGTAGGTATTCGGGAGACATCCGGTGACGGCTGTGATCGTGGCCGTTGTCGGGCTGTTCCCGGTGAATGCCCTGCCAGCGCCGCTCGCCGTTGCAGATGCAGAGTTCATGATCGGGCCGGATCCGCCGGCGCAGCTTACCTGGGCGAGAAATGTAATTGATCCCGAGTTGTTCGGGGACAGTCTGTAGCCAGCCACCAGATGTAAAGGTGACGCCACTCGCAGTGACTGCGCATGGTGGATTGCCAGCCTCATAGCAGCCGGTGTTGGCGGCAGGGCTATTAGAGAAAATGCCTGTCAGGCCCGCCGGCAAGTATCACTGAATATCAAGCTGGTAATCGCGTCGGGGACGTCCCGTTGTTGGTGATCGCGATGTGAATTGCGATGCAATCTCCGTTGGCCACGGACGCCAGGGTAGTCGAGTACGTTCCCGCCGGCACTGACCTAGGCGGCGTGGGAGCCACACACGGGCCATGCCCAAGATCCAGCATCGTCTTGGCGAACGTGAACGTGTCGGCGGCCGCGTTGGAGACAGTTGCCGGCACAGCGAACTGGGTCAACATCGCGAGCGCCAGACAGATGCCGGCGAGGCGCACGCCCCCATGGACTACTCGTAGCACTGGACTCCTCCTCTTGAACTCATCTGATTGATCAGCTAGTGGTGGGATGTCTCGCGCTTCGCTTCCACCCCTCTCTCATTCGGATTTCAGCTGTGCAGCCGTGTCTGAGTCCTGGTCAGTACTCTGCCCAGGACACAAATGCCCTGCTCTTATAGTACTACCGTTTGGGTGAATTTGCACTGTCAAGCATATGGCGACTCGAAAGTCATGTTCCCGGCGCACCTGGCAAAGTCTCGAGCTTTCTCAGCAGCCGGTTCCTCTTGACTGACGATACCGCGAGAAACCCCGGAGCGGCATACCGATTGGTTGCTGCCTCGATCGCATCGCGCGCCTCCCGGCCTTCATTTGTCAGCTGCCAGCGCTCTTGCGATTGAACAGCCCATCCTCGACTACCGAGTGGATGCAGCCCGGCCTCGATTTCCTCTCGTCCGCTTCCGAGCGCACTCATCAGCTCGACGACACTCCGGCCTTCCACCGCGTGGCGAAGCTCGGTCAAGCACTGGATGCTGTCTCTTCGGAGAGCCACCTCTTCCCAGGCCAACGCGTGCGCGTCGGCTCTGAGATACCGCAGGGCGGCTAGATTGCTCCAGAGACGATAGGCGGGTGAAGCTTTTGGCGCGACGTACCCCTGACTCACCGCCGTGAAGGCCGGGTAGCGCGACGCGTCCAGCCTCGACGCATTCTGCCGCACGATCGTGCCGGAGATGGATTCAAGCGCCATCACCTCCACCGTGCACTCTGACCAGAGCTCATTCACCCCGCGCTCCAACGCCTCAGTGAGGGCCAATAGCACGTCGCGACCGCGCGCAGTGGGATAGTAGGTAGATTCTCGCCGCCCGAGCAGATCGTGCGCTACCTCCTCGTCGAGAGCGCGGGCGATGTCGGCCGGGTCGACGTAGCGCTGGAGAACGGCGGCTTGCGCCAGGGTCATCCCACGGAGAGACAGGAGCAGCACGCGAAGGTCGATGAGCGGCCCGAAGCTGCGAATTCCCAGTCGCTCGCGGAGCGATTTCGCATGGGGGCGCGCAGCCATATGCCCGGCCACGAACAGGCGGTCGATCGGCGGTGCGAGGTCGGCGGCAAAGCGAGCCAGGACATGTTCTGCATGCATGGTTCAAGGCCGCGTCATAATACCGTGTTGATCGAGTTACGAGGAGGTGCAAATGATGGGCGAATCCGGTCACGCGCGCAATCCGAGACATCCCTCACGCGAGGCGGTTGTCGCGTTGCTGTCGGATCTGGTTGCCATCGATTCCGTCAATCCATCTCTCGTACCCGGATCTCGCGGGGAGAGTGAGATCGCGGAGTATGTTGCTCGATGGCTGGCGGAGCGCGGCTTGGCGGTCGAGACGCCCGAGGTGGCTCCGAGCCGGCCCAATGCTATCGGGCGTCTCCGGCGCGGATCGGGCCGGTCGATCATCCTGAACGCCCACCTCGACACCGTCGGGGTCGCCGGCATGGAGCGCCCGTTCGAGCCGCGGGTCGATGGTGACCGGTTGTATGGACGGGGCGCCTTCGACATGAAGGGGGGCTGGCCGCGATCATGCTGGCCGCCGAGATCGTGGCGCGCAGCCATGCCGACAACGTCGATTTAATCGTGGCCGGTGTGGCGGATGAAGAGTATGCCAGCCTGGGGACGGAGGCGCTGGTAGCCGGCCTCCTGGCTGATGCCGCGGTGGTGACCGAGCCGACGGGACTGCGGCTCTGTACGGCACATAAAGGGTTTGCCTGGATCACGATCGAGACCACCGGCAGAGCGGCACACGGCAGCAAGCCCGATCTCGGAATCGACGCTATCGCCCACATGGGTCGCGTGCTCGTCGGGCTGGAAGAGCTGAGCGCCCGGCTCGCTCGCCGCCCGCCGCATCCGCTGGTGGGCACCGCATCCATGCACGCCTCTCTCATCGAAGGCGGTCAGGAGCTAAGCAGCTATCCCGAGCGCTGCCGGCTCCAGATAGAACGCCGCACGATTCCCGGCGAGACGCGGCAAAGCGTATCCGATGAGATCGAGCAGATGTTGGACGAGCTCCGTGGAGATTCCGCGGGTTTTTCGGCGACCTCGGAGGCGTTTTTCTGGCGCGAGCCGTTTGAGATCCCGAGGGATGAGGAGATCGTGCGGGCAGTCGCAGCGGGCGCCTCACAGGTGATGGGTCGAATGCCCGAGGTGTACGGGGACACGCCATGGATGGATGCGGCGATTCTCTCGGCGGCCGGCATCCCTACCGTGGTGTACGGGCCTGGCGGAGCTGGAGCGCATGCCACGAGCGAGTACGTGCTTATCGATGAGGTCGCGGCGTGCGCGGATGCGCTAGCACGCACCGTGATCGACTTCTGCTCGGAGCCATCGCCCAGAACAAGAGGGTAGGAATTAGCTCCGAAGGTGTGCCTGCGACCAATCTCCCCAGATGGTGCCGAGGGGTGTGAGCGCTACTCCGGCGAGATCCGGCCGGATAACGGCGGTTTGCGCCGGCTCGGAGAGGGGAAGAATAGGCAGCTTCTCCAGCGCTAACGTCGCGGCCTGCCGGAATAGCGCCCGGCGGCGCGGGTCGGTCGGCGCGTACGAGTCGGCCAGTGACACGGTCCGGTTGTACAGTGTCCCGGACCATCCGGTTATGTTGTCGGCGGAGGAGCCGAGCTGAGTGCCGAGAAAATCCTGCGGATCGGGATAATCACCGCCCCACTCCACCAGAGCAAGGTCGAAGGCGTGAGCGCCGAGCACGCGTCCGTAGTTGGAGGTGTTCAGCTCCTGTAGCGCGATAGACACACCCAATTTGGTTTCCCACGCCTGCCGCATATCCTCCGCGAGGATCAGGAGCCGGGGATCGCGTGGCAGGATGAGCGTCAGTGAGGGCAGCGCATCCCCATTGGCATACCTCGCCGCGTGGAGATAGGTACGCGGGGAAGCCGTGGGACGCCAGCGCGTGGAGGGAATCAGGAAGGCGGAAGGCGGTAGACCCGCGGCCGGAAACGCCGAGCGACCCATGGCCGCGGATGCAAACGAAGGAGACCACGCGGCGGCGAACGCCCGGCGGGCGTTCAAACGGTGAAATGGGAGTCTCGCCGTGTTGAACGCGAGGTAATCCATGGCCAGCGCGGGGACACGCCGTATGCCGAACGGTTTACCCGGCAACGTCTGGCCGGGCTGAATGCCGGATACAAGGTCAAGGTGTCCGGATCGGTAAGCGGCGAGCGCGCTCGCCTCAGTTGCGAAGTGCAGCACGATGCTCTTGACCGCCGGTATCCCGCTGTAGTAGTACGGATTGCGGACCAGCCGCAGGTATTGAGAGTGCCGCCACTCCGCCACCGAGAACGGTCCAAAGCCTGCCGCGTGATCGGTCCAGGTGTCGCCATATCGCGCCATGACGCGTGGATCGGGAACGTATGATACCGGCAGCGCGAGCTCCGCCAGATAATGTGCCGCCGGCCGGACGAGAGTAATACGCAGCTTCGAAGGGCTGAGCACGTCGATAGCCGGTGCGAAACGTGTCCTGCCTCCGTTCCGCGACGCATGTCGTGCTATCAGGTTCAGATAGAAGGACGCCGTGCCGGAGGTGCCTTCGGGCCCGAGCGCGCGATCGAGCGCCGCGGCGAAGTCCAGCGCGGTGACCGGCCTGCCATCGGCGAATCTCAGGCCATGACGAATGTGAAATGTATAGACCTTGCCATTGGGCGAGATGCTCCAGCGGTCGGCGCCGTCCGGTACGACCCGGAGTCGCGCATCTAGCCGAACGAGCCCACCATAGACCAGAGAAGCTACCGTAAATGACGTGGGATCGGACACCAGGGCGGGATCGAGGGTTTGCACGTCGCCTGTCCCGACGATGCCCCATTCCAGTACCGCGGTGTCATGGTTGACGTGCGGGAAGGCATTGGTGACCGCTGTCGCGCAGCCGGCGAGGACCAGCGTCAGCGCGGCCAGGACGGCATACAGACGAGGGGAGAGCGGGGCACACTGGCGCATGGCGCAGGCATTGTACCCCACGGGTACAGTGCCTGCGCCGGTGTGCCTGTTACTCGCGAGGCGGAATTAGCAGCACTGCTGCTCTTCGGGGCTCAGCCAGGTCTCCCCGAACGAACGCAGGGCATCCACCACGGGAAGCGTAGCTCTGCCTTTGGGCGTGAGACTGTACTGCACGCGGGGCGGAATCTCGCGGAACGATTCGCGGCGGATCAGTCCCTGACTTTCCATTTGACGCAGGCGGTCGGCGAGAGTTCGGGGACTGATGCCTTCGAGGAGCCCTGGAGCTCGGAAAAGCGCACCGGCCCATCCTCGAGGTCGCGCAGAATCACCAGCGTCCAGCGATCGCCGAGAAGTCGAGCGGCATTGGCCACCGGGCAGACTGACGCCGGCCGGCGGCGGTAAGTGGTCGAGCTGTCATGCGGCAGTATAGCATATTGCTATCTGATTGGTAGTTACTATATACTTGCAAGTAGAACTCCCGGAAGGAGTTATTCCGTGTCTCATCCCGTTGCAATCTCCGATGCCTCGTTTGAGAACGAGGTCGTCAATGCCGATAAGCCGGTCCTCGTCGATTTCTGGGCCGAGTGGTGCGGCCCGTGCAAGATGATCGCCCCGATCCTGGAGACAGATCGCCGAAGAGTACGCGGGCTCGCTGAAGATCGCCAAACTCGACGTGGACGCCAACCCGCAGACCATGATGAAGTTCGGCGTGCAGAGCATTCCGACCCTCATCCTGTTCAAGGACGGCCAGCCGGTCGAGCGGTTGGTCGGCTTCATGCCGAAAGAACGCCTGCTCGGCAAGATCAAGCCGTACTTTGGCGCGGCAGCGACCGCCTGATCGCTTCCAATCAGCGTCCGCGGCAATTGCCGTGGACGCTTTTTTGTGAGCTGAAACCGAGCGCCTTCACCGACGCTGAGAGAACGATTTCTGGATGGCCAGCAATTGGGCCGGCTGGCGACGGTCGGCGGGTCCGGAGACTCCGGCGTCGTTCCCGCGCGCTTCCGGTCGATCCTCGCTCGACAGCATGGACGTTACCGGCAGGTTTATGGGCCGTAGCAAGAAGTATCGTGACGTGCAGCGCGATGGCCGCGCGGCGTTCGTGGTGGACGGGGTGAGCGAAGAGGGCGTGGTGTGCGGCGTCGAGATTCGTGGTCGGGCGGAAGCGGTGACGACCGGTGGAGATGTCATCACTCCGGGCGCCGATCCTGAGCTGATTCGCGTCTATCCGCGACGCATCGTCTCGTGGGGCATCGACTCGGAGCCGCACCGGCCAAACAGCCGGCGCGTCTAGCCGTACTGGGCATGGGGTTGGCGGCGGTGCCTGCCCATCGCACGACCCGCGGCTCGTGTCTGCATCGAGGCAAAAAACGGCGTCCATGTCAGCCTCAGACGGTCTGGCGCGCGGCGATCACCTCTCCCATCGGCTGCTTGAGTGCCACTCCAGTCACCACACCGGCATCATCGACCCTGAATTCGATAGTCGTTCCCGGCCCGCCCTTGACTGCAAACTCGGTGCCCCGCAATGGCTCGAGCTCCATGGCCGGCTGATTCGGTGTGTGTACGATCAGCGTATCCTCGCCCTCCACGCTTACGGTGAATATCGAGCCCATGAGGTCGTAGCGTCCGGCAAAGCGCTCCAGGAAGTCGCGATTCCGCATTGACCGGTCCGCTGCACGGCGAAACTCGATCGGTGGCCGCGAAGGATCGATCTCGACCACCACTCCGCTATCCCCCCGGCCACTCCCGTGGTGAAGGTCACGGGTATAGGTTCGGCTTCCTCTCCCGGCCGCCACTCGAAGACATCCACTCGGAAGTAACGCAGCGGAAAGGTCTCACCACGGTAGGTCAGGGTGAGCTCGTCGTCGTTGCGGCCGATCGAGAGGACGCCCGAGTCAGGATGGTCGAAACTGCCGGCGTACGAATCGAGTGGTTCCGGCGCAACGGCCAGCTCGCCGCGGCCCGTTGTGCTCCCCAGCACGGCGCGCGCCTCCTCGTACGTGCTCCGAATGTGGACCATGTCGGCAACCGTGGGGGCGATGTCCGGCATAATACTCTGCTGGTTGCACAGCACGACGACTGTCAGATCATCAAGAGGGAAGCGCTCGATATCGGCCAGGGCCGGCCCGCCGCTGTGCCCCGTCACAGGACGTCCCCGGTGGGTGTACACGACCCAGCCGGGGCTAAAGAGGCCCGGCGTGCCATCGTTGAGCGTTTGCGGACGCCACATCTCCGCCATGCTCGCCGGGGTCAGCAGCTCGCCGCGATACAGCGCCGCAAGCCAGGTCGTTATGTCCTGCACCGATGAGTAGAGCCCGCCCGCGATATATCCCCACCGTGGATAGCGGAACTTTATCTCCCGCAACCTCCCGTCCATCACCCGATAGACGCCGGCCCGGCGAGGGACGATGTCCATCCTCAGCGCCTCACCATGGTTGACGGTATTGTCGTAGCACGTGGCTCGCATTCCTAGCGGATCCAGAAGGCGGTCACGCAACAGCTGCTGAATCGGTGTGCCCGTGACGGTCTCGAGAATCGCGGTCAACACCACGAAATCGGTGAGAGCGTAGCGCGACGTGCTGCCGGGCTCGTACTCCAGTGGAAGCTGCGCGGCGGCCGTCACAACGTCGGCAATCGAAACCTCGGATGTTGATCCTTCGTCCGACGCACCCGTCCCCGTGGCGTCCAGCCGCAGCATGCGATGTGATACGTCATCCGGGAGACCAGAGCTGTGCGTTGCCAGATGCCGCACCGTGATACCGCTCCAGCTTTGCGGCGTATCGGGCAGATACTCCGTCACCGGAGCGTCGAGTCGTAGCTCGCCACTCTCGACGCACATCATTACGAGCGTGCCGGCGATCGGCTTGGTTGCCGACGCAAGCTGAAACGCAGTGTCGATTCCGGCGGGATTATTCCATTCCAGGTTGGCGATGCCAAGCCCCTCGGTGACGACAACCTCGTCGCCGCGCATGATCGCATAGGCGATCGCCGGGATTTGATTCTTTTTCATGCGCGCATGCAGATACTCTCTGATCTCGGTCACCAGACGTGGATCCATTTGCTTCTCCTTCCGCGCTTCGAGATTGTGGTATCGCTTCTGCGTGGTACGTCTTAGGATGACGTATGACGATGATCGACGGTCTCGCGCCCGGGCGTATCATCGCGCCACGCACCGAGGAGGAGGTGGCGGCTGCCCTGGCGGAGGCTCGGTCCGCGTCCCAGGCCGTCATACCCACCGGCGGCGGTACACTGCTCCACGTCGGCGAGCCGCCGTCGCGGTACGATCTGGGACTCGCCACGGGCGAGCTCACGGGAATCGTGGAGTACAATCCCGCCGACCTCACCATGGTTGTCCGGAGCGGCACCACGCTCGCCGAGCTCGATGCGGAGCTCGCTCGTCGCGGGCAGTTTCTGCCGCTGGACCCGCCACTACCCGAACGAGCGACGGTCGGCGGTTCGCTGGCGGCAAACGCAAGCGGTCCCTGGCGGAGCGCCTACGGCTCGGCCCGCGACATGGTGATCGGCATGCGCATGGCATTGCCGGGTGGTGAGATCGCCCGCAGCGGCGGACGGGTGGTCAAAAACGTCGCAGGCTACGACCTGGCCAAGCTCTTCATAGGTTCGTACGGCACGCTCGGCGTCATCGTCGAGGCCGCGTTCAAGCTCTTCCCACGTCCCCCGGCCACACGCATGCTCTTTTTCGAATGCGCTTCAACCGATGAGGCGTTCCGCCTCTCGACTCGCCTGCGCGCCAACGGTCCCGGAGTGCTCTCACTGGTGGTGGTCAACGAGCGCTACGCCCAGGCTCTTGGGCTGAGCGCCGCGGCCGTACTGATCACCCTCGGCGGCTCGCCACGAGCGGTTGCCGGTATGTCGGGATCGATGCGCTCGGTCGCGGAGCGAGCTCCTGGCACGATCGAACCGGCTCAAGCCGGGACCCTCTTTGCCGCCCTGCGCGACTTCCCCGCTCGCGCCGCTGTTCGGGTTTCGACACCCCGGCCGCGACGGCGCAGCTCGCCGCTCTCGCCGAAGAGAGTGAGCTGCTCAGCTATCCGGCAACCGGGTTGAGCTATCTCGATTCGGAGGCCCTGACCGCGGAGGATGCGATGGCGATACGCGAGCGAGTACGGGGAGCCGGAGGGCATGCTGTGCTGCTGCGAGTCGATGCAGAGGTCAAGCATGCCGCGGGAGTATGGGATTCGACGGGCCCGGAAGCCGCACTCATGCGCAAGATCAAAACAACCTTCGATCCGGATGGGATCATGAGCCCGGGGCGTTTCGTCGCCGGCATCTAATGGATCAGAGTGTACAATCGGCCATGCAGGAGGGCCGGCGACCGGCCCTTCATTTACTGTGCGGGCAGCACGTGAGCCGGTGCATCCCGCGACATTCCGCGACGCGAGATAAGGGAGTCCCAGTGAGCCAGAACGATCGGCGCTGCCTGATGGCGGTGCACGCCCATCCCGACGACGAAGTCTTCAGTACCGGTGGAATCCTCGCCCGCTACGCCCATGCGGGAGATCGTGTGGTGGTGGTTTATGGCACCCGCGGGGAAGCCGGCGAGATGCATGATCCTGATCGCACCGAGGAGGAAGCGATTCCCCGGCTGGGCGAGATACGAGAGGCGGAGACCCGCGAGGCCTGTCGGATTCTAGGGGTCACCGATATCTACTTCCTGGGGTATCGAGACTCCGGTATGAAGGACACCGAAGAAAACAAGAATCCCGCGAATTTCATGAATGCGCCGCTCGACGAGGCGACCGACCGCTTGCTCGACATCATGCGCGAGACCCGGCCGGACGTCGTCGTGACGTACGACGAATCCGGTGGCTACGGCCATCCCGATCACATCATGACCCACCGCGTCGCCGTCGAGGCTTTCAATCGCGCGCAGGGGCAGCCCTGGGCGCCGGCCAAGTTGTATCACTCGGCCCGTTCTCGCGAGGGATTCCGCGAGTATGTGGAGGGAATCGGGAAGTACGGTCTGAAGGTGCCATGGATGCGCGAGGACTTCAACTTCGACGACTACGGCGTTCCCGAGGATGAGATTACGGCGATCGTCGACATCTCCGAATTCGCACCGCTCAAAAAGCAGGCGCTGGCCGTGCACCGCACACAGATCAAACCGGACTCGTGGTTTCTGCAGATTCCCGATGAGGTACTGAACCACCTGCAGGGCAAGGAGTACTTCATGCGGCTCTCGCCACCCGCCGCGCCGGGTGAGCACGAGGACGATCTCTTTGCCGGAATCGGCAGCGGAAAGGCCGCGGTCGCCTAGTCGAGCCGCGGAGCGCGCTCCCTGCGGCCTTTACCATGGGGCGTGAAGCACATCCCTGCTCTGGAGCTCGATCGCGTGGCGAAGCTGTACGGGCGAACCGCCGCGCTGCGAGCTGTCACTCTGCAGCTGGACGCCGGACAGACGCTGGTCTTGCTGGGACCGAATGGCTCGGGCAAGACGACGCTGCTCAAGATCGTTGCCGGAGCTATCAGCCCCACGCTCGGACACGGCCATATCTTCGGCCACGACATGCAACGCGAGCGCGTCAGCCTCCGGTCCGAGGTCGGCCTCATGGCTGGTGAGACATACCTGTATGACGACCTGACGGCACTCGAGAATCTGCGATTTACCACGGTCATGGCAGGGCATCACCTGCCAGCGGTGTCTCTCCTTTCGATGCTGTCGGCTGTCGATCTGGAAGCGCACGCCCAGGAGCGCGTACGCAGCTTCTCCAGTGGAATGAAACGGCGGCTCTCGCTGGCGCGGCTCCTCCTCCAGAAACCACGGCTGATGCTCCTCGACGAGCCGTATAACAGCCTGGATGCGGTAGGCGCCGATCTGGTGGATTCGGTAGTCCGAAGCGCAGCGGCGGAGGGCCGGACCGTGATCCTGGCCACGCATGATGCGGAGCGAGGATTAGCGCTGGCCGACGTCGTGGCCGTCCTGGAGCGGGGGCGTCTGGTATCGGTAGGACCGCCGGCGGCATACCGGGCACGGCATGCACAGTACGTGGGCTGAACAGGCCTGGGCGGTCTTTCGCAAAGACGTGCTGCTGGAAGCTCGGAGCCGGGCCAATTTCAATGCCATGCTCTTCTTTGCCGGAATCGCTTTGCTCGCCTTTTCCTTCGCCCTCGGACCGGATCGCGACCGGCTGCGGGCAGCGGCCGGCGGCGCGCTCTGGCTGGCGTTTGTCTTTGCCGGGATCCTGGCATTCGGACGCGCCTATCAGCTCGAGGCTGAAAACAACGCGTTCGAAGGCTTGCTGCTGCTGGCTCGCAACCGGAGCGCGATCTATGCCGGGAAAGTGCTCGGCACGATGGCGGTGATGCTGCTGATCGAGGCCATCATCCTGCCGATCACGGCGGTGCTCTACAGTCTGCCGTTGGGAGTATCCGCGCTCGGACTGGCACTGGTGGCCGTGCTCGGGACCTGTGGCTTCGCGGCCATCGGCGGGCTCTACGGCGCGCTGACGATGTCGCTCCGGGCCCGAGAGGTGCTCTTGCCGCTGCTGATGCTACCGGTGACCGTGCCCGTGCTCGTCGGCGCGGTCAAAGCGACCACGGCGTTGCTCACCGGTACGAACGCCGATCTAGCCCTGTGGCTCGAGGCTCTGGCCGCTTTCGACGTGGTTTTTCTGACGGTAGGGCTATTGACGTTTGAGTATGCGTTCGGGGAATGAGCCTATCCTTGGCAACAGAGGTTACTGCTGAGCGTTGAGAGCATCCGACCCGGGCGCCTGTTCGAGTTCCCGATAAGCAGTTTGACCCATGAATCCGAAGCCACCGACCGCTCTCAAGTTCCCATCTGCATCCACCGTCACGGTGGGCGTATAGGGCGAAGCTGGCGGGTGGCCCTATCTGCCCTCGCGTCCCATCATCGAGCCCCCAGGTAGTCGTCTCATCATCGTTGTCGACCGGCTCGACTCTCAGCCTGCCCTCGACAGGACGGCCCAGCACGAACGGGATGACGTAGTTGCGATTCAGCCGGATCAGAGGTCGCACGGGCTGTCGCTCACGCTGCAAGGCAACTGCCAGGGCCGATGGAGCCACGGTCGGATCGATGACGGCCGGGCCGAGGTCCAGACTTCCGCTGCTCTGACGGCGGTCGTATTCGGCGAGCTTGAACCGGTATCCGTTGCCGGCGCGCTCGACAAGGCAGCGTTCCTCGCCGACCAGGGTATTCAGCCGGATGTCGGCGTGGAGAACCGTGCCGTCAGGTGCCAACCGTAGCCGGGTGTGGCGCCTCAGGTCGCGGGTGCGTTCTTCCTCCTCCACCATGCTGGCGCCGCCGGGAGAGACGGTGCGCCGGGAGGTAAGCGTGCCACAGCGGCATCCGCGCACCTCGCCGACCAGCGTCTGGACTTTTCCGGCTGCGGCTCGGGCACCGCGTCCGCGAGCTGCCGCCGGCGAATCGCGAGGAAGCTCTCCAGGTCCGATCGGCGCATCACATAGCCATTGGCAATGACCGTGTCGGGCCGGCTCACCGCGGAGATATCCGCGAGCGGGTTATCGCGACAGATGATAAGGTCGGCCCTGGCGCCTGGCTCGACAACACCCCATTGCCCGGCCTCGTCCATGAAGCGGGCCGGCTCCGCGGTCGCGGCGCGCATCGCTCCATAGGGAGAAATCCGCCCGCTACCATGTTGGCCAGCTCACGGTGCAGCGAGAAGCCTGGTGTAACCAGCGGGTTGGCAGTGTCGGTGCCCACGATTAGCGGCGCCCCGACCTCGGCCAGGATACCGAGTAGCTGAAAGAACTGCTTGTTCACCCGTGCCTGACTGGCCATGGCTTCCTGCAGCCGCCCCATGCTCCGCATCGCGTCCATTACGAAATCGGTAAAGGCCCGCATGCCCAGCGCGCTGTACTCGTTCCACTCCCGATCGCGCTCCGGGCGCGGACCGTATTCAGCCGACTGATGGACGCTGATTGTCGGGCAATTCCAGATCCCCTCACCGGCCAGTCGCGTAGCGAGAGCTCGTACCGCGGTCCAATCCGGCTCCTCCGTGCCTCCATGTCCGGTAAAGACCTGGAGAGAGTGCTCAAAGAAGCTCATGCCGGCGGCAATCGCCTCTTCGTATCTCGTCCCGACGGGGCAATGACCACCCATCCGCACACCGTGCTGTGCGGACCGCGTGCCCAGCACTTTCGAGCACTTCCAGCGTCAGATAGTCGTAGACCTTGATCTGCCGATAACCGCGTTCGACGTACGCATCGACGAGGCCCGGAGCCGCTGAGGGATCGATCAGGGCGTCAGCGACGGCCAGGAGGTGCCGCCGGCCGGACCGGCGCCATCGACGATCGGGCTGGTAGTGAACATACGCGGCCCCGGAAGGTCGCCACTGTCTATACGGTCCTGCCATGCCAGGTGAAAAGTTGAGCCCCACATGTTCCGCACCGTGGTCACGCCGTTGGCGAGAAACAGCAGTGCCTCACCGGAGTCGTTGAAGTGGACGTGCATATCAGCGAGTCCGGGGCAGAGATAGCTGCCCTCAGCATCAAAAACCGGTATCTCACCCAAAGGCTCGCCACTCGGGACGATGTCCAGGATCCGTTTCCCCTCGACGACTACGGTCTGGCCGTCCAGCACCATTTCCCGAGTGATGGGGACGATACGCGAATTGGCGATTGCCCAGCGCCGGTCACCGTGGTGGGTCAGAGGGCGGCCGAGAGAAGTGGCGCCAGTTGTTCCCGGCTTCAGTCATTCGCTGCCCAACCTCGCTGAATTGCTGCCACGAGCATCCGGCAATAACCGGAGAGCGACTGAAGCGTTGTGTTCATCGTTTATCCTCACGAAGCCAGAGTGAAATGTATGCGGCTGCATAGTCTGCGCCACAACGTCGACGATTCCGGCCCGCAGCGCGTCGAGATTTGGTTTCATCGCGACAGGTCTCTCCGAAGGCGGCCAGCACCCTGGCAGCGTTGTACCTTTGCCGGTAGAAGCGCCGATCGATCCCGGCTTGGATCCTCCGTCGAAGCGGGTTGACAAGTGCCGCCGTCGCCAGCGTGGAGAAGGCAATCGCCAGCTCGGAGGTATTGCCGGCCACCAATCGGAAGAGGGCCTGGAAGCCCAGCACGCTCGCGATGTAGATCGCAGCCAGCGTCGCGGTGAGCACAGCGTAGACCAGTGCTCGATTGATGAGGCGATGGATGTTCCACAAGCGGCTGCGCAGCACGGCGATCACCAAGACGCTACGGGGATCACCGAGAGTATGAGGGGAAAGCCGGTGGTGCTGAGGGCAGCAAACAGTGAGCCGTTGGGGATGTTTCCGAAGACGAACGGAAGCAGCAGGGCAGTGAACCCCAGGGTGCCGGCGATCGGCCCGAGAAAAGCCCACTTCGCCTGCTGCCGTTGAGCCCCATGAAGAGACATACCGGAACCGGTAAATCTGCAATCCGGCGGATGCCACCATCAGGAAAACAACGGGAAGTGGCGCTATCAGCGGAGGGTGCGAAAGCCATCAGGATCGTTGCTGGAACGAGAGCGACGGCTAGCCAACGTACCCAGCGAGGCACAAAGCGCCCGTCGGGAAACAGCAGCGCCAGCAACGCGACCTCCGCAAAGCTTATGGCGCCGGCGGAGCCGGCGGAAGCGATCCAGAGGCTGGCTTGTCCCACGGGCGCCGTCGTGATCAGGAAGAAGGCACAAAGAAGCGCTCCAAAGTCGTCTGGCTTCCGCCATATGATGAGTGCAGACAGGCCGTACCAGATGATCCAGACAATCAGCACAATCGCCGCTGTGTACACCGCGTAACTGGTCAACGCAATGCCGCGCATCCGAAGTGCATGAGCAGCCGATGAATCGAGCTTGGAAGCCCAGGCATGACGAGGCAGGGTGGCAAGCAGTCTGGAGTGCTCCCCATTGGGTAGCGACAGTTGAGAACTGCAACACCGTCCCCGCTATTGCTACCACCACCCACAGGAGCTGTAGAGCGCGGTTGCGGTTAGCGCCAGATATCCGCACAGGACGAATAATC